>NZ_VCNH01000008.1:0-1224820 GCF_024355225.1 Roseovarius sp. M141
CGATTGAATCAAGAACTGCGTTTCGCGGCATGATATCCACACTTTCAGTGAAGGACTCAATCACTGCTCCAATGATGCTTTGTCCGCCTTTTCCGACGGGATCACGCATAATCAACGGGATGTGGAATGCGTTTGATCGAAATAACTATATTTCGCAAAACATCCAGTGATCTCCTTCCAAGATGTTCACCAGTGACTCTGATGTGAAAATAATCAGCGTGTCGTCGTAACAGCCCAGTTCTTTGAGAGATGCATTTTATCAAACGTCCCAATTCTGGGCATCCACCCGGACATCATTCCAAAGTAGTCGTTGCCTTGATCTGACGCAGGTCTTCGTCGGAAATTGTCAGGTTGTCCTCAGAAGTCTTCAAATCCAAAACTAAAGCCCTTACCATGCTTTGACGATACGGGGAATAGTACGCCAGCCAAGGATGCCGCTACGCAGATTCCTTCTCCTGGCGTCACCTGCCGGATAGGCATGGGCATTTCGAATTCCGCGTCATATATTCTGCATTGAAGTGTTCCGGGGCGATAAAAGGCGTGGGTGCGGTGAAAAGAACGACAAAATGAGCAAACCAAGCAGACGATTGATTTTTCGTGGTATATTCTAATATCACCTTGTCGGTCAGATATGCGGAGTTACTATCCTCTGCTCGAAACAGGCGGTGAAAAGTTTTTCCCTTGCCGCAAGAACTTTCGGTCGCCTGTATAGGTTGAAAATCTCGTCCGGATCATCAGGGACCTCATACCCCTTTGCCTTCAACTCGTCCAACCATGGTTTCCAATCGCCCGTGAGGGCATACGTGTCGGGTCCATACCGGGCAGTACACCTCTCATATCCACCTCGTGGGCCGGTTTTCCCATCCCCGAACTTTCGGGGATCTAAACTTGTGTCTGTATAGCCAAAAGCATCGGCTCATATCCGTATTTGCGGGCCTCCAATGCCACACATTGTGTGTCTGGAATCCAGAGGCGTACCCGTTCAACACCGAACGGTGGTTTTGCATATACATCCCGGTATAAAGACACGCGCGTGACGGCCCGCAAGGCGTAGCCTGTGCGAAGTGCCGCTTGAACGTGATACCGTCTGCCGCAAGGGGCATCCAGATTTGGCGTCTTGACCTGGGGGGTGATCCCAGACATGACAGGCATTCACCGCGCCATTGATCGGCAGTAATAAACAGTACATTCATAAAGGAAACATTCCTATTTCTTGCTATTACACTTCGATTGCAGCTGCCTTGCGCCGTTCGCGTTCACGAAGAGAACATAGGTGGTCGCAAAAATGACGGTCAGTACGACGAAGATGATCCCGATCACGTTGATCGTCGGGCTCGGGTTTGAAGGCGCATGCGCGAGCCGATTTCGGTGACCAGCGTATGCTCCCCCGCCGATGGAAAAGATCGTGGTGTTGTAGTTCTCAAACGACTGCAGAAAGGCGATCACAGAGGCAGTGGCGATTGTCGGCTTGAGGAATGGGATGGTGATGCGTCGGAATGCTTTGGGGCATGGGTCGCGCCGAGGTCCAGCGCCGCTTCCTCAAGACTGATGTCTTGACGTTGCAGGCGCGCCATGAACATCAGCATCGCAAAGGACGAGATGAACGTTGATTGTGCAAGGATCGCGGTAAAGAACCCGCCGCCGACCCCGAGGTCGCGCCAGAAGATCGTCGTGGAAATACCGACGATAATGCCCGGCGTCAGGATGGGCGACACCATGATCGTATAGAGAAGACCAGTGACCCGCGACTGCAGCCGCGTGATCAGCAGCGCGCCCGCGAGGCCCCGGAGCATGGCGATGACGATGACGCAGGCGGCGATGAACAGCGAATTGGCCAGCCCCGTCCACATTCGCGTATCCTGCATCAGTGCGCCAAACCACTTCAGCGTGAAGCCGCGCCAGACGGTGACCGAGGGCCGCGGATAGTCGTTGAAGCTTCTAAGAAACCATCATGATAATGAGCGGAAAGAACATGTAGAGAAAAACACACCCATATAGACGTTCAGAACCAGCTTGCTGGTGCGACCGATATCCACTTTGGTTTGACCACTCATTTCGCGATATCCTGTAGACGTACTTTCAGAACCTTCATCATCAGGAAGATGAAAACGACGCAGACCACCAGCAGCGTCACGGCATAGGCGGTGCCGACGTTCCAGTTGTTGGACCCGAAGAACTTGTTGTAGATCAGCTGCGTGAACCATGGCTCGGCGGTGCCGCGCGTCATGATGTAGGGCACCGCGTAGGAGCCCACCGACAACATGAAGGTCATGATGCAACCCACCGCCACACCAGGGCGCGCATGCGGGAAGACAACGCGGCTATGCACGCTCCAGACGCCCGCGCCCAGATCCTTGGCCGCCTCGATCTGGTTGCTATCGAGCGTCTCCATCGTGCTGTAGATCGGAAACACCATGAACAAGATGTAGGCATAGACCATGGCAATGAAGACGCCCGATCCGCTTTCGAGAAACGGCACCGGGTCGAGCCCGAACAGCCCCAGAAGCGCGTTGGCGGAGCCGTTGTAGTTGAGGATCATCTGCCGGGCGAAGATGCGCAGCAACTCGTTGATCGCGTAGGGGATCGTCAGCGCTAGCAGGATCATCGCCGCTTGGCCAGGTGTCGACAGTTTCGCCACGGTGTAGGCGATTGGATAACAGACAATGAAACCGATCACCGTGACTCCGAGCGACGCCAGCACCGTCTTGATGAAGATCGACAGATGCGCTGAGCCCATCAGGCGGTAATTCTCGAGCGTGTAGACCTTGCGCGGTTTCGTTTCGACCGCCTCCAACCCGGCGATCTCGTCGTTCAGCGCCGCGATCTCGTCGTCGAACTCCGCCAGTTTTTCATCGCGCTCGGACGATTGGGACTCTTCTTCGACGTCCATCTTATCGAAGGTCAGAAGGTCGATCCTGTTGTAGAGACGGTCGATCTTGACTGACAGTTCCGCCCCGCCCTCGGGCCGCTCCATGGTCCAGAGCGAGCGCTCCATCATGATCAGCTGTGGGCTCGGCTGATCATGCCGATGATCCAGGTTCCGACCAGGAGCAGGATCAAGGCCGTCAACGGCCCACCGAACGCGCGCAGCAGGTTAGTCATCGCTCAGCGTCCCTTCTGCCATGACGACCGCGGCTTCAGGCGCGAAGTGTATGGTCAGGGTCTCGTCCGGCGCATAATCGGTGGTCCGTACGTTGGTTTGATGGATCGAAAATTCCACGCCCTCGCATGTGACGTGCAGGTTGGAGAACGGCCCTTCCAGATCGCGGCGCAGGAAGCGGGCGCTCATGGCGTTCTGTTGCTGCGCGCCGTTCTGCGCTATCTCAACACGCTCGGGGCGCACGAACAGCATGGCGCGGTCTCCAGTAGTGAGGCTGTGCGGATTGGCCGCGCGGAACCGGCCCTGGGCCGCATCCAGTAGCGCCATGTCGCCCTCCGTTCCCGCGATTTTCCCGCGCAGGATGTTGTTCTCACCCACAAAGCTGGCGACGAAGGGATTGGCCGGATCGCTGTAGACATGATCGGCGGTGCCAACCTGCTCAATCCGGCCCCTCCTTCATCACGGCGATGCGGTCGGACATGGTCAGCGCTTCACCTTGGTCGTGGGTGATATAGACGAAGGTAATGCCGGTCGCCTTTTTGGAGCTGTTTGAGCTCGGCGCGCATGTGTTGGCGCAGCTTCAGGTCGAGCGCCGAGAGCGGCTCATCCAACAGCAGAACCGCTTCGACTGACCGCGAGGGCACGCGCGATGGCAACGCGCTGGCGCTGCCCACCCGAGAGCTGGCCTGGCGTTTTCTCGCTCTGCTCTGACAGGGCGACGGTTTGCAGCAATTCCAGCGCGCGTGCCTTGCGCTTACCTTTGGCCCAGCCGCGCATTTCCAGCCCGAAAGCGACGTTCTCCCAGACCGTCATCAGCGGAAACAGTGCCAGGTTCTGAAAGATCAGCGATGTCGGCCTTGCACTTGGTCCGATACCGTTCATCACCTCGCCCCCGATCATCACATCACCGG
This sequence comes from Roseovarius sp. M141, assembly GCF_024355225.1. Classification (NCBI taxonomy): domain Bacteria; kingdom Pseudomonadati; phylum Pseudomonadota; class Alphaproteobacteria; order Rhodobacterales; family Roseobacteraceae; genus Roseovarius; species Roseovarius sp. M141. The sequence goes on from NZ_VCNH01000008.1 coordinate 4,012, forward strand.
TGCTTTGCTGCAAAAAGCCCGAGAGCATCCGAAGCAGCGTCGTCTTGCCACAGCCCGAGGGGCCGAGGATCGAAAAGAACTCGCTTCTACCTCGATTTTTAGGTCGAGCGGATGGACCGCGGTGAAAGCTCCAAACGTCACCGACGCCTTTTCCAGGATGATATCCTTGCCGCGCATATGAAAAAAAGTCCTTTCGGAGAATGGAAAGGGCACGGGCAATGATCTGTCCGCGCCCGCCCTTGCATGAGGGATTATGCGTTGGTCAGCTTTTTCTACGTATTCCTGGCGTACTTCCGAGAACCACGGGGTGAAGACCGGCCACCACCACAGGTTATCGATCGCACCCTCCGGATAGGCGAAGTCGAAGGCTTCGCGGTTGGCCTCCGACAGGTATTTGGTCGCCCCCGCCGCGGCGGTATTGTAGCCGGTATTGTTGGCATGCATCGCGCCGATTTCGGGCGACAGTAGAAAGTTGATGAATTCATACGCGCCGTCGACGTTCTCGGCCCCCGACGGAATCCCGACGGTGTCCATCCATCCAAGCCCGCCTTCCTTGGGTACTGCATAGCGCCACTTGGGATCGACATCGATATGAAGCCGGATGCCAGTGGTGTCCCAAGTCTGGCCGATCGTGCAACCCGCGTCAGTGAAGACGCCAGTCGCCTCGGTCGCGTTGTTCCAATAGGCGCCGATGTTTTTCTTGTGCTTGGCGGCAAAGTCCACGCAGGCGTCAAAGATGCGGCGCGGTGTCAGCCTCGGACTTGTAGAGGTCCATGCCACGATCCGACGGCAGTTCGCCTGTAGCATCGAGGTAGAGCGCAATGGCGATCAACACCGATTTTTGCCTTACGGCTACTTGGCCATCCAGCCCGTCTTTCCACAGGTCACCGTAAGAGACCTGTCCTGGCTCAAAGTCATGAACCGAGCTGTCGTAGGTGATGCCCTCGGTGCCCCAGTTGAAGGGGACAAGATAACGCTTGCCGCGATGCGACGCCCCGAGCCGCAGCGAATTGCGCCAGAGCGCCGTCTGGACCTGATCGGTGTCGATCCGGCTCTCGTCGATCTCCTGAAGCAGATTGCCGTCATCATAATCCGGGCGGTTATCAACCGACGGGAAGATCAAGTCGAACCCTTCGCCTCCGGCGGCGCGCAGCTTGCTGTTGGCCTCCTCGTTAGAGCCATAGGTCGAAAGATTGACTGTTGTGCCGGTTTTCTTCTCGAAAGCCTCGATCATGTTGGGCTGGATATAGCCGCCCCACGAAAACACCTTGATCTCGCCAGACGATGCAAACGCTTGACGCGCCAAGAACGGGGTCGCCAATCCGCTAGCCAAAGCTCCCTTCAATAGTGTACGCCGACCAATCGTATTTTCCGTCGCCATGATGCTCCTCCTTATGTGTGTTGATGGCTGCAAGACATGCTTTTCTTGACATGCAGCTTGCGTCAAACTGGTTAAACCGTTGCTATCCAGTTTACGCTTTCTAACCATACCACTTTCAGGTATAGGTAGCGTGGCACGTTTGGAGGTTTCCGATGTCCAGGTTAGAAAAAGGCGTAGCGTTACCGCTTCTAAAAGTCGAAAATTCCGCTTCAACGCCGATCTACCGGCAAATTGAAGATCAGATTCGCACAGCGGTATTGGCAGGTACTTTGAAGCCAAATATGCAGCTTCCTTCGTCTCGGGCACTGGCGCGCGAGCTTAAAGTTTCGCGTCCGACGATCATCCAAGCCTATGAATACCTAACGTTTGAAGGGTTTCTCGAATCTCGCCATGGTGCCGGGACATTTGTTCCAAAAATGCTGCCCGATCACCTGCCAGAACCAACCGTACAGTACCCTGACGCCCGTTCCAGCAAGGTGTCCGCTCCAAAGCCGCTGTCAGACGTTGGGGCGCAGTTTGCTAAGTTAACATCTCACTCTTACCGCACTCAATATTCTGCATTTCTTCCAAACGTTCCAGCCTATGATCTGTTTCCGTTTGAGCAATGGCAGAAACTCCGGAATAGGTGCATTAAGCAGTCTAAACCAAACATGCTTGGGTATGAAGATCTGGCGGGTAGTCTGGCCCTGCGCACCAGTATAACTCAGTATTTGGCCGTCCACCGCGGAGACGTTTGTGACCCCGACCAAATTCTGATTGTGCCAGGGGCCACATTTGCGTTGCATCTGGCAGTGACCTTGCTCAGCAACCCGGGTGACAAGGTTTGGCTCGAAGATCCCGGGCCAGACGGTGTGCGTCTGACTTTGAAGGCACTTAACCGTACCATTTCCAATCTTGATGTTGAGCCAGACGGAATGGATGTGGGTACCGGGATCAGAGACCACAACGATGCACGCCTCGCAATCACTATGCCCTCGCGCCATCACCCCTTGGGTGTCACGTTAAGCCTTGCGAAGCGGCTAAGCATGCTCAGATGGGCGCAACAGAACGGTGCCTGGATTATCGAAGACGATTATGACAGCGAGTTCCGCTACAATGGTCGCCCCCTTGCCTCGATGCGCAGTATCGATTCCACCAACAGCGTTATTTACATCGGTACTTTCAGTAAATCCATGTTTCCGTCGATGCGCATCGGTTATTTTGTGTTGCCGGAATCACTTGTTGGCACCTTCCGGTCTGCCATCGCATCATTCGCCCGTAGTACTTCAGTATTAGATCAGGAAACGTTGGCCCATTTTATTGATGAAGGGTATTTCTCTGCGCATATCAGACAGATGCAAAATGTCTACGGCGCCCGTCGGAAACTATTCACCGAGAGGGCCGCCCAAATACTGCCCGGCCTGCTGGATATGGAAATTCCTGACAGCGGCATGAACGCAATCGGCTGGTTACCTCCGGGTACGGATGACGCAGAAATATCCGAACGGGGGGCGTGAGGCTGGTGTTACTTCGTTTCCCATTTCCCCTTTTCCGAGAACGTTCGTCAAGCCGAAGCGGTTTGCTTCTGGGGTTTGCCAGCGTGAAAGAAGCCGAGCTCGACGAAAACTTACTCATCCTCGCCCGCGTTTTGGAGCAATCCGGACTCGGATAAATGATACGAATTACAGTTCCAGATGACTAGACGTAGTGTTCCCCACCTGACAGACGATTCCCATTCTTTTTTTAGCGTGCCATAGTATCGGCATGAGACGAGATGACATCTGCTTGTATCTGAGCCCCGCCGACCGCGCCCAGCTTCAAGCCGTGATTGCCTGCCGAAACACTGCCCGCAAGCTGGTCTGGCGTGCCGAGATCGTGCTGGCGACGGCAGACGACTGCGGGGCCAACGAGATCATGCGACGCGCGAACACGTCGAAGCCCACCGTTTGGCGCTGGCAGGCGCGTTACCTTGACGAAGGCGTGGACGGCCTCAGGCGAGACAAGACCCGCCCCTCAGGGGTCCCCGCCGCTGCCACGGGCAACGCGTATCAATGTGATTGCCAAGACGGTGCAGGAGACACCTCCGAATGCCACCCATTGGAGCCGCGCGTTGATGGCCGAGGCCGTGGGCATTTCGCCTTCAAGCGTGGGGCGCATCTGGGCGGAAGCAGGGCTGAAGCCGCACCTGACGCATGGGTTCAAGGTTTCGAACGACCCGATGTTCGAGGAGAAGGTCACCGATATCGTCGGGCTTTTACCTTGATCCGCCCGAGCGGGCCGTCGTGCTTTGCGTTGATGAGAAGTAGCAGATCCAGGCGCTCGACAGGACCCAGCCGGGACTGCCGCTCAAGAAGGGTCGTGCGGCCACGATGACGCATGATTACAAGCGCCACGGGACAACCACGCTGTTCGCGGCACTCGACGTAAAGTCGGGCATGGTCATCGGCGAATGCCTGCCGCGCCACCGGGCCAAAGAGTTCTTGCGCTTCTTGGGGAGTGTCATGAACTCTGCAGGCTTGACGAGCGGTGCCCTATTAGCAGGCTGCTGAAAAAGTCCGCCATCGCAAGCCTTGTGCCGAAATAGGCAGGTTTTTCGGGCTCTCTCGTTGAGCTGACGAAAAGCCATCGTGGCATTCATTGATCAAGTGGACGAGACAGGTCCGCCAAAATCGTTTTTCAGCAGCCTGTTAGACAACCCCTGTCTATTTTCGGCGTCCAATGGTGATTTCCCCACTTTAGAGCCTTAGGCGCATCAGGCAACTTCAGCGCCGCTTCCAGCCGGGCGATATCTGAATACCGTCGGCAATCCAACCGAAAATAAACTGCGCTATCATGAACACGCGAGACTTTGAGTAACTGCATATCATGTGATGCAAATTCCAGGGCGCATCGCGACAGAACATTCCACATGTCGGTAGCTTCAACAGTCACATCAAGGGATATAAAGTGATTGGGAAGCATCACCGCAAGTTCTTCATACTGATCTGTATTTGTGAGCATTTTGCCTCCTGATACCTCTGTGGAGGGAAGAACGAAATCAGGGTGGTTAGCCTTGATTGCATTGGTTTCACACTCCGCAGTGCGCCAATCAAACCGGCACAACCCGAATGTCGAACACTTATCCAGTGAGAATAGGGAGAGTCAAGAAAAAATCCTTGATTACGGATTTTTTTCCGCTATAGCGTCCCTATTCCAGTAGGAGATGATGATGACTGCTGCCTTCTTAACCCAGATAAGCGAAACACTCGCCTCGATCGAGGCTGAAGGCATGATGAAACGAGAGCGTTTGATCACCTCGCCGCAGGGCGGGCGGATTACTGTTGAACATGCGGGCCAGCAACGCGAAAATGTGGTGAACCTCTGTGCCAATAACTACCTTGGGCTTGCCGATCATCCGGCGTTGATCGCAGTGGCGAAGGATAGCTACGACGCCCATGGGTTTGGCATGGCGTCAGTGCGATTTATCTGTGGCACACAAGATATACACCGACAGCTTGAACAACGGTTGGCGGCGTTTCTGGGCAAGGAGGATTCCATCCTGTTTGCTGCTTGTTTTGATGCGAATGCTGCCGTGTTTGAGCCACTTTTAGGACCCGAGGATGCAATTATTTCTGACGCATTAAACCATGCGTCAATTATCGACGGCATTCGTTTGTGCAAAGCACGTCGCTATCGCTACTCAAATTCCGATATGGACGATCTTGAGGCAAAGCTGAAAGAAGCGCGTAATAGCGGCGCGCGCCATATCATGATTGCGACGGATGGTGTGTTTTCGATGGATGGCTATCTGGCAAACCTGCCGGATGTCACCAATCTGGCGCAAAAATATGCCGCGCTGGTGATGGTTGATGATTGCCACGCCACCGGATTCATGGGGCCACAGGGGCGTGGCATGGCAGCGCATTACGGTGTCGATGTAGACATATTGACCGGTACCTTTGGCAAGGCACTTGGTGGGGCCATAGGCGGTTATATCGCCGGACCACAGGCCGTGATTGATCTGCTGCGTCAGCGCGCGCGACCTTATCTGTTTTCAAATTCACTGCCCCCTGCTATGGTGATCGCCGCTCTTGCTGCGCTTGATTTGGTGGAGGCAGGGGACGATCTGCGTTGGCAACTGTTTGAGAACACCAAATACTGGCGCGACGGGCTTGCATCACTGGGCTTTGATCTGCTGGATGGTGAGCACCCTATTGTGCCCGTCATGTTAGGGGATGCGCGGCTGTCACAACAAATGGCGACAAAGCTGTTTGATCACGGCGTCTATGTTGCCGGGTTCTTCTTTCCTGTTGTGCCAAAAAGGCGCGGCGCGGATCAGAACACAAATGAATGCTGCCTTAACCAAGACAGATTTAGATTTTGCACTGGATGGTTTTGCCAAAGCCGGACGTGCAGTGGGGGCAATATCATGAGCAATCAAATGAAAGCGCTGGTTAAAGCCCGGGCAGAGGTAGGTCTGTCGATGGAGCGCGCGCCAGTGCCAGAAATTGGCGCGTACGATGTGCTGATACGGATCAACAAAACCGGCATCTGCGGTACCGATGTTCATATCTGGAACTGGGACGACTGGGCGCAGAAGACGGTCCCTGTGCCATTGATAACCGGCCATGAATTTGCGGGTGAGATTGTCGAGCTCGGCAAAAATGTCGACGATCTGACGATAGGTCAGCGCTGTTCGGGCGAGGGCCACTTGATTGGCAAAAAAGTCCCGCCAGTCTCGTGCGGGCAAGTTTCATCTTGATCCGGAAACCAGAGGTATAGGCGTGAATGAGCAGGGCGCATTTGCGGAATACCTACGCCTACCTGCGTTTAACGCAATGCCGCTGCCGGATGAAATTGACGACGACATTGGTGCGATTCTGGATCCGTTGGGCAACGCTGTTCACACCGCGCTGTCCTTTGATCTGGTTGGTGAGGACGTATTGGTCACTGGCGCTGGCCCGATTGGGATCATGGCTGCGGCTGTTGCTCGTCACGTTGGAGCACGTCATGTGGTGATTACCGACGTCAATCAGGACCGGCTCGATCTTGCGGCACGCGTGGTCGATTTGTTTCCAGTAAATGTCGCAAAACAGGAGCTACGCGAGGTCGAGGGCGCGTTGAAGATGTCCCAAGGTTTTGACGTGGGGTTAGAGATGTCCGGGAACCAGATGGCGCTGGATCAGATGGTGGAAAATCTGGTGATGGGCGTACCGCATCGCGTTACTGGGCATTCCCCTGGAAAATCGCCTGTGGATTGGTCGCGAATTGTATTCAAGGCCATTACCATCAAAGGCGTCTACTACCGCGAGATTTTTGAAACCTGGTATAAAAATGATCGCCATGCTGCAAAACGGATTGAACGTGCGTGATGTGATCACCCACCGGTTTGATGTGGATGATTTTTGCATCGGGTTTGAAGTGATGCGATCTGGACTAAGTGGCAAAGTTGTGCTTGATTGGAACAAGCTGAACTCATCTACGTGAGCAAGGTGTAGAAGCGACTACACCAAGGTGGAGAGACATTGGCAAACCAAAAGATAAACGAACGGTTGGCGACAAGACTTAAGGAAGCCCGAAAATCGCGTGGACTGAGCCTTGATTCACTCGCAAAGCTTTCCGGCGTATCCAAATCAATGCTGTCGCAAATCGAGCGTCAAGAAAGCAGCCCGACTGTCGCCAGTCTGTGGAACCTTACACAGGCGCTCGGTATGGATTTCTCGGGCCTTCTGGACGACGGCACTACCGAGGAAGACCCCATCAAAGAAGTGGTCCGGGCGGAAAAGGTTCCGATAATTAATTCCCGCGGAACCGGCTGTAAAATAAGAATTCTCAGCGCTCCCGAAAGCGTCGGACTTACTGAAATCTATGACCTCGAATTTGAGGCAAATGGCATCTTGGAAAGCGATCCGCATCGTTCTGGCTGTGTTGAGAACCTCGCGGTTTTCAGTGGAGAACTTATTGCCACATCGGATAGAGCCAAAGAGACACTGGGTGCGGGGGATACAATCCGATATGCGGCGGACCGACCACATTCAATTCAGGCTAAAGACCGGCCCGCGCGTGCTATCTTAATCGTCGAAGGTTCGTAAAGGAGGAGTGAATTTTGTTACCCACATGGATTGCGGCGCATTCAAGCCTATTGTCTGAACAAATCTTCGCAGTCGGGTTTATCCAAGCAGGACGTAGCATGCCATAAATCGCTTTGATTGGCCATCAAGGGTGGCTATGAATTGCGAATAACTTTTGCGCATCGAGATCGCCGAGAAATTCGGTCCAGGCAGCTTTACTCTCGCGGCCCATATTCATGATTGGAAGCAGCACCTTCTGCCCGTCCCAGCGCACGCCTATGGCCGCCAGCACCGAGATATTCGTGGCTTTCTTTGTTGGGTTGTGTCCCAACCCGTTCTCTAATCGCCTCCGTCAAGTTCTGATCCTTGTTGCAGTCCATCATGCGTGCCGGGCTCTTGGGTTCTCTCCGCGGTCGTCGCGTAAGCATCCGCTGTGTACCGCGGTCAGGCTGCCTTGACGTGTTGCGTTGCTCCGTCCCATTCCCAAGGCAGAAGCTCGTGCAGGCGTGAGACCGGCATGTCGGAGATGCGGGCGATGACGTCGGCGAGCCAGGCCTGCGGATCGATACCGTTCAGTTTGGCCGTGCCGATCAGGGAATACATGGCGGCGGCGCGCTGCCCGCCACGCTCGGACCCTGCGAAGAGCCATGATTTTCTTCCGAGGGCCACACCGCGCAGCGATCTTTCGGCGGCATTGTTGGTCAGGCAGATGCGGCCATCTTCGAGGAACGCGGTGAATCCTGACCAGTGCTTCGGCGACAGCAGGTAGTCGATCGCCTTGGCGACCTTGGCGTGCTTCGAGAGCAGCGCACGTTCTTCGCGCAGCCAACGCTCCAGATCGGCGACCAGCGGGACCGACTGGCGTTGTCGCACCTCGAGGCGGGCGGCGGGGATTTGCCGTTGATGTCGCGCTCGATCTCGAACAGGGCGTCGATGCGCTTCACCGCCTCGAACGCGATCGGCGAGATCTCCTTGGCGTTCTTGCCCTTGCGAATGTTCTTCTCGGCATCCGCGAGTTCGAAGAACTTGCGGCGGGCATGTGCCCAACACAGGGCCGAAGCAACGGGCCCCGGCACTCGCTTCGGGTCGTAAAGCTGGTTGTATCCGGCATAGGCATCAGCTTGCAGGATGCCCTGCCATCCCTTGAGATGCCCGGTCGGATGCTCGCCGCCCCGATCGCGGGAGAAGCGGAAGACCACCGCCGGCGGGGCGGTGCCGCCGAAGGTGCGGTCATCGCGCACATAGGTCCAGAGCCGCGCGGTCTTCGTGCCGCCGCGGGCGAGCAGCGGCACTGTCGTATCATCGCCATGCAGCCGTGCGGCGGCGAACACATGCGCCTCGATCAGCGCGTTCAGCGGTGTCAACAACTCGGTCACCGCGCCCACCTGGTCGGCGAGCCTGGACAGGCTCAACTCGACGCCTTCGCGGGCATAGCGGTCGGCCTGGCGGTTCAGGGGCTGGTGCTGGCCGAACTTCTCGAACACGATCATGGCAAGCAGGCTGGGGCCTGCCCAGCCGCGCGGGATCGGGTGGAACGGGGCCGGAGGCTGGCTGATCTTCTCGCAATCGCGACACGTGAACTTCTCGCGGACGGTTTGGACCACCTTCCACTGCCGCGGCACCACCTCCAGCGTGTCGGTGACATCCTCGCCCATCTTCACGATCCGTTCGGATCCGCAGCACGCGCAGTTTGAGGGGGCCTCGACCACGACCCGTTCGCGCGGCAGATGCTCGGGGAACGGCTTCTTCACCGGCTTGCGCCGCTCGAAGCCTGCAACCTTCGTCTTCTCCGCCGCCTGCTCGGCGCGGATGGCATCCTCCGCCGCAGCGGTTTCCAGTTCCTCGAGCTGCAACTCGAGCTGGTCGATCAGCCGGGCGGTGCGTTCGGCGCTGCGGCCATACTTGTCGCGCTTGAGCATGGCGATCTCAAGCTTCAGGCTAGGCGATCAGCGCCTCGGAGGCCGACACAACAGCGTTCGAACGGGCAAGCTGGGCCTTCGTGGCGGCCAATTCGGCGCGCAGTTTCTCGAGTTCGGAGGCGGCATCTGACATGGTCACAATCTACCATGCCGGTTCGGAAATGCCCATGCAAAACAGGACTATGAGCGCTATTTATCCAACCTTTTCAGGGCGTTGCGTCCAGCGCGGATTGCGCCAGTCAATTCCTTCCAGCGATCACCCATGTTGATACCCCCCCCATTGTCAGGCTGACAGATTCTCAAATCCAGTTCGCCGATCACGTGATTTCGTAGGTTCTGCACTCCGTCCAACACGACTGACGTGTCGGGAAACAGATAGGCACCGGTTGGCTGAGGTTCGATGAGCAGACGCTTCTTCTTGATCTGGACGTAGAGCCAGTTGACCGGAATCCCCAACTTGGCAGCGAGCTCCGTTGTGCTCAGGAAGCCGGGATCGTGCTCCCACCGCCTGCGGGAAGGGGGCGCCTTGATGCCTTCGGCCAGCCGGATACGTTGCACGGTGACGGGAAGAACCATGTCGGCACAGTTGGCCGATCCGTGACCCTCTTCGGTGAGAAGGCGAGCAATTTCATTGTCGGGCCTGCCTTCTTTCGCCAGGTCGAGCAGGCGCGCCCGCATTTCGCCACCCCGAGCGAGTTTTGCGATCGCCGTGACCCGCATTTTGACATCGAGGTCGGTCACCGCCCCGCCGCGCCATACGATGCGGACCAGCGCGCGCTCGGACGTCCGGTCGAGCACCACCTTGTCCACCAGGCAGCGCAGGAGCGACTTGCGATGCGCGTCAGTGGTGGCGGGATCCGCCCAGATTTGCGGCAGACGTCCCGCCAAGGCCACCACCTTGCCGGTGAAAGCCTTCCCCATTGCCAGAGGCGCGGTCGGTTGCTGTGCGGATTGCTCGGCCAGCGCCGCCTCCGCCGCCCGAGCCTCCATCAGCGCGCTTTCCCAGCGGCGTTCAAGTTCGGCGGCCACGAGACGGTTGTCAGGATCGACGCGATTGTACTGCCGCTGTGCCAAAGCCGCTGCATAGCGTGTGCGCTCGACCTCGCGTTCGGCGTTTGCGCGCAAGGCTCCGTCGACCTTGCTCTGGCCCGGCGGGCGCGTGACAGAGCATCGAGTTCCGCGGGGGCCAGCGCGGTCAGGAATGCGTCGGCAACAGCGGCGTCCACTGCCTCGGCCCGGATATGCTGGCAAGTGGGCAACCCGGAGTGGGTGCGCAAGTGGTTGCAGACATACTCTCCGCCGCCCTTGTATCGAACATACATCTTGTGGCCGCACCGTCCGCACCACACGATGCCATGCAAGAGAAGGTCGCCGTCGCGGGGGATGCCTCTTGTCTTGGTGCGCATGTATTCGGCCCGGTTGTCGCTCACGATGCTGCGGATCTTCTCATAGGTCGGCCAATCGATATAGGCCGGATACCGGTCCTTCACGACAATACGCCATTCCTCGAGAGGTCTCGCCACTTTCGCTTTTGCCGGAGACCGACCGTCCGGGGTCGTGTCCCTCATGCGGGTTCGGCCATAGACGAAAGCGCCTGCGTAAGCGGGATTCTTCAGGATCGCAGCGACCGCGGAAACCGTCGCGCGAGCCCAGTGCAACTCGCCGTGCCGGTCCCTGCGTGGCAGATCGAGACCGCGAGCATTCAGCATGCGCATCACCTTGGCGAGTGCTGCGCAGCTTCAGAAAGAGTTCGAACACAAGACCAAGCCGGTCCTGAACACCCATATCGGGATCCTTCAGCACGACACCGGCATCCCGTACGAGGCCGACCGGCAAGGTGAGGGCGAGCTCCCCGCGCTGTGCCTTGGCGATCGAGCCGGTCGTCAGGCGGCTGCGGATCGTATGCAGCTCGAGTTCGGATATGGTGCCCTTGAGGCCAAGCAGAAGGCGTCCGTTGGCACTGCCGGGGTCATAGACGCCGTCGCGATCGGCGATCAGACACCCCCGCAGCCCACAGATGTCCAGAAGAGGATACCAATCCGAGCAGTTGCGCGCGAGCCGCGTCACGTCGACGGACAGGATCATTCCCACTTCGCTGAGCCCGACCCGACCGACAAGTTCCGGGAACCCGCTGCGATGTGCGGTACGAGGCGCCGCTCAGACCGAGATCGGCGTCGATCACGTCAATGTCAGCTTCATGCCATCCAAGATCGTGGGCGCGTTGGCTGAGCGCGTATTGCAGCCGCAGGCTCTCTTGGTTGCTCACGACCTGATGCGGCGTCGATTGTCGGATGTAGACGACGGCCTTGCGCTTCAGATGCGTCAGTTGGATCAACTCGGACATCACGAAAGACCTCCGCCAGAACCACGGCTATGTCGTCGACGATCTGGCGCCTCAGCGTCACCGGCAGCATCGTCCAAAGATCTTCGGGTGCCGTGCTCATGATCTAAACTTACCACATTTAGTAGCTCCAGCAAAGCTTCCACGCTCAGTTTGGTAGGAGAAGTCAGCAAAACACACGGCTCGGTCACCGCCACCGGCACATTCAGTGTCACGCCATCGCGATACGCAACCTCGTAGAAGGGCGAAGAACTGCCCCTGCGAAACAACGATCGGCCAAGAACCGGAACCTGCGCCCAAAGAGCGGATGGCGCGGATCAAGGACCTGAACCTCCTCTGGAAAAGATTCGTCAGCATCACCAAAGGGGGTATCCCCAAACACCTTCGAGAAGATAACCGAGCTGGGCTGCGGAGACCTGGACTGCGTCGCCCGTGCGGCTCACCGGCCAGATGAACTTGCCTGCCTCGAGACGTTTCAGATAGAGTGATGTGCCGACCCCCTCATGCCATAAAAATCTTGACCAGATCGCCTTTGCGGCCGCGGAAGCAAAATATCTCTCCCGCATGCGGATCACGCCCGAGACCTTGCTGCACCTGCAATGCCAGCGTGTTCATGCCCCGCCGCATGTCAGTCACGCCGCCGGCGATCCAGACCTTCACGCCTGCCGGAAACGCGATCATTGCCCGTCCACCACTGACAGGATCCGCGCAAGCGCTTCCGGCTCGACCCCGGTGGGCACGACAAGCCGACGGCCATTCGGCAGGGCTATCTCCACCTGAGAGTTCCGTGGAAGATCAGGGGGATCAACCGGCCCCGTTTGAGAGGCAGGGACACCCTTCGTGACGGTCACCGGGGCGAAGGATACCGGGCGGCCCGCACCAAGCTCACCGTTGCGATACTGTCGCCGCCAGATCGTCAACAGTGATCGGCAAATGCCATGCCGCCGCGCCGTCGCTGTCACTTGCCGGTGGCCGACAAAACTTTCCTCGACGATCCGGAGCTTGCCCTCATCCGACCATTGCCGACGACGAATGCCATCGGCTGCAGAGAGAACTTCGATTTGAGGGCGGTAAATGAAATCGGACATAACATCGGACTTATCATCGGATCGTAGCCAAAGTCAGACGGCCGCCGCCGGAGCCTTACCCTGCAAATGCCCGCTTATGCACGCTGGTGCGGTTTTTCTGGTCCGGTGTTGATGTGGCGTTGATGTAAACCGCACAAGCAAAAGCCCGACTGATTAGGTCGGACTTTAAGCTTTTGATTTAGCGTTGTTTTTTGGTTGCGGGAGTAGGATTTGAACCTACGACCTTCAGGTTATGAGCCGAAATATCTGCGATTCCAATAACTTAGATATTTCAGTGACTTACGCGCCAAGCCTTTGATTCCGCGCATTTTCTACTCCGACGACACCCGACATTGACCGGGTTTCACCGTCACCGACCGCGCCAAAACGGTGTATGCGGGTTGAGGTGGCGTTGAGGTGGCCGATCCCTTATCTCACTGGATCATGATCGCGAACGGCCCTGAGCTGCCATTCATCACGGTCACCATTGCTGCATATAAACGCTTGACCTCCCCCTCCCCACTGAAAAATTCCCGACTGGGGTAAGTCTGTTTCTTTGAAAGGAGGCGGATGAAGGGCTTTGAAACAGAAAAAATATCCGACCAATGCAATCAAGCGATCGTTAGTGACGAGAGTCCGTTACTAACGATCGCGAACTGCGGTTCGGACGATTGTGTGATCACGCCAACAGTGTTTGCGGAATCGGTGTAGGAACATCTATCTGTGACAGGCTGGCCAAGAGAGCCTTGGCATTAGCTAAGCGCACGGCTGTTGCCTTTTCAGGCTTACGTTGAGCCGTTTCATTCCGGGGATCATCGTAACCATCGTGGGCCAAAAAGACCGCAGTAGCGGCCAGCTCCAACTCGATCGAGTCGGCAGCAGCGGCAAGGGTTGCAAGGCTATGGCGTGGGTTGCCTTGTTCAAGTTCTTGAACATTATCAATAGTATACGTGGAATACGTCCCACCCCATGCCGTTTGATCTTGGCGCTCATTGAGGTTTCCAAACAATGCACCAAACTTTGCAGATGAAGCCAACTCTTCACTGAAAGGGCCGTAGTGCTTGTATGCAAAACGAAAGCTATCATCGAGACCCGTCGCAGTAAGCAGGTACGCAATCTTCTGTAACCGCGTCCGACCTACGATCCGACCACCTGCATCTCGAATGAGATTTGTAACTTCTTCTATCCTAATATCGGACATCAGTTGATCTCCCCTTCAACAATATCTTTTTATTACCTGTAAGGCTTCAGCGTCTGATTCATCATAGTATGCGCGAGTCAGCCTATAAACACTCAAAGATTTCACTATCTCGGACCGTTGCCTGATGTCGATCAACTCGCCACCATCGGTACGCACGTTGATCTGCTCAGTATAGCCATTGCTACCACCACCTGCCTTGTAGGGCTTTCGTTCGGCCTCATCTGTGATGATACGGGGAACGACTGCCTCTTGCTTCTTTTCCCATTCTTGTAGCTTCACCACCGCCGAGGCGCAACATTTTTCAATTTTCTCTATATTTTGCAGGTCCATCGAATTGTGGGGGTCACATCTGTGGGTAATTTCCGCCCGAATGTCATAGCATTTGAAAAGTTTCCGGTTCAGGAGACGATCTGAAAACTCCGAGAGGATTGGATCATCTGCTTCAAGTAAAAGCTGAAGTGCGCCCCAAACAGCCGTGTCGTCTAAAGCCAAGGCTGTTTCGAGGCTCTCAGGTTCCTTGGCAAACTTGATCAGTGGATGGTTCGAAGGTAATCCAGTTTTCCCCACAGCGTCATCTCCAACCAACTCGACGAGTCGAACCAGAACTTCCGCGAATAACTTCTCAGCACCTCGTGTGGTCTTATGAAAATAGATTGTCGGGTAAAGTTGGAATAACCCCAGAACATAAGATTCAGCCGCTTGTATCGCCTTCGGGCCGATTACGAAGGTCGGTACTGAACCAACAGCCATATCGTCAACGCCAGTTGTCACTTCACCAATGTCGAGATTGGCCAACAACCAAGTCAGATCAATGGCAGCATGTTCACTTCCTGTCATCATCCGATCACGCTGCATGTAATCAAGACGGTCTGCGTCAAATTGACTGGAAACAACTGAGTTGTGAAGCGTGATCTTACCTTCTTTCTTAATCATGTTAGCAACACTTGATGCGAAACCATCCATGATATCTGCATTCAGAATTTCAGCAATTTCGCCATTTCGAATAAGCTCATCGCTCATAACTTCATGATCGGCCAGCTTCAACTTCAGACGCTTTCCAACGGTTTCAAAAGCGTGGCTGAATGGGCCATGACCCACATCATGCACTATGGCAGCAGCCAAGGCGATTTTCTCACGTGACCCCTGATCATCTGTCTTCTTCCTGACGATCTCCATAAGTTCTCTAGCCGTATGAAACACGCCGATGCTGTGAGCAAACCGCGTATGCGTTGCGCCTGGATACACAAGTTCGGAGAAGCCCAACTGCTTTACTCTACGCAGCCGTTGAAACGGTCTGCTCTGAAGCAGCTTCCATACGACGCGCTCAAGCTCATCACGAGTATCAAACTCAATAAGATTATGGACGGGGTCTCGAACTCTTTGAATAGCCACGCTGTAAATGTTCTCTTATTGTTCTAATCGGGGATGCCTATAAAGTCAATGCTACAGCATTGTGTGATGCCTGCAAGCCCTAGTGGAAATCACGACGCGACACACAACCTCTCGATATTGGTCGATTTTGCTGGTGCGCCGCCGAACTTCTACACAGCATCTTTCGAGCACCTCAAGATATCTCAAGACTCTTTCCTCAAACAGTCCGCTCAAACCCTTGATGGTAGTTGGGGATCGAGACAATTTATCGCGGTCTTTACTTAATTTCGCGGCACCTGGACTTTTGAGCTCAAGGGTGCTGTTCGCTGTAGTTAAGAGGGTCAAGTACCGCCAAACGTCTGCTTCCCAATACGATAAAGCCAAAATTCGCAGACGCAGCGAATGTCGGCTTTTGCGCCATCGAGCCTTAGAGACATCTCCGGGTGGCACGCCGTCGTCACATCACTGCCACCCTGCGCCACCCCGCCACCCCGGCCGACATGCTTCGCTTGCTAGCGGCGCGAATCTACGCGTCATGTGATGACGACTGGAGGGTGAGTTGCATGGTCAACCGATTGCGATTGAATGAAAAGTCTGTGCGCGAGGCCGAGCCAGCGCCGGGGCGGGACTATCAGATTTTTGACACCGATGTGCGGGGGTTCGCGGTCTGCATCTACCGCTCGGGAAACCGGGCCTTCACCATCGATTATCGACATGCCGGGCGGCAGCGGCGGATGACCATCGGACGCTGGCCGGAATGGTCGACCACGGCCGCGCGGGAGCGGGCAAAAGAACTGCGGCGCGAGATCGACGCAGGGGCCGACCCGCTGGGGCAAAAGGAGACCGGGCGCGATGCGCCGCGCATCAAGGACATGATCGAGCGGTACACGGAAGTGCACCTGCCACACCTCTCGCCCACCAACGCCTCCGACCAGAAATCTATGCTGGCCAAGCTGGTGGCTCCGGATTGGGGCAACCGGCTGGTGACAGAGATCACACCCTACGATGTGGAAAAGCTGCTGAACAAGGTGGCGGCCGGTCGCGCCCGACCTTCGAAAGCCAAGCCGAACAACCGGGCGCGGAAGCTGCAGGGGGCAAAGCCGACCCCAGTGCGCGCCAACCGGACCGGCGAGGTGCTGCGCAAGATGTTCACCTATGCTGTCGGCTGGGGCTGGCGCGAGGACAATCCGGCCTCGAGTTTCCGCCGCCGGATCGAAAACCCACGCGAGCGCTTTTTTGAGCCATGAAGAAATCCGCAAGCTGGCCGAGGCGCTGGAGACGGCTGAGGACCGCCGCGCGGCTGACATCATCAGGATGTGCATGCTGACCGGCGCGCGCGTCGGCGAGGTTCGCCAAGCGCGGTTTGAACACTTCAACCTTGAGCATCTGAGCTGGTCGAAGCCCGCCAGCATGACCAAGCAGCGCAAGATCCACCGCCTTCCAATCTCGGACGAGGCGGCGGCGATCGTGCGCCAGCGCCAGTTGCTGGTGCCGCGCGGATGCCAACTGCTTTTTCCCGGCGATGTTCCGGGCCAGCCCGTGAAGGAAATCCGCCGCTTCTGGGCCAATATCCAGAAGCAGGTCGGGATCCCGGATGTGCGCATCCATGATCTACGCCACACCTTCGCTTCACTGCTGGTCAGCGGCGGCGCGTCGCTGGAAATGATCGGCAAGCTTCTGGGCCACAGCCAGATGCAGACGACACAGCGCTACGCCCATCTGATGGATTCGCCACTGCGCGCGGGCGTCGATGCTGTGGCCGACGCATTCCGGCCCAAGCCGAAACTGGTCCATGATTCCGGCGAGGAGCAGAAGACGGCATGATCTTCCGTGCCTCGGTGTTTTGATGATCAGCAAGTCTCGCGCAGCGATTTCCAAATCGGGGTGAGTTTGCGCCGGATCGTCCGCTCATCCGGCACCTCGCCGCTATCTGACTTTTTCACGAACCATTCCTGCACTTCTCCGACCCACTCGGCCTGTGTTTCAGGAACACCGTGTTCATGAACGCGGCGAATGAGCGAGATATACATCTCATCCCAATCGTAGCGCGCGGTCGATCCTATGTGCGATGCCGGGCGCCGCAGAAGATCGAAATCCGCTTCGAAACGGCGAACGTCCTCGGCCATGATCAGCAGGTCCGCCAGCGTGACCTCGATCCCACTCGAGTGTTCCGATAACGAAACGTACTCCTCCTGGCCCAGCGGCCGCACGCGCCAAAGCCGACAGGTGGTAGGGCCAGTTCCGCAACGCCGGAACATTTGGAGAATGTCAGTGACCAGTACAGCCCCAAATCCTGAAAGTGGCTGCAGGCCGTTGGGAAAGCCACCGATGGCCGTGACGATGTTAAAACGACCGACCGACGCCCAGCCAGCAATGTCGGCGAGCGAGCATTCCCAGCGGACCGAGGCTTCGTGTAATGTGAAATAAACGCGCGGTGGCAATGCCATGCCTCACCTCCTTTCTTATCTATTTGGCGTTGGCCAACATCCCGCACCATTGACTGAGGCGATCTCAGGCCTGGCAGGCGGGAATGGGGATCAGCCGCGCGGAAAACCCGCGACGGCGGGGCGGCAGGGAATGATCAATCTCAGATCAATAACCATCTCATCCATATCCGCCTCCTTCTCCGTCTGATTCTCAAAACCGCTCTCCTTAAGGATGAACGCCAGAACAAATCAGGAACACAACCGAACTCCGTTCTTGACAGTTGAACTTGCTGATTGATTCGTTTCGATCCAAATCGTCCCCTCGCAAAACGTCAATAAAACAAGGGGTGGCATCGATGCTGGCAAATGAGCGCCACCCTGCGCCACCCCGCCACCCCTGCCGATCTGTTCTCGCTGTCTGACGACATCCGCCCACGCCGGGCGGCGAACAGGAGGCAGAGATGATTCAATCACAGACTGAACCGGAGACGACCGCCACAGCCCTGCTGTCGGGCTGGATCAGCCGCAAGGATCTGGCCGATGCGCTGGGCGTGACGGTCGACACCCTAGGGCGATGGGAAGCCCGGCGGGTCGGGCCGCCCTGCGTGCGGGCGGGGCGCATGGTGCTCTATCGGCGCCGCGCGGTGGAGGACTGGCTGGCCGCGCAGGAGATGCCGCGTGCCAAAACGGCAGGAGGTCGGCGATGAACGCGCCCACCCCCGTTCGCGGACCCCACGCGCGGGACGCGGCGCGCGCGGACTGGATCGACGAGCGGCGGCGCGAAGCTCGCGCTGTCGTGGCCGACGTGGCCCACCATTCCGACCACCTGATCCGGCTCGCCTGCAATGTGCTGATCCGCCATGGCGAAACACCGCAGGAACGCGAGGATGCGCGCATCCTGTTGGTCGTGCTCGATGCCAGGCATCCCGGACGCGGCGACCCCCAACCGGATCCGGAGGTGTCGCGATGAGCAAGCGCAACCAACCGGAAGCCGAGATCCAGCGCGCCATCGTCCAGGCCCTGCGTTTAGTGCTACCCCGCGACGCCATCGTCCATCACTGCGCCAATGAGGTGACCGAGGCCGGGCCGCGCGGTGCCAGGCGGCAGTCGATCCTGGTCGGCATGGGTGTCCATTGCGGCTTCGCCGATCTGATCGTGCTTTCCGGCGGCCGCGTGCTGTTCCTCGAGGTCAAAAGCCGGACGGGCCGCTTACGCAAATCGCAGGAGGTGTTTCGCGACGCCGTGCTGGCGCAGGGCTTCGGCTGGGCGCTCGTGCGCTCGCTCGACGACGCGCTGGGCGCGTTGGCCGATCACGGGTTCACCAGCCGCGTGCAGCTTCCAGCGCGGAGGGCGTCGCCATGAGCCATGAAGCCACCAACTGGGCGATCAAGCAGCGCGGGTTGAAGCCCACAGCCAAGATCGTGCTCTGGCACCTCTGCGACCGGTTCAATCCGGATTATGGCTGCTTTCCCTCGCAGGCGCGGCTGGCGCATGATTGCGAGATCAGCCGGGCAACGCTGAACCGTCATCTCGACGGGCTGGAGGCACGCGGACTCATTCGCCGGATCAGGGTGATAGACCCCAAGACCGGGCAGCAGCGCCCCACCCGCTATCTGCTGGGCTGCGAGCCAGGGTTTACGCCGCGCGGACCGCGCCAAACCGAGGGCGATTCAACCAATCCCTTCGAGGCAGGAGAGGCTGAAACCCCATGTCCGGATTTGAGACACGGGTCACTTGCCGAAAAATCGCATATCGACAAGGGCTTGTCGCTCGAGACAGACCCGAACCCGTGTCTCGTTTCAGAACACGGGCCCGTGTCTCAGTTTGGCGCAAACCCGTGTCTCAAAAATGACGATTCCCGTGTCTCAAATTGCGACACTAACCTTGTAAGAGAACCACTAAGGAAACCAGTAAAGGAGGAGGAGGACGCGCAGGCGCGAGATTCCGATTTTGATCGGTTCTTTGCAGAACTGCTCGGCGCGCTGGGCTTTGCCACCGATGCGACCCTCCCGACCTGGTGGCAGGGCTGGCCAGCGCGACAGCACGTTCGCCGCTGGATCGATGACCTCGGGCTCTCCGAAGATCGGATCATCGAGGTCGCGACCGAGTCCCGCTGCGATCACCCCAATCCGCCTGATGGCCCCAAGGCGCTGGATCGGTTCATGGAACGCGCCGCCCAGCGTGATGCGCAGGCTGCTGCGGCAAATGCCAGCGGCTGGAAAACCAAGCGGCAGCGCAAGCGCGACGTAGGCCCTCCACCCAGCCCGGACGAGCTGGCGGCGTTCTATGCGGCCAAGGTCAACTCGGAAGCATACCTCCCCCAATGGCATGATCAGCAGCGCCATGTGCGCGGCGATGCTGGAACGCGGGCTGGTCACGGCAGAGCGGCTTCGGCAACGGGGGGTGCGGTGAATGGCATGGTGTCACGTCCCCGGCACGGGTTGTCCCTCTGCGCAGGCGGCGGAGGCCTGGATCTGGGCCTCATGCTCGCCGAGCCCGGATATCACACCCGCGCCTTTGTCGAATGGGAGGAGTGGCCGCGCGCCGTGCTCATCGCCGCCCAGCGCGCTGGGTATTTTGCCCCGGCGCCAATCTGGGATGATCTGCGCAGCTTCGATGCCCGGCCGCTCCGCGGTGCTTTTGACACCGTGCTCGCCGGGTATCCCTGCCAGCCCTTCAGCGCCGCCGGAAAGCGCGGCGGGGCCGATGATCCCCGCCACCTCTGGCCCGAGGTCGCCCGTGTTATCAGGGAATGCCGTCCCGCATGGGTCTTTCTCGAAAACGTCCCCGGCCATGTCAGCCTCGGCCTTGAAACCGTGCTGCGAGAGCTTTGGGAGATGGGCTACACGCCTGCGGCGGGCCTGTTCAGCGCGGCAGAAGTCGGCGCGCCGCACCAGCGGCTCCGCATCTTCATCCTGGCCCACACCGATGAGCCTGCATCCCGGCACTGCCCGCTACAATCCGGCGGGGAACAGCGATTTCACCCGCAAGGCGGAAGCGCTGGCGCTGGGCATCACCAACTGGTCGACGCCGAAGGCGACGGACGGAGCGAAGGGTGGGCCCGGCCAGAGCTATGGCTCGGGCGGGATGCCTCCCCTGCCAGCGCAGGCGGCACAATGGCAGACGCCGGTGGCGGACGATCAGGTCGACCGGCTACGCGGCAAGATCAACAGCCGGGGCGAGCCCAAGCTGAGTGCGCAGGCGCTGCAATGGCCAACACCGGCGGCGCAGAACTGGAAGGGCAGCAGTCCCGCCAGCATCACGCGGTCCGATGGCAAGTCCCGGATGGATATCCTGCACTATCGCGCGGAACAGGGCTTCACCCACCCGGACCCGGCGACCCCGCCGCATGGGCGGTCCTCGCTGCACGCCCCGATCTCGCGCCCGCTCTGGGCTTCAATGATTGCCTCGCATGGGCGGGTCGTATCGCGGCGGATCCTGAAAGCCCGGGCGCGGCGGCGGCTCAATCCGCTCTTCGTCGGATGGCTGATGGGCTGGCCCATCGGGCACGCGCTCTGCGCCTGCTCGGCAACGGAGTTCACCCGCTGGCAGCAGCGCATGCGTGGCGCTCTCTCGCGGCTGCCCATGGCCTCGGGCCCTTGGATCTGGCGACCGAGCCAAGAGCCGGAGGGCCCAGCGCAGATGACTCTCTTTGAAGGATGGCTGCCATGAGCATGCAGGGACGGATTGCCCGGGCTGGCGGGACAAAGGTGAAACGCGCGCTGGGCGTGCAGGCGGCGCTGGAATGGGCGTTCCGGGTGGAAAAGGCACAGCTGGAACTGCCACCGCCGAAGGATGTGGTCGAGGAAGGCTATGGGTTTGGTCTGGAGTACGTCTTGATGCAGCGTGCCGCGCTGGGCTGCAAAGTGGATGGTGGCCAGCACAAGATGGGAAGTTACACCCATGCAGATGCCGAGGTCATCGCCGCCATCGTCGCCGGAATGCCCGACGCGCTGGGCGGCATCCGCATGGCCATCCGCGTGGCGGAACTGGCCCGCGCCGGACTGACGCCGGACTGGATGCCCGGTGTCGTGCCGCGCTGCGTTCCGGTGGAAACGCGGCAAAATCAGCATGGCATTCGGGCCGTGACGGAAGTTGTGGGCACCGAACGGGTGCTGACCCAGGGCAAATGGCGGACAGTGGAGGTGCTGGTCTGCCCCGTCACCTGGCAGTGCACCCCGAGCAGATCACCTCCGCCCGGCGCGGCTATGAGGATTGGTGGCAGGCGTTGGATTGGGTGCGCGACGGGCTGGTGGTGGGGCGGATGTTACGCGATGTTGAGGTGACGGCGGCAATGCCGAAGGTGCAGCCATGGCGGTGATTGTAGCAGCGGCCTCTCTGGAAACGGCATCTTGTCAAATGGCATATAATCTATATATTTGTGTCACAGGAGATTTACCATGCAGTTTGCCACAATCGAACCCACCGCGTCCCGCCCGGACCTTCCCGCCATCACGGACGAGGAGGCGGCCGCCCTCGCGCGCACCACCGTGAACCTGTTCCGCGCCTGGCAGCTCAGCGATATCGAGGCCCGCACGCTGCTGGGTGATATGGCCCAGCGCACATGGGCGCGCTGGAAGGACGGCAGCATCGGCCGGATCGACCGCGATCTGCGGGCGCGCATGGCCATCCTGATGGGGATTCACAAGGGCCTGCGCTATCTCTTCAGCGATCCCGCGCGCGGCTATGCCTGGATCAGAAAGCCGAACGCGGCCTTCAACGGCCAAAGCGCGCTCGACGTCATGATGCGTGGCGAGATCACTGATCTGATCGATCTGCGCAGCTATCTGGACGCCGAGCGTGGTGCATGGTGACAGCGCCGGTGCGCCGCGTGGTCTGGCCGCGCACAGCCCGGATCATCCGCTCGATCTATCCGCCGATTGACCTGTTCGAGGACATTGCCGACCCTGCCGATTGGGAGGCGCTGGCCTCGTACCGAGGCCAAGTTCAACCCGCGTATCCGTGACAGCATCGGCGATCTCGCAAAGGTCCCCGAGGACCGACGCATCACAGGAACCGGCGCAAGCTGGGTCATGGGCCCCCTTTGTTCACTGCTCGCCTTTGCGGCCGGGACGGTTCACCGATGGGACGTTTGGCCTGTACTACGCGGGCGACAGCACCGAGGTGGCGATTGCCGAAACCATCCACCACCACACGAAAACCATGCTGGTTACGGATGAAGCCCCCGGCTGGACATCGCAGTTCCGCGAGCTGATCGGGTCTGTCGATGCCGAATTTGACGATGTCTCCGGGATGGATGACCTGCTGCACCCGGATGACTATGCCGCCTCTCAGGTCTTCGGTGCCCAGCGCCGCGCGGCGGGCTCCGACGGCATAACCTGGCCCAGTGTGAGGTTTGCGGGCGGCAACTGCATCGCCGCATTCTGGCCGGATGTGGTTCCGATCCCCGCACAGGGGGCGCATTTCGCTTATCACTGGAATGGGAGCGCGGTCGATTATGTTAAGAGGCTGGATACTGGAGAGACCATTGGGGTCCATTAGCATTGAACCGGAATGATCAGACGTTGCAGTGCAGCCTACTCACCACTACGATTAGATCGGCTACGGCCGTAAAAAAGCTCAATTCATTCAATAAAATGCCGCCATCAACTGATCTAGCATCTCATCAGGACTGCAAAACTCGCTCATGAACCAAATTGCTCACAACAGGCTCGTCTCTTTCATATGGTCTATCGCTGACGACTGCCTTCGCGACGTTTATGTCCGGGGGAAATACCGTGATGTCATCTTGCCGATGGTCGTGCTGCGTCGCCTCGATACCCTTCTGGAACCCACGAAAGCCGAGGTTCTAGAGGAGGTCCGCTTTCAGAAGGACGAAATGAAGGCGATCGAACTGGACGATGCCCCACTCAAGGCGGCCTCCGGTTACGTATTTTTCAACACCAGCAAATGGACGTTGAAACAGCTTCACGCCACCGCCACCAACAACCAGCAGATCCTGTTGGCCAACGTGGAAGACTACCTGGGCGGGTTCAGCGACAACGTCAAAGAGATCATCCAGCGATTCAAGCTACTGGAACAGATGCGCCACATGGCCGACAAGCAGGTCCTGCTGGACGTGCTGGAAAAGTTCATCTCGCCGTACATCAACCTGACGCCGCACCTGCTCGAGGATCCCGAAGGCAATGCCATGCCCGGCCTCAGCAACCTTGGTATGGGATATGTGTTCGAAGAACTGATCCGCAAATTCAACGAGGAAAACAACGAAGAGGCGGGCGAACACTTCACACCGCGTGAGGTGATCCACCTGATGACCCACCTGGTCTTCGATCCGATCCGGGACCGGCTGCCCCCCGTCATGACCATCTACGACCCCGCCTGCGGCAGTGGCGGCATGCTGACGGAATCGCAAAACTACATCATCGACCCCGAGGGCCAGATCAAGGCGACCGGCGACGTCTACCTTTATGGCAAGGAAATCAACGACGAAACCTATGCCATCTGCAAATCCGACATGATGATCAAGGGCAACAATCCCGAGAACATCAAGGTCGGCTCGACCCTGTCCACCGACGAATTCGCCGCACATCGTTTCGACTTCATGCTGTCCAACCCGCCCTACGGCAAAAGCTGGAACAGCGAGCTGAAACACATCAAGGACGGCAAGGATGTCATCGACCCCCGCTTCAAGGTCGATCTCAACGATTACTGGGGCAAAACCGAAACCTTGGACGCCACCCCGCGCTCCAGCGACGGCCAACTGCTGTTCCTGATGGAAATGGTGGGCAAGATGAAGTCCACCAAGGACAGCCCCATCGGTGCGCGCATTGCGTCGGTGCATAACGGCTCCAGCCTGTTCACCGGCGACGCGGGCAGTGGCGAATCCAACATTCGCCGCCATATCATCGAAAACGACATGCTGGATACGATCATCCAGCTGCCCAACAACCTGTTCTACAACACCGGCATCACCACCTACATCTGGCTTCTGACCAACGCCAAGCCCGAGACGCGCCGCGGCAAGGTCCAGCTGATCGACGCTAACCTGCTGTTCCGCAAGCTGCGCAAGAACCTTGGCGACAAGAACTGCGAATTCGCGCCTCAACATATCGACGAAATCGTCGCCGCGCATCTCGCCTTCCAACCGGTCGAGCGCCGGATCGACGGGAACGGTGATCCGACAGGCATTGCCGTGCAGATCTTCGACAACACCGATTTCGGCTATCACAAGGTCACCATCGAACGCCCCGACCGTCGCCGCGCCCAATTCAGCGCGGAACGGTTGGAAACGCTGCGGTTCGACAAATCCCTGCGCGAACCGATGGCGCATCTTTGGGCCGAGCATGGTGAGGAGGTCTATCAGCCCGGTTTTCTGAAATCGCAGGCCAAGGCGATCCAAACCTGGTGCGAGGAACAGGACATCACCCTGAACGCCAAACAGCGCGGCAAGCTGGTCGATACGGCGCTCTGGGTCCGTCTGCGCGATCTGGTCGCGGTGGGCATGCAGCTGATGCAGGCTGTCGGCACCGAAGAGACCGCCGATTTCAACGCCTTTCGCGATAAGGTGGCCAAGATCCTGAAGGCCCGCAAGATCAAGCTATCCGCTACTGAGCGGAACGCGATCCTGAACGCGGTCAGCTGGTATGCCGAGGATGCGGAGAAGGTCGTCGACAAATCCCGCAAACTCAGCGCGTCTGAGCTGAAGGCGATCACGGCCCGGTTGGGCTGTGACTTGGAGGAGCTTGCTGATTTTGGTCTTTATCGCCAGCCCGACGGCAATTTCCTGACCTATGAGACCAGCAGTGACTTGCGCGATAGCGAGGCAGTGCCGCTGAAAGACAGCATCCACCGCTATTTCCGCGCCGAGGTGCAGCCGCATGTGGCCGAGGCCTGGATTAACCTGGATACGGTGAAGATCGGGTACGAGATCAGCTTCAACAAATACTTCTACCGCCACAAGCCGCTGCGCAGCCTGGATGCCGTGACGCAGGATATTCTTGCGCTGGAGGAAAAGGCTGACGGGCTGATGGCAGATATTCTTGGGGTCGAGATCGCTACCAAGCTGGAGCCAGCAGAATGAGTTTGGCGGCGTATCCGACCTATGGCAGCTATAAGGACAGCGGCGTTGAGTGGATCGGCGATGTCCCTAGCGAATGGCAAGTCGAGCCCGGCCGCCAGTGCGTCTACGAAAACCGGGAAAAAAACACGCGTATGAAGCAAAACACCGTGCTGTCTCTCAGCTATGGTCGCGTTATCGTGAAGGACGAGGACAAGCTGACCGGGCTGGTTCCCGAAAGCTTCGAAACCTATCAGATCGTCCAGCCCGGTGACATCATCATTCGTGGCACTGATTTGCAGAACGATATGACGAGCCTTCGAACCGGACTAGCGAAAGACGTCGGCATCATCACGTCCGCTTACATAAACCTGCGACCGAAGGCGCAGATCAACCAAGTTTTCCTGCATTATCTGCTTCATTCTTACGACGTGAAGAAGGTCTTTTATGCCTTGGGTTCGGGCCTACGCCAAAACCTGTCATATCTGGATTTCAAATACCTGAAATTGCCTATCCCATCCCCAGACGAACAGCGCGCCATTGCGGAGTTTCTGGATGGGAAATGCGCGGGGGTGGAGGAGGCGGTGCGGATCAAGGAGGCGCAGATCGCCCTTTTGCGCGAGCGGCGGCAGATCCTGATCCAGCATGCCGTTACCCGCGGCCTGAACCCCGCCGCCCCGATGAAGGACAGCGGCATCGACTGGATCGGCCAAATCCCAGCGCATTGGGAGGTGAAGCGATTCACCAAAGAAATAGAGGTCCAAGAAGGCCCCGGTATCATGGCTGTCGATTTTCACGACAGCGGCGTGCCATTGATCCGGATTTCAGGCGTTCGTGGCCGTCAAGTGACCCTGGAAGGCTGCAATTTCTTATCGACTGCTAAAGTTCGCCGAAAATGGGATCACTTCAAACTGTCCGAGGGCGACCTTGTCATCAGCGGCAGCGCGTCGACAGGTTTTGTCTCAGAAGTTGGCCCAGAGGCGGCAGGGGCTATTCTCTACACAGGCCTGATAAAGCTGAAAATTAAGCGCGCAAGCATTGAGAAAAGATATCTCGAGCATTTCCTCTCTTCAGATTTGTTCAACGTCCAGGTCGAGCTTCTAAAAGCTGGTAGCACGATTGCACATTATGGCCCGTCCCACCTCGGCAGAATGTTTGTCGTATTGCCCCCGGTTGATGAACAACCAGAGATTTCGGTTTATTGCGATGGATTGAATGCGCGCGTCGGTGAAGCCATCTCGATTAAGCAAGACCAGATCGCCGCACTCAAAGAATACAAGGCCAGCCTGATCAACGCGGCCGTCACCGGCAAGATCAAGGTCGTCTAGGGGGTCACATGGTCAGCAATACCAGGGAAATCGCGCTGGAACAGGCCATTCAGAAACATTTGACCGGCCACACCACCGAAGAGCTTGCGGGCCAGCCCGCACTGCCGGGTTCTGCCCCCTATCGCATCGGCCAGCCCGGTGATTTTGATGCCAGATATGCGCTCGACACCGCGATCTTCTGGCAGTTTCTGGAAACCACCCAAGGAAAGGAACTGGCCAAGCTGCGCGACCGCAATCCCGGCGATTGGCAGGCCAAAATCCTCGAACGCTTTGACAGGCTGATCAAGAAGGACGGCTTGCTGCATCTGCTGAAAAAGGGCCTGTCGGTCGATGACGCGCGGTTCGATCTGATGTACCCCGCACCGCTGGCCAGCTCTGCCGCCCGCGTGCACGAAAACTTCGCCGCCAATGCCTTCAGCATCACCCGCCAGGTCCGCTATTCCCAGAGCAATCCGGGCGAAGAGATCGACATGGTGCTGTTCCTGAACGGCCTGGCCCTGATCACCGTCGAGCTAAAGAACGCCTGGACTGGCCAGACCGCCCGCTTTCACGGTCAAAAGCAATATCGGGAAAAACGCGACAACACCCAACCCCTGCTGCAATTCGGCCGCGCGCTGGTGCATATGGCGGTGGACACCGACGAAGTGTTCATGGCCACCAAGCTGGCCGGGCCCTCCACCTTCTTTCTGCCGTTCAACAAGGGCCACAACAACGGTGAGGGCAATCCACCCAACCCGACCGGCCACAGATCGGCCTATCTGTGGGAAGAGGTGTTCATGCCTGCCAGCCTTGCGGGCATCATCCAGCATTTCGTTCTGCTGGAGGGCAAGGCAAACGATCCCCTGCCCAAAAAATCGCTGATCTTCCCACGCTATCAGCAATTGGACGTGGTGCGCCGTCTGCTCGACCACGCCGCGCGCAATGGCGTCGGCCACAGCTATCTGATCCAGCATTCGGCGGGGTCGGGCAAATCGAACTCGATCACCTGGGCGGCTTATCAGCTGATCGAAACCTATCCCGACAGCGCAGGCTTGCCTGGGGCCAAGGGTCTGGACCAGCCGCTGTTTGACTCCGTCATCGTGGTGACGGATCGACGCCTGCTGGACAAACAGCTGCGCGACAACATCAGGGATTTCTCCGAGGTCAAGAACATCGTCGCCCCGGCCATGCGGTCGGCCGATCTGAAAGCGGCGCTGGAGAACGGCAAGAAGATCATCATCACGACGATCCAGAAGTTTCCGTTCATCATCGACGGCATTTCGGACCTGAGCGACAAGCGGTTTGCGGTGATCATCGACGAGGCCCACAGCGGCCAGAGCGGGCAAGCACACGACAACATGAACCGCGCGATGGGCGCGGGTGACGTGGACCCGGACGAAGATGATCCGCAAGACCGCATCCTGGCCGCAATGCAATCGCGCAAGATGCGCGGCAACGCATCCTATCTGGCGTTCACCGCCACGCCCAAGGGCACAACGCTGGAGAAATTCGGCGAGCGGCAGCCCGACGGCAGCTTCAAGCCGTTTCACCTCTACAGCATGAAGCAGGCCATCGAGGAAGGCTTCATCCTGAACGTGCTGGCCAATTATACGAGCTACAAAAGCTATTACGAAATCCAGAAGTCGGTGGAGGAAAACCCGCGTTTCGACACCAAGAAGGCCCAGAAGAAGCTGCGCGCCCATGTCGAGCGCAGCCAGCACACGATCAACACTAAGGCCGAGATCATGCTGGACCACTTCATCCCGCAGGTCGTGAACACCAAGAAGCTGCGCGGCAAGGCCAAGGGAATGATCGTCACCCAGAACATCGAAGCCGCGATCCGTTACTACAAGGCGGTGACCAAGCTGCTCGATGCTCAAGGAGGCCCGTTCAAGGCACTGATCGCCTTTTCGGGCGAGAAGACCGTCGACGGCATAAAATACTCAGAAGCCGAGATGAACGGTTTTCCCGAAAGCGAAACGCGGGAGAAATTCGACTCCGACGACTACCGGTTGCTGATCGTCGCCAACAAGTATCTGACGGGGTTCGACCAGCCCAAGCTGACCGCCATGTACGTGGACAAGAAGCTGCAGTTCGTGCTGGCGGTGCAGGCGCTGTCGCGGTTGAACCGTTCTGCTCCGAAGCTGGGCAAGCGGACGGAAGACCTGTTCATCCTCGACTTCTTCAACAGCGTCGATGACATCAAGACCGCATTCGATCCGTTCTACACCGTGACCACGTTGTCCGACGCGACCGACGTCAACGTGTTGCACGAGTTGAAGGACGCACTGGATGAGGTCGGCGTTTACGAATGGCAGGAGGTCGAAGACTTCGTCTCACGGTATTTTGCTGGTGAGGATGCCCAAACCTTAAGCCCGATCATCGATATCGCGGCCAATCGCTTCAACTCGGAACTGGAGTTGCCCGACCCGGACAAAATCGACTTCAAGATCAAGGCCAAGCAGTTCGTGAAGATCTACGGACAGATGGCGTCAATTATCCCGTTTGAGATTCTCGAATGGGAGAAACTGTTCTGGCTGCTGAAGTTCCTGATCCCCAAGCTCAAGATCAAGGATCCCGATCAAGACATGCTCGACGAGCTTCTGGAGGCCGTTGATCTCTCGTCCTATGGCTTGGAGCGCACCAAACTGAACCACGAAATCGGGCTGGATGCATCGGACACAGAACTGACGCCTCAGAACCCCAACCCACGCGGCAACCGCGACGGCGACCCGGAAACGGACCCGCTGGATGAAATCATTCGCAGCTTCAACGAGCGGTGGTTTCAGGGATGGAGTGCGACGCCCGAGGAGCAGCGGGTCAAGTTCGTCAATATCGTCAATAGCATCCGTGCTCACCCGGATTACCCTGCAAAGTATGAGGCTAATGCTGACCCTTACAACCGTGGCCTCGCACTGGAAAAGATGCTGCAGGACGTGATGCTGAAACGGCGGAAAGACGAGCTGGAACTTTATAAGCTGTTTGCGTCTGATCCAGCGTTCAAGGCTGCCTGGAGCCAGAACATTGAGCAGGTCCTCAACAAAAACTTGGACAATCGGCCCGGCGCTTGACGCCAAGACGCTGGGCGATGGGGTTCAGCGCCTCAGCCCCCCCTTGGCATGGTTCCTCCCCGCCCCGAAACGTATACGGGGGGGCGCAGCGCGGCATTTCGCTAGCGCCTGGCTTCTTCACCGGGGAATCCACTTGGAAGCCACCCCGAGATACGCCTGTAATTAAACGTAAATATAACAGACAGTTACGACGGCGGATTATCCTCTCAAGGTGGATTCTTGACAAAAATAGTAAAATCCACCCCGTGGAAGCCACCGCGCCGGAAGCCAGCCAGCGGAAGCCAGCCGCGGAGAAGCCTTTGAATCCACTTCCGTTTTTCGTTTGACAAAGCTGCCCCCCCTTGACCTACCTATTGATCATCGAAGGATAGCGCCCGGAGGAAACCCCTCTCGGGCGCTTTCGTTTTTCCTCACATCGTGGATCCCGATTCTGCCGCTGCCGGTCTTGGCCGCGCGCACCGGCATGTCCGCCCTGCCAAAATGAGAACCACCCCATGGACCTTGTCTTCGCGCCAGGCGAGATCGAGACGTGGCCGATTGATCGGCTGCGGCCCTATGCTCGCAATGCCAAGATCCACGGCGACGACCAGGTGGCGAAGATCGCCGCCAGCATGGCGAAGTTCGGCTGGACCGTACCCTGCATGGTGGCGGACGACGGTGAGCTGATCGCGGGCCATGGCCGGGTGCTGGCCGCGACGATGCTGGGCCTGAAGGACGTGCCGGTGATCCGGCTTGGCCACCTGGATGAAGCCGAGCGCCGGGCTTACCGCATCGCGGACAACAAACTGACCGAGTTGGGCGAATGGGACGAGGCTATGCTGCGCGACGAGGTCGCCGGGTTACTGGCTGAGGATTTCGACCTGTCACTGCTGGGGATCACCGACGAGGATCTGGACGCGCTGCTGCAGGATCCGGATCAACCTGAAGGTGGTGCTGTCGAGGGTGAGGATGACATTCCCGAACCGCCGGTCACGCCGGTTTCGGTTGCGGGCGATCTCTGGCAACTCGGATCACACCGGCTGATCTGCGGCGACAGCACGTCCGCCGATGTGGTCGGGCGGCTGCTGGGCGATGTGACGCCGCTGCTGATGGTCACGGACCCGCCCTATGGCGTGGAATATGACCCAAGCTGGCGCAACCAGGCAGGGGCGGCGAAGACCAAACGCACCGGCAAGGTGCTGAACGACGACCGGGCCGATTGGCGCGAGGCTTGGGCGCTGTTCCCCGGCGACGTCGCCTATGTCTGGCATGGCGCGCTGCACGCTGCGACCGTGGCCGAAAGCCTCGTCGCGGCCGGTTTCAACGTGCGGTCGCAGATCATCTGGGCCAAAGACCGGCTTGTATTGAGCCGAGGCGATTACCACTGGCAGCACGAACCCTGCTGGTATGCCGTGAAGAAGACCGGCAAGGGACATTGGGCGGGCGACCGGAAGCAAACGACGCTGTGGCACATTTCCGGCAAAGACCAGGACACCGCCACTGTTCACGGCACCCAGAAGCCAGTCGAATGCATGCGCCGCCCGATCCTGAACAATTCCAGCCCCGGCCAGGCGGTGTTTGAACCCTTCATGGGATCCGGCACCACGCTGATCGCGGCGGAAACCACAGGGCGGGTCTGCTTCGGAATCGAATTGAACCCGGCTTACGTCGATGTCGCCATCGATCGCTGGCAGCAGTTCACCGGTGCAAATGCCGTGCTGGGGGAAACCGGCGAGACCTTCGCCGACCTGACGGCCAAGAGGCTGGCTTCATGAACGCGCCAATTCTGCCGGGCCGGATCGAGCACTGGCCGATTGACCGGCTCCGCCCCTATGCCCGCAACGCCAAAACCCATGACGCTGACCAAGTGGCAAAGATTGCCGCCAGCATGGCCGAGTTCGGCTGGACCGTGCCGGTGCTGGTCGCCGCCGACGGCGAGCTGATCGCCGGGCACGGCCGTGTCCTGGCTGCCGCCCAGCTCGGACTGCCCGAGGCCCCGGTGATCGTGCTGGGTCATCTGACCGAGGCGCAGCGCCGGGCGTATCGCATCGCCGACAACAAACTGACCGAGTTGGGTGGCTGGGACGAGGCGCTGCTCATGCAGGAACTGCAGGCGCTGCTGGCCGAGGATTTCGACCTCGGGCTGATCGGGATCCCCGAGGATGAGCTGGACGCGCTGCTGGCCGATGCCGACGACCGCACGGAGATCTCTGACGGTGCCGCCGACGCCATCCCCGAACCGGCTGCCGAGCCGATCACCAAGCCGGGCGATATCTGGGTGCTGGGCAAGCATCGGCTGTGCTGTGGCGATGCCACCGATCCGGACGTCGTCGCCAAGCTGATGCAGGGCGAGCAAGCGACGCTGATGTTCACCTCGCCGCCTTACGCCCAACAGCGCGACTACGGCGCGGCCAAGGAAAAGGTCGGGGATTGGGATGCGCTGATGCAGGGCGTGTTTTCCGCGGCCCCGGTCACGGCTGACGCGCAACTGCTGGTCAACCTAGGGCTGGTCCACCGCGATGGCGAATGGCAGCCCTATTGGGAAGGATGGGTCGAATGGATGCGCAGCTCTGGCTGGCGACGCTTTGGCTGGTATGTGTGGGATCAGGGTCCGGGCCTGCCGGGCGACTGGCAAGGCCGCCTGGCCCCGTCGCACGAGTTCATTTTCCACTTCAACCGCGCGCCCCGCAAACCGCACAAGACGGTCCCGTCCAAGCACGCGGGCGAGACCCTTGGCGGCGGTGGGCTGCGCGGAGCCGACGGCACCGTTCACGCCAAGACCGGCACCGGCAATGCGATCCAAAGCCACCGCATCCCCGACAGCGTTTTCCGCATCATGCGCCACAAGGGCGGGCTGGGCGCAGCGGGGTCGCACCCGGCGGTGTTCCCTGTGGCGCTGGTCGAGGCAGTGCTGACGGCGTTCAGCGATCCCGGCGATCTGATATACGAGCCGTTCTGCGGCTCCGGCACCCAGTTGATCGCTGCCGAACGCGCTGGGCGAAGGTGTTTCGCGATGGAACTGGACCCGGTCTATTGCGATGTGGCCGTGCGGCGGTGGGAGTTGGCGACAGGAAAGAAGGCGGCACTTGCAAGCGGCGATGCTGGTCCCGTCAGCACCAACGCCCGCCTGTCCTGATCGTTTACCATCGACGGCATGCAAGGTAGGGTGAGGGTCCACTCGTGTCGGGAGGCGCAGATGAAGACTGGCGCAGACGGGAAGTCCCCTGACGACGAACGAGCCAGATTGCAGGCCTGCATCGCGCAGCTCGAAGATGCACTGGCAGATTATGTGACGAGGTTCGGGTTGACGGACGCAGCGCGGGCAGCATTCAGGATGTCAGCTGAACTTCAGGATCATGACAAATCGCATCGGTGAGGCTTTCGATCTCCCCTCGCCGATACCGCCCACCGCGTTCGACGTTCAGCGGATACGATAGACCCGCCCGCGATCATCTTCCTTCGCCGAGGTCACGACCAGCCCCAGCTTCTTGCCCAAGGCCCCCGACATGGCACCTCTCACGGTGTGGGCCTGCCACCCGGTGGCGGCCATGATCGCCTCCATAGTGGCACCTTCCGGGGCGCGTAGCATCTCGATCAGCATTGCCTGTTTCGTGCCCGAGCGGGGCTTCGGTGCTTTCGCACCGGGTTCCGCCTTCGCGTGCTCGCGGATCGAGGCTACTGTCCTGACCACGACCGGCTCGATCCCGATGGCCAGCAGCCCCGCATCTGTGACCACCAATGTGGTACCGTGGCCGTCACCAGTTTCCCGCCAGAGCGGTTCGCCATTGCGGATATTGGCGTCGACCTCCTCGAGCCAGCCGCGTCCGATCATCATGGTGACGACCTTTTTTGCGGCGGCACCGTGCAGTCCTTTGGGCAGCGGCATGGCAATGTTGTCGGGGCGCTGGGCTCCGGCGCTGAGGATGAGGGACTGCGTATCGGTGAGTTTGGTCATGTGGTCCTCCGGTTTCCGAGGGCCAGCGCCGGTGCCAGCCCTTCTACCGAGTAAAGCCCGCCGCATAGACGGGCCGCGCCTTCGCGCGCGCGCCTCAATCGGCGTGTTCACCCTCCTCGAAAGCGCTGT
Organism: Roseovarius sp. M141; assembly: GCF_024355225.1. Classification (NCBI taxonomy): domain Bacteria; kingdom Pseudomonadati; phylum Pseudomonadota; class Alphaproteobacteria; order Rhodobacterales; family Roseobacteraceae; genus Roseovarius; species Roseovarius sp. M141. The sequence continues at coordinate 38,205 of NZ_VCNH01000008.1, forward strand.
CGGTGATGCGCTTGAGGAGGCTCGCGTAATGCTCGAGAGTGCCGACATTTCCCCAATTGATCTCGTCGGGGTTGGTCCCGAAATGGTCGTCGCTCAGGGCTTGCAGGCGCTCCAGCATCGTGTCGATTTCGGCCTTCTTGCCGGTGAACACGTTCAGGGCGGCTTCCTTGTTACGCCGGGCCTTCTCGGCGCGAAGCTGGTGACGGGGTGTGGTGATCGGGTTCAGGCGGGTCATGGTTTGGCCTCCGGAGGGGGTGAGTTGCATCGATTTCGTGCAATCAGAATCGCTCTGCGGGCGAGTGTAATCAACTGAATACCAAGCAATATCATTGCTTTAATCGTGGCAAGCAGCACCATGGAAGGCATGTCCGAGCGCGAGTATTCCGCCCATTCCGGTCTGTCGCGCGGGGCCATTCAGAAGGCGCGCAAAGCCGGGCGGCTAGCAGTTTACAGCGACGGGTCGATCAACGCCGCCGCCTCGGATGTGCGCCGCGCCGAGATGACCGATCCGGACCAGCAGCGGCGCAGCACCGGCGGCGACAGCGGCTTCTCGGGGCCAGCCGACAGCTCCTCCTACCTCAAGGCCCGCACCGCGCTGACCGTCTACCAGGCGCAGGAACGCCAACTGGCGATCCAGAAGAAGAAGGGCACGCTGGTGGATCGGGCCCGGGCCGAGACGCTGGTGTTTCGCCTCGCACGGCAGGAACGCGACGTCTGGGTGACCTGACCGAAAATGGACCGAAACCGCCCCTTGACCAAGACGGATAACTTCTGGCTGGCAATTCCGTTGCCCGCTGCAGGGAAATCGACGCGCGGCGGCCGGATCACCCCCGGCGAATGGGAACGGCGGCGCGGTTTGCGTCTGCGGTTCGTCTATCGCCGGACGGGTCCGAGCCTGCTGGTGGCTGAGGGGCGGCTGAACACGAAGGGCCAGGCGGTAGTGTCGCGTTCCAAAACCGGACGCGGGAAGGTCACCGCGCCGATCTTTCTACTGGTCCCACAGGTGAAGCTGCCCAAGCGGCTCAATCTGGCGCGGGATGCAGCGCGGGCGCATGACGCCGTGCCGGGGTTGATCGTGGCGAATTGGGTGGCGGCTGGTCGACAAGGGCGCAAAACTTAGCCGCGTTCTGGCTTCTGGTCCAGTTAGCAGGATCGCCCGGTCCCAGCATTCCAGTTGCTTTCGGCGACAGCCTCGCTACAAACTGAAACGATGAACCAACAGACGCCCATCCACGAGTTCATTGGGGTTGGCCTATATTCTGTGGCCGATGCTGCGAAGCTCTTGAAGGCACCTCCGCGGAACTTGCGGCGGTGGTTGGATGGTTACGACTACAAGAACAAGAAAAATGACGAAGTTCGGCATGTTCCTCCACTTTGGAGGCCGGACATTCCCAAGATCGACGATGACATCGAGCTGAGCTTTCGCGACCTGATTGAGCTTCGCTTCGTGCGGGCGTTTCTTGAAAAGGGAATCGGACTGAAGGCCGTTCGGAACTGTATGGACTATGCTCAACAGTGCATCCAAACGGATAGACCTTTTTCGTCTGGTCGTTTCCGGACCGATGGACGAACAATTTTCTTGGAGAGCCTGGAGGCCGCAGGCGAGCCGAAATTGCTTGACCTCAAGCAGAAACAGTACGTTTTCAAGCAAGTGGTCGAGCAAAGTTTCAAAGATCTGGATCTGGAGGGCGACATTGTCGCGCGCTGGCGGCCCTATCGTAGCAAAGACAGTATCGTGGTGGACCCAACCCGATCCTTTGGTCAGCCGGTAGCGTCCGCTTCAGGAGTGCCGACGATTGTGTTGGCCGAAGCCGTGAAGGCCGAGGGCTCCATTTCCCGCGTCGCAGCAATGTATGAAGTCGACAAGTCCGTAGTACAGGATGCGGTCCGGTTCCATCAGGAGCTGTTGGCCGCTTGAAGGTGATGGTTGATGAAAACCTCCCCCCAGCAATGGCGAAGGCACTTGCGGCCCTTTTCGCTGGCAAGCACGAAATAATTCACTTGAGACAGAAGTTTGGCCCTGGGGTAAAAGACACCGAGTGGATCGCCTCTTTGACTTCAGAGGGCCACTGGATCATTATTTCTGCTGACCGGCGGATTGCCAAGAACAAGGCCGAACAACAGGCGTTCAAAGGGTCGAAGTTGGTTGGCTTCTTCCTTGCGCCAGGCCTTCAGAAGGCCAAGCTGACCAAGCAAATGGAACGGCTGATGGCGCTCTGGGAAACTATCGAGAAACAGGCCGAGCTGGTTGGGGGCGGTGCAATGTTCGAAATTCCGATGAAAAGCACCAAGCTCAACCAGATCTGATAGACTCGATAGATAAGACCACACTCTTTGTTCCATTCTGATGGGTCTAGCACACCGAGACCTAGCGCGGCAGTGATTTTTGCGTGGAGAAAGCTAGAATGCCCACACCTCGCGAAACCATCCTCGCCGCGCTGCACGCGCGGCTCTCGGCGCTGCCCGCCACAATTCTGCGCGGCGAGGTGCTGCCCGAGCGCATCCCGACTGATGGCCTGCTGATTTTGCGTGACGGCGAGCCGGGAGACCCCGAGGTGACACTGTCACCGCTTCGTTACCACTACCGCGCACGGCCATCATCCATCACTGCGCCAATGAAGTGTCCGTGGCTGGCCCCCGCGGCGCGAAACGCCAGGCCATTCTGGTCGGCATGGGCGTGCATGCGGGTTTTGCCGACCTGATGGTGCTCTGCGACGGTCGCGTTCTGTTTCTGGAACTCAAAGCCCCGAAAGGCCGATTGCGCCCCACGCAGGAGGCGTTTCGCGATGCCGTGCTGGCGCAGGGCTTCGGCTGGGCGCTCGTGCGCTCGCTCGACGACGCGCTGGGCGCGTTGGCTGATCATGGATTCACCACCCGTGTCCGCCCAGCGCGGAGGGTTGCATCATGAGCCACAAGGCAACCGTCTGGGCGATCCAGCAACGCGGGTTGAAGCCTGCGACCAAGATCGTGCTTTGGTTCCTCTGTGACCGGCACAATCCGGATTTCGGCTGTTTCCCGACGCAGGTACGATTGGCCGACGACGCGGAAATGTCGGTCTCAGCGCTGAACAACCATCTCACCAGGCTGGAGGAGCTGCGCCTGATCCACCGGGTTCGCAGCTATGATCCGCGCACCCACAAGCGCAAAGCAACGCGCTACATCCTGGGGTTCGAGGATGGGTTTCCACCAGAGCCAACTCCGAAAACCGGAGATGGAATTGCCGGAACGGAGGAAGAACAGAACGCCGACCCAACTGCTGATTCCGGTGATGGAGCCATCTCCGGATTATCGGCAAAGCCATCTCCTGATTTTGCCCAAAGCCATCTCCGGAATCCGGAGACGAACCTTGTAAGAGAACCTTTAAGTAAACCAGCAAAGGAGGAGGAGGACGCGGCTGCGCGCGAAATCGAGTTTGATCGGTTTTTCGCAGAGCTGCTCTCGGCGCTGGGCTTTGCCGCCAATGCCAGCCTCCCTGCTTGGTGGCAGGGTTGGCCAGCGCGGACCCATGTGCGGCGATGGATCGATCACCTCGGGTTATCTGAGAAGCGGATCGTTGAGGTCGCGACCGAATCCCGGAACGAACACCCCGATCCGCCCGATGGGCCCAAGGCACTGGACCGGCTCATGGAACGCGCCGCCCAACGCGATGCGCAGGCGGCCGCAGAAAATGCCAGCGGCCAGAAAGCCAAACGCAGCCGCAAGACCCACGGCAAGCCACCACCCAGCCCGGATGAGCTGGCAACGTTCTATGCGGCCAAGGTCAACTCCGACGAATACCTGCCCAACGGCATGATCAGCAACGCGATGTGCGAGGCGATGCTGGCGCGCGGACTGGTGACAGCGGACAGGCTGCGTCAGCGGGGGGCGCGGTGAATGGCATGGTGTCACGTCCCCGGCACGGATTGTCGCTCTGCGCAGGCGGCGGAGGCCTGGATCTGGGCCTCATGCTCGCCGAGCCCGGCTATCACACAAGCGCCTTTGTCGAATGGGAAGACTGGCCCCGAACTGTGCTCATCGCCGCCCAGCTTGCAGGATACTTCGCCCCAGCCCCAATCTGGGATGATCTGCGAAGCATTGATCCCCGGCCCTTTCACGGTGCATTCGACATCGTCCTCGCCGGATATCCCTGCCAGCCCTTCAGCGCCGCCGGAAAACGTGGCGGTGCCGACGATCCCCGCCACCTCTGGCCAGACGTCGCCCGTGTCATCGAGGAATGCCGTCCCGCATGGGTCTTCCTCGAAAACGTCCCCGGCTACGTCAACCTCGGCCTTGAAACCGTGCTGCGAGAGCTTTGGGACATGGGTTACACGCCTGCGGCGGGCCTGTTCAGCGCGGCAGAAGTTGGCGCGCCGCACCAGCGGCTGCGCATCTTCATCCTGGCCCACACCGATGAGCCTGCATCCCGGCACCAACCGCTACAACCCGGCGGGCAACAGCGACTTCACCCGCAAGGCCGAGGCGCTGGCGCTGGGCATCACCAACTGGTCGACGCCGAAAGCGACGGACGGCGCGAAGGGGGGATCGGGGCAGAGTTACGGCTCGGGCGGGACAACGCCCCTGCCAGCGCAGGCGGCGCAATGGCCGACACCGGCCGCGCAGAACTGGAAGGGCAGCAGCCCGGCCAGCGTGACCCGCGCCGATGGCAAATCCCGGATGGATATACTGCACTACCGGGCAGAACAGGGCTTCACCCACCCGGACCAGGGGACCCCGCCGGATGGGCGGCAATCCTCGCGGCACGCCCCGATCTCGCGCCCGCTCTGGGCCTATCTGATTGCCTCGCATGGGCGGGTCGTCTCGCGGCGCATCCTGAAAGCCCGGACGCGGCGGCGGCTCAATCCGCTCTTCGTCGGATGGCTGATGGGCTGGCCCATCGGGCACGGGCTCTGCGCCTGCTCGGCAACGGAGTTCACCCACTGGCAGCGGCACATGCGTGGCGCTCTCTCGCAGCTGCCCATGGCCTCAGGCCCGTGGATCTGGCGGCCGAGCGAGGAACCGGAGGGCCCAGCGCAAATGACTCTCTTTGAAGGATGGCAGCCATGAGCATGCAGGGACGGATTGACCGGGCTGGCGGGACAAAGGTGAAACGCGCGCTGGGCGTGCAGGCAGCACTGGAATGGGCGTTCCGCGTCGAGAAGGCACAGCTTGAACTGCCGCCCCCCGAGGACATCACCGAAGAAGGCTTCGGCTTTGGCCTCGAATACGTCGTGATGCAGCGTGCTGCGCTGGGCTGCAAGGTGGACGGTGGCCAGCACAAGTTGGGCAGTTACAGGCCGAAATTGCTGTCGTTCATTAGCGCGATTGCTGCTTCATCCGATTTAACTGGCATGATGCCCACGACGGGGCCAAAGCTTTCGTCGCGCATCACCCGCATATCGTGGGTGACGTCCGTAAGAATCTGAGGAGTGAGGTACGCAAAACCATCATCGCCGGGCATTGTGTCGATGTGTGCCTTGGCACCGGCGGTCAACGCCTCGGATATCTGGGCGCGGACTTCGGTTGCAAACCGGACATTTGCCATTGGCCCGATTGTGGTTTCCGGGTCCATCGGATTGCCCAGCTTATAGCCGTTAACGATAGTCACTGCCTTTTCCACAAAGGTGTCAAACAGGCTTTCACGCACATAAATCCGCTCAATCCCACAACAGCACTGGCCCGAGTTGAACATCGCGCCGTCGATCAGTGTGTCCACCGCCACATCCAGCTCAGCATCGTCCATGACATAGCCGGGGTCTTTGCCGCCCAGTTCCAACCCAATGCCGGTGAACGTACCAGCCGCCGCGCGCTCCATAGCCTTGCCACCACCGACTGAGCCGGTGAAGTTCACGAAATCAAAAGCGCGATTCGCTATCAGGTCGGATGTAGTGTCATGATCCAGAAAGGCGTTCTGAAACACGTCTTCGGGGATACCCGCCGAATGGAAGGCCTGCGCCATACGCTCGCCCACCAGCAACGTCTGCGTGGCATGTTTCAGCATCACAGTGTTGCCCGCAATCAAGGCCGGGGCCACTGTGTTGATCGCCGTCATGTAGGGGTAGTTCCAAGGGGCTACGACCAACACTACACCGTGCGGGATACGTTTGATATAGCGCTTAAAAGTAGCATTCTCGCCTACGGCGATATCGGCCAGCGCATCTTGGGCAATTTTGGCCATATGGCTGGCGCGTTCGTTAAAGCCGCCAAATTCACCACCATACCGCACCGGGCGGCCCATCATATGTGCCAATTCCGGTACGATTTCGTCATTCATCGCGCCCACGGCAGCAACACCTGCCATCACGAGGTCAATGCGTTCCTGCAAAGAGCGGGCTGCCCAGTTTGCCTGTGCTGCGCGTGATTTTTTCGCAATCGCCATTGCTGCGTCTCGTAACAGCACGTCACGTTCGGCAAAAACCGATCCATCAATCGGTGAGATACATTTCAGTGTTTGTGTCATAATGCCCTCAATCAAGCTCTTTCAAATCCGCGTGCCACTTCGTAATCCGTGACGATGCGGTCAAATTCTTCGATTTCCCACAGGGCTGTACGGGTATAGTGGTCAATCACGTCATCCCCCATTGCCGCGCGCAACATTTCGGACCCATTCAGGGTTTCGCGCGCGTCGCGCAGGGTTTGCGGGATCATACCGGTGTTGCCGTCATAGGCGTTTCCGGAAGTCGGCGGATCAAGAAGTATTTCCTCCTCAATCCCTTTGATTCCGGCGGCCAGCTGCGCGGCCATAGCCAGATAGGGGTTCAGATCAGACCCGCCGATGCGGCATTCGACACGTACAGCCTTGGTGCCATCGCCGCATAATCTGAATCCGGCAGCGCGGTTATCTACCGACCAAATGGTCCGCGTGGGTGCAAAGCTGCCTTTGGAGAACCGTTTGTAGCTGTTGATATAAGGGGCCAGAAAATAGATGTAATCGGGAGCGTATTTCAAAAGACCCGCCATGTAGTGTTTCATCAGCGTGCTCATGCCAAGCGCGTCGGCCTCATCAAAAAACAGTGATTTGCCGTTTTTCCACAGTGACTGGTGCACGTGGCTGGACGAGCCGGCCCGGTCATGGTGCCATTTTGGCAGGAAAGTTGCTGCGTGGCCTTGTTGCCAAGCGATTTCTTTTATCGCGTGCTTGGCGATGGTGTGATAATCGGCCGTGTCCAGTGCGGCGGCGTACTTGATGTTCAGCTCTTCCTGACCGGCCTCGGCTTCACCCTTGGAATTCTCGATGGGAATACCCGCATTCCACAGATGATTGCGGATTGGTCGCATCACATGTTCTTCTTTGGTTGTCTGCAGGATATGATAGTCTTCGTTATAGCCGCTAATCGGCTCCAGATCGCGAAACTTGTCTTTGCGGATTTCATCATAGCTTTTCTCAAACAGGAAAAACTCAAGCTCGGTCGCCATCATGGCGTCATAGCCCATCGCCTCAAGCCGCCTTATCTGCTTTTTCAGCACCGCGCGGGGAGAATGAGAAATCTCTTGGTGAGTGTGGTGATCCAACACGTCACATAGCACCATCACTGTACCCTCAAGCCACGACACAGGGCGAAGGGTGGCAAGGTCGGGCTTCATTACATAGTCGCCATATCCGCGTTCCCAGTTGGTCGAGGCATAACCGTCAGGCGTTGCCATTTCCAGGTCAGTGGCCAGCAGGTAGTTGCAACAATGCGTTTCTTCCCATGCACCGGCCAGAAAGTGGCCAGCATGAAAACGCTTGCCCAACAGGCGGCCCTGCATGTCGACGAGGCAGACCAAAACGGTGTCTATATCGCCGGATGCGACCAGTGCTTTTAAATCGTCAAAAGTGAGATATGGGCAAAAGTTGGTGACGCTTGATCAGGCGGCAGCTTGAAGTTGGCGGATCCCATCGCGGAACTCAATCCCCTGGATGATCTCGGGCATGCGGTTTTGACCGTCGAGCTTGCGCCACTTCTTCTGCGCCGACATCATCAGCTTGAAGGCCATGGCCAGACCGGTCTTGCGGCTGAGGCACCCCTTGGTTCGTTTGGTGCGATGCCGGACGGTGGCAAAGGTGCTTTCGATCGGGTTTGACGTCCGGATGTGTTTCCAGTGTTCCGCCGGATAATCGTAGAAGGTCAGTAACGCGTCCCTGTCTTTAACCAGCTTGGCCACCGCCTTATCCCATTTCACTCCGTAGTTTTCGACGAAGAAATCAAAGGCGAGGTTGGCCTTGGCTTTTGTCTCGGCCTGCCAGATATCGTGCAGATGGCCCTTGGCTTTTGCCTGCACGGATTTCGGCATCGCGTTCAGCACGTTCATGGTCTTGTGAACCCAGCACCGCTGTTCCCTCGTCGTGGCGAATGCCTCGCGCAGCGCCGTCCAGAACCCCAGGGCGCCGTCGCCGATGGCAAGCTTGGGATCCTGTTTCAGGCCGCGACGTCTGAGATCGAGCAGTAGCTCGCGCCAGCTTTGCGTGCTTTCGCGAAAGCCGTCGGTCATGGCCAGAAGTTCCTTGCGGCCATATTCGTCGGCCCCGACAACCACCAGAACGCATTGTTTTTCCTCGGCCATTCTCGGTTTGAAATAGACGCCATCCGCCCAGATGTAGAGAAAGCGGCGGTTGCCGAGATCGCGTTTCTGCCAAGCCTCGTAGTCTTTCCACCAGTCAGCCTTCAGCCGCGTGACAGTCTTGGCAGACAGGCCCTTGGCGTTCGGACCCAGCAACGCCTCCAGCGCCTCGGTGAAATCACCCGTGGACACGCCCTTGAGGTATAGCCACGGCAGCAGCTCTTCGACCGATTTCGCTTTGCGAAGATACCGCGGCAGGATGCTGGGCGTGAAGGTGATCTTGTCTTCGCCAGCGCCCCGATCCCGCACGCGCGGCACTTTCACGGGCACTGGCCCAATGCCGGTCATCACCTCGCGTTCGGGTAGGTGACCATGGCGCACCAGGCGTGCCCGCCCGTCCTCCAGCCTTTCTCCGGAAAAGGCGGCCATGAGCGTCGCCAGTTCGGCGTGGATCGCCTGTTCGATCAACTTGCGTGCGCCATCGCGGAGGACATCCGTGAACGCGTCGGTGCTAAATCCCGATGGATCGGGCAGTTGGGTAATGGTAGTCTCTGACATGTGGCATATCCTTTTCTCAGCAGAGAATCGACGGCGTCTGAACACCGCCATGATATGCCGCCCCTCAGGGCATCACCAACTTTCGCGCGTAACTCGTCAAAAGTCATTGATTTGCTCACGAACTGATCTCCTTTAAAATCATTTGTTCCAACGCAGGCTCTAACAGTGTCAGGATATCCTGAGCCATGGCCGCTATATCTTCTTGGGTGCGCAACAGATCATTGCGCACCTCCAACATGACATTCGCCAAATCGCGTTTGACCGCGTGAATTTTGAGCGAATGGGTAACGCCGTCTTCGGGGCCGTAAGGCTGGTTCCGCTCGATCCGACGAAGCGCCAGCGTGTCAGCCCGTTCCAGCATGAGGTCTGCCAGACGGCTATCTTCATCGTTCAAAAGCCCCAGTTCCACGGCCCGTAATTGGCCGTAAAACGTCGGCGAAAAGCTATGAACCGTGACCACAGCCACATCCGGGCCTCGAGCATCCAACACCTGCGCCACCGCAGCGCAAAATGGGCCGTACACCGCATCGGCGCGCGCGTTGCGTGCGTCTGGTGTCAGGTTTTTGTTACCGGGAACTTCGATCAATTCGGATTTCTCCGGCATCGCACCCGGTGCGTCTGGTGGGCGGTTGCAATCGTACACCAGGCGCGAAACCGTACTGGCAACAACGGGTGCGTCCAGCGCCTTTGATAATTGCAGTGCCAGGGCGCGCGCGCCTGGATCCCAGGCCGCATGGCTGTCGCGATCCTTCACTGTCAGACCCAACCCGGCATAAGTTGCCGGAATCCGGTTCGACGCGTGTTCGCAGATCAGTACGACACGGCCCATTCCGCGGGGGTTGATAATTTCAACGGGCGACACAGTCATTCATCATCTCCCAGCATCGGTATGTTTTCGATGAGCCGCGTCTCGAGCAATTGACCGTTTCTGTACAAAATCGGATAAGCCACGGCCGCGATATGGCTGTTGAACTCACGCAGTGCACGCAACGTCTCGAGGTGGATGTCACTGGTCTCGAAACTTTTGGCCGAGCCCTGTTGCAACCGCTTCAAATGGTGCTCGCGGCTGTCGCGCTCAACACGCTTGATCTCGGTCTTTTCGAGGCTCAACAGGCGCGCACTTTCCAGATCATCCGAGATCAACACGTTCGAGGCCAGTTTCATATTGGCCAAAATAGATTCATGCAGGCGCACCAACTCATACCAACCATCTTTGGAAAACGTTGCATCATTCGAGCGCATCCTGCCCGCCAAAACACACAGGCGCTTTGCGACGACGTCGCTCGCCGCTTTCAGACGGATGGCATATTCCATCAAGTCACGCACGGATTTGGCATTCTCTTTACCAAACTCATCGGCAGGGATAGCCGCCGCGAAGGCGCGGATGCCCGGCAAGCTGCCGTTGACCTCGCGACCGACGGCCTTGATGGCCTTGAGCTGCGCCTTTTCGCCGCTCTGATACAGCGACAACACCGGGCGGAACATAGATTCCACCAGATCGCTCATTCGCAGCAGTTCACGCTTCATATCGGAAAGTGCCTGTTGCGGCGGACCGATGTTGCATGGGTTGAGAGCGCTGACGGGGCGGTCGGGCGCTTGGACCGCTTCTGGACCTGACGGCTCGGGCAACAGGCGCTCGGTCGGAGCCTGCAAAATAGAACACAAAGGCAATGCTAGGATCAGAAGCGAGGCGTTGAAGGCCAAGTGTACGTAGACCAGCATCTGTCCGCCTTGCAAATCGCCGAATTGCCCAGTGCGCAGCGCCAGATTGGCGCCAAAAAGTATGATCACCGCCCAAGTGCCGCGCAGCGCTATGTTAGCAAGGGGAATTCTGCGGGCGCGAACATTCATGCCCCGGGTCAGCCACACTGGGATCAGGGCTGAACCAAAATTAGCACCCAGAGCCAGCGACATTCCTGCGGCGAATGGGATTGCTCCGATCTGCACAAGTGTCACGCACATCAAAATAGCCGCGACCGACGAGTGCATCACAAAGGCCAGAGCACCGCCAACCAGAAACGCGGTGATGTAATCCCTCGCAAGGTACTCCGCAATCGCTGGCAAAAAGACACTGTCGCGGATCGGATCCATCGTCTCGCGCAACAAGCGTAGCGACAGCAAGATTAAGGCGATCCCCATCAGAATGCGGCCCATTTGGCGCAATTTGCGGTTTTCCGTCTTGACGAACAGCCAACCACCTACAGCCAGAAGCGTTGGAACAAGCCAGTCCAGTTTGAACGATAAAATCTGGATAATCAGAGCCGAACCCAGATCACCACCCAGCACAATTGCCAAACCTGCCGAAAACGCGATCAAACCACTGGCTGCGAACCCGGCAGTCAGGAGCGTCACGGCGGCTGAGCTTTGTAGCACGATAGCCAGCACTACACCGACCAGGCTGGCCCCAAGTTTGCTCTGTTGTCCGGTCAACACCCTTTGGAACGACGCGCCATAGTTGCGCTCCATGCCGGTGCGCACCATCCGCACGGCAAACAACAGCAACATGACCGCACCGGCGAGGCTTGTGAGAAAACCGACAATCGCCACTATGATGATCCGTTTACCAATGCCAACAGCTCGGCATGCAGCTCTGGCGTCGCGGCCGAGACAACCCTACCATCGGAATTCAAAGTTAGCTGATCACCGCGCCAATCGGATATGACGCCGCCCGCGGCCTCGACTACCACCGACACGGGCAGATAATCATAGGGCTGAAGATCATAGTCGACCACTGCGTCCACATGACCAGCGGCCACCAGCGCGTGCGGATAGCAGTCATAGGAAAAACGGCGGGTCTGCCCGGCACGTATCAGTTGTTCAAAGATCGTCGGGTAGTCGCGATAAATTTTTTCGCCTTCATTTACATACAGGATCGCCCGGTCCAGAGCGGTCTGTGTCGAGGATGAAATCGGTTGACCCTGCAGCGTTGCCCCTTGCCCTTTCACACCTATGAAAGTTTCATGCAGAGCAGGCATCGCGATCACGCCCACCTGTGGCACGCCACCGTTCAAATAGGCCAGCAAAAAGCCGAACATGGGGTTACCCGACAGGAAGGACCGTGTACCATCGATTGGATCGATCACCCAAAGATGCTCACGGTCACCGCCTTCGATCCCGTGCTCTTCGCCAAAAATGCCGTTGTCCGGGAAATGTTCGGCCAGATAGGCACGAATATCGGCCTCGATCCCTTTATCGGCCTGTGTCACCGGGCTTTCATCGGCCTTGAACTCAACGCCCAGTCGACCCCGAAAAAAGCCACGGGCTGCTTCGCTTGCTATTTCGGCGATCTTCGCTGCATGAGCGGCATATTCATTATTTGTCAGCATCGGCATCGGCTCCTTGTAATACGAGATTTGAATTCCAGTTTCCCAGCGATGCTTAGAATTATCTGGTAGGCTGCCGATTGGTCACAAACCTGAACACGGCGCGTTTGTCACTTTGCATTTTGCCACCCAGCAGATGCACGCGATTGCCATTGATATTGACCAGTGTCTCCGCCACATTGATCGAACTCATTGCGACTGTCAGATGCGACTGGTACCGTGGCGCGCGCAGAACCGCCCGACTGCTTCAGCACATGAAGCAAATCCAGTTCGCGTTGCGATTGGACAGTTATAACGATGTATCTTTGAGTGTTGTGCCACTTGAGCTCGGACGGTTGCTCTGCAGGACAGTTCCGTCATCCGCCAGATACAGGTTAGTAAGAGCGGGATCGTCGTGCTCCATACGCCAACTTAACATCTTGCCGGCGTATTCAATCATCAGGTCCCGATAGCAGGAATCCGACGAGCGATCTCGAAATTCGTTCGGATCATCCGCACGATCGAAAAAGAGCGGCGGTAAAGCAGTGAAGTGAACATACTTATACTGATTGCCACTAACAATGTTCGCCGTGCATTGATTGGATTTCAGTTCTAGTGGATTACTTTCCTCATTCCCGTAGGGGCTCCTTAAGTCAAACTCCGCATGATACTCCTGCCGCCAATGTTGTGGTTCAAGGCCACGACAGAACGGTAACAGAGAGTGGCCGTCACATTGGTTTGGGGTTGCCGCTCCGATTGAATCAAGAATTGTCGGCATGATATCCACACTTTCAGTGAAGGACTCAATCACTGCTCCACGATGCTTGTCCGCCTTTTCCGACGGATCACGCATAATCAACGGGATGTGGAATGTTTGATCGAAATAACTATATTTCGCAAACATCCAGTGATCTCCAAGATGTTCACCGTGATCTGATGTGAAAATAATCAGCGTGTCGTCGTAACAGCCCAGTTCTTTGAGATGATTTATCAAACGCCCAATTTGTGCATCCACCTCGGACATCATTCCAAAGTAGGTTGCCTTGATCTGACGCAGGTCTTCGTCGGAAATTGTCAGGTTGTCCTCAGAGTCTTCACCAAAACTAAAGCCCTTACCGCTTTGATTATACAAATAGTACGCCAGCCAAGGATGCTGCGCAGATTCCTTCTCTGGCGTCACCTGCCGGATAGGCATGGGCATTTCATCTGCGTCATACATCGCATTGAAGGGTTCCGGGGCGATAAAAGGCGGGTGCGGTGAAAAGAACGACAAATGAGCAAACCAAGCAGACGATTGATTTTTCGTGGTATATTCTATCACCTTGTCGGTCAGATATGCGGAGTTACTATCCTCTGCTCTGAAACAGGCGGGGTGAAAAGTTTTTCCCTTGCCGCAAGAACTTTCGGTCGCCTGTATAGGCTTGAAAATCTCGTCCGGATCATCAGGGACCTCATACCCCTTTGCCTTCAACTCGTCCAACCATGGTTTCCAATCGCCCGTGAGGGCATACGTCGGGTCCATACCGGGCAGTACACCTTCATATCCACCCGGTACAGTTTTCCCATCCCCGAACTTTCGGGGATCTAAACTTGTGTCTGTATAGCCAAAAAGCATCGGCTCATATCCGTATTTGCGGGCCTCCAATGCCACATTGGTGTGTCTGGAATCCATAGGCGTACCGTTCAACACCGAACGGTGGTTTTGCATATACATCCCGGTATAAAGACACGCGCGTGACGGCCCGCAAGGCGTAGCCTGTGCGAAGTGCCGCTTGAACGTGATACCGTCTGCCGCAAGGGCATCCAGATTTGGCGTCTTGACCTGGGGGTGATCCAGACATGACAGGCATTCACCGCGCCATTGATCGGCAGTAATAAACAGTACATTCATAAAGGAAACATTCCCATTTCTTGCTATTACACTTCGATTGCAGCTGCCTTGCGCCGTTCGCGTTCACGAAAGAGAACATAGGTGGTCGCAAAAATGACGGTCAGTACGACGAAGATGATCCCGATCACGTTGATCGTCGGGCTCAAGCCGAAGCGCATGCGCGAGCCGATTTCGGTGACCAGCGTATGCTCCCCGCCGATGGAAAAGATCGTGGTGTTGTAGTTCTCAAACGACTGCAGAAAGGCGATCACAGAGGCAGTGGCGATTGTCGGCTTGAGGAATGGGATGGTGATGCGTCGGAATGCTTGGGCATGGGTCGCGCCGAGGTCCAGCGCCGCTTCCTCAAGACTGATGTCTTGACGTTGCAGGCGCGCCATGAACATCAGCATCGCAAAGGACGAGATGAACGTTGATTGTGCAAGGATCGCGGTAAAGAACCCGCCGCCGACCCCGAGGTCGCGCCAGAAGATCGTCGTGGAAATACCGACGATAATGCCCGGCGTCAGGATGGGCGACACCATGATCGTATAGAGAAGACCAGTGACCCGCGACTGCAGCCGCGTGATCAGCAGCGCGCCCGCGAGGCCCTGGAGCATGGCGATGACGATGACGCAGGCGGCGATGAACAGCGAATTGGCCAGCCCCGTCCACATTCGCGTATCCTGCATCAGTGCGCCAAACCACTTCAGCGTGAAGCCGCGCCAGACGGTGACCGAGGGCTGCGGATAGTCGTTGAAGCCGGCAACCATCATGATAATGAGCGGAAAGAACATGTAGAGAAAAAACACACCCATATAGACGTTCAGAACCAGCTTGCTGGTGCGACCGATATCCACTTTGGTTTGACCACTCATTTCGCGATATCCTGTAGACGTACTTTCAGAACCTTCATCATCAGGAAGATGAAAACGACGCAGACCACCAGCAGCGTCACGGCATAGGCGGTGCCGACGTTCCAGTTGTTGGACTCGAAGAACTTGTTGTAGATCAGCTGCGTGAACCATGGCTCGGCGGTGCCGCGCGTCATGATGTAGGGCACCGCGTAGGAGCCCACCGACAACATGAAGGTCATGATGCAACCCACCGCCACACCAGGGCGCGCATGCGGGAAGACAACGCGGCTATGCACGCTCCAGACGCCCGCGCCCAGATCCTTGGCCGCCTCGATCTGGTTGCTATCGAGCGTCTCCATCGTGCTGTAGATCGGAAACACCATGAACAAGATGTAGGCATAGACCATGGCAATGAAGACGCCCGATCCGCTTTCGAGAAACGGCACCGGGTCGAGCCCGAACAGCCCCAGAAGCGCGTTGGCGGAGCCGTTGTAGTTGAGGATCATCTGCCAGGCGAAGATGCGCAGCAACTCGTTGATCGCGTAGGGGATCGTCAGCGCTAGCAGGATCATCGCCGCTTGGCCAGGCGTCGACAGTTTCGCCACGGTGTAGGCGATTGGATAACAGACAATGAAACCGATCACCGTGACTCCGAGCGACGCCAGCACCGTCTTGATGAAGATCGACAGATGCGCTGAGCCCATCAGGCGGTAATTCTCGAGCGTGTAGACCTTGCGCGGTTTCGTTTCGACCGCCTCCAATTCGGCGATCTCGTCGTTCAGCGCCGCGATCTCGTCGTCGAACTCCGCCAGTTTTTCATCGCGCTCGGACGATTGGGACTCTTCTTCGACGTCCATCTTATCGAAGGTCAGAAGGTCGATCCTGTTGTAGAGACGGTCGATCTTGACTGACAGTTCCGCCCCGCCCTCGGGCCGCTCCATGGTCCAGAGCGAGCGCTCCATCATGATCAGCTGTGGGGTAAGCGATCATGCCGATGATCCAGGTTCCGACCAGGAGCAGGATCAAGGCCGTCAACGGCCCACCGAACGCGCGCAGCAGGTTAGTCATCGCTCAGCGTCCCTTCTGCCATGACGACCGCGGCTTCAGGCGCGAAGTGTATGGTCAGGGTCTCGTCCGGCGCATAATCGGTGGTCCGTACGTTGGTTTGATGGATCGAAAATTCCACGCCCTCGCATGTGACGTGCAGGTTGGAGAACGGCCCTTCCAGATCGCGGCGCAGGAAGCGGGCGCTCATGGCGTTCTGCTGCTGCGCGCCGTTCTGCGCTATCTCAACACGCTCGGGGCGCACGAACAGCATGGCGCGGTCTCCAGTAGTGAGGCTGTGCGGATTGGCCGCGCGGAACCGGCCCTGGGCCGCATCCAGTAGCGCCATGTCGCCCTCCGTTCCCGCGATTTTCCCGCGCAGGATGTTGTTCTCACCCACAAAGCTGGCGACGAAGGGATTGGCCGGATCGCTGTAGACATGATCGGCGGTGCCAACCTGCTCAATCCGGCCCTCCTTCATCACGGCGATGCGGTCGGACATGGTCAGCGCTTCACCTTGGTCGTGGGTGATATAGACGAAGGTAATGCCGGTCGCCTTTTGGAGCTGTTTGAGCTCGGCGCGCATGTGTTGGCGCAGCTTCAGGTCGAGCGCCGAGAGCGGCTCATCCAACAGCAGAACCGCCGGCTCGACCGCGAGGGCACGCGCGATGGCAACGCGCTGGCGCTGCCCACCCGAGAGCTGGCCTGGCGTTTTCTCGCTCTGCTCTGACAGGGCGACGGTTTGCAGCAATTCCAGCGCGCGTGCCTTGCGCTTACCTTTGGCCCAGCCGCGCATTTCCAGCCCGAAAGCGACGTTCTCCCAGACCGTCATCAGCGGAAACAGTGCCAGGTTCTGAAAGATCAGCGATGTCGGCCTTGCACTTGGTCCGATACCGTTCATCACCTCGCCCCCGATCATCACATCACCGGTGCTTTGCTGCAAAAAGCCCGAGAGCATCCGAAGCAGCGTCGTCTTGCCACAGCCCGAGGGGCCGAGGATCGAAAAGAACTCGCCGGCCTCGATTTTTAGGTCGAGCGGATGGACCGCGGTGAAAGCTCCAAACGTCACCGACGCCTTTTCCAGGATGATATCCTTGCCGCGCATATGAAAAAAGTCCTTTCGGAGAATGGAAAGGGCACGGGCAATGATCTGTCCGCGCCCGCCCTTGCATGAGGGATTATGCGTTGGTCAGCTTTTCTACGTATTCCTGGCGTACTTCCGAGAACCACGGGGTGAAGACCGGCCACCACCACAGGTTATCGATCGCACCCTCCGGATAGGCGAAGTCGAAGGCTTCGCGGTTGGCCTCCGACAGGTATTTGGTCGCCCCCGCCGCGGCGGTATTGTAGCCGGTATTGTTGGCATGCATCGCGCCGATTTCGGGCGACAGTAGAAAGTTGATGAATTCATACGCGCCGTCGACGTTCTCGGCCCCCGACGGAATCCCGACGGTGTCCATCCATCCAAGCCCGCCTTCCTTGGGTACTGCATAGCGCCACTTGGGATCGACATCGATATGAAGCCGGATGCCAGTGGTGTCCCAAGTCTGGCCGATCGTGCAACCCGCGTCAGTGAAGACGCCAGTCGCCTCGGTCGCGTTGTTCCAATAGGCGCCGATGTTTTTCTTGTGCTTGGCGGCAAAGTCCACGCAGGCGTCAAAGATGCGGCGCGTGTCAGCCTCGGACTTGTAGAGGTCCATGCCACGATCCGACGGCAGTTCGCCTGTAGCATCGAGGTAGAGCGCAATGGCGATCAACACCGATTTTTGCCTTACGGCTACTTGGCCATCCAGCCCGTCTTTCCACAGGTCACCGTAAGAGACCTGTCCTGGCTCAAAGTCATGAACCGAGCTGTCGTAGGTGATGCCCTCGGTGCCCCAGTTGAAGGGGACAAGATAACGCTTGCCGCGATGCGACGCCCCGAGCCGCAGCGAATTGCGCCAGAGCGCCGTCTGGACCTGATCGGTGTCGATCCGGCTCTCGTCGATCTCCTGAAGCAGATTGCCGTCATCATAATCCGGGCGGTTATCAACCGACGGGAAGATCAAGTCGAACCCTTCGCCTCCGGCGGCGCGCAGCTTGCTGTTGGCCTCCTCGTTAGAGCCATAGGTCGAAAGATTGACTGTTGTGCCGGTTTTCTTCTCGAAAGCCTCGATCATGTTGGGCTGGATATAGCCGCCCCACGAAAACACCTTGATCTCGCCAGACGATGCAAACGCTTGACGCGCCAAGAACGGGGTCGCCAATCCGCTAGCCAAAGCTCCCTTCAATAGTGTACGCCGACCAATCGTATTTTCCGTCGCCATGATGCTCCTCCTTATGTGTGTTGATGGCTGCAAGACATGCTTTTCTTGACATGCAGCTTGCGTCAAACTGGTTAAACCGTTGCTATCCAGTTTACGCTTTCTAACCATACCACTTTCAGGTATAGGTAGCGTGGCACGTTTGGAGGTTTCCGATGTCCAGGTTAGAAAAAGGCGTAGCGTTACCGCTTCTAAAAGTCGAAAATTCCGCTTCAACGCCGATCTACCGGCAAATTGAAGATCAGATTCGCACAGCGGTATTGGCAGGTACTTTGAAGCCAAATATGCAGCTTCCTTCGTCTCGGGCACTGGCGCGCGAGCTTAAAGTTTCGCGTCCGACGATCATCCAAGCCTATGAATACCTAACGTTTGAAGGGTTTCTCGAATCTCGCCATGGTGCCGGGACATTTGTTCCAAAAATGCTGCCCGATCACCTGCCAGAACCAACCGTACAGTACCCTGACGCCCGTTCCAGCAAGGTGTCCGCTCCAAAGCCGCTGTCAGACGTTGGGGCGCAGTTTGCTAAGTTAACATCTCACTCTTACCGCACTCAATATTCTGCATTTCTTCCAAACGTTCCAGCCTATGATCTGTTTCCGTTTGAGCAATGGCAGAAACTCCGGAATAGGTGCATTAAGCAGTCTAAACCAAACATGCTTGGGTATGAAGATTCGGCGGGTAGTCTGGCCCTGCGCACCAGTATAACTCAGTATTTGGCCGTCCACCGCGGAGACGTTTGTGACCCCGACCAAATTCTGATTGTGCCAGGGGCCACATTTGCGTTGCATCTGGCAGTGACCTTGCTCAGCAACCCGGGTGACAAGGTTTGGCTCGAAGATCCCGGGCCAGACGGTGTGCGTCTGACTTTGAAGGCACTTAACCGTACCATTTCCAATCTTGATGTTGAGCCAGACGGAATGGATGTGGGTACCGGGATCAGAGACCACAACGATGCACGCCTCGCAATCACTATGCCCTCGCGCCATCACCCCTTGGGTGTCACGTTAAGCCTTGCGAAGCGGCTAAGCATGCTCAGATGGGCGCAACAGAACGGTGCCTGGATTATCGAAGACGATTATGACAGCGAGTTCCGCTACAATGGTCGCCCCCCTTGCCTCGATGCGCAGTATCGATTCCACCAACAGCGTTATTTACATCGGTACTTTCAGTAAATCCATGTTTCCGTCGATGCGCATCGGTTATTTTGTGTTGCCGGAATCACTTGTTGGCACCTTCCGGTCTGCCATCGCATCATTCGCCCGTAGTACTTCAGTATTAGATCAGGAAACGTTGGCCCATTTTATTGATGAAGGGTATTTCTCTGCGCATATCAGACAGATGCAAAATGTCTACGGCGCCCGTCGGAAACTATTCACCGAGAGGGCCGCCCAAATACTGCCCGGCCTGCTGGATATGGAAATTCCTGACAGCGGCATGAACGCAATCGGCTGGTTACCTCCGGGTACGGATGACGCAGAAATATCCGAACGGGGGGCGTGAGGCTGGTGTTACTTCGTTTCCCATTTCCCTTTTCCGAGAACGTTCGTCAAGCCGAAGCGGTTTGCTTCTGGGGTTTGCCAGCGTGAAAGAAGCCGAGCTCGACGAAAACTTACTCATCCTCGCCCGCGTTTTGGAGCAATCCGGACTCGGATAAATGATACGAATTACAGTTCCAGATGACTAGACGTAGTGTTCCCCCACCTGACAGACGATTCCCATTCTTTTTTTAGCGTGCCATAGTATCGGCATGAGACGAGATGACATCTGCTTGTATCTGAGCCCCGCCGACCGCGCCCAGCTTCAAGCCGTGATTGCCTGCCGAAACACTGCCCGCAAGCTGGTCTGGCGTGCCGAGATCGTGCTGGCGACGGCAGACGACTGCGGGGCCAACGAGATCATGCGACGCGCGAACACGTCGAAGCCCACCGTTTGGCGCTGGCAGGCGCGTTACCTTGACGAAGGCGTGGACGGCCTCAGGCGAGACAAGACCCGCCCCTCAGGGGTCCCCGCCGCTGCCACGGGCAACGCGTATCAATGTGATTGCCAAGACGGTGCAGGAGACACCTCCGAATGCCACCCATTGGAGCCGCGCGTTGATGGCCGAGGCCGTGGGCATTTCGCCTTCAAGCGTGGGGCGCATCTGGGCGGAAGCAGGGCTGAAGCCGCACCTGACGCATGGGTTCAAGGTTTCGAACGACCCGATGTTCGAGGAGAAGGTCACCGATATCGTCGGGCTTTACCTTGATCCGCCCGAGCGGGCCGTCGTGCTTTGCGTTGATGAGAAGTAGCAGATCCAGGCGCTCGACAGGACCCAGCCGGGACTGCCGCTCAAGAAGGGTCGTGCGGCCACGATGACGCATGATTACAAGCGCCACGGGACAACCACGCTGTTCGCGGCACTCGACGTAAAGTCGGGCATGGTCATCGGCGAATGCCTGCCGCGCCACCGGGCCAAAGAGTTCTTGCGCTTCTTGGGGAGTGTCATGAACTCTGCAGGCTTGACGAGCGGTGCCCTATTAGCAGGCTGCTGAAAAAGTCCGCCATCGCAAGCCTTGTGCCGAAATAGGCAGGTTTTTCGGGCTCTCTCGTTGAGCTGACGAAAAGCCATCGTGGCATTCATTGATCAAGTGGACGAGACAGGTCCGCCAAAATCGTTTTTCAGCAGCCTGTTAGACAACCCCTGTCTATTTTCGGCGTCCAATGGTGATTTCCCACTTTAGAGCCTTAGGCGCATCAGGCAACTTCAGCGCCGCTTCCAGCCGGGCGATATCTGAATACCGTCGGCAATCCAACCGAAAATAAACTGCGCTATCATGAACACGCGAGACTTTGAGTAACTGCATATCATGTGATGCAAATTCCAGGGCGCATCGCGACAGAACATTCCACATGTCGGTAGCTTCAACAGTCACATCAAGGGATATAAAGTGATTGGGAAGCATCACCGCAAGTTCTTCATACTGATCTGTATTTGTGAGCATTTTGCCTCCTGATACCTCTGTGGAGGGAAGAACGAAATCAGGGTGGTTAGCCTTGATTGCATTGGTTTCACACCCGCAGTGCGCCAATCAAACCGGCACAACCCGAATGTCGAACACTTATCCAGTGAGAATAGGGAGAGTCAAGAAAAATCCTTGATTACGGATTTTTTTCCGCTATAGCGTCCCTATTCCAGTAGGAGATGATGATGACTGCTGCCTTCTTAACCCAGATAAGCGAAACACTCGCCTCGATCGAGGCTGAAGGCATGATGAAACGAGAGCGTTTGATCACCTCGCCGCAGGGCGGGCGGATTACTGTTGAACATGCGGGCCAGCAACGCGAAAATGTGGTGAACCTCTGTGCCAATAACTACCTTGGGCTTGCCGATCATCCGGCGTTGATCGCAGTGGCGAAGGATAGCTACGACGCCCATGGGTTTGGCATGGCGTCAGTGCGATTTATCTGTGGCACACAAGATATACACCGACAGCTTGAACAACGGTTGGCGGCGTTTCTGGGCAAGGAGGATTCCATCCTGTTTGCTGCTTGTTTTGATGCGAATGCTGCCGTGTTTGAGCCACTTTTAGGACCCGAGGATGCAATTATTTCTGACGCATTAAACCATGCGTCAATTATCGACGGCATTCGTTTGTGCAAAGCACGTCGCTATCGCTACTCAAATTCCGATATGGACGATCTTGAGGCAAAGCTGAAAGAAGCGCGTAATAGCGGCGCGCGCCATATCATGATTGCGACGGATGGTGTGTTTTCGATGGATGGCTATCTGGCAAACCTGCCGGATGTCACCAATCTGGCGCAAAAATATGCCGCGCTGGTGATGGTTGATGATTGCCACGCCACCGGATTCATGGGGCCACAGGGGCGTGGCATGGCAGCGCATTACGGTGTCGATGTAGACATATTGACCGGTACCTTTGGCAAGGCACTTGGTGGGGCCATAGGCGGTTATATCGCCGGACCACAGGCCGTGATTGATCTGCTGCGTCAGCGCGCGCGACCTTATCTGTTTTCAAATTCACTGCCCCCTGCTATGGTGATCGCCGCTCTTGCTGCGCTTGATTTGGTGGAGGCAGGGGACGATCTGCGTTGGCAACTGTTTGAGAACACCAAATACTGGCGCGACGGGCTTGCATCACTGGGCTTTGATCTGCTGGATGGTGAGCACCCTATTGTGCCCGTCATGTTAGGGGATGCGCGGCTGTCACAACAAATGGCGACAAAGCTGTTTGATCACGGCGTCTATGTTGCCGGGTTCTTCTTTCCTGTTGTGCCAAAAGGCGCGGCGCGGATCAGAACACAAATGAATGCTGCCTTAACCAAGACAGATTTAGATTTTGCACTGGATGGTTTTGCCAAAGCCGGACGTGCAGTGGGGGCAATATCATGAGCAATCAAATGAAAGCGCTGGTTAAAGCCCGGGCAGAGGTAGGTCTGTCGATGGAGCGCGCGCCAGTGCCAGAAATTGGCGCGTACGATGTGCTGATACGGATCAACAAAACCGGCATCTGCGGTACCGATGTTCATATCTGGAACTGGGACGACTGGGCGCAGAAGACGGTCCCTGTGCCATTGATAACCGGCCATGAATTTGCGGGTGAGATTGTCGAGCTCGGCAAAAATGTCGACGATCTGACGATAGGTCAGCGCTGTTCGGGCGAGGGCCACTTGATTGGCAAAAAGTCCCGCCAGTCTCGTGCGGGCAAGTTTCATCTTGATCCGGAAACCAGAGGTATAGGCGTGAATGAGCAGGGCGCATTTGCGGAATACCTACGCCTACCTGCGTTTAACGTAATGCCGCTGCCGGATGAAATTGACGACGACATTGGTGCGATTCTGGATCCGTTGGGCAACGCTGTTCACACCGCGCTGTCCTTTGATCTGGTTGGTGAGGACGTATTGGTCACTGGCGCTGGCCCGATTGGGATCATGGCTGCGGCTGTTGCTCGTCACGTTGGAGCACGTCATGTGGTGATTACCGACGTCAATCAGGACCGGCTCGATCTTGCGGCACGCGTGGTCGATTTGTTTCCAGTAAATGTCGCAAAACAGGAGCTACGCGAGGTCGAGGGCGCGTTGAAGATGTCCCAAGGTTTTGACGTGGGGTTAGAGATGTCCGGGAACCAGATGGCGCTGGATCAGATGGTGGAAAATCTGGTGATGGGCGGCCGCATCGCGTTACTGGGCATTCCCCCTGGAAAATCGCCTGTGGATTGGTCGCGAATTGTATTCAAGGCCATTACCATCAAAGGCGTCTACGGCCGCGAGATTTTTGAAACCTGGTATAAAATGATCGCCATGCTGCAAAACGGATTGAACGTGCGTGATGTGATCACCCACCGGTTTGATGTGGATGATTTTTGCATCGGGTTTGAAGTGATGCGATCTGGACTAAGTGGCAAAGTTGTGCTTGATTGGAACAAGCTGAACTCATCTACGTGAGCAAGGTGTAGAAGCGACTACACCAAGGTGGAGAGACATTGGCAAACCAAAAGATAAACGAACGGTTGGCGACAAGACTTAAGGAAGCCCGAAAATCGCGTGGACTGAGCCTTGATTCACTCGCAAAGCTTTCCGGCGTATCCAAATCAATGCTGTCGCAAATCGAGCGTCAAGAAAGCAGCCCGACTGTCGCCAGTCTGTGGAACCTTACACAGGCGCTCGGTATGGATTTCTCGGGCCTTCTGGACGACGGCACTACCGAGGAAGACCCCATCAAAGAAGTGGTCCGGGCGGAAAAGGTTCCGATAATTAATTCCCGCGGAACCGGCTGTAAAATAAGAATTCTCAGCGCTCCCGAAAGCGTCGGACTTACTGAAATCTATGACCTCGAATTTGAGGCAAATGGCATCTTGGAAAGCGATCCGCATCGTTCTGGCTGTGTTGAGAACCTCGCGGTTTTCAGTGGAGAACTTATTGCCACATCGGATAGAGCCAAAGAGACACTGGGTGCGGGGGATACAATCCGATATGCGGCGGACCGACCACATTCAATTCAGGCTAAAGACCGGCCCGCGCGTGCTATCTTAATCGTCGAAGGTTCGTAAAGGAGGAGTGAATTTTGTTACCCACATGGATTGCGGCGCATTCAAGCCTATTGTCTGAACAAATCTTCGCAGTCGGGTTTATCCAAGCAGGACGTAGCATGCCATAAATCGCTTTGATTGGCCATCAAGGGTGGCTATGAATTGCGAATAACTTTTGCGCATCGAGATCGCCGAGAAATTCGGTCCAGGCAGCTTTACTCTCGCGGCCCATATTCATGATTGGAAGCAGCACCTTCTGCCCGTCCCAGCGCACGCCTATGGCCGCCAGCACCGAGATATTCGTGGCTTTCTTGTTGGGTTGTGTCCCAACCCGTTCTCTAATCGCCTCCGTCAAGTTCTGATCCTTGTTGCAGTCCATCATGCGTGCCGGGCTCTTGGGTTCTCTCCGCGGTCGTCGCGTAAGCATCCGCTGTGTACCGCGGTCAGGCTGCCTTGACGTGTTGCGTTGCTCCGTCCCATTCCCAAGGCAGAAGCTCGTGCAGGCGTGAGACCGGCATGTCGGAGATGCGGGCGATGACGTCGGCGAGCCAGGCCTGCGGATCGATACCGTTCAGTTTGGCCGTGCCGATCAGGGAATACATGGCGGCGGCGCGCTGCCCGCCACGCTCGGACCCTGCGAAGAGCCATGATTTTCTTCCGAGGGCCACACCGCGCAGCGATCTTTCGGCGGCATTGTTGGTCAGGCAGATGCGGCCATCTTCGAGGAACGCGGTGAATCCTGACCAGTGCTTCGGCGACAGCAGGTAGTCGATCGCCTTGGCGACCTTGGCGTGCTTCGAGAGCAGCGCACGTTCTTCGCGCAGCCAACGCTCCAGATCGGCGACCAGCGGGACCGACTGGCGTTGTCGCACCTCGAGGCGGGCGGCGGGGGATTTGCCGTTGATGTCGCGCTCGATCTCGAACAGGGCGTCGATGCGCTTCACCGCCTCGAACGCGATCGGCGAGATCTCCTTGGCGTTCTTGCCCTTGCGAATGTTCTTCTCGGCATCCGCGAGTTCGAAGAACTTGCGGCGGGCATGTGCCCAACACAGGGCCGAAGCAACGGGCCCCGGCACTCGCTTCGGGTCGTAAAGCTGGTTGTATCCGGCATAGGCATCAGCTTGCAGGATGCCCTGCCATCCCTTGAGATGCCCGGTCGGATGCTCGCCGCCCCGATCGCGGGAGAAGCGGAAGACCACCATAGGCGGGGCGGTGCCGCCGAAGGTGCGGTCATCGCGCACATAGGTCCAGAGCCGCGCGGTCTTCGTGCCGCCGCGGGCGAGCAGCGGCACTGTCGTATCATCGCCATGCAGCCGTGCGGCGGCGAACACATGCGCCTCGATCAGCGCGTTCAGCGGTGTCAACAACTCGGTCACCGCGCCCACCTGGTCGGCGAGCCTGGACAGGCTCAACTCGACGCCTTCGCGGGCATAGCGGTCGGCCTGGCGGTTCAGGGGCTGGTGCTGGCCGAACTTCTCGAACACGATCATGGCAAGCAGGCTGGGGCCTGCCCAGCCGCGCGGGGTCGGGTGGAACGGGGGCCGGAGGCTGGCTGATCTTCTCGCAATCGCGACACGTGAACTTCTCGCGGACGGTTTGGACCACCTTCCACTGCCGCGGCACCACCTCCAGCGTGTCGGTGACATCCTCGCCCATCTTCACGATCCGTTCGGATCCGCAGCACGCGCAGTTTGAGGGGGCCTCGACCACGACCCGTTCGCGCGGCAGATGCTCGGGGAACGGCTTCTTCACCGGCTTGCGCCGCTCGAAGCCTGCAACCTTCGTCTTCTCCGCCGCCTGCTCGGCGCGGATGGCATCCTCCGCCGCAGCGGTTTCCAGTTCCTCGAGCTGCAACTCGAGCTGGTCGATCAGCCGGGCGGTGCGTTCGGCGCTGCGGCCATACTTGTCGCGCTTGAGCATGGCGATCTCAAGCTTCAGGCCGGCGATCAGCGCCTCGGAGGCCGACACAACAGCGTTCGAACGGGCAAGCTGGGCCTTCGTGGCGGCCAATTCGGCGCGCAGTTTCTCGAGTTCGGAGGCGGCATCTGACATGGTCACAATCTACCATGCCGGTTCGGAAATGCCCATGCAAAACAGGACTATGAGCGCTATTTATCCAACCTTTTCAGGGCGTTGCGTCCAGCGCGGATTGCGCCAGTCAATTCCTTCCAGCGATCACCCATGTTGATACCCCCCATTGTCAGGCTGACAGATTCTCAAATCCAGTTCGCCGATCACGTGATTTCGTAGGTTCTGCACTCCGTCCAACACGACTGACGTGTCGGGAAACAGATAGGCACCGGTTGGCTGAGGTTCGATGAGCAGACGCTTCTTCTTGATCTGGACGTAGAGCCAGTTGACCGGAATCCCCAACTTGGCAGCGAGCTCCGTTGTGCTCAGGAAGCCGGGATCGTGCTCCCACCGCCTGCGGGAAGGGGGCGCCTTGATGCCTTCGGCCAGCCGGATACGTTGCACGGTGACGGGAAGAACCATGTCGGCACAGTTGGCCGATCCGTGACCCTCTTCGGTGAGAAGGCGAGCAATTTCATTGTCGGGCCTGCCTTCTTTCGCCAGGTCGAGCAGGCGCGCCCGCATTTCGCCACCCCGAGCGAGTTTTGCGATCGCCGTGACCCGCATTTTGACATCGAGGTCGGTCACCGCCCCGCCGCGCCATACGATGCGGACCAGCGCGCGCTCGGACGTCCGGTCGAGCACCACCTTGTCCACCAGGCAGCGCAGGAGCGACTTGCGATGCGCGTCAGTGGTGGCGGGATCCGCCCAGATTTGCGGCAGACGTCCCGCCAAGGCCACCACCTTGCCGGTGAAAGCCTTCCCCCATTGCCAGAGGCGCGGTCGGTTGCTGTTCGGATTGCTCGGCCAGCGCCGCCTCCGCCGCCCGAGCCTCCATCAGCGCGCTTTCCCAGCGGCGTTCAAGTTCGGCGGCCACGAGACGGTTGTCAGGATCGACGCGATTGTACTGCCGCTGTGCCAAAGCCGCTGCATAGCGTGTGCGCTCGACCTCGCGTTCGGCGTTTGCGCGCAAGGCTCCGTCGACCTTGCTCTGGGCCCGGCGGGCGCGTGACAGAGCATCGAGTTCCGCGGGGGCCAGCGCGGTCAGGAATGCGTCGGCAACAGCGGCGTCCACTGCCTCGGCCCGGATATGCTGGCAAGTGGGCAACCCGGAGTGGGTGCGCAAGTGGTTGCAGACATACTCTCCGCCGCCCTTGTATCGAACATACATCTTGTGGCCGCACCGTCCGCACCACACGATGCCATGCAAGAGAAGGTCGCCGTCGCGGGGGATGCCTCTTGTCTTGGTGCGCATGTATTCGGCCCGGTTGTCGCTCACGATGCTGCGGATCTTCTCATAGGTCGGCCAATCGATATAGGCCGGATACCGGTCCTTCACGACAATACGCCATTCCTCGAGAGGTCTCGCCACTTTCGCTTTTGCCGGAGACCGACCGTCCGGGGTCGTGTCCCTCATGCGGGTTCGGCCATAGACGAAAGCGCCTGCGTAAGCGGGATTCTTCAGGATCGCAGCGACCGCGGAAACCGTCGCGCGAGCCCAGTGCAACTCGCCGTGCCGGTCCCTGCGTGGCAGATCGAGACCGCGAGCATTCAGCATGCGCATCACCTTGGCGATGCTGCGCAGCTTCAGAAAGAGTTCGAACACAAGACCAAGCCGGTCCTGAACACCCATATCGGGATCCTTCAGCACGACACCGGCATCCCGTACGAGGCCGACCGGCAAGGTGAGGGCGAGCTCCCCGCGCTGTGCCTTGGCGATCGAGCCGGTCGTCAGGCGGCTGCGGATCGTATGCAGCTCGAGTTCGGATATGGTGCCCTTGAGGCCAAGCAGAAGGCGTCCGTTGGCACTGCCGGGGTCATAGACGCCGTCGCGATCGGCGATCAGACACCCCCGCAGCCCACAGATGTCCAGAAGAGGATACCAATCCGAGCAGTTGCGCGCGAGCCGCGTCACGTCGACGGACAGGATCATTCCCACTTCGCTGAGCCCGACCCGACCGACAAGTTCCTGGAACCCGCTGCGATGTGCGGCCGAGGCGCCGCTCAGACCGAGATCGGCGTCGATCACGTCAATGTCAGCTTCATGCCATCCAAGATCGTGGGCGCGTTGGCTGAGCGCGTATTGCAGCCGCAGGCTCTCTTGGTTGCTCACGACCTGATGCGGCGTCGATTGTCGGATGTAGACGACGGCCTTGCGCTTCAGATGCGTCAGTTGGATCAACTCGGACATCACGAAAGACCTCCGCCAGAACCACGGCTATGTCGTCGACGATCTGGCGCCTCAGCGTCACCGGCAGCATCGTCCAAAGATCTTCGGGTGCCGTGCTCATGATCTAAACTTACCACATTTAGTAGCTCCAGCAAAGCTTCCACGCTCAGTTTGGTAGGAGAAGTCAGCAAAACACACGGCTCGGTCACCGCCACCGGCACATTCAGTGTCACGCCATCGCGATACGCAACCTCGTAGAAGGGCGAAGAACTGCCCCTGCGAAACAACGATCGGCCAAGAACCTGGAACCTGCGCCCAAAGAGCGGATGGCGCGGATCAAGGACCTGAACCTCCTCTGGAAAAGATTCGTCAGCATCACCAAAGGGGGTATCCCCAAACACCTTCGAGAAGATAACCGAGCTGGGCTGCGGAGACCTGGACTGCGTCGCCCGTGCGGCTCACCGGCCAGATGAACTTGCCTGCCTCGAGACGTTTCAGATAGAGTGATGTGCCGACCCCCTCATGCCATAAAATCTTGACCAGATCGCCTTTGCGGCCGCGGAAGCAAAATATCTCTCCCGCATGCGGATCACGCCCGAGACCTTGCTGCACCTGCAATGCCAGCGTGTTCATGCCCCGCCGCATGTCAGTCACGCCGCCGGCGATCCAGACCTTCACGCCTGCCGGAAACGCGATCATTGCCCGTCCACCACTGACAGGATCCGCGCAAGCGCTTCCGGCTCGACCCCGGTGGGCACGACAAGCCGACGGCCATTCGGCAGGGCTATCTCCACCTGAGAGTTCCGTGGAAGATCAGGGGGATCAACCGGCCCCGTTTGAGAGGCAGGGACACCCTTCGTGACGGTCACCGGGGCGAAGGATACCGGGCGGCCCGCACCAAGCTCACCGTTGCGATACTGTCGCCGCCAGATCGTCAACAGTGATCGGCAAATGCCATGCCGCCGCGCCGTCGCTGTCACTTGCCGGTGGCCGACAAAACTTTCCTCGACGATCCGGAGCTTGCCCTCATCCGACCATTGCCGACGACGAATGCCATCGGCTGCAGAGAGAACTTCGATTTGAGGGCGGTAAATGAAATCGGACATAACATCGGACTTATCATCGGATCGTAGCCAAAGTCAGACGGCCGCCGCCGGAGCCTTACCCTGCAAATGCCCGCTTATGCACGCTGGTGCGGTTTTTCTGGTCCGGTGTTGATGTGGCGTTGATGTAAACCGCACAAGCAAAAGCCCGACTGATTAGGTCGGACTTTAAGCTTTTGATTTAGCGTTGTTTTTTGGTTGCGGGAGTAGGATTTGAACCTACGACCTTCAGGTTATGAGCCTGACGAGCTACCGGGCTGCTCCATCCCGCGCCAATTGTGCCTCACGAGGACCGGTGTTGTTCAGGTGAGGCTACATCGAAGAGAGATACAAACTCTGGGGGTTTTACTAGGTTTGGCGACGACCTACTCTCCCACGTCTTAAGACGCAGTACCATGGGCGCTACGGCACTTAACTGCCGGGTTCGGGATGGGACCGGGTGTTTTGCTCGCGCTATGATCACCAAACCGAGAAAAACCCTCGGAGTTCCAAGTCAAGAATACTGTGTAGTTGGTGTGTATGACTGATGTTTTCGGAGGTTTGTTCACAGTTTCCTGCGAAGTCTGACTTCTACTGGATCAAATCAAGCCTATCGAGCAATTAGTACCAGTCAACTGAACGCCTTACAGCGCTTACATCTCTGGCCTATCGACGTGGTGGTCTACCACGGCTCTCAGGGATACCTTGTTTTGAGGGGGGCTTCCCGCTTAGATGCCTTCAGCGGTTATCCTGTCCGTTCATAGCTACCCTGCACTGCTGCTGGCGCAACAACAGGTCCACCAGTGGAACGTTCACCCCGGTCCTCTCGTACTAGGGGCAACTCCTCTCAAGTATCCTACACCCACGGCAGATAGGGACCGAACTGTCTCACGACGTTCTAAACCCAGCTCACGTACCTCTTTAAACGGCGAACAGCCGTACCCTTGGGACCTGCTCCAGCCCCAGGATGAGATGAGCCGACATCGAGGTGCCAAACACTGCCGTCGATATGGACTCTTGGGCAGTATCAGCCTGTTATCCCCGGCGTACCTTTTATCCGTTGAGCGATGGCCCTCCCACTTGGGACCACCGGATCACTATGACCGACTTTCGTCTCTGCTCGACTTGTCAGTCTCGCAGTCAGGCTGGCTTCTGCCATTGCACTCAACGACCGATTTCCGACCGGTCTGAGCCAACCTTCGCGCGCCTCCGTTACGATTTAGGAGGCGACCGCCCCAGTCAAACTACCCGCCACGCAGGGTCCCGGATCCGGATAACGGACCGCGGTTAGACATCAAGAGTGCGAAGAGTGGTATCTCAAGGATGACTCCACAGAATCTGGCGATCCTGCTTCAAAGTCTACCACCTATCCTGCACATCACAATCCTGATGCCAGTGCGAAGCTGTAGTAAAGGTGCACGGGGTCTTTCCGTCTAACCGCGGGAAACCTGCATCTTGACAGGTAATTCAATTTCGCTGAGTCCACATTTGAGACAGCGGGGAAGTCGTTACGCCATTCGTGCAGGTCGGAACTTACCCGACAAGGAATTTCGCTACCTTAGGACCGTTATAGTTACGGCCGCCGTTTACCTGGGCTTCAATTCAGAGCTCTCACCCCTCCTTTTTAACCTTCAGGCACCGGGCAGGCGTCAGACCCTATACGTCGTCTTGCGACTTCGCAGAGCCCTGTGTTTTTAGTAAACAGTCGCCACCCCCTGGTTTGTGCCCCCGGCCTCTACTTGCGTAAAAACCGGGCCTCCTTCTCGCGAACTTACGGAGGTATTTTGCCGAGTTCCTTAAATGTGGTTCTCTCAAGCGCCTTGGTATTCTCTACCAGTCCACCTGTGTTGGTTTAGGGTACGATCTAGCGATGGAGCTATTTCCAGGAACCGATTAGCGGCCCACCCAATCCGATAAGGGTGAACAACCTTCACGATCCGTCACTTCCATCTGGCCCAGGAATATTAACCTGGTTCCCATCGACTACGCCTTTCGGCCTCGCCTTAGGGGTCGGCTTACCCTGCTCAGATTAGCTTTAAGCAGGAACCCTTGGACTTTCGGCGACAGTGTCTCTCACACTGTTTGTCGCTACTCATGTCATCATTCTCACTAGTGATCTCTCCACGGGATCGCTCACGCGCCCGCTTCATCGAAAGCTCCACGTCTCCGTAACGACCGAAGTCGCTAAAGAGACACGGAACTATGTCACACTACGCTCTGCTACCACGGTCACATAAGTGACCATCCTAAGCTTCGGCTCATGGCTTGAGCCCCGTTACATCTTCGCCGCAGGACAACTTGTTTAGACCAGTGAGCTGTTACGCTATCTTTAAAGGATGGCTGCTTCTAAGCCAACCTCCTGGTTGTTTTGGTCGTCCCACCTGCTTTCCCACTTAGCCATGAATTAGGGGCCTTAGCTGTAGGTCAGGGTTGTTTCCCTCTCGACTACGGACGTTAGCATTCGCAGTCTGTCTGCCATCTAGTACTCCTCGGTATTCGGAGTTTGGTTAGGATCAGTAAGCCTGTGGGGCCCCATTACCCATCCAGTGCTCTACCCCCGAGGGTATTCGGATGACGCTCTACCTAAATAGATTTCGCAGAGAACCAGCTATCTCCGAGTTTGATTGGCCTTTCACCCCTAGGCACAACTCATCCCGACCTTTTTCAACAGGTGTGGGTTCGGCCCTCCAGTAAGTGTTACCTTACCTTCAGCCTGGTCATGCCTAGATCACTCGGTTTCGGGTCTGATCCATCTAACTCATGCGCCCTATTAAGACTCGCTTTCGCTGCGCCTACACCTAACGGCTTAAGCTTGCTAGATAGACCAAGTCGATGACCCATTATACAAAAGGTACGCCGTCACAAGACTGGACACTGATAACAATCATTTCATAGGGATGGACACGCGGAAGTGGACTGTTTCCAGACCGGGGTTATCGCTGTAAAGCCCTGCGTTCGATCTATGATCGGCGCCGAGCCCTATGCGAACTCCCTCTCGGTTTTGATATCCGAGTTCGATCCCCGAACGCCATTCGATAGGACCACCCAGATCTTCTTCGCCGCCCTTGGCATACAGCCCCGGCATTGAATGGAATTGAGCGTACCACCGTTTGTTCGGTGTCGTGTATGTGGTCGTGTTGCCGATGCCGACCCAAAGCCCGCCCTCGTCGGTGACTGAAGCACCGTAGGTGAGCTGAAATGGTCCGCGCGCTATGCCCGTTTGCTTTCTGATGTAGATCTCTTCACCTACTTCATCTTTTTGAAAGACAACGTTACCGACGGATAACCCAAGATATGGGGTGCGTTCGCTTTTGGCAAAGCAACCTTCGTTCGGGCAATAATTAACGCCCATGTTGATCAACCCCAGAACGAGGGCGACAACAGCGTAGGTTCCATCCGTAACAACGGCCAAATCCGACATTTTCACTTCCTTGTCGCTATGATTTGCATCTTAGTGATGCAGATTGTCATTAGAGTCCAGTCAAGCTCCGACTGATTGTAGGCGTTCGGTTTCAGGTACTGTTTCACTCCCCTCGTCGGGGTGCTTTTCACCTTTCCCTCACGGTACTGGTTCACTATCGGTCAGTAAGGAGTACTTAGCCTTCGAAGGTGGTCCTCCGATCTTCAGACAGAATTTCACGTGTTCCGCCCTACTTAATACGTCCAATCATGCTTCATATACGGGGCTATCACCCTTTATAGCCGTGCTTCCCAACACGTTCTATTCACATTCATGGCTCGGCTGGTCCCCGTTCGCTCGCCGCTACTAGGGGAGTATCATATTGATGTCCTTTCCTCCGGGTACTTAGATGTTTCAGTTCTCCGGGTTTGCTCTTATAAACCTATGTATTCAGTCTATAAGTACCTAGTTTACCGCATTATTAGCTGACCTTGCGGTCAGTAATAACACAGTATCAGGTGGGTTGCCCCATTCGGAAATTCATGGATCAAAGCTTATTCTCAGCTCCCCATGACTTATCGCAGAGTATCACGTCCTTCATCGCCTCTTACTGCCAAGGCATTCACCAAACGCCCTTTTCGCGCTTGATTTGATCCAGAAAAAGACAGACTTCATCGCCGTCCTATCGCACAGAGTGCGACTTGAGGACAATTTCGTCTGACACGGCTCCCCAGCTGGTAACTAAAGGGGCCTTGCTTCTGGAACAAAAGTCATACTTTTCCCGCCTGGCCGACATGCGGCCAGACAATGTGCGATCCTCGCGGATCCCACAGGATACAGAACCGTGCAGAACTGTATCCGGGTTAGTGTACTTGACTTGGACAACACCGTCTTTTCAGTAGGCAGACGCATGGGCAGTCGAGGAAGCAACCACGTCATACGCTCGCTTTTGGATCGAAATCCGCCAGCACCAAACCGAGGTGGATCGCTAACGCGCGAACACCAACAGTGTTGTTATTGTATCTCTCTTTACGATGTCAATTCGTCCGATTGGACGGTTAAGAACTGCGCACAGTGCTTAACGGTACAATCAAGTATTGCTGGGGCGCCTGCGTCGATTGCTGCGCAATCGACTTTCGGCTTTGTTCCGCTTAATCGCCTTGCGATTAAGCTATGGTGGAGCCTAGCGGGATCGAACCGCTGACCTCCTGAATGCAAATCAGGCGCTCTCCCAGCTGAGCTAAGGCCCCCTAGTGTGGCTTCGCCGCAGGCGAAACGCACGAGCGCGGAAAGCGAATTGCGAAGCAAATCGCGGCGCGTATGGATGCTGTCTTGTGCTCTCGTCGATTGCTGCGCAATCGACTGCCGCACCCGTCATTTTCGATTCGCGAAGAATGACGTTGGTGGGTCGAGGAGGACTTGAACCTCCGACCTCACGCTTATCAGGCGTGCGCTCTAACCACCTGAGCTACCGACCCAAACAGGCCGGTAGGCCTGAAAACTGTTCTGAAGAGATATGAGGACGGCTCGGCCCAAATCAGATCCAACATGTGAACCTGACTGATGTGATCAGCTTTGTTTGCTGATCTGCTAAGTTTTCCACGATCAAGAGCAAGCTCAAGATGCTAGGAAAATCCTTAGAAAGGAGGTGATCCAGCCCCAGGTTCCCCTAGGGCTACCTTGTTACGACTTCACCCCAGTCGCTGAGCTCACCGTGGTCCGCTGCCTCCTCGAAAGGTTGGCGCACGGCCTTCGGGTGGACCCAACTCCCATGGTGTGACGGGCGGTGTGTACAAGGCCCGGGAACGTATTCACCGCGTCATGCTGTTACGCGATTACTAGCGATTCCGACTTCATGGGGTCGAGTTGCAGACCCCAATCCGAACTGAGATAGCTTTTGGGGATTAACCCATTGTCACTACCATTGTAGCACGTGTGTAGCCCAACCCGTAAGGGCCATGAGGACTTGACGTCATCCACACCTTCCTCCCGCTTATCACGGGCAGTTTCCATAGAGTGCCCAGCTTAACCTGCTGGCAACTAGGGATGTGGGTTGCGCTCGTTGCCGGACTTAACCGAACATCTCACGACACGAGCTGACGACAGCCATGCAGCACCTGTATGATATCCAGCCGAACTGACGAAACCATCTCTGGTAACTACGATATCTATGTCAAGGGTTGGTAAGGTTCTGCGCGTTGCTTCGAATTAAACCACATGCTCCACCGCTTGTGCGGGCCCCCGTCAATTCCTTTGAGTTTTAATCTTGCGACCGTACTCCCCAGGCGGAATGCTTAATCCGTTAGGTGTGTCACCGAACAGTATACTGCCCGACGACTGGCATTCATCGTTTACGGTGTGGACTACCAGGGTATCTAATCCTGTTTGCTCCCCACACTTTCGTACCTCAGCGTCAGTATCGAGCCAGTGAGCCGCCTTCGCCACTGATGTTCCTCCGAATATCTACGAATTTCACCTCTACACTCGGAATTCCACTCACCTCTCTCGAACTCTAGACCAACAGTTTTGGAGGCAGTTCCGGGGTTGAGCCCCGGGATTTCACCCCCAACTTGCTGATCCGCCTACGCACGCTTTACGCCCAGTAATTCCGAACAACGCTAGTCCCCTCCGTATTACCGCGGCTGCTGGCACGGAGTTAGCCGGGACTTCTTTACTGGGTACAGTCATTATCTTCCCCAGCGAAAGAGCTTTACGATCCTAAGACCTTCATCACTCACGCGGCATGGCTAGATCAGGCTTGCGCCCATTGTCTAAGATTCCCCACTGCTGCCTCCCGTAGGAGTCTGGGCCGTGTCTCAGTCCCAGTGTTGCTGATCATCCTCTAAAACCAGCTATAGATCGTAGACTTGGTAGGCCATTACCCCACCAACTATCTAATCTAACGCGGGCCGATCCTTCTCCGATAAATCTTTCCCCCCGAAGGGCGTATAAGGTATTACCCACCGTTTCCAGTGACTATTCCTTAGAAAAGGGTACGTTCCCACGCGTTACTAACCCGTCCGCCGCTCACCCGAAGGTGCGCTCGACTTGCATGTGTTAAGCCTGCCGCCAGCGTTCGTTCTGAGCCAGGATCAAACTCTCAAGTTGAAAAGCTGTTACCAGCTTATCCTTGACGTTCGAACCTCTGCACATATTTGCTCCAACCGGCAAAGGTTGAAGCAGACTGTTTGTCTGTGCTTCCAGTTTCATCAGAAACCGAAAACCCTGCCAAACAGTGAAGCTGACACTACATCATCGGGTTGCCCCTAGTAGCGCGACATATGTACAGTTGTAAGTTCATCGAATGAACCAAACCGCCCACATATCTCTTCAGATAATATCAATTTCAAAGAGCGTCGGGACTAAAAGCCCCAGAAGACAAATCTAACAGACCACGCTTAAACTACCAAGCGCCGTCCGCACCACCTATCCCCGAATTTCCCCACCGTCAAGGCCTCCAGAGCACCGCCCCGTCATCCCGTCCAGTGTCCCGATCAGCACCTCAGCACCGCCGGTGAAGGGGGTTCTAGTCCCAGTTCACTACACCCGCAACCCCCTTTTTATAGAAAACCGAATTTCAGGTCATTTTGCTGATTTTCCAGCAAAAATATTAGGTTACGCATACTTTGTTTCCTCTTGCCCCGCGCTTTGCGCAACTTTGTTACCACCCCTTTCATCAGCAGAGGTAGAAATCCCGCCAGATCAATATCGCTTTGCCCTCCGATCACGGGAATCGCCCCTTTCGCCCCGCGAATCCCGGCTACAAGTCGCGTGAAAATGCGCGGATAATCCCGAAGCCATGTCCGCGAGATGGGCGTTTCAGCGATTCCCCAAAGAATTCCCCAGCCGAGTCGCCACGATTCTCGCCCAGCACAGGGAATCATGGCGAATGTCGCATGGACTTGCCGACCTGCCCCTGTGCCCCCTCAGCTACGTGGTGACACCGGAAATCCCTGGGGTGCGCTCGCAAAAGGGGCGGACCCACCTCTGCGAATCCGCCCCTTTTTGCCGTCTCTCTATAGGGGGTGCTTTTCAGCCTTATCTCTTGTGGATCACCGCCACCTGATCGCGCCGCTTCTTCTGGTACTTCACCGGATGGACGATGCAGGCCGAAATTTCGGGGATCAGTGCATTGAACGCCTTGGCCACCGCCGGGTCGGTGTGCTGAAATTCGCGCGTGTCAATGTAAGAGCGCAGCAGCGCCGCCGTTTTGGTGATGCCGCCCAGTTCGTAGGTGTCCGGCTGCCAGCGCAGATCCTCGATCACATACAGACCGCCGGACGCCAGTTTTGGAAATATCTCCAGAAACGCATTCTGCTGATGATGGCTTGCGTGGCTGGCATCATCGATCACGATGTCCAGCGTCGGCATGTCCGCTGCCGCATGTGCGATCGCGCTGCGGTCGTCCATGTCGCAACGATGAAATGTGAACCGGTCATGATCGAACCAGGAGAAGTCCGATACATCGAGGCCATGAATCCGCGCCTTGGGGAAATAGTCCAGCCACATGCGGATCGATGGCAGATCCGTCGTGTTGCGATCCGCGTCTTTGCCATGCTCGGGCCCGCCGATCAGCAGGCCCATTTCCAGAAAATTGATCTTGCGCTGTCGGTAGGGGTTGAACAGCATGTGATAAAGTTCGGTATACCGATGCTTGGTCGATCCCTTGTCCGAGCCGTATTGATCGGCCAGATCCGTCAGGTTGATCGCCGCCGTCTTCTTGGGGTTGCTTGCGTCCAATATCCCGCCTCCTTACTCTGCCGCGTCAGCGGTTGGCATCTGGCCAATGATAGGTGCCCCTGATGGATCAATCCCGTGCTTCTTCAGCAACCCGTCGATCAGGCCGCCCTTGTCCGGCAATCCGTCCGGGCGCGACGCCAGAAATTCGCGGATGCGCCGCCCGTATAGATGGATCGACGTCGTCCTGTCCGTCAGATAGCTTTCGGCCGAGGCAAGGCGCCCGGCCTTGACCATGCGGCGGCGTTTGTCGAAGGGGATCGGGTACAGCACGTCGCGCGGGAACGCGTATTTGTCCTCGCCGGTCTTGTGAACGTAATGCGTCACCGCCTGCGGGCCCCAGACACCCCATGGCAATTCGCTGCAATGCACGGGGTTGCCTGCATCGGCCTGCGCCTGCAGCTTGGCTTTGGCGCCGTCACTATACCATTCGGGAATACCGTACTCGTCATGGCTCATCTCCAGCAGACCGGCCAGCGCCGGGCTGCCCTGAGGAAGGCCCAGAACGCCGCCGTTGATGTGGCTTTCGCTTTCCCAGCCATAGTAATGCCCGGTTTCGGTCTCGAACGGCTTCATGCAGTAGGCATCGGTATCGGCCCAGATCGTCCGCTCGGATTGCGTCAGCAGATGATACCGGAACACGTCCGAAAACAGCGCCAGACTGCCGGTGCGGCCATGCTGGATGAAATCATCCCGTTTGAGGATTGCATCGCCATGCAGGACGGTGACACCCTGGGGCACATTCGCCACCGGGCCATAATGATACAGCGTGACCTCGTGCCCCGCGTCCAGAAAGGACTGCACGCACAATTGCTCGACATAGCTGAGCGGGCCTTCGACCCACAGCATCGCGATGTGATGTAGTTTGCTCATGGGTAAACCCGCCCTCGATTACTTTAGTTGCCTCTTGCATGCCTGCTGTCGGGGCTTTGCTGCGGGGGACGTTACCTCAGGCCCCGTTTTCACGCAATCGCGCTCAGCAGCGGCGCCATTGCAATCAAACGCCATCCCCGTTTTAGTCCAAATCACGGGTGATCTGTGGCACGTCCACAGTTAAGACTCTGTGAAATCATCACCAAACAGGACCGACATGAGCAGCACACAGATAACACCGCTATCCTTTTGCGTGATGCCGTCACGTTTTGCAGTGCGCGACGCCCCCTTCGGCATCGAGGGCTGGGACGCCGCCGCCAAGAACGCGTTCGACGACAACACCCTGTTCCATGATGTGTTCCAATCCGCCGACCCCGGTGTCGTCTATGCCGTCGGCCCGCCGCTCAAGCGGACCTTGCGCACGTTCATCAAGAACGCGCAGCTACAGATCGACGGAATGCCCGCGACGATGCGCGAAATCAGCCAGTCGAAACGTGCCTGCCTGATCGAGATCAGCGCAGATACCCCCCATGCCCACACGCTGACGATCCGCCACCCCCAGCTGTCGGTTAACATCGCGATCAGCCCCTCGGCCCTGCCGCGCTACGCGGGGCTTAACACGATGTTCACCCTTAGCCGCAATAATACGCTGGATTGGGTGCGCGACTGGGCCCGTTACCATGTCGACACGCAGGGCGTGGAGGGGATCGTTCTGTATGACAACGCATCCGATCACTACGGCGCTGATGCGCTATGCGATGTGCTGTCTGGTATTGGCGGCCTCAAGACGTTCGATGTCGTGCCCGCGCCGTTTCAATACGGCCCCGCCGGGATGTCGCGCGAACTGACCAGTGCCCGCTATCTGCAATTTGCGCTGCTTGAAATCACGCGGTTGCGCTTTCTTCAGCAGGCCGCCGGTGTGCTGAACATGGATATCGACGAGATGGCCCATGGCCCGGCAGGCCAAACCGTGTTTGAGGCTGCTCAAAATAGCGATGCCGGGTTCCTGACCCTGCCCGGAAGCTGGCGTTACCCCCAGCCCGGCGCGCCGCTGCTGCACGAATCCCACATTCTGCGCCGCGCCGACATGGAAGAGCCGATGTATCCCAAATGGTGCCTTGTTCCAGATGGCCCCCATTGCGGCAAAAGCTGGCGCACCCACGGGATCAAGGGACTGCCCGACCAGCCGCAGGAGGGCTTTGGGTTTTTTCATTGCCGCATGGTCTCGGAAAGCTGGCACTACGACCGCTCGGAATACACGGACCTCGCGCTGGAGCCTGATCCGCTGGCGATGGATGTCCTCGCCGCCGCTCTCAACCCGGTCTAGGACGCAGCAAGGTCACCCGGTCCCGCTTGGCGATTTCTGCCATGTCCCGATCATAAAGCCGGGTCAGATGCGTACGCTCTTCCGCGCTCCACGGATCATACCCGGGATAATCCGGGCCGCGCGGATAGGCGTCCTGAATTTCCACCCGCCGCGCCAGCGCCGCCTCGCCGCCGCTGCGCTCGATCTCGATCAGCAGTTCCTGCACGGCGCGGTGGCTGGCGGACGGGCGCCCGCGCTTGCGCCCCGGCGCGGCCAGCGACGCCACATCGATACCGGGGCCGCACAGGTTGCCGATCACGGTATCAGACAGCGCGTGAAAATCCTCATGACGCCAGAGGGTCAGCTGCGCACCCGGAAAACAGATCAGCACCTGTTCGATGAATCCGGTCCAGCTGGGCAGGTTCGACAGCACCGCGCGCTTCATCTGCGCCTCGGGGATCACATTCTCGCCCTTGGCCGAGCGCAGGAATTCAATAAACGTCGAGGCAAAGAAATCCGCGTAGTTGCGCAGCGCCAGATGCACCTCCGTCACTGGATAGGGAATGTGCTGCGCAAAAATCGGCAGCAAGACCTCGCGCCGGTTATAAAGCAGGCCGGACCGCACGCAATGGCCGCTATGGCCCGGCATGTTCTCGTCCGAAATCACGATCCGCTCGTCCGGCCCGGCGCCGATGCCCTCAAAGAACTTGCGCGCCTGTTTCGCCAACTGATCATCGGGCATCTTGGTCTTGTAGTTCAGCCCCAGCTTTTCATAGCCGTTCAACTGCGTGGGAAAGGTGTATTTCTTGCGCGTGTCGCGGTGATGCACGTAATGCACGCCGCTTTTGCGCAGGCGCCCGGCGTTGCGTTGCAGGATCGATTGGATATGGCTGGTCGCCGTCTTGTGGACGCCGCCATGCACCACCACATGAGGCGCGTCCCCGGCCATCTGCCTAGCCCTCTTGCAGCTCGGGCGCGGCGTTGATCACCCGGATCTGATCGCGGAAGGCATCCCACCCCTCACGTTGACGCAGGTCCTCGATCTTGCCGCGATGCCAGTCGACGGCGCCCTGGTGCAGGCGCGCCAGTTCGGGATCTTGCAGTAGCCTGTCCATCTCGCGGCGCAGGCCCGGCAGGCGGGCGTGGATGCTGGTATCCACCTCGGAATTGTAATTCATGTTCGACCAATAGGTGATGCCCTGATCGTCCCCCACATGGTTGGTGCGGCCCCGGTCCCGTTTTACCAGAAAACTGTCGACCGAACGGACGGCATAGTGATGCAGCCGCGCGTAGTCATGGGCAAAGCCATCATACGCCTTCCACCCCTGACCAAGGTAGTCATCCGGCATCGGCTTGCCGCCGCCATCGACCCAGGCGACATCGCCGCGATCCAGATGAAAGGCCGGGCGGTGGATGCGCAGCTTTTCAAAGCGGTCATTGTTGCGCACCAGCGTCTTCATGCCCAGCGCGCGGTAGTTGGGAAACTCCAGTTCACCGCAACTGCGATCGAACTGCTCAATCACGAAATCCGGGGAATAATCCACCCGCCCGCTATTGCCGAACAGCTTCCAGCAGACCGAAATCGCGTCGGCCTCGCCCACGGCGGCAAATAAATCGTCCAGCCGCCCGTCGCCCACGCGGATGTTCAGAAATTCGTCGCAATCCGCGCAGACCAGCCAATCGGCGTTCTGAACGATATCCAGTCCCTTGGCATCCTTCAGCGCGCTGCGCTGCGGACTGCCGCCGGGCTTGAACGGGTTCTCGCGGTGCTGCGCCAGCCCCATCTTGTCCAGACGCTTGGCAATCAGATCGGTGCCGTCATCGCAGTCATTGGTGTAGATCAGGAAGTCGGTGAACCCGATCAGCCGATTGTAGGCCACCCACTCCAGGATGAAGGGGCCCTCGTTCTTCATCGTGGTCACGATGACGCGGCTTTGCTTTTCAGATGTCTCAGTCGCCTTTCGCCCGGCATTGGCCGGGGCGACTATACGGGCCGCAGGCCCGTCCACGGGCTCCTTGGTGCCTTTGATCTTGGGTTGCCGGGCGATATCGGCCAGCGCATCGGGCTTTGGCTTGGCTGCCTTGCCCGTCGGTGCGGGCGGAGTTTCGGGCGCCGCAGCCGCCTCTTCCTCCAACCGGCGCTTGCGCTTGCGCAGGCGGCGCCGGAACGCCTTGTCGAAACTGTCGGCCAGCGCCTCGCGGCCCTTTTCTCGGAAATAGTTCGACACCGCGCCGCGATACCACGGCAGGTAGCGCCGCTCGCGATAGAGGCTGTAAAATTCCGGCGCGGTCAGTTCGTCCATGATGCAATGCGTCATCACGGCCTTGAGCGCGCCGATCTTGCGCAGAAGCACGGCTGTCTTGTGGTTCGAGAACCAGCATTTGAAAATGTGCACATTGTCGCCGTGAAACCGGTCGACATGCTGCTGGTCCAGCTCGAAATAGGGATCATAAAACACGTTCACCCGGCCCGCACCCGCCGTCAGCGCCGCGCCATCGGCCAACGGCAATGTCCAGTCCTGCCGCTGCCCATTTTCATACCGCGTTTCCCAAGGGACCAGAGCGGGGTCCAGCGTGGTCTGCGGATTGATCGCGACCACATGCGCACCCGGCACCAGCGATGAGAACGCCAGCGACGCATAGCCCCCCATCGACACGCCGGCAAAGACGACCCGCTCATACCCCTCGAAAAACCCTTGCGCGACCAACCCCTGAAACCGGCGGATCAGGTCGCCGTCGCGATACCAGTCGCTGACATGCGCCATGACGCCCAAATGCGAATAGCCGCCATCGCTGGCAAATTTATACGCCCACGGTTCGCGCGTGATGCTGTCATCGTTGACGTTGGACAGGTTATCGAACGTCACCAGCAGGCGGTCACTGGGCCGTTTGATGAACATCAGGGAATGGCGCAGGTTCTTCTCGAAAAAACCCTCGCCCTCCGCGCCGGGGCGAAGATCGTCCAGCCACCGCGGGGTTTCCGGGCTTTCGTCTGTTGCCTGCTGTGCCATCTTACCAACTTTGCGCTGCGCTTTGCCCTTGGTCCGACATGGGACACCCGGCCTGCCCTGCCGACCCGTCGAATTTGCGTCACCTTACAGGATCGCTGTGAAATATGGCAACATAACAATGAACATGTGGCTATTGTCTCGCAAATAGCACTCCGTAAGCCCCGACCGTTGCAACGCCCTACGCAAGCCGGCCATTGCAACTCTGGCCCTGTGGCCTACCCTTGCAAATCCGGGCCTTTGGCCCGCCGACAGATTCCACAGAAAGGGCCAGCATGCTCGACACGATAAAACGCGCCATCATTCCCGTCACGGCATTTGTCCTGTCGATACTCGCCATCGCTCTGGCCTTTGTGCATCCCGCATGGCTGCTGATGCTGGTCGCCACGCTGCCCGTCGTGGCCTTGGGCGTCTATGACCGCCAACAAAAGACATGGACGATCACCCGCAACTATCCGGTGGCCGGCCGTATCCGCTGGGTGTTTTACAAGCTGCGGCCTTACCTGCGCTCGTATATCGTCGAGGATGATCTGTCGGGCACGCCCTATTCATTCGACGCGCGCAACCTGATTCACACCCGCGCGCGCGGCGATACCGACACCCAGCCCTTCGGGACCGAACGTGACACCGGCGCCGACAATCACCGCTGGTTGGTGCACTCCATCGCGCCAGAGGATCATGCCGATCCGGCGCCGCGTGTGCATGTCGGCAACGATCAGACCACACAGCCCTATTCGGCGTCGATGATGAATGTATCCGCGATGAGCTTTGGCGCGCTGTCCGCCAATGCCATTCAAGCGCTGAATATCGGGGCAAGACAGGGCAATTACTACCACGACACCGGCGAGGGCGGCGTAAGCGATCACCACGCCAAACACGGCGGCGATCTGGTGTGGGAGCTTGGCTCGGGCTATTTCGGCGCGCGCACCAAGGATGGCAATTTCGATCCAGGCAGGTTCCGCGATACCGCCCAGCGCGATCAGATCAAGATGACGGAAATCAAGCTGAGCCAAGGCGCCAAGCCCGGCCATGGCGGCATGCTGCCCGCCAGCAAGGTCACCGCCGAAATCGCCCGCGTGCGCGGGGTCCCGCAGGGCAAGGATTGCCTGTCGCCGCGCGGGCACAAGGAATTTTCAAACCCCATCGAAATGCTGGAATTTGCCGCACGGATGCGTGATTTGTCCGGCGGCAAACCTGTGGGCCTCAAGCTGTGCATCGGCCAGCCCTACGAGGTATTCGCGATCATGAAGGCGGTCATGCAAACCGGCATCAAGCCGGAGTTCATCGTCATCGATGGTGGCGAGGGCGGCACGGGGGCGGCCCCGCAGGAACTGTCGGACTGGGTCGGCACACCCCTCACCGAGGGGCTGATCCTGATGCGCAATGCG
Source organism: Roseovarius sp. M141 (assembly GCF_024355225.1). Taxonomy (NCBI): domain Bacteria; kingdom Pseudomonadati; phylum Pseudomonadota; class Alphaproteobacteria; order Rhodobacterales; family Roseobacteraceae; genus Roseovarius; species Roseovarius sp. M141. Next base: position 82,713 of record NZ_VCNH01000008.1, read on the forward strand.
TTGGTCGGCTGCGGGCTGAAAGACGACATCAAGCTGGTCGCCGGCGGCAAGATTTATTCCGGCATGGGCCTTGCGTTCAATATCGCGCTGGGGGCCGATTGGTGCAACGCCGCGCGGTCCTTCATGATGTCGGTTGGTTGCATCCAGTCGCTGCGCTGCCATCTGGACACCTGCCCCACCGGCGTCGCCACGCAGAACGCCGCACGCCAGCGGGGCCTGATCCCCGAGGCTCAGGGCGCCCGCTCGGCCCGCTACCAGGGCAAAACCATCGAGGCGCTGGTCGACATGGTCGCCGCTGCCGGGCTGAAGCACCCCAGAGAGCTGGAGCCGCATCACCTGATGCACCGCGTCGGGCCGCAGGCCGCGCTGCCGATGGATCTGATCCATTCGTTTCTGCCGAAAAACATCCTGAACGAGTCGCCCGAGGACACGCTTTATGCCGAATGGTGGGCCGCCGCGCAGGCAGATAGCTTTCAACCGGCGATCGATCTGGTCCGGCGCCGCGCGAAAACGAACCAGCACGTGGCGCTTAGCTGACGCGCGCCTCGCGGCCCCCTGCCGCGCTCCTGCCCTGCGGCGAAGCCCATTCGCCATCGCCCGCCATCTCGGCGCTGGGTGTGCAACCGCCGGTCGCTTCGCGGTATGTGCTGCTACCCTGTGCCGCCTCGGGGGCGGGCACCATCGTGCCCTGCCGCCATCCGCCGTGCAGATACAGCCCGCCCGCCATCAGGGCCGTGGCAACCATCCCCGCCGGAAAGCTCAGCCACAGCGCATCCGCACCCATGACCGGATACAGACCAAAGGCAAAGCCCAGACGCACCGGATACATCGCGACGATCATCACCAGCAGCGGCGCAATCACATAGCCGTTCGCGCGCATGGTGCCGAACAGCACCTGCGCCACACCAAAGAACAGATACCCCCAGCTCGCCAGCAGTTGAATACGCCGCCCGATCGGCACCGCCTCGCTATCCGCGCCCACAAACAGGCCCAGCGCCGCCCGGTCAAAAGCTGTCAGCACCGCAACCAGCGTGCCGGTCAGGCACAGGTTGAAAATTAGCCCCCATTTGGTGACACCTCTCACCCGCGACCACTGGCCCGCGCCGATATTCTGTGCCGCCATCGCACTGACCGCCGCGCTCAGCGCCATGGCCGGCATCTGCACGTAGGTCCATAACTGCTGCGTCACGCCGTAGGCGGCGGCGGTTACCACCCCTTCGCGGTTGATCAGCGACAGCATGGTGATGGCCGCGGACGAAATCACGATCATCTGAAATCCGATGGGCAGCCCCTTGGCCAGCATCAGCCTCAGCACCACCCGGTCCGGGATCAGAAATCGCAGATCATGCCCACGCAAGGCCAATGGCGAGCCACGCAGATAAATCGCCGCGACCAGCCCGATCAACGCGGCGGTATTGCCGATGACCGTCGACAGCGCCGACCCCATGATGCCCAATTCGGGAAATGGGCCGATCCCAAGGATCAGCAGCGGATTCAGCACGATATCAAGACCGACCGACACGCACATGAACCAGAGCGGCGTCATGGAATCGCCCGTGCCCCGCAGCGCCATCATCAGCAAGGTAAAGGTCAGCGACGCGGGCATCGCGATAAAGATGACCCGCAAATAGGTCAGCGCCAGCGGCGCCGCGCTGCCGGGCGTGCCCAGAACCTCCAGCAAATGTGGCGCAAAGGCATAGCCCAGCGCCGCGATCACCGCGCTCAGCGGAATGATCGCACCCAGCGCCGTACCGACGGCGCGCCGCGCCTCCTGCGGGGTGCGGCGGCCCATGGCCTGCCCGATCAGGATCGTCGCCGCCATGCCAAAGCCAAAGACGAAGGACACCAGCAGGAACATCACCAGATTGCCATTGGTCGTGGCGGCCAGCGCATCCTCGCCCAGAAACCGCCCCACCCAAACCGCATTGATCGACCCGTTCAGCGATTGCAGCACGGACGAAGCCAGCGTCGGCAGCGCGAACAGAATCATCGTGGTCGGGATTGTGCCAGCCGTCAGGTCCAGCCTGCTGCCCTTGGCCATGCCGGGCGGCGCCATATCTTTGTCGCTCATTGGGATGGGCCTCGCAGGCTGTGAAATTCAGGACAACGGCGCAGGGCCAACTCTCGGACGTAGCAGCCCCGCCCCTCCCGGCAAGTCGCCCCTACCCCAGCACTGCCCCAAAGGCCACCGCCACGCCTAAAGCGTTTCGCCTTGAACCTGAGGCACTCAGTTAAGGTGAAACGCATGCAATGCTCATATGCTGCGCTGCGTTTCGCGAAAAGCTGCGCGTCAGGTTTTTCGCGAAACGCTTTAGTCACGCGCCTTCAGCTCGCGGTCGTCCTGCATCTGATACCAGCGCACCAGCATGTTTGCGCCCCAGGGCGCGAAGGGCCGTAATGGCACCGGATTGAATGGCAGGCTGTCAAAGGCCGTTTGGGCGTCCGCCTCGCCCAGCATCCGGCGGGCCAGCTTGGTCCCGAAATAGAGGCTGCGCGTCACTCCAGACCCGTTATACCCACCCGCCATCCAGACTCCGTCGTGATGGCCCAAATGTGGCGAATGATCGGCTGTCATGGCAATCAGTCCCGACCAGAAATGCGAGATCGGTGCATTTTCCAGTTGCGGAAAGACCCGACAAATCGCCTTGCGATATGCCCGCTGGCGCGCCTCTGGCCCCATGTTACCCGCGCCAAACCGGCCCCCGAAGATAAACGACCGTCCATCCGGCGTGGGCCGGTACCACATGAAGACGCGGCCAGATTCGCCGTGCATCCTCCCCTTGGGCGAAAGGTCCGCCATCTGCTCGGGCGTCAACGGCCCGACGGCGCAGGCCCCCGTCTCAAGCGGGACGATACGGCGGTTCATCGCCGGGCTGCGCCGATCCGAATATCCGTTGGTCGCCAGCACGACCTCGCGCGCGTCTACCCTGCCGCCCGTGGTGTGCAGAATCGTGCCGGAGGCCTCGGTGCGCAGGCCGGTAACGGCGCAGGGCGCGATGATCTGCACGCCCGCACCTGTCGCCCGCTCGGCCAGCGCCAACACCATCTTGCGTGGATGCACCCCGCCGTCCCGTTCATAAACAACGCCGCCGCGATAGAAATCACTGCCGATTTCGCTGCGCTGCTCGGCGCGGGTGACGGGATATGTCGGCAGGGCGATCCTGTCGCGCAGCCAGTCACACTCGCGCAGCAAGGCGTCACATTGCAAGGCTGTGCGCGCGCCGCGAAACCGGCCGGTCAGGACCAGATCGCAATCGATGTTTTCGGCAGCGATGAACGCTTCCAGGTGATCCACCGCATTCAGGCCTTCGCGCAAAAGCGCGACGGCGCGCTCTTCGCCATAAGCCTTGATCAGACCCGCGATGCCCAGCTTGTGCAGGCCCGGCCCGACCATGCCACCATTGCGCGACGAGGCCCCAAACCCCACCGCCTCGGCGTCGAAAACAGCCACGTGGCGGCCCGCCCGCGCCAGATGCAGGGCCGCAGACAGCCCGGTATATCCCGCGCCGATGATCGCAACGTCAACCTTGGCGGGCGGGCCGGTTTCTACGCCGCGCGCAGGCGCCTGACCCTCGTGCCAGTAAATGCTCTCTCCCGGGAATGACATTTGCGCTCTCCACGTTGCCTTGTTTCAATGTGCAGGTATCTACGGCGTCCGCCACCGGAATTTGCACCGGGGGCACCGCCCACCGGGCCGGACACGAAAAAGCCGCGCATGCGGTCATGCGCGGCTGATTGTTTTCAGGGATCGTCGTTTAAAGCGTTTCGCGAAAAACCTGACTCACTGCTTTTCTCGAAACGCCCGCGACATATCAGCGTCACACGCGTTTCACCTTAAATGAGTGGCTCAAGTTTAAGGCGAAACGCTTTAGTGGACGACCGCATCCTCGGGCGGCTGCCGTTTGGTGCTGCCGACACGGTCACCGATGATCAGGCCATCAGGCCCGACCGTGACCGACACTGTGCTGTCGTCCGACACATCCCCCGCCAGCAGCATTTCAGCCAACGGATCCTGAATGGTCCGTTGCAGCACCCGCTTCAGCGGGCGGGCCCCGAACACCGGGTCATACCCCTCGTCCGCCAGCCACTTCTTGGCGTCCTCGTCCAGCTCCAGCGTGATCTTGCGGCCTGCCAGACGTTTTTTCAAACGCTCCAGCTGAACATCGACGATGCCGGTCATGTTGTCGCGGCTGAGCCGATCAAAGATCACCGTCTCGTCCAGACGGTTCAGGAACTCGGGCCGGAAATGGGCGCGCACGGCCTCCATCACGCCGCGTTTGGCATCGGCGGCGTCCGCACCTTCGGGCATCTGGCTGAGCACCTGCGACCCAAGGTTGGACGTCAGGATGATCAGCGTCTGCTTGAAGTCCACGCGGTGCCCCTGACCGTCGGTCAGAACGCCGTCATCCAGCACTTGCAGCAGCACGTTGAACACATCGGGATGCGCCTTTTCGACCTCGTCAAACAGCACCACCTGATAGGGGCGCCGGCGCACGGCCTCGGTCAGAACGCCGCCCTCGTCATAGCCGACATAGCCCGGAGGCGCGCCGATCAGACGCGACACCGCGTGCTTCTCCATGAACTCCGACATGTCGATACGTACCATCGCGTTGTCATCGTCAAACAGGAATTCGGCCACCGCCTTGGTCAGCTCGGTCTTGCCCACGCCTGTCGGCCCGAGAAAGAGGAAACTGCCCAGCGGGCGGTTTTCATCATTCAGGCCAGCACGCGCCCGGCGCACGGCGTTTGCAACGGCACGCACGGCGGTATCCTGACCGATCACACGCTTGTGCAGCCCGGCCTCCATGCCCAGCAGTTTCTCGCGCTCGCCCTCCAGCATCTTGGCAACGGGGATGCCTGTCCATCGCTCGACCACCTGGGCGATCTGCTCGGGGCGCACGGCCTCTTCGACCATGACGCCGTCGGATTCCGATTGCTCGGCCTCGGCCAGCTGTTTCTCCAAGCCAGGAATGACGCCGTAAGACAGCTCGCCGGCCTTGGCCAGATCGCCCACGCGCTTGGCATGGTCCAGATCGATCCGGGCGCGGTCCAGCTTTTCCTTGATGTCGCGCGCGCCAGCCAGCTTGTCACGCTCGGCCTGCCATTTCGCGGTCATCTCGGCCGATCGTTCCTGTAGGTCGGCCAGCTCCTTCTCCAGCTTCTCCAGACGGTCCTTGGACGCCCTATCATCCTCTTTCTTCAGCGCCTCTGCCTCGATCTGCTTTTGCAGGATCTCGCGGTCCAGCGCGTCCAACTCCTCGGGCTTGCTGTCGACTTCCATGCGCAGGCGGCTGGCGGCCTCGTCCATCAGATCGATCGCCTTGTCAGGCAGGAAGCGGTCGGTGATATAGCGATTGCTCAGCGTCGCAGCCGTCACCAACGCGCTATCGGAAATCCGCACACCATGGTGCAGTTCGTACTTTTCCTTGATCCCGCGCAGGATGCTGATCGTATCCTCGACCGTCGGCTCGGCAATCACAATCGGCTGGAACCGGCGGGCCAGCGCCGCGTCCTTTTCCACATGCTTACGATATTCGTCCAGCGTGGTGGCGCCAATGCAGTGCAACTCGCCCCGCGCCAGTGCAGGTTTGATCAGGTTCGCGGCATCCATCGCGCCGTCGCCCTTGCCCGCGCCGATCAGCGTATGCATCTCGTCGATGAACAGAATGATTTCGCCCGAGGCCGAAGTCACCTCGTTCAGCACGGCCTTCAGCCGCTCCTCGAACTCCCCGCGATACTTCGCACCCGCAATCAACGCGCCCATATCGAGGCTTAGCAAACGCTTGTTCGCAAGACTTTCGGGCACGTCGCCATTGACGATGCGCAAGGCCAGGCCCTCGGCAATCGCGGTTTTACCGACGCCGGGTTCACCGATCAGAACCGGGTTGTTCTTGGTCCGGCGCGACAGCACCTGCATCGCGCGGCGGATCTCGTCATCGCGGCCGATGATCGGGTCAATGTTGCCCTCGGCGGCGGCGGCGGTCAGATCGGTCGCGTATTTCTCAAGCGCCTCATAGGTATCCTCGGCGCTCGCTGAATCAGCAGTGCGGCCCTTGCGGATGTCGTTGATCGCCTCGTTCAGCGTCTGGGCAGACACATGACCCGCCTCCAGCGCCTCCTTGGCGGGGGATTTTACCAGTGCCAGCGCCTGCAACAGCCGCTCGACCGGCACAAAACTGTCCTTGGCCTTGGTCGCCAGCTTCTCGGCTTCGGCCAGAACCTTGCCGGTTTGCTGGTCCATATAGGTCTGACCGGCATCGCCCTGAACCTGCGGAATCTTGGCAACCGCGGCATCATTGGCCTGCACGACGCGCGCAGGATCGCCGCCCGACCGGCGAATAAGATTCGCGGCCAGCCCCTCGCCGTCATCCATCAATGCCTTGAGCAGGTGTTCGGGCGTCAGCCGCTGGTGGCTTTCGCGCATCGCAATCGTCTGGGCCGCCTGGATGAATCCGCGCGACCGTTCCGTGAACTTGTTCAAGTCCATCACTCTTCTCCTTTTACAAGCGTAATCCCGGTTGCGCACCCAAAAACAGGCATGCGCGGTCGGGAACCTCTATCCATATCTGGGCGACGGCCCGGCGCGCTTCAAGGCAGACAACCCCAAATAATCGCGCAAGGTAAACTTTTCGTAACATGTGATGAAACCGTAACAACGCTGCATAAGTTGCTACAGCAATGGGGTAGTTATCCACAGCCCCTGGCCGGACCAAAAGGCCGGTTCACACGAAGGAGCAGTCCAATGAAGATCGAAGAAATCCGGTTCGATAATGTGCGCTACAACCCCGAGTTCGGCGCATTCGAGGCGTTGGTGAAGATCCATGATCGTGGGCAGACATATTCTTATCCGGCACAGGTTACGGCGCCGCTTCATGCGGAATATGGCCTGATTGTACGCAACCTCGCGCAGGCGGCCGGCAGGGCGCACAAATCCGGACGCCGGGACACCAAGGACATCACGCGCTTGCATCACGCCGCACCGCTCAAATCGGCCATCGCGGATGCAAGCCAGAAATCCTTACTCAGCCGCCTTTTGGGTCAAGCAGCGGCCTGATTTGCGAGCCCGGTTGACGACCGGGCCGCAAGAGGGGCAAAAGCATGGGATCATCCGACAGGGAGCATTCCATGGCCGCATATCCCGATAACCGCCTTATCGTCGCATTGGACGTGCCGAATGCGCTGAGTGGGCTGGAACTGGCCCAACGACTGGGGCAGCAGGTCGGATTCTATAAAATCGGTCTTGGCATGCTGACCGGGGGCGGTCTTGCCCTTGCCAACGAACTGAAGGCCGAACACGGCAAGCGCATCTTTCTGGACATGAAACTGTTCGACATTGGCGCCACGGTCGAGGCTGCCGTGCGCGGTCTGGCACAGTTCGATCTGGACTTCCTGACTGTTCATGGCGATCCGCATGTGGTGCGCGCCGCCTGTGAAGGCGCCTCTGGCAGGGAGACCAAAATCCTTGCCGTCACAATCTTGACATCGCTGGACCGCGTCGATCTGGATGCCGGCCTCATGTTGGCAGGCGACATCCCCGATCTGGTCTGCACCCGGGCCGCCCGCGCGTTCGAGGCAGGCGCCGACGGCGTAATCGCCTCGCCGCAGGAAGCCGCTCTGATCCGCGCCCTGCCCGAGGCCGAGGGCAAGCTGATCGTCACGCCCGGCGTGCGCCCCGACGGCAGCTCCTTGGGCGATCAAAAACGTGTGGCCACGCCAGCCAGCGCGATCAAGGCAGGCGCAGATCATATCGTCGTCGGACGCCCTATCTGGGCCGCGCGCGACCCTGCGGCAGCGGCGGCTCAAATCCTCGCCAGCCTGCCCTGACCCGGCACCGCCGCACCAAAAGAGTTTTTTGCCTTCGGCGAGGATATTTACGGCAAGAAGAAACCGGGCGGCCATTTCTTCTTGCCTTAAATATCCTGGGGGGAGCGTTGCAAGCCCCGGAGGGGATTCAACGTGGGGGGCGAAGCCCCCTGCCCTTGGCCGGGCTCAACGCGCCGCAGCTGTGAGAGCTTGATCTCGGAAAGCGCGGGTGGTGAGAATCAGGTCGGCAAGACCCTCCATTTTGGCGCGCGCCGCGCCGAGGCTTTCCGGTCGCACACCTTTGTCTGCCAGCAGATGACGGGCGGCAAAATCGACTTCGGCGATGCCTTGGGCGCCCGCCATCGGCGCAATTTGGAAACTGGCGCGCAGCCAGATACCGTCCATCACCGTGCGCAAATGAAATGCAATGCGCGGCGCGGCGGCGGGCCCCACCAGCGGGCGCAGCGCGCTCAACAGATTGCTGCGCATGCGTGCATGCACAACTGCCTGGATGCGCTGGCTCTGCCGGTTGTGCGGCACGTCTGAGCAAAGCGAAATCCAGGCGTGGCAAATCTCCTGCTGGAATACAGGCGCCGCGAAATTACCGACGATGATGGCATAAAGCCGCTCCAGAGGGGTTTCGGCGTGTCGCAACAGTTCGACCACGCAGGCGCGCAGGACAGTGTTCGCCTTGCGCTGGACCCCCTCGAACAGCGCGTCCTTATCCTTGAAGTGATGCAGGACAACGCCCTTGGACACGCCCGCAATCTTGGCCACGCGGTCCAATGTGGTGCCGCGAATGCCGTGCAGGACCAGCGCATCAAAGGCGGCCTGCGACAGTTCTGCCCGTCTGATATCTCGGATCGATTGCCGTGCCATTCAACTGCCGCCTTGCTGACTGCCCATCCTAACGTGGTGACCAGACCACCACAAGATTTACCTTTTGACTAAAAAACTGACCAATGGTAAGTATTCGTCACCGTTAGCAGGGGGAGAGAACCATTATGCAAGCCGATTTCGTTGTCATCGGGTCAGGATCCGCCGGGTCGGCCATGGCGTATCGTCTGTCAGAGGATGGCAAGCACAGCGTTCTGGTGCTGGAATACGGCGGCACCGATATCGGGCCGTTCATCCAGATGCCTGCCGCGCTCAGCTATCCGATGAACATGAAGCGGTATGATTGGGGCTACACCACCCAGCCCGAACCGCATCTGGGGGGGCGCCGTCTGGCCGCGCCGCGCGGCAAGGTGGTCGGCGGGTCATCCTCGATCAACGGAATGGTCTATGTGCGCGGTCATGCCTGCGATTTCGACCATTGGGAGGAACTTGGCGCCACCGGCTGGGGCTATCGGGACGTTCTACCCTACTACAAGCGGATGGAGAATTGGACCGACGGCGGCCATGGTGGCGATCCGGCGTGGCGCGGCACTGATGGGCCGTTGCATGTGACTCGCGGGCCGCGCGAGAACCCGCTGTTCGACGCCTTCGTGCAGGCAGGCGGGCAGGCCGGGTATGAGCTGACGGACGACTATAACGGCGAAAAGCAAGAGGGCTTTGGCCCGATGGAGCAGACCGTTTACAAAGGGCGCCGCTGGTCTACCGCCAACGCCTATCTGCGGCCCGCGCTGAAGCGGCCCAATTGCGACATGCTGCGCTGTTTCGTGCGCCGCGTCATCATCAAGGACGGGCGCGCAACCGGGGTCGAGATCGAGCGTGGCGGCAAGATCGAGATCGTGACAGCCAACCGCGAAGTCGTGCTGGCGGCTTCTGCCTTCAACTCGCCCAAGATTCTGATGCTGTCGGGCATTGGCCCCGCCGCGCATCTGGCTGAGCATGGCATTGATGTGGTCGCCGACCGGCCCGGTGTGGGCGGCAATCTACAGGACCATCTGGAGCTGTATATCCAGCAGGCCAGCACCCAGCCGATCACGCTGTTCAAGCATTGGAACCTGTGGTCCAAGGGGATGATCGGCGCACAATGGCTGTTCGGCAAACGCGGACTTGGCGCGTCCAACCAGTTTGAAAGCGCGGCGTTCCTGCGCTCGAAGCCGGGTGTCAAATATCCCGATATCCAGTATCATTTCCTGCCGATGGCCGTGCGTTATGACGGACAGGCGGCCGCCGAGGGGCACGGGTTTCAGGCGCATGTCGGGCCGATGCGATCGGCCTCGCGCGGGCGGGTCAGTCTGGTCTCGAACGATCCCGCCGATGCGCCGAATATCGCGTTCAACTACATGGCGCATGACAGCGATTGGGAGGATTTTCGCCGCTGCATCCGCCTGACACGCGAGATATTCGCGCAGGCGGCGTTCGACCCATATCGCGGCAAGGAAATCCAGCCCGGTGCGGAAATGCAAAGCGATGAGGCGTTGAATGCGTTCATCGCCGAGCATGCCGAAAGCGCCTATCACCCCTGCGGCACCTGCAAGATAGGCGCGGTGGATGACCCCGATGCGGTGGTCGATCCCGAGTGCCGCGTGATCGGGGTAAAAGGGCTGCGCGTCGCCGACAGCTCGATCTTTCCGCGCATTACCAATGGCAATCTGAACGGCCCCAGCATCATGGCGGGCGAAAAGGCGTCGGATATGATCCTGGGCCGTGCGCCCCTGCCTGCCTCGAATCAGCAGCCTTGGATCCATCCCGCGTGGCGCGAAACGGTCAAGGCCGCCGCGATGGCTTAGTCTTTGCCGCCCTTGGGCGCGGCGCTGCGTGGTTTTCCCAAAGGTTTGCCCGCAGGCTTGCCACCTGATTTCCCGAAGGGTTTTGCGCCCGGCTTGGCAAAGGACTTACCGGCTGGTTTGCCCGCAGCAGCGCCCGGTTTGCCGCTATACCCCTCGCCTGCTTTTGCGGCGGCGCGGGCGCGGTTCTTTTTGCTGGACGGTTTTCCAACCGGTGTCTTGTCCTTGGTGTAGCTGTCCGGCTTGCCCTTGAATTTGGGCTTGGGCGCGGCATCCGTCACGGCGCCGTCGCGGGTAAAATCGGGCTTGGGGCCTTTGCTGAAACGTGGCTTGGATGGTGCACTGGACGGTGCTGCGGTCTTGGGCTTTTTGAACCGGGGCGCGGGTGCGTCGTCATATTGCACAGGCGCAGTACTTTTCGGTGCGCTGCTTTTCGGCGCGGGTTTAGGCATGGCTGGCTGATCGCCCTGCGGCAGAATGGCGGGCAGATCGTCCAGTTGGCTGGCAGGGGGCGGACCTTTGCGCGCGGGTTTCTTCCACTCCGGCTTGGGACCGCTATGCGCAGGCTTGCCACCCGGTTTGCCGCCGGGGCGCTGCGCGATGGCTGGCGGCTGCGAGAGTTCCGCCACTTCGGCGCCATCCTCGACGCGCATGTTGTCGCCGATCGACGCCTTGAAACCGGCGGAAGAAGCCTTGCGCAGTTCCACATAGCTTTCGGTATCGCCGATGCGGATCGCACCGATATCGTCGCGCGTGATGCCGCCGGCCTTGCACAGCATTGGCAGCAGGCGGCGCGGCTCGGCGCCCTTGGCGCGCCCGCCGGAGACAGAGAACCACACCGAGGGGCCAAACGCCGCGCGCGGTGCGGCCTTTTCGCCCGGATCGCCCAGATCCTCGGGCGCGGAATGGTGGCTGTGGTAGAGGCGCAGATAGGCGGCGGCGATCTGCTCGGTCGTGAACCGCTCGGCCAGCTTGGCGATGGCGGGCGCCTCGCTTTCAGTGATCGCCTCGGACCATGCCGCGTCGTTCATCATGCGCTCTTCGTCCATGGCCGACACTTCGTCGGCCGAGGGCGCGGGGCCCCATTCGGCGCGCAGCTTTGCCCAGTTCAGGATGCGCTCGGCCTTCTTGCGGGCCACCGGCGGCACGATCAGAACGCTGACGCCCTTGCGCCCTGCCCGGCCCGTTCGGCCCGAGCGGTGCAGCAGCGTTTCGTGGCTGCCGGGCAGCTCGGCATGGACGACCAGATCGAGGTTTGGCAGGTCGATGCCGCGCGCGGCGACATCGGTGGCGACGCAGACGCGCGCGCGCCCGTCGCGCATGGCTTGCAGCGCATGGGTGCGTTCGGATTGCGTCAATTCACCCGACAGCGCCACCACGGCAAAGCCGCGATTGGACAGGCGCGTGGTCAGCCGCGCGACCATGGCGCGGGTATTGCAGAACACGATGGCGTTGGGCGATTCGTAGTAACGCAGCACGTTGATGATGGCGTTCTCGCCGTCGCGGGGCGACACAGACATCGCGCGATATTCGATATCGGCATGCTGACCTTTTTCAGCCGCCGCAGTGCTGACGCGCACGGCGTCCTTCTGATAACCCTCCGCCAGCTTGGCGATGGCGGCGGGAACTGTCGCCGAGAACAGCAGCGTCTGACGTTCGTCCGGCGCCTCGCCCAGAATGAACTCCAGATCCTCGCGGAACCCGAGGTCCAGCATCTCGTCTGCCTCGTCCAGAATAACGGCGCGCAGGCTGCCCAAATCGATGGAGCCGCGCATGATGTGGTCACGCAAGCGCCCCGGCGTGGCGACGACGATATGCGCGCCGCGCTGCAAGGCGCGCCGCTCGTCGCGCATATCCATGCCGCCGACGCAGGATGCCAGCACCGCATTCGCCCCGGCATAGAGCCATGTCAGCTCGCGTTTCACCTGCAAGGCCAGCTCGCGCGTCGGCGCGATGACCAGCGCCAGCGGCGCTGCGGCGTCACCGAATTTCTCGGCCTCACCCAGCAGGGTCGGCGCGATGGCCAGACCAAAGCCCAGCGTCTTGCCCGATCCGGTCTGGGCGGACACCAGCATATCGGCGCCCGACAGGTCGGGATTTGTCACCGCCTCCTGAACAGGGGTGAGGGTGGTGTAACCACGGGCTTTGATGGCATCGGCGAGTGCTGTTTTCACGGATCTGGATTTTTCTGCTGTTTCAAGGGCGCGCGCAGGGAAAGCGGGCGCAAGTCGCGGCGTCTATACCCTATAGGCAGCAATGTATAGATGTGCGGCGAAACATCGCCCTGCCTTTTTCGACGGAACGTATTCCCTTTGCACCCCATAGGCTTGCCTTTGGAAATGTGCAGAGGTTGATCATGCCGCGCCTTTGAAAACTGACCCTTGGCGCCGGTGCAGGGTCGGCAAACCCCTTATCTGAACCGCAGCCAGCTTTGTAGGCGACGACTCATCCTGCCGTGCTTGAGAGCTTCATCAGCACTATTCCGGCCAAGATCAGCGCCGCAGCCGCCAGGCGCATCGGACTTGCAGTTTCGCCCAGAACAATGACCCCCACGGCGAACGCCCCAACCGCTCCGATACCCGTCCAGACAGTGTAGGCCGTGCCCAGCGGTAGTGTCCGCATGGCAACGGCAAGCAGCGCAAAGCTCGCGATCATAGTGACGACGGTAATTGCGCTCGGCGCAAGCACCGTAAACCCCACGGACTTTTTCATGAAAAATGCCCAGACGATTTCCAGCAGCCCAGCGAAAACGAGATAGATCCAAGCCATGGCCCAGCCCTCCTTGTAGGACCGGGCCGTCCCGGGATTGGTTGCGCAGGTGCGGGTCGTCCCGCATCGACCCTCAGATAGAGAGCACGCCGTCACCGGTCAAGAACCCTATACGGGCGGTGGGTGGAAAATGCACCACAAGGGGGGGGGTGCGCCTATTTAGGCGCCTCATCGTGCCGCTTCGAACCAGCGTGTGCCATCGAAAATCCGCCCTTGGAACGCGTCCCTTCATTTTGATTGCCAAGGCCGCCCGCCGTCAAGTTCGGCCAGAAGATGATCAACAAAGCGGCGCAGCTTTGGCGGTATCGGTGTGATCGGCGGCCAGACGGCAACGATTGGCAGGGTCCGCGAGTCCATATCGATCAGGATTGGTTCCAGCAGCCCCTGTTCTATTGCCGGGTTGGCGATAAAATCGGGCAAGATAACCAAGCCAAGCCCTTCGACGGCCATATCGCGCATCGCTTCACCGTTGTTCAGCGTGATACGGCTGTGCAATGTCGGCGGAACGCCCTTGCCCAGTTCCCAAAGCCGTGCGTTCGACATGTGATGATAGCCGATGACCTGATGGTCGGCGAGGTCCGCCAACCCTGTCGGACGGCCGTACCGATCAAGATATGCCGGGCTTGCGCAGGCTATGGTTTCGGCCTCGCAGAGCTTGCGCTGCATCAGAGCGGTGTCGCGCAGATGGCCGATGCGGATGGCGATGTCGAAGCCCTCGTGCAAGAGGTCACGGGCGCGGTCGTCGTAATCGATGCGCAGCTCCATTTCCGGATGCATGGCGGCGAAACGGGCGATGATCGGCGACAGATACAGCGTGCCGAAACTCATCGGCGCGGCGATCGTCAGCGTACCGCGCAATGCGTCGTCGCCCGCGCCGCCCCAGGCCGTACTTTCGGTGGCGGCCGTCAGTTCGGCCAGCGCCGGGCGAAGCCGGTCGTCGAGACGCAGAGCAGTCTCTGTCGGCCTGATACGGCCCGCGTTCCGGCGAAAGAGCGCCGCGCCCAGTGTGCGCTCCAGATCGGAAATCCGCTTGCTGATCACGGATTTCGACAGGTTCAGGCGCGCGGCTGCGGCGGTAATGGTGCCAAGTTCCATCACCGCGAGGAAGGTTTCGATTTCATCCAGAGTATAGCGCATCGGGCGAGTTTAGCAGGGGCCGGGCCGTTCGCAAACGCCGAACGCCGCATTCGGGCCGACATCGCTGGTGCCAAACGCGCGTTGTGCCAATATGGGGCGTAACAAAAGGAGGCCATCATGGACCTGACCGGAATTCACCACCTGACGGCAATCACCGCCAACGCGTCGGCAAACAAGCGGTTCTATACCGACACGCTGGGACTGCGGCTGGTCAAGAAGACCGTCAACCAGGACGACACATCCGCCTATCACCTGTTCTATGCCGACGGGCAGGCGACGCCGGGCACCGATCTGACCTTTTTCGACTGGCCGACAGCGCGCGAGAGGCGCGGCACGCATTCGATCAGCCGTACCGGGCTTCGGGTGGCCGAGGGAAGTCTCGATTTCTGGGCGGGTCGTCTGGCCGATGAGGGATTGACCCGCGGCGAAATCACCACGCTGGACGGTCGCGCCACGATTGATTTCGAGGACCCCGAGGGGCAGCGGTTTCGCCTGACGGGCGATGATACAGGCGTGGTGCATCCCTGGGGGCGCAGCCCGGTGCCGTCCGAGCATCAGATCCGGGGGCTTGGACCCATTACCATCTCCGTCCCCACGCTTGACCCGACCAGGACGGTGCTGACCAAAGTGCTGAACATGCGCGAAGCGCGTGATTACGCCAGCCCCGATGGGATCGGTCAGGTGCATGTTTTCGAGATGGGCAGCGGCGGTGCCGCCGCCGAGCTGCATGTCGCCGTTCAGCCTGACCTGCCGGTCGCAAGGCAGGGCGCGGGTGCGGTGCATCACGTCGCGTTCCGCACGCCGGATCTGGCGAGCATCAGGGACTGGGCAAGGCATTTGACAGAGTTCCGCATTGCAAGCTCGGGCGAGGTCGAGCGGTACTATTTCCGCAGCCTCTATTTCCGCGAGCCGGGTGGAAACCTGTTCGAGATTGCGACCGATGGGCCGGGTTTCGCGGTGGACGAACCGATGGACGCCTTGGGCGAGGGCCTCGCCCTGCCGCCCTTTCTTGAGGACCGTCGCGCTCAGATCGAGGCAGACCTGAAACCACTTGATTGACGTTCAGGCCGCCGGGTCAGCCCGGCGGCCTGTATCAGGCGATACTTTTCACGCAAGAATACCCGTAAGAAAGATCAGACGATAAAACCCTGTCCAGCGAATCCGGATCGACATGACACAAAACAGCTTCTTTCATTTCCCCGCGCGCAATCCGGACGAGACGCATCGCGCGGCGACGCCGCTGGAACTGATGTTCGACCTCGCGTCGGTCATTGCCATTGCCGCCGCCGCGCATGGCCTCGCGCATGCGGTAGAGGAAGCCCATGCCGTGCAGGGTGTGATCGGCTTTCTATGCAGTTTCTTCATGATTTGGTGGGCCTGGATGAACTACACGTGGTTCGCCTCGGCCTATGACGACAATTCCTCGGCGTTTCGCATTCTCACCATGGTCATCATGTTCGGTGCGCTGATTCTGGCCGCAGGCATCGGGGCGGTTTTCACGCATGAGCGGATCTGGCTGGCCCTTTTGGGGTTCATCGTCATGCGGCTCGGGATGGCGGTGTGTTGGCTCGGGGCGGCGCGGGCGGACCGGTCACGGCGCAGGACGGCCTTGCGTTACGCGGGTGGCATCGCTGTGATGCAGATCTATTGGATCGCGTTCGTCGCGTTCGTACCACCCACCGCGGCGATCTATCTGCCGCTCTTCCTGATCGGGGCCGCAGGTGAACTGACCGTTCCGGCACTTGCCGAGCGCCACGGCACCACAAGCTGGCACCGCCACCATATGATCGAGCGCTACGGCCTTCTGAATATCATCGTTCTGGGCGAAACCTTCATCGCGATCACAGCGATGATCCAGCTTGACAGCGGCGCGGCCTTTCCGGATGCCGACCTGCTCTGGCTGGCAACCTTGTCGGCGACCATCTCCTTTTCGCTGTGGGGATTGTATTTCACCGATGAGGACCACCTTGCGAGCGACGAGCTGGGGCATGCCCTGATCTGGGGATATGGTCATTTCGCACTCTTCTCGGCAGGGGCAGCGACAGGGGTCGGCATGCTTGTCATGTTGCATGCCTTCGACCCTGCCGCCCATGTCGACCTGCAAACCGGCATTCTGGCGACGGTGATCCCCGTCGCGATCTACATTGCGACTCTGTGGCTCATTCGCGACAGGATACATCTCGATGGCGCGGGACGCTGGTTGCTGCCGGTGGTTGCCGGCCTTGTCCTTCTTATCGCCTTGACCGCGCCGATGGCGCTGGAACTCATCGCCGTGCTTTTGGTGGCGACCGCACTGGTGCGCCGCAGATTGAACCGTATATCAACAGGAAATGCCCCATGACCACGATCCTTGGCCTCTCAGGCAGTCTGCGCCGCGCATCCTACAACACGGGGTTGCTGCGCGCCGCAGCCGACCTCACCCCTGATGGCGTGACCATGCAGATCGGCTCGATCCACGAAGTGCCGCTCTATGACGCCGACAAGGAAGCCGAAGCCGGGCTGCCCGATGCGGTCCAGAGCTTGCAGGATCAGCTGGCAGCCGCCGATGCGCTGCTGTTGGTTACGCCGGAATACAACAATGGGATTCCGGGCGTGTTCAAGAACGCCATCGACTGGATGTCGCGCGGACCGGGTCTGGACCTCTTCGTCGGCAAGCCTGTCGCCGTCATCGGCGCATCCCCCGGAGGGTTCGGCACCCTGCTGGCGCAGGATCACTGGCTGCCGGTCCTGCGTACGCTGCGCACCCGGCCCTGGCTGGACGGGCGGCTGCTGGTCTCGCGGGCCGGGCCGCTGTTCGACGATGACGGCAATCTCGTGGATGAAACCACCCGCGCACGGCTGTCCGAATTCATCACAGGTTTTGCGGAAACCTGCCGCTAAAGCGTTTCGCCTTAAACTTGAGGCACTCACTTGAGGCGAAACGTTTTAGTGACCCAATGACGGGCGGCAGGCCGTAGGTGCATTTTGGTGTCACGAACACCTAAGGCTCTGCAGCGTCCACACTTTTGCCTCAGGCTTGTGAATCCGCGTTCTGCGCCAACCGCCTCTGACACCCACGGGCAGCAACATCGCCGGTCGATACCCTACCCCCTGCCATGCGGTTCATCCCAGTCGATCACAGGGTTGATCGGAATGATCCGGTTCGGATTGATCGTCGGGTGGCTGTAGTAGTAGTGCCTCACGATCTGATCAAAATGTACCGTTTCGCGGATGCCCGGCCATTGATAAAGCTCGCGCCCCCACCCCCAAAGGTTAGGATAGTCCCGCAACCAGGCTCGGTTGCATTTGAAATGCGTATGATAGACCAGATCAAACCGCACCATGGTGGTGAACAGCCGCCAGTCCGCCTCGGTCAGGCGGTCCCCTGTCAGGTAGCGGGCGCTGCCCAGCAGCCCTTCCAGCCAATCGAGGCTGTCAAATAGCGTATGAACCGCTTCGTCATAGGCCACCTGCGACGTTGCGAAACCCGCCTTGTAAACCCCGTTGTTGACGGTGCTGTAGACCCGCGCGTTGATTTCGTCGATCCGGGGGCGCAGATCCTCGGGATAGTAGTCCTCGTGATTGTCAATCAACCCGTCGAAGGCGGTGTTGAACATGCGGATGATCTCCGCGCTTTCGTTCGACACGATCGTGTCGCGCTTTTTGTCCCAAAGGACCGGTACCGTAACCCGGCCTGATGTTTTGGGATCGGCCCGCAGATAAACGTCGCGCAGGAAGCGGGCGCCGTGAAGGTCGTCACCGGTCGCACCCGAGAAATCCGCCCGAAACTCCCATCCCTGCTCCAACATGTCCGGGTGAACGACCGACACACCGATATGCGGCGTAAGGTCCTTGATCGCACGAAAGATCAGCGCCCGGTGCGCCCAGGGGCAGGCATAGCTGACATAAAGGTGATAGCGCCCGCTTTCGGCGCCGAACCCGCCTTCGCCGCTCGGACCAGGGGCGCCGTCCGGCGTGATCCAGTTGCGCCACGAGGTTTCACTTCGCTTGAAGCGACCTCCCGTGCTTTCAGTATCATACCAGTCATCGCGCCATGCGCCATCAATCAGAATTCCCATCATCTTCTCCTTTTGTTTCAGCCCCGGACGCCCGCGCAAAGCCCGTCAGCACTGTCAGCCAGAAGCGAACGAGCCTTGACCCGACAGCCATGTCCTTGCCTCGTCAACATCCTCTGGCGTCAGGTCATGACCCGCAGGCAGGATGCGGCTGTCCAATGTGGCACCGCCCTCGCGCAGCGCCTGTTCCAGCGCCGGGGCCATGCGCCCGAAGGGGTCACTGGCACCGTTCAGCATCAGCGCGCTTGTGCCCGCAAGATCGCCATGAGATGCCTCCACCAGCGCCTGCACGGACCGCAGCAGGATCGCCCGGCGCACGGCCCCCGGATGCAACTGCATGACCGCCCCCAGCAGATTGGCCCCGTTGGAATACCCCAGAAAGCTGATTGCGCTTTCGTCAAGCCCATAGCCCGACACCGCGCCCTGAATGAAGGCCACGAACGCTTCGGATTCGGCGCAGATATCGGCCTGATCATACGTCACCGCATCAAAGCGGCGGAACCAGCGATTGATACCTTCCTCGGTCGAGCGTCCGCGCACCCCCAGAAGGCTGGCGCGAGGGTTGATCTGATGCGCCAGCGGCATCAGATCGGATTCGTTCCCCCCCGTGCCATGCAGCAGCACGATGGTGCTGCCATCGGGATCTTCGGGCCGGTGGAACCGATGGACAAAGGGCAGATCGCGCATGGGAAACCTTTCCTCGCCCGGAAGGGCAAATTGCGGCAACATCAATTTCAGGTCTTGCGCCCGGTCCGCGTCCTGCGGCGGAACGAACAGTGTTTCACCCAAGTGATCAATGGGTTCATCCACGATGAAACCGGGACCATCGGTGGCGTATTCGATCAACGTATCAGCAGGCTCCCGAACATAGAGCGACAGGAAATATTTGCGGTCATGGACATTTGTCGCGCCGGAAATATCTTTCAACGTCAGCCGCATCCGGCGCACGGAGTCCGCATCAGGGGCGCGGAAGGCCACATGGTCCGGAATTCCAGCGCCGGGGATGCTCGGCACAAAGCCAGAGGCATCGCGCACGTCGACCACATCACTGTCCGACACCAGCCTTCGGATTGCGCCCTCGGCAGTGTGGTCCCGATACCCGAAACGCGTCACAAAACGCGCCGTTTCATCCGGGCGCTCGGACAGGATCGTCACGCCACGAAGGTGCGTCGGCGCGACCGGGTCTGGCAGAGGCGCGGCGGCAACCCATTCGGCGCCGACCAACTTGACGATCAGCCCGTCGGGATCCTTCAGACGCAACACCGGCTCTCCGAACTCGCGCTTTGGCCCTTCGACGGGCACCCGCGCATCCATCGCCCGCGTCAGCCAGTCGCCAATGCTGGCCGGGGGCACCGCAAAGCTGACTTCCGCGACCTGCCCATGGCCAACGCGGCCGCGACCGCCGCCTTCCCACACCAGAAAACTGATGAGCGAGCCGGGCGAACCCGCTGCATCGCCATAGAACAGGTGTAGCTGCTCGGCATCCTCAAACCCGCCCGTCCGCTTGACCAGCCGCAGCCCCAGAAACCCCGCGTAGAAATCCACATTCGCCTGAACATTGGCGGTGATACAGGTGACGTGATGGATGCCGGTGGTCATCGCGGGCTCCTTCATTGCATTGCAACGCACCCTCGCGTGGCGCGTCATTGGATCTGAAATAGGGGCTCTGACGGACCAACCAAAGTGATTTTCGCCGAACGCCGCGTTCTTCAATGTCGAACGCCCGAGACGCCAGAAAGCCACGCCCTCAAGGGAGGGTGAGCCAAGCCGCGCCTCACACTCGGGTCAGCGCTGCGGTGCTTGCGCGCCCGTTTCGCCCAGCACGATATCGAGATGGTGCAGGATCATGTCGATTCCTTCGGCGTCGATGGTCAAAGGCGGGCGGATTTTCAGAATATTGTCGTCCGGCCCCTCGCGCCCCATCAGAATGCGGGATTCGCGCATGCGGTTCATCACATAGGCGGCGATGGCGGTGGCTGGGCTGCGCGCCCGGCGGTTGTTCACCAGTTCGACCCCGACAAAGAGGCCCATACCGCGCACGTCGCCGATCGCCTCATGCCGCGCCATCAGCGCCTTGAGACCCGTCATCAGGCGCGCGCCCATTGCGGCCGCGTTCTGCGCCAGCCCTTCGTCGTCGACAATATCCAGCACCGTCTTGCCCACCCGGCAGGACAGGGTGGAGCCACCGAAGGTCGAAAAGAACTCCGGCCCTTTTGCGAACGCCTCGGCGATCTGCGGGGTCGTGACCACGACACCAAGGGGGTGGCCATTGCCGATGGGCTTGCCCAGAACGACCATGTCGGGCGATGCGCCCAGCGCCTGAAACGCGAAATAATGCTGGCCCAGCCGGCCCAGCCCGGTCTGCACCTCGTCGGCGATACACACGCCGCCGGCGGCGCGGATGCGCTTGTAAACTTCGCTCAGATAGCCCGGCGGCGGGATGATCTGGCCACCGACCGACGGAAACGTCTCGGCGATAAACCCGGCGAGGGTATGGCCACGCTTGCGCAACGCGGAAATCGCAACCTGCACCTGCGCCGCATAGAGCCCGCCTGCCTGCGGATTGTCCCGCCGATGCGGGCCGCGATAATCATCGGGCAGATCCACCAGCGCGACGTGATCGGGGCGGCCGATGCCCCCCTTGGCGTTGAATTTATAGGCCGAGATGTCGATCGCGCCGGTGGTGTTGCCATGATAGCCGTGATTGGGCGTGACGATGCCACGCCCGCCGGTCGCGCCGCGGGCAAGGCGCAAGGCCAGCTCGTTCGCCTCGCTCCCGGAATTGACGAAATAGCAGACCGACAGGTGCGGCGGCATTTTCGACAGCAGCTTTTCCGCAAATTCCGCCTGCGCCGGGTGCAGGTAGCGCGTGTTCGAATTCATCCGCAGCAATTGGTCTGCCACCACCGCCTGAATACGCGGATGCGCGTGGCCGACATGGGGCACGTTATTGTAGGCATCCAGGTAAGGACGCCCCCAATCGTCGAACATATGATGGCGCCAGCCACGCAGCAGCATGACCGGATCGCTGTAGCTGAGCTTCAGATTTTCGCCGAAATGGTCGCGGCGCATTTTCAGCACCGCCGCCTTGTCAGGCGCTGTGTAGGCCACCTTGGCATCGGGCAGGTTCATCAGCGCGGCGGGGTTGGGGCAGATGGCGCGCCACAGGTCCGCCTCGTCCGGGTCGGCCACACCGGGCCAGTCATTGCCCATCCCTGCCAGCGTCAGTGCCAGCTGGAAATGCAGATGTGGCGCCCAGCCGCCATTGCAGGTTTCATCGCCAAGGGCGGCAAACGCCTCGCCCGCCTTCAGCGTCTGACCCTTGCGCAGATGGGCGAAGCTGGCGGGGTCCAGGTGGCCATAAAGCGTGTGAAATGCGTCACCCTCGGGCGTGACATGGGCCAGAATGACCATGCCGCCATAGTCCAGCGGCGTGTCGCGTTTCTCGGTAAAGACGACGGTCGCGGCCAGCGGTGTGAATACCGCCCGGCCAGCCGGGGCGAACACGTCGACGCCCAGATGCACGGTGCGCCAGTTCGACGCCTTCCAAGGCCCCTTGCGGAACGCAGGCGCGGTGTAAATCAGACGCGGCTCGCCATAATAGCCCAACCACAGATCGTCGGGGCCGAACCTGTCGCTGCCAATGAGTGCCGCTTCGGGCTGGTCGAGGTGAAAGGGATCACGCGGCGTCGCAGAGGCCTCGATGGACAGGGCGCCCATGGGGGCGGCGTTCAGATCGCCCTCCATGACGGGGGCGAAACTGTCGCGTGCGCCCTCCAGCCATGTCATCACGCGGGCGGCTGCATCGCTGATCGGCAGGCCGCACACCGCGCGCAGACGGTAGGCCAGCAGATCGCCCCCCGGTTGCGGCCCCTCAAGGAACCGCCATGCGGGCGCCTGAGAGATCGTCACATAGGGATCGTCCGGGTTGTCCTGCGCCATCAACGTCGAATTGACCACACTCACCGCCAGCCGCATCCGGAGCAGCGGCAGCAGCAGGTCCAGTTCAGGCCCGGTCAGCGGATTGGCGCGATGATAGCCACGCACCAGTGCCTCCAGCGCGGCCTCGGGCGCGGGGTGGTCCAGCACCACATAGGCGGCCACAATCGCCAGATCGCAGATGCGCGGCGCGGCGCACATATCGCCCAGATCGATCAGGCCGGATACAGCGGCCCGCGGGCCGTCCAGCGACACGAGGATATTATAGTCGTTGACGTCGTTATGGATCGCCTGCACCGGCAGCGCGCCCAGCACCGGGGTCAGGCCATCAAATTGCGCGGCAATGCCACGCAGCAGCGATTGGCGGGCAGGGTCCGAGACCGTTTCCAGACGGTCCGAAATCCAGCCGCCCTGCATGAGGTTCCATTTGAAATCGCGGTCCAGATCGGGGTGCGCGAACCCCTCCAACGCTGCGGCAAGGGCGCCGACCCGGACGCCCAGATCTTCGATCAGCGCGGGCGAATGGGGGCGAAATTCGGCATAGCACAGCCCCGGCAGCGCCTCTTGCAGCCAGACCAGGCGCGGCTGGCCATCCGCATCGGTGGCGGTAACGACCTGCGCGCCGCTGCGCGCGGCAATCGGGCGCGGCAGGGGCAGGTCCGGCGCAGCCGCCAGCGCATGATTCAGCGCCCCCACCTGCATATCGATAAAGGAGGCATCACATCCCGGTCGCATCACTTTCAGGATATACGTGCCGCGCGCCGCCACGGCGCGAAAGTTCAGATCATACTCACCGTCCAGCTGTGTCAGCTGCGCGTCGATGCCCCATTCGGCCTTCAGTACCTGTTCCCAGTCGTCCCGCATGTCACCGCCCCTGATAATTCGCAACCTTGATGGAAAATGCAGCGCCGAATGACAAGCAGTATCGGCCTAGAACATATGCATCACACCCCAGCCAATCACCAGCAACGCCGCAAGGCCCAAAACCAGCCAGCCTGTAGGGATTTTCAGATGGGCAATCCGTTCGCCAACAAGTTGCGCCAGAACCGCCAGCCCAAAATACCGCACGCCGCGCGATAGCGCGATTGCTGCGACGAAGATCAGCGGATTGCCCCCCACCGTCCCGGCGCCCAGCGTGGCCAGCTGCATCGGGACCGGGGAAAAGGACACAAGGAAGATGGTCCAGAAAAAACCCCCGCCAGACAAATCATCCGAGATCTTCCGGAATTCATCCTCCAGCCCCACGGCGCGCAGGACCGGGTGCACGACCGGATCGGCCAACAGCAATCCGACACTGTAAAACAAGGTCGCGCCCACCAGGCACCCCAGCCAGATCGCCAAGGCAATCCGCAATGCGCGGCGCGGGTGGCCAATCATCAGGGGAACAACGATCGTTTCCAGCGGGATCGGCACCACCGTACTTTCGGCAAATGACAGGGTGGCAAGGCCGACATTGCTGCGTGACAAACGCCCTGTCCATCCCCGGGGTGCAGACGAACCGGTATCGGTACTGTAGGAATTGGCAGGCTGCGCGGCAGATCGGTGGGCGGTCATACCCGCAAACGCCCGCACCGGCGGGAAGTTCCCACGCTCCCCTCGACTGCCGCAACCGGTAACCCGGGGGCCTTGGCGGTGCGGGTGGGTTTTTCTGCAACAGATAGTCACGCCGGACGCGTGGTCGGAACTTTTCGCCGTCGCAGCAGGTTGAAACCCCGAAGCGCCATGATGGCGCAGGCCGGGCCGGGCAACCGCGCCAACGCCAAGCGGAGGCATCCGATATGATGAACATGATCGACATCGATCCCGTTGCGACGAACCTCAAGCGCGCCTACCGCGAGGCTGCGCCACGGGACCTGCCGCCACAGATGCAGCATCTTCTGCGCAGGCTCCAACAACAGGAGGAAGAGCAGGAGGAAGCCGAACAATAGGCTCCGGGCGGAACCATTGACGGGACCGATGCGTTTACGCCGATGCCGACATCAAGGTTGGCAAGGGGAAATATGCCTGTAGAAACACCTGCTTCAACCGCTCAACATGGCGCGTCGGTTCTCTGTGCCCAGACCGCGACGCCCGCAAACGAACCCGATAGTGCGTCGTCGAACGATGTCAAAGTCCTCCTCACCGCGGAGGAAGTCTATCCGGCAATGGAACGGGCTTTCCTGTCTGCGCAAACGGAAATCTCGGCCGGGTATCGCGTTTTCGACCTCAGCACCAAACTGCGCAGCGACGAAGGGCGCGCCATCGGCGAAGACTGGTTCGATCTGATCGTGCATGTCCTGCGCAACGGTGTCGCCGTCAGGTTTATCTTGGCCGATTTCGACGCTGTTCTGGCACCCGAACTTCACTATGCGTCGTGGAAGTCGCGCCGCGCCTTCGTCTTTGCGCGTGAACTGGCCGGGCCGGGGGCACGTCTGTCTGTGACCAATGCAACCCACTCTGCGCGGGTGGGAATCGCACCCCGCCTCCTGCTTTGGCCCCGGCTGGTGAAGGAGGTGAACAAGACCGCCAAGAAACTGAACAGCGCGACGGCACCCGAACGCGCGCGCCGTCTGGAGTGCAGCCCCGCCCTGCGCCCCTTGCTGCGCGAGACACCGGACGGCACGCTATCTGCACGCCGCTGGCCTGTGCCGCCGCTAGTCCCCGGCACGCATCATCAGAAGATATGCGTCATCGACCGCCAGACTGCCTTTATAGGCGGGCTGGATCTGGACGAGCGACGCTATGACGACAAACGCCACGAGCGCGTGCGCGACGAAACATGGCAGGACGTGCAGCTGATGTGCAGTGGTCCGGTTGCCGAGGATGTCGACAGCCATCTGAGCGAGTTTCTGGACATCGTCGCCGGGCACGCCACCCCAAAGGCCGAGGGGCGTTTGCTGCGCACCCTGTCGCGCAAGCGCAAGACCGACTGGCCGTTTCTGGGACCGAAACCCATGGTGCGCACCATTGCCGAGGATCACCACCGTCTGATCGATCGTGCCCGCGGGCTGATATATCTGGAAACGCAGTTCCTGCGTGACCGGCCGCTCTGTCACAGGCTGGCGCGCGCCGCGCGGGCCAATCCGGCGCTGTCGCTAATCGTCGTGATACCCGCAGCGCCCGAAACGGTGGCCTTTGACGGCAGTACCGGATCCGACGCGCGCTATGGCGAATTCTTGCAGGCCAGATGCGTGGCCATCCTGCGCGGCGCCTTTGGCGAGCGGTTTACCATATGCTCGCCCGTGCGCCCCAAGGCATTTGAAACCAAGGGGCGCGACACGCTGTGCGGATCACCCATCATCTATGTCCATTCCAAGGTTTCGATTTTCGATTGTGACCGCGCCATCGTATCGTCGGCCAACCTGAACGGCCGGTCGCTGAACTGGGATACCGAGGCCGGGATCATGCTGAACGAGCAGG
Organism: Roseovarius sp. M141; assembly: GCF_024355225.1. Lineage (NCBI taxonomy): Bacteria > Pseudomonadati > Pseudomonadota > Alphaproteobacteria > Rhodobacterales > Roseobacteraceae > Roseovarius > Roseovarius sp. M141. Next base: position 108,493 of record NZ_VCNH01000008.1, read on the forward strand.
CGCATGTCGCCCAGTTGCAAGCCCGCATTTTCCAGCACTGGCTGGGCAAAGACGCAGGCACCGAATTCTACGACACCACAACCGCAGCTGCCCTGTGGGCCGAGCGTGCCCGCCATAACGCAAGCGCCCCGCCCGAGCGGCGCAAGGGGTTTCTGGTGCCCTATGACGTGCGCCCCGCCGAAGCCTTTGGCAGACGCCTGCCCGGCATACCCGAGGCGATGGTTTGAGCTCCGCAAGACGCCTCGGACACGAACGAAGAAGCCTGAGGTGACCGATACACAAACACCGCGCACAGATGATCCCGACATGCCCGACACCCCGGCAAGCGAGGCCGCTTGCAATGTGAGCGATATCTGAACCGCGACTCCAGTTGGTGGCGGGCCGGGTACTGATCGCAAGCGGGCTGGTCGGCGCCCGCGCGGTATCTGCGGACGCTAGGTTAGGATGATCACGCGGAACAAATGGCGCCTTGGCGGTGTTTCCGTTGTCAAGAGCGGCACGACCGCCGCTAATTAGGAGCCTAAAGTGGATCTCATTCGCATCATCGTCGCCATCCTTCTGCCGCCCCTCGGCGTTTTCCTGCAGGTCGGACTAGGCAAGCATTTCTGGATCAACATTCTGCTGACGCTACTGGGCTATATTCCCGGAATCGTACATGCGGTCTATATCATCGCATCACGGGGTCCGGGCCGTGGGGCATCCTGATAAGGTAGCGGACGACCTCTGGCCCCGAACCGCAGGTGCGCCAGTCCCTCCGCTCGAGCGGGATCTGGCGCGCATCGACAGCGTCGCGCGTTTGATGGATGCCCATTTCAAACTACCGCTGGTCCCGGTCCGGTTCGGCATCGACAGCGTGGTCGGGTTGGTGCCGGGTGTCGGCGATCTGCTGATGCTTGTACCTGCGATTTGGATCATCGCGAAGGGGTGGCGGCACGGAGCGCGCAGGCGGGTTCTACTGCGCATGACCGCGAATAGCGGGGTCGACCTCGTGGTTGGATCGATCCCGCTGATCGGTGATCTGTTCGACGCAGGCTACAAGGCCAATCTGAAAAACGCGCGTCTGCTGCGGCGCGAACTGGAGCGTTAACACCACCTTCCTGGAGCGTTAACACCACCTTCAAAGCGTACTCGCCCAATACAGCCCCAGCAGAATCGCGATCGGCACGCCGAACCACAGCGCAATCCGGGCGACGCTGGCTTTGGGGGCTTTCGGTGTCTTGGGCAGCACCTCGGGCGCGTCCTGCGCACCTGCATCGCCCGGACCTGCGCGCACGTCATGCGGGTCGCCCCCGTCGCCTCGGCGCTGTTGCGTATGAGGTACCTCGCGCTGGCCAAGGTGTCGTCGTGCCTGCCTCGACTCATCCCGCCCATGCGGGACGTTTTCGGGATCGGCATCTGCCTCGCGCCGACCTTTGTCATTTGAGCTGTTGTCCGGGATATCGTTCACCATGGCGTCGTTCCTTTGTTTTATCATGCGCTAGGGTCAGAACCACAACTCCGCGTCGACCCGACGTGTTCCGCCCGCCAAGCGCGGCAAAGCGGCTCGGGGCCTCACGACATTGGGATCAAACTGTGACCGCGCTGGCGATCTGCACAGGTTGCAGGCGCCCCGCCGCCTCCCCAACTCACGTTGATCCAACACGCAAGGACCCCATCGGATCATGAAACAATTTTCCAAGACTTCCATTTCACGCCCCTCGCGGCACCTGATCGCCACTGCGACAGCCATCGGGCTGGTGCTGAGCATGCCGACGACCGGCCTGGCCGAGCAGCCCGCCACCACAGCGGCCACTGCGTCCGCCCCCGTCAGCTTTTCCGCGATCGTGAAGGAACAGCTGCCGGCGGTCGTTGGCATCGTCACCACCCTGCCCGACCAGCCAATGCAGGGCGGTCCGGTGCCACAGTTGCCGCCCGGCATGGGGGATCTGTTCGGCGATCCGCGCGGCGGCCCGCCCCCTGCGCCCGGCCCCGCACAGGCGCTGGGATCGGGGTTCATCATCACCGATGACGGCTATGTCGTGACAAACAATCACGTGATCGAACAGGCCGCCACCATCGAAGTCGTGCTGGAGGACGAGCGCCGCTTTGACGCCGTTTTGGTCGGCACCGACCCCGCGACCGATATCGCCCTGCTCAAGATCGAAAGCGACGAGGCGCTGCCGCATGTCGAATGGGGCGCGTCGGACGATCTGGAAATCGGCGACTGGACCATCGCCATCGGCAACCCCTTTGGCCTTGGCGGCACTGTCACGGCCGGCATCCTTTCGGCGCGGTCGCGTAATATCAACGCCGGGCCCTATGACGATTTCCTGCAAACCGACGCCGCGATCAACCGGGGCAATTCGGGCGGGCCGCTGTTCAATGCGGCGGGCGATGTCGTAGGGGTGAACACCGCCATCGCGTCGCCCTCGGGCGGGAGCGTCGGTATCGGCTTTGCCGTGCCCTCGGCGGTGGCGCAGCGCATCGTTGCCGATCTGCGCGCCGATGGGACTGTCGAGCGTGGCTGGCTGGGCGTCAGCATCCAGCCAATCAACGAGGATATCGCCGGCGCGCTGGGCGTGGAGGGTACGGACGGCACGCTGGTGGCATCCGTGACGCGCGACAGCCCGGCGGAAAAGGCGGGGCTGAAGGCCGGCGATCTGATATTGCAGATGAACGGCGCGCCGGTTGACGACCCGCGCGCGCTGTCGATGGCGGTCGCTGACCTTGATGTTGGCTCCAACGTGCCGATGACCATTCTGCGCGGCGGCGAGCAACAGCAGCTGGAGGTCGAAATCGGCCTGCATCCCAGTCAGACATTGACAGGGGCGGACGATCAGACCGAACAGGCAGACCCCGGCACGCCGCAACTGGGCGTTTCCATCGCACCGCTTGATGCAGGGCTGCGCGAGCGCCTCGGCCTTCCCGAAGAGCTGAGCGGCATCGCCATCACCGGCGTTCGGCCCGACAGCGCGGCGGCCAAATCCGGCCTGCGACCCGGCGACGTGATAACGGCCGCCTCGGGCACGGATGTCAGCGACCTCAGCGGCCTGCGCAGCGCGGTCGCAGAGGCGGCGGACAAGGACGCGCCGCTGCTGCTGCGCATCTATCGCGGTGGCACCTATACGTTTGTCGCGGTCAGACTGGCCGATGAGACCGAATAGCCTGATCGCCCGCCGCCCGGCCTGACCATGGCCGGGCGGCCCCCTGCATCCGCCGACGCGCTATCGTCGATCCTTCGGCGTCTTTCCTGCGGATGCAAAAGCGGCTAAACCTGCCCGGACCCGGCACCTGACCGTTTTTGAGGCACGCGCATTTGACATACAGAACCCTTTCCCTGCTCGCCGCGCTTTTGTTGGCGGGCTGTGATGCGTCCTTGGCCGAGCGCAAAGAGCCGCCCCCCTCGCAGCCCCCCGCCGAGGAGGCTACCCCCGACGCGCCCAAAACCTGCTGGGACAAGGTTGTGACGCCTGCGGCGATCGAAACGGCTCCGGATCAAACTGCGGCGCCCGCCACCAGCAAGACCGAGACGCATCAGACCCTTGTGCAGGAGCCCAAGGAGACATCTTTCGAAATCCCTTGCCCGCCCGTTCTGACGCCCGAATTCGTCAGATCACTGCAACGCGCGCTGGCGGCCCGCGATCTCTATGGCGGATCTATCAGCGGCAAGATGAACAAGCGCACCCGCGCCGCGATTCGCCAGTTTCAAAAAACCGACGGGCTGGATAGTGACGTTCTGTCGATCGCAGCCGCACGCAAGATGGGGTTGATCGCGGTGGAGCTGCCCGAAGACTAGCGCTTATCAGACGCGCCCGTGCAGAAAACAAAGACATCAGAAGCAGGGCCAGGAATCGTGCCATCATCGCGGGCCTGACCGCAGGCGGATCAATCGCAGGCCTGGCAGGCGCCGCGCGACGATCTCATCCACACTTAGCCGATTGCGCGCGCCACGGCGACGCCGACGGTTGCCGATACACCCGTCAGCAGGCTGCCCCAGGTGAAATCAGTCGCTACCATGCGCCATGTCCAATCCTTGAGCGTTGCCAGATTGGTGAACTCATACGTGCCATACGCCATCGCCCCGATCAGCACGCCAGAACCGAACACCCACGCCAGCGATTTACCCTGCTCCAATGCCGGCCAGCTGACGAACCACAGCAGCACACCAATGTAAAACGCATAAAAGATCACCGCCGGCCCCAAGCGAGGGCTGTCTGCCATTATCGCGCCGATCTGCTGCTGGAACGTGGGTTTGATGATATAGCTCAGGCCGAGGTAGTCGACCCCCAGAAACACTATGAAGGTAGCGGCATACAGGATTATGAGGGTCATGGGCGGCTCCTACTTGGTTCAGGACGAATGACGCATCAGCCTCAGACGATGCCGCCGTCGATCAGGCGCTTGGCCATCGCGGCATAGGCGGCGGCCGCCGGCCCGTCCCCGGTGGCAATCGGCACGCCCGCATCGCCCGCAAGCCGCGTGTCCAAATCGATGGGCAACCCGCCAAGGAACGGCACGCCCAGCTTTTCCGCCTCGGACGCCACACCGCCGTGACCGAAAATCTGTGCTTCGTGGCCACATTCGGGGCAGACATAGGTCGACATGTTTTCGATCATGCCCAGAATCGGTGTCTTCAGCGTGTTGAACATGTCCATCGCCTTGCGCGCATCCAGCAGCGCGACGTCCTGCGGGGTGGACACGATGATTGCGCCCGACGGCTCGGCCTTTTGGCACAGCGTCAGTTGCACATCGCCGGTGCCGGGGGGCAGATCGACGATAAGAACGTCAAGCTCGCCCCAGTTTACCTGTGAAATCATCTGCTGCAGCGCCCCCATCAGCATCGGACCGCGCCAGATCACCGCCTTGGCCGGGTCCAGCATCAGGCCGATCGACATCAGCGTGACGCCGTGGGCGTGCAGCGGTTCGATTATCTTGCCGTCGGGGCTGGCGGGGCGTTTGCTGACGCCCATCATGCGCGGCTGGCTGGGACCATAGATATCAGCATCCAAAAGGCCCACACGTTTGCCCGCGCGCGCCAGAGCAACGGCGAGGTTGGAGGATACGGTCGATTTGCCGACACCGCCCTTGCCCGAGCCAACGGCGATGATCGACTTGACGCTGGCGGGCTTCATCGAGCCTTGCTGCGGTTTGGGATGGCCGCCGATCTTGAGGCTGGGCGGCTCGGCCTGCGGCGGCGGTGGCGCCTTGGCCGACGGTCCGTGCGCTGTCAGCGCAGCACTTACGCGGCTGACGCCGGCCAGCGCAGTGACGGCCCGCTCGGCGGCGGCGCGGACAGGTTCGCTCTGGCGGGCGACCTCGGGGCTGGGCGCCTCGATCACGAAACGCACCTCCCCGCTCTCGACGCTGAGCGCACGCACCCAGTCGCGTGAGATCAGATCGCCCCCATCCGGGAGTTGAATACGGGCCAGCTCGGCCTCGACTTCAGCGCGCGTGACAGTCATGTCGTCCCTTTCTGATATGCCTTGGCCCATACGTGGCAGTTTTTGGATGAAGGGCAAGCGTGATCGCGAGAAAGCCCGAAAAACCGTTTGTTTTGAGTGACGTTAGGTCAGCTCTACTTATGCAAATGCCGCATAGCAGCATTGCCTTTGCGTCCATTGTGCAGCCGCAGCAAAGGCGTATGTAGGGGTCAGAAACACAAACCGGCCCGACCCCGGCAGCCAACGGCGCAAGTGAGGTCGGACCGATGTAAGGTAAGAGGTTATCGACAATGAGCTACGCATCCCACTCACATGCACACCGCCCGACCACGCTTCAGATATTCCTGTCCGTCTTCGGTGACATCAAGACCCGCATGGCCCAGCGCCGGTCCTACCGCCAGACGGTCAACGCCCTGTCGCACCTGTCGGACCACGAACTGTCCGATCTGGGGCTGAGCCGCCATTCGGTCCACAGCGACGCATGGCAGGCCGTCTACGGCACCCGCCCGCGCGGCTGATAGAATTCGCCCGCCATCCACGGCGGGCATAACGGTTTCGGATATCTTTTCTCCTCCCTGTAGATATCCGACATGGCGGCGACCCCTTTTTCTCCTCCCTTGGGGGTCGCCGCTGACAGCCTGTCCCCGGGACGGCACATGGGAAACCCCCAAGAATTCATCTGTATGAACGGCGCGAAACCTGCGCGCAGCGCCTGTGGCCTGCGGCGGTTTTTTGAGTATTTTTGGAACATTGAAAGCGTGGGCGCGCTGGCAGTCAGTCGCCCGGAATGTTGTGCATGTGACGTTCGCCGCGCGCATTGGCCAAGGCGATCTGTTTTTGCCGCTCGCGGAAACGCGCCTTGTCGGCGTCTGTGGTCTCATCCGTGCAGTAATGACAGGCGACGCCCTGCTCGTATTCGGCGCGCTGCATGTCGGCGGGCAGGATCGGGCGGCGGCAGGCATGGCACAGGTGATGCGGCCCCTCAGCGAGGCCGTGGCCGACCGACACGCGCCCATCGAAGACAAAGCAATCGCCCGTCCACGTACTGGCATCCTGCGGCACCTCTTCAAGGTATTTCAGGATGCCGCCCTTGAGATGGTAGACGTCCTCGACCCCTTGGCCCAGCAGGTAGTTTGTCGATTTCTCGCAGCGAATGCCGCCGGTGCAGAACATGGCGATGCGTTTGTTGTGAAAGCGGTGTTTGTTCGCCTCCCACCAGGCCGGGAATTCGCGAAAACTGGCGGTTTCGGGATCGACGGCGCCCTGAAACGTGCCGATGGCAACCTCGTAATCGTTGCGCGTGTCGATCACCGCGACGTCAGGCTGCGCGATCAGGTCGTTCCAGTCGGCGGGCGCAACATAATGCCCCGCCCGGGCGCGCGGATCGATGCCGGGCTGGCCCATTGTCACGATCTCGGATTTCAGCCGCACTTTCAGCCGGCCGAAGGGCTGAACGCTGCTGTGGCTTTCCTTGTGCTCCAGATCGGCGCAGCCGGGCCATGCGCGCAGATGGGCCAGCACCGCGTCTATCCCCTTGCGACTGCCGGCGATGGTGCCGTTGATCCCCTCATGCGCAAGGATGAGCGAGCCTGTAACACCCTCGGCCCGGCACAGCGCCAAAAGAGGCGGTTGCAGCGCGGCAGGATCGCCAAGCGTGGTAAAGTGATAAAGGGCAGCGACAGTAAACATGCGTGCGGGTTTAGGCCCAAGTCACGCGCCCGGCAAGAGGGGCGTTGTTGACGCGGCGCAGGCGCACCCCTACCCATGAGCAGAGTGGCAACGGAGATGACAATGACCGAAGCGCTAATCGTGATCGACATACAGAACGATTTCTGCCCGGGCGGCGCGCTGGGTGTGGACGGCGGCGATACGCTGATCCCCGGCGTCAACGCGCGTATGGCCGATTTCGGTGCCGTCATTTTGACGCAGGACTGGCACCCGGCGGGGCATGCGTCCTTTGCCTCCAGCCATCCGGGCGCCAAGCCGATGGATGTCTTTGAGATGCCGTATGGTCCGCAGATCCTGTGGCCCGATCACTGCGTTCAGGGCAGCCGCGGCGCGCGGTTTCATGCCGATCTGGACACCGACCGCGCCGACATGATCATCCGCAAGGGGTATAGTCCCGCGCTGGACAGTTATTCGGCATTTTTCGAGAATGATCATCAGACGCCCACAGGCTTGCACGGCTATTTGCGGACGCGCGGCATCAATGCTGTGACGCTGGTCGGGCTGGCGCTGGATTTCTGCGTCAATTTTTCGGCGGTGGATGCGGCACGCCTGGGGTATGACGTGCGTGTCGAAACGGCCCTATGCCGAGGGATCGACGCGCATGGGTCTATGGACGCCGCGCTGGCCGGAATGCGCGCGGCAGGCGCTACACTGATCTAGGCCGCTTGCGAGGCAACATACGCGCCAGACCGGCCGCGCCCGCCGCGCCCAGCGCATCGGCCAGCAGATCGCCCCACTCGGCTCCGCGCCCGACATAGGGCTGGATCACCTCGATCGCAGCACCGAACGCAATCACCCCCACCACCACCGTCCACGCGCGATGCGGGTAAACCAGACAAAGCGGCACCGCCAACAGCCCGAAGCCAATGAAATGGTACAACTTGTCGGGGCGGGGCGGGCCGACTGCCGGGCCTTGGGGGCTGAGGGTAAGCACGCATAAGAGCGCCGCCAGAATAACGGTTGCCGCCCATGCCCATGGCGCGGCGCGGTGCAATGTTGACGGAAGACGCATGGATCGGGGCTCCGGGCTATCGGCGGTTAGGCGCACCTACTGCCTGCTGGGCTTCGGCATTGCAATAGAGGCGGCCACGCCCGGCATGAGGATGCCGCTGCAGGGGCCGACAGCCACCCTTCAAAGCCTGTCAACGCCGCGCGTCCCAACTGCTGGAGGCGTGGCGGCGCGTGTAAAATTCGCCCATAAGGCCAATCATCGTCAACACGATTCCCACGACGATCGGGTAGGTCACGTTCGAATTGAAGGGCGTGTAATTGACAAACACATACCCGCGCGCCTGATCGATGGTGTGAAACAGTGGGTTCCAGTCGAACACTTTAACCATGTAGGCCGGCAGCGTATTGGCAACGAACATCTTGCCGGACGCGATCATGTTGGCCCGCTGGTAGACGGTGGCAAAGGTCGAAACGAATGTGGGAAACCACGGTTTGACCGCGAAAAGGACCAGCCCGATCGCCGCCCCCGTGAACCATGCCAGCAATAGCATGCCCATGGCAGGAAACGGATACTCCACCACGAACGGATGCACTGCGACGTGATACGTGAACAGGATCAGCGCCATGGTAAGCACCTGCACGTATAGCGCGCCCAGCGCGGCGGAACTGATGGAAATGGCCGTGGTCATGGGCGCGTGTTTCATCATCGGCGACGATGGCCCCTCGGCCCCGGCGACGGCACCGAGCGTTTTGACATGGGTGAGGAACAGGAAAATTCCCGACATGAGATACAGCAGGAAATCCCCGCGCAGCGCCGCACCGCGCAGACCCAGCACCGAAAACATGACGTAGAATGTCGCCAGAAACACCAGCGCCTGAAGGATGTTCAGCGCAATTGCCATCAGCGCATTGCCATGCGTCTTGCGCACGTCGCGCACTGTGGCGTGATAGATAAGTTCCAGAATGGACACTGCGGTTTGCAGTGTCGATTTTGGCTTGATTTGTTGAAACATTTATCTGCTTCCGTGCCGTTGCCGCCGCCCATGATGACACGGAATTCTTGCTGTTCCGTTAGCAAGGCACCATAAGGGGCGCGGTACTTTCCCGCAACACTGCGTTGCGCCCCCACCGCCCGGAGCATTCGATATGGATTACACCCAGCTGACCACCGTGATGCGGCGCCTCGCGCTGGAGGCCGGCGACGCGATCATGCAGATCTACGGGCAGGACGATTTCGACGTGAAATCAAAATCCGACGACAGCCCCGTCACCGCCGCAGATGAGGCCGCAGACGCGCTGATATCTGCCGGGCTGCGCACTGCATTTCCCGATGTGCTGCTGATCACGGAGGAGCAAGCCGAATCGCACACCCAGCGCGCCGATACCTTTCTGATCGTCGACCCGCTGGACGGCACCAAGGAATTCATCCACCGCCGCGGCGATTTTACCGTCAACATCGCCTATGTCGAGAATGGCACGCCGACTCGCGGTGTCGTCTATGCCCCGGCCAAGGGCCGCATGTTCTATACGCAGCCTGACGGCACCACCGTCGAGGAAACCGGCCCTCTGGACAAAACGACGGTCGGCGCGGTGACGCCAATCAAGGTGTCCGCCCCCGACAATGACGCATTGATGGTGGTCGCGTCCAAATCGCACCGCGATCAGGCGACCGACGATTACATCGGTAAATATGCGGTCAAGGACAGCCGCAGCGCCGGTTCTTCGCTGAAATTCTGCCTTGTCGCCACCGGCGAGGCTGACATTTATCCGCGTGTCGGGCGCACGATGGAATGGGACACCGCCGCCGGACATGCCGTGCTGGCAGGGGCCGGCGGCCAGGTTGTCCGCTGGGATGACCACAGCCCGCTGATTTATGGCAAGCAGGGATATGAGAACCCCTTTTTCATCGCCCATTCACCGGGCGTCGTACTGAAGAATGCATGATATTCCGCGCGCGCAGTCACCCTGCAACGGTTGGCAAAAAACTGCATGACCCGCAGCGGGGCTGTTCACCGGGCAGCGCAATTCGGATAGAGACCGCACACGTCGGCGCTGATCCATGGGGCTGCTGATGTCAATTTATGCAAGTTCGAAAGCAATTTTCTAAGGAATACGCGATGCGCAGCAAAGTCACGAAAGCAATTTTTCCAGTCGCCGGCATGGGCACCCGATTTCTACCGGCAACCAAATCGGTGCCCAAGGAAATCATGACACTGGTCGACCGCCCCTTGGTGCAATACGCCATCGATGAGGCGCGCGCCGCCGGTATCAAGGAATTTCTCTTTGTCACATCGCGCGGCAAAGGCGCGCTGGAGGATTACTTTGATAATGCCCCGCAGCTGGAGCAAGCCCTTCGCAAGTCCGGCAAGACAGAGCTGCTGGATATCCTGAAATCCACCAATATGGATTCGGGCGAGGTCGCCTATATGCGCCAGCACAAACCGCTGGGTCTGGGTCATGCCGTCTGGTGCGCGCGCCGCCTGATCGGAAACGAGCCTTTCGCCGTCATTCTGCCGGACGACGTGATCGCGGGCGAAACGCCCTGCCTTCAGCAGATGGTCGAGGCGTTCGACGAAACCCAAGGCAACATCGTCGCTGCGATGGAAGTGCCCGACAACAAGGCATCGTCCTACGGCATCCTGGACATCCAGGAGGACAGGGGCGATCTGGTCCTGTCCAAAGGAATGGTGGAAAAACCCGCGCCGGGGACGCAGCCGTCAAATCTGGCGGTGATCGGCCGTTACATCCTGACGCCGACCGTCTTGCAGATGCTGAACAAGAAACAGGTTGGCGCGGGTGGTGAGATCCAGTTGACCGATGCGATTGACGACGCCCGCAACGCCGGCGAAGAGGTCTACGGATTCCGCTTCAAGGGGCATCGCTACGATTGCGGCTCCAAGGCCGGGTTCCTTCAGGCGACGATTGCCTTTGCGTTGGCGCGCGACGATCTGCGCGACGATCTGCGGGACTTCATCCACGAGGTTGTGGCAGCAGACAAAGCAGCGGAAAAATCCGTCTGAGGCGGGCAAGACGGGGATGAGAACGGCGTGACGAATATCTTGGTGACGGGCGGGGCGGGCTACATCGGCAGCCACGCCTGCAAGGCATTGGCAGCGGCGGGCTATACGCCCGTGACCTATGACAACCTCAGCATCGGCTGGCAGGACGCGGTCAAATTCGGCCCGTTCGAGCAGGGCGATCTGACAGATCGGGATCGGCTGGATCAGGTATTCGCCGCCTACAATCCTGCCGCCGTCATGCATTTTGCGGCCCTGTCTCAGGTCGGCGACTCGATGCGCCAGCCGGAAATCTACTGGCATAACAATGTCGCCGGATCGCTGACGCTGATGCAGGCGGCTGTGCAGGCCGGGTGCCTCGACTTTGTCTTCAGCTCGACCTGCGCGACCTACGGCGATCAGGACAATGTGGTGCTGGACGAGGATTGCGCGCAGCATCCGATCAATGCCTATGGCAAATCCAAACGCGCGATCGAGGATATGCTGGCCGACTTCGAGACCGCCCATAACCTGCGCCATGTGATTTTCCGCTATTTCAACGTGGCTGGCGCCGACCCCGAGGCCGAGGTGGGCGAATTCCACCGGCCCGAAACGCATCTGGTGCCGCTCGTGCTGGATGCGGTGCAGGGCAAGCGCAGCGCGCTGACAGTTTTCGGCACCGATTACGACACGCCCGACGGCACCTGCATCCGCGATTATGTGCATGTGTGCGATCTGGTCGACGCGCATGTGCTGGGCCTGAAATGGCTGGAGGGCGGCAAGGAGAGCCGCGTGTTCAACCTTGGCACCGGTTCGGGTTTTTCGGTGCGCGAGGTGATCAGGCAGGCGGGCGCTGTGACCAACCGTGACGTGCCGGTGACGGAGGGACCGCGCCGACCGGGCGATTGCACGAAACTCGTCTCCGGGTCGACCCGCGCCGAAGCCGAACTGGGCTGGACGCCCGGACGCAGCACGATGGACCAAATGATCGAAGATGCCTGGCGCTGGCATAAATCTGGACATTACGAGCGTTAGGCGCAACCCTGCCGCACATCAAACCGGCGGAGCAGTATGGGATCTGGCGCGCAATTCAGGGCACAGGCGGCGACGCTGTCGATGGCCTACCGCCTGCGCTGGAAACGGCGGCGCCTGCTGTGGCGCAGCTTTCGCAAGCGGCGGCAGCTGACTTCGATCGCAGACCGGACCCGCGCGATCCGGCCCGGCGCAATTCTGGCGTTTTCAACGATGCGCAACGAGGCGCTCCGCCTGCCCTTTTTCCTTGACCATCACCGCAAACTGGGTGTCGATCATTTCCTGATCGTGGACAATGACAGCAGTGACGGCACACGCGATTACCTCGCGGCGCAGGGCGATGTGTCGCTGTGGCACACGCCACACAGCTACCGTTTGTCGCGTTTCGGGGTGGATTGGCTGACCTGGCTGCAAATGCGTCACGGGCATGGCCATTGGTGCCTGACGGTCGATGCGGACGAGATGCTGATTTATCCCTTCCACGACACCCGCCCCCTGCCCGCGCTGACCGACTGGCTGGACCGGCAGGGCGTGGCATCCTTCGGGGCGCTGATGCTGGACATGTACCCCAAGGGCAAGCTGAGCGCGCACAGCTACGCGGCGGGCGATGACCCCTGCGACACGCTGCAATGGTTCGATGCGGGTAACTACATGATCCAAAAACAGGACCGCTTGGAGAACCTGTGGATACAGGGCGGCCCGCGCGCGCGGCTGTTCTTTGATGAAAATCCGCGCCGCGCCCCCACGATGGGCAAGGTGCCACTGGTCAAGTGGGACCGCCGCTATGCCTATGTCAACTCGGCCCACGCGATCCTGCCGCGGCGATTGAACCGCGTCTATGACGCGGCGGGCGGCGAATATGCCAGTGGCATCCTGCTGCACACCAAGTTCCTGCATATGATCAAAGAAAAATCCGCAGAGGAAAAACAGCGGCGCGAGCATTTCGCCAATTCGTCGCTTTATGATGCTTATTATGACAGGCTCACGGGTGACCCCGACCTGTGGTGCGCCCGCTCGACCCGCTATCGCGGCTGGCGTCATATAGAGGCACTGGGCCTGATGTCGCGTGGAACATGGCTGTAGGCGGCGCAATAACAGTTTACCCAAGCGCGCCAACATCTTATCGTCTTTGCGGCAGTCACACGGCCTATCGGACCCAAGGCAACCGCGCCTTGATCCCCGGTATCCATGCTGCATACCAGGCCGGGATCGGGGACATACTGACGTGAGTTTCGTGCAATCATACCGCATGCGTCTGCGCCGCAGGCACGCCAAGGCGCGCGCCGCCCGCAAGGGTCTGTCGCTGCGCCCTGTGGTGGATCGAACGGCCCAGATCAAACCGGGCAACGTTTTGCTCTTTTCGACCCTGCGGAACGAAGACGTGCGCCTGCCCTATTTCCTCGACTACTATCGGCGCATGGGCGTCGATCATTTCCTGATCGTGGACAATGACAGCGGCGACGGCAGCGGCGCGTATCTGGCCGAACAGCCCGACGTGTCCCTGTGGCACACCGCCGCCAGCTACAAAGGGTCGCGCTTTGGTGTGGATTGGCTGAACGGGCTACAGGGGAAATATGGCCACGGGCACTGGACCCTCGTCGTCGATCCGGACGAGTTTTTCATTTACCCGTTCTGCGACACGCGCCCGATCAGGGCGCTGACCGATTGGCTGGACGAATCGAACGTGCGCAGCTTTGGCACGATGCTACTGGACATGTACCCCAAGGGGCGGATGGATGCGGTGCCCTACCGGCGCGGGCAGGATCCACTGGAAATTGCCGACTGGTTCGACCCCGGCAATTACATGATTTCAAAGAACAGGAAATTCGGCAACCTGTGGATTCAGGGCGGCCCCCGCGCGCGCGTCTTCTTTCCCGATACGCCGAAAAAGGCGCCTGCCCTGAACAAGATACCCTTGGTCAAATGGCACCGCCGATACGCCTATATCAGCTCGACCCATATGCTGCTGCCGCGTGGCCTGAACCTGGTCTACGACCAAGGAGGCGGGGAGGCGGCCAGCGGCGTCCTGTTGCATGCCAAATTCCTCGACACCTTCGCCCGGAAGGCTGAGGATGAGATGACGCGCAAACAGCATTACCGCGCCTCACTGGAATACGAGGCCTACGCCCAAAAGATGGACGCCATGCCAGAGCTGTGGTGCAAATGGTCTGAAAAATATATAAACTGGCGCCAGCTAGAGATCTTGGGCCTGATGTCCAAGGGGAACTGGGCATGACAAAAGGGGCTTGGCCAAGGTGAGCGTCGGTATTGTCATGCTGGTCCACACGGCACTGGACCGCGCCGAACAGGTGGCGCGGCACTGGTCGGATGCGGGCTGTCCGGTGGTCATCCACACGGATGTATCGGTGCCCGACAAGACGCATCGCGCATTTCAGGACTCCATGGCGGATCTGCCCGACGTGCGGTTCTCCCGTCGCCATCGCTGCGAATGGGGCACATGGGGCCTCGTCGCCGCATCGCAGAGCGCGTCCGAACTGATGCTGACCGAATTTCCCGATGTGCGGCACATCTACCTCGCCTCCGGCGCGTGCCTGCCGCTGCGCCCGGTGCAGGAGTTGATCGACTACCTCAAGGCCCGCCCGCAAACCGATTTCATCGAAAGCGCGACAACCGCCGACGTGCCTTGGACGATCGGCGGCCTCGACACCGAACGGTTCACCCTGCGTTTCCCGTTTTCCTGGCGCAATAACCGCTATCTCTTTGACCGCTATGTCGCGCTCCAGCGACGGCTTGGCCTGAAACGGCGCATCCCGAATGGCATTGTCCCGCATATGGGCAGCCAGTGGTGGTGCCTGACGCGCCAGACCCTGTCGGCCATCCTGTCCGACCCCGAACGCAGCACGTATGACCGCTATTTCTCCAAGGTCTGGATCCCGGACGAAAGCTATTTTCAGACTCTCGCCCGCCAGCATTCGCGCCAGATCGAAAGCCGGTCCCTGACCCTGTCGAAATTCGACTATCAGGGCAAACCGCACATCTTCTACGACGACCATCTGCAATTGCTGCGCCGCTCCGATTGCTTTGTCGCGCGCAAGATCTGGCCCCGTGCCAACCGTCTATATGACGCCTTTCTCACCGACGAGGCCAGCGCGATGAAACGGACCGAGCCGAACCCGGCCAAGATCGACCGCATCTTCGCCAAGGCGGTCGAGCGGCGCACGCGTGGTCGACCGGGCCTCTACATGCAAAGCCGGTTTCCGGCGCAACCGCGCGAAAATGGCCTGACATCGTCAGAATATTCAGTCTTCCAGGGATTTTCCGACCTGTTGGAGACTTTTGAACCATGGCTGGCCCGCGCCACCGGGACGCGCGTGCATGGCCATATCTTTGCCCCCGAACGCG
This sequence comes from Roseovarius sp. M141, assembly GCF_024355225.1. Classification (NCBI taxonomy): domain Bacteria; kingdom Pseudomonadati; phylum Pseudomonadota; class Alphaproteobacteria; order Rhodobacterales; family Roseobacteraceae; genus Roseovarius; species Roseovarius sp. M141. The sequence goes on from NZ_VCNH01000008.1 coordinate 123,983, forward strand.
CCGAATTCAGCCAGGGCGAAACTGTGATGAATGGCGCGCTTTCGGACAGCGCCGCCTTGCGCGACTACAATCCACGCGCCTTCCTTACCAGTCTGATCTGGAACACACGGGGCGAGCGGCAATGCTTTCAATTCGGGCCGCGCGACAATCAACGCATCATCTGGGATATCGCCAAGGATCCGAACGCGCAGATTTCAGTCATTTCAGGCGCTTGGGCAGTGCCCCTGTTCAAGTCGAACCAGAATTTTTCCGATACCCGCCGCGAGGCTGCACTACTGCAACAAATCGAATCGAAACATCTGGAAATCCTGCGCTCCAACGCGGCCAAGGCGCGCGTGCGCATCTGGACCTTGGCGGAATTCGTCGAGGCCCCTATGGAGCCACTTCAGACCATAATCGACGAAATCAGCCCCCAGCACACCCAAAGCGGCCTGTCAGAAGTGCCGAAAATGACCGATCTCACCGGCTTTGGTCAATTTTTGCAGAGCCTCAAGAATCAGGGAATGCACCCATATCTGACGGGCAACTTTCCGGTCACGCACGATCCGCAAGACACGCAAACCAACCTGCGCAAACCCTATTTGGTACGGTAGCATATGTCCCGATTTGACTATTTCGTGGTGCTGGCTGAAATGCGCACCGGCTCTAACCTGCTTGAATCGAACCTGAACGCATTTCAGAGCTTTGACTGCCATGGCGAGGCATTCAACCCGGCCTTTATCGGTTATCCGAACCGGACCGAAATCCTCGGCTTCACGCAGGCGATGCGCGAGGCTGATCCTGACCGTCTGATCGACACCATTAAAACCGGATCGACGGGGATGGGCGGGTTTCGTCTGTTTCACGACCACGACGCCCGCGCGCTGAAAATCTGCCTGACCGACGTTCGCTGCGCCAAGGTCATCCTGACGCGCAACCCAGCCGAAAGCTATGTCAGCTGGAAAATCGCGCAGGAAACCGGCCAGTGGAAACTGACCAACATCAAGCGCCGCAAGGAAGCCAAGGCGGTCTTTGACGCGGCAGAGTTTGAACAGCACCTCACCCGGCTACAGGCATTTCAGGCCGAGGTTCTGAACAGCTTGCAAAAGTCGGGGCAGACGGCGTTCTACATCTCTTATGAGGATCTGAATGATCTGGACATCATCAACGGCCTCGCTCAGTTTCTCGGCAGCGACGAGCGGCTGGAGACACTGGACAGCGCGCTCAAGATCCAGAATCCGCAGCCTCTGGCCGACAAGGTGGCCAACTTTGATGACATGACACAGGCGCTGGCCGGGATCGACCGGTTCAACCTGACCCGCACCCCTGATTTCGAGCCGCGCCGCGGCCCCGCGGTGCCATCACACATCATCGCACGCCACGCGCCGCTGCTGTACATGCCGATCAGATCCGGCCCCGAGGCTGAGGTGCAGGCATGGATGGCCGCCCTCGACGACGTCGACGTCGAGGATTTGCAAACCATGATGAACCAAAAGGGGCTGCGCGATTGGATGCGGCAGGCCAAGGGGCATCGCAGCTTTACCGTGTTGCGCCATCCTGCGGCGCGCGCGCATGCAGCATTCTGCCGGCGAATCCTGCATCGCGGGCCGGGGTCGCTGGGCGAGGTTCGGCGCGTTCTGCGCAACTTTCACAAACTGCCCATACCCGGCCCCGGCCCGGATGAAACCTATGATAAGCACGCGCATCACGTGGCGTTCACCGCCTTTCTGGACTTCCTGCGCGCCAATTTGCGGGGCCAGACCAGCGTGCGTGTCGATGCAAACTGGGCCACGCAAACCGCGATCCTGCAAGGGATGGCGCAGTTCTGCCTGCCCGACGTCATCATCCGCGAGGACGAGATGCCGCTGCAATTGAGCGCGCTGGCGCAACAGGTGGGCTATTCCGGCGCGGCGTCGGCCGCACCAGCGCCCCCCGACCAGCCTTATGCGCTGGCAGACATCTACGACGACGACATCGAGGCGCGGGTCGCCGACATCTATCAGCGGGACTACACCATGTTCGGTTGGGATCGCTGGCGCTAAAGCGTTTCGACGTCAAGCCGGTGTCAGGCCGCCAGCATGGACTGCGCTTCGGTCATGATCGTGTACAGCGTTGCAGGATCAGGATTGGCCCGCAGCTTTGCACATAGCTGTGCGTCGCGCAGGGTGCGGGAAATCAGCGCAAGCGCTTTCAGATGCTCCACCCCGGCCTCGCGCGGCGCGAACAGGGCAAACGCCAGATCGACTGGCTGGCGGTCGACCGCGTCAAAATTGATCGGCTTTTCCAACAGGACCAGCGCACCGACCACCCGGTCGATATCGTCCAGACGCGCATGCGGCAACGCCACGCCGTGCCCCACAGCTGTGGGCCCCAGCGATTCGCGTTCCTGCAACGCTTCGACGGCGGCCTGCGCATTCACGCCATAGACGGCGTGGGCGATATCGCCCAGCTCGTGCATCAGACGTTTTTTGCTGGTTGCGGCGCCCAAAACGCGCACGGCCCTTGGCTTCAGGATCATGGGAATGTCCATTCACTGCTCCGACGGCAAGGCCGCCTGGGTTCAAACCCCGCGTCACCCGACCTGTTTTACGGATCGATCCACCCGATATTGCCGTCATCACGGCGGTAGACCACGTTTACACCGCTTTTTGCCTCGTTTCGAAACACCAGAACAGGGGCCCCTGCCAGCTCCATCTGCATCACGGCCTCTCCAACGGACAGGGACGGGATCTGCGCCTGCATTTCGGCGACGATGATGGGCTGAAGGCTATCGGGCTCCGATTCCACTCCTTCGGCTTCTGAGGCGAGGATATACGAGGATGCTCCGAAAAGCTCAACCGGCTGTGAACGATCCTTGTGGTGATCCTTCAGACGGCGCTTGTAACGGCGCAGCTGCTTGTCCATCTTTTCGCGGGCGGCATCGAATGCGGCATAGATTTCGTGCGCCTTGCCCGTCGCCTGGGCCGAAAGACCCGTGGACAGGTGAACAATCGCTTCGCATGAATATTCACTGGCACTTTTGGAAAAGACGACTGTCGCATTGACCGGACGTTCAGCGTATTTCGCCACCGCCTCGCCCAGTTCAGACTTCACATGAGTTTGCAGGGCTTCGCCAATGTCGATCTGTTTGCCAGAGATTTGATAGCGCATGGTGTCTCCTTCAAAGGGCGCACCCGTCCCTGCCCGATAACGCATTCGCGCCCCTCGGGCTGTGGGGAGGGGCCGCTGAAAAGCGGCATTTCGTTAACGATTTCAACACGACACCAGTCGAATGCCGCGTCTGAAACCTCCAAATACCATACATTGATTGAGGCGCTTTCCGGCGCTTTTGTCAATGACGTTCGCGGCGGCGGCGGTGAAATCTGCCGATATTTGTCAGGAAATACGAAAGTTTTCACCCAGATAGACCCGGCGCACATTTTCGTTTTCCACGACTTCGGCGGGCGTGCCCGACATCAAAACCTGCCCGTCATGCAGGATATAGGCGCGGTCGACGATTTCCAGCGTCTCACGCACGTTATGATCGGTGATCAACACTCCGATGCCGCGCTTTTTCAGATCGGCGACAAGGTGCCGAATGTCGGCGACGCTGATTGGATCGACCCCGGCGAAGGGTTCATCGAGCAGCAGATATTTCGGGTCCGCAGCAAGGCTGCGCGCGATTTCGACGCGCCGCCGTTCGCCGCCCGACAGGGCCAGCGCGGGGGCACGGCGCAGATGCTCGACCGAAAATTCCGACAGCAACTCTTCCAGGCGCTCGCGGCGCTTGTGCGAATTCTTGATCGAGATATCAAGAATCGCCATGATGTTATCCTCGACCGACAGACCGCGAAAGATCGACATTTCCTGCGGCAGATAGCCAACCCCCAGCTTGGCCCGGCGATACATCGGCAGGTTGGTCACATCGCGCCCGTCGATCGCCACGTGCCCGCCTTCGGGATAGATCAGCCCGGCGATGGCGTAAAATGTCGTCGTCTTGCCCGACCCGTTCGGCCCCAGCAGGGCCGCCACCTCGCCTTGGCGCAGGCGCAGCGACACGTCGCGGATGACGGTGCGTTTCTTGTAGCTTTTGCGCAGGTTCCGCACGATCAGCCCGGAGGTATCCGTGTCGCTGTCGCCCGCGACATGCAGATCCGGCCCGGTCATTGCGTCGTCCCGGGTTGCAGCACGGTTTTGACCCGTCCGGTCATCCGCGCCGTGCCGGCAGCCGTATCGACCGCCATCTTGTCTGCGGTCAGCGCCGCGGTGCCCTGCACCAGCAGCACGTCGCCCGACATTTCGATCATGCCTGACTGCACGTTGTAATCGGCCTCGCGCGCCTCGGCGGCGTCTTCGCCGCTGACCAGGGTGACGCCGCCCGTCGCCGACAGCCGCGCGATGCCCGACCGATCCTCAAGATAAATCACCAGAACGCGCGGCGCCGACAGGCGCATCTGGCCCTGCCCGATCAGTACATCGCCGGTAAAGACCGCCGTGCCGTCGCTCTGGTCGACGTCCAGATTTTCGGCCGTCACCTCGACCGGCAGGCCGCTGTCCTGCACGGTGCTGCCAAAGGCGACCTGCATGCCCTGCGCGTGCGCAATGCTACCAAAGGTGGTGGCGCAAATAAGAAGGATCGTTTGGATGAAACGCTGCACGTCGGTCAGTCCTTTGACTTTGCGGGCATGTATATCAGCTTGACCCCATCCGTGAACCGCAAATGTGCGTCGCCGGTCTTGGGGTCCGAGGTCAGCAGCATGCGCCCCGCGCTCAGATCGCCGGGCGGGCCTGTGCCGGTAATGGCGCCGGGCGTTTCGACGTACAGGGTGTTGAACCGCGTGTTGATGCTGTCGGTGCGGATGTCATAGCCAGTCGTGGTTTCGAACCGCACGTCGCCCTCCAGCAGGGCGGTCATGTCCGCCTGATTGGCCGCGCCGCGCTGGGACGAAATATCCACCACCCCGCCGCCGTTCAGCCTAAGCTTCGCCTGCGCCCTTTCTGCCCGCAAAATATCGCGATCCGCCGGATCGGGGCGCACGGATTGCGCGCGGAACGATACTTCCTCGCCGCTCCGCGTGACACCGGAAAAGCTGGGGTTGGTCACCCCCTGATCATGCGCACGCTGCGCCAGATCCACACCCGCGATGGGGATCTGATCGTTCAGATCAACCTTGCGCGACAGCAAAAACAGCGTCGACAAAAGGCCCAGCGCCACCAGCGGCAGGATGATCTTGGCCCAATTGACCAAGCGCGTGTGGAAATTGTCGCCCCTGCGGATCAATGTGAAAATATATCCTGTTCGGGCCAGCCAGCCAGATCCAGCGCCGCACGTGTCGGCAGAAAATCAAAGCAGGCCTGCGCCAGTTCCATCCGTCCTTCACGGACCAGTCGCGTGTTCAGTTCGTCACGCAGCCGGTGCAGATACAGCACATCTGACGCTGCATACTCCAATTGCGCCTTGCTCAGATCTGACGCGCCCCAGTCCGAGCTTTGCTGTTGCTTGCTGATATCGACGCCGACAAGTTCCTGAAGCAGGTTTTTCAGGCCATGCCGGTCGGTATAGGTGCGGATCAGCTTGCTGGCGATCTTGGTGCAATAGACCGGCGCGGTGATCGCACCAAAGGCGTTCTGCATCGCGGCAATATCAAAGCGGCCAAAGTGAAACAGTTTCAGCACGTCGGGATTTGTCAGCATCGCGCACAGGTTCGGCGCCTCGGTCTGGCCCTTGGCGACCTGCACCAGATGCGCGTTGCCGTCGCCACCCGACATCTGGATCAGGCACAACCGGTCGCGGTGCGGATGCAGGCCCATCGTTTCGCAATCGATAGCGACCACAGGCCCCAGATCCAGCCCGTCAGGCAGATCACCCTTGTAAAGTGTATTCGTCATGTCAGCCCCTTCGTGCCTTTGGACATGCGTTATATAGGATCAAAGGGGCCGACCACCAATATCTGGCATCCCGGACGGTCGCCGCGCAAAAAACCCGTCGCAAGGCTGTTTAGAATCCGTTGAGGCTCACGCGCCCTACCCGTCGCCCTCGACCTTGCCGCGCAGGGCCTTGACGTCGCCGCGCACCTTCTTGGCCTTGAGGCGGCGTTTTTTGGACCCCAGCGTGGGCCGTGTGGGGATGCGCCGCTTGGGCTTTTCGGCAGCCTTGCGGATCAACTCGACCAGTCGGTCACGCGCGATGTCGCGGTTGCGGGCCTGATGACGGGTCTCGTCACACTGGATGATCAGCGTGCCATCCAACGTCCAGCGCCGCCCGGCAAGCCGCTTCAGCCGCCGCTTCACCGGGTCCGGCAGGTTTGGCGATCGTTCGGCCTCGAACCGCAGTTCGACCGCGCTGGCGACCTTGTTCACGTTCTGCCCGCCTGGGCCGCTGGCGCGCACGAACTGCTCGGTCAGCTCCCAATCCTCGATCGCTATGGTGTCTGTAATGCGCAACATGATGCCATGTTTATCCCGCCGCGGCGCAAATCGAAAGGGCCGCCCCGATACGGGACGGCCCTCTAGAAGTTTTTCGGAGGCGGGCCGGTTAGGCGCACCAATAAGGTTGGCTCAAATATCCGAGGGCTGCCTCAGATACGATCCCCCCGAACTGTTCCGACACCTCGCTCCAATACCTCTGTAGACACTGGGGCACCTCCTTTCACTTGTTGAACTCAAGAGATAGCCTGCCAGATTTTTTTGATATGTCAAAACAATTCTTGCGACGGATTATTGCGACTGCAACACGCTGACACATTGCTGCGGCAGATCGTTCATTGTCAGCTCGCGCTTCGGCTTGGGCTTGGGCGCATTCGGATCGCGGGGCTTGGGCTTTGGGGGGTTCAGGATGTTGTTGACCCATTGCTGCGCCTCGGCACAGCCATCGCCCGGCGGTGGGGCCGCCTGATCGACGCAACCGCTTGCGCCCCTGGGGCAGGCCAGGCGCACGTGGAAATGATAGTGGTGCCCCCACCATGGCCGGATCTTGCGCAGCCAGTCGCGGTTGCCCGTCTCATCGTTGCACATCTTCACCTTGGCGCCGGGAAAGATGAAAATGCGCGCGACGCGCGCATCGCTGGCGGCGGCCTTCAGCACCTCGTGCTGGCCGCGCGTCCAGCCCGCATTGACATAGGCGCCATTCGCGCGCCGCATCGACACGGCCGACAGGTTTTCGCGCTGGTTTATGCTCAGGTTCAGGCGGGGCGGCGGCATCAGCCAGATATCCGCGTCCAGACCCAACTGATGCGACCGGTGCCCGCTCAGCATCGGGCCGCCGCGCGGCTGGCTCATGTCCCCGACATAAAGGCCGTTCCACCCCGGCAGGCGCGCCGCCTTGGCCGACAGGTCGGCAACGAAATCCACCAGTTGCGGATGGCCCCAGTTACGGTTGCGCGACAGGCGCATCGCCTGCCATGTCGGCCCGGTCTGCGGCAATTGCACACCGCCGGATATGCAGCCCTTGGCATAGCTGCCAAAGGGTGCGGGTTGCTGGCGCGATCCGGTGCGCGCGGCGCCAAAGAACTGCTTGGCCTGCTTGCCCTGCATTGAAGCGGGAACACCCTGCGCCGCCGCCGGTAGGGCCAGCGGACAGATCAGCGCAGCGGCGGCGGCAAGGGCAAGCGCCCTGAGATATGCAATCATTCGGCTGAATCTCCCTGAGGTTTCACCCAGACTAACAGCACCAGCCCGATCAGGAAAAGCCCGATCAGCGGACTGACGCCAATCTGTTGACTGCCTGTCGCCGCCGTCACCACCCCGATCAGCGCGGGCGCAATGAACGCCGTCGCCTTCCCCGCCAGCCCGTAAAGGCCAAAGGATTCGGCCATATGGCCGGGCCGTGCCTGGCGCACCATCATCGTCCGGCTGGCCGATTGTATCACGCCCCCCGCCGCGCCGATCACGGCACCGCAGAGGTAAAACAGCACATCCGGCAGGACCGAGCCGGGCGCGAGGGCGATCCCATAGACCCGCGTGCGCGAGATGAATACGATCGACACAGCGACCAGCAGCAGTGCCAGAATGGCCGACACGATCACCGGCTTTGGCCCGAACCGATCATCTGCATGGCCGCCCAGCCACGCAAACACCGCTCCTGAAATCAGCGCAAGGATGCCGAAAGTTCCGGTCTGCACCACGTCCCAGCCCAGCACTCCGGCGGCATAGATCCCGCCAAAGAAATACATCCCGTTCAGCGCGTCACGGTAGAACATCGACGAGGCCAGATAGGCAAACATCGACGGCGTTTTCGGCAGATGCCGGACGGTCCGCGCCACGCTGCCCAGCGCCCGGCGCACGGCCATTGCGCCGCCCCGTTTGGGGGCAGGCTCCTTCACCCACAGGAAAAACGGCACCATGAACAATATGTACCAAAACCCCGTCAGCGGCCCGACAAACCGCGTACCCTCGCGCTGCGCCGCATCGAACCCAAAGGCCGGATCGTGCCCCAGCAGCGTTTTGCCCGTGCTGGCGCTTTCGGCGAAAAACAGCAGCATTACCATCAGCGCCGCCAACCCGCCGACATAGCCAAAGGCCCAGCCTGTGCCCGAAATGCGTCCGATTTCGGATCTGTCGCCTATATCCGGCAGCATCGAGTTGGTGAAAATCGTCGCGAACTCCATCCCGATCATGCCGATGACAAAGAAGCCCAGCACCAACACAAGGTTCAGATCATAGGGCGTCGCCCACCAGATGCCGAAGGCACCGATCACATACATGACCGAAAACACCTTGATCCACTGCATTCGTGCGCCAGAATGATCCGCCAGCGCGCCCAGTATCGGCGCGCCCAGCGCGATGATGATGCCCGCCACGGCAATACCCGTCGCCCAGACCGTCTGGGCCTTGGCGCCGTCGCCGATCAATTCCTTTATATAAGGGGCAAAGATGAACGTTATCAAAAGGGTATTGTAGGGCTGGCTGGCCCAGTCGAAAAAGAACCAGCCCCAGACCCGCCGCGGAAATGTCGAAAATCCCATGTCATCCTCAAATCAGCGAAAGGTGCCACCTGCGCAATGGCGTCGATATGACAGCGCCACCTCTGCCACGGCAAGGTTTTCCTGCGATGGCTTTGCCATGCAGCCTGCCCTTGCGCTTTGCGCCGCTCCGGCTTACCTCCAAGGCGTCTTTGGAAAGGACTGTTTTCGATATGCTGGCAATTTACGGACCGCTGCAACTGATCCTCAGCATCATCTATTTCGTGATGATCGTTCACATCATCATGAGTTGGCTGATCAATTTTCAGGTGCTGAACCTGCGCCAGCCGCTGGTCGCGCAGATCTGGGAGGGGCTTAACCGCCTGCTGGAGCCGATTTATCAGCCCATCCGCCGCATCCTGCCCGACACCCGCCCGCTGGATCTGGCGCCGCTGGTCGCGCTGATCGTGGTGATTTCGCTGCGCGCCTATGTGCTGCCGGTGATTTTCGGCTTCGCCTGACCGGCATCCGGGGCTTGTTCACCGAATCTTAGTGTGAAAATACTCTTGTAAGAGCAGCCCGACACATTCTTGCAGGATATCCCCATGCCCCCCGCCGCCGCCCTTCTGAGGGACATCTTCGGATTCGACGCCTTCCGCCCCGGGCAGGAGGACATCGTGACCGCCGTCGCGGATGGGCGCAACGTGCTGGCGATCATGCCGACGGGGGGCGGCAAATCCCTGTGCTTCCAGCTGCCCGCGCTGATGCGCGAGGGGGTGACGGTGGTGATCTCGCCGCTCATCGCCCTGATGCGCGATCAGGTCCGCGCCCTGCGCGCGGCGGGCGTCGAGGCCGGCGCGCTGACCTCCGGCAATACCGAGGAGGAGACAGCCGCCGTCTGGGAGGCGCTGGAAGCCGGGCGCCTCAAACTGCTTTATATCGCGCCCGAGCGCCTCGCCGCCGGGTCGTCCATGGGCATGTTGCGCCGCATCGGCGTGTCGCTGATCGCCGTGGACGAGGCGCATTGCGTCAGCCAATGGGGCCATGATTTCCGCCCCGATTACCTGCGCATCGGCGAATTGCGCCGCAGCTTGGACGTGCCGCTGGCCGCGTTCACCGCGACGGCGGACAGCGAAACCCAAGACGAAATCATCGAAAAGCTGTTCGATGGCGCCGCGCCCGAACGGTTCCTGCACGGGTTCGATCGGCCCAACATCCACCTCGCCTTTGAGGCCAAGAACAGCCCCCGCCGCCAGATCATGGACTTCGCCAAGGCGCGCAAGGGCCAGTCCGGCATCGTTTATTGCGGCACCCGCGCGCGCACCGAAACGCTGGCGCAGGCGCTGCGCGAGGCAGGACATAACGCGGTTGCCTATAATGGCGGCATGGAAGCCGGTCTGCGCCGCGAGGTCGAGACGCGCTTTAATGCCGAAGACGGACTGATTGTGGTCGCAACTGTCGCCTTCGGCATGGGCGTGGACAAACCCGACATCCGCTGGGTCGCCCATGCGGATCTGCCCAAATCCATCGAATCCTACTATCAGGAAATCGGCCGCGCGGGCCGCGACGGCGCCCCCGCCGAGACGCTCACGCTCTACGGTCCAGACGATATCCGCCTGCGCCGCTCCCAGATCGACGAGGGGCTGGCCCCGCCCGAACGCCGCATGGCGGATCACGCGCGCCTGAATGCGCTCTTGGGTCTGGCCGAAGCGCTGGAATGCCGCCGCGTGAAACTGCTGGGCTACTTCGGCGAGGACACAGAGCCTTGCAAGAATTGCGACCTCTGCGACACGCCCCCCGCCACGTTCGACGGTACCGAGGCGGTGCGCAAGGCGCTGTCGGCCATCCTGCGCACCGGCGAATATTTCGGCGCGGGCCACCTGATTGACATCCTGACAGGCAAAGCCACCGAAAAGGTCCGCCAGCGCGGCCATGACGATCTGCCCACCTTCGGCGTCGGCAAGGAAATGTCCAAGCAAAGCTGGCAGGGAATTTTCCGCCAGATGATGGGGCATGATCTGGTGCGTCCCGATCCCGAACGCCACGGTGCGCTGCGCATGACCGACCCCGCCGTGCCGATCCTCAAGGGCGAGGAGCGGGTGACACTGCGCAAGGACACGGTGCAAAGCACCGACCGCCGCCCGGCGGTCAAGGCGCTGGTCTCGGACGAGGACGCGCCGCTGCTGTCGGCGCTCAAGGCGAAACGCCGCGCCTTTGCCGAGGCGCAGAGCGTGCCGGCCTATATCGTTTTCAACGACCGCACACTGATCGAAATGGCCGAGCTGCGCCCCGCCACGCTGGATCAGATGGCGCGCATCGGCGGTGTCGGCGCGAAAAAGCTGGAGCAATACGGCGACGCCTTCCTGTCGGTCATCAACGGCGACGCGGCCCAGATGCACCCTTCCCGGCGCAAGCTGGCCGGGCGCGCAGCGGGCAGCGTCTATGACCGGCTGATTGAAACGCAGGCGCAACTGGCGCGCGGCGCGGAGGGTCTGGAAAAACCTCTGAGTTGCTCGACAACCCTGATCACCCGCATTGCCGAAACGCGACCGCGCGACGCCGCGCAGATGGCGCGTATCCTGGGCGACAAACGCGCCGAACGGTTTGGCCCTGCCTTTCTGGACGTTCTGCAAGAGGCGGACTAGATGTAGGAAAATCTGAAAGGATCTTCCATGCTCGTCGTCATCTCGCCCGCCAAGAAACTGGATATGTCGCCCAGCGACACCGCAGCCACCGTGCCCGGCTTTGCCAAGGACGCGAATGCGCTGGCCAATGTCGCGGGCAAGCTGAGCCAGGCCAAATTGCAGAAACTGATGAGCATCAGCGCCGATCTGGCCAAACTGAACGCCGAGCGGTTCTCCAATTTCGGCGATATGGACAGCAAGCCCGCCGCGCTGGCCTTTGCCGGGGACACTTATCAGGGGCTTGAGGCCGGCAGCCTCGACGCTGATGAAATGGATTGGGCGCAGGATCACCTGCGCATCCTTTCGGGCCTTTACGGCCTTTTGCGCCCGCGCGACGCGATCCAGCCTTACCGGCTGGAGATGGGCAGCAGGCTGAAAACCGACAAGGGCAAATCGCTGTATGAGTATTGGGGCACCCGCATCTCCGAGGCGCTGAACCGGCACGCGGCCGATGTGCGGGCCGATGTTTTGGTCAACTGCGCCAGTCAGGAATATTTCGGTGCGGTCGATGAGGCCGCGCTGAACCTGCGTGTGATCACGCCCGTCTTCATGGAAGACAAGGGCGGCACCCCGAAAATCGTCAGCTTCTACGCCAAGAAGGCGCGCGGCGCGATGGCGCGGTTCATTGTCCAGAACCGCCTGACCGACGCAGATGCCCTGACGGATTTCGACACCGGCGGCTATTCATACCGCCCGGACATGTCAGAGGAAAACAAACCGGTTTTCGTGCGCACCTCCGAAACGGCAGCGGCCTAAACCGCGCCGCCTTGTTGGGCGATCCGGACCATCGCCTACGAAGGTGAACAAGCCTTTAAGTTCAATGCCTGAATCATTGCCCTGGGGCGGGACGCATGGCACCATGCATCTTCGCTGTCCGGAGGGTTCCCATGGTACGCCAATTTCTGCTGTCGCTCTGCCTTGTCTGTTTCGCTGCGCCATTGGCTGCTGACCCCGCTGTGCCGGAGCGCCGCGCGATCATCACGCGCGATGTCGATTTCTACGGCTCGGATCTGACTGCGCTGTTCGACACGACCTACCCGGCCTGTCAGGCAGCATGTCTTGCCAATCCCGAATGCCGCGCCTTTACGTTCAACACGAAATCAAAAGCCTGCTTTCCCAAAAGCGCGATACGTGCGGAAAGCCCGTTCAATGGCGCCTATTCCGCGCGCATCGCGGACACCAGCCCCCGGGTGCTGGCGCAATCCGCCGCGCGCGCAGACGATCTGGAATTTCTGGGCGATTATACCCTGCAACAGGTACGCAAGCAGGCCGAGGATATCGGGCGCACCCATCCCGGCGGCGGCTATACGGCGCAGGCCATGATACAGGCCGCGCAAGACCGGATCGCCGAGGGTGACATCGTGAACGCCATGCGCTGGACAGGCGCCGCCGCATCCAGCAGCGATGCCAGCGATCAGTGGACGGAATATGCCCGCCTGTCGCTGCTGATCGCGCAGGACAAATCCCGGCACGCGCAGCGGGCCGTCACCGCTGCCGCCAACGGGTATCTGCGCGGGCTATCGGATGGGGCGCGCGTCAACGCGCTGCTGATCCTTGCGGACGCCCTGGAGCGGACCGGACGGGGCCGCGAGATGGTTCAGGCGCTGCGCCTTGCCAATGACATAGACCCGCGCGCCGATGTTGTCGCCGCGCTGGACGTGGCCGCGGCGAAATACGGGTTTCGCATCAGCGAAAACACCACCGACAACGAAAGCGCAACACCAAGGATCTGTGCCGAATTCACCGAAGATCTGATCGAGGCGGGCACCGATTACGCACCCTATGTGCGCCTGGCTGATCCCGGCCTCGTGGTGCGCCCAGAGGGGCGCCAGATCTGCATCGACGGCGTCCAGCATGGCGAACGGTATCGCATTACTTTCCGCCGGGGCCTGCCCGCCGCAACGAGTGAAACGCTGCTGAAAGATGTCGAAATCACCGCCTATGTGCGCGACCGCGCGCCGCAGGTCAGGTTTCCCGGCCGGGCCTATGTGCTGCCCCGCGCCGCCGACACCGCGCTGCCGGTCGAGACGGTGAACCTTGATCAAATCGAACTGGCCCTGCGCCGCGTCAGCGACCGCAATCTGCTGCGCGCCATTCAGGACGATTATTTCGGCCGTCCTCTGAACGGCTATGACCTCAACAATTTCTCGGACAATATCGCACAGGATATCTGGACCGGCACAGGCGAGGTGCAGAACCAGCTGAACCAGACCATGACGACACGCCTGCCACTGGGTGACGTGCTGGCCGATCAGCCGCCGGGCATCTACACCCTGACGGCCAAGGTTGAAGGCGGCGACAGCAATGAGGACTCCGGCGCGACCCAATGGTTCGTGCTGACCGATCTGGGCCTGACGACGCTGATGGGCAATGACGGCCTGCATGTCTTTGCCCGCAGCCTTGCCAGCGCCGGCGCACTGGAAGGGATTGAGGTCACGCTGCTGTCGCGCGCCAATGCGGTGCTGGGAACGGCGACCTCCGATACGGACGGCCATGTGCAGTTTGATGCCGGGCTGACGCGCGGCACCGGCGGCGCCGCACCTGCGCTGGTGATCGCCAAGAACGGCGACGAGGATGCGGCGTTCCTGACACTGACCGACCCAGCCTTTGATTTGTCCGATCGCGGGGTCGAGGGGCGCCCGCCCGCGCCGCCCGTCGACGTGTTCCTGGCCACCGACCGCGGCGCCTATCGCGCGGGCGAGGTGATCCATGCCACGGCACTGGCCCGCGATGACCATGCCGATGCCATCACCGGCCTGCCGCTGACCGCGATCCTGACGCGCCCGGACGGGGTGGAATACGCCCGCCACCTGTCTGCCAAGGACGCGGCAGGCGGTCACGTTTTCAACCTGCCCGTGGGGGAGACGGCGCCGCGCGGCACCTGGACGCTGGACATCAAGGCCGATCTGGATGCCCCCGCGCTGGCCAGCACCCAGCTTCTGGTCGAGGACTTCCTGCCCGAGCGGATCGATTTCACCCTGTCCCTGCCCGAAGGCACGCTTAGCGCGGACGCGCTGCCGCCGCTCAAGGTCGAGGCGAAATACCTCTTTGGTGCGCCCGGCGCTGGGCTGAAATCCGAGGGCCAGCTGGTACTGCGCCCGACCCGTAGCCTAGGTGAATTTCCCGGTTACCTCTTTGGCCGCTATGATTCCGAAACCGGTCCGCAGGTGCAAGTCTTTGACACCGGGCTGACCGACACGGACGGCAGGCTGACCCAGCCGCTGGACCTGCCCGAAGGGATCGACACGGATCAGCCGCACGAGGCGACCGTCGTGCTGCGCCTGCGCGAGGGATCGGGCCGCCCGGTCGAGCGGCAGATAACCCGCACGCTGGCCCCCACCAAACCGATAATCGGGATCAAGCCCGCGTTCGACGGCGTCGTGCCGCAGGGCAGCGAGGCGCGGTTCGACGTTATCGGCGTTGCGCCGGATCTGACCCGCACGGACATGCCGGTGAAATGGACGCTGAACCGCGTGACCACGCGCTATCAGTGGTATCAGCAATACGGCAATTGGGAGTGGGAGCCGATCACCACCCGCGCCCGCATCGCCACCGGCGAGGGCGTATTGGGCGCAGCGCCGCTGACAGTGATCGCCCCCGTCGAATGGGGCCAGTACGAGCTGCTGGTCGAACGCAGCGATGGCCCCTATGTGGCCTCCTCGGTCGATTTCTACGCCGGGTGGTATGCGCCCGCCGATAGCAGCCAAACGCCCGACACGCTGGACCTGTCGCTGGATAGCCAGACCTACACCCAAGGCGACACCGCGCAGTTGCGCATCGTGCCGCGCTATGCCGGCACAGCGCTGATTACCGTGATGTCCAACCGCGTCATTTCCCGCAGGGCGGTCGACGTGCGCGAGGGCGAAAACGTCATCCCCATCGACGTGACCGGGGATTGGGGCGCCGGCGCCTATGTCAGCGCACAGGTGATCCGCCCGATGGATGTCGCGGCGGGCCAGAACCCGGCCCGGTCGCTGGGGCTGGCCTATGCCACGATCGATCCCGGCAAACAGCAGCTGAACGTCACCATCGACGCGCCGGACACCTCGGACCCGCGCGGCCCGCTGACCGCAAAGGTCAAGGTGGACGGGCTGGAGGGCGAGACGGGCTTTGTCACGCTTGCCGCCGTCGATCTGGGCATCCTCAACCTGACCGGATTCGACAGCCCCGATCCGTCGGCGCATTACTTTGGCCAGCGCCGACTGGGGGTCGAAATCCGCGATATCTATGGCCGCCTCATCGACGGCATGAACGGCGCCGAAGGGCGCGTGCGCTCGGGCGGGGATGCCGGAAACAGCATGTCCCGTCAATCGCCCCCCCCGACCGAGGAGTTGGTGGCTTATTTCACCGGCCCGCTGACCGTCGGTGCGGACGGCACCGCCGAGGCATCCTTCGACATCACCGATTTCAACGGCACCGTGCGCCTGATGGCGATTGCGTGGAGCGCTCAGGGCGTCGGGCAGGCGGACCGTGACGTGCTGGTGCGCGATCCGGTCGTTCTGACCGCGTCGGTGCCGCGATTCCTTGCGCCGGGCGACCGCAGTTCGATGTTGCTGGAAATCGTCCACGCCACCGGCCCCACCGGGCGCGTCGGGCTGGACATCACGGCGCCGGGCCTGACGCTGGCGGGCAGCGTCCCGACAGGCTTCGATCTGGGCGAGGGGCAGAAACAATCCTTCCGCCTGCCCGTCACCGCAGGCGAGGCCGGCGATTATGATATCCGTATCGCCCTGACCACTCCTGACGGCAAGGGGCTGACCAAATCGCTGACCCTACCGGTGCGTGCCAACGATCCGCCCGTTTCCCAGACCCGCCAGTTCCAGCTGGCGGCAGGCGGTACCTTCACCCTGTCCGATGACATATTCGCCGGCTACCGCCCCGGCACGGGCGAGGCAGTGATCTCGGCCGGGGCGCTGGCGCGGCTGAACGTCCCGGGCCTGCTGCAATCGCTGGATCGCTACCCCTATGGCTGCACCGAACAGGTGACATCGCGTGCGCTGCCGCTGCTTTATTTCAATCAGGTCGCCTCGGCCCTCGGCCTTGGCAATGACGGCGCGATCAGGGCCCGTATTGATCAGGCCGTGGCGCGCGTGCTGACGCGCCAGACGTCAAGCGGCGCATTTGGCATGTGGCGCGCGCAATCCGGCGACTTCTGGCTGGATGCCTATGTCGCAGATTTCCTGTCACGCGCCCGCGCCGAGGGTTTCGACGTGCCGGACCGCGCCTTTACCATGGCGATGGACAACCTGCGCAACCGCGTGAACTACGCCCCAGATTTCGACAATGGTGGCCAGGATATCGCCTATGCCCTTGTGGTTCTCGCGCGCGAGGGCGCGGCGGCGATGGGCGATCTGCGCTACTACGCCGACGTCAAATCGGGCGATTTCGCCACCCCCCTTGCGCAGGCGCAACTGGGTGCGGCGCTGGCGTTCTACGGCGATCAGACGCGCGCCGACCGGATGTTCAACGTCGCACTGGCGCGCAGCGCGGATGATACCGACGGCCCGCATGTCTGGCGCGCCGATTACGGCACCGCCCTGCGCGACCGCGCCGGTGTGCTGGCGCTGCTGGTCGAGGCGGGCAGCGACGTGGGCGACCGCGACGCGCTGGCCCGCGGCCTGAACACAGACGGCCCGCACCTGTCCACGCAGGAGGAGGCGTGGAGCCTTCTGGCAGCCCGCGCCCTGATCGATGACACCTCGGCGCAGGGCCTGACGCTGAACGGCGATCCCGTCACCGGGCCGTTTATCCGCACGCTGGAGGCCGACACAATTCAGCCGCAGACGATCACCAACACCGCGCAGCGCGATACGGACATCACGCTGACCACCTTTGGCGTGCCGCTGGTGCCCGGCCCGGCGGATGGCTATGGCTACCGGATCGCGCGGCAGTATTACGACATGGACGGCGCGCGGGTCTCGCTGGAGGGCGTCCCCTCCGGCACCCGTCTGGTGGCCGTGCTGACCGTGACCCCGTTCGAGGAGTCTCAGGCGCGGCTGATCATCGACGATCCGCTGCCGGCGGGGCTGGAGATCGACAACCCGAACCTTGTCAGTTCGGGCGATGTGCGCGCGCTGGACTGGCTGGAAACGGCCTACGCGGAGCATAGCGAATTCCGGTCAGACCGGTTTATCGCAGCGGTTGATTGGCGGCAGGACAACGCGTTCAACCTGGCCTATATCGTGCGCGCCATTTCGCCGGGGCAGTACCATCACCCCGCCGCCACGGTCGAGGACATGTACCGCCCCGAATACCGCGCGCACACCGATACCGGCGCCATGACTGTGACCGAGTAGACCCATGCGCGCGCATCGCTGGACCTTCGCGCTCGCCCTGTCGCTGACTGTGGTGGCGGCTGCGCGCGACGGGTTGGACGCTTGGGTGGATCGCACGCCGATGCCCCCGCTGCTGAGCGCGACGGGGGCGCAGGTGCTGGACCGCAACGGCAATACCTTGCGCGTTTATACAGTGGCGGACGGTCGCTGGCGGCTGGCACCGGGGGCGGTTGATGCCGGGTATCTGGAGATGCTGATCGCCTATGAGGATCGCCGTTTTTACACCCATTCCGGCGTCGATCTGCGCGCCATGGCGCGCGCGGTGGTGCAGGCCGTCTGGCATGGCGGTATCGTGTCGGGCGGCTCGACGTTGACGATGCAGGTCGCGCGTCTGATGGAGGAGGGCAGTACCGGGCAATGGGCGGGCAAGCTGCGCCAGATCCGGCTGGCGCTGGCGCTGGAGCGGCAATTATCCAAGCAGCAGATCCTCAACCTCTACCTGACCCGCGCGCCCTATGGCGGCAATATCGAGGGCATCCGCGCCGCAACCCTCGCATGGTTCGCCAAGGAGCCCGCACGCCTGACGCCCGCGCAATCCGCGCTGCTGGTCGCCCTGCCCCAATCGCCCGAAACCCGCCGCCCGGACCGGCACCGCGATGTGGCCCGCACCGCGCGCGACCGCGTGCTGGATCGCATGACGCGGCAGGGGCGGCTGGATATCGAAACGACGCAGGCGGCCAAGCTGGACCCCATCCCGCATACGCGCCGCCCATTCCCGGCCCTCGCGCCGCATCTGGCCGACCGCGCCATTGCGGATAATCCCGCTACGCTTCGCCACGATCTGACCATCGACACCGGCCTGCAATCCAAGCTGGAGGTGCTGGCCGCCCGCGCCGTCCGCGACCTGCCGGGTGCGGTATCTGTGGCCATCGTGCTGGCCGATCACCGCAGCGGCGATATCCTCGCGTCGGTCGGATCGGCGGGCTACGACCTTGGCGCGCGGCAGGGCTTTGTCGATATGACGGACGCGCTGCGCTCGCCAGGCTCGACACTAAAACCGCTGATATACGGCATGGCGTTTGATCGCGGCCTTGCCCACCCGCAGACCCTGATCAATGACGCGCCGGTCCGGTTCGGGGCCTACGCGCCGCAAAATTTCGACGGCCACTTTCGCGGCGATGTGACAGTGACAGACGCGCTGCGCCAATCGCTGAACATCCCCGTCGTGCGCCTGATGGACGAGATCGGCCCGGCCCATCTGATGGATTCAATGCGCCGCGCGGGCGCACAGCCCAAACTACCCGGCGATCACGCGGGCCTTGCCGTCGCGCTGGGCGGCATCGGCGTGACGTTGACGGACATGGTGCAGCTCTATGCGGCCCTCGCGCGCGGCGGTGAGGCGATCCCGCTGCGCTGGCGGCAGGGAAACCAGACGCCGACTTCCACCCGCATCCTCAGCCCCGCCGCCGCGTGGCAGGTGGGCGACATTCTGGCCGGTCTGGCCCCGCCCCCCGGCGCCCCGCGCCGTGCGCTGGCCTACAAGACGGGCACGTCCTACGGCCACCGCGACGCCTGGGCGCTGGGATGGGACGGCGCGCATGTGGCGGGTGTCTGGATCGGGCGGCCCGACGGCACGCCCGTGCCCGGCGCGTTCGGCGGCGATCTGGCGGCGCCGATCCTGTTCGAAGCGTTCCAGCGGCTGAAATCCCGCCCCGATCCCCTGCCCGCGCCGCCGCCCGAGACGCTGATCGTCTCGACCGCCGAATTGCCGCAACCGTTGCAGCGTTTTACCCGGCGCAACGCCATCTTTGCCCCCGATCGCGGCACGCCGGAGGTGATCTTTCCGCCGGACGGCGCGCGCATGGCCACTGGCGAAACGGGTCTGGCCGTCAAGGTGCGCGGGGGCAGGCCGCCCTACACGTTCATGGCGAACGGCCAGCCGCTCCTGACCGGCGTGCAGGCGCATCAGGCCAATCTGGCCGGTCTTGGCACGGGATTCAGCCAGATCGCGGTGATCGACGCGCTGGGGCGCAGCGCCCGGGTGAACATCCGGCTTGATTAAAGCGCGCCCTCGGCAGCCGAGCGGATGGCGCGGATATTCGCACCATAAACCGCTGGATTACTGACGCTGCCGCCCTTGAACACGCCCGATCCGGCGACGAGCACATCCGCCCCCGCCTCGGCCATCAGGGGCGCTGTTTCGGGTGTCATGCCGCCGTCGATCTCGATATGGATGGGCCGATCGCCGATCATCGCGCGCAGGCTGCGCACCTTTTCGATCTGGCTGTGAATGAACTTTTGTCCGCCAAAACCGGGGTTGACCGTCATCACGCAGACCAGATCAATCATGTCCAGCAGATGCGTCACCGCGTCCAGCCCCGTGCCGGGGTTCAGCGCCAGACCCGCCTTGCACCCCGCCCCGCGAATGGCCTGCAACGTCCGGTGGATATGCGGCCCGGCCTCCAGATGCGCGGTCAGAATGTCGGCGCCCGCGTCGGCATAGGCGTCGATATAGGGATCGACCGGCGCGATCATCAGATGCACGTCCATCACCGTTTTGATATGCGGGCGGATCGCCTTCAGCAGGGGCGGGCCGAAGGTGAGGTTCGGCACGAAATGCCCGTCCATCACGTCGACATGCACCCAATCGCAGCCCTCTGCCTCAATCGCCTGTATCTCGCGGCCGAAATCGGCGAAATCGGCGGATAGGATCGACGGGGCGATCTTGATCTTGCGGTCAAATGTCATGGGCTGGCTCCGGGGTTGCTGCTGAGGGGTAAATGGGGCCTGCGCAGGGCCAAGGTCAAGGCCGCGCGATTGCCGCGCCACCGTGTTTATGCGACCAAGCGGGGCAATCCCCGTCCGAGAGGCCCGAAAATGACCGAAACGCCCCGCGATCCCGCCGAACTGGAGGCGCCCTACAAATTGCAGGAGGTGCTGGGCTATACCCTGACCGAATGGTCCCGCGATTTCGCCGTGGTCGAGGCGGATTTTACCGACATTCTGAAAAACCGGCAGGGCCTGCTGCATGGCGGCATCCATGCGCTGCTGCTGGATACGGCGATGGGATACGCCGGATGCTACACTGGTCAGCCGGGCGTGCAGCAGAACGCGCTGACCCTGTCGATGACGGTCAACTATGTCGGCCAGTTGCAGGGCACACGCCTGATCGCCACCGGGCGGCGCACCGGGGGCGGGCGCAAGGTCTATTTCGCCGTGGCCGACGTGACGGACGACACTGGCGCACGGCTGGCCACGGCAACAGGCGTCTTTCGCTACCGCAGCGGGCCTTTGGTTGGCGGGGCCTCTTGACCTTCCAGTGACTGGAACCCCTATATCGCCAGCAAGAGATTGGCAAAAGGGGTCGGGCCATGGCGGGCACATATACGATTCGTCTGGACGGGATGACCTGCGCAGGCTGCACCGGACGGGCCGAGCGGGCGATTGCGGCGGTGCCGGGCATCGGCGCCGCGTCGGTCAATCTGGCTACACGCAGCGCGCAGGTCGATCTGGGGCAGGCATCGCTGGGGGATGTGGCGCAGGCGGCGCAAGGCGCGGGCTATCCCGCGCATGAGGCCGAGGCGCGGCTGAGTATTCCCACCATGCACTGCGCGTCCTGTATCGCACGGACCGAGGCAGCCTTGCAGGCCGTGCCCGGCGTAACGCAGGCGTCCGTCAATCTGGCGACACGGGCCGCGCGAGTTATGTATCTGGACGGCGCGACCACACCCCAAGCGCTGGCGGATGCCGTGACCAAGGCGGGCTATCCCGCCGAGGTGCAGGCAGACGGCGCCCCCCAATCGGCGCAGAATGACGACGAGGCGCGCGGCGCCCTGCGCGTGACCCTGATCGCCGGGGTGCTGACGCTGCCGGTTTTCATCATGGAAATGGGCGGTCACCTGTTCCCGCCGCTGCACCATGCCATCAACAACAGTATCGGCATGCAGACCGCGTGGCTGATCCAGTTCGTGCTGACCACGCTGGTGCTGATCTGGCCCGGACGGCAGTTCTACAGCATCGGCATCCCCGCCCTGTTGCGCGGCGCGCCGGAGATGAACAGCCTTGTCGCGCTGGGCACTTTGGCGGCGTGGGGGTATTCCACCGTCGCGCTGTTCGCCCCTGCCCTGCTGCCGGGGAACGCGCGCGCCGTCTATTTCGAAGCGGCGGCGGTGATCGTCACCCTTATCCTGCTGGGCCGCTGGATGGAGGCGCGCGCGCGCGGGCGCACCGGCGCGGCGATCGAGGCATTGATGGGCCTGCGTCCCGACACCGTGCGCGTCGAGGAGGATGGCCAGATCACCGAGCGCAGCGTCGACAGCCTGACGGTCGGCGCCCTGATCCACGCAAGGCCGGGCGAGCGGATTGCCGTGGATGGCGAAATCACCAGCGGCAACAGCCATATTGACGAAAGCATGATAACGGGCGAGCCGATGCCGGTGCGCCGCGCGCCGGGCGATCCGGTGATCGGCGGGACAACCAATGGCGCGGGCGCGCTGATCTATCGCGCCACGCAGGTCGGCGAGGGCACCGTTCTGGCGCGCATCGTTGCCATGGTCAGTCAGGCACAGGGCGCAAAACTGCCGATTCAGGCAACGGCAGACAAGGTCGTGCGCGTCTTTGTCCCCGTCGTGATGGCGGTGGCGGCGGCGACCATCGTGGTCTGGCTGGCCTTCGGCACGCTGCCCATGGCGCTGGTCGCGGGGGTGTCGGTCCTGATCATCGCCTGCCCCTGCGCGATGGGCCTTGCCACGCCCACATCGATCATGGTCGGCACGGGCCGCGCGGCGGAACTGGGCGTGCTGTTTCGCAAAGGCGATGCGCTGCAACGGCTGGAGGGCGCGCGCGTGATTGCGTTCGACAAGACCGGCACGCTGACCGAAGGGCGCCCGCAGGTCTTCGATATCGCGCTGGCCGAGGGACGCAGCGGCGATGACGTGCTGGCCATTGCGGCAGCTGCCGAAGCGCAGTCGGAACATCCCATTGCCCGTGCGATCGAGGCTGCCGCCGAGGGGCTGACCCTGCCCGCCGTTCAGAACATGCAGGCCGAGGCCGGTCATGGTCTGACTGCGGATGTGGCGGGCCAGCGCGTCCATATCGGGTCGGCCCGCCTGCTGCGCGATGCGGGCATCGACATGGCGGCGCTCGCGCCCAAGACCGAGGCGTGGCAGGCAAACGGCCATAGCCTGGTCCTGATCGCCATCGACGGCACGCTGGCCGGGGCATTGGCGATCTCGGACGCGATCAAACCCGGCACCAAGGCGGCGATTGATGCGCTGCATGACGCGGGGCTGAGCATTGCGATGATTTCCGGCGACAGCGATGCGGCGGCACGCCATATCGCGGCGCAGATCGGGATTGACCATGTGGTCGCCGACGTACGCCCCGATGGCAAGGTGGACGCGCTGGAGGCGCTGCGCGACCGGCACGGCGCGGTTGCCTTTGTCGGCGACGGAATCAACGACGCGCCGGCGCTGGCGGCTGCCGATGTCGGCATCGCCATGGGCACCGGCACCGACGTGGCGATGGAATCGGCTGATATCGTGTTGATGTCCGGCGACCCGTTGGGCGTCGTCACCGCGCGCCATGTTTCGGCCCGCACCATGCGCAACATCCGGCAGAACCTGTTCTGGGCCTTCGCCTATAACGCCGCGCTGATCCCCGTGGCGGCGGGCGTGCTCTATCCGCTGACCGGCACGATGCTGTCACCGATGTTGGCGGCGGGGGCGATGGCGCTAAGTTCCGTCTTCGTGCTGGGCAACGCGCTGCGCCTGAAAGGCCTCAAAAGGCCGGAGGGCGCGGCATGACCATCAAGGATGTCGCCAAAGCCACCGGCCTGCCCGCGAAAACCATCCGCTATTACGAGGACATCGGCCTGATCCGCCCGACCCGCGCCGCCAACGGCTATCGCAGCTTCAGCGCGGAAGAGGTCCATAAACTGGCCTTTCTGGGCCGCGCCCGTGCGTTGGGGTTTTCCATTGCAGAATGCCGCGATCTGCTGGACCTTTACGACGACAAGTCGCGCGCCAGCGCAGATGTGCGCGCCATCGCAGCCCGCCATCTGGCCGACATCCAGCAAAAGATCGACGCGCTGGCGCAGATGCGCGATACGCTGGCCCATCTGGTCGATGCCTGCGCAGGGGATGAGCGGCCCGACTGCCCGATCCTGC
Source organism: Roseovarius sp. M141 (assembly GCF_024355225.1). Lineage (NCBI taxonomy): Bacteria > Pseudomonadati > Pseudomonadota > Alphaproteobacteria > Rhodobacterales > Roseobacteraceae > Roseovarius > Roseovarius sp. M141. The sequence continues at coordinate 147,967 of NZ_VCNH01000008.1, forward strand.
GCGACCTGTCGGGCTGACGGCGGCGACACCGGCAACGACAACGACACCGGGCACTTGACACCGGGCAAGCCACGGTTCAACGCTCTGCGCCATGTTGGATCTGCGCCCGGTAGGATATGTGATCGGCCTTACGACCATGGCGCTGGGTCTCGCCATGCTGTTGCCGCTGCTCGTGGATATCGCGCAGGCGCGCGGCAACTGGCATGTCTTTGCGCAAACATCGATCCTGACCATCCTGATCGGTGGCCTGGTTGCCGGGGCCTGCCGCAACGGTGTGGGCCAGGGTCTGACGATCCGGCAGACATTTTTGCTGACAACCGGCGTCTGGGTGGTACTGCCACTGTTCGGCGCGCTGCCCTTCATGCTGGGCGCAACCACGCTGGACTTTACCGATGCCTTTTTCGAGGCGATGTCGGCTCTGACCACCACCGGATCGACCGTGATCACCGGGCTGGATGACCTGCCCAAGGGAATACTGCTCTGGCGCGGTATCATGCAGTGGCTGGGCGGAGTGGGTATCATTGTCGTCGCCATGGTGTTCCTGCCCGAACTGCGGGTCGGCGGCATGCAGATTTTCCGCGCCGAGGCGTTCGACACGATGGGCAAGATTCTGCCCCGCGCCGGTGAGATTGCCAGCCGCATATCGGTGATCTACGTCGCCCTGACGCTGGCCTGTTCGCTATGCTACGTGGCGACAGGAATGACCGCGTTCGACGCCACGGTCCACGCCATGACCACGGTCGCAACCGGCGGCATGTCCAATTTCGACGCGTCCTTCGGCGCCCTGCACCCGTCGGCGGAATATGTCGCCGTCGTCTTCATGGTGCTGTCTGCCCTGCCCTTTGTGCGCTTTGTGCAGTTGATGGCCGGCACGGCGCGCCCGCTGCTGATGGATCCGCAGGTGCATGGGTTCTTCAAAACGGTGTGCTGCATTGTCGGCGCGCTGACCATCTGGCAGTTCATTCAGCGCGAGCACCTGACCGAAGAGACCTTTCGCGAAGTGCTGTTCAATGTCGTGTCGATCATCACCGGCACCGGATATGCCAGCGAAGACTACATGTTATGGGGCCCCTTTGCGGTATCGATCTTCTTTTTCACCGGGCTGATCGGTGGCTGCGCCGGATCGACCGCCTGCTCGGTCAAGATTTTCCGCTATCAACTGCTATTCGCGTCAATCCGCGTGCAACTGGCCCGCATCCACAGCCCGCATGGCGTGTTCACGCCACGATATGGCGGGCGCAACGTGGATGCCGACGTGTTGAACTCGGTCATGTCGTTCTTCGTTTTCTTCACCGTCACGCTGGGCATCATATCGGTGCTGCTGGGGCTGACCGGCCTTGATTTCACGACCGCCGTCTCGGGTGCCGCGACCGCGCTGGGCAATATCGGCCCCGGTCTGGGGGACACGATCGGACCATCGGGAAATTTTTCCACCTTGGGCGACACGTCCAAGTGGGTTCTGTCCACCGCCATGCTGATCGGGCGCTTGGAGGTGCTGGTCGTCTATGCCATATTCACCGTATCTTTCTGGAGGAACTGATGCCCGATACTTCGCAAACGCGCCCTTTGGGGGCCCAAATCTCGCATATGCTGAAATCGCGCGGGGTCGACACGATTTTCGGCATCCCCGGGGTGCATAATCAGGAAATGTATCGCGGCATCGAAGAGGCCGGCATCCGGCATTTTCTGGCCCGTCACGAACAGGGCGCGGGCTTCATGGCTGACGGCTATGCACGCGCCAGCGGGCGGCCGGGGGTCGCCTATGTGATCACCGGGCCGGGTCTGTGCAATACGATGACGCCGATGGGTCAGGCCTATTCCGACAGCGTGCCCGTGCTGGTGCTGTCCTCGTGCCTTGATGACACGGCGGCGACACGCGGCCAGTTGCACCAGATGCTGGACCAGCAGGCCGCAGGCGCAACCGTGTCCGACTGGTCCTATACGGCAAACACGGCCAGCGCCGCCTATACGCTGATCGACCGCGCCCTGAGTGAATTTCAGACCAAGCGCCCCCGCACCAAGCATATCCAAGTGCCCATCGCCGCGCTGGAAGGCAATGCCGAGGCCGCGCCCAATGCCCCCCCCACGGTAAAGCCCGTGCGCCACGTCCTGCCCGAGGGGATCGCGGGTCAGATCATGGCGGCCAATCGCCCGCTGTTTATCCTTGGCGGCGGCGCCGTGCGTGCCTCTGAACAGGCGCGCCGTGCGCTGGCCACGCTGAAGGCGGCCAGCTTTCCCACCGACGCGGGGCGTGGCATCATCTCGGTCGCCGAAGATCCGCTGCATTTCGGCGGCTTTCTGGGCCGCCCCGAGACGGCGAAGGTCGCGGCCAGCGCCGATCTGGTGATCGTTGTCGGCAGCGAGCTGTCGGAAACCGACCTGTGGCGCGACAAGCTGGAGCATACCTGCCAGATGATCCGCGTCGATATCGACCCAGAAGTGCTGGGCCAGGAACCCGGCAGCATCGCCGTGCCGATGGACGCGAACGATTTCTTTGCCGGGCTGAATGCCGCCATCGACGGCCACAACGCGCATACGTCATGGACCGCCGATGAGGTCACCAAGGCGCGCAAGCGCTGGCGCGCCGAATCGGATTCCGAGCGTCCGGGCATCGCGCGTATCTGCGACGCCCTGCGCGATGTGATGCCCGAGGACACGATGTTCTTCTCGGACATGACCCAGTTTGCCTATGCCGGCAAGGAATTCTGGGACATGGATCGCCCCGGCCACTGGCACCACCCCTACGGCTTTGGCACGCTGGGTTATGCCCTGCCCGCCGGCATCGGTGGCGCGGCGGCGCGCCCCGGCCTGCCGACCGTGGTGATCGCCGGCGATTACGGGTTTCAATATACCGTGCAGGAACTGGGCACGGCGGTCGAGCTGGGCCAGCCTCTGCCGATCCTGCTATGGGATAACGGCAAGCTGAAAGAGATCGAGGACAGCATGGTCGCCGCCCAGATCGCCCCCAATTCAGTGATCGCGCATAACCCAGATTTCTGCGCGTTGGCCGAAGCCTATGGCGCGAAATCGGCGGCACCCAAATCGCTGGGCGCGCTGAAAAAGGCCGTGACAGCGGCGTTCAAGGCCGATGGCCCGACACTGATCTACATGACTGGTGACATGGCCGATTGATACCAGGGCCGGGAAAGCGCAGGCTTTCCCGGCTATCCGATTTTTCCCACCGGGCCGATGCTGCCGGTCTGGCCGCGATGCAGCAGCAAATGATCCAGCAGAACGCAAGCCATCATCGCCTCGCCCACCGGCACCGCGCGGATACCTACGCACGGGTCATGTCGGCCCTTCGTCACCACCTCGGTCGCGGTCCCATCCATGCGGATCGACGCGCGCGGGCTGAGGATCGACGATGTCGGCTTGACCGCGAAGCGCACGACAATTTCCTGCCCGGTGGAGATACCGCCCAAGATCCCGCCCGCATGGTTGCTGCTGTATTCCGGCCCGTCCGCGCCCATGTAAATCTCGTCCGCGTTATCGGTGCCCATCAGCTCGGCGGCGGCCATCCCCTCGCCGATCTCGACGCCCTTCACGGCGTTGATCGACATCATCGCCGCGGCCAGATCTGTATCCAGCTTGCCATAGACCGGTGCGCCAAGGCCCGCGGGCACGCCCCGCGCCACCACCTCGACGATCGCCCCGACCGAGTTGTGATCCTTGCGCAGCTTTTGCAGATACGCCTCCCATTCTGGCGCTGCCTTGGCGTCCGGGAGCCAGAAATCGTTGCCCTCGATGGCGTCCCAGTCAAACGCCGCACGGTCCAGCGCCATGGCCCCCATTCGCGTCATGTACCCCTTGATCTGCATCCCCGGTATCAGCTGATCCAGTGCCGCGCGGGCGATACCACCCGCCGCGACCCGCGCCGCCGTTTCGCGCGCGCTGCTGCGCCCGCCTCCGCGATAATCGCGCAGCCCATATTTCTGGTGATAGGTGATATCAGCATGACCTGGCCGGAACGTATTGGCGATGTCGCCGTAATCGCGGCTGCGTTGATCGGTATTCTCGATCATCAGCTGGATCGACGTTCCCGTTGTCTTGCCCTCGAACACGCCAGACAGGATCCGCACCGCGTCGGGTTCGTTCCGCTGGGTCATGTTCTTGTTCTGGCCGGGCCGGCGTTTGTCCAGCCAATGCTGCAACATCGCCTCGTCCACGGCCACACCCGGCGGGCAGCCATCGACCGTCGCGCCCAGGGCGGGACCGTGGCTTTCGCCCCATGTGGTGACGCGGAACAAATGACCGAAGGTATTGAGGCTCATGACGCGGCTCCTTTGGCGCCCGGTCTAGCGATACCGCCAGCATGCCTCAAGCCATTTTGAAATGCGGCCGCCCGGGCTTCGGGCGGCCGACGCGATCAGATCAGCGTCTCGGCCTTGACCGATGGGATATTCAGCGCCTCGCCCACCGCCGCGTAGGTCAGATGCCCGCCAGAAACATTCACCCCGTTGAGCAGGTTCGCATCGTCTGCGCAGGCCTTTTTCCAACCCTTTTTGGCGATGGCCAGCATGAAGGGCATCGTGGCGTTCCCCAGCGCGATGGTCGACGTGCGCGCAACCGCGCCGGGCATGTTGGCAACGCAGTAATGCACGATTCCGTCCACCTCGTAGATAGGGTCCTGATGGGTCGTCGCGCGAGACGTTTCGAAACAGCCGCCCTGATCGATGGCCACATCCACCAAAACCGACCCCGGCTTCATCAGGGACAGCTGGTCACGGCTGATCAGCTTGGGCGCGGCAGCGCCGGCGATCAGCACGGCACCGACAACCAGATCCATGCGCGGCAGCAGTTCTTCGATTGCGGCCTTGTCGGAAAACTGCGTGGTCATGCGACCCATGAACATATCGTCAAGGTATGACAACCGGGGCACCGACCGGTCCAGCACGGTCACGTTCGCGCCCATGCCAACCGCCACGCGCGCCGCCGCAGCGCCGACGACACCGCCGCCCAGAACCGCCACATTCGCCGGGCGCACCCCAGGCACCCCCCCCAGCAGCACACCGCTGCCGCCATTGGCCTTTTGCAGCGCCCATGATCCCGTCTGCGGCGCAAGGCGGCCCGCAACCTCGGACATTGGCGCCAGCAGAGGCAGGCCGCCGTTGCGGTCCGTCACCGTCTCGTATGCGATGGCGGTGCAGCCTGACTCGATCAGGTCGCGCGTCTGGTCCGGATCGGGGGCCAGATGCAGGTAGGCGAACAGCACCTGCCCCTCGTGCAGCATCTTGCGCTCCTGCGCCTGAGGTTCCTTGACCTTCACGATCATGTCGGCGCTGTCGTAGATCTCCTTTGCGGTTTCGGCGATCTGCGCGCCTGCGGCGGTATAATCATCATCGCTAAATCCCGCGCCCAAACCGGCGCCTGATTGGACCAGCACGTCATGACCGTGCGCGACAGCCTCCGTCGCCGCATTTGGCGTCACGCCAACGCGGAATTCCTGCGCCTTGATTTCGGTGGGACATCCGATTCTCATAAGGGTATCTCCTGTTACATGATCCAAGTATGGCCCACGATTTGCCTAATAGGAAACAAATTTTCCTGGACCGAAGGGTTTTCATCGCAAGGATCTTCGATAAGCTGCCCTGCGCCACCGGAGTATTTGCAATAATGTCCCTCGATACGATAGACCGCCGCCTGTTGTCCGTCTTGCAAAAAAGCGGCCGGATATCGAATTCCGATCTGGCCGAGAAGGTCAACCTGTCGCCCAGCGCCTGCCATCGCCGCGTGCAGAGGCTGGAGACCGAAGGCTACATCGTTGGCTACGTCGCGTTGCTGGACGCGCGCAAGATGGGCGTGCCCACCACCGTTTTCGTTGAAATCACCCTGTCAGCGCAAGCCGACGATGTGCTGGATGCGTTCGAGAAGGCCGTCGCGCGCGTGCCCGATGTGCTGGAATGTCACCTGACGGCCGGCACCGCCGACTACATCCTGAAGATCGTCGCGGAAGATACCGACGATTTCGCCCGTATCCACCGCCAATACCTGACCCGCCTGCCCGGCGTGGCCAATATGCAGAGCAGTTTTGCCCTGCGCACCGTTTGCATGACAACCGCGCTGCCGGTGTGATCGCAGTCTATCCAGCCGACCGATCCAACCCAAGGAGATCACCAGATGAGCCGCACAGCCGCCCCCAAAACCCAAGAGCAGCCCATGCTCATGCTTGCGCTGGGATGGTATTCCGTGGCGGGGTGCATCATTTTCGCGCTGTCGATCCTGATTGCCGATGTCGTCGTGCCTGATCACGACTGGATCGCCGACACGATCAGCGATCTGGGCGCGGGGCGCTACGAATTTATCGTCGACATTGGCATTTATGCCTTTTCTGCCGCGCTGGTTTCAACCGCGCTGCTGGCGGCGCATGTCCATCTGGGAGACTGGAAATGGAGCCTTGGGGTGCTGGGTCTGGCGCTTATGGGGCTGATCGTATTCCTCATCGGCGCGCGCAACGAATATGGCGACAGTGATAATGAGGGTTTCGTCATTCATATCTATCTGGTCTATGCCATCGGCGCGCTGATGACGGCGATTCCGGCTTTGATGGCGCAAGGCGCGCATCGTGCAGGCTGGCACTATCGCCGCATCCTGATCGGGATCGCTATTGTCTGGGCCGTCTCCGCGCCGGTTTTCTTCTTTCTGCCGGACAGTATCGACGGCATTTACGAACGTTATCTTGGACTTGTGTCCTTTGCGCTGGTGCTGACCATGGCAAGGCTGTTTATCAAGCGCGGCCAGATACAGCGGTAACCTGGCCGCCAATTCGGGCGCATACCACCCATGAAAAAGGCCCCGGCGTTTCCACCGGGGCCTTGTCGCTAGAAAGTGACGCGTATCAGTCGTCGGCCTTTTCAGCCGCTTCCGGCTTCATTTCTTCGCCGGTTTCCTGATTGACGACCTTCATCGACAGGCGCACCTTGCCGCGATCGTCAAAGCCCAGCAGCTTGACCTTTACGTCCTGGCCCTCCTTCAGCACGTCCGAGGGATGGTTCAGACGGCGGTTTTCGATCTGGCTGACATGCACCAGCCCGTCACGCTTGCCGAAGAAGTTCACGAAGGCGCCGAAATCGACGATCTTGACCACCTTGCCATCGTAAACCTGGCCTTCTTCCGGCTCGGCCACGATCGACCAGATCATGTCATAGGCCTTCTTGATGGCCTCGCCGTTGGGCGATGCGATCTTGATGATGCCCTCGTCGTTGATATCGACCTTGGCGCCCGACACTTCGACGATCTCGCGGATGACCTTGCCGCCCGAACCGATAACCTCACGGATTTTGTCCGTGGGGATCTGCATCGTCTCGATGCGCGGGGCGTGAACCGAGAATTCCTGAGCCCCGGTCAGCGCCTTGTTCATCTCACCCAGAATGTGCAAACGGCCCTCTTTGGCCTGCGCAAGCGCCTTTTGCATGATTTCGGGCGTGATGCCTGCGATCTTGATGTCCATCTGCAACGACGTGATGCCGCTTTCAGTGCCTGCGACCTTGAAATCCATGTCGCCGAGGTGATCCTCGTCGCCCAGAATGTCGGTCAGGATGGCATAGTCGCCATCCTCTTCCATGATCAGGCCCATCGCCACACCGGCAACCGCGGTTTTCAGCGGAACGCCCGCATCCATCATCGACAAGGAGCCGCCACAGACCGACGCCATCGAGCTGGAGCCGTTGGATTCAGTGATCTCGGACACGACGCGGATGGTGTAGGGGAAATCCGTCGCCGCAGGCAGAACCGCCTGAAGCGCCCGCCATGCCAGCTTGCCGTGGCCGATTTCGCGGCGACCCGGAGGGCCCACGCGCCCGGCTTCGCCAACCGAATAGGGAGGGAAGTTGTAGTGCAGCAGGAAGTTGGATTTGAAGTTGCCATAGAGCGCATCGACGAACTGCTCATCGTCGCCGGTGCCCAGCGTGGTCACGACCAGACCCTGCGTTTCGCCGCGTGTGAACAGCGCCGAACCATGCGTGCGGGGCAGAAGGCCGGTTTGCGAGACGATCGGGCGCACGGTGTCCAGCGCACGGCCATCGATCCGCTTGCCGGTCTTCACGACGTCACCGCGCAGAACCGCTGCTTCCAGCTTTTTCAGGGCGGCGCCAAGGTTGGCATCGTCCAGTTGCTCGTCCGTCAGCGATGCCTTGATCGCGTCCTTGGCGGCAGAGACTGCGCCGGTGCGCTCCTGCTTGTCGGTGATCGCATAGGCGGCGCGGATCTTGTCCTCGCCCGCGGCTTTGACGGCGGCGTAGAGGTCCGAATAATCGGCGGCCTGGAAATCAAACGGCTCTTTCGCTGCGTCTTCGGCCAGGTCGATGATCAGGTCGATCACCGGCTGGATCTGCTCGTGCGCGAAATTCACCGCGCCCAGCATTTCCTCTTCGGTCAGCTCGTAGGCTTCGGATTCGACCATCATCACGGCGTCCTTGGTGCCGGCGACAACCAGATCAAGGCGCTGATCGGGGTTGTTTTTCAGGTCGTGCATATCGTCGACGGTCGGGTTCAGGATGTAGTCGCCACCCTCATATCCGACGCGGCAGGCGGCAATCGGGCCACGGAACGGCGCGCCCGAAATCGTCAGCGCAGCCGAGGCGGCGATCATCGCGACCATGTCGGGGTCATTGACCAGATCGTGCGACAGGACCGTGCACATCACCAGCGTTTCGTTCTTGAAACCGGGGACAAACAGCGGGCGGATCGGACGGTCAATCAGACGCGCGGTCAGCGTCTCTTTTTCCGACGGGCGCGCCTCGCGCTTGAAAAAGCCGCCGGGCACTTTGCCGGCCGCATAGTATTTCTCTTGGTAGTGCACCGTCAGCGGGAAGAAATCCATTCCCGGCTTGGGCGATTTTGCGAATGTCACGTTGGCCATGACGCTGGTTTCGCCCAGAGTGGCGATGACCGAACCGTCGGCCTGACGGGCAACCTTGCCCGTTTCCAGTGTCAGCGTCTCTTCGCCCCACTGGATCGATTTTTTCACTTCGTTGAACATCTATCGTTTCCTATCTGGAGGCATACCGGACCCCTGCCCGGTCCTCCGTTACACTGGCGGCCCCATTGCCGCCGACCCCAATCATCATGTCTTCCAGGTGCCGGGGCCATGGCACGCAGTCTCAGATGCGCGGGCTATACAGGAAAGTCCGGCAGGAGGGAACCACTCAGTGATTGTGGAACAAATGGCGAGCGCATAGCCTTTGGAAGCGACGAATTTCAATACGAAAGGAGTACGACATGATGCGTTTTCAAAGTGGATATCTGGCGTTAATCGCCATCGCAGGGGCCGGAACGGCAATGGCCGAGGTGGACCTGCCCGAGGCATTTGATTTCATGGGTCCGACGGTTCAAACGATCGATGTCGAAGGCGGGCGGCAGGTCGCCTATGTCGATACCGGGCCGGCGGATGGAAAGGCGGTCCTTTTCATCGGTGGCACCGGCACCAGCGCGGCCGTTACCCGGCTCACCGACTTTTTGCGCGGGATGCGCGAAGACCTGAACCTGCGGCTGATCTCGGTTGGTCGTGCGGGCTTCGGTCAGTCCGATCCTGCCGAGGATTGGACCTTCGACGATTATGCGAGCGAAGCGGAACAGGTTCTCGATGAACTTGGCATCGCGGAGGTGTCGGTGATGGCGATCTCGGGCGGTGGTCCCTACAGCGCTGCTTTTGCGGCGCGCAATCCCGAGCGTATTCGCTCGATACACCTCGCGGCGGCGACGTCCTTGGCAACGCGATCCAGCCTTTGTGATGCCGCCCCGGAAAAAATGAAGGAGGTTATGGACGATTACGCAGCCCACCCGCTGAAATGGTGGGCCTTTCCCGAAGACAGCCCGACCCATCGCATCCCCGGTTTTGCCTCGGCTGCGGGTGATGATGGTGCGCGCACGTTCGGAATGGCCGGCCAAAAGGGAAGCGGCGCGGCAGAAATCGCCGAATATCGTCGCTATTGCGACCTGCCCTTGCCGGATGTGTCACAGGTCGAGGCGCCGGTTTACATCTATCAGGGCGGGCAGGATACGCTGGTCACACCGGCCCACGCCGATCGGTGGGAGCAGGTCTATCCCAACATCGCCGCGCGGCGCGATTATCCCGATGGGGGTCACGACGTGCAGTACCGGCACTGGGATCAGATCCTTGTAGATATGGCGGGCATGGGCGACCAGTTTGTCATCTGCATGGACGGCGAGTCAAAGCTGGTGCCTGGGGGCGACGAGGACACGGCCATCGAAAATGGCGCGACCTTGGGAATTTGCGCCTGGCAGTAGGTTTGCGTGGCGCGACACAGATTCAAGGACAAGGCGCCGTGCCAAACGACAAACGCCCGCTTTTCAAGCGGGCGTTTTCTGAAATTCCACTGCAACAGAGTGCGGGATCATTCAATCTGCGTTCAAACCATGTTTGACCGTTAGCGGCGGATGCCCAGACGCTTGATCAGGTCCTGATAGCGGGCCTCGTCCTTGGACTTGGTGTAGTCCAGCAGTTTGCGGCGCAGGGCGACCATTTTCAGAAGGCCACGGCGGCCGTGGTTGTCCTTCTTGTGGGTCTTGAAGTGCTCGGTCAGGGTGGTGATCCGCGAGGTGAGGATGGCAACCTGAACTTCGGGCGAACCGGTGTCGCCTTCCTTGGTCGCGAATTCCTTCATCAGGCGGTGCTTTTCTTCGACTGTGATCGACATCGGTGTCTCCTTGTCATCAAAGGTTGCGGGCACAAGCCGGGATGTCGTCCAGCAAGGTCCATAGAGAATCTGCGCCATGCAGCGGCAGACGCATCGGCGGCATATAGGGGAATTTCCGGCGCTTGGAAAGGGCCGCAATATTACAGCATCGCGCCCGCAGGCAGCTGGCTGGACCCGACCAGCGTGATATGCCCCGCGTTCAACCCGGCAGCGTTATTCACGACCGCGATGGCGACACCATTCAGCATGACGTGTTGGACACCCGAATCATCCGGATCGGGGACCAGATCGACGTCAGGCTCGGCATCTTCGAGGTCGTCATAAACGACCATCAGCGTATCCTCATCCGGTACAAAATCCAGAATCTCGGCCTGATGATCCGCGCTTAGCCAGTCGCCCAGCAGCACGGTGTCGGCGCCGGTCCCGCCCGTGACGATATCGCCGACCCCAGCCGTGATCAGATCGTCGCCGCCGCCGCCGTTGAGGTAGTCCGCGACGTCGGTATCGGTCACGCCTTCGGTTTCCTGATCGCTCTCGAGCCCGGTCAGCGTGTCGTCACCCCAGCCACCGAACAGGGTATCGTGACCCGCCCCGCCGCGCAGCGCGTCGTCGCCCAGACCGCCGTGGAGCGCGTCAGCGCCTGCGCCGCCATCCAGCACGTCGTCACCTGCGCCTCCGACCAGACTGTCGTCGCCTGCACCGCCGGTTAACGTGTCATCGTCGCCATGGCCGAACATCCGGTCGTCGCCGTCACCGCCCTGCATCACATCGTTTCCGGCGCCGCCGTGCAGCGTATCGTTCCCGGCATCACCGCTCAGCGTGTCATCGCCCAGCGACCCCCAAAGGTCGTCATCGCCCTCTGCCCCGGTCATCGCGTCGTCGCCGTCATAACCGTTCGCCACATCCACCGCATCCGAGCCGTCCATATGGTCGTCGCCCGATGTTCCCACCGCAACTTGCTCGGCCGTTTCGGAATCGTCAGTCGGCCCCGGCGCTGCGGTGGCGAAATCCATGATACTGGTGCCGCCCTCGGATGAGTCTGTATCCGGCACCTCGACGTCGGGCATATCGTCATCGGGCACATCCTGCGCGGTGACCCCATCCTCGTCATCGGACGACATGCCGAGAAAGGCCGTCGCGCCCAGCGCCATCATTCCCATAAGGCCCGCAAGCAAGAACATGTCAGCAATCCCATCTACCCGGCTCAACATTGCGCCGGGCAGCGTTCTTTTGACAGCAATTTGCGCCCCGGTGGTTAACGCCTGTGCGGCATGTCCCACAGGTCGGGCTGCCGTGCGTAGGAAATATAAAGCGGATGACGCGGGTGCCCGTCCTTGGTCAGGCCCAGATGATGTACGTCGCGCCCGGTTGCGGCCAGCAACGCCGCCACGCTCGCGCCCCGCCCCTGATGCGCGCCATGTGTGCCCCATGCAGCGACAATGGTATCGGCCCAGTCGCAACCTTCCAGAATGGCGGCGTCGTTGGCGGCGCCGACCGGATCGGCGGCAGCGCGCATCGCCCGCGGATCGGTGTCGCGCCAGGCAAAGATATTCGTGACGCGAAACGCGCCGAACCCCAGCGCACGCGCGCGGCGCTCGCACCGCTCGACCGTGGGATCGTTGGCCTCTTCGGTCGCGGTCGAGGGGTTCAACATGATGAAATGGGCCCGCTTGCCCGTCTCGTCCCAGACGCGGGTCAACGCATAGCGGTAGCGTTCGCAATCGGAGTAGACGGCGGTCGATGCCGCGTCACCCTTCTGGTGCGTCCGGGTGATCACACCGGGTCCACGAACACGCGGGAAGGGTGCATCTCGCCCGCCTTGTAGATGCCCACGGCGACGGCCCGGCCCTCCAGCGAGGCCCAGCATTCATCGCCATATTCGGCGTCACCGGGATAGACCATGCCGGGATTGCCGTTGCGCAGTCTGGCCGCGCCTTCGGGCGTGCATCGCAGTTCGGGCAGATCGGTCAGCCCCGCCTCCAGCGGCAGGAGATGGGCATCCAGCGCCGGGTCATGCGCCATCGCGTCGATCTGATCCAGCGTCAAACCGTCCTCGGCTTCGAACGGGCCGGACCACACCCGGCGCAGCCATGTGACATGCCCCTTGCAGCCCAGCATATCGCCCAGATCGCGGGCGATGGCGCGCACATAGCCGCCTTTGCCGCAGACCATTTCCAGCACGGCGCTGTCCGGACTCGGGCGGTCCGCCAGCAGCAGTTCATCGACCCACAGCGGGCGCGCGGCCAGCGTCACGTCCTCGCCATCACGCGCCAGCTTGTAGGCGCGCTCGCCGTCGATCTTTACCGCCGAAAACTTGGGCGGCACCTGCATGATGTCACCGACGAAACCATTCAGCGCCTCTTTGATGTCGGAATCCGTGGGGCGGGTATCGCTGGTGGCGATCACCTCGCCCTCGGCATCGTCGGTATTGGTGGAGGCCCCGAACCGCACCTCGAATTTGTACGCCTTCAATGCGTCGGTGATGTAGGGCACCGTCTTGGTCGCCTCGCCCAGCGCGATGGCCAGAACGCCGGTCGCCTCGGGGTCCAGCGTGCCGGCATGACCGGCCTTTTTCGCCTGAAGCGCCCAGCGCACCTTGTTCACGACCGAGGTCGAGGTGATGCCGGCGGGTTTGTCCACTACCAGCCACCCGGAAATGTCGCGACCCTTGCGCTTGCGTGCCATGCCTTGCCCCTTTGTCTCCAAGGTGCGGGGGCTAGCCCAAGCCCCGGTGGCTGTCAATCGCGCGCCCTGCCACCTGCCTGCCTGAGCCGGGTCGCATCAGCCCTGCGGCGCGGCGCTCACGCTGCCGATGATCGGACCAATGGGAAACCCGATATCGCTGCGCCCCAGGTCGGGCGCATAGAGGCGCGAGACATTGCCGTCGAAATACAGCGCCTGAGGCAGGCCCAGATGATCGCGGAAAAACCGACCGAAGGTGTGGAAATTCACCGGATCGGTCGAAATCACGAACACCGCCCGCGTGCCGTCCGCCGTGGTGCCCACCCCGTTGCGAACATACAGACTGTCGCTGTCTGTCAGGAAACGCGGATGCAGCGCGCCGTCAATCACCAGCATCGGCCCCGATTGCGTGGCATGGCGGCACGCCGGGGCCTCATCCACATAGCGCAGCGTCTCGAACACATCGGCGCGGCCCTCGCGGATGCACAGCACACCGTTGGGCAGCAGGCCGAAATTCCCCGGCCCCTCCTGCGTGACGATGCCCGCTGCCTCCTGCCCGTCCTCGATATAGAGACCCACAGGCCGACGATCAGAATGGTACATGCCCGCGTTCATGCCGAAATCCAGCGCCAGCCCGTCCTTGCCCAGCATCCCATTGACCGCGCTGAAGCTGCCCAGCGTCTTGCCAGTGTCAGGGTCATTCAGGAACACGCGCAGATCGCCCCGGGTCATGTCCACTTCGCAGATGGAATAACGTGCATTCTCGAACTGATCGTTGCGGCATTCTGCCGCCCACAACTGGACCGGAAACACCAGGGCCAGCATGGCCCAGAGCGGTGCCCTAATCCTCCAGGTCACGGCGAACCTCGCCTTGCGCGAACAGGCGGCGCGTCTCGTCCATCTGATCGAACGTGCTGTCCAGCCGGAACCGCAGGTCGGGCGCGTATTTCAGCCCCAGCTTTTTCGCGACGATGCGGCGCAGCTCGTGTTTGTTGCGGGCCAGCAGGCCGACCAGCTCATCCTGGCCCCGCCCGCCCAGCGGCATCACATAGGCCGTCGCGATCTTGAGGTCGGGCGACATGCGTACCTCGCCCACCGTCACCGACATGCGGGCAAGGTCCGCATCGTGGATATCGCCGCGCATCAGCACGTCGGCTAGCGTGCGGCGGACATTTTCGCCCACCTGTAGCTGTCGTTGCGTCGGGCCTGCGCCATCTGAAAACTTGTTCTTTGCCATGCCCATGCATTTAGTCCCTATACCGCCCTTTGCCAAGCCGTGATGCCCGCGCTATCAAGGCTGTGATTTTGAACGCTGCGATTTTCACGGAGGCGCGACATGACGACAGGACCGGGCATTGCAGTGACAGGCGCATCGGGCCGGATGGGCCGGATGTTGATCCAGACCATCCGCGATAGTGGCCGCGCCCATCTGGTCGGTGCGGTCGAGCGGCCCGGCCACGCGTGGATCGGGCAGGACGTCGGCACGGCGATGGGCGGCGCGCCGCTGGGCGTGACGGTGACAGGCGACGCGCTGGAGGCGTTCGCGCCCGCGCAGGCCATCATCGATTTCACCGCCCCCAGCGCCACACTTGCCTTTGCCAAGCTGGCCGCGCAGGCCCGCGCCGTGCATGTCATCGGCACGACCGGGTTTTGCGATGAGGAGCTGGAGTCGCTGAAACCCGCCGCGCGCCATTCGGTGCAGGTGCGCGCCGGGAACATGAGCCTTGGGGTCAACCTGCTGACCCTGCTGACCCAAAAGGTCGCACACGCACTGGACGAGGATTTCGACATCGAAATCGTCGAGGCACACCACAATCAAAAGGTCGACGCCCCGTCCGGCACCGCCCTGATGCTGGGCGACGCTGCGGCCACCGGGCGCGGCGTGGCATTGGACCGTGTCGCCGACAGCGCCCGCGACGGCATCACCGGCCCGCGCGAGCGGGGGCATATCGGGTTCAGCGCCATTCGCGGTGGCGACATCGTGGGCGAACATGACGTGATTTTCGCCGCCGCGGGCGAGCGGATCGTGCTACGCCACATCGCCACCGACCGCGCCGTGTTCGCGCGCGGCGCGCTCAAGGCCGCGCTCTGGGGTCAGGGGCGCGATCCGGGCGCGTATGACATGCTGGACGTGCTGGGGCTGGGCGACGGCTAACTGCGCGCCGTGCGCATGTCAGCATTGCATTATCACAGCTTGAAGTTGCGGGTAGATCTTCGCATGAAACCCAAAATCCTCACCACGCTGGCCAACTATGACCGCCAGCAATTCACCAGCGATCTGATCGCCGGGTTGACCGTGGCCATGGTGGCGCTGCCACTCAGCCTTGCCATCGCCATCGCGTCGGGGGCGGGGCCGGAAAAGGGGCTGGTGACCGCCATCGTCGGCGGCCTTCTGATTTCGCTGCTGGGCGGCAGCCGGGTGCAGATCGGCGGGCCGACCGGCGCGTTCATCGTTGTCGTGTTCGGCGTCATCCAGCAATACGGGTATGACGGGCTGGTCCTTGCCACCTTCATGGCCGGGATCATCATGCTGGTTGCGGGGTATCTGCGGGCGGGTAACCTTGTCGCTTATGTGCCCGAGGCGGTGATCAACGGCTTCACCATCGGGATCGGCGTCATCATCGCGACCAGCCAGCTGAGCGATCTGTTCGGGCTGTCCATCGCCGAAATCCCGGCGGAATTCATTGCCAAGACACAGGCGCTTTGGGCTGCGCGGGACACGCTGAACATCACCGCACTGGGGATCGGGCTGGCGACGATGGCAATGATCGTCGCGCTGCGCCGCCTTGCGCCGAAATTTCCCGGCCTGATCGTCGCCGTGGGCGTGACATCGGCCATCGTCGCCATCGCCATGCTGCCGGTCGATACGATCTTTTCCCGCTTTGGCGCCCTGCCCGGCGCGCTGCCCATGCCGCAGATGCCCGACATCAGCCTTGAGCGGATGATCGAACTGCTGCCCTCCGCGTTTGTCATCGCCTTCCTCGCCAGTATCGAATCGCTTCTGTCGGCGATGGTCGCGGACAAGATGATCGGCGGCCAGCACAGGCCGAACGCCGAAGTGCTGGCGCAGGGCTGCGCCAACATCGGTTCAGCCCTGTTCGGCGGTCTGCCCGCCACCGGAGCCATCGCCCGCACCGCGACAAACGTGCGCGCGGGTGGCAAGACGCCCGTGGCCGGCATCGTTGCCGCGCTGACAATCCTGCTGATCATGCTGCTGGCCGCGCCGCTGGCGGGCTATCTGGCGATGCCCGCGCTGGCCGGGCTGCTGATTCTGACCGCGTGGAACATGAGCGAGCCGCATAAGTGGCGCGGCTACATGCAGGGCCGTGTTTCGGATCGCGTGCTGCTGGTCCTGACGCTGGTGCTGACGGTGTTTGCGGATCTGACCATCGCCATCGGCGTGGGTGTGTCCGTCGGGCTGGCCCTGCGGTTGCGTCGGCGCAACGCCGACATGGAAAAGGACTGGACCCCGCCCGACCGCTGAGCCGGTGCCGTCGCTAGGCCCTGTTCCGCGTGACATGCGCCTCCATCGCCGCCAGCCCCTCGTCCAGCCCGCTGCGCCCGAACCCGATGCGGAACCGGTCCACCGGCGTCGCGCCCAGATCAGAGCGGTAGATCGTGCTGGGCAGGACCAGCACGCCCGCCTCCTCGACCAGCCTCCGGGCGAACTCCTCGACACCTTCGGCGCCCAGATAGCGCGGGTAACCCATGCAAGATCCGTCCGGGCGCGACCAGTCGAACAGATCGGGATGACGGGCAAAGAACGCGTCCCATTTCGGCAGGTTCTCGTCGACGATGGCATTGTTGCGCGCCAATATGCGGTCCCGCGCCTTTAGCGCGATGCGCGCCAGATGCTCGGACGGGCCGGAATTGCAGATCGACAGGTAGTGTTTCATCCGCTCCATACGGCTTAGGACATCGCGGTTCTGACATGCGATCCAGCCGATGCGCAGCCCCGGCAGGCCGTAGGATTTGGACATCACGCCAAGCGACAGCCCGCGTTCGTATTCGTCCGCAACAAAGGGCAGATGCCGGGCGCCCGATGGTCCCAGCCCATGGAAAATCTCGTCATGCAGGATCCAGATGCCATGATGGCGGCACAGATCTATCAGCGCGCAGTAGCGGTCCAGCGGCAGGATCGCTCCGGTCGGATTATGTGGAAAGTTGATCGTGACCAGCTTGGTGTTGGGGCGGATCGCGGCCTTGATCCGGTCGATATCCAGCGACCAGTTATCATCCGGGTCCAGCGGCACGCCCGTCGCCGCGCAGATCATACTGGGCAGGGTTTCGTGCGACTGGTAGTTGGGCGT
The DNA here is from genome assembly GCF_024355225.1 of Roseovarius sp. M141. Classification (NCBI taxonomy): domain Bacteria; kingdom Pseudomonadati; phylum Pseudomonadota; class Alphaproteobacteria; order Rhodobacterales; family Roseobacteraceae; genus Roseovarius; species Roseovarius sp. M141. The sequence goes on from NZ_VCNH01000008.1 coordinate 165,614, forward strand.
CACCACGATGGCATGATCGCCGCGCTCCAGCAGCACGGAATTGGCGGCGAATATCCCCTCGCTCGCCCCGGCAAAGCACAGGATATCCTCCGGTGCGCGGCCCGCATAAATGTGCGCGATTTCAGCCCGCAGCGCAGGCGCGCCCCATGTTTCGGTATAGCCCAGCCACATGGTCTGGAATGCGTCGCGATCCGCGTCGCTGGCCATCTCCAGCAGGTCGGCCAGCGACATCGCCTCGGCGTCCGAGGCGGTCATGTGATGGCGGGCGCTGAACTCCCACTTGGCGAAATGGGTTTCCAGCCGAAAATCAGGGAGCTGCGTCATGTCGTGCCTCTTGGGGGCGTTCAATGCACCGACAAACCACATTCCATGGGGAAAGTCATGCGATAGGTCAGGACGCTGGGTTAGTCGCCGCGCGCCGTAGCGTGAAAATGATGGGTCGGGCCATGCCCGGCGCCGACACTCAGCAGATGGGCATAGGCGATTGCCTGCGTCACATATTCCTTGGCGCGTGCGACGGCAGCGGGCAACGTATGCCCGTGCCCCAGCTGGGCGGCGATAGCCGACGACAATGTGCAGCCGGTGCCGTGCGTGTTGCGGCTGTCGATGCGCTTTGATGTCATCCAATGCGCGCCCTGCGCCGACAGCAACAGATCGGGGCTGCTATCGCCCGCCAGATGCCCGCCCTTCAGCAAAACGGCAGGCGCACCCAGCGCCAGCAGAGCTTCGGCATGGGCGTGCATTTCGTTCTCATTCTGCGCCTCGGGAACGTCCAGCAGATCCCCCGCCTCCGGCAGGTTGGGTGTGATCAGCGCGGCCATGGGCAACAGGCGCTCGCACAGGGCGGCCACCGCATCGGTATGCAGCAGGCGGTCGCCGCCCTTGGCCACCATGACCGGGTCGATAACGATGGGCGCATCCAGCCCGGCGAGCGCATCCGCGACCACGCCGATGATCTCGGCATTGCCCAGCATCCCGATCTTGACCGCGTCGATGCGGATATCCTCGCGGATCGCGACGATCTGCGCGGACACCATGGCCGGATAGACCAGCTGCACCGCCTGCACGCCGCGCGTGTTCTGCGCGGTCAGCGCGGTCAGCGCGGCCATGGCATAGCCGCCATTGGCCGAAATCGCCTTGATGTCGGCCTGAATACCGGCTCCGCCTGACGGATCAGACCCGGCGATGGACAGGATATTGGGGATCATTTTACGCTCCATTCGTGGATCAGGGCGCGCGCTGCGGCTTGCATGTCCGGCGCGCGCGATATGGCGGAAACGACGGCGATGCCGGCCGCGCCCGCCTGCCGGATCGCGCCCGCATCGCCGGGTTTGATACCGCCGATTGCAACGCAAGGAAGCGGCGTGGCAGCAATGATCCGCGCCAGCCCGTCCATGCCGAGAGGCTGCGCCGCATCCGGCTTGGTCGCCGTGGCGCGCAAGGGGCCGACGCCCAGATAATCGACGCTGTTTGGCGCGATAGCGCCGAGTTGCGCCTGCATTTCGATCGACAGGCCCAGAGCCATATCCGGCCCGATCCGGGCGCGAATGGCGGCGATATCACCATCGCCCTGCCCCACATGCAGGCCGTCGGCGCCAACATCGATGGCCACCTGCACCCGGTCATTGATGACCAGCGCCGCGCCTGTCGCGCGGGTGATCTGCTGCACCTCGCGGGCTAGCGCGACCATCTCGGCATCGCTGGCATGTTTGTCGCGCAGTTGCACGATGCCGACACCTGCGGCGACGGCGGCGCGCACCTGATCAGGCACGGATGCGGGCGCATCGGGATCGGTGATGAAATAGACCGGACCCAGCCTCATGCTACGGTGATCCTCGCGCGCTTCGTCACGTCGGCAGGCGTCAGCGCGTAGAGAGCATCGATAAACGCCACCTGAAAGCTGGCCGGCCCCTTGGCCGCATCGCCTGCCATTTCACCGGCAACGGCATAGCTGGCCAGCGCGGCGACGGTCGCAGGTAGCGCGGGCTGATCCACCGCAAAGGCGACGACACCCCCGGTCAGCGAACAGCCCAGAGCGGTGATGCGCGGCATCAGCGCATGCCCCCCGGCAATGCGATACGCGGCATCGCCATCGGTGACGTAATCGACCGCGCCGGTGACCGCGACGACCCCACCGGTTTGGCGGGCCAACGTCTGCGCCGCGCCTGTCGCATTGCTGACGGTATCGGCGGTATCAGCACCCTTGCCCGCCGCATTGGCCCCTGCCAGCGCGATGATTTCGGAGGCGTTGCCGCGAATGATCGTCGGCTTCAGCGCCAGCAGGCGCGCACCGGCATCGCGGCGCAGGGCGGTGGCGCCGACGGCGACCGGGTCCAGCACCCACGGCTTGCCCGCCTGCGCCATGACGCGCGCGGCCTCCTCCATCGAGATCACCCAGTCGGGATCGAGCGTGCCGATATTGACGCTGAGAGCATCGGCCAGCCCAGCGAATTCGCCCGCTTCGCCTTGGGCATGAGCCATGGCCGGGCTGGCCCCGATCGCCAGCATGATATTGGCCATCACGTTCATCGCGACATAATTGGTGATGTTCTGCACCAGCGGTGCGCGGGCGCGCATCTGCGCCAGATAGTGCCCTGCGTCAATCATCATGGTCCCCCTTGGCCGCAGAGGGAAACATCGCTCCAAGGCGCCGATATGGCCCTGCCTGCGCTGCAACTTCCTCCGCCGGTATGATCCGGTTCAGGTTCGAAGGGTGCATCTCAGCCCTCGTCGCGGCGCCCCTGTTACTTGGGCCAAGATGAGCGCGCGATGCAGCGGCGTCAAGCCATCAGAAATCGATGGCGATGCCCTTCTTTTCCCAATCGCCGTAGCGCACGGCCTCGGGTCCGTCCTTGCGACCTCCCAGTTCCTTGGGCAACGCGCGGTCATCGGCGGCGGCGCGGCGCTGTTCTGCTTCGGCGAGGGCGCGGATGGCCTCAGGTGGCAAACTGGGTGGCAGATCGGGGCGGTCGGACATGGCAAGGGTTCCTTTTGGCGCTGCCCCTTGATATACGCCGCCGTCACCATTCAGCAAGGATTTGCCATGCCCCCGCCATCGCCGCGCGCCGCCGCCACCCGCCTGCTGGACCAGATCCTGGGCGAGCATCGCCAGATGGCGGACCTTCTGGCCACCGGCGCGCTGGATCGGCTGGAAGCGCCCGACCGCGCCCGCGCCCAGCGCCTTGCCACGCAAACGCTGCGCGGGATGGAGCGGGCCGACCGCGTGCTGGGCAAACATCTGCGCAAACCACCGCCCCTGCCGGTGATGAACATCCTGCGGCTGGGCACGGTCGAACTGTGCCTTGGCGGCGATGCGCATGGGGTGGTCAACGACTGCGTCGGGCTGGTCGCGGGCGACAAACGCTTTGTCCGGCTCAAGGGGCTGGTGAACGCCGTGCTGCGCAAGGTCGCCGCCGATGGGCCTGCCGAATGGGCCATCCTGCGCGTGCCGCATTTGCCCAAATGGCTGCGCGCCCCCCTGTCCGAGGCCTATGGCGCCAAGGCCGTCGCCGGGTTCGAGGCCGCGCATTTCGCAGCTGCGCCGCTGGACCTGACACCCAAGAGCGACGTGACCGAACTGGCGGATGCTGTGGGCGGCATTGTGCTGCCCACGGGGTCTGTGCGCGTGCATAATGCGGGGCAGGTCAGCGCATTGCCGGGCTATGACACCGGCGATTGGTGGGTGCAGGACGCCGCCGCCGCGATCCCGGCCCGCGCGCTGAGCGCGACCAAGGGCGAGGCGGTGCTGGACATGTGCGCCGCGCCGGGCGGCAAGACGCTGCAACTGGCGGCTACGGGCGCGAACGTCACCGCGCTGGATATCTCGGACGCGCGCATGGCGCGGGTGCGCGAAAACCTTGCGCGCACCGGGCTGGAGGCCAGTCTGGTGACGGGTGACGCGCTGACACATCATGGCAGCTATGACGCGATCCTGCTGGACGCGCCCTGTTCGGCTACCGGCACGATCCGGCGCCACCCCGACCTGCCCCATGCGCGCGACGGCTCGGAAATCGGCGATCTGATCGCGCTTCAGGCGGCGATGCTGGACCGCGCGCTGGGCCTGCTGAAACCCGGTGGGCGGCTGGTCTATTGCACCTGCTCGCTGCTGCCGGACGAGGGCGAATGTCAGGTGGACGACGCGCTGCTGCGCCATCCGGGTCTGACGGTCGACCGCGACGCGCTGAACATGCCCGGCATCGACCCCGACTGGATCACCGAAGAGGGCGGCTTGCGCCTGCGCCCCGATTATTGGGGCGATATCGGCGGCATGGACGGGTTTTACATCGCCGTGCTGCGCCCCTGACCCGCTTCGGCTAATTTTCGCAATCCTGCGGTGACTCGGCCTACGCTGCGCGATATGCTCTGCTGAAATGGCGCCGCAAAGAGCGCCCAAAGGCGAGGCGCATGGGATTTTCCGGCACATATCGGGCGAAATGGACGCATTGGGCGAACCGCGTCGCCGCGCGCCGTGCGGGGCGGACGAATCCCGCGACCGCCTTCGCGTCCTCGCCCGAGCCGCGTATGATCGGCAGCTTTGCCCGTGGGCGGCAACTGACGGCGGGCAATTTCATGTTCGCGGGCCACCTGCTGGAACGGCCCGGTGCCGCGATCTGGGATCTGGTCGCGCCCGATGCCGCGTTCGAGGCTGAAATGCACGGCTTTGCCTGGCTGGACGATCTGGCCGCCGTCGGCGATACCCCCGCACGCGCCTGTGCCCAAGGGTGGACCACCGGGTGGATCGCCCGCTACGGCGCCGGGCGCGGCCCCGGCTGGACGCCCGAGCTGACCGGGCGGCGCCTGATCCGCTGGATCAACCACGCGCTGTTCCTGCTGGGCGGACAGGACAAGGCGGCGTGGGACGTGTTCTATCGCGCGCTCGCGCAGCAGACGCTGTTTCTTAGCCAACGCTGGCACTCCACCGCCCCCGGCCTGCCCCGGATCGAGGCCCTGACCGGCCTGATCCATGCGGGCCTCGCGCTGGAGGGGATGCAGGGGCACGCGCCTGTCGCCGCAACTGCGCTGGGCCGCGAATGTGACGCGCATATCGGCGCAGAAGGGCTGCTGGCGACCCGCAACCCCGAGGAATTGCTGGACATCTTTACCCTGCTGACATGGGCCATCGCCGCGCTGGAGGATGCAGGCCAGACACCGCCCCTATCGTTGAGCGCCGCAACCGGGCGCATCGCTCCCACCTTGCGCACCCTGCGCCATGCCGATGGCGGACTGGCCCGCTTTCATGGCGGCGGGCACGGGCTGGAGGGGCGGTTGGATACCGCGCTGGCGGCCAGTGGCGTCAAGGGGCGGCAAAAGGACGGGCTGGCGATGGGCTATGCACGGCTGAGCGCCGGGCGCACCTCGGTCATTGTGGATGCGGCGCCGCCGCCTGCCGGGCCGGCCTCGGCAAACGCGCATGCTTCGACCTTGGCGTTCGAGCTGACATCGGGGCGTCGGCAGCTGATCGTCAACTGCGGATCAGGCGCCAGCTTTGGCGCCGAATGGCGGCGCGCCGGGCGCGCAACGCCGTCACACTCCACATTGGTGATCGCGGGCGACTCCAGCGCGCGGCTGGGCGAGGGTGCGCAGGCGGATTGGCTGGTCAGCGGCCCCTGCGATGTGCCCTCGCAGATGAGCCAGGCGTCCGATGGCCTGCGTTTTGAAGGGGGGCATGATGGCTATGCCGCTCGGTTCGGCCTGACCCATGCGCGCACCATCGAAATGACGTTCGACGGGCGCGGTGTCGCGGGCGAGGACATGCTGCTGGCGCTGTCGGACACGGATAAGCGCCGGTTTGACCGGGCGCTGGTTGCGGGGGCCATGCAGGGCGTGCCCTACCAGATCCACTTTCATCTCCACCCCGAGGTCGACGCCGCACTGGACATGGGCGGCGCCGCCGTATCGCTGGCCCTGCGCAGCGGTGAAATCTGGGTATTCCGCACCGACGCGCGGGCGCATATCACGCTGGAGCCGTCGGTGTATCTGGAAAAAACCCGGCTTAAGCCCCGTGCAAGCAAACAGATAGTTTTATCTGGCGCCGCGCTGGAGTATGCGGGCCGCATCAGATGGTCGCTGGCCAAGGCGCAGGATACCCCGATCAGCATTCGCGATCTGGCGCAGGACGCGCCGTACCTTGCGCCCGAAACCGGCTAAGACGTCAAACACGCAGGAAACCCTATGACCGATATCGTTCCCCTCCGCCGCGCCCTTTTGTCCGTGTCCGACAAGACCGGGCTGATCGATCTGGGCCGGGCCCTGTCAGAGCGCGGCGTCGAACTGCTCAGCACCGGCGGCAGCGCGAAAACGCTGCGCGATGCAGGGCTGGACGTGCGCGATGTGGCTGATGTGACAGGCTTTCCCGAGATGATGGACGGGCGGGTCAAAACGCTGCACCCTGCGGTGCATGGCGGCCTGCTGGCGCTGCGCGACAACGACGATCATGTGGCAGCGATGCAACAGCATGGCATCGCCGCGATCGATCTGCTGGTGGTGAACCTCTATCCGTTCGAATCCACCGTCGCGGCGGGTGCCGACTATGACACCTGCGTCGAGAATATCGACATCGGCGGCCCGGCGATGATTCGCGCCGCCGCGAAGAACCACGGCTTTGTGAATGTCGTCGTCGATGTCGAAGACTACGCAGCCCTGCTGGAGGAGATGGATGCGCATGACGGCGGCACCACGCTCGCCTTCCGCCAGAAAATGGCGATGACCGCGTATTCGCGCACCGCCTCGTATGATTCGGCGGTGTCCACGTGGATGGCCGCACAGCAGGGCGATACTGCTCCGCGTCGCCGCACGGTCGCGGGCACACTGGCGCAAAAGCTGCGCTACGGCGAAAACCCGCATCAGGGCGCGTCCTTCTACCTCGACGGCAGCGCCCGCCCCGGTGTGGCGACCGCGCTGCAGCTTCAGGGCAAGGCGCTGAGCTACAACAACATCAACGACACCGACGCGGCGTTCGAACTGGCCAGCGAATTCAGCCCGCAAGACGGCCCTGCCTGCGCGATCATCAAGCACGCCAACCCCTGCGGCGTGGCCCGCGCAACAACGCTGAAGGACGCCTATATGCGCGCCTTCGACTGCGACCGCACATCGGCCTTCGGCGGCATCATCGCACTGAACCAGCCGCTGGACGGCGCCACTGCCGAGGAGATAGTGCAGATCTTTACCGAGGTCGTCATCGCCCCCGGCGCGGACGACGATGCGCGCCGCATCTTCGAGGCCAAGAAGAACCTGCGCCTGCTGATTACCGAAGGCATGGCCGATCCGCGCGCCGCCGCCCAGACGATCCGGCAGGTATCGGGCGGATACCTGATGCAGGACAAGGATAACGGCCATCTGGAGGCGGGCAATCTGAAGGTCGTCACCAAACGCCAGCCGACGGAGGCCGAGATGGCCGACATGCTGTTCGCCTGGAAGGTTGCCAAGCACGTCAAATCCAACGCCATCGTCTACGTCAAGGATGGCGCAACCGTCGGCGTTGGTGCAGGCCAGATGAGCCGCGTCGACAGCTGCCGTATTGCCGCGCGCAAGTCGCAGGACATGGCAGATGCACTGGGCCTGCCCGCGCCGCTGACCCAGGGCAGCGTGGTGGCGTCGGATGCGTTCTTTCCCTTTGCCGACGGCCTGCTGACCGCAGCCGAGGCCGGCGCAACGGCGGTGATCCATCCCGGCGGATCAATGCGCGACGACGATGTGATCGCCGCCGCAGACGACGCCGGGCTGGCAATGGTGCTGACCGGCATGCGCCATTTCCGGCACTGATACGCAGCACGCGCAGGAGGATGCGATGAAAACGGCATTCTGGACAGCCTTCTGGGTCTTTCTTCTGGATCAGGCCAGCAAATGGCTGGTGGTCCACTGGATGGACCTGCGCGCCCTGGGCACGATCGAGGTCGCGCCGCCCTTCCTGACCCTGCGCATGGCGTGGAATTACGGCATCAACTTTGGCCTGATGGCCGGGGAGTCGCCCGTGACGCGCTGGGTGCTGATCGCCGTCGCGCTGGTCATTTCGGGCGCGGTGCTGTGGTGGGCGCATCATGAACCGGGCGGCAAGTGGCAGAAAATCGCCGCCGGGCTGCTGGTCGGCGGCGCGCTGGGCAATGTGATCGACCGGGTTCTCTATGGCGCGGTCGCGGATTTCCTGAACATGTCCTGCTGTGGTTTGAACAATCCTTTCGCGTTCAATATCGCCGATATCTCGATCTTTGCCGGCGCGCTGGGCATGGTGATCTTCACTCCGGGCAAAAAGCCCGCGTGACGCCGGGGCGAACATGCGATAGACCATCTTGCAAACATCTATGACAGAAGGGCCTCGACCATGCGCCGCGGCATCATTGCACTGACGATCATGACCCTCGCCGTCGCTGGCTGCGGGCAGAACGGGAAGCTGTCCCGGATCAAGAACACCAGCGACGGGCCTGACGAATTCACCGTCCTGCCCACCAAGCCGCTGCAGACGCCGCAAACCTACAACACCCTGCCCGCCCCCACGCCCGGCGGCGCAAATCTGGTCGACACGAACCCCAGGGCCGAAGGCATCGCCGCCCTCGGTGGCAATCCGGCTGCGACGGTGCCTGCGGGCGTCGGCCGCGGCGATGCGGGGCTGCTCAATCAGACCCAGCGATACGGCGTGAACCCCGCCATCCGTCAGGAACTGGCGTACGAGGATGCCGACACACGTCGCCGCCACGGCCGCGTGAACATCTTCAATATCGGCCCCTACGACGACTATACCGACGCCTACAAAAAGCAGTGGCTGGACGCGCAGGCCGCAAAGCAGCGCATGCAGCGCAGCGGCGTCGTCACCCCCTCGTCCCCACCGGCACGGTAATGCGCGGCGGCCTGCCCGGCCGCGTGTTTCGCTGAAATCACAGATGCGGCATCGCAGGTTGCACACGCACCCTGCGACTGTATCTATGCGCCATGCCCGTCCCAACCGGAGGCCCCTATGCGCGCCCTGCTGATCGCCCTGACCGCCCTTTTCCCCCTCACCGCCACGGCGCAGGACGGGGCAGGCAGCGACGCCGCCCCGATGACGGATAACGTCACAACCTACACGCTGGACAATGGCCTCGACCTTGTCGTGATCGAGGACCACCGCGCGCCGGTCGTCACCCATATGGTGTGGTATCGCGCCGGGTCCGCGGACGAGCCGCCGGGCGCGTCCGGCGTGGCGCATTTTCTGGAACACCTGCTGTTCAAGGGCACCGAGAAACTGGCACCGGGCGAATTTTCGTCCACCGTGGCCAAGCAGGGCGGCAACGACAACGCCTTTACCAGCTATGATTATACCGCCTATTTCCAGAGGGTCGCAGCGGACCGGCTGGAGCTGATGATGCAGATGGAATCCGACCGCATGGTCAACCTGCAACTGGATGAACAGAACGTCGCCACCGAACGCGACGTCATCATCGAAGAGCGTAACTCGCGCGTTGAAAACAACCCCGGCGCGCTGTTTCGCGAACAGCAGAACGCAGCCCAGTATCTGAACAGCCCTTACGGCGATCCCGTCATCGGGTGGCAGCACGAACAGCCGCTGCTGACGCTGGAGGATGCCACGGACTTCTACGGCCAGTATTATTCGCCCAACAACGCCATCGTCGTCGTTGCGGGGGATGTGGTGGCGCAGGACGTATACGCACTGACCCAGAAATATTACGGCCCCCTGCCCGCCAACCCGGCCCTTCCCGATCGCGTGCGCCCGCAAGAGCCGCGCCAGATGGCCGCGCGCCGACTGGCCATGCAGGATCCGCGCGTTGCGCAGCCCTACCTGACGCGCAGCTACCTTGCCCCCGAACGCGACAGCGGCGATCAGTCCCGCGCCGCCGCGCTGTCGGTGCTGGCCGAGATCCTGGGCGGCGGCACCACATCGGTGATGGCCGAAAAGCTGCAATTCGACAGCCAGATCGCGGTCCAGTCCGCAGCATGGTATGATGGTATCTCGCTGGACGACACCAGCTTTACCCTGCTCGTCGTGCCGGTCCCCGGCACCCCTCTGCCGCAGGCCGAGGCAGCGATGGACGGCGTCATCGCCGAGTTCCTGGAAACCGGCGTCGATACGGACCAGCTGAAGCGGATCAAGATGCGGCTGCGCGCCGCGCAGGTCTATGCCCGCGACGACGTGAACGGGCTGGCGAATCGCTATGGCGCGGCGCTGACCTCGGGGCTGACAGTCGCTGACGTGCAGGCATGGCCGGACGTGTTGCAAAGCGTCACGGCAGATGACGTGATGCAGGCCGCACGCGATCTGTTCGACGACAGAAATTCCGTCACCGGATATCTCAGCACCCCCGAAACACCCACTACCACAGCCGCCCCGGAGGTTGCGCAATGACCCTTTCCCGCATGATGCATCTGGCCGCCGCTCTGGCCACCGCGCTTCTGGCCGCGCCTGCCAGCGCCGAAATCAAGGTGCAGGACCTGACCACCCCCGGCGGCATCGACCTGTGGCTGGTCGAGGATCACACGATCCCCTTTGTCGCGCTTGAATTGCGCTTTCGCGGCGGGGCCTCGCTGGACCTGCCGGGCAAACGCGGCGCGACGAACCTGATGACAGGCCTTCTGGAGGAAGGCGCAGGCGACATGGACAGCCGCGCGTTTGCCCGCCAAGCCGAGGCGCTGGCCGCCAACTTCTCCTACAGCGTGGGTGACGACATGCTTGCCGTCTCGGCCCGCTTTCTCAGCGAGAACCGCGATCAGGCGGTCGGCCTGCTGCGGGAAAGCCTCGTGACTCCGAGCTTCAACCAGAAATCCATCGACCGGGTGCGCGCACAGGTCAATTCGATCATCGAATCCGATCTAAAAGACCCCAGCGCGATCGTCGCGCGCACGTTCGATGCGCAGACCTTTGGCGACCATCCCTATGCCACCTCCAAGGACGGCACGCTGGAGAGTGTCGCCGCGCTGACGCGCGATGATATCATCACCGCCCACCGCGCCGCGCTGGTGCGCGACCGTCTCTATGTCGCTGCCGTGGGCGACATCACGGCAGATCAGCTGACCGCGCTGGTCGCGGGTCTGACCCATGGCCTGCCTGAATCCTCCGATATCGACCTGCCCGGCGGCGCCAAGACCGATCTGCCCGGCGGGATCACCGTGATCGACTATGCAACTCCGCAATCCGTCGTGACCTTCGCCCAGCCCGGCATCGACCGGGACGATCCGGATTTCTTTGCCGCCTATCTGCTGAATCAGATCCTGGGCGGCGGCGGGTTTGAAAGCCGCCTGATGCATGAGGTCCGCGAAAAACGTGGCCTGACCTACGGCGTCTATTCCTACCTCGTCGACAAGGACGGCGCGCAGCTCTGGATGGGGCAGGTTGCCTCGGCCAATGACCGCGTTGCGCAGGCAATCGAGGTGATAAAGGACGAGTGGCAGAAAATGCGCGACACCGGCGTGACCGCGCAGGAGCTGGAGGACGCCAAGACCTACATGACCGGCGCCTACCCGCTGCGCTTTGACGGCAACGCGCCTATCGCCAACATCGCCGTGGAAATGCAGGTCGAGGGGCTGCCGACCGACTATATCGCCACCCGCAACGATCAGGTAAATGCCGTCACGCTGGAGCAGATCAACCGCGTCGCGCGTGATCTGCTGGACCCGGCCAAGCTGAGCTTTGTCGTCGCTGGTAAACCCGAAGGGTTAGAAGCGCCGCCCGGCCCGGATACAGGCGCCATTTCCGAATAAATTCAACACCCACGTTCCGCCTGAAATCCAAGTTGTTTAGTTCCCCCCATTGGCTATGGTGAGCTTCGAGCACCATTGCTTTGGCATAAAAACAGGGAATTTTTCTATGGCACGCGATACTCTCGTTAAATTCGGAGCCGTATCAGGCGGCGACACCAATAACCTGCCGGGTTGGAAAGTCGTCGAAGGCGAGCCGACCATGACAACCACGGTCCAGCACACGACCGAGGATGGCAAGGTACTGTCCGGAACATGGCAGGCAACTGTCGGCACCTTCCATGCCACATATACCGATTACGAATTCGTCCATATGATTTCAGGGCGGATCATCATCACGCCCGACGGCGGCGACGCGGTCGAGGTTGGGCCGGGCGATGCGTTTGTCGTCGAAGCCGATTTCAAGGGAACATGGAAGATCCTTGAGGATGTGACAAAGCACTTCGTCATCACCCTGTAATCCGCAGCGGTCGCAGCCAATCTAAAACGCCGGGCCTGATCGCCCGGCGCTTGTTCGGGTTGTCAAACACCCAGATACCGCGACGCCAGGCTGCGATCGCTGTTCAGCGCATCCACTGGCACTACTTCGCCCCCGCGCCCGTTTTCGATAAACGCGACCTGGTCCGCAACCGCCAGAACCGCGTCGATGCGCTGCTCGACCAGCAGGATGGCGACCCCCTTGGCGCGCATGGCAACCGTCACGCTGCGGATCGCCTCCACCATCGACGGCTGCAAGCCCTCGGTCGGCTCGTCCAGCAGCAGCGCCTTGGGGCGCAGGCACAGCGCGCGGGCGGTGGCCAGCATCTGCTGCTCGCCGCCCGACAGGGTCTGCGCCGACTGGCGATAGCGTTCGCGCAGGCGCGGAAACAGCTCCAGCACCTCGTCCAGCACCTCGGGCGGGCTGGCGCGGGTGCGTATCCCGATCTCAAGGTTCTGCGCCACCGACAGCCCGGCAAACAGGCGCCGGCCCTGCGGCACATAGCCGATCCCGGCGCGGGCCACCTTGTGCGCGGGCAAGGCGCTGACCTCGGCGCCGTCCAGCATCACCCGCCCGCCCATCAGCGGCAACAGCCCCATGATCGCACGCATGAGCGTCGTCTTGCCTGCACCGTTGCGGCCCATCAGGCACAGGATCTCGCCCGCGCCGACATGCAGCGACACCTCGCGCAGCACCTGCGCCGCGCCGTATCCGGCGCTGATGCGGTCCAGCTTCAGCATCACGGCGTCCCCAGATAGGCCGACTGCACACCCGGATCGGCGCGCACTTCGGCGGGCGTGCCCTCGAACAGCACTTCGCCCGCGCTCAGTACCGTCACCCGGTCCGCCAGCGCCATGACAACGTCCATGTTATGCTCGATCAGCAGGATGGTCGTCTGGTCGGCCAACTCACGCACCAGCGCCATAAATGCCGCAATCTCGCCCTCGGACAGCCCTTGCGTCGGTTCGTCCAGGATCAACAGGCGTGGCGCCTGCACCAGCCCCATGGCAATCTCCAGCAGGCGCTGATGTCCGTAGCTCAGATCGCCCGCGCGTGCGCCCGTATCCTCCAGCCCGACACGCGCCAGGGCCGCGCGCACCGCCCCCGGCACCTCGTGGCCCGGCATGTGGCGCCTTGCTGCCAGCGCAACATTCTCGGCCACGGGCAACCGCGCAAAGACCGACGTGATCTGAAACGTATAGGCCATGCCCAGCAGCGTGCGCCTATGCGCGGGCAGGCGCGTGATGTCGCGCCCGGCGAATGCAACCCGCCCCGCACTGGGGGCAATCCGTCCGCTGATCATCCCCACCAACGTGGTCTTGCCCGCGCCATTCGGGCCGATCAGCGCGCGCACCTCGCCCTGCGGCACGTCCAGCGTAACATCGCTGACAGCATGCACACCGCCGTAATCCTTGCTCAAACCCCGCACGCTAAGCAGGCTCATGGCAGCCACCCCCAGATGCGACGGCGCAGCTCGCCCATCAGGCCCTGCGGCGCGAACAGCGTCAGCAGCACCAACGCGACGCCGGCGATCAGCATATACGCGGTCGTCACGCCTGAACTGAGATCGATCAGGTAGAACATGAAAAGCGTGCCGATGAACGGCCCCAGCACCGTGCCCGCCCCGCCCAGCAGCACCCACAATAGCGGCAGGATCGAGTATTCGACACCCGCAAAGCTGGCCCCGGCATAACCGAACAGCACCGCATATGCCGCGCCCGCCGCGCCCGAAATCGCGCCGGAAATGGTCAGCGCCGCCAGCTTTAGCCGAAACGTATCGTAGCCCAGCATCAGTGTGCGCGCCTCGTTCTCGCGAATGGCGATCAGGCTGCGCCCGAAGGGCGCGCGCACCAGCCACAGACAGGCCCCCAGCGCTGCAGAAAACAGCGCCAGCGCGGCCAGATACCGGTTGCCAGCGTCGGCCAGATCAATGCCCCATAGCACACGCGACGCGCGCGCGATGACAAACCCCTCGTCGCCCCGCGTCCAGTCCCCGAAGTAAAGCACGCTCAGGTATCCGGCCTGCGCAAACATGAGCGTGACGATCATGAAGGCCACGCCGGTCGTGCGCAGCGCCAGCAGCCCCAGCAGCGCCGAGATCGCGGCACCGGCCACAACCCCGATCACCAGCGCCGCCCCCGGCCCGACACCCAGATGCTGCACGCTCAGCCCCATCCCATACATCCCGGCGGCAAAGAACAGCGCGTGCCCAAGGCTGAGAAGACCAGTGTAGCCAAAGACGATATTGTATCCGATGGCATAGCTCGCCAGCACCATGATGCGCGCCATGTTGCCGTGATGATAGACCGGCAGCACGAAATGCCCCACCAGCAGCAACGCCAACAGACCACCATGCAGGGCCAGAATACGCGACCGCACCCTCATGCGGCGCGCGTGCCGAACAGGCCCTGCGGGCGAAACACCAGCACCAGCGCCACCAGCAGCGTCGCCAGTATCTTGGCCAGCGTGGGCGAGAAAAAGACCGATATGATCCCGTCGCTCAGCCCGATCAGGATGGCCGCGACCACCGTGCCCGGCAGGCTGCCCAGTCCGCCGATGATGACCACCGTAAAGGCCAGCAGCAGCGGATCGGCCCCCATCAGGTAATGCGCCTGCGAAATCGGCACGATCAGCACAGCCGCCAGCGCCGCCAGCGCCGCGCCGATGCCGAACACCATGGCATAGACCCGCTCGACCGGGATACCGAAGGCCAGCGCCATGTCGCGATCCGCCTGCACCGCGCGCATCACCAGCCCGATGCGCGTGCGCGCCATCATCGCCCAGACGCCCAGCAGCACGGCAGCCCCGGCGCCGATCACCGCCAGCTTGTAACTGGTTGTGCTCAGCCCCCATGGCCAATAGAGCGCCAGCGCGCCCTCCTTCACCTCGAACCACGGCAACGCGAGGCGGGTGTTAAAGGGCGGCGCGACAGGCCGCGCCTCGGGGCCATACCCCATCAGCGTCAACTGCTGGATGATATAGAGCAGGCCAATCGTGGCAACGATGGTCCGCTCGGGGTCATAGTCCAGCCGCTTGAGGATCGTCATGTCGGCGGCCACGGCAATGGCCCCGACGATCAGCGGTGCCACCACCAGCGCCACGGCAAAGCCGATTGCGGGCGGCCCGCCCACCAACTGCGTGACGTACCACGCCAGAACCGCGCCGAGCATGAAAAACTCGCCATGCGCGATGTTGACCACCCGCATCACGCCGAACACCAGACTCAGCCCAACCGCCGTCAGCGCCAGAACTGATGCCATGACAGCGCCCTCCAGCGTCGCCAGCAGCAGATAGGGGCCCAGTTCCACCTGCGTCAGCCCGCCTCGGCCAGTTCGTCGCGATGCGCGGCGACCAGATCGGCCATCGAATGGAACATCATGTCATAGCTGGGCATATCGCCGGGGTCCATCGTGGCGCCGAACCCGTCCTTGTCGTGGCGCCGATAGATCCAACAATTTGCCAGCCCATGCCGATTGGCCGGGGCATGGTCGTGAAACATGCTTTCGGCGGTGTGCAGGATATCGCCCGGCGACAGCCCCAGCCGCGCGGCCTGCACCAGCATGTAATCGAAGTTGCGCGAGTCCGGCTTGTAGCTGCCGATATCCTCGGCGACGTAGCTGGCCACGAAGGGCGTGCCCAGCTTGGCATCACTAAACGCGAAACTGGCATTGTCGACATTGGACAGCACGATCAGCTTGAAGTGGTCCCTGAGATAGGCCAGCGCGTCGGCGCTATCGGCAAAGGCCGGCCAATGCTGGACCGAGCGGCCGTAAACCTGCGCCTCCTGCCATGTCGCGCGCAAGCCCCACTCCTCGGCCAGCCGCTTATAGACGGTCGCCAGAACGTCGCGATAGTCCTTGCCGGGGGTGAGGCGCTGGCAGGTGCTCTCGTGATGAGCATGCGCCTCCAGTATGGCGTCGCGGGGCAGGTTCAGCTGATCGGTCAGCGGCGCAAGCCCCGCGATCATCCCGCTTTCCCAGTCAATCAGCGTACCATAGACGTCAAAGCTCAACGCCTTGTAATCACTCAGCTTCATATCAAGTTTCCCTTTTGGGGCTACAACCAGCAGCCCTACAGCGGCTGCTGCGTATAATCCACCTCGTCCGGATAAAGCGATTCGTCGATGGTGGTGGTATGCACCCGCACCAGCCGCCCGTCCTCGACACGGCTGATATATTGCTGCCCGAACACCTGGTGCGTGCGCCCGTTGAACCGCATCGGGCCCTGCGGATAGGCCCGGCTGTGCGGCATATCGCCCAGCGCTTCGGTCGCTTCGATCAGCGCGGCGCGGTCCTGCGGCCCGCGATAGCCTGCGGCCTCCATTCCCGCCTTGATCGCGTGCAGCGTGACCCAGCAGCCGAACATATGCCCGTAGGCCGACACGTCGCTCGGGTCCTCGATGGCGGCGCCATGTGCATCCACCCCCACCGCGGCGCGATAGAATGCCTCGTCCTCGGTCTCGTCCGGCTGGGCGTCGCGGCACATCCCCTCCCAGAAATAGGTGCCTTCCAGAAATTCCAGACCGGGGCTGGTGATATCCACTGCCTCCAGAGAATCGATGAACCCGAACAGCGCAGGCGCCGACGGGCCGAAAAATTCGCCCAGTTCCTTGACGAACGTCAGCACCGACGGCCCGACCATCACATGATACAGAACCTCGGTTTCGCGCGGTATCTTGGGGAAATAGCGGGTGAACGACGTTTCATTCGGCGGGATCGCGATATGCGCCAGCACCTCGCCGCCCTGCGCCTCGATCGCTTGGGTAAAGAAATCGCGGTGGTTATGCCCGAACGCAAAATCGGCGAAAATCATCGTCACTTTCTTGCCCAGATTTTCCGCCACGAAGGGCGCCATCGCCAGAACCTGGCTTTTCACATCGGTGATACCGGGCTGAAGCGTGTAGCGGTTGAGCATCCCGCTGGCCACGTGATGCCCCTCGGACACCACGAAATAAGGCAGCTTCAGCTCGCCCGCGCGCGGAGCCGATCCGATCACGACATGGGAAAACAGAGTGCCGTAGGCCACGTCGCAGCCATGCTGGTTGGCGAATTTCTCGACCACTTCGGCGCCACGCTTGGGGTTGGTGCCGTCATCCTCGGCGACCATTTCCACCATGCGGCCATTGATGCCACCGCCCTCGTTGATCAACTTGACCGCAGCGTTTGTAGTCCGGTCGTACCAGCGCCCGTAGGCCGCGCCAATGCCGGTGCGATGCACCTGAAACCCGATCTTGATCGGCTCGACCGTCTGCGCATGGGTATAGCGCGCCCACAGCGGCAGCGCCGCAGCGCCCCCTGCCAAAGTGGTCAGCGCCCCGCGCCGTGTCATACCCTTGGTCATCGCACCTATCTCCTGATCCATCCGCGATGCACCCTGCGAAGCGGCGCGGCGCTTGTCCAGTTCTTTACGTGGAACGCGGCGATTTGCAGCGCATTGAGGGCACTGGACTGGGCGCTGATTCCGGCTTTTTCTTGGTTAAAATACCCAAATCCCAACGCCTGACTTGGTTGAAGGCGTTACTTATCTGGCGAAAACCCGGTTATTCATCCGATCGGGCCAGATCCGGCTGAATCGGAAAAGATTGCTGAATAGCCGCGGAAAATGGCGCGGCGTCGCGCCCTCGCCATACATCATCTCAATCATCTCCTGTGCGGCCACTTCCGGGGTCATCCTGAACGACCGGCTGACGCCGGTAGGACCGTCGATGACGATTTCCGCCGCTCAACGCGATACCTCGCGCTCCGGCGGCTCGGGGCGGGGGCGGTATTTGGCGCCTTTCCACCATAGTTTCAGCGCCTGCCAGTGGATCAGCGCCAGTACCCGACGCGAGCCCAAGGGCCGGCGCAACATCGCGCGCAGCAGACCGCGATTGCTGAGCGGGCGTCGCGGCCCGACCAGCGTGGCAGTCAACCCGCCATCGCCGCCGGTCATATCGATCCAGATCCCGATCCGGTCAGCGCGAATGTCAAAGCGGAATCCATACCCGCCATCGACCTGCTGAAACGGCGATACGTGGAACATCTTGGCCGCGCGCAAGCGATCACTGGCCTCGATGACAGACCCATCTTCCTTGTGACACAGGTAGCTGTGCCTATCCCCGAACGTATTGCTGACCTCGGCAATGACCTGCCGCAACCCACCGGTCGCATCGCGGCACAGCCAGAACGACACCGGGTTGAATACATGCCCGAGGAGGCGGGGTTGCGCCAGCAGCTCAATCCGCGAAGGTGAGGGCAGTTGGTATTCCTCCAGCACCTGCCGCACCCATGCCGACCCGATACCGTGCCCAGGCGCGCCGCCATGGTCGCGATCATGCAGGCTGACCAGCCCGGCGCCGTTGCGGGAAAAAAGGCGCGGCGCGGCGGGCGCGGGATCTTCGGCGTCCAGCAGCACGTAGTCGATGGAATAGCGAAACGCGTTGCGCACCGCCCCCTTGCGCCCGTGCCAGGTGTGACCTGCAATATGATCAACCCGGCTCATGCCGCCGCCAACGCTCCGCGCGCGCAAATCGCGTCGGCGATATCGATGGCACTGCCCAGCCCGTCCTCGTGAAAACCGTTTTTCATCCACGCCCCGCAGAACCATGTCGACCGCGCGCCATTCATCGCGGCAATCTGTCCCTGCGCCGCCAGCGCCGCGCGATCATACACCGGATGGCGCAGCGTGACACGGTCATGAATCAGATCCTCGCGGATGTTGCGCGCCGTGTTCAGCGTGACGAAATGCGGATCATTCAGCGGGATCGGTTGCAGTTTGTTCATCCAATAGGTCAGATCGATGCGATTATGGGCCTTGCCCCTCTCTTCGGTGTAGTTCCAGGACGACCAGACAGCGCGGCGCCGCGGCATCACCGACGGATCGGAGTGCAGCACGATATCGTTGGGCTGGTAGGCGATCGCGCCCAGCAGGCGCGCCTCATCCGGGGTGGGATCGGCCAGCAAGCGCAGTGAATCGTCCGAATGGGTGGCCATGATGACATCATCGAACCGCTCCCAATCGCCGCGTGCCTTGATTTCGACGCCGCCGGGGAACCGCCGCACGGCCTGCACGGGGCACCCGGTACGCAGCCGCGCGCCAAGGCGGCGCAAATGCGCCTCAAGCCGCTGGACATATTGCGTCGATCCGCCCTGAACCGTGTACCACTGGTGCTGGCCTGCATACCCGAGCAGCGCGTGATTCTCGAAAAACCGCATCATCGTCTCGGCCGGGAAATCCATGATCCTTTCGGTCGGCGTCGACCAGATCGCACCGGACAGCGGCAGCAGGTAATAGTCGCGAAACCACGGCCCCAAACGTAACTGCACCAGCAGATCGCCGATGGTCATATCAGCGCCTTGGGCTGCGCCCACCGCACGGGCGTTAAAGTGGAAGATATCGCGCAACATCCGCAAATATGCCGGACGCGCCACGTTGCGCCACTGCGCAAAGGCCGCTCCGGCGCCCGCCAGCCCATACTCGAGCCGCCCGCCGTCGATCGACGCGGCAAAGCTCATGTTGCTGGGCACCACCGGCACGTCCAATTGCTCAAACAGGTCGGCCAAATGCGGGTAATTGGCATAATTGAACACGATGAACCCGGTATCCACCGGCTGATCACCGTTCTTTCCGGCCATGATGGTACGCGCATGTCCGCCAAGTCGCGGCTCGGCCTCATAGAGGGTGACGTCGTGGATTTCGGACAGCCTGTGCGCCGCGCCCATCCCCGAAATGCCCGCACCGATTATTGCAATCTTGCGCCGCGCGGCGGGCTGTAGCTCGAATGGCATAAGGCGGTGAATCCATTTTTCTTGTTTGTTCAGGGGTCTACGCGGCGGGACGTGTTTCGGATGCATATTATTTTTTTTACGCGGTCAGTGTGATCCAATCGCACCTGTCCAGCGTAAGAATTGCATGATTTGCACAATTGACACTGGCCACCATGACTTGGCATCTTTCATTGGCGCGTCTGAGAGCGCACCCGCAACCCGATGCCGATTGCCTGGCGTCATGCCCATGCAAAAGTCAGGAATTCGCCACGTGTCCGCCAACAGGCAAAGCGAAAACAGCCGCTGGACCGCCTGCATCGCGCGCATCCGCGACGACGCGGACGAGGCCGCATTTGCCGATCTTTTCGCCCATTTCGCGCCGCGCATCAAAGGCTACCTGATCAAATCGGGCGCCAGCGCAACATTGGCCGAGGAATGCGCGCAGGACGTGATGGCGACGCTGTGGCAAAAGGCGCATCAGTTCGACCCTTCGCGCGCCAGCCCCGCCACCTGGATCTTTACCATCGCGCGCAACCGGCGCATTGACGCGCTGCGCAAATCCCGCCGCCCCCAACCAGAGGAAATTGACTGGACCCCCGAGGCGCCGCCGGACCAGGCAGATGTCCTGGCGCTGGAACAGGCCAGCGAAGATCTGACCCGGGCCATAGCCGCACTGCCAGTCAAGCAGAAGACGCTGATCGAAGCCGCATATTTCCACGACCTCAGCCATTCCGAAATCGCCGATCAGACGGGCCTGCCGCTCGGCACGATCAAATCCCGCATTAGACTGGCGCTGGACCGTTTGCGCCACGCGATGAATTGAAGACAGCCATGACACAGACCATTCAACACCACCTGACTGATGCCCTGCTGATGGCCTATTCCGCCGGCACCCTGCCCGAGGCGTTCAACCTGACCATCGCCGCGCACATCACCATGTGCGATACCTGCCGCGCGCATCTGGGCGCGTTCGACAGCATCGGCGGCGCATTGCTGGCAGGTCAGGACAGCGCCCCGATGGCAAAGGGTAGTCTGCAAGCCTGCCTGGCTGCGGCCAAGGCGGGGCGCCCCGCGCTCGCCGCGCCGCAATGCCGCAGCGTCCTGCCCGCGCCGTTGCTCAGCTATATCGGCGGCGATCTTCAGGACGTCAAATGGCGCCCTGTCGGCATGGGGATCCGTCAGGCGATCCTGCCCACGGATGGGCGCGCGACGGCACGCCTGCTGTATATCCCTGCCGGAAGCGCCGTGCCGGATCACGGCCATCGCGGAATGGAAATGACGCTGGTCCTGCAAGGCGCCTTTGCGGATGATACAGCGCGCTTTGCCAAGGGCGACATTGAGATCGCGGACGAAGATCTGGATCATACTCCGGTCGCCGACATCGGCGCTGATTGCATTTGCCTTGCCGCGACCGACGCACCGCTCAGGTTTCGGGGGTTGATACCGCGCATCGCGCAGCCTTTCCTGCGGATCTGAATCCGGGCCAGACACATGGATCAACAAGCGGCATCTATTTGATCTGCAATAGAATTTTAGTATTTACAGAACGATGAAAGCCCTTTGGGGGTATTCGTTCTTCTTGCACAAAATATCCTCGCCGAAGGCATAAGATCTCTTTTGGCAAAGCGGTCGCGCCCTGTTGTCAGACGCCGACGTCCGGCCCCGGACAGGATAGCGGCTGCGCGCTGCGCTCGACTTCATAAAGCTCGTCCAGTGCAAGATCGTTGGCGAATTGGGCGATCAGGCCATCGGTGCCGTGCCGAAAGCTCCAGCATTGCGGATCAGGCTCCAAGTCGTAGACAAAGCAGATCAGATCTCCACGTTCGTACCATTCACCCTCCAGGCACCGGCCATCCAGAAAGGACCAGCGCACCCGGCGGCCCTCCATGTATTGCTCGGCGCCGTAGGGCGTGCCCATGCTGCCGTAAACGAAGGTTTGACCGCGTGTGTAGGCGTCGAACTGCTCCGCCGTCAGGCGGTCCTCGGCCGAGGCCGGGGCAGCAATCATGCAACAGGCAAGTACGAGGGTGCGCATCAGGCAATCTTGCCACAAGCACAGGGGCGCTGGCCAGCGATGTTTCACGTCGCGCCCGGCGGCGGCGCCCAATTGTCCACGCGCCGATGAGCGCTGGCGTGGTGCCCGACCAGCAGGCTGGTATAGACCAACCGGCCCAGCAGACGGGCCGCGCGCGCGGGCTTGTGAATCACACTCTGCGCTACCGGATGCGCGATCTGACCAAAGATCAGCGCAGCCGCGAGCGCCAGCAGGATGAAAGGGACACTTCCGAGAAGGGCCAGAATGGCACGGCTGCGGGAAAGTCGCCGTCCCCCTCCGTATCGTCGCGCGCAACGGCAGACAACAGCCGATCCAGCGCAGTAACCAGAACGGTCATGTACACGACCGCCAACGTCGGCCATGGGCCGCCAATCATAGCGCCCAGCGCAATCAACCCCGCAGGCGCAAGCGTGGCGCAGTAGAAAAGGAGCATTCCGACACCTCTGCCCGTCTCCGCAAACATCTACGATATCCCTATGGTATTAACAGAGGACACATATATCAGGAAAAACCCGCGCGGCGTTCCTGATCTACCGACGGCATCGCATGCCCGGTACGCATCGCATCCCTTCCATATCGGCGCCAAGCGGATTAGGTCATGTGAGGTCTGCAATTTCGGGGGCGTCATGGCGTTTTTCAAAAAGCTCAAGGATCGACTGTTCAACTCCTCGTCCAAGCTGGACGAAGGACTGGACGCCATCATGCAGGACGCGGACCAAGCGCCGGACCCGGCAGCTGCGCCAACACCTGCGCCAGCGCCGGAACCGGAGCCAGAGCAGCCTCCACAGGAGAGTCCCCCGCCGCCATCCGAGGTGCCGCCGACACCCCCGGCAGAAATCCCCATGGAGCGTGCGGTACCGCCACCAACCCCGACGCCTATCGAAATCCCGATCGAGACACCGCCAAGTACCGATACCGCGCCGCGCAAGGGCCTGATGGGCCGCCTTCTGGGCCGCGACTTGGCCAAGGCGCCACGCCGCTTGCTGGACGACGACATGCTGGAACAGCTCGAAGAGCTGCTGATCACCGCCGACATGGGCGTCGACACCGCGCTGCGCGTCACTGCCAACATGGCCGAGGGGCGCATGGGCAAACGCCTGTCCGCGCAGGAGATCAAGGAGCTTCTGGCCCGCGAAATCGCCCGCATCATGGACCCTGTCGCCCGCCCTATGCCGCTCTACGCCAAGACGCCTCAGGTGGTGCTGGTGGTCGGCGTCAACGGCTCGGGCAAGACGACGACCATCGGCAAGCTGGCCAGCCAGTTCAAGGCGGCGGGCAAGACAGTGGTGATCGCCGCCGGCGACACATTCCGCGCGGCAGCAGTCGAACAACTTCAGATCTGGGGCGACCGCGCAGGCGTGCCGGTGCTGACCGCGCCCGAGGGTAGCGATCCGGCCAGCCTCGCGTGGGACGCGATGGAGCAGGCCGAGCGGGACGGCGTGGACCTGCTGATGATCGACACCGCAGGACGCCTGCAAAACCGTGCCGACCTGATGGAGGAACTCGCCAAGATCGTCCGCGTCATCCGCAGGAAAGACCCCACCGCACCGCACAACACCCTGCTGGTGCTGGACGCCACAACCGGCCAGAACGCGCTGAGCCAGGTCGAAACGTTCCAGAAACTCGCCGATGTTTCGGGCCTCATCATGACGAAACTGGACGGCACCGCGCGCGGCGGCGTTCTGGTGGCACTGGCTGACAAGTTCGGCCTGCCCATCCATGCCATCGGCGTGGGCGAGCAGATCGACGATCTGTCCCCCTTCGACCCCGAGGAGTTTGCCGCCGCCCTGACCGGCCTCGGCCCCGAATGAACGCGCTGATTTCGACCGGGTCCGTCGCCCGGCACACCCCACCACCGCCTGCATCGTGACCATGACCACTAGGGCCGCCAGCGACATCTACCCAGATCCGCAAGCCAAACCGATGCCGCCTGCCAGCCACATGGATGCACCGGGGCCCGTGTTGCGCCCCTTGCCGCCCGAGGCAACGAGGATCCAGGCCGTCACCCCTTCGGTCAGCCGCATTGGGTTGATTTCCAACTTGCCGCCCGCGCCAAAGGGAATGGGCAAACGGTGCGGACGTCCCATATGAGCGACTGGCTTATATCGCTGGAAGGCACGCCATCGGGCCACCATCTGGCGCTCGCGCTCGCCCTGCTGGCCGCAGTCCTGCACGCAGCCTTTGGCGCGCTGCAAAAGGGGCGGCACGATCCATGGCTGACGCGCGGCGCGATCGACGCCAGCTATGCGGTGATGGCCGCGCCCTTCGCCCTTTTCGTGGTGCCATGGCCCGAA
Organism: Roseovarius sp. M141; assembly: GCF_024355225.1. NCBI lineage: Bacteria > Pseudomonadati > Pseudomonadota > Alphaproteobacteria > Rhodobacterales > Roseobacteraceae > Roseovarius > Roseovarius sp. M141. Next base: position 189,869 of record NZ_VCNH01000008.1, read on the forward strand.
CCGCATATGTGGCCCATTTTCGTCGGCGCCTGGGCGATCCATATCGTCTACAAGGTGCTACAGGCCATGGCCTACACGCGCGGAGCCTATACGGTGGTCTATCCCGTGGTGCGCGGCACCGGGCCGCTATTCGCGGTGATCGGCGCCTATCTGATCTTTGGCGAACAGTTCAACCTCATTCAATGGGCCGGCGTCGCGGTGCTTCTGACGGGCATCTTCGGGCTGGCCGCCTATAATCTGATGTATCTCACGGCAGAACGCAGCACCCTGCACGCCGCGCTGACGCTGGCCCTGATGACCGGCCTGCTGGTCGCGGCCTACACCACCTACGACGCCTACGGCATTCGGGCGACCGCCAATCCGTTCACATTCCTCGCGTGGTTTTTCCTGATCGACGGGCTGACCATGCCGGTGATCGCGCTGCGCCGCTGGCGCGCGATGCCTGCGCCCCCCGCCCCCGGTCCGCTGATGGTGCGCGGTGTTATCGGCGGCATCGTCGCCTTCTTTTCATTCGGGTCGATCATGATGGCCACCCGCCTGGGCAATGTCGGCGAGGCCGCAGTGCTGCGCGAAACCTCGACCGTGTTTGCGGCCCTTATCGGCTGGCTGGTGCTGGGCGAAACGGTAGGCCCGCGCCGCACCGCGCTGATGTGCTTGATTGCCATCGGCGCCGTGATAGTAGAAATGGGCGGATAAAGGAGACGACATGAACGAACGCAAGATCAACGGCAGCCTCAAGACCGCGCTCGAACTCGGCCCGATCCTGGCCTTCTTCGTTGCGTATATCTGGCTAAAGGACCGCACGTTCCTGATTGCCGGCACCGAATATGACGGCTTCATCGTCGTCACCGCCGGGTTCATCCCTGTCTTCCTGATCTCCATCGGCATCCTGTGGGGGCTGACCGGCCACCTGTCAAAAATGCAGGCGATGACGGCAATCCTCATCACCGTGTTCGGTGGGCTCAGTATCTGGTTCAACGATCCCAGGTTCTTCAAGATGAAGCCGACGATCATCTACCTGCTGTTCGGTGGCATCCTCGGCGCCGGATTGTTGCGAGGGCGGTCCTACCTGCAATCGGTCATGGATACCGTCATGCCGCTGACCCATGAGGGCTGGATGATCCTGACCCGCCGCCTGATGCTGTTCTTTTTCGGCCTTGCCCTGTTGAACGAGATCATATGGCGCACCCAGTCCGAGGAAACATGGGTTTACTTCAAAACCTTCGGCCTCACGGCAGCGATCTTCGTTTTCTTCGTCACCCAGTCCAAACTCTTCTCCGAACACAGCTCCCAGCCCAAAGACTGACCGCCCGTTTCTTCTTGCTTAAAATATCCCCGCCGGAGGCTCCTCCGGTTGACGCAAGCACACGGCAAGAGTAAGCGGAAACCGTGGTGATTTGTTACCGGATTGCGGACCACGTTAAACATATCCGCTAAAAGGTCACGGAAAAGGCCCCCTTTTTCGCATGACCGGCTGGGGTTTTATTGGGGCGTCGCCCCCGGAGGTCGAACATGACAGATGATTGGAACACACGCACCGCGATGGTGCATGGCGGTACGTCCCGCAGTCAGTGGGGCGAGGTGAGCGAGGCGATTTTCCTCACCCAAGGGTTTGTCTACGACACGGCCGAGGCCGCGCAGGCCCGCTTTGTCGAGGCCGGGCCGGACGAGTTCATCTACGCCCGCTACGGCAATCCGACGGTGTCGATGTTCGAAAAACGCATCGCCCTGCTGGAAGGGGCCGAGGACGCCTTTGCCACCGCCAGCGGCATGGCCGCGGTATCGGGCGCGCTGATCTCGATGCTCAAGGCCGGCGATCATGTCGTCGCAGCGCGCGCGCTGTTCGGCTCGTGCCTTTATGTGCTCAGCGATATTCTGGTGCGTTACGGTGTCGAAGTCACCTTTGTCGACGGCACCGACCTGGACCAGTGGCGCAGCGCCATCCGCCCGGATACCACGGCCGTCTTTTTCGAAACCATCGCCAACCCCACGCTTGAGGTCGTCGATATCGAAGCGGTTTCGCAGCTGGCCCACGAACACGGCGCGCTGGTGGTTGTCGACAACGTCTTTGCCACCCCTGTCTTTTCCCGCGCCATCAGTCAGGGCGCCGATGTCGTCGTCTATTCGGCGACGAAACATATCGACGGTCAGGGCCGCGCGCTCGGCGGTATCATCCTCGGCACGCGCGATTTCATCCGCGGTACGCTTGAACCCTACATGAAGCACACCGGCGGCTCCATGTCGCCCTTCACCGCCTGGATCATGCTCAAGGGGCTTGAGACGATTGACCTGCGCGTACGCGCACAGGCCGCGACCGCGCTGGCACTAACCGAGGCGCTGCAGGATCATCCCAAGCTAACCCGCGCGATCTATCCCGGCCATGCCAGCCACCCGCAATTCGATCTGGTCACGCAAATGATTGGCAAGGGCGGCACGGTCGTCGCGCTGGACCTGGGCGATCAGCCGCAGGCATTCCGGTTCCTCAACGCGCTGAAAATCGTGCTGATATCGAACAACCTAGGCGATACTAAATCCATCATCACCCATCCGGCAACCACAACCCATCAACGCCTGCCCGAAGATCAGCGCGCGGCGCTTGGTATCACACCGGGGTTGGTGCGGCTGTCGCTGGGAATCGAGGATACCGATGATCTGATCGCCGATATCCTGCAGGCGCTCGACGCCGTCTAAGATGTACTCGCCTGACCGGCATCGTCACGCCGCTTCTGACGTCTGAAAAGGACATTGTCAGTAGCGGCGGGCGGCCTTCATGTCGAACACGCAGCCGTCCAAGCTGATCGCGGGCGCGGCTGTCGCCCCGAATCAGACTGGCATCGCGTGTGTTCTCTTGGCCATTTGCGGCATTTTCTGCGGCCGCGCGGACTGCACGCGCGGTCGGCGCGCTGGTGTCGTAAAGGTCGGGGATGCCGGATGCGGTATCTTGACCGCGTCGGAGCCATCGGTCGCAGTTCGACGACTCAGCAACGGGTTGCTCGCAAGCGCAACAGCGCCAAGCGTCTGCGCAATGCGCACTTGTTGTTCGAACATGCGACCCATCATCTGGATCCCAACGACGGTATAGTGGGGCGGAACGTATGAGCGGGACATAGTTTGTCTCCCTTGGCAGAGGGTTAAACTCGAATCACTATCGCATAACGTGTGCCGTCCCCCAAGCGATATGAACGCCACCGGCCATTTGAACGGAAATCCGCCTGTCCGCCTCATTCCCCCAAGGCGTGGCTCAGCCCGTATGAAACAGCGTCGAGAACAGCTTCGGGTCCATGCTCTGGGTCACGAACGTGTCCCCTTCGGTCAGAACACTGACTGCATCATGGCTATGAAGGCTTTCCTGATGGCTGGCCACGACACGAAAATCACCTATGCGCGCATCCCCGAGCAGCCCCTCGCAAAATAGCCGCGCCGCATCCTCGACGAAAATCGGGTTTGCCGCGTTCATCTCGGCAAAGGCCTGCTCGTCCTCGCGCTTGACCATTACCTGCGTTTCAGTCGGCACGGCGCTGCGGGCAATTTCGATCAGATCCTCGAACCACAGGTAATCGCCGCCTTTCACCTCAACGGAAATACGCGCGACCGATCGCTGTGAATGGGGCGTCGCCAGCTGGCCGCGCGCCTGCCGCGCATGCTCGCTCAGCTCCAGCGAACAGGGGCAGGTGGAGGAATAGACATAGTCCAGATGCATGAATTCGCGCCGCACGCCGTTGGTTTCGACCAGTTCCAGTGCAATATTGTAATACTGATAGCCCTCCAGCCCCGAGCGCAGCGACTGCACCTTGGCCGGGTAGGAAAACCGCATCTGAATGCGCGCATCGACGCTGCCCAGATCGTTGATGTAGTCGTCCAGCGCGTCCGCGATCACCTCGAAACTGAATGTGCGTTCGGCATGCTTGTAAAAGCTGCGCATGATCCGGGACATGTTGATGCCCTTCTTGCCCGCCTCCAGACTGACCGTGCCGGTTACCGATGTCTCCAGCCTCAGGTCACCGCCGCCCTTGGTGTGAAATCCGATCGGCAGGCGAAAATTCGAGATACCCACATGCTGTAGCGGCTGGTGCGATCCCTTGATCAGCGACGCCGGCCCGTTCTGCAAATCCGGCATCGTGGCGCGATACGCATCGTCAGGCTTGAAGTCTTCCGGATAGGCACGTGACAGCGCCGGGTAATTCGCGACCTCGCCGCGCGGCAGCAGACGCGAGATCGCCGGGTCCAGATCCGCCACCTCTTCGGGGCTGGCCTGCGCCGCCCAGCGCCGGAGCAGCGCCAACGCATCCCGCGCCTCGCCGCGATCCGGCGGAGCGCGAAATTCTGTCGATTGATGTGTCATGCCCGGATCATCCTTCCCCAACGACCGTCCCACCAATACTTAAGGCGATGATCCGATGATTGCCACGCCGCAACGGCGCAAATTGCCAACGGGCCAGTCCGACATGCGCGCCCGCTGCTTTTTCTTGGTAAAAATACCCAAATCCCAAGGCTCGAAACGAACAGGAACGCCGGAAAAGGGGCCTCAGCCGAAAACAGATTCTTTTCCGAAATGTTTGGTCAGCATGTAATAGACAACCGCGCGATACTTGTTCCGCTCGGACCGGCCATAGGTGTCCAGCACGCTGTTAATCGCCTCCATCAATTGCGGACCATCGGCCAGACCCAGCTTCTTGACCAAGAAGTTGTTCTTGACCGTCTCCAACTCGCCTGACTGGCTGCCGGCCACGGTCGACGAATCCGCATTGTAGATCGAGGGGCCACAGCCGATCGTGACCTTGGTCAGCAGATCCATGTCCGGCGTGATGCCGCACTTGTTCTTCAGATCCTCTGCATAGCGCGCAATCAAATCATCACGTTTGCCCATCTCAAATCTCCTCTGCCGCAGGGTGCGTCCTGCTGTCCACTCTGTATGGCCTCGCTCCGGCCTGCCCAGACACTACTGAGTCGCGACACCATGACCAAGAAAAAATCCCTGCTGCGTATTTTGCAGCAGATCTGCGCACGAAAAACCCCCGGCCGCAGGGGCCGGGGGTAAAGTTTGCCTCAAAAATCGCGTGCCATCACCGCGTCATTCGGTGGTGGTGTTTTCTTCGACCGCAGTGTCGTCTGTCATCGTATCGGCCTCTGCGGGGGCCTCCATCGACGTTGCGCTGTCATCCGTGACGGCGCCACCTGTGACGGAGGTGTCATCACTCATATCGGCGCCCTCATCACTCATATCGGCGCCCTCATCCGGCACCACAGGGTCTACAGCCATGGTGTCGTCCGACATGTCATCCACTACCGCGTCGCTGCCAGTCGCGTCCGCGCTGGCAATCAGACTGGCCAGCGGCGTCTCGTCGGGCAGGCTCTCGACATCCGATTCGTCGAACTCGACCTGCTCCTTCAGCGCCTCCTTGGTCGTGTCCAGAGTCACCATCTGCTGCGATGCATCATAAGTGAAGTCGCTCAATGGCAGGCCGACGGTATATTCGCCCAGCCCCAGAAAGCCACCGATGCCGATCACAGCCAGCGCACCGCCGTCCCTGCCAACGACGTAATCGATATCGCCGATCGTCTCGCCATTGGGTTCGTAGACATTCTGACCGACCAGATCGCCAACCGTCATCTCGCTGATCGACGTGAATTGCGGCGCAATCACGGCGGCATCCGTGTCGCCGGTTGCGGCGACAGTGCCATCAGCGGCGGTGGTGTCCGTGGTCTCTGTTTGCGCGACCGCGCTGCCTGCAATCAGGGCGGAGATGGCGGCGCTCATCATAAGGGTCTTGAGTTTCATGGTACGTCCTCCTTGGTGTCACGTTACGAACGGATAAGGCGTGCCGCGCATGTTTGGTTCCCGTCTACGGGGCGCAAAGCAAAACAGGCAGGCTTCCTGCGCGGAAACCTGCCTGTCTGCATGGTAGTAAACGGAAATTTTCCGCTTAGTAGCGGTAATGCTCGGGCTTGTAGGGGCCTTCCGGCGTCACGCCGATATAGGCGGCCTGCTCGGCGCTCAGCGGGGTCAGCTTGACGCCGATGCGGTCCAGATGCAGGCGCGCGACCTTCTCATCCAGATGCTTGGGCAGGATATAGACCTGACTTTCGTACTGCCCGCCATTCTTCCACAGCTCGATCTGCGCCAGCACCTGATTGGTAAAGCTGGCCGACATGACAAAGCTGGGATGCCCGGTGGCATTACCAAGGTTCAGCAGACGCCCCTCGGACAGCAGGATCAGACGATTGCCCGAGGGCATCTCGATCATGTCCACCTGTTCCTTGATGTTGGTCCATTTGTGGTTTTTCAGGCTGGCAACCTGAATTTCATTGTCGAAATGGCCAATATTGCCGACGATGGCCATGTCCTTCATCTCGCGCATATGCTCGATGCGGATCACGTCCTTGTTGCCGGTCGTTGTGATGAAAATGTCGGCAGTTGCCAAAACATCCTCCAGCAGGACCACCTCGTACCCGTCCATTGCCGCCTGAAGCGCGCAGATGGGATCGACCTCGGTGACCTTGACGCGCGCGCCAGCACCGCTCAGCGATGCGGCGCTGCCTTTGCCCACGTCGCCGTAGCCCATGACGACGGCAACCTTGCCGGCCATCATCGTATCGGTCGCGCGGCGGATGCCGTCGACAAGGCTTTCCTTGCAGCCGTACTTGTTGTCGAATTTCGACTTGGTCACAGAATCGTTCACGTTGATCGCCGGGAAGGGCAACTGGCCCTTCTTGTGAAGATCGTAGAGGCGGTGAACGCCTGTCGTCGTCTCCTCCGATACGCCCTTGATCGCATCGCGCGTCCTGGTGAACCAGCCGGGGGTTTGTGCCATGCGCTTCTTGATCTGGGCGAAAATCGCCTCTTCCTCTTCCGAGGTGGGCGTTTCGATCAGGCCCGTCTCGCCCGCCTCGACGCGGGCGCCCAGCAGGACGTAAAGCGTCGCATCGCCGCCATCGTCGAGGATCATGTTCGCGCCATCAGGGAACTGGAACGAGCGATCCAGATAATCCCAATGCTCGGTCAGGGTCTGGCCCTTGATGGCGAAAACGGGCGTACCGCCCTCGGCAATCGCGGCTGCCGCGTGGTCCTGCGTCGAGAAGATGTTGCACGAGGCCCAGCGCACATCGGCGCCCAGCGCATTCAGCGTCTCGATCAGTACCGCCGTCTGGATCGTCATGTGCAGGCTGCCAACGATGCGCGCCCCGCTCAGCGGTTTTGTCGCGCCGAATTCCTCGCGCAGCGCCATCAGTCCGGGCATTTCAGTTTCTGCGATATCCAATTCCTTGCGGCCATAGGCGGCCAGATTGATATCCTTGACGATATAGTCTTGTGCCATCTTGAACGGCTCCTTGAGAAAATTTGGTTGAGGCGCAGATAGCACTTGGCTGCCCATGCAGCAATGCGCGGCTGCGCCGAGGCGCTGGAAACCCGCGCGCGCCGGCCTTATGGGTGGTCGCAAAGAGTCGGCGGAGAAAAATCATGCCCAAACCCCGCGCCTGGCAGAAAATGCTTTCGGGCCGCAGGCTGGACCTGCTGGACCCCACCCCGGTGGATATCGAGATTGCCGATATCGCCCACGGCCTGGCCTTCGTGGCGCGCTGGAACGGTCAGACGCTGGGTGATTACGCCTATTCGGTTGCCGAACATTCGCTGCTGGTCGAACAGATTTTTGGTCGAATCGCCCCCAAGGCACCGCCGAAATGGCACTTGGCCGCACTGCTGCATGATGCACCCGAATACGTGATCGGCGACATGATATCGCCGGTCAAAAACGCCGTCGGCCCCGGCTATGAGGAACTGGACAAACGGCTGACAGTCGCCATTCACATCCGTTTCGGCCTGCCTGCCGCCATCCCTCAATCGGTCAAGAAACAGATCAAGAAGGCCGACAGGGTCAGCGCATGGATGGAGGCCACCCAGATCGCCGGATTTGAGGCAGGCGAGGCTGACCGCTTCTTTGGCCGCCCCGATCCGGCGCTGATGGAGGGGCTGACAATCCGCCTGCGCCCCCCGCTGGAGACGCGCGGCGCCTATACCGCGCGCACCGCCGAATTGCTGGAGCATATGGGATGATCACCGTGCGCCGCGCCACCACGCTCGATGCCGCGCCGCTGGCCGAACTGCTGAACGAAATCGTCGCGGCAGGTGGCACCACCGCCCGCACCCGCCCCATCTCGACCGGCGACATGGCCCGGATGATGCAATCGGCGCCGGGCCGGTCCGCCTGGCATGTCGCGCTGAACCGCGAAGGCGCCCTGCGCGGGTTTCAGTATATCGAACCCTCCGCCGCCCTGCCGCCCGAGGCCTGCGATATCGCGACCTTCGTGCAGATCGGGCGCACCGGGCTCGGGATCGGCTCGGCCCTCTTCACGGCAACGGCGCAGGCCGCCCGCGCGCTGGGATATGTCTGGATCAGCGCCGACATCCGCGCTGATAACGAGGGCGGGCTGATCTATTACCAAAGCCGCGGCTTTCGCGACTATGCCCGCCGCGCAGATGTCGCGCTGGCCTCTGGACAGCGCGTGGACAAGATCCTGAAACGCTACGAGATCTGAAACCGCCGCTTGGCGCCGGTAACCTGATCTCACCCTTGCGTGAGACCGTGTTTCGCAGGCTTGGCGGAGGCGCTGCCTTGCGCCATGGTCGCGCAGAACTTCAGGAGGAGACCCCCGTGACAAAGGCCATGACGAAACTCAAGACATCCCTGCTGGGCGCGCTGATCGTCGTCGGCTTTGCCACCCAGGGCAATCAGGCCCATGCGGCCGCCACCGAAACCCTGACCGTCGCCGGTGGCTGCTTCTGGTGCGTCGAGGCAGACTTCGAATCCGTCAAGGGCGTGTCCGAGGTCGTGTCCGGCTACACTGGCGGCACCACCAAAAATCCAACCTACAAACAAGTCACACGCGGCGATACCGGCCACTATGAGGCGGTAGAAATCATGTACGATCCCGCCCAGGTGTCGCGCCAACAGCTTCTGGCGATGTTCCTGCGCTCGGTCGACGTCACTGACGCGGGCGGCCAGTTCTGCGATCGCGGCGACAGCTACCGCACCGCTATATTTGCCGATGGGCAGGCGGCCGAGGATGCAAAACAGGCCATCGCGCAGGCCCAGCAGAAACTGGGGCAAAAGATTGTGACGCCCGTCCTGCCGCTTCGGACCTTCTACGAGGCCGAAGATTACCATCAGGGCTATTACAAGGGCGGCGACCTGCAAATCACCCGTTTCGGCATCAAGAATCAGGCCGAAGCCTACAAGCGTTACCGTAGCGCCTGCGGCCGCGACGCACGCGTGCGCCAATTGTGGGGCGATGCCGCCCCCTTCGCCAAGGGCCACTGAAACCATCCTGTAAGGGGCTCCTTCAGCGGCCCCTTACTTGGCCACCAGCCCCTGCCGCGCGCTTGGCTTTTTCTTGGTGGAAATACCCAAATCCCTCAGAATCCAGTCGCGCCGCATCTGACAGTTTATTCAACCAAACCCACCGCACGTCCCAGCGCCGCCAGCCCCGCGCGCCAAGCCAGCATCTGAGTCACCGCTTCGGCCTGCACGCCCTGCTCTGCCAGCGCTGCGCCATAAGGCATCGCCCCACCGACGATCACCACCTGCTGGCCCAGCCAAAAGGGGCGCATCGCCGCCAGCTCCGCCCCGATCAGATGCCCGATAATCGCCGCAGTATCGCCCATCAGGCTGGCCGACTGTAACTGCACCGCCAGACGCTCGGGCCGGGCCAGTGTATCGCCCAGCGCATCGCGGTCCATAGGCCCACCACCGGCGCCGAATGCCGCGGCCAAACGATGCGTCGCCGCCCCCTGAAAGCTGACGATTTCGCGCGCACTGACATGCACCCACAGCGTCTGCCCGGCGCCCGGCAGGCAGATGATGCCATCCCAATCAGGCCGCTCGGCCAGCGCACCGGCGATCAGAATACGCGCGGCAGCAGGCACCAAACCATAGGGCGCGCGCTGCCGTACCGCGCCCAAGGCGCCCGGCGCCGTGGGCAGGATCGGCGCGGGAACCTCGGCGTCCGGCGCCGCCTTCAACCCCACCAGCCTGCCGGCCGGCACCCCCGATCCGGTTTGCGCGGCCTCGATCGTCGCGAAATCGCGGGTGCGCAGCCTGTCACCCTGAAATTCATGCAGAGTGACGCGTCCGCCCTCTTCGCTCAGGACACCCCATGGCTGATCCATCAGCCTTGGCGACCAGTCTGGCCCGACATCTGCGCGACGACACCGCGCATGTCATATCCGGCACCCGCCGCCGCTGCAACGATCTGATCCGCTGGCATCTGGCCGATCTGGCTTATGCTCCACAACATTGTGCAGCGTGTACCGCTGCGACAATAGGCCAGCACCGGACCGGGCATTTCGGCCAGAGCGGCGTTGAAATCATCCATATCTGCGCCAGTGACACCGCCCGAGGTGATCGGCACGCTGCGAAATGCCAGTCCCGCCTCCTGCGCTGCGGCCTCGATCTGGGCATGGTCGCACTGTCCCGCCTCCTCGCCGTCCGGACGGTTGCACAGGATCGCGCGAAACCCCGCTGCCTTGATGCCGGGCACATCGCCCGGATCAATCTGGGGCGAGACGCTGAAAGTGTCGGAAATCCTGCGCAGGTCCATGGGGTCGCTCCTTGGGTTATGACGCCGCCAATATGGGGGCAAACCCGGACCGGTATCAATGCCCCGACCGGGTTTGAAAACTGAGGGAGGCTGCGGATGCGGCCAAGGCTGGGTGATATTAACCGTGCGTTAATCAGTTTCGGCAATTCTACCTTGCATGAGCGGTTATTCCCATTTCAGCGAGGCTGCCCTGCCCCTCTTTGGCGGCGACGAGGCGCCGGACACGGTGGTCACGCCCGGCGCGGCGCAGCCGTCCTATATCCGCGACCACCGCGCCCGTCTGCGCGCCCGCTTCATGCAAGGCGGCGCCGGACCGATGCCCGATTACGAGCTGCTTGAGCTGATCCTGTTTCGCGCCATCCCCCGGCGCGACGTCAAACCGCTGGCGCGCGCCCTGCTGGACCAGTTCGGGGATTTCAACGGCGTGGTGTCGGCCTCTGCCCAACGCCTGCAAACAATATCCGGCGTGGGCGAGGCTGTCATCGTCGAACTCAAGATCATCGAGGCCGCCAGCCAGCGTCTGGCGCGCGCGCGCGTCATGCGGCGGCAGGTGATTTCCTCTTGGGACGCCCTGCTGGATTATTGCCACACCACCATGGCCCATCGCGACACCGAACAGTTCCGACTGTTCTTTCTGGACACAAAAAACGTGCTGATCGCGGACGAAGAGCAGGCAACCGGCACCGTCGATCACGTCCCGGTCTATCCCCGCGAGGTCGTAAAACGCGCGCTGGAGCTGAATGCCTCGGCCCTGATCCTGGTTCATAATCATCCATCAGGCGATCCGACCCCGTCGGAAGCCGATATCGTGATGACGCAAAAAATCAAGGACGCCGCCGAGGTCATGGGAATCACCCTGCACGACCATCTGATCATCGGCAAATCCTGCGAGCTGAGCTTTCGCACCGAAGGCTATCTGTAGCGATTCATGTGACGGATTGACCCACTTGGCATGCGGCGCCCTATTGAGGCAAATGGACATGCTCGGCGAGCGAAGCATTTTGTTCAATCAGTGTAATTGGGGTTTGACGTGAAAACATCGCAGTCCTGTGTAACTCTCAAGACCTTTTCCAGCATACTTGCGTCCGCCGTCCTGTCGAGCGGCAGTCTGAACGACGGGCTGGCGCTGCTACGTCTCTATGCGCGGCTGCACTGGGACAATATTTCGGGCCATTTCGGCAACGAGAGCCTCGAAGAGTCCTTTTTCGAGAAATGGGCAGACAGTTCCCTGAAATCCACGCAGCCCGCCTTGCCCAAGGCCGACTTTCTGCACATCGCCACGCAGACCCATGTCCAAGGGGGGCATTCGCGCCTGATTTGGCGATTGAGCGCCGGGCTATCTGGCCATGGGACGCAGGCGCTGCTGCTGACCGACGCCCGCAAAGGCAATCATGTGGCCGAGTTTCCGGGCCCCGTTACCAGATTGAAAGGCAAGCCATCCGCGCGGGCAGCGGCCATCGTTGCAGCGGCGCAGAACGCCGGGACGATCCTCCTGCATACGCATCCCGATGATGCTGCGGCGGCCTTTGCCGCGCGCGTTTTGTGGGCGCAAAACAAAAAGATCCTATTCGTTAATCACGCCGATCATGTCTTCAGCCTAGGGCCGGGAGCCGCCGATGTCGTGTTGGAAATCTGCATGACAGGATGGAAGACGACCCGCGACCGCCGCGCGGCGCGCACGCAGAGCTTCATGGGCATCCCGATCGTTGATGATGATGTCGCCTCTGTATCAAGCCACATAGCTCCGCGAAACGGCCCCATCGTCTCCATGGGCGGACCGGGAAAGTTCCGCCCGACACCGGGTCTGAGCTTTCCTGATTTTCTAATGGAGCTACTGCCGCACGTCGCCAACGATGTCATCCTGATCGGCCCATCGCACAAAGATGACTGGTGGGCAGACGTCACGACCGCCTATCCGGACCGCGTTCATCTACGCGGCCCATTGCCGCAAGGTGAGGTCGAGGACATCCTAAAATCCGCATCTTGCTATATTGACAGTTTCCCCCTCGATGGGGGGACGGCCTATCCACAGGCAGCCGCACTTGGCGTTCCCTGCTTTGCGCCCAACGCCAGCAATGCATCAGGGGTTAGCCCTTCCGAAAAGTTGAGGTTCGAAACCGTCGATGCGCTTGCGTCCGCGCTTAAGACATTCTTGAACGGAGGGGCCTATCCTTTCGATCTGGGGGCAGTCCAGAAAAGCCTCGTTCAGGATTTTTCTAACGCTGCGGTGGCCGAGCGCGTTATATCTGCCGCGCAGGGCAACGTCGTCGCGCCGCTCGACTACCTACCGCCGCTCGGTCGTCGCGACTCTGACTACAATGCGCGCAGATGGGTCGATCAGCATGAGATTGCCCTGCCCAAGCGGCTTTGGCGGGATCTCTCTGCTGGTGCACGGCTTCACTTGTACCTGCAAATCAGGCGCGCCGCCTTGCCAGAGGACATCAAGAGCAGGATAAGCAAGGAATTGGCGACTCGATGGGTTTGAGCCATATCCGACTCACTAGATCCAACATCAAAACCGATTGAGGCGCGATGACAAGGCAGAGTGACTTCAGCGATCTTCTCATTCTGGGAAACGGATATTCCGCGCATCTGGCGGCGATCGCACTGGATCCCGTTCTGCCGGTCAGGTCGATGATCGCGCCGCCGAAAAGGAACGTGGGGGCTGAAACGCTTGACGGTTTGGTGGGGCAACATGCGCATAGTCACATCTTTTTGCCGCGCCTTGAGCAGGAACTGGAGCGCATTGATCAAAGCCTGTTACCTGCCATGGCTGACCATGGCTGCCGGTTTGTTCCCGGCTCCTACCGCCTGAGCGGTGACGCCCCCGCCGGGTCCCGCCGGATGTTCGCAACCCGTTGGCAGTTTGACGAGGTTGTCGAAACGCTTTTCAGACAACGGATCCAAACACGCCATGTCGACGCCACCGTTTCCGGTGCAAAAACAGAGGCTGACAGAATAACGGCCATTTCGTTGACGTCTGGTGATCCTATTCCGATTTGCCCGTCGACACTGGTATTGGACGCAACCGGGACCAAGTCGCCCATCATGACCACGCTGGCCGACACGGAGAGCGGTGTGATCAACCAGCCCGGTAATGTCGTGTATATCACCCAGTTCTTTCGCGGCCTTGATACGCGCGCGCGGCCTCTTCCAGATCCGCTGATCGAATGCCCCCACGACTTCGGCGCCATCGCCATGATGCTCTATCCCGGTGCCGGGGGCTGGTTTTCGATCTCTCTGGCCATTGACGCCGCACACAAGGCGCTGCTGCGTGAAATGCGCGACCGCGAGGCGTTTATGTCGTTTTGTCGCCAAAGCCCGCATGTCGCGGCCTGGATCGAGGCGGCCGAGCCGGTCGGCCCCAACAAGATCTACATCAACCCGCGCAACACATGGAATGTCAGCGTTTTTGAAACCGGGGCCGCGCCTGCAAACTATCTGGCCGTCGGTGACGCCCTGACGACGATGCTGCCAACACTTGGCGCCAACTGCTCTTTCGCCGCCACGCATATCCGAATCATCCGTGATCTTCTGGCGGACCGTGCTCCGCACCTTCATCACGCCTTTTCAACGGCCGTAAACGCAGAGCAGTTCGCCTTCTTTCAGAAGGCGCTTGTCGGCAAGCAGGCCGCGGACGGGGTCACGCCTTACGAGGCCTCGTCTCAGAACCGCCCCATCAAAAGGTTCAAGCGCAGGCTTCGCCGGTTGCTCGGTCAGGACCGCGCGCGTATCATCAAACAGCTTTCGGACTCATCAAGCCTTTAAACCCCGATCAGCTTCACGCAGAGGGTTGGAATGACAAAAAGTATCACGTCCTACACGACCGAATACCTGGATGATTTTGGATTTGAGGCTGAAATGGTGCGCTACCGCCGCCAGCTTGTGCTCGAGCGTCTGGCCCATCACAGCCCGCAAACGGTCATCGAACTGGGCTGCGGCGCCGATTTGCAGGCCAAGGGATATTGGGATGCCGGGGGACGCTGGAGCGATTGGACCATTATCGAGCCCTCGCAGTTTTTTTCCGATCATGCCCGCGCAAGCCCCCTGCCCGGCCTGCGGGTGATCCAGGGTTTCTTCGAGAACGTGACCGAGCAGGTTCCGAATGCGGCTGATCTGATGCTCTGTTCAGGTTTGCTGCATGAAGTCCCGGACTCGGATCAGCTGATCTCTGCCATGCGCCAGCGGATGGGCCCCGAAACCGTCCTGCACATCAACGTGCCCAATGCCCAGTCCATCCATCGCCAACTGGCGCAGGCGATGGGTTTGATCGATGACGTCAAGGCGATAAGCCCCCGCAACGCGAGCCTGCAACAACCCCGCGTATACGACTTGCCTGATCTGGTCGCCCAACTGGAGGATCACGGCCTGTCGGTCACGGCCACCGGCGGACATTTGGTCAAACCGTTCACGCATCAGCAAATGGAACCCTTGGTCAGCGACCTGGGGCGGGAGGTGATGAACGGACTATACGAGCTGGGCAAACGACTGCCCAATCTGGCCAGCGAGGTTTTCGTCGAAGCAAGGATTGCCTGATATTTCCTTCGGACGACGACACGCGCGACGCCAAAACCAATAGCGTCCTATCGAAAAATGCGGCGGCGGCCGAGATAGCACCACCAGTCCGACGTACACATCTGCACCGCATATTTTCGACGGGCGCAAGGCGCTTCCCGTCGCGTAGGTACGAGACACATCATAGGCGTGCGAACTAGACAGCGTGCCCGCCAGACCGTCCGCAAGATCGCCTAACGCCTCCTGGAAGGCATCTTCGCTGTACCGGCCAGCGTTGCCTGCGGATAACGCGGGCGTTTTATGCCGAATGGGCGAAGTCGGGCGCGCCACCAAAAAGCGACGACCGCCCGCTCGGCTCCCCCGCCAACTGCTCGGACACGTTCGCCGCTGGCATGCGCTCGGCGATATTTGGGCCGTGTCTTGGAGAGGCCAGCGCGTAACACCAATCAAAACCGCATGGGCGCAAATCATGATCAAGGTCGACCTGAGATGGCGCCCGGCACCGCACACGCTCAACCACCCCGCGATCACTTAGGCGCTTGAAGCGGCGCCAGCATTGCCGACGCCTCTGGCTTCTTTTCAACGAGCATCGTGACCAAAGAACGTGTCTATTGGCCCCACAGCCCGCACACCAATCAGGGGCGCTGGGGGCGCTAGAAAACAGGAAATCACCCCAGCCACGGGTGCAGCAAATGACGCGACACAACAATACCCATAAAACTTGGTGACCCCGATTGGATTCGAACCAATAACCTGCCCCTTAGGAGGGGGCTGCTCTATCCAGTTGAGCCACGGGGCCGTAGGCGTTTGAATAGCGTGGTGAACCAAGATTGTCATGTTAGAATTCGCCGTGCAGCATGATCTTGCAGGGTGCTTGATCCGGCACAGATGTTCGCGGTAACATCAAAAAAAATAGCAGGATCCATAAAGTGACTTCCAGCCATGATCGCCCCCTGACTTTGCGTGATGTGTCCGAAGCGTCGGGCGTGTCGGAAATGACCGTTAGCCGCGTGCTGCGGAACCGCGGAGACGTATCCGAGGCCACCCGCGAGCGGGTGCTGGCCAGTGCCAAGGCGCTTGGCTACGTGCCGAACAAAATCGCCGGCGCATTGGCGTCGAGCCGTGTCAATCTGGTCGCCGTCATCATCCCGTCGATGTCCAACATGGTTTTTCCCGAGGTAATGACCGGCATCAATGAGGTTCTGGAAAAAACCGAACTGCAGCCCGTCATGGGGCTGACCGACTATACCCGCGAGAAGGAAGAGAAGGTCCTGTACGAGATGCTGTCATGGCGCCCCTCTGGTGTCATCATCGCGGGGCTGGAACACTCAGAGGCATCGCGCACCATGTTGCGGGCGTCCGGTATCCCCGTCGTCGAGATCATGGATGTCGACGGCACGCCCGTCGATTCGGTCGTTGGTATTTCGCATCGTCGGGCGGGCGAACAGATGGGGCGTGCTATCCTCAAGGGGGGGTATCGGCGCATCGGCTTCATGGGGACGACGATGCCGCGCGACCACCGGGCACGTAAACGGTACGAGGGCCTGACCAGCGTGCTGGCCAAGGCCGGTGTCGAGATCACCGAGCGCGAGTTCTACTCTGGCGGTTCGGCGCTGGTCAAAGGGCGCGAGATGACCCAAGTGCTGCTGGAGCGCGACCCAGAGCTGGATTTTCTCTATTATTCCAATGATATGATCGGCGCAGGCGGATTGCTTTGGTTGCTGGAGCATGGCTATGATATCCCGAACCAGATCGGGCTTGCCGGGTTCAACGGTCTGGATATGATCAAGGGACTGCCGCGCGAATTGGCGACGATGGACGCGTGCCGACACGAGATCGGACGCCGCGCCGCGCAGATCATAGCGGACCGTGTCCAGCCGGACGCCGATCAATCGCCGGTGCATGTCGCGCTGGAGCCGACGATCAGCTATGGGGACACGCTGCGCAGACCCTGAGCCCGGGCTTCGATCAGGTCAGCAGCATCCAGAAGCCCATGCCCAGCATCATCAGGTTTTCCGTCAGCGAAACAAACCCCAGCGGCACATCGCTATCGCCGCCCGCGCAGGCGCATTTCAACTCGCGCTTGTCGATATAGACGGCCTTGATGACCGATACGGCACCGATACCCCCGATGAAGATCGCGACCGGCGATGCCAGCCAGATCGCCGTGCCCGACAACATCAACACGCCTGCGAGCGCCTCGCCGAATGGATAGAGATAGGCGTAGCGTACCCATCGACGGGCCAGCAGATCGTAATTCAGGAACATCGTGGAAAAGCGTTCGACATCCTGCAGCTTCTGGATCGCCAGAACCGTCATGGATAGCGCGATGAACCACTCCAATGTACGGATGGTGAGCAACGTGTCAAACGCCGCCCATGACAGCGCCAGCGCCATAAGGGCAGTCGTGGTGAAGATCGCGACGATCGGCGTATAGCTCGTTTCGCCTTCCTCGCGCACATGCTGACCAAAGTGGCTGCGCAACAGGTCATGGCCACCGATTCGGTCACCGTCGATATAGGTTTGCGGCGTTGTGTCGACGCCCGCCTCTTGCATGAAGGCGTCCGTTTCATCACGGGTCGTCAGCTTGTGATCTTCGACTTGGTATCCCCGTCGCTCCAAAAGGGCCTTGGACTTCAGGCCGAACGGACAGAGATGATCCGGCATGGCCATTCGGTATAGTTTTGCTGTCTTGGGCATTTCTCCATCCTTTACATCACTGAAGGAGCAACGACGCCCCAGCGCGGGAGAGTTCCGACATTTGGACAAAAAATACGAAAAACCCCGCTCGCCGGGGCGAACGGGGTGTGATTCGGTGCCGGAAAGGCGTGTCCGTATCAGTGCTTGCGTTTCTTACCTTTGATCGGCGCCCAAAGACGCTTGTTCGTCAGGTAAAGCAGGACGGACAGGAGCGTCAGGAACAGAACACCGGTCAAGCCGGCATACTTGCGTGCCATCAGCTTGGGCTCGGCAGTCCACATCAGGAACGCAGCGACATCCTTGGCCTCGTTATGCATGTCAGCGGGATGGCCGTCGTCGAATTCGACGTCGTCCCCCCACAGCGGCTGGCCCATCGAGATCCAGCTGCCGGGTGTGGTGTGGTGGCCGGCTTCGTCCTTGCACTCGTCCGGATACCCGCCAACGGCGAAGGCCGTATTATAGCTGCCCGGGAAGTCTTCGGGGGCACATTCGGGGGGATCCTCATAGGCGGTCAGCAGGGTGTAGATATACTCGGGCCCGCCGATGCCCTTGACCAGTTGGTTGATGCCGGTGCCGTACGGCCCGTGGAAACCAGCCCTCTTTTTCGCCATCAGCGACAGATCGGGCGCGGTTTCCAGACCCGAACCGGGAAAATGGTCCGACGCCTTTGCCTCGCGGTAATCGTCCAGCTCGGGGTCGAAGATCTCGAATTGGGACGCATAGGCGCGCACCTGATCTTCTGGCAAGTGCGGACCACCCTCGTCATGCAATGTGCGGATGGGCACATATTGCAGGCCATGGCAGGCTGCGCAAATCTCGGTGTACACCTTCAGGCCGCGTTGCAACTGCAGCGTGTCAAACTTGCCGAACGGTCCCTCGAAGGAGAAATCGATATCGTCAATGTGCGCCTCGGCACCTGCGGCATAGGCCACATTCCCCGAGACTGAAGCAACCGAGAGGGCGACGGCGACGGCCAGAGGCGCGCCAATTTTACTGAACATTGGTTTCATGTCCTCTCTCATTCGGCAGGTTTGACGGTGGTATGGGTACCACCGGTCGGCGCGTCGTAATGCGCATTGAAGTCGTCTTCGATCGTCACGGGCTGCGCCTGCGGTTTCTCAATCACACCCAGTAGCGGCAGGATGATCAGGAAGTAAACGAACCAGTAGGCCGATGCGATCAACGAGATGATCGCATAGATCCCTTCCGCCGGCATGGCGCCTGCCCACATCAGCACCATGAAATCCAGGCACAAGAGGCCAAACCACCACTTGAACATCGGGCGGTAGCGGCCCGACCGGATGCTGGAGGTATCCAGCCACGGTGCCAGAGCCATGACCGCAATCGCGCCGAACATCGCCAGCACGCCAAAGAACTTGGCGTCGACGATACCGCCGGTGATCCAGCTGGCCGCCATCACGACCCAGACGTCAGAGGTGAAGGCACGCAGGATCGCGTAGAAGGGCAGGAAGTACCATTCCGGCACGATATGCGCAGGCGTCGATAGCGAATTCGCCTCGATGTAGTTGTCAGGGTGGCCCAGATAGTTCGGCATGAAACCGACGATCGCAAAGAAAACAACCAGGATAACAGCCAGCGCAAAGAGGTCCTTCATCACGAAATAGGGCCAGAAGGGGACGGTGTCCTTTTCGGCTTCGGCTTTGGACGTGCGGCGCACTTCGACACCGGTCGGGTTGTTGTTGCCCGTGCTGTGGAAGGCCCAGATGTGGACAGCCACCAGCGCCGCGATGATGAACGGCAGCAGGTAGTGCAGGCTGAAGAAACGGTTCAGGGTGGCGTTGTCCACCGCCGGTCCGCCCAGCAGCCATGTCTGAATCGGCTCGCCGATGAACGGGATTGCACCGAAAAGGCCGGTGATGACCGTGGCGCCCCAGAACGACATCTGACCCCATGGCAGAACATAGCCCATGAAGGCGGTGCCCATCATGCAAAGGTAGATCAGCATGCCGATGATCCACGTAATTTCGCGCGGGGCCTTGTAGGAGCCGTAGTAGAGACCGCGGAAGATGTGCAGATAGACGGCGACGAAGAACAGCGAGGCACCGTTCATGTGCAGATATCGGATAAAGTGACCGCCGCGCACGTCGCGCATGATATGCTCGATCGACGCAAAGGCGTAATCGACATGCGGTGTGTAATGCATCGCCAGGACGATGCCCGTGATGATCTGAAGCGCGAGGCAGAAGGTCAGAACGATGCCCCAGATCCACATCCAGTTGAGGTTCTTGGGGGTCGGAAGCATCAATGTGTCATACAGCAGCCCGACAATGGGCAAGCGGCTGTTCAGCCACTTTTCGCCCCGCGTGCCGGGTTCGTAATGATCGTGCGGAATACCAGCCATCTATTTCTGTCCTTATCCCAGTTTGATCGTTGAGTCGTCGACGAATTCGGCGACAGGGATCCACAGGTTCTCGGGCGCGGGCCCTTTGCGGATGCGCCCGGCAGTGTCGTAGTGCGATCCGTGGCAGGGGCAGAACCACCCGCCGAAATCGCCGGCGCCATCGCCGATGGGAACGCAACCCAGATGGGTGCAGACCCCGATCATCACCAGCCACTCTTCGGCAGCGTCGCCTTCGGCGCCCGGCATGGCAAGCGTGCGGTTCGCGTCGGTCGCGGGCTGAATGCCGTTCAGGTTCGGGTTTTGCGACGTGGGATCGATCAGATTGGCGACATCCACGTCGCGCGCGGCGTCGATCTCGGCCTGAGAGCGGCGGCGGATAAAGACAGGCTTGCCCAGATACTTGACCGTGATCTGGGTGCCGACCTCGACATCCGCGACATCGACCCGGATCGAGCTAAGCGCCTGAACGTCAGCCGAAGGGTTCATCTGGTTGACCAGCGGCCATACGGCAGCGCCGACTGCGACAGTGCCGGCGCCGGCAGTGGCATAGTAGAGGAAGTCCCTCCGGGTGCCTTCGTGATCGTCTGCGTGGGACACGAGGTTTACTCCATTCTCAAGGGCCAAAAAAAAGACCCGTACGGTTTTTGGGCCACAGAAGACCCGCGACCTTTACGTTGCGTGGTTTTAGCGAGGGTTTTCCAGCGCGTCCAGTGTCCAATGGCCCAGCGCGCATGTGTCGCGCTTGAGACAGCGGCCCGGGAGGTATATGTGACGGGCAAATCCCGTCCCAGCAGAAAGCGCCCGACATGCATAAGACACTCCCGACCGCAGCCGCAGCGATTCTGCTGATGGCCTCCCCCGCTGCCGCCGAATTCGAACTCAGTCTCTATCTGGGCGCCCAGAGCGCGAATGACAGCGACGCGTCCGGTTATCTGCCAAACGGCGGCGCGGCGTTTGATCGCAACGTCAGTTGGAAGGGCAAACCCTTTGACAACCCGTTCTACTATGGCGGCCGTGCGATGTGGTGGACCAGCGGCAATCTGGGGTTCGGCATCGAAGGGACCCATACCAAGGCCTATGCCAGTGCCGCAGATCAGGCCGCGATCGGCGTCAGTCGGCTGGAGTTCACCGACGGCCACAACATCATCACCGCCAACGTGATGAAGCGTTTCCCCGGCGCGCTCGAGGGCAGCAATTTCACCCCATATGCCGGTGCAGGCATCGGGGTCGCCATTCCGCATGTCGACATTCTGGCCGTCGGCGCGACGAACCGCACCCATGATTACGAGATGACCGGCCTTGCCCTGCGTGGCATTGCGGGCATGAAATATGCGCTCAGCGACAACTGGGCGCTGTTCGGTGAATATCAGATCACCTGGTCGGACAATGACGTGACGATCAATGGCGACCCCGGCGGGGCGAACGGCAAGCTGCGCACCAAACTGGTGACGCATGCCGTGAATGTCGGCGTCAGCTATAGTTTCTGATCTGCCATTGGCGACCAGATGTACCGAAACCCGGCTTATTCAGGCCGGGTTTTTTGCATGCTGGCGCGCTGCGAGAACCCATCCAGCCACGCCGCCAGTTGCGGGCGCGCATCGCGCCAGCCGCGATCGCCCTGCCGGAAATCGATATAGTTGAGCGCGCAGGCAACGGCGATCTGCCCCATGTCCAGCGGCCCCGCCAGATGGCTGATCCAGCGCGCCTCCAGCGCGTCCATGGCGGCGGTGACCTTGGTCCATTGCGCATCGAGCCAGCCGTCCCACTGCTTGTCTTCGGGGCGCACCCGCATCTCGTAGATCATCAGCACACCCGCATCCATGATGGCATCGCCCGTCGCCTCCAGCGTCAGCGTCTCCCACAGGCGCGTCTGCGGATAAAGCGTGCCGCCCGCCAGCGAATCGAGGTATCGGCAGATCACCCGGCTGTCATAGAGCACCGGGCCATCGGGGCGAATCAGTGCCGGGATCTTGCCCAGCGGATTGGCGACGACGACGGCGGGGTCGCTCTGGATCGGGGTGGTGGACACGACCTCCTGCTCGACTGCGTTGGTCATGTCCAGCTCGTGCAGAACAACAGCAACCTTGCGGGCAAAGGGCGACGTGGGCCCCATCAACAGCTTCATCTCGGTGCGCTCCTTTTGCTGGCGTCACGCGGCGCAGCGTAGAAGGCCACCCAAGGCCTGTCCATAGCGCTCAGGCGCCGCGCATCAGCGCCGCCAGCAGCCGGATCTCCTGCCCCATGCCGTAGGCATCGACATGGTCCGCCGCCGATTCGCGTACCGGATCGGGCTTGTTCTGGTTCAACTTCCAGGTGCCATGCACTTCGGCGATGCGCATACGGCAGGGCACGATCTGGCGCATCATGCGGTCCAGCACCTCGGGCGTCATCTTGGCCGTGGTCCATGGCGTTTTGGGCGCCAGCCGGTCCTCGAATACCGCCGATTGCCGGTCCAGCAAATCGCGCAGTTCACCCTGTGGCCGCAATGCGATCTCGCCCACCAGATGCACCGCGACATAGTTCCACGTCGGCACCTGATCCTCGGCCCCATACCAATCGGGCGAAATGTAGGAATGCGGGCCCTGCACCGCCAGTCGCGCAGGCGTCGGCGTCTTGATCATCCGCGCGATGGGATTCGAGCGGACAAGGTGGAAATCGGCCACGTCACCGCCAGCGTTCAGGATGAACGGAATATGACTGATCAGCGGCGCACCATCTGCCGCGACAGCCAACATGCCAAAGCCCTGATGCCGCGCAAAATCGAGGTTAAAGACAGCGCTGGCACCGCGATAGACAGGGTTCGGATGCATCAGGCCGCGATCAACCGGGTGTCGCGCGCCCCGGTGATATGCGCCGGCACGATCTGCCCTTCGGGGCGGGGATCGTCAAAGGCGACTTCGGCAAACTGCTCGGTCCGACCCATATGCGGGCTTTCCATCAGGACCGCATGATCGCGTCCCACCTGCCCCGCCAGATGCCGCGCCACCTGCGCATCGCCCGCCGCGCGCAACTGTGCCGCGCGCGCCTTGATCGCGGCGCCGTTCACCTGCGGCATCCGCGCGGCGGGCGTGCCGGGGCGCGGAGAATACGGGAACACGTGCAGCCATGTCAGATCGCAGTCAGTGACCAACGCAAGGGAGTTTTCAAAATGCGCCTCCGTCTCGGTCGGGAAACCGGCGATGATGT
The DNA here is from genome assembly GCF_024355225.1 of Roseovarius sp. M141. Taxonomy (NCBI): domain Bacteria; kingdom Pseudomonadati; phylum Pseudomonadota; class Alphaproteobacteria; order Rhodobacterales; family Roseobacteraceae; genus Roseovarius; species Roseovarius sp. M141. Next base: position 213,228 of record NZ_VCNH01000008.1, read on the forward strand.
CGGCGCCAAAGGTCATGTCGGGGCGCAGGCGCCGCGCCTCTTGGGTGAACGCAATCGCGTCGTCACGCAAATGGCGCCGCTTCATCCGCTTGAGAATCAGATCGTCGCCATGTTGCAGGCTCAGATGCAGATGCGGCATCAGCCGCGATTCGGTCGCGATGGCCTGCATCAGGTTGTCATCCACCTCGATCGAATCGATCGAGCTGATGCGCAGGCGCGGCAGATCCGGCACCAGCCGCAGGATGCGCATCACCAGATCGCCCAGCCTTGGCAGGCCGGGCAGATCGGCGCCCCAGCTGGTCAGATCGACGCCGGTCAGCACCACCTCGTTATAGCCGCGCTGCACCAGCCTCTTGATCTGGTCCACCACAACGCCCGCAGGCACAGAGCGCGAATTACCCCGGCCATAGGGTATGATGCAAAACGTGCAGCGATGGTCACAGCCGTTCTGCACCTGCACATAGGCGCGGCTGCGCGTGCCGAACCCGTCGATCAGATGGCCCGCGGTTTCGGTGACGGACATGATGTCGTCCACCTGCACCGGCTCGGTCCCGAAATCACCCGCCAACCCGGCCCAGGTGTCTGCCTGCATCTTTTCAGTGTTGCCGATGACGGCGTCGACCTCGGGCATCGACGAAAACGTTGCGGGTTCGGTCTGGGCGGCGCAGCCGGTGACGATGATTCGCGCGTTTGGGTTGTCGCGGCGCAGGCGGCGGATGTCCTGACGCGCTTTGCGCACGGCCTCGGACGTCACGGCGCAGGTATTGACCACCACGGCCGCTTCCAGCCCGGCCCCTGCGGCCAGTTCCTTCATCGCTTCCGTCTCATACGCGTTCAGGCGGCAGCCATGGTTGGAAAAGATCGGCGCGCTCATCGCAAGCTCTCCAGAAATTGCGGCGTCAGGGTGCCGCTGGCCACATGCATTGTCGGGCCGGTCATCCAGACGCCATCATCGCGCCAGTCGATCATCAGCGTGCCGCCGTCCAGATCAATCCGCACCGCCCGCCCCGTCAGCCCGCGCCGCGCCGCCGCAACCGCCACTGCGCAGGAGGAGGAGCCAGAAGCCAGCGTCAGGCCGACCCCCCGCTCCCAAACCCGCATGCGAATGTGATCGGGGCCGATGATGCTGGCCACTTGCACATTCGTGCGCTGGGGGAACAGCGGATGGTGTTCGTAACGGGGGCCGAACTGGTCCAGCGGAACTGCCTCGGCATCGGGGACGAAAAAGGTGCAATGCGGGTTGCCCATGCCGCTGGCAACCGGCCCGCCCTCGATGGGTAATTGCAGCGTATCCATCGCCTCGGCCAGCGGAATATCCTGCCAATCCAGCTGTGGCGCGCCCATGTTGACCGCCGTCAGACCGCCGCCCGCGTCCCGCGCATACAGATCGCCGCGTGCGGTCGTCAGGTGGAGCGCGTCCTTGCCGCCTTCGTCCATCAGATAGCGCGCGATGCAGCGGGTGGCATTGCCGCACGCGCCCGCGATGCTGCCATCGGTGTTCCAGAAGGTCAGATGTGCATCCCCGGCGCCCTTCGTTATAACCGCCAATTGATCAAACCCGATCCCGCGCCGCCGATCCCCCAAGGCCCGCGCCAGCGCCGCATTCATCGGCACATCGCGCGTGCGCGCGTCAAAAACGACAAAGTCGTTTCCCAGCCCATGCATCTTCATGAAGGGCAGACCGATGTGCGCGCGCATATCCATGCGGCGGCATATAAACCCCTGCCCGAAATGAATCCAGAGATTGCGCAGGATTAGTGGCAGAATTGGGGTTGACCCCCGGCCCATGTCTTTCTAATTACGCCACCTAGTGGGCCGGTAGCTCAGTTGGTAGAGCAACTGACTTTTAATCAGTAGGTCTCGGGTTCGGATCCCGACCGGCTCACCACTTTTCTTGTTTGTGACTAATCACGATAGTTGACCAGTTTGCGCATGCTGTTGGTCATTTGGGTCGCTTAGCTTGGTCATTTGCCGAGGTATGAGCTCTGTTCGACGAAGGAACTGAACCACTACTGGCTGGCGCCGGTAGGATCGTCGATGTGTTTTTCCAAGTACTGGAAGTACGATGTCTTCCGTGATGGCACCGTTAGTGGGCGAGAAATACCCGCGACCCCAGCACCTGCGGCCCCAATAGCGCCTGCGCAGCCCAGAGAACTCGCGCTGCACCTTGTGGGACGAACGACCCGTCATCGATACTGAAAAACGCTCGCCGCATCGCAACCCGCTACGACAAAACCGCCGAAAGTTTCCTTGGCTTCATAGACATCACGTCCATCCGCCTCTGGGTGCGCCTTTTGTCAACATGACCTAGACAAGCCATAGAAACCGACACTCAGCAGTGCGAATGTTGTCGGCCCACTGAATCAGCGGTCAACTGGCGTACTGCCTATTATTGTTGACCCTGACCGTCTCAGGTGTACCGCGCCATTGATGGGTAGTGGGTCACTTTCGCATGCCGATTCACAAACTGGAGGGTTGAGGCGGGTGGAGAACTACACCCAACTGAGGAGGTGCGAGCGCAGGTCGCAGAATTCCGGTTGGGACCTATCCGGGTGACCGACCGGGATATTCCCGGTATTGAGGCGCAAATTAATTTTTGCAGGGCAACCGCAAGTTTACCTGAAACTGAGACCGGCGATTGCAGGTGCGTTGGAGGGGTTTACTGCGCAATCGATTGGTCGGAATTTGAACATATGGATTCACGGTGAGCAGGTCAGTTCTGTCCAAGTCGCGGAAGCCATAGAAGGCACGGAGCTTGTTATCGCGCTGCCGGAGGCGCAGGTTGAAAGCCTGATCGCGCTGCTTGCCCCGACCGTCACTATAGCGGGCAGGGAACAGTCCCTGCCGCTTTTCTTCCACTTTACATTCCATCAGAAACCTTTCCTGACCAGCTACTTGATGGCATTGGCAACCTCTCGGCGTGAAGGGTTCATTTGCAGGACACGCTTGTTCAACATGCCAACTCGTTTATAGGATCGCTCGTTTATAAAGGCGAGGCACCTACGCCGCCCTGCGCGGGGGGGGCTCCGGCGCGCTTGGGGGACGGGTTCTGGATTGATTGACTTTTTTGTGATATGCTTGGATCAGATTTGTAGCGGCTCATTATAGCTCAACCAGTTGCGCGTAAGTGCTTCGATGCAGCACGCTTTCCCAGTTTCCGATTAATTTTCTGGATCGTTGCAGACCACTGCCGCCTAAAGCGTTTCGCTTTAAACTTGAGGCGCTCACTTGAGGCGGAAACGCGCGCAACGCCAACATGTTGCGCAGCGTTTCGCGAAAAGCTGCGCGTCAGGTTTTTCGCGAAACGCTTTAGCGAATTGCCAATGTATTGTCCGTTCCAAATGGCGGGCGCGTGGCTTGGCACACCGCCGAATTGCCGCCTATTGCACGACTCGTGATTTACACGCGGATCCCACAAGGAGCCAGTCATGTTCAAACAGATTTTCACACATTGCTTTCTGACCGTTCCCGCAACGCTTTGTATGTTGGCCTCACCGGCCTCTGCTCAATCGGCTGACAGCGCGGCTGACACGGCCGTCTATCCTATACAATTCCTCTGTGGTCCCTCGGTCGAAGGCTTTCAGGAGGGGGTGGTGCGTGGTGTCCACGCCACGTCGATCCTGCTGTTCAATCCGGCGCCTGCACGGACCGTCGCGTTCTCCAAGAATGTGGCCAGAGCACTGCCGTTTCAGACAGCTGGCACGGTTGGCGATCCGGCAAGGGACAGAATAGGCCCGCAGCAGGCGATCGGTATCGAATGCGATGAATTGCGGATGATGCTGCCGGCCTCCATGACGACTCAGTTTCGGACCGGCATCCTGCACGTCGTCGCGAACGGCGATCTTGTCGTCACCGTGACCTATTCCTCGCGCCCGCATGATGGCGACGTGTCGACGATCGACGTCGAGACAGTCGAGGCGCAGCGGATTAAAACCCCTCCATCCGAACCGGAGGAGCTACCGGATCTTGTGGTGCGCTCGATCAACTCCATCAATGTTCGTTGCCCGACCGGAACAGGAAGCTGCGTGACGACCGCACGTATCAGTCTGGCCAATATCGGCGCCGGGGATGCTGGCGCATTCACGACCCGGGTGTTGCTGGACCCCTCGCAATCGGTTGCTGTTACGCTGGATCAACCCGGCGGTCTGGCGGCGGGCGCCACGGTGAAGGTGCCGCTTACGTCACCTCCGGGCGGAAATTGCTTTGACCCCAATTGCCAGATCTGCGCCACCGTCGACGCGCCCCCGATGGTGATCGAAAGCGACGAGACCAACAACATGCTTTGCGTTGAGCGTCAGGAGTAGGTGCGATGCGGCATGCTTTTGGTATTTTCGCGCTGCTGCTATTTCCCTCAGGTGCTGCCGCGCAAGAAGCACTGACCGGCAGTGCCATCTATGCGGCGAGCTTTCTTTGCGGCCCCTCCGACGAGACAAAGCAGGAAGGTGTGGGACGTGGCGTCTATGCCACCATGGTGCAGATCTACAATCCATCCAGTCAGCCCGTCGCAATAGCCAAACGGTTCGTGCGGGCGCTGCCATTTCAATCGTCCGGAGATACCAGCGACACCATCGAGGACAGCGTGCCAGCCGGGGCCGGCCTGTCGGTCGAATGCGACGAGATCCGCAGCGCGCTGGAATTGTCGGCGGTGGAACAATATCGCGCAGGCACTCTGCTGATCGCGGCCGATGCCCCGCTTGAGGTCGACGTTACCTACACCGCGCGCCCACATGGCGGAGACGTCAGCGCGATTGACCGGCTTCGGCTGACCGCCGAGGCGATGCTTTGTGTGCCCACCATTGATGACAGCGGCTGCGTGGCACAGTGGGATCCGTTCGATCCTGACCGTGACTGGCCACCGGGCGGACCGGCGGGACCGCCGGTTCTGACACCTGAGGAATGCCTGCCGGGCCTGGAGCTGATATTCGACGAAGACGGCAATCTGGTGGATACCGCCGAGCGCGCGCCGGGAGAGGACTGCGTTGAGGAGCCACGCTATTGCCGGGAAGTGGACGGCCAGTTCACCGAGGTTTCGCTGGACGAGGCAAGCCAGGAGGGTTGCGAGGGGTTTGCAACGACCGTTTGCCAGCCGCTGTTTGGCGGCGCCCTTCCCGTCGCGTGCGGCAGCGCGCCGCCGCTGGCCGAATGCACTGCGATCACTGTCTGCCCCGACGAAAACGATATCGGCGGCGCTTCGGCAGCCGATCAGACGGATGACCCGTCATTTCCGGCGCTTCAACCTCTGCCACCGCCCACCGGGCCGACGCCGGGGACGGATCTGGGCACTGACGGAACACGGCTGATTTGGCCCTGCATCTGGGACAGCGTGCAAGAGCGCGCCGACAGCGCGTTCGACATAGGCACCAACGCGGCCAATTTCAGCCAGTTCTCGCCGGTGCCGGTAGAACCTTACAACTTCGTCGGCTTGCCGCTGGGTGACGATTGCCGGTTCGACCAAGACTGCCTCAGCGGCACATGTGATCTTGAGGATCCGCTAGATGTCCAGCAGATCTGCCTGCCCGGACAGGCAGCGGACAACCCGTTTGACTGGGATTTCGAGAAAGGCAACGATCGGTGGTTCATCCGCGGGCGCGGCGGGCTGACCGATGCCCATCTGCGGCTTCAGGGCCTTTACTATCCATCCATCGGCTATAGCGCCCGCGCGGGGGCCGAATACAGGATCGACTATCGCGCCGACGGGCTGGCGCGTGAGTTGTTCGAGGTCCGCGCGCGTGTCGATCTGCGCAATTGTGGCTGGTCGCGTGACTATGAATTGCAGATCGACGATCAAAGCGAATCCTTCGACGGCATCGTGCTTGGCGCTGGCGGCGGATTCGTTGAAATCAGTGGGCTGGGGTCGGACAGCGGCGCCACCGCACCCGCCTTGCGCGCACAATGCGAAGCCGCATTGCAAACCCTGCGCGACGAGGAGGAGGCGACCAACCAGGCGTTCTGGGATGCCCTGATAGCGGCGGACCTGCACAATCGTTACGGCCCCGCAGGCGACCGGTCGATTACCACACGCGCCGACGCGGTCGCCATCCTCGCCACCTATCGCGACCGGGTGCAGGATGGCTATCTTCCAGCCCTCGCCGCCTATGAGGCGGTACAGCCGCAAGCGTCAGAAAATGCCTGGGTGCAGTCAATCATCGAACTCGATATCGGCTACAGCCGGGCCGCGCAGCGGATCGAGCACAATATCGGGCCGTTCCGTATCGGGGTCGAACTGGATGTCGTCGGCAAGATCGGTTTCGAAGCAACCGCCAAAAGCAAGACCGACTGGACCGCGCCGGACAACGCGCCGGTCATCGAACCCGAGATTGCCGCCGGGGTTCAGGTGACGCCGCGGGCCGGTCTGTGGACCTATATGAGCCTCTATGGCGGGCTGGACATCCTGATCGCGGCTGTCACGGCGGGTATTCAGGGCGAATTGCTGCTGGCGGGAGTCGAACTGCCCACGGTCGCGGATTTCGGGCTTGACCGGGCCCTGGTGCCGATCGACCCGGGAGGGTTCCCCGTCAGCATCCCCATTCCCGGTTCTCCGCTGGCACTTCCGACGCCGGCCGGTCTGGCCGGGCAGTCGGCACTTGTCCCGCCGACCGGCGCACAATGGCGCGGCACATGGGGCTACAATATCGCGGGCGACGGCGCATGGCTCGACGGGCGGATCAAGGCATTCCTGCGTGCACGGTTCCTGTTCGTGACGCGGCAATGGGACAAGACGCTGGCCAGTTGGGAAGGTCCGCGCTCGCGTTTTCTGTCGATCACGCCCAGCCTGCCTACTTGTGGCGCCACGGTGCAGCCCGGCAACCTCTGTGGCGCAATACCGGCCTCGGGGTGCTGCTTGCCAGACGGACGGGGCCTGTCCTGCGGGGATGGCGGCACGGTTGATGTCAGCGATCCGCTGGGCGCCACCTGCGGCGGTCGGATGTTCGATGCATCCGGCACAGTCATCGCTGGCACCCTGCCGGGCTTTGGCATGGCCGGTCTGCCGCTTGGCGAACAGCGCAACGGGCCGTTCTTCGCCGCCATGCCGGACACAATTCTGACCAATCCGTCCCCCGATTCCGTTCCGTTCGATGTTCTGGGCGAGGAGTTCAATGCCAACATCACCGATCCCGACCGCTGGGATGTGCTGGGTTTCTGTGGCACCCCGGTTCCATAGATTACTGGCCCTAACAGGCCTGCTGGCGCTTGCCGATCCCTCGGCAGCGGGTGAGATTTATACATTCACCTACCGGGCGACGTTGTCGATTGCGGGCACCGAAATTTCCGGCGGCTTTCGCGTGGAGGGCGCGCTTGAAATCGAGCAAGCCGCATTCGCTTTGTCGCAACTGACTTGCACAGATGCCGTGGGCGGCGCTCCGGGTCCGCAGATGCGGGCGGCCTGTGACGAGATCGCAGGCACAGTGGGCTGGGCATTCCTTGACGATGGTGCGCTGGCCTCGGTCCGGCTGCCCAGCGGGATTTCAGCGGGGGGCGGAACGCTCCTTTCGGGGCTCGCGGCGATGGTACCATTTATCGTGCGGGAATCATCGGATTGGACCACGATCGAGCCCGATACGGTCGGTCTCGCGCGGGCACATTACCGGCGAAACGGATCGACTATATCCCGGCGAAAGGATCAATATCTGATGATCGCCAGCAACGGGGCCTTGCGTGCTGTGCGGCCCGGTGAGGCGGGTCTGGTGTCGCACAGCGAGGCGAGGCTCGACGAGGGCCGCATCGTCTTTCAACAGACCGACGAGACTATATCGCGCCAAGCGTCGGGTTCGAACATACCTGACGCCGAGGCCCGGTCGCACATGACAATGACATGGCGCGAACACCGACCCGAGCATCTGTCACCGACGGCGGGCGCCTCGCAGCGCCTCTTTGATCCACCGACAGAGGACGCGCGGCGTCATGCGGCGGCCATGGCAATTCTCGGCGGACGGGATCTGGCCGATCTACGTGCGACGCTCGCCGACGGAACCCTGAACGATACAAAAAAACGGCAGGCGCTCATCGCCTTGCGGTCGTTGCTTTCAATCGATCACAAGGCCGCAGAGGATCTGGCCGCTACCTGCACGTCAGGCGGGGAGCAGACCTGCGCAATCTATATCCATGCGCTTGGACAGGCGGGCACGGACGCGGCGCAGACCGCGCTTCGACGTCTTTTTCATGACCTGGCGGGCGATGGTACGCTCGGTGCGGCCAAACTGCGGCGCGAGGTCGTGCGCGCGCTGGGCACGCGGCTTGCAGGTAGGATGACCCCCGCAACGCGCACCTTTCTCGTAGACCATATCGACGACACGCTGGTCGGCACCCAGGCAGCATATGGTCTGGGCGCGGAGGCCTATCGCAGGCGCGGCACTCTGGACGGGCACCGGGCGCTGGCCCCCTTGCTGTCGCGGTGGTCAGGAGATCGCGTCCGCTGGTTTAACGCGCTGGGCAATGCCGGTGCCCCCGAAGCGGTCGATGAAATCGCCGCGGCCATCGCAAACGGCGATCCTGCTGCAGTCGCGGCCATTCGAGCATTGCGCCGGATGCCGCAGACGGGCGCGGTCGACGCTGCGTTTCTTGCGGCGTTGTCGGCAAAGCGCACGGGTCTTCGCAGAGCCGCCCTGGACAGCCTCGCTTCCCGTTCTCTTCGCGGTGACCTTATGGACCGGATCGCAGAAATTGCCGTGGGCGACACGCAAGAGGCGTCGATGGCACGTGAACTGCTCCGCGACGCGGCCAAGGCGAAATAATCCGCATTCGGATAACGCAGGATACTCCGCACTGCTCCGCCGGGGCGAGGCGGACGGATGCGTGTTCCCGACCTTCGAACTGCCAGCGGCTGCAACTACGCCCAACTGGCGGAGAAACCGCCAAAAGGAACCAGATCCTGACACGACAGGCAAATAACCTGACTGAAGGCGCGGGTCGTCATAGCGCGCCTTTCCGAATTCGGAGCCTGCCCAGAAGGCGGTCGCACCGAACACAACAGCCATCAAAAATCCGGCCAGTACTCCTGTCATCACTTTCAGTTATCCGCCTGAATTTAATGAAAACTTCCCATGTTCAAATATTCATGCCATTTTTCAAATTCAAGCGTTGTTGCGGCGCTTGGGTTTGTCACAATTTGACTCCTGTCACTAAAAGCGACACTTGCCGCCACGCGCTGCTCCGTCGCAGATGGCCTGTTCAACAGTAACCCGGCGGACAGCCTCGGACTTGTTTCTTCCACCGATATGGCACCTGCAAGTGAAGCCTCGGCAGCCCAGAGCGCGTTTGCGGTTCTACCCCTTGATGAGAATCATATTTTTCATACCGGGCATTCGGCTTTTCCAAAGGGTCGAACGCGTCGGCCTTGGCCGACCGCCCCAAGCATGGGATGGTCAAGCTCAGGTCGCGAGGCGGGGACGATCAAGCGCCGACAGTGGCTTGCAGACAAAACTAGTGGAAAGTGAGATACTACCCAGACGAGTTGACCACGCGGGACTTGCGCTTCAGCGTGAATTCACCCCCAAAAGGAGATGTCGTCTTGACAAATCAACCCAGGATCACACCCGTCTCTGATGGCCCGTTGATGGTCACGGGCGTGCCCAACCTACGCGACGGTGCGGGCAACATGATTGACGCTGGCGAGAAGGCGGCGCTTTGCCGATGCGGGCATTCGTCGAAAAAGCCATTTTGCGACGGCTCTCATAAGGCGGCTGGATTTTCCAGCACGTCAGACAGATCCAGAATACGCAACACCCCGATCAAATATGACGGCAACGTCGAAGGCACTGATGTGACCGTGCACTACACACCCGTCCTGTGCTCGCATGCTGCTGAATGTGTGAAAGCATCCCGTGCGATATTTGATCCAAGCCGCAAGCCGTGGGTGATACCCGAGAACGGCAAGATCGCCGATCTGCTCGCGGCGATATCAAACTGCCCATCTGGTGCCCTGCGGCTTGAAGTCAGCAAAACCGATCCTCAGCACATGGTGAACGGCGACATTGATGTGATGGTAGAACGCAACGGGCCCTATCGCGTCAAAAATGTCGCCCTTGGTGCGGACTTCAATGGCGCCGGGGCAAGCCAGGCCAAATATGTCCTGTGCCGCTGCGGGCTTTCGAACAACAAACCGTTCTGTGACGGATCACACCTTGATGAAGGTTGGGAGGATGATTCCCAATAGAAGCATCCAACAGGGCGTAACTGGACAACCTGCAATCTCCGTTCATTCAGTGTGGGCACATGAATTGGGGAACCCGGAACAAGGAACCGTCAATACAACTTCTGACAGGACGCTGGCGTCCCGCACAAACCACGCTGGCGACAAGGAAAGCTATATCTACAGCCGGTTGAGCGATGATATCGTCCTGCTGACCTGGGTCGAGGCGGACGGCTTGGGTGCCACCAATACGCTGCGCTTTTCTGACATGACCATTTTGACCAATGGTAACATAGAGCACAATATATTCGATAATCCAGGCAAGCTGGAGCATCTGCCCGCGCCCTGACTGGCCTTTCTCACGACAAGTTAGAATGAAGTGGCCCGTTTCTGGGATAGTTTGACAAGAGTCTTTGCGTTGTGATTGACAGTATGGCCTCTCCCTTCACAGCCCGAAGCCATCGCTGCCCCCGGCCCCGGGCGCGTTCATACCTCAGTTCCTACGCCCGCTGGCCCCTGATTTCATGGCGCGGGCATTAACCCGATGGAGGACAACATCGCACAGAACATTTATGACAACCCTGATTTTTTCGCGGGCTACAGCCAGCTTCCCCGGCAGGTTCGGGGCCTTGATGGCGCGCCCGAATGGCCCGCCATCCGCGCGATGCTACCTGCGCTATCCGGCAAGCGCGTCGTCGATCTTGGCTGCGGCTTCGGTTGGGCCTCGCGCTGGATGCGCGAGCAGGGTGCGGATTCGGTGCTGGGGCTGGATGTCTCAGAGAAGATGATTCAACGCGCGAAGACGGATACGACCGATCCCGCGATCGAATACCGCATCGCCGATCTCGATACCCTGGACCTGCCGCCGGCGGCGTTTGACGTCGCATATAGTGCCCTGACCTTCCACTATATCCACGACTTCGCCCGCCTCGTCCGTGTGATCCATCAAACCCTCACGCCGGGCGGCGATTTCGTTTTCACCATAGAGCATCCGATCTTCATGGCGACATCTCACCCGGATTGGATTGTAGGTGACGATGGGGACAAGATTTGGCCTGTCAACGGCTACTCTGTCGAAGGTGAGCGCCGGACGGACTGGTTTGCCAAAGGTGTCCTCAAACATCATCGAACACTAGGCACGACGCTCAATACGTTGATCGGCGCCGGATTCCAGATTGTGCAGGTCAAAGAATTCGCCCCGACACCTGAGCAGATCGCGGAGAATCCATCGCTGGCCGACGAAATGGAACGGCCGATGATGCTTCTGGTGTCAGCGAAACGATAAGGTGTCGTTTGCCACCAAAGGCTTCAGCAAGGGTCATAGACGGGTTACGACGGTCCGGTTTCCCAGGCACAACCCATCCAGCCAGATGCGATCAAACTGAACGACAACTTCGCAATGGCGCCATTCCTGCGATCGAACACATTGCCATTGGGCCAGAGCGTCACTTCACGCGCACCCGCGCAAGCTGCTTAACGGCGGCGGCGCTGGCAAATGGGTTCACATAAAGACGGTCGTGGCTTTCGACGCCCACGTCCAAAGTGCAATCCTCGTTCGGGCGGGCGACGCAAAGCAGCACGTAACCCTCGGATGCCTGCCGCTTGTTCAGCGCTGTGCCCTTTGGCTGACGCACAGACCCCGAAATCAATTTGGCCGCGCACGTGATGCAACCGCCATATCGGCAGGCGATGGGCAGGACGTAACCTGCCGCCTCGACCACATCGATAATTGCCTCGTCCTCGCCAACGTAAAAAGACAGGCCATCGCGGTTACGGAATGTGACTTTGTGTTTACGCATATGACCTCCGTGCAAAGCAGCCCCGGCCAAACGGTGCAGGCCGGGGAATGGTAAAGTGCCGCGTCAGATCCAGATGTCGGACGAACAATCGCCGCCGGGATAGCGCGTTTCGTGGGCGCGGGACGGTCCATGCGGTTCGTCGTTGAAATCCACCAGAAAATCATCGCGGATCTTCATGCCGCCATTCACATTGTCGCAATCGACCACCACCATCAGGCCGCCCTTGTCCTTCATCGATGGGTAGAATTGGTTGTCCCAGGTCGAGAACAGCGACGTGGTGACGTACATGCGCTTGCCGTCCAGCGATAGCTGGATCATTTGCGGCGCCCCGTCCACCGTCCGGCCGTTGACCTCTGGCGCCTTGCCAAGCAACCCGCCGATCCACACCTGACCGGTCAGCTGGGGGTGCGCCGGATCCGAAATATCATACTGGCGCAGGTCGCCGTGCAGCCAGTTCGAGAAGTAGAGATATTTGTCATCCATCGATATCAGGATGTCCGTGATCAGGCTGGGCATCGGCACGGGGAACCCCTCGACATCCACTGTGGGCACGTCGATGACCTTGGTGATCTCGACCTTGCCGTTATCCTTGTGATAGTGAAAGATGTTCGACGCCAGCGCCGCCCCGACGAAGCCATGCGTGCTGTCCGGGTTGTGAAGAAAGCGCGCCTCAAGCGGGATGAGGCCCTCAGAGCCGAGATCGACCGATTGCTCGACCTTGCGGTTCTTGAAATCCCAGAAATGGACGTGCTGGCCGTATTTTCCGCGCGCCACATCCTCCAGATCAAACCCCGGCATGAAGGTGTTGGGCGACGCCCATTCAGTCGAGATCATCATGTTGTGGCGTGGCTGATACCAGAAGTCATAGTTGTACTTCATCTCGCCGAGGTCGTTTTCCCAGCGGCCGATGATGTTGAAGTCCTTGTCCAGATGCAGGAAGCCACCCGGCCCGTTTCCGTCGGCGTCACCCAGCATTGACACGATGATATCCGCGCCCAGACAATGCACCGTGTGCGGGGCGGAAAGATTGGTTTTCGCCTTGATCTCGTCCCCGTCGATCGTCTTGTGCAGGGTCGGCTTGCGCGGATCGGTGGCGGTATCGACGATATAGAAATTCGTGGTGCGAACGCCGGGAATGATCAGGTATTTGCGTTCCATGCTGCCGTCTGTGTTGCACGATGAGCAGGCATTCCAACCCATGTGATGCAACTCGTCGCCGACGATGGGCATTTCGGTGCGATGAATGACCTTGCCATAAGTGGGACTGCCTTCATCAACATCGATGGTGGCCAGGTAGTCAGGCTTTTCAACTCCGGTGCCGGTGTAGATACAAATCGTGTAGACGACTTTCTCGCGTGGCGCCTTTATGGCGTCTTGCGGCGATGCATAGCCGGGGCCTGCGCAGCAGCTTCCATTCGATCCAGACATATCGTAACCTCCCTTTAATGTTGACGTTTTGATGCCGTTCCGTCTTCTTTTCCTGGCTTGAGAAAAGGCAGATCAGTGCCTTGACTATCCCCGACGTTGCATAACGTCAGCGCATGATTGGCCTTGGGTCCCAGCAGGGCCAGCGCGCGCAAGCCCATTACACAGTGGGGCTGATAGGCTTTGGAGTGCTTTCGCCACAACGCTCCATGACGCTAAATCCAGAACGTCTCTTGGACCACCCCTTGGATCGTGCCCTCGGGCGTATCGATTTGTAACGTGGTGCCGGGGTCCCAATGGGTCATCCGCACCATCCCGATCGCGACGGTGCAATCGAAATCCGGCGACCACGCGGCTGAGGTGATCTGACCGATGTTCTGCCCCTTGGCCATTATGGGCCACGCCCGGTCGCAGGGGGCCACACGCCCCTCTATCCTGATGGGGCGCACTTGCTGAATGGGGCCGTCTTTGGCGACACGCAATAACGCGTCGCGCCCGATGCACCCGATGGCCGTCTGCGTATCGCAGAACTTGCCCAAACCACATTCATGGGGGGTATTTTCGCGAGTCATGTCATTGCCATAACTCAGCAAACCGCCCTCGATCCGTTCACTGGCATTGGGGCACCCGGCGCGGACGTTCAGATCCTCGCCCGCAGCAAAGAGGGCATTCCAGAGGGGCATGCCCAGCTCGGATCCTTCGACATAGATCTCGAACCCGCCTTGCTTGGAATAGCCGGACCGCGCGACAATCACGTCATGACCTTCAAAGCTGAAAATACCAAACCGGAAGAAACGCAGAAGGCGGATATTCTCGCCAAAGACCCGCGCGGCGAGATCATCCGACTTGGGCCCCTGGATCGCCAGTGGGCTGATGTCCGGCTCGTCCACGAGCACCTGATAGCCGTGGGCGTTGGCGATGCCCTTCACCCATAGCAACAGGTCCGAATCCGCGATCGAGATCCAGTAGCGCTCGTCAGAGATTTTTACTGCAACGGGATCGTTCAGCATTCCGCCAGTTTCGTCCACGATCGGGATATACAGACACTGCCCGGGCAGCATTGCGCGCAGATCGCGGGGCGTCAGGCGTTGCATCAGGCGCGCGGCGTCCGGGCCGCGCAGTTCGACCTGCCGCTCGCAGGCCACGTCCCAAACCTGCACATGCATCTTCAGGTGGCGATAGTCAGCCTCGGGGCTTTCGAAGAATGTCGGCAAAAGCATATGGTTATAGACGGTGTAGCCGCCAACCCCGGCGGCTTCGACCCCGTCCGAGAAGGGGGTACGGCGCAACCGCCGCGAAGGGGAGATCAAGGCCATCGGGCGTTATCCTTCTGCACGCGCTTGCTGGCGCAACTCGAACTTCTTGATTTTGCCGGTCGCGGTCTTGGGCAGCTCGCCAAACACCACTGCCTTGGGGGTCTTGAATCCCGCCAGATGACCGCGACAGAATCTGATGATGTCCTGCGCGCTGGGGGCTTTCCCCTCACGCAGTTCGACATAGGCGCAGGGCACCTCGCCCCATTTGGTGTCAGGTTTCGCGACCACGGCGGCGGCCAGTACATCGGGATGGCGATAGAGCACCGCCTCCACTTCGACGGACGAGATGTTCTCGCCTCCGGAGATGATCACGTCCTTCAACCGGTCCCGTATTTGCATGTAGCCATTTTCGTGGACGACAGCGGCATCGCCCGACCAGAACCAGCCATTCGCGAAGACCTTCGCGCTTGCGGCCTCGTCCTTGTGGTAGCCCTTCATCACCGTGTTCGCGCGAATGGCCACCTCTCCCTGGGTCTCGCCATCCATCGGCACAGGATCGCCGGTCTCGCGATTAAGGACAGCGACCTCTTCCACCATGGGGAAGGCAATGCCCTGATGGGCTTGCAACTCGGCCTGCTCGGCGGGGGTCAGACGGGCCCATTCTTCTTGCCAGAGGCACTGGGTGATATGGCCGAAAGTTTCCGTCAGGCCATAGACGTGCATGACATCAAGGCCCATCGCGCCGGTCTTTTCAAGGATGGCGGGCGGGGGCGGCGCCCCGGCTGTCATCACCCGCAGGCGGGGGGCATAGGGTGTTTTTGGCGCGTGCGGGCTTTCTGCAAGCATTTGTAGCACGATCGGGGCGGCGCCCAAATGCGTCACGGTCTCGGCCTCGATCGCGTCGAAAATCCGTTGCGGGACCGGATCGCGGGTAAAGACCATCTTTGCGCCCATAAGTGGAAGCATCCAAGGATGACACCAGCCGTTGCAGTGAAACATCGGCACCACCGACAGATACGAGGCAAAGTGCGGCATCTGCCATGCGTTTGCGGTGCCCATGGCCATCAACGCAGCACCGCGATGGTGATAGACCGCACCTTTGGGCAGCCCCGCCGTGCCGGAGGTGTAGTTTAGCGCCAGCGCCTGCCATTCATCTTCGGGCAGGCCCGATCCGGCAAAGGCCGGACCGTCAAGGAGGCGGCCATAGTCGGATGTGCCCACCGATCCCGCATCGGGGCCTTGCCCATCGCGAATCGTGACCAGCGGCAGGGTAGTGCCCGAGATGTCAAACGCAGCGTGGACGAGGCTGGTGTAAACGCTATCGGCGATGACCAGTTTGGTGTCGGCATTGTCGAAGATATAGGCAATGGTCTGCGCTTCGAGTCTGGTATTGACTGCGTTCAACACCGCCCCGATCATCGGGACGGCATAGTGCAACTCGTAAAGTTCGGGAATGTTGGGGCAGATGACCGAAACGGTATCGCCCCGCCCTATGCCGCGCGCCTGCAACGCCCCGGCGACGGCGCGCACCCGCGTGGCAAGCGTCCGATAATCATAGCGCAGGTCGCCATAGACGACCGCAGGCCGTGATCCGTGGACCTTGGCCGCGCGGTTGAGATGTGAGATCGGCGACAGTGGCACGTAGTTTGCTGCATTCGCCGCCCCGGCTTCGAAATGAACCCGCATCGCGTCTCCTCCTCCGCTAAAAGTCGCCTACTTGGGTCCGTGCCAGTCGATCTGGCAAATCTCGGCCGAGCGCCCTTCAAAGTCCCAAACCCGCCCGAAGGCACGCAAACGGCCCTGATTTGCCGTAGCGACGGTGATGTCCGCGCCCATCCAGTACTGGGTATTCGTCACCACCAGATCGTCCTCGGGGTTCTTGCCCGCGACAGGCACGACCTCGCCCTTGATGCGTTTGCCGACCACAAGGCGGCGGGTCTTGCCTTCGGTCTCATAGGTGACCGGCTGGCGCTCGTGACCCAGCAGTTCGCCTACCAGAATGCTGAACAGGCCCGTGGTGCCGCGCGCCTTGCCCGACATGATGGTGACGAGGGCGTCATAGGCATCGTCGCTGGCACGGTCGTCGATAAAGAGGGCGACTTTCCAGTTGCCGCGCGCCATGCGCTCGGGGATTTCGATCATCAGACCGACATTCAGGCCCGCCAGATCCACATCGCCATATTGGCCCGTATCAATGCGAATGCCCCCCCAGGTTTGGCAATGCCCTTCGGTCGGCGGGTGCTGGCCCAGCGAAATCACGCAAGGGCAAAAGACCGTGCAGTTGCAGTTGAGGATCAACTCCCCCTTCATTGTCCACGGGACCGTCCCGATCTGTCCGTCCAACGCCATGTGTAATCCTCCCGTTAAAGTCCCGTGACGGCCAGCCAACCGGCCCCGCCCAATAATGCATAGCCCGACGGTCGACTGAGCCAGCGCCCGATTTCAGGCAATTTTTCAAGTATCATGAACAGGGTCGCGATCCCCATGAAGGCAAGACTCATGACACCGCCCACAAACGCCAGCAGCATCAGCGCCCAGCAGCACCCAAGGCACGCCGCGCCAAGGCGCAGCCCCATGCCCCACGGGCCGACGTCCCAGTGCTGTAGAAAGAAGGTCAGCGGCGCGCGGCATTTGCTCAGGCACGCGTCCTTCAGCGGTGTGAGCTGATACCCCCCGGCGATTGCCAGAAGCGCGACCGACAGCCAGTACGAGCGGCTGTCGCCAAAGCTGCTGACCAAATCGAAGCGAAAGAGGGCCATCTGAAGGCCGGCAGCACCCAGCGCAAAGCCCCCCCAAACCGCCAAAAAGCCTGCAACGAGCGGAAAGAGCGCTGTATGCGCCCCCGACTGTCCGATGTCGTCATAGGCGGCGAAGGCCGGCAGTGCGGTGGGCAACATCATCGCAGTAGACATCAACAGCCACATCAGCATGACGCGCCCGAACCCGGCCAGATCAGGGGTGACGTTGCAAAGCGTAACCCAGAACTCGGACCCGAAAATGCGCGATGCTTCGCGCAGATCCGACGGTATCGCCATCGCGTATAGCGTAGCCCATGACAGCATGATCACTCCGAAAAGCATCAGCCAATGCACGCCAAGCATGGATCGAATGCGGTCTGCGAGCACAATGACCTCCGGGTCAGGGATTGCTGTCAAAACCAGTGGTTGCTTTTTAGATGTCAGACTTTTAAACGTCTGACAAATGAAAATTGATCCTGACAAGTCAGTGGGCCTGCCTGCGCAGATTGCGAAAGCCATTCGAGACGCGATCGTTTCGGGCGATCTGATCGTCGATGAGCGCCTGCCCTCCGAGGCCGAATTGGCCACCCAATTCGGCGTTTCGCGCCCGACCATCCGGGAGGCGCTCAAACGCTTGGCCGCACAGTCCCTGATCCGCACGCAGCGCGGCGCTTTTGGCGGGGCTTTCGTCCAGCGATTGTCCTACGCAGAGGCGCGCGCGCAACTGATCACGACATCGACCCTTCTTCTCAGCATGAACCGGGTCAGTTTCGACACCGCCTGCGAAGCCCGTTTTGCGCTTGAACGGGCCTGTGCGCCGCTGGCGGCAGCGCGCCGAACGCCTGAACACCTGACCCTCATGCGCAACGAGATCATGCGACAAGCGACGCCCGAGCTGACCGACGAGGCGTTCTGCGCTTCGGACGTGGCATTTCACCGGGCGCTGGTCGATGGCGCACAGAACCCGGTGCTGTCCTACCAGCTGTCAGGCTCCATCGAGGCGATGCAGCCCTTGATGAACATGATCACCTTCACCGCCCGGTCGCGGGCCGAGATTGTCGCGATCCACTCGGCTATCATCACGGCATTGGAGCATCGCGACAGCACAAACGCGATCGAACAACTGGAGCGGCTCGAAACCTATACCAAGCAACTGGCGCACACGATCATGGCCGCGAAACGCGCTGCGCACGGCGGCTGATTTTTGCGGCCGTTCCGCTGCGGTGGCCCGGCGATCAATAGCCGCTGTGATGTGTGGTGGCAGGTTTGCGCAAGGCTGGATTTGCGTTGGCGGCGATCACGCTGTTTGCGCCTCGCCGGGCATCAGACCTCCGCCCCACGACGTGAGCAGGCCGGGCGGCTTGGGGGCCGCCCGGCAATTTACGTTAAAGCGCAACATGTTGGCGTTGCACGCGTTTCGCCGTAAGTGAGCGCCTCAAGCTTGAGGCGAAACGCCTTAATAGCCGCGCGCAGCTGAACTGGTCTGGCGTGTATCCGCGCCACCCAGCAACAGACCGGCGTCGCCGTCGACGACGATAGACTGGGCCGATCCCATAGTATCCATCACTTCGACGACATGACCCTTGGCTTCCAGCGCCGCGACTGTATCAGCGCTGATCCCCTCTTCCACGCGCAGCACTTCCGGCAACCACTGGTGGTGGATGCGCGGCGCGACGGTGGCTTCGGCCACGTTCATACCATGGTCGACCACATTCATGATGATCTGAAGCACGGTCGTGATGATCCGCGACCCACCCGGGCTGCCCGTGACCATAAAGACTTCACCGTCTTTCATCACAATTGTCGGGCTCATCGACGACAAAGGACGCTTGCCCGGCTCGACCGCGTTCGCATCGCCACCAATCAGGCCATAAGCGTTCATCACGCCCGGTTTGGCAGCAAAATCGTCCATTTCGTTATTCATCAAAACGCCGGTGCCGTCCGCAACCATGCCCGACCCGTAGGAGAAGTTGATCGTATAGGTGTTGGAAACGGCGTTCCCATCTTTGTCGACAATCGAGAAATGCGTGGTCTGATCGCTTTCATATGGGGTTAGATCGGCGGGTTTGATCTGATCCGACGGGGTTGCCCGGCTGCGCGATATGCCGTCGCGCGTATCAGCAGCGTATTCTTTCGAAATCAGCTCGGCCTGTGGCACATCATAAAATTCCGGGTCGCCCAGATATTCGGACCGGTCGGCATAGGCGCGTTTCATCGCCTCGGCCATCAGGTGAATTGTTTCAGCCGAATTATGCCCCAGAAAGCTGATAGGATATTCCTCAAGCGTGTTGAGGATCTGGACGATGTGGATACCACCGGATGACGGGGGCGGCATCGAGACGATCTCGTAACCGCGGTAGGTGCCACTGACAGGATCGCGACTGACGGCCTCGTAGGCTGCCATGTCTTCCATCGTGATACGGCCCCCTGAGGCGCTCACTGCATCCACGATAGCCTGCGCCGTTTCACCTGTATAAAAGCCGTCAGGCCCCTGATCGGCAATCAGCTGAAGCGTCGCGGCCAGATCGGCCTGAACGATGGTATCGCCCGGTTCAAAGAACGCACCGCCTTCCTTGTAAAAGATCGCCTCTGACGACGGCCATGCCTTCAGCCGCTGCTCAAGTCCGATAAGGCTATCCGCAAGATCCGCAGTGACGACGATCCCATCGCGCGCCAGTTCGATGGCAGGGGCGATCACCTCGGCCAAGGTCATGGTGCCGTATTTCTCCAATACCATTTGCATCCCTGCCACAGTGCCCGGCACCCCCGTGGCTAGACCGGAAAAGCGGGATTTCTGGCTGTCTGCGTTACCTTCATCATCAAGGAACATGTCGCGGTCGGCACTCATGGGCGCGATCTCGCGGTAATCAATGGCCTTTGTTTCGCCGGAGTCTGCGTCATGCACAATCATGAAACCACCGCCGCCAAGGTTGCCTGCACGGGGTAACGTGACCGCCAATGCAAACGCCACGGCCACGCCAGCATCGGCCGCATTGCCGCCTGCCGCGAGAATGTCACGACCAACCTCTGCGGCGATTTGTTCCTGGGCCACGACCATGCCGTTTTCGGCCCATGCGGGGTGAATTCGGTCCATCCCGCTGTAAATCGCGGCCTCTTGTGCCAGGCTTGCGACAGGGATCAGCGCCAGTGCGCTACCTGCAAGTAATGCGAGTGTTTTCTTCATGATATTCTCTCCAGTTGCGCGGTATAAGAACAGCCTACTCAACCCCTGCCGTTACGACAACTTTAAGTTTAAATCTCTTGGATTGCGCGATATGTCGCGCCTTGCAGAACGGTAGAATGCCGACCGTTTTCGGAGATAAAAGCGGCCTGGGTTCATCTGAAAGAGGTCGGGCAAGAACTCCGAATAGTCGACATCAGCGAAATGCGTGGCGTTGTGATCGCCATCCGGGCAGGTATGAATGCCAATATTGGCTCGCTCGTCCTCAGAGAACCGGCTGAAA
The DNA here is from genome assembly GCF_024355225.1 of Roseovarius sp. M141. Lineage (NCBI taxonomy): Bacteria > Pseudomonadati > Pseudomonadota > Alphaproteobacteria > Rhodobacterales > Roseobacteraceae > Roseovarius > Roseovarius sp. M141. The sequence continues at coordinate 234,039 of NZ_VCNH01000008.1, forward strand.
ACGGTGAGCGGGCGGTCAGAGGTCACAGATCGCAGGAAATCGGCGCAGCGGCCACCAAGCGCGGCACGATCAACGCCCTTGTTGTCTCTTACTACAAGAGCCCTGAGTTTGGACCTGTCGCGCTTTAGTGCCGGCCCAAGTGCTCGTTTAAGCGACCTTTCGTTCGAAAGCGACAGGGCTTTTCCAGCCCAGTGCTGAGTGTCGGCGGCGCGGATTGTAGAAGCCATTGATGTATTCAAAGATTGCCATCTCGGCCTTCCGCCGTGTTTCCCACGGATGTCGCCAGATCAGTTCAGCCTTGATGGATTTACAGAAGGTCTCGACAGCTGCATTATCATGGCAATTGCCTTTGCCACTCATCGATACCTTGAACCCATGTTGGCGTAGGATTTTCTGGTAGTCGTGTGAACAATACTGACTGCCACGGTCCGTGTGATGAATGCAGCCCTGGGGCGGTGACCGGAACGCAATTGCCATCTTCGATGCCCGGATCGCCAGATCACGCTTCATCCGATTTGAGACGGCCCAACCGATGATACGCCGCGAATGCAGGTCAAGGATCCCAGCGAGATACAGCCAACCCTCACGGGTCCAAACATACCTGATGTCGCCCGCCCACTTTCGATTGGGCTTGTTCGCGCTGAAGTCACGATCCAGCAGGTTTGGCGCGATGTTAAACTTGTGATCGCTATCTGTTGTCACCTTGTGCTTGCGGGTTCTGACAACGGATATGCCATTCTCACGCATCAATCTGCCGACGCGACGGTGGCCAACATCTAGGCCGATCTCCTTCAACTCCTCCGTCATCCGTGGCCTGCCATACCTGCCCAGGCTGAGGCGCGACTGCTCTTTGATATGAGCCAACGTGACCAGATCAGATCGCTGCCTACGGCTGGCAGGGCGGGTGCGCAAAGCACGCAAGCCGCGTGGACCGACATCCATGACATGGCACATCCGGCCAATGGAAAACGTAGATTGGGGCTCCTCGATGAACTTAAACCTCACGGCTTTTGGCGCGCGAAGAACACCGTGGCCCTTTTTAGGATTTCCCTTTCCTCCTTGAGAATACGGTTCTCGCGCCGGAGGCGGTCATTCTCTTGAGCCAGTCCCAAATCCTCTTTCGACACCACATCAGTGTCTCGGTGTGCTGTGATCCATTTGTTCAGCGTCGACATACCGACACCAAGATCATCAGCCACCTGCTTACGCGTCAACCCACTGGTCAGTGCGATCCGCACCGCATCTTGCCTAAATTCGTCTGTCCGCTTCAGTCCCATAGTCAGTCTCCCTTGTTGCAGTAAATGCTATCAAAGGAGCGGCACTAAAGCGCGACAGGTCCAGTATGTGTCGCTGAGTGACAGCACAAAGGCGACATATCGGCGCGAGATCGAACGGTTGCGCGATGAGCATGGGCACCGGCTGGTCGAGCAGATGAAACGTCAGCACGTTGTGAAGCTCTTGGAGCCGCTGACAGATCGGCCCTCAGCTCGCAACAACCGCCTGCGGATGTTGCGCATGTTGCTCAACCACGGCGTTGAAATCGGCTGGCGGCCTGACAATCCAACGGCGGCGATCAAGAAAATGCGCACCGGGTCGCAGGGGTTAGAGGTGGCCTGACAAATCTGAACAGTTGAGTTAGGTGGATTTTCTGCTCCCAATCCGGCAGCTTTGTCGGGATTAAGGAGCGAAGATGACAAGACGTCCCAGACGGAACCACAGCCCAGCCTTCAAGGCGAAGGTCGCATTGGCGGCGTTGAAGGGCGACAGAACGATGAGCGAGCTGGCGACACAGTTTGATCTGCATCTATTACCGGCAGTGCATTCGCACAGCGAATGTCATGAGAGGCCAACCAGATCAAGCAGTGGAAGGACCGGCTCCTGGACGGCGTGTCAGATGTGTTTGACGATAAGCCCAATGCGTCGAGGGAGCCGGAGATCGATGTCAAATCTCTGCATGCGAAGATTGGCCAGCTAGCGCTGGAAAATGATTTTTCAGAAGGAGCGCTCGACAAGGCCGGTCTGTTGTCCCGCTGCCCGGCAGGCGATTGCATAGCAATCTGCCGAGAGGGAGCGCAAGGAAATGACGGACCCGAACCACAGGCTGAGCCTTACACGGCAGGCTAGGCTTCTCGGGATCAGCCGAGGGAGTCTCTACTATGAACCACGCCCGACCAGCGACGCGGACCTCAAGCTGATGCGCCGGATCGACGCGCTGCACATGGAATATCCGTTTGCTGGCAGTCGGATGATGAAGGGCCTGCTCAGGCAGGAAAGCTTCACCGTCGGGCGGCTGCATGTCGCGACCTGCATGAAGATCATGGGCATCGAGGCGCTCTATCGCAGGCCAAACACGTCGAAACCGGCACCCGGCCACAAGATATATCCCTATCTGCTGCGCAAACTGGCCGTGACCCGCCCCAATCAGGTCTGGGCGATGGACATTACATACATCCCAATGGCCCGAGGGTTCGTCTATCTGGTTGCGGTTCTGGACTGGTTCAGCCGCAAAGTGCTGGCCTGGCGGCTGTCGGTGACGCTGGAAACCGCACCGTGCCTGGAGGCTTTGAATGAAGCCATGCGCAGATATGGCAAACCGGAGATCATGAATACGGATCAGGGGTCACAGTTCACATCCATCGACTTCATCAAGGCGCTGAAGGACGCCGACATCCAGATCAGCATGGACGGCAAAGGGGCCTGGCGCGACAACGTCTTTGTCGAACGCCTCTGGCGGAGCATAAAATACGAAGAGGTCTATTTGCACGCCTACGACAGCGTGTCGGCAGCCCGCAGCGGCATTGCCCGCTACCTGACGTTCTATAACACAAGGAGACCGCATTCATCGCTGGACGGGCAGACGCCCCATCAGGCATATCACATCAAGCCGCAGCCAATCCCGGTGGCGGCATAACCGAGCGGGAAATCCACCAAGAAACGGCGCGGAACTGTTCAGACACACCGAACCACCTCTAAGTATCAGTTGAAACTCAGATCAGGTCTCCAAAGCAAAAGGGCTTTAATATTGCGGTCCATATTTAATGCTAGTCACCCGGAACCAAATTTGCCATCATTGATATGAGGCAAATTTTGGGGGGTACGGCATGCGGGGTCGGGCATCTGTTGCGATTTCACTCAGCGATGAGGAGCGCGGTTTTCTGGAAGCGCAGTTGCGCAGGCACAAGGCGGCGCGGTCGCTGTCCGACAGGTGCCGGATCGTGTTGAGGTGCGCTGACGGCCTGACCAGCAAGGAGATCGCCGCCGAACTCGGCCATTCCGAGCATACGGTCGGCAAGTGGCGGCGGCGGTTTGCCGAGCAGCGCATCGAAGGCCTTTCTGACGAGTATCGCGCGGGCCGCCCACGAACGATCTCGGACGAACAGGTTGCCGATGTGATCAAACGAACGCTGGAAACCACGCCAAAGGATGCAACCCATTGGTCGATCCGGTCGATGGCCGAAGAAATCGGCCTGTCACACACCACGATTCGCCGCATCTGGAACGCCTTTGGGCTGCAGCCGCACCGCGCTGAAACCTTCAAGCTGTCCACCGACCCGCTGTTCGTGGACAAGGTGCAGGACGTGGTCGGCCTCTACATGTCGCCGCCGAACCGGGCTATCGTATTGTGTGTAGTCCAATCTGAACAACTTCCAGACATCTGATTTTGCTGGGAAACAGGTCGATTTTGTTGAGTCATAAGTGCAGGGTTTGGTATTGTGTGGGCAGAAACTCTGCAATTATGAGCCGTGATATGAAGCCGCGAAAACCGCCCCCGGAACAAGACGATCTTCTGCGCGCCCGATTGGTCGAGATGATCGACATGCGCCATGAGCTGGTGAAGCTGGCCGCCCTGATTGACTGGGACATCTTCGAGCGGGAATGGGCCGGGTTCTTTCCGTCCCATACCGGCCGCCCGGCGACGCCGCCGCGGCTGGTTGCGGGGTTGTGCTACCTCCAGCATGCCTTCGCGCTCTCGGACGAGGCGGTCGTGGCCCGGTGGGCCGAAAACCCGTATTGGCAGCATTTCTGCGGCGAGACGTTCTTTCAGCACCGCCTGCCAATCGACCCGTCGTCGCTGACCCGGTGGCGCAAACGGATCGGCGAGGAAGGTGTCGAGTGGCTGCTGACCCAGACGATCGAGGCCGGGAAACGCGCCGGGGCGGTGAAGAGCGATGACCTCAAGCGGGTCACGGTGGATACCACGGTGATGGAAAAGAACATCGCACACCCGACGGATGCGCGGCTGTATGAGACGGCGCGGCGCAAGCTGGTCGGGCTGGCCCGCGAGGCCGGGATCGGCCTGCGCCAGAACTACAACCGCCTCGCACCCCGGCTGGCCGGCCAGGTGGGCCGCTATGCCCATGCCCGCCAATTCAAGCGGATGCGCAAGGCACTGCGCCGTCTCAAGGGCTACACCGGTCGCGTGCTGCGCGACGTCGAGCGGCAACTGGACAAGGTTCCGGAAGGGGCGTTGAGGGCGCGCCTGGTGGAGATGATCGTGCTGGTGAGCCGGCTGCTGGCGCAGAAGCCGAAGGACAGGGGCAAGCTCTACAGCCTGCATGAACCGGCGGTGGACTGCATCTCCAAGGGCAAGGCGCACAAACGCTACGAGTTCGGCACCAAAGTCAGCGTGGCCACGACCAACCGAGGCGGCTTCGTGGTCGGGATGCGGGCGCTGCCGGGGAATCCCTACGATGGCCACACGCTGAGCGAGGCCTTGGAGCAGGTCGAAATCCTGACCGACCAGCGGCCCGAGATGGCCTTTGTCGATCGCGGATACCGTGGCCACGGCGTCGAGAATGTGAAGGTCTTCCTCAGCGGTGCCAAGCGTGGCGTAACCCGAACCATCGCCAGGCTCCTGCGACGGCGAAGCGCAATCGAACCGATGATCGGCCACATGAAGAACGACGGACGCCTGACGCGAAGCCCCTTGAAGGGAACCGCCGGAGATGCCCTCTTCGCCGTCCTTTGCGGCTGTGGTCACAACATTCGCATGATCCTCAGGCACCTTAGGGTCCTTTTGTCTCAACTGATTTGGCTGATCTGCCAAGCATGCATGATCGTTCACGCGGAAATGGCACGTGATCGAAGAGGTCAGGGCGGCAAACTGGCAACCTGATGGCGATGTTCAGGACGGACTGTGTAGATGAAAAATCCCAGATTCAGGCGCTGGATCGCGAACAGCCGGTGTTGCCCATGGCCCCCGGCGTGGCCGAGCGGAGAACCCATACCTACACCCGAAACGGCACGACATCGTTGTTTGCCGCCCTCGACATTGCCACCGGAGCGGTGATCGGGAAGTGCTACAAACGCCACCGCGCGACGGAGTTCCTCGACTTCCTCAAGGAACTCGACCGCAGGATACCCAAGGGGCGGGACGTGCATATCGTCATGGATAACTACGCCACCCACAAGACGCCGGGGGTCAAGGCATGGCTGGCGCGCCGCCCGCACTGGCATGTGCATTTCACACCGACATCGGCAAGCTGGCTGAACCAGGTCGAACGCTGGTTTGCCGAGTTAACCCGCAAACAAATCCAGCGCGGCGTTCACCGCTCTGTCGCGGAACTCGAAGCCGATATCGCCGCATTTATCGATGCCCACAACGAGAACCCCAAGCCCTACAAATGGGTCAAGTCCGCCGACGAAATCCTAGCCTCCGTCAAAAGGTTCTGTCAGAAAACACTGGCAGGAACTTCAGATTCAGGTGACTAGGCTCTGGACCCATTGATTGGCTTGAAGCTACGAGTCCTTGATGATTCAAGCTCCCGGAGTGATGGGGGGTGCTGATGAGCAATTTTTACGGGCTGAGCGAAGATTAGATAGCGCGGTTTCGGCCATATTTTCCGAAGAGCCATGGGGTACCGCGTGTCGGTGACCAGCGCGTTCTGAGTGGCATTATCTTCATAAATCGCAATGGGTTGCGCTGGCGCGATGCTCCCCGGGAGTATGGTCCGCACAAGACCCTCTACAACCGCTGGAAACGGTGGAGCGACATTGGGGGTGTTCGCGCGAATCATGACGGGCCTGGCCGCCGAGGCACCCGACCACAAGACAATCTCGATTGATGCAACCTATCCGCTGCCCGACAGGGGTTTGCCTACAAACCACGAGAGGGTCAAAGCACACCGCACGGCCTCGAGCCTGAGATCCTAGAGCGCGCCGTCGCGCGTCGATCGAGCAGGTAGCTCGAGACGCTGAGACCCGCCTCCTCGGCTTCGGCCTTCACGGCCTTCCATTCGGCATCGGTCGCTGAGATTTCGCGCCGCTTCACCTTCATACTGTCGTGTTTGCGTGGACGTGCCATCCGCTCCTCCTTCGGGGATCAACATGGCTCCAGCGGGTTTTACCCCCGGCGTTAGAGGAGCCTTGATGTCAAGATCAACGAGGACCGTGAAAATCGAAAATGCTAATTTTGAGTATCTGGCATCAAATCCGACTTCCTCAAAAGGGAGCGCGGCGCGTTTCCTTTACAAGCAAGCGGAGCTTAGGTCGGGCAATGTTAAGTCAAACGTGAATCTTGCAGATTTCCCATATTTTTCCACAGGTTAATTGCCTTCAGAGGAAGTTAGGTCACCCTGCGGCAGACGGGTTCTGGTAGATGCCACCAGCGGCGGCAGATCCGCGCGTCGGCTTGGACACGCAATGTAGGGCATGGCTCATCTCAAACATTGCCAGCCCCATGCCCAGCTGAGCGGCAGAGTGATCCCCAATTGTAATAGGTGCGCGCTCATCAACTGCGTCGGCAGCCGGGCCGCTCCATGGCCGCACATCAATAATGTACCCCTGCCTGCAGCCCCGGTTGATCGTGTCTTGGGCGGATAGAGGGCATCGCGGTTTCAAATCTCCGAAAGCGGCGCTCTCCCAAGCGCGAGTCTTCCGTATTTTTGCCATAGTTTTCCACAGGTTTGACGCTCCGACCCGGATTTAGGAGGCGCAATCATGATGCCGTCTGCGGTAATGTAAACCCAGCCCGGTCCCACAGACCTCACAACCAGACACATCAAGAACGCCCCCGCTTTCAACAGCTTGCGGCGCACGGAGACGGCACGCCATGGCGCGCAAGCGGAAGACATACATGCAGAGGGAGTCACTGCCAACAGCATTGCCTTCCACCGCTGCATCTTCCGACGCCGTTCATATCACGCGCATCGAAGCCGCAATGTCCAAGATCGCTCGCGCCCTCCCTCATGATCCAGCCCTAGGCCCTGTGTGGGCACGATTGGAGGAAATGCGTGCAGAGGCCGTGACAAGACAGGCAAAAGAGACAAAGGCTCAGATCAGCGCCCGCACGTGCTGGCAGCTCAGAACGAGATGCTGTCCAACAGTGCCGCCATGTCTGCCAGCGGCAAACCCGCACCATAGCGTTCACGGTTGATATCATGCCCCATGAGGTCCGCTTTGACACGCTCCGGGAAGTTGGCCTTCAGCATCCGGCCTTCAAATGAATGGCGCAGACTGTAGATAACATGATCCTCTGTCTCCATCAGGCCGTTGTTGCGCATGTATTTGAGTTGGATACCGGATAGCGATGACGGGGTATCGCGATACCGTGGAAACCCATTGGAAAACTTCCGGGCGGCCTCCAGGGCGACACCGACAAGTGGAATGTCGCGAACAGCTCTCTTGGTCTTCACCACACGCCCGTCTGCCCGAATCTGAATATGCGGGGTGTTTGCACTCAATGCGATACGCTCAGGCATGAGGGTCGCGACTTCGGAAGGACGTGCTCCTGTATTTACGCAAATCAATAGGATTGCGCGCGCTTCATCGTTGAGCCCATCGAGCGCTCGGAGAGCAAGAATCTTGTCCTGAATCCACTCCGAGGAAAACGGCGGCGGCGAAACCGGATCGACTTTCGGTAGTCGCCAATTGCGCTTGGGGATGGGCAGAATCAGATCCAACCCCAAACCGTCCATCACCGTATGAAGGGCGTTGGTTAGTTTATCAAAGTCCTTGTTCGCCGTATTGTTGGAACGGTCCTCAAGATCGACTTTTTCAATCCAGAAAGACCGGAACGATAGAAAGTCGTCCCGCCTGACGGCGGTCAACGCACCGTCACCGTTTACCGCAATCCAGCGGTTAATCGCCCGCTTGAATGGATTTTCCCACTTCCTGATCTGGTCGCGGGATTTTCCCAATCTTCGGTCCGGCGTCAACTTGTAAAACTCCTTCCAGATCTCGGACATAAGGAGCGGAGGATCTTCGACCGTCCCCATCAAGGCTTGAACTTCGATCGGGTCGAAGCTGCCGTCTGTTTCCGTGATGGCATCTATCCGATTCAACAACGTGTCGTCAGGAAGATTCGCAACCCGCGACACCGGAAGATAGTTGTAGCCCCGTCCCTGTGCCACCTTGCGGACTGCCTCATATGCAATACGGGCATCCGCGGACCGCCCATCAAGCTTGGCCTGCCAATGGTCAAGCTGCGCCTGCCAGACGCCAGCCGCCTTGTCCCGTGCTAGTCGGTGGGAGTCCGTTTCAAGTGAGATTGACACGATACGTTTACGGGTCTCGACGGGTTCAAACCGCTTCGGGATGCGCCTCACAAGATACCAGACACCGCCCCGGTTGGTCAGCTTCAAGTCTTTTTGCATCGCGAAACCCCATGACATCGGCTCCACACTTATAGACCAATGTCATGCAATTTGTCATGCGAAACGTCATGCAAATAGTTAGAGTCAAGACGCAAGAATCGCGATATTATCTATTGTATTCAGATGCTTACCTGGATTTTCAGGGGGAAATTGTGGCGGACCGAGGAGGATTCGAACCCCCGACCCCCTGATTCGTAGTCAGGTACTCTATCCAGCTGAGCTATCGGTCCACGCGGCAGGGATTACCGGCTGGGATTGGGCTTTGCAAGAGGGGATCGGCAGAAAATATGGCGCTAGGCCAGATCACCTTTGGGCAACACGATCAGGAACGACGTACCGCCCTCTCCGGTGTGCTCCAGCGTCAGGGTGCCGCCGTGGCCGCGGACCAGTTCGGCCGAGATGGTCAGGCCCAGCCCCGATCCTCCCTTGGTCGCGCCGCCCTGGAAGGGGGTGAACAGATGCTCGCGCGCCTTGGGCGGCAGGCCAGGGCCGGTGTCGCTGATACGGATCAGCACGGCATCGTCGGTGTCGTCCGCCTGAACAGAGATTTCGCCGGGTTTACCGCTTGCTACGATGGCCTGACGGGCGTTGCGCACCAGATTGGCGATGACACGGTACAGTTGCTCGGGGTCCGCGCGCAGCTGAAATCCCGCGCGTACATCTTCGGAGAAGCTGATATCGACATCCCCTGCCGACAGCCGTTCGCTGTCGATTACGTCCGTCACGATATCCAGCAGGGCGAACCGTGACAGGCGCGGCGCCGGTTCTTCGGCCTTGCCATAGGCCAGCGTCGATTCGCACAGGTTGACGGCACGGCTGATGGAATTGACCAGCTTGGGCGCCATGCGTTTGACCATCGGATCCTGTGACGTCTCCAGCCGGTCGGTGAACAGTTGCGCGCTGGTCAGGATGTTGCGCAGATCGTGGCTGACCTTGGCCACCGCGCCGCCCAGGCCGGCCAAACGCTCCTTCTGGCGCAGGGCGCTGATCAGCTGGTTCTGCATCAGGGCCAGCGTTTCCTCGGCCTCGCGCAGCTCGGTTATGGACGAGCCCGGCACCATGACGCCGCGCGCGTCCTCCGGGGCGCCGGCATAGGTCTTCATCGAGGTGACGACGCGGCTGATGGGCCGCACGAGAAACACGCGCACGGCAAGGAACAGCATAACCGCGGTGATGATGGAAATGACGGCAGACAGCACCAGAATTCGCAGGCCATAATCTATCATCGCGGTGCGCAGGGTGCCCGTCTCCATCGTGACCTCGATCAGCATGCCGGCACTGCGCACGGGCGAGCCGATCACGCGTACCACCTCGTCGCCGCGACGCCATAGCCGCATCAGCGCATCGCGGATCAGGGTCACCGCACCGGCATCGCGCAAATCAAACGTCGCCGCGATGGCCGAGGGCAGCGGTGACGACAGCACCAGCTGGCGCGCATCATTGCGGCGCAGGACGACGTTGTAGACGCCGGCATTGGCCAGCAGCTCTTCTTCCAACTCGGGGCTGATGTCGTCGCCGGCCAGCCGGGCAAGCGATGCGATCTGCGCGCGCTCCAGCCTGGACAGCAGGAAATCCTCGCGAAAGCGGGCGATCGACGGCACAAAAATCAGCACCTCGGCCAGCATCACGAAGATCGCCGTCAGGATCAGAAAACGGCCGGAGAGTGTGTTCATCTGCCGCCTCGCCCCTTGCCTATGGCAGCCAGCGCTGAACCGCGCGCACCGCGCGCTTGACCCAGACGCTGTCAAACAAACGTGGGCTGAAATAGGCGCCGGCGGCACGCTTGTTCACCTCGCCGAGTGTTGGATAGGGCGCGACCATGGCTGCAATCTGGCTCATCTTCATGTCGTTTGCCAGCGCCAAAGCCCACAGATTGATCAACTCGCCCGCTTGCGCCCCCACGATCGACGCGCCGACGGGGCGCCCGCGCACGACCATCACCTTGATCAGCCCGGCTGTCTTGCGCTCGGCGATGGCGCGGTCGTTCTCGGTGTATTCGTGCCGCACCACCTCCAGCCGGGCGCCGTGTTTCTCGCGTGCCTCGGCCTCGGTCAGACCGACCTGCGCCAGCTCGGGTGCGGTATAGGTGGCCCATGGGATGTGGCTGGTCTTTGCCTTGGCAGGCAGGCCCAGCACGGCCGAGCGGATGATGATACCCGCGTGATACCCCGCAACATGGGTGAATTGGAGGCCGCCCGCCACGTCGCCAATGGCGTAAACGCGGCTATTGGTGGTCTTCAGCCGCTCGTCCACCTTGATGCCACGTTTCGTCGTCTCGATACCCGCCGCAGTCAGGTTCAGCCGGTCCACGTTGCTCTTGCGCCCCACCGCCATCAACAGATGCGAACCTTTGAACACGCGCCCGTCCCTGGTTTCGACCTCGATGGCACCCGCCGTTCCGCGGATTTCACTGGCCAATGCATCCTCGGCGATCTCGACCCCCTCACCGCGCAGGGCATCCAGCACAATAGCGGCGGTTTCAGGGTCGTCATTCAGCAGCGCCTTGGCGCCTTCGATCACCGTCACGGCGCAGCCCAGCCGCCGATGTGCCTGCGCCATTTCCATGCCAATCGGCCCGCCGCCGACGATCAGCAGATGTTCGGGGCGCTCGCGCAGATCGAACAGCGTCTCGTTTGTCAGGTAGGGTACGGTATCCAGACCGGGAATGGGCGGCACCAACGGGCTGGACCCGGTGGCGATCACGATGCGCCGCGCGGTAATAACGACCTCCCCCGCCTGCACTTCGCTGCCCGAGATAAACGCGCCGTATTCCTGAATGACCTTCACCCCCAGCCCCTTGAACCGCTCGACGCTGTCGTTGGGGGCGATGGTGGCGATAACGTCCTGCACATGTTGCATGACGGCCCCGTAATCCACATCCGGCACAACATCGGCCACGCCAAAGCGGCTGGCATGGGCCTGCGCATGGGCCGACTTGCCCGCCGCGATCAGCGCCTTGGACGGCACGCAGCCGTAATTCAGGCAATCGCCGCCCATCTTGTGCCCTTCCAGCAGCACGACGCGCGCGCCCATCTGCGCCGCCCCCGCCGCAACTGACAGGCCGCCCGATCCTGCCCCGATCACCAGAATATCCGTTTCGATGTTTTTCATTGGCCTAAATACCCTTCTTCTGGCGAAACGCCTTCAACACGATCGGCAGCGCGGCCAAGGCGCTGAGGCCCAGAAGCGGCCCGATCACCTGCGGCTCCCAGAGCAGGCTCAGATCCGGGCTACCACCCCGGTCGAACACCTCACCCAACCCGACGCCGATCCATGTGAACACCAGCGCGCCGGGGATGATCCCCAGCACCGTCGTCAGCACAAAGTTGCGGAATTTCACGCCAACCAGCGCCGGCAGCAGGTTCGCCACGAAAAACGGCACCGCAGGCACCAGCCGCAACAGGAACAGAACGCTGATCTCATTCTCGTTCAACCCGTCCTTTATACGCTTCAGCGTACCGTCGCTTGCCTCCATCTTGGCGGCCAGCGACTGACCCAGCCCCATGCGGGCCGCCTGAAATATCGCGATGGCGCCCAGGGATGCCGCGACGACGTTAAACGTGGTTCCCCATGCGATCCCGAACAGGAACCCCCCGGTGACCGACGCAACCGCCGCGCCGGGCAATGAAAACGCAACGATCAGAACATAGACCCCGATGAACACTGCCACCATCATCGCAAAATGCGCATCCCGATACGCCAGCAGCGCCTCGCGATTCTCGCGCAGCGTCTCAAAGCTGAGGTAGTCCCGCAAGGTGAACGCACCAATGGCCGCTATCAGAACGATCAACGCCAGCGGCGCGTGGCGCAGCACCGGATGCTTGCGGGTCGGGCCGGCCTTTTGCATGGAAATTCCTTTTCTGATACGCCTGCCTTCCTAGATGACCCCATCCCGGCCCGCTGAATAGCCATATCACGCGCCATTGATCACCTGTGACCACGGAGGCCGCTCCTAGGCGTACTTGGGCGTCCTTTGTAACATCGCGGCGGCGGGCGCTGCGATTTTGTTGCAATAAATGGCTGGCCGGGGTTTGACTTGGGTAAATGCCCCTACTATAGACCGGGCTTCGGATATACCCGGATGCTGCGCGATTCCTCAAGAACGCGTCCATCCGCACAAAGTTTGGAGACGGAGCGATGAAACGCACCTTTCAACCCTCGAACCTGGTTCGCAAGCGGCGCCACGGCTTTCGTGCGCGCATGGCCACCAAAGCCGGTCGCAAGATCCTGAATGCGCGCCGCGCCCGTGGCCGCAAGTCGCTGAGCGCATAAGCGCCTGTAGACTGGACGACGAGATGACACCGCCGGAGGCCCCCGTTCCATCGACCGGGTGCACGTCCCCGGCGGTTTTGTCGTGTCCTGTTGCCACAGATCAGGCGCAACGCCCGCTGACCGTGCTGAAAACGCGCAAGGATTTCCTGCGCGCGGCCCGCGCCGGTCGGCAAGGCACCGCCTCGATGATGGTTCAGGCCCGCCGCCGCCCCGATACCGAGGTTGCAGAGGGCATTCGCGTTGGCTTTACCTGCTCGAAAAAGGTTGGCAACGCAGTGGCGCGCAACCGTGCCAAACGCCGCCTGCGCGAGGCCGCCCGCGCGGTTCTGTCTGACAAGGGTCTTCCCGGTTGGGACTACGTACTGATAGGCCGCGCAGATGCGACGGCCTCGCGTCCGTTTGACGCGCTCAAGGGCGATTTGGCCTATGCCCTGCGCAAACTTCACCAACCTCCCAAATGACCCCGCTGGCGTGGTGCCTTGCGCTGCCGGTGCGTGGCTATCGTCTGATCTTCAGCCCATGGGTGGGTCATGGTTGCCGATACCATCCGACATGCAGCGCCTATGCGCTTGAGGCGCTTGCGCGACATGGCGGTGTCAAAGGCGGGTGGCTGACGCTGCGACGCATCGCGCGGTGCCACCCGTGGGGCGGATCGGGCATCGATAATGTACCCGACTGAGACGACCTGACTGACGCGCCTGCAAGCGCATCTGTTACTTGGTCTGCGTGATCACACCGCAGGCTACGCGCCCTCCGGCCCCTGCATCTGTCTGATAGGTGTCGGCATTTTCATGAATCACGATGGCCGATCCGTCTTCGTCCATCAGCGGCGCCGCGCCTTCCGCCACCGTCAACCGGCTGCTGTAGAATTCGGCCATGGCCGTGCCATCCGATCCTGCGTGGATGTTGGGCAAATCACCCGCGTGGGCGCCGTCTTCGGCCAGCTGGCCATGGCCGTTGCCATCCGGCGCATAGTGATCGCCCGCAGCTTCAAAACCTTCCTCGCAAGAGCCGACTTCGTGCACGTGAAGGCTGTGCCAACCGGGGGTGAGGCCAGACAATTCGGCGTGAAACAGCGTGCCGGCTGACCCTTGGCTGATGATGACATGGCCGACGTCCTGCCCGTCCTGCCCCTTAAGCATCGCCATTGCGCCGGGCTGCGCGCTGGCGCTGCTGGCGATTACCCCGGCCATGGCTGTTGCCATCATCAATCCTGAGCGGGTCATGGAGTCTCCTTTCATGATACATTCACGCCGACAACGCGCCACCGCAAGGCAACGTTCCCCCCTTGTTTGGCCGCCATGTGTGGATTACAGCAAGCCCATGCTGGATGATGCCGACGACATTCACCCGCTCTTTTACGGGGCGCCCCGCAGTACGGAATTCCGCAAGCTGCGCAAACGCATCGTGCGCCTCGCGCGCGAGGCGGTGGACCAGTACGGCATGGTCGACCGCGAAGGTCCGCGCGCGCGTTGGCTGGTGTGCCTTTCGGGCGGCAAGGACAGCTATACGCTGCTGGCCGTCCTGCACGAGCTGCAATGGCGCGGCATGTTGCCGGTCGATCTGCTGGCCTGCAATCTGGATCAGGGACAGCCGGGATTTCCGGCGACGGTGCTGCCTGAATTTCTGGAAAAGATGCAGGTAAAGCACCGGATCGAGTATCAGGACACCTATTCCATCGTGGTTGACAAAATCCCGGCAGGGCGCACGTTTTGCGCGCTTTGCTCGCGGCTCAGGCGCGGCAATCTGTACCGCGTGGCGCGCGAGGAAGGGTGCAGCGCAGTCGTGCTGGGCCATCACCGCGACGATATCCTCGAAACGTTCTTCATGAACCTCTTTCACGGCGGGCGCCTTGCCACGATGCCCCCCAAACTGGTCAACGAGGAGGGCGATCTGTTCGTCTTCCGGCCCCTCGCCCATGTGGCCGAGGCCGATTGCGAGCGATTTGCGCGCGCGATGAACTATCCGATCATCCCCTGCGATCTGTGCGGCAGTCAGGACGGGCTGCAACGCCAGCAGGTCAAACAGATCCTCGACGGATGGGAGGCGAACAGCCCCGGGCGCCGTCAAGTGATGTTCCGCGCATTGATGAACGCGCGGCCATCCCACCTTCTGGACCCTCAGCTATTTGATTTCGCCGGGCTTTCCTTGGGGTCTGTAAAAAGCGATGAAAATTTTGGGGATGTTCCACGTTTGCGTTAAGCGACTGTTGATAGGGCGTTCGTAGGGTGGCCGGGCAATCTGAGAAGGCGCTGCCCGATGTCCCTGCCGTTCCGACCGTTACTGACTGCCCTGCGTGCCAGCCTGCGCGAGATGCAGACTGGCCCTGCGATCCTTGCGTTCCTGCCTGCGCTGGTGCTGTGCGGCTTCTGGCTCGGCGGCGAAGATATGCTGATCATGATCGCGCTCGGCTTTCCCATATGCCTCGCCTTTTCAGGCGTATTTTGGCCCACATTATTCAGTCCCCGTCGGTCGCCCGCCTCGGAACCGGGCGAAGAAGGATTCGATCAGGCGATCAACGCGGCGGTCCGCAATGCGGTGGAAACGTCGCGCCGAACGGGCTGCATCTTGCTGGAACTGGACGAGTACGACGCCTTGCTGGGCAGGTTCGGCGACGGCACGTGCGATGCAATGATGACGCAACTGACAGACCGCCTGCGTTCGGCCCTGCGCAGCCGCGATGCGGTCTTTCGGGTAGAGCAGAATATCTTTGCCATCTGCGTGGCACCGGTGCGGCAACTGGACCTCGGCGACATGCTGCACATGGCCGGTCGCCTGCAATCCACGCTGGAGGACCCCATCGCCATCGACGGCGCGACCGCCTATGTCACCGCCTCTGTCGGCCTTGCCATCGACACCGGGCTCAAAGATGCCAGCACGCAGGACCGGACCGGACCGGCCCTGCTGAACGCGACCATCATTGCCCTGGCCGAGGCACGCCGCCACGGGCCATCGGCCACCCGCGCTTACAGTCGCGACATGACGCGACCATCGACCACCTGCGATGCCGATCTGATACGCGAAGCCGCTGAGGCGCTGGAAAACGGCCAGATTCAGCCGTGGTATCAGCCGCAAATCTCGACGGATACAGGCCGCGTCAGCGGCTTCGAGGCGCTTGCGCGCTGGTCGCACCCGGTACGCGGCCTCATTTCCCCAGCCGAATTTCTGCCCGCCCTCCAGCAAGGAGGCAAAATGGAGCGATTGGGCGAGGTGATACTGTATAACGCGCTGGCGGCGCTGAAATCATGGGACGCGGCCGGGCTGGACGTGCCGCATGTCGGCGTCAACTTCGCCCCCGAAGAACTGCGCAATCCGGGCCTCGTCAAAAAAATCGAATGGGAATTGGACCGCTTCGGGCTGTCGGCTGACCGATTGGCCGTCGAAATACTGGAGACTGTCGTCGCATCATCGCCTGATGACACCGTTGTGCGCAACATTGCCGGGCTATCGCGGCTGGGTTGCCAGATCGATCTGGACGATTTTGGCACCGGGCATGCCTCGATCTCGTCCATCCGGCGGTTTGATGTACAGCGGCTGAAGATCGACCGGTCGTTCGTGATGAAGGTCGACCGCGACCCCGAACAACAGCGCATGGTCGCGGCGATCCTGACCATGGCCGAGCATCTGGGCCTTGCCACGCTGGCCGAAGGGGTCGAAACATCGGGCGAACATGCGGTGCTGGCGCGGCTGGGCTGCGGCCATGTCCAGGGCTATGGTATCGGGCGTCCGATGCCGCTGGACCAGACGGCGGACTGGATGCATGCCCACCTCGCCAAGCTGACGGCTGTGCCGCCAATTCGCCGCCGGATCAGTTGAAGAACGCGATGAACCCTGTGCCGGATGGACGCTTTGCCCGGAATCTCCTTGACCTTTGGGGCCGCACTCTGTTGAACCACCCGTGACTTCCCAACAGATGAGTGGCCTCCAGGAATGGACGATCAGAACAAGAACCTAATTCTCGCCACCGCGCTGAGCTTCGTCGTGATCATGCTGTGGTTCGTGCTGTTCCCAGCCCCGGACGCCCCCCCGGAGGATGTCAGTGCGCCTGCCGCAACCAGCCAGCCAGCAGATGGCCCCGCGGTTGAGCCGGGTATCGCTGCCGCACCCGGCGTGGCTGATGGCACCCCCGGCGCAGCGCCCGACGCCGACAACACCGACCTACAGGTCGCGGATGCACCGCGCGTCGAAATCGACACGCCCAGCCTGAAAGGCAGCATTTCGCTGCAGGGCGGCCGCATTGATCAGTTGTCGCTGAAAAATTATCGCGAGACGATCAAGCCCGACTCGAAAATTGTCGATCTTCTGTCGCCCGTCGGGAGCGATGCGCCCTATTACGCCCTGTTTGGTTGGGCGCCGGGCACTGGACTGGACCGCGACCTCGTACCGGGCGCGAACACGTCCTGGCAGGTCGAGGATGGCGCGATTCTGACGCCCGAAACGCCTGTGACGCTGACCTGGGACAACGGCGCAGGCCTGCAATTCACCCGCACCATCTCGGTCGACGACAAATACATGTTCGACATCCAGCAATCGGCCCGCAACACCGGAACCGACACGGTGTCGCTGGCGCCATACGGCATTCTGGCGCGCCACGGATTGCCCAAGGATCTGAAGAGTTTCTTCATCCTGCACGAGGGCGGCATCCGTATGGCCGACGGCGAGTTGACGGAAACCGATTACGACGATTTCGACCCGGCCAACAATGTCCGCACCATCGCGGTCGAGCAGAACGGCTGGACCGGCATAACCGATCAATACTGGATGACGACGCTGATTCCGCGCGACACGGGCGGCTTCAACGTCACCACGCTGCATGATTCAGCGCGCGATATCTACCAGACCACCACACGTATGCCGACCCAGACCCTCGCCCCCGGCGAAAGCGCCAGCACCCGGTTGGAGGTGTTCGCCGGTGCCAAGGAATGGAAGACGATCCGCGAGTATCAGAACGATGACGGCGTCGACAGATTCGTCGATTCCATCGATTGGGGCTGGTTCTTTTTCCTGACCAAGCCGATCTTTGCCGTCCTCCACTACCTGAACAACATGATCGGCAACATGGGCTGGGCCATCATCGGCCTGACGCTGATGATCAAGGCGCTTTTGCTGCCGCTGGCCTACAAATCATACGTGTCCATGGCGCGCATGAAAGAGCTGCAGCCGAAGATGGAAAAGCTCAAGGAAGAGGCCGGCGACGACAAGCAGAAAATGCAAAAGTCGATGATGGAGCTTTACAAGAAGGAAAAGGTGAACCCCGCATCGGGCTGCCTGCCCATCCTGCTTCAGATCCCGATCTTCTTCTCGCTCTACAAGGTGATCTTCGTCACGCTGGAGCTGCGCCATGCGCCGTGGCTGGGCTGGATCCAAGACCTCAGCGCGCCGGACCCATCGTCGATCCTGAACCTGTTCGGCCTGCTGCCCTACGCGGCCCCCGGCGCCGATTCGCCGCTGGCCATCGTTTCGCTGGGTGTGCTGCCGATCCTTCTGGGTATCTCGATGTGGCTGCAGCAAAAGCTGAACCCGACACCGAACGACGCCACGCAAAAGATGATCTTTGCCTGGATGCCATGGGTGTTCATGTTCATGCTGGGCCAGTTTGCCAGCGGCCTCGTGCTGTACTGGATCGCGAACAACACGATCACCTTTACGCAACAATATGCGATCATGCGCAGCCAAGGCTACAAGCCTGACGTGTTCGGCAACATCCTCGATGGGTTCAAGCGCAAGCCGAAGACCGAGGCGCCGGGTAAGACGACCAAGGGCGATAAATGACGGCGCGCGTGGGCGCGATCTGGCGGCACCCGATCAAGGCCCATGGTCGCGAGGCGCTGGGCCGCGTGATCCTGACCGAAGGGGAAACGATCCCGTGGGATCGCCGCTGGGCCGTCGCCCATGAACAGGCCCGCGTCAGCGATACGGGCTGGGCGCCATGCCAGAACTTCACCCGCGCAGCAAAGGCGCCGCAACTCATGGCGATCAGCGCGGTGTCGGATGAAGCAGCCGGCACCGTCACGCTGCGCCACCCCGACCGCCCCGATCTGACGTTCGATCCGGACGGCGACGCGCAGGCGTTTCTGGATTGGGTCCGCCCTTTGATGCCCGAAGACCGGGCAGCACCGGCGCGCCTCGTACAGGCAACGGACCGCGGCATCACCGACAGCGATTTTGCCTCCGTCAGCATCGTCAACAGCGCCTCAAGCCGTGATCTTTCGGAGAAGATCGGGCAGGATCTGGATCTGACGCGCTGGCGCGCCAATATTGTTCTGGACGGTCTGGCCCCCTGGACCGAGCGGGAGTGGATCGGCAAAACGTTGCATATCGGCGGTACCAAACTGGAGGTGCGCGAGCATATCGTGCGCTGCCTTGCCACCGCCGCGAACCCGCAGACGGGCGAACGGGACGCCGATACGCTGGGCGCGTTGAAGACATATCGGGGCACTCAGGAATTCGGCGTTTACGCCGTTGTAATGCAGGGCGGCGAGATCGCCGTTCAAGACACCGCAGAGGTTCTGTGATGGAAACGCTTCCCTTCCCCATTGCGGATGAGCCCGAGCAGGATGCCGCCGAGCGGGGCCGCATCCTGTTCGCGGGCGAAACGGATTTCCTGAAGGGCGTCGTCGCCATGTCGGGCCTGCCCGAGGCGGACCGGATCGAGGTCTGCTTTGCCGGCCGTTCGAACGTGGGAAAATCGACGCTGATCAACGCGTTGACGGGCCGCAAGGCACTGGCGCGGGCATCGAACACACCGGGCCGCACGCAGGAGGTGAACTTTTTCACCTTGGCCGATAGTCATTACCTCGTCGATCTGCCCGGCTATGGTTATGCCAACGCGCCGCTACCGGTCGTCGAAAAATGGCAGGCGCTGCTGAAACGCTACCTGTCAGGGCGCCAGAACCTGCGCCGCGCGTTCGTGTTGATCGATACGCGTCACGGCGTCAAAGCCGTGGATCACGAAATCATGTCACTGCTCGACAGCGCAGCAGTCACGTTTCAGGTGGTGCTGACCAAGGCGGACAAGCTGCGCGGCACGGCACTGGACGATATCCTGACACAGGTGCGCGGGCAGCTTGCGCGCCATCCAGCCGCCTTCCCCGAGATGATCCTGACCTCCAGCGAAAAGGGCGAGGGCATCGCCACGCTGCGCGCCACCATTGCTGATCTGGTCTGAGCCTTGCGCACCGCGCCGCGAGTGGGGATAACGGACCGAGGATGGATCAAACGATGAAGCAACGTGACATGAACCGTGACTGGATTTCGACCGCCCGCACCCTGAGCGAGGCCCTGCCCTATCTGCAACGCTACGACGAGGCGATCGTCGTCATCAAGTTCGGCGGCCACGCGATGGGTGACGACGCAGCGATGGAGACATTCGCGCGCGACGTCGTGCTGATGCGGCAGGTCGGCGTGAATCCGGTGATCGTGCATGGCGGCGGCCCCATGATCAACGAAATGCTGGAGAAACTGGCGATCCAATCCGACTTCGTGAACGGCAAACGGGTGACAGATGAGGCCACGATGGAAGTGGTGGAAATGGTCCTGTCGGGCCGCGTGAACAAGCGGATCGTGCAGGCGATCAATGCGCAGGGCGGGCGCGCCGTGGGTCTGTCGGGCAAGGACGCGCATCTGGTGACATGCGATCCGGCCGATCCCGCGTTGGGGCTGGTCGGCGTGCCCAGCAAGATCGATCCGGGCATTCTGCAAACGCTGTTCCGCGACGATGCGATCCCGGTGATCGCCCCCCTTGGCGCAGGCCGAAATGGCGAGACCTACAATATCAACGGCGACACGATGGCGGGCGCCATTGCGGCTGCGCTGAAGGCTGACCGCCTGCTGTTGCTGACCGATGTCGACGGGGTGCGCGATGCCGATGGCAATGTGATCACCGACCTCAAGGCGGATCAGGTGCGCGCGATGACCGCCGATGGCACGATTTCGGGCGGCATGATCCCCAAGACAGAGACGGCCCTGCATGCAATAGAGGGCGGCGTGCGGGCGGTCGTTATTTTGGATGGCCGCGTGCCCAACGCGCCGCTGCTGGAGCTGTTCACGGACCATGGCGCAGGCTCGATGATCCGCGCATGAACGCGCCGGATTACGATGACATCGTCCGGGCCGCCGCCGGGCATTGCCTCGATGTCATGGGCGGCGTGCATGAGGATGACGGCACAGTAATTCTGCTGGGGCCCTCACCCGGTTTCTGGCCGATGATGATCGCCACCCCGGAAATGCAGGACGGCGCCCCCGACCCTATCGATCGCTGGTCGCGGCGGGTGATCGGCGATCTTGCATTGGCACTGGGGGCCGAGGCGCTATTTCCATTTGGCGGGCCGCCGTATTTGCCGTTCTTGCGCTGGGCGGTGGAGTCGGGCCGCGCATGGCAAAGCCCGGCGGGGATGCTGGTGCATGACGTTGCCGGAATGATGGTATCCTATCGCGGCGCGCTGCGATTTTCGCAGAAAATCGTGCTGCCTGCGACGGGACGGTCGCCCTGCGAGACTTGCGCGGATCAGCCCTGCATGACCGCGTGCCCGGTGGATGCGCTAAGTGCCGCACGGGGCTATGACGTTGCGGCCTGCCATGGATTTCTGAATACCCAGGCAGGCAGGGATTGCCTGTCTGAGGGCTGCAAGGCCCGGCGTGTCTGCCCGGTGTCGCAGACGTTTGGGCGCGATCCCGAACAGTCGGCGTTTCACATGACGTATTTCCACCGCTGAGCCGGGCGTAGCGCCGCGCCCGGTGGCCATTCGCGTCAGCGCCCTAAAACTGCCTCAGAAACGGCTGCGTGCGTTCGGATCTGGGGTTGTTGAAAAACGCCTCCGGCTCGGTTCTGTTCTACGATCTGGCCCTGATCCACGAAGATGATCAGTGATCGCCCCAACAACGCACCCCCGCAAATACCTCGGCTGGAAGAGACCCGCCGAGGTATTCCGCAAAAGGGTGTCGGAGGAAGTAGAATAAGCCCCTACCCTGACGTCAACAAGAATCGCGATTCAAGTATCCTGTACAGCTCTGCCCTTGGGGCAGATATATTTAGCGGAAGGGGGGCGCATACAGCAGGCCACCATCCGTCCATTGTGCGTTCAAACCGCGCGCCAGACCGATGGGTGAGGCTTCGCCGATGTTCTTCTCAAAGATCTCGCCATAGTTGCCGCCGGCAATGATCGCATTCTTGGCCCAGTCCGCGGTAAGGCCCAGCTGCTCGCCCAGATTGCCCTCGGTGCCGAGGATCCGGTTGATTTCAGGTACGTCGCCGACCTGCGCCGACAGCTCGACAATATTGGCACTGGTGATGCCCAGTTCCTCGGCGGCGATCAGCGCGTTCAGCGTCCAGCGGACGACATCGGCCCACTCGCTGTCGCCCTGGCGAACCAGCGGCGCAAGCGGCTCTTTCGAGATGATTTCTGGTAGCAGGATATGCTCGCCCGGCACTTCGAATGTGGCCCGGATCGAGGCCAGACCAGACATGTCGGCGGTATAGGCATCGCAGGCGCCGACCAGATACTCCTTCTGGCCCTCTACGTTGCTCTCGACCGCCAAGCGTTTGAAACCCATATTGTTCTTGCGGAAATAATCGGCCAGATTCAGGTCGGACGTACTGCCGTTCAGAACGCAGATCGTCGCGCCATTCAGATCCTTGGCAGACGTAACGGGCATTTCCTTTGGGACCAGGAACCCCTGACCATCGTAATAATTGACGCCGACGAACTCAAACCTCTCGTCAACATCGCGGCTGAACGTCCATGTCGTGTTCCGCGCCAAAAGATCAACTTCCGTCGTGGACAATGCGTCAAAGCGCGTCTTGCCGGTCGTCGGGACAAATTTGACAGCGTTGCGATCGCCCAGCACCGCAGCGGCAACCGCCCGGCAGATTGCCACGTCAAAGCCCTGCCATTCATCGTTCGCATCCTGCGCGGCAAAGCCCACAAGCCTTGTCGTGACGCCACAATTCAGCGTACCACGCGCCTTCACATCATCCAGCGTCCCAGCGCCAGAGGCCCCGGCGGAAAGGCAAACCAATGCCAGCGCGCCGAGAATTGCAGATTTGTTCATCGTTACTCTTCCTGATTTTTCACACTTCATAATCGAGTGGATTTTTTTTGGCGTGCACAGACCAAGGAAAAACAGCAAGAACAGGCCCACACAGTGCGGCACAGTCTGGCGGAGTTTACTCTTCTAGGTCAAGTATCGCATGATCAAAAGTAGTTGCCTATTCACCCCTTGACCCCAAGTTAGGTAGGGGTTGACGGGGCACTGGCTTCACCCAGAAGCAGGAAAAATTCCTTAGAGTGTAAAAACGCCGCGCGCTTGACGGCGGCCATGTCCTCGGCCTCTTCGTCCGCGCCCCACAGTTCGGCTTGCCATGCCTCGTCAAGACGCGAGACTTGCCAGAGCGTTGCGATGTCCCGTGCATCTGCCTCTGCCGCCAGCCCGATGATCAGCGATCCCGACAACGCCACCAGATCATGCAGCGCGGCAAGAGCGAACGGATCGTGCGCATGGACACGCGCGCGCAATGCGGCCAGCGCCGCAGGATCCTGCGCCTCGGGCATTACGCCCGTGACCGGGCGTAGCCGCACGCCCAGCGCCGAATCGGCCCAATCCAGCAACGGATCCCATTCCTCGGACTGGCGCAGGACCAGTTCCTGCGGGTTGGTGGCGCGGTAGCACAGCAGATCCGTCCCGCCATAGGCGGCGATCATGTCGGCCACTTCGCCGTGCTGATGTGCGACCTTGTCGATGGCGGCATTGGCCGAGCGGGTCATCGGCATGGCGCGCGGATCTATCCGCTCGCCCACGGCGTCCCACTCGGCGGCGATGGCAGCAGCCAGCGCGCGGGTCGGCACGGCCAGCGGCATCTTTGCCGGTGTTTTCACCGCGCGGCCATCCAGCGCGATGCCATAGCCCGTTTCCGCTTCGGTAACGGTCGCGCCCGTCCAGAACCTCTTGGCGGCCCACTCGGTCATGCCGGCACGCCCCACATTTGCGCAAGGCAGCCGGGCAGATCGGCCCAACCGGTCAACATGTGGTCGGCCCGCAGATCGGCGGCGGGGTGATATCCCCATTCAACGCCGATGCAGCGCAGACCGGCCGCGCGGGCCATGTCCATATCGTATGTCGTGTCCCCGATCATCACCGCATCGCGCGGGTCTGTCCCCGTCTCGGCCAGCGCGGTGTGCAGCATGGCCGGGTGAGGTTTTGACGGGTGATGATCGGCGACCTGCTCTGTGACAAACAGGCCATTCAGGCCGTGCCCCTCCAGCAGTTTGTCCAGCCCGCGACGCGATTTGCCGGTGGCGACACCCAGCAGCAGATCATTCCGCGCGGCCAGCGCCTCCAGCATGCCGCGCGTGCCGGGAAACAACGGCGAGGATTGCGCCGCGCCCGCCTGCGCGCGCAGGCCCATGTAGCTGCGCTTGTACCCTTCGACGAGGGCATCATGCGCAGCTGGCCCAAGATCCGGTGCAAGCCGCGCCATCGCCACATCCAGCGACAGCCCGATAATGCCTATGATCGCCGCGCGGTCAGGCACGGGTGCGCCAACCTCGGCAAAGGCGTGGTGCATGGACGCGACGATATCGCCCTGACTGTCGACCAGCGTACCATCCACGTCGAAAATGATCAGGCGCAGCGGTGCCGTCATTCCAGTCCCTCGAACGGATCGGCGGGCACGTCGGCGGGCGACCATTGGAAGGTGTCCCAGGTATGCTGCATATGCGCTGGCAGCGGCGCGGTCAGATGCAACATCGCGCGCGTCACCGGATGCTCGATCTTCAGCGAGCGGGCATGCAGATGCAGCTTCTTGCTGATGTCGCCGCCCAGTTGCGCGCCCCAGCCATCGCCCAGGTTTTCCTGCCCCGAACCGCCATATTTGCCATCGCCAACCACCGGATGCCCCAGCTCGGCCATATGCGCACGCAATTGATGGGTGCGGCCCGTAACCGGCACCAAGGCGCACCAGGATGCCCGCGCGCCCACCGCCTCCAGCACTGCGTAATCGGTGGTGGCGTGTTTCGCGCCGGGGGTGTCCTCGACATCGCGCGGATGCAGGGCGTGCATCTTTTCGCCCTCGCCCTTGGCGCCGTGGCCGAGCGCCTTGACCAGACCGAACTTGATCGTGCCCATGCGCGGCGTCGGCACACCGGCAACGGCGGCCCAGTACAGCTTGCGGGTGTTGCGATGGCGGAACGCGGCGGTCAGCCCCTTGGCCGCCTCGCGCGTGCGGGCCAGCACCAGAACGCCGGAGGTATCCTTGTCCAGCCGGTGCACCAGCCGCGGCTTTTCTTCCATGCCAAAGCGCAGGGCCTCGGCCAGACCATCAACATGGCGCGTCTGTTTCGAGCCGCCCTGCACCGGCAACCCCGGCGGCTTGTTCAGCGCGATCACGTGATCGTCACGGTAGATCACGCAGGCGCGGATCATCGCCGCGTCGGCATCGGTGACGTGGGCGCGCGCCCGCGCGTTTGCCTCGGCCGGGTCGGGCAGCGGCGGGATGCGGACGGCCTGCCCCACCTCCAGCCGCGTCGCGGCCTTGACCCGACCGCCATCGACGCGCAGGTCGCCCTTGCGGCACATCTTCTCGATACGGCCCTGCTGCAAATGCGGAAACTGGCGACGCAACCAGCGGTCCAACCGCTGATCCGTGTCGTCCTTTGATACATAGATCGTCTGAACGCCGCTCATGCCAGCACACCCCGCATTAACCATAATCCCAGCGCCAAGGCGCCAATCGACAGTCCCACTGACAGCGCGACATACAGCAGCGCCATGGCGAATTCCCCCAGTTCGATAAGAGTCAGCACCTCGAGCGAGAACGCCGAAAAGGTGGTGAACCCACCCAGAATACCGGTCATCACGAACGGGTTAAGGGCCTCATGTCCGCGCTCCAGCGACCAGACGGCAAACGCGCCCATCAGGAACGATCCGATGACATTGACCGACATCACGGCCAGCGGTAAGTTGGGTATTGCCATGCGCGCAAGCCACAGCCCAGCGCCAAAACGCAGGCTGGCGCCGATGGCACCGCCCAGAGCCACGTGAAGAAAGGTCATGAACATGGCCGCTCTGTCGCGCGGCGCCCCGCCATTGTCAAGCGCGCGGGCGGCACCCCACATGCACAAAGCTCTTGTCTGTCGGCGCATGTGATCGCTAACATAGCCGCTGTGACATAAAAATGAGGCCGCCCCGTGACCGATAATTCCGCAACGCTCTTGCGCCGCCTGTTTGACCGCGCGGTCGAGGTCGCCGACCCGATGCAAAGCCTGGCCACCTCCCTGCCGCCCCGCCCCGCCGGGCGCGTTCTGGTGGTCGGGGCGGGCAAGGCGTCGGCTCGCATGGCCGAGGCGGTCGAGGCCGAATGGGGCCCCTGCGAGGGGCTGGTCATCACCCGCTACGGCTATGGTCGGCCCTGCAAGGGCGTGCGCATCGTCGAGGCGGCCCATCCGGTGCCGGACGCCGCCGGGCTGGCAGCCACCACCGATATGATGGCGCTACTGCACGGCGCCGGCGAAGACGATTTCGTGCTGGCGCTGATCTCGGGCGGGGCGTCGGCGCTGCTGGTCGCCCCGGCCGGCACCATCACGCTGGCCGAAAAGCAGGCGGTCAATCAGGCGCTGCTGGCCTCGGGCGCGCCCATCGGGCAGATGAACATGGTGCGCAAGCATCTGAGCCGCGTCAAAGGCGGGCGGCTGGCCGCCGCCGCCCATCCTGCGCCTATGCTGGCACTGCTGATATCGGACGTGCCGGGGGACGATCCGGCGATGATCGGATCGGGACCGACCGTGGGCGAAGGCAGCACACCACAGGACGCGCTGGCGATTCTCGACCGTTACGGCATCGACATTCCCGCATCCGTGCGCACCGCATTGACGGGGCCGGGCGATGCGGTCCCTCCGGGTGATTCCCGCCTCTCGCATGTGCAGAACGTCATGTACGCCGCACCGTCTCAATCGCTGGCCGCCGCTGCCGAACTGGCCCGCACCGAAGGGCTGGACGCCCGGATCGGTGCAGACGATCTGGAGGGCGAGGCGCGCGAGGTCGCCGCCCTGCACGCGCAGCAGGCACTGGAGGTTCAGGCCGACATGGCACCGGGCAACGCGCCCATCCTTCTGCTCACCGGGGGCGAGTTGACGGTGACGCGGCGCGGAAATGGCATCGGCGGACCCAATGCCGAATATGCGCTGGCACTGGCCATTGCGCTGAACGGCGCGCCGGGCATCAGCGCCATCGCCTGCGATACCGACGGCGTCGACGGCGCCGCCGAAGTCGCCGGTGCCCAAGTCGGCCCGGACACCTTGCCCAGCGCCGCGCAGCGCGGCGTCGACCCCGCCGATGCTCTGGCACAGAATGACGCCCACAGCTTTTTCGGGGCACTGGGCGCGCAGGTCGTGACCGGCCCGACGCTGACCAACGTCAACGATTTTCGCGCCATCCTGATCCAGCCGCGCCGCTCAGAGGCAGCTTGAAAATGCCCGGTGCTGCGCTATCCTCACTCGGTTGAACCTTGCGGGGCAAGCCAACCGGCATATCGCGGGGTCAGTTCCGACCGTAGACAAAAGGACATCACCGCCATGAGACGTCGCTTTTTCTTCAACGCCGCCGCGCTCTGCGTGCTCGCACTGAGCAGCTTGGGTGCGTCTGCCTTTGCTCAGGAAACCAGAATGAGCGCCGACGAGATCGCGCGCCTCCTGTCGGGCAACACCGTCGAAGGACAGTGGGACGGGACTGCCTATAAATCCTATTTCGCCCCCGATGGAACGACAATCTTCGTCCCCGCGAACGCCGACCCCCTGACAGGCAAGTGGCGCGTCAACCCGGAAAGCCATCAATATGAGAGCTTTTTCGACGCAGTCGGCTGGACCGGATACACTGTGCTGCACACCGATGCAGGCTTTGCCTGGGTGATGGACGGCAAGGCCTATCCGTTTCACGTCCTTGAAGGGCGCGACCTGCCGTTCTGAACGCTGGGCACCCCCGCCTGCTATCCCGCCCAGTCCATCAGCGAAATCTGCGTATCGCCATAACGGCGCTGGTCGCGCAGGGTGCAGCCGGTTGGCGGGGTGATCGCTGCGCTTTCCTCCCACACGATCAGGGCGCCGGGGGCCAGCCAGCCACCGGCGATCACGGCGCCCAGTGCCACCTCGCCCAGACCGCGGCCATAGGGTGGGTCCATGAACACCAGCGTCACGGGCGCGCCCGAGACAGGGCCAAGACGCCCGACATCACGGCGCAGCACCGTTGCGCGATCCGCCATGCCCGTCAGGCGGATGTTCTGATCCAGCAAACCCAGCGCGGTGCGCCCATTTTCCACAAAACGGGCCGATGTCGCGCCGCGCGACAGCGCCTCCAGCCCCAGCGCACCCGTACCGGCAAAGAGGTCCAGCACCTCGGCATCCTCGACCACGCCCAATCCCGTCAGAACGCTGAACAGGCTTTCGCGCACCCGGTCGGACGTGGGGCGCAGCTGCGCGGCGGCGTCGCCCTTGCCCAGCGCGGCCAGGCGGCGGCCGCGCGCCTCTCCGGCGATGATCCTCACTTCAGCAAAGATTTGAGGTCGGTTTCGGGATCCGTCACGGCGTCAGGCGACGGCGATTTTCCAGCATCGATCAGCCGTTTTCCCACCATGTAGGCGCGCGGCTCGTTCATCGCATCCACAGCCAGCAGGCGATCGCCCGCGTAATACCAGAACGACGCCGAGCCTTCGCTGCTGCCGGGTCGCGCGATAATGCGGTCATAGCCCACATTCAGCCCGGCGATCTGCAACTTGACGTCATACTGATCCGACCAGAACCACGGCTGCGGCACATATACCTTGCCCGCGCCCATGATGTTGTCCGCAACGCATTCGGCCATGTCGATAGCGTTCGGCACGCTTTCCAGACGCAACCGCCCTTCGCCATGCGGGAAGGACGCACAATCGCCCGCTGCCCAGATCGCCGGATCGCTGGTGCGGCCCTGCGCATCCACCTTGATGCCATTGTCGATCTCCAGACCCGCCGCCTCGGCCAGTGCGGTGCCGGGTGCGATGCCAACCCCGACGATGACGAAATCCACCTCGATTTCGGTCCCGTCACTCAGCCGCGCGCCGGAAACATGCCCCTCGCCCAGCAACCGGTCCAGCCCCACACCTTCGCGAATATCGACGCCGTTCTCGCGGTGCAGCGCGCGAAAGAAATCCGACGTCTCCGGGGCCGCGACCCGTTGCAGGATCCGCTCGGCCATCTCGACCAGCGTGACGTTCAGGCCCTTCTTGGCCGCAACCGCCGCCGCCTCCAGCCCGATATAACCGCCACCGACGATCAGAACCTTCGCGCCGGGGCCAAACCGCGGTTCCATCGCATCCACATCGGTCAGATCGCGCACCACATGCACGCCCTCCAGAGCGCCGCCAATAGCAGCAGGCAGGCGCCGGGGCGCCGACCCCGTGGTCAGCACAAGCGTGTCAAAAGGCACCACCTCATCCCCGATATGCACCTGCCGCGTGGCAGGGTCTATCCGATCCACCCGTGTGCCCAGACGCAGATCAACACGCACCTCCGCGTAATAACTCAACGGACGCAGATAGAGCCGCTCCAGATCCATATCCCCCAGCAGATACGCCTTGGACAGCGGTGGGCGCTGGTAGGGCGGCGACGTCTCTTCACCGATCAGCGTGATCGTGCCCTCATGCCCGTTCTTGCGCAAACGTGCGACCAGCGACGCACCCGCCTGCCCCGCACCGATGACCACGATATTCGACATGTCCCGCTCCTGTCCGCTTGGGGCGCCAGTACTTTTCATTGGCTCAGCCAGCACATAGCCTATATCGATTGGCCATATCAGTGCAATCAACAGTCAGGATGCGATCATGTCCATTTCCAAGGGCGACAAACTGCCCACCGCCACCCTCACCCGCCTTGGCGCAGACGGCCCAGAACCTGTCGATCTGGCAGCCCAGACAGCCGGCCGCAAGGTGGTGATCTTTGCCGTTCCGGGGGCCTATACCGGCGTTTGCACCACCGCACACGTGCCCAGTTTCGTGCGCACCGCAGACCAATTCGCCGCCAAAGGCGTGGACGAGATCATCTGCATCTCGGTCAATGACCCCTTCGTCATGGGCGCATGGGGCGAGGCGACAGGCGCCACCGCCGCCGGCATCACCATGCTGGGCGACGCCGAAAGCACCTTCACCAAGGCGATGGGCATGGACTTCACCGCCCCCCCGGCCGGCCTGATCGACCGCTCAAAGCGCTACGCGATGCTGGTCGAGGATGGTACCGTCACGCTGCTCCACGAAGAGGAAAACCCGGGCCTGTGTAACGTATCCGCAGGCGAGGCTCTCCTGGAAGCGATGTAAGCGCCCACTCTTCTTGCTGAAAATATCCTAAAGCGTTTCGCCTTAAACTTGAGACACTCACTTGAGGCGAAACGCGCGCAACGCCCCTCTTCTCTTCCCACCAAAAGCGGCGGCGTCTACCATCCGCGCCGCCGCTTGCAAAACCACCCCGAAAATTCGCGAATTTTCGCCCGCGCGCCGCTGTCAGCCCGCCAGAATATCCATTTTACGTGCCAGTTTCGCGTCCAGCGCGCTCAACCCGTCGACATCATGCGTGCTCAACGTCACCGAAACCTTGTTATAGACGTTGCTCCACTCGGGATGGTGGTTCCATTTTTCGGCCCAGACGCCGGCGCGCACCATCCAGCCCAGCGCCTCTGTGAAATCTGCGAACTTGAACTCCTTGGTAATCGCATCGCGCCCGTCAACCAGGCTCCATCCCTCGTTCAGCAGAGGGTCGATCATGGTCGTACGCGCGGTATCGCTGAGCTTCTCGGTCATTGGTGATCCTCCTTCGGGGTTTTCCTGAACGGCCCGTAGGACGTCAGTATCTCTATATCCTGCTCTACCGCCGCGCCCTCGGCGCGCAAAAACTGCGCCACCGCTTCGGCAAAACCCGCATCACGGATCCAGTGCAGCGAACGGGTGGGCACGGGCAGGTATCCACGGGCCAGCTTATGCTCGCCCTGCGCGCCGGCCTCGACCCGGGTCAGGCCATGGGTCAGCGCGTAGTCAATCGCCTGATAGTAACACAGCTCGAAATGCAGGCACGGATGATCCTCGGCGCAGCCCCAGTAGCGGCCATATAATGCCGATGCACCGATGAAGTTTACCGCACCCGCCACCGGTTGCCCATCCCGCAGCGCAAGGATCAACAGAATGTCATCCCGCAAGGTCTGATTCGCGATGTCGAAAAAGGCGCGCGTCAGGTAGGGTGTGCCCCATTTGCGCGCGCCGGTATCCTGATAGAACTGCCAGACCGCGTCCCAATGCGCGGGCTCTATCGCGTCCCCGGTCAGGTGCACGATCTGCCCGCCGAAATCCTGCGCGATGCGCCGTTCCTTGCGAATATTCTTGCGCTTGCGCGCACTTAGAACGGCAAGGAATGCGTCAAAATCACCATAGCCGTCGTTCACCCAGTGAAACTGCTGCCCGGTGCGCTGCATCAGGCCCATATCGGCGCCGGCCCTGGCCTCGTCTTCGGTACAAAAGGTAATGTGCAGCGATGACAGCGCGTTGCCCTCGGCGATCTGCACGGCGCCCTGCATCAGCGCGGCGCGGCCCATATCCTGAAACCCCGGACGGGTCAGGAAACGGCGGCCCGTCACCGGCGTGAACGGCACCGCCATCTGCATCTTGGGGTAGTAGCGCCCGCCGGCCCGCTGATAGGCATCGCCCCACCCGTGATCAAAGACGTATTCGCCCTGACTGTGCGATTTGGCGTAAAGCGGCGCGCAGGCAATAATCTGCCCGCCCGTCTCGGCAGTCAGGTATTGCGCCTGCCAGCCAGTGCCGACCCCGACCGAGCCGCTATCCTCCAGCGCCTTGAGAAACCGGTAGGTGGTAAAGGGATCGGCGGGGCGACCGCACGCCGCCGCCTCGGGGCAGGCACAGGCGTCCCACGCGGCGGCGGAAATTCCGCTCAGGTCGCCATGGGCGCGGATGGTGATTTCGCTGCCGGTTGTCATGGTTTGGTCGCCCCGCTGCCCCGGCTTAACCTGTGCCTTCCGGTGCGCAATTCAAGGTTGCAGATCCGGCAGATACCCCTCGAACGTGATATTCGCGGCCACACGGCGCGCGGCAGCTTCGGACTGCCTGCTGCGGATAGTCCAGCACAGGATCGCAGCCCCCGCTGCGGCCAGATCGCGCACGCGGGGGCGGTCCAGATCGTCCCACCTGTGACTGATGAAACAGGCGCCCGCCTCGGCATAATCAGGGATGCCGCGCAGCCGGGCGCGCATATTTTCGGGCAGTTCGGGGCAATCCTCGGGCCTGAAGGCGCCGCTGACAAGCCCGCGCGGCACATTCGGGGCGGCATTCCTTAGCGCGATAACGGAATGGGGATTGAACGACATCACGGCGACGGGGCCGCTGTAACCCATCAGATCGCGTGCGACGGCCTGCTCCAGCACGCCATCCACCGGGCCCATCTGGCCGTGCTGGTCCTTCACCTCGATCAGCAGCGGCACACGCCCTGCGACCAGCGCCAGCACTTCGGCCAGTGTCGGGATGCCCTCATCCGAGCCTTTCAGCGGGATGCCCCCCAGCCCGGCCGCGCTGCGCGCGCGGACCGGACCGGTGGCATCCGTCAGTCGATCCAGATCGTCGTCATGAAACACCATGGCGACGCCGTCCGACGACACCTGCACGTCGATCTCGATGCCGTAGCCTGCATCCACCGCCGCACGGATCGCCGCACAGGAATTTTCTGGCCGCCCCGCCCGAAGATCGTGCAAGGCACGGTGGGCCAGCGGCAGCCGCAGAAAGGCCGGATCGAGGGCCGTCATGCGATCTGAAACACGCCTTCGATTTCGACCGCAACACCCAGCGGCAGCGAGGCAGCGGAGACGGCAGCACGCGCATGCTTGCCCGCGTCGCCCAGCGCCTCGGCCAGGAAATCGGACGCGCCGTTGATGACCTGCGGTTGCTGGGTGAACTCGGGCGTCGAATTGACGAAGCCGCCCAGCTTCACCACCCGCACCAGCCGGTCCAGATCGCCGCCACAGGCCGCCTTGACCTGCGCCAGCAGCGAAATCGCGCACGCGCGCGCCGCGGCAGCACCAGCGGCGACGTCCACGTCATCGCCCAGCTTGCCGGTCAGCAGGCCGGATGCGTCCTGCGAGATCTGCCCCGACACATAGACGATATCGCCAACCTGCACGAACGGCACATAATTGGCCGCCGGGGCCGGCGCGTCCGGCAGGGTGACGCCCATCTCGGCCAGTTTCGTCTCGAATTTCCCCATGTGCCGTGCTCCTTGAATGATGGGTTGATACGGATCGTTCCGGGCCGGACGCTAACGCTTGGGGCGGCAGATGAAAACGGCAAAAACAGGGAACAGGCGAAACGGCGCGGCAGTGGCCATACTTGCGCGCAGACGCGAAAAACGGTAACTCGCGAAGGATAGAGCGCTGGGCGCTGGCGCGCCTGCGGGCAAGGTGTGCGCGCAATCATCATCGCTCCTGTCGCGGCACCCTTTTGACACGGTGCCATTTTTCAGAAGTTCGCACCGCTGCACGGTGGCGGATCAAGTCTGGCCAAAGGTGATCAGTTGACAAGACTTTCCATTATTTCCGCGACTTGGACGCCTCGCGCGGTCGTTTGTGCCACGGCGCTGGCGCTGCTTGGGGCCTGCGCCTCGCCCGACCCGGCGCTGACGCGCGCGGCGCCATACGATCCCTTCGAGGAATCGAATCGCATCAATCACGAAAACTCCAAACGGGTCGACCGCGCAATTATACGCCCTGTAGCTCAGGGATATAGCGCCATTATGCCCGACCCCGCCGAAACGGCGATCAGCAATTTCGCGACCAACCTGTCGCTGCCCGGCGCCATGGTGAACAGCGCACTGCAGGGCAACGGCGTGGGCATGACCTCGGATTTCTACCGGTTTCTTGTCAACTCGACGCTGGGCCTTGGTGGCATGATCGACGTCGCGACGAAACTCAACATGCCCGCCGCGACCGATGCCGATTTCGGGCAGACGCTCTATACATGGGGCGTGAACGAAGGGCCTTATATCGAATTGCCGCTGCTGGGACCGTCGACCAGCCGGGCAGTGGCGGGGCGTGTGGTGGACTTGTTCACCAACCCGCTTGGCTATGTGATCGAAGAACCCGAGATCTATTATACCACCACAGCGCGCGGCGCGCGGGCTCTGACCGGGCGCGGGCGCTACAGTGAATCCATCAACTCGGTCCTCGATGACAGCGCCGACAGCTATGCTGCCACCCGGTCGCTTTACTTGCAGAATCGCCGCTACAAGGTTGGAAGGGGCGGCAGCGACGCCTATCTCGACCCCAACGATACAACCGGGTCAGATGCGGCGACGCAGGCCGTGCGCCCCGCCGTGAGTGCAGATTTTGAGGATCCTTATGAGCAGTAATGTCACCCGCCGCAGCATATTGACCGTCGGCCTTGGCGCAGCCTGCGTCGCCGCATTACCGCGCGGCGCCATGGCCCTGACCAAAGCGGGCGCACGCCAATTGGTCGACGGCCTGGTCGGTGAAATCAATCGCGTCATCGCCTCGCGCGGATCGTCGGCCGCCATGACCGCCGGTTTCGAAGCGATTTTTCGCCAGTACGGGGATGTCGACCTGATCGCGCGCAGCACGCTGGGCGCCGACGCCAACCGCGCCAGTGCGGCCCAGATGCGCGCGTTTACCGAAGCATTCCGTGGCTATATCGCGCGCAAATACGGCAAGCGGTTCAAGGAATTCGTGGGCGGCCAGATCGAGGTGCAGGGCGTGCGCACGGTGAAATCGTGGTACGAAGTCCAAGGCCTTGTGAACCTGCGCGGCGAGGCGCCTTTTGACGTGCGGTTTCTGGTGTCGGACCGGTCGGGACGGGATTTGTTTTTCGACATGGTGATCGAAGGCATCAGCCTGCGCCTGAGCGAGCGGACCGAAATCGGCTCGATGCTGGATCGCAGGCAGGGCAATATCGACGCGCTGATCGCGGATCTGCGTCAGGCGGGATAATCCCCGCGCATTTCAAGAGTTTCAGCGCGCGGCCTTTTCGGGGCCGCGCATTTTTTTGTCCAGCGCCTGCAGACCCGCCCGACTACCCGCCGAACAGTTGGCGCAGGATGCTGGTGATCGGTCCCTCGCGGTTCTGTTGCCGACGTGGGGCGGGCTGGCGGCCTTGGGTGCCCTGCTGCTGTGGCTGCTCGGCCACCTGCGGCTGAACGGGCTGCACGCGGGGGCGATCCATTGGCAGGGGGGTGGCTGGCATGCCCTCCTGGACGCGCACCATCACCTCGCGCCAGATTTCGGCCGGCAGGCCGCCGCCGGTGACGCCGGTCAGTGGCGTATTGTCGTCGTATCCCATCCACACGCCCGCCACGTAATCGGCGGTAAAGCCCAGGAACCACGCATCCCGGGCCGCTTGCGTCGTGCCCGTCTTGCCTGCCGCCTCGCGGTCCGGCAGCTTGGCCCGTGCTCCGGTGCCGCCATCGACGACACGGCTCATCATCCAGGTCAGTTCGCGCGCGGCATCCTCGCGGATGACACGCTCGCCAATACCGCCGCCCGCGCCCATGACGGGCTGGTCCGATCCCAGCAGCTTCAGCTCGATCAGGCCGTAGGGCGTCACGGACGATCCGCCATTGAGGATACCGGCAAAGGCGCCCGTCATTTCCAGCAGGGTGCTTTCCGACGCGCCTAGCGCCAGCGCGGGGCCGGCGGCCAGATCGCTCTGGATGCCGAAATCGCTGGCGACCTTGCGGACCAGGTCCAGTCCGACGCTTTCCGCGACCTTGACGGCGGGAATGTTGTAGGACTTCTTCAACGCATCGGCCAGCGTGACACGGCCATGAAACCGCCTGTCGTAGTTGCTGGGGCACCACTGACCCGAGCCGGGGATGTTGATGCAATACGGTTCGTCAACCACCGTGTCCTGACTGGAATAGCCCAGCTCCAGCGCGGTCGCATAAACGAACGGTTTGAAGCTGCTGCCGGTCTGCCGATTGGCCTGCGTTGCGCGGTTGAACGCGCCCGATACCTTGGTCTGGCGCCCGCCGATCATCGCCCTTACGGCACCGTCCGACGACATGACGACAACCGCAGCCTGTACCTTGGACCCCTTGCGCAGCTTTTCGTCGAAAACTGCCTCCAGCCCGGCCTCGGCGGCGCGCTGGATGCGCTGGTCCAGCGTGGTGCGGATGATGACATCCTCGGTCGTGTCGCGCGTGAAAAATTCGGGACCGGACGACATGACCCAATCGGCGAAATACCCGCCTGCCTGCCGCTCGGCTGCCTGCGACAGTTCGGCGGGATTGGCCAGTGCAACGGCGGCCTCGGAATCCGACAAGAACCCCTGATCGCGCATCAGGCCGACCACGACCGACGCGCGGTTCTGGCTACGCTCGATATTACTGGTCGGCGCCAGCGTCGAAGGCGCGGTCAACAGCCCCGCCAGCATCGCGCCCTCGGCCGGGTTCAACTGCGCCGCATGTTTGCCGAAATACCGCTGCGCAGCCGCCTCGGCGCCGTAGGCGCCGCCGCCCAGATAGGCCCGGTTCAGGTAGATCGACAGGATTTCTTCCTTGGAATACTTGGCCTCCATTGCCAGCGCATAGACCGCCTCCTTGGCCTTGCGGCCCAGCGATCCGCGGCGGCAATCGGCCTCGTAGGCGGTCTGGCTCTCCCAGTCGGCCTCGACATATTCGTTGCCAAGGCACAAAAGCTTGGCTGTCTGCTGGGTCAGCGTCGATCCGCCATGGCCCGAAAGCGGCCCGCGCCCCTCGCTCAGGTTGATGCTGATCGCGCTGGCGATGCCGACAGGATCGACGCCGGGATGCATGTAGAATCGCCTGTCCTCGGTCGCGATCACCGCGTTGCGCAGGTGTTTCGACACCGCTTGCGCGTTCACCGCCCCGCCGAACTGATCGCCGCGCCAGGCAAACACGTCGCTGTCGCGGTCCAGTAGTGTGACCGATCCCCGCGCCCGCCCGTCCAGCAGGGCCGAGGCTTCGGGCAATGTGGAGTAGTAATAGCCGACCCAGCCGCCCAGCATCAGCAGCGCAACAGCCGTCAACCGCCAGCCGACACCCCAAACGATGCGAAAGATCCAGCGCAGCACGCCAAAGATCCCGCGCGTGAGGAAATTTCCGCCACGCGGTTTGGTCGCCGCGCGTTTACGCGGCTTGCGCGGGCTGCTCGGCTTGGCCGGCGGCTTGGGTTTCGTCTTGGGTTTGCGCTTGTCTGCCACCAAGGGTGGCTTGCGGCGTCCTGAATTGCTCATCTATGCCCTGCCCGGCCGGTTTCGAGGCTTGGCCCCTGATTGGGACGACCCTATCGTCCTTTACCCCGAATGTGGAGGGCGCACAGCCCCACATGCCATTTTTTGCTCACCGGCGGACGTCTTGCATCACAGCGCAATCGGGTGGCCGAATCGAACGCCGATATGCTAGGTTTTGTGGCATGATGCATCACGCCCCCCATATCGGCCACCCCGGCCCTGTCATTCGCCAATTGGACGACGCCGCGATCAACCGTATCGCCGCCGGCGAAGTGGTGGAGCGGCCCGCCTCGGCGGTCAAGGAACTGGTCGAAAACGCGATAGATGCGGGCGCGCGGCGCATTTCCGTCGACATCGCGGATGGCGGGAAAACCCTGATCCGGGTGGCCGACGACGGCTGCGGCATGACGCCCGGCGATTTGCCGCTGGCACTGGCCCGCCACGCCACGTCCAAGATCGACGGCAGCGATCTGCTGAACATCCACAGCTTCGGCTTTCGCGGCGAGGCTCTGGCGTCCTTGGGTGCCGTAGGTCGACTGACCGTGACGTCTCGCGCCGCCGGGCATGACGGCGCCGAAATCGCCGTAACGGGCGGCAAGGTGGGCAATATACGCCCCGCGGCCTTGAACGGCGGCACGGTCATCACGCTGCGCGATCTGTTCCACGCCACACCTGCACGGCTGAAATTCATGCGCACCGATCGCGCCGAGGCGCAGGCGATTGGCGACGTGATCAAGCGGCTGGCGATGGCCGAGCCGTCGATCAGTTTCAGCCTGCGTGATGTGTCCGGGGGCGGCGACGGGCGGCAGACATTCCGCGCCGACGCCGAAACCGGCGATCTGTTCGATGCGCTGCACGCCCGGTTGGCCCGCGTCATTGGCCGCGATTTTGCTGACAATTCCATGCGCATCGATGCCGAGCGGGACGGGTTTCACATGACCGGCTACGCGGGCCTGCCGACCTATTCGCGCGGCGCGGCGGTGGCGCAGTATCTGTTCGTCAATGGCCGCCCGGTGCGCGACCGCATGCTGATCGGCGCCCTGCGTGCGGGGTATATGGACGTTCTCAGCCGCGACCGGCATCCGGTGGCGGCGCTGTTCATCGATTGCGCGCCCAACTTGGTGGACGTCAACGTGCATCCAGCCAAGTCCGAGGTGCGCTTTCGCGATCCCGGCACCGTGCGCGGGCTGATCGTGTCGGGCCTGCGCCATGCGCTGGCCGGCGCGGGGCATCGTGCCTCCTCGACTGTCGCTGCGGGCACGCTGGGCGCGTTCACGCCCGAGCCGACAGGCCCCCCGCGCGTCTACCAGATGGACCGCCCATCCGCGCAGGCCCGCGCCGCCAGCTATGCCGGTCAGGCCCCCAGCTTTGCCGAAATGCAGGGCAGCTACAGTGCGCGCGCCGAGCCTGTGCCAGCCAACCAGCACCCGGCGGACGAGCCCCTCACCGCTGCCCCGCTGGGCGCCGCGCGCGCACAGGTGCATGAGAATTACATCATCGCCCAGACGGATGAGGGCATCGTCATCGTCGATCAGCACGCCGCGCATGAACGGCTGGTCTACGAGCGGCTGAAACGCCAGATGGGCGAACACGGCATCGCGGCGCAGGCCCTTCTGATCCCCGAGATCATCGACCTGCCCGAGGCCGATTGCGCCACCCTGACCGATGCCGCGCCCGACCTCGCCCCCCTTGGCCTGACGATCGAACCGTTCGGCGGCAG
Source organism: Roseovarius sp. M141 (assembly GCF_024355225.1). Classification (NCBI taxonomy): domain Bacteria; kingdom Pseudomonadati; phylum Pseudomonadota; class Alphaproteobacteria; order Rhodobacterales; family Roseobacteraceae; genus Roseovarius; species Roseovarius sp. M141. The sequence continues at coordinate 272,896 of NZ_VCNH01000008.1, forward strand.
CGCCGTCGCCGTGCGCGAAACCCCTGCCATTCTGGGAAATGTGGATGCGCGTGCGCTGATTCTCGACGTGCTGGACGAGTTGAGCGATCAGGGCGGCAGCGACACCTTGCGCGCGCGCATCGACGCGATCCTCAGCCGCATGTCCTGCCACGGCTCGATCCGGTCGGGGCGACGGATGCAGGCGGACGAGATGAACGCCCTCCTGCGCGAGATGGAGGCTACCCCGATGTCGGGCCAGTGCAACCACGGGCGCCCCACCTATGTCGCGCTGAAGCTCAGCGATATCGAACGGCTTTTCGGGCGCACCTAAACCGTTTTGCGGGTTGCGGTCCCGCAGGGTTTGACGCCAGTTGGCCCAAATCTCCGCACCGACGAGGACAGGCGCATGCAGCAGTATCTGGATCTGACCCTCCCCCAGTGGCAGGCCGTCGCCGCAGGCGCCGCCGCGCTGGCGCTGGTGCTTGCGCTGGTGGCCCTTCTGGCCGCCCGCCGCGCCCGCCGAAACGAGGCCGAGGCGAACAGACTGCACCGGCATCTGGCCGGTATTCAGCCCCTCGCCGACCGGGTTCCCGCGCTGGAGGATCGCATCGAGGCGCTGCGCGCTGAACTGCTGGACGAGCAGGTGCAAACCGCGTCTCTGGCGCAACGGCTGGAGAGCCTGCAAGAGACGCATCAACAGCGGCTGGCCGATCTGGCGGACATGAAAAAACAGCTGGAGGACCGCTTTCACGCGCTGGCCTCGGGCGCCCTATCGGCCAATTCCGAAAAATTCCTGTCGCTGGTGTCCGAGCGCTTCAAGACGCACAAGCAATCCGCCGACGAGGATCTGAACCGCCGCCACGCCGCGATCCGCGATCTGGTGAAGCCGCTGGATGACAAGCTGGGCAAGTTCGACCTGCGCATGGGCGAAATCGAAAAGGCCCGCAACGAGGCCTATGGCACGATCAAGCAGCAGGTCCTGTCGCTGACCGAGGGACAGGCCAATCTGGGTCAGGAAACCCGCCGCCTGGTGCAGGCCCTGCGCGCGCCCAAGACGCGCGGGCGCTGGGGCGAAATGCAACTGCGGCAGGTGTTCGAGATGGCCGGCATGACCGAGCGGGTCGATTTCCACCTTGAGAAAAGTTTCGACACCGACGAGGGCCAGCGGCGGCCCGACGCCATCGTGCATATCCCAGGTGGCAAGAGCATCGTCATTGACGCCAAGACGCCGCTATCGGCCTATCTGGACGCGCTGGAGGCCGACACGCCCGAATTGCAAAGCCAGTTCATCAAGCAGCACGCGGTTCAGGTCCGCAAACATGTGAATGATCTGTCGTCCAAGGCCTATCACGACAACCTCAGCTCGACCCCCGATTTCGTGGTGATGTTCATCCCCGGCGAGACGTTCGTGTCCGCCGCCGCCGAGGCCGACCCCGGCCTGATCGAATACGCGTTCGAGCGCAAGGTGCTGATTGCCACGCCGACCACCCTGATGGCGCTGGTCAAGGCGATCGCCTATGGCTGGCAGCAGGACAAGATGGCCGAGAACGCCGAAGAGGTGCAAAAGACCGCCAAGGAGATCTACGACCGCCTGCGCGTCTTTGCCGAGCATCTGGGCAAGGTCGGCCGCTCGCTGGGCCAATCCGTGGATCACTACAACAGGGCCGTCGGATCGCTGGAAGGGCGCGTTCTGCCCTCTGCCCGCAAGTTCGAGGAATTGGGCGTCGTGTCGTCCACATCGCAGCTGGTTGAAAAGCCCGCCAACGTCGAGCCCGCCCCGCGCAGCCTGACCGCGCATGAATTCACCGGACCGGATGACACACCCGAGGGCGCCTGAGGCCGCACCCCCATTTTTCGCGAAGAATCACGCGCCGGTAGCTCAGGTCGTTTCCAGACAGTGGCGGCGAAAGGCGCGTTTCAGCATGTCCAGCTCTGCGCGCAGCAGGGCCATTTCGGACCGGATATCATAGCCCAGCGCATCGCCCGACATCAGCGTGAAACTGTCCAGTATCACGTCGGCGCTCCGGTCGCGGATCAGGAAGGTCTGGACACCGTCGGCAATGACTTCGGCGGGGATCGGCACACGCAACGTCCAGACTCCGTCTGCCTTGCTTTCGATGATTTGGACGTCGGGAATGGGCCGCTCCAGATGCGTGACCTCGATATCGGGCCGGGCCTTACTGACACCCTCATGGGTCAGTTGACCTTCCCAGACGCCTTCGAACAGGCGGATCTTGGTGAGTGTAAGATTGCTCATCTCAGTATGCTCATGTCTGGGCCTTCCCGGTTCAGAATTCTGCGCGCGGGCGGCGGCTGAAAGTAAGGTCACGCAAGGTGATCTGGCTCATCTCGGGGGTTTCAAAGATCAGGTCGACCCAGGCACGCTCGATCCGTTTTTCGTTGAGGCCGGTATAGGCCAGATCGAATTCGACGACGATCTCGCCGTCGTCCGGCGGCAGTTTGCGCACGATCTGTTCGGTGTTCGGGCCGTGTTTGATGTTGATCCGGGCAAAAACCTCAAGCGGTTTTTCCAGCTCGACGATGGTCGTCATGCGCAGCAGGTGGGACTTTTTCAGCCCGTCGACCGCGCTCTGCGGCAGGTCCAGAACGACCGACAGGAACGAGCCATCGAAGGCAAAGACATCCATGCGCAGCCCGTAGGGCGCCAGATCCGCCGCGCGGCTGTTGCGCACCTGCCGCAATATCAACTCGGACCATGCACAATCGTGAAACAATGTCAGATCATCGCCCAGCTTGGATTTGCTGGCGACAGATGACAGGCCGCGGCTGGCCAGCGGCAGGTTCCACAACGCCGGGCGCCATTCCCAATCGGTGCCGTGTGGTGTGGGAAACGCGTTCGACCCAACGATCGGTCGCGCCAGCCGGTTTTCCGCGATGGCCACCATTTCATGCAGAAAATATAGCAGATGGCGGGCCTTGCTACGTTCGCTCCGCAGTTCGGCAAGGGGCATCTCGGGTGCGCGGCGGGCAGCGCGGGTCCAGCGGCGCAGCCCGCGCCGATGCACGATCCAGTCCACAAAAGCACTGCGCAGTTGCATATACTGTAACCCCTTCCCCTCTACCCTGTTTCTACCTTGCACTAGCGATGCCTTCTATAAAATTAAGTCGGCTTACGAAACCTTGCCGACATTTATTCGGCTTACCTAGGTCTGACGCGCAGATTTTGGCGCGACACCATCTTGCCCGAGGGTGCCGCCCTTGCGGGTCGGCCTTCGGGGACGCGCGCGCCTTTGTCTATTTCGGCGCACGCACGGGGCTGGCCGCAAGCATCGCCGCGGCCGTATCAGTCAATAGCGCCCGGCCCGCATTGCCCGAAACGTCCGCGCCTGCATCGCCGTATACGGCAAGGCCGATCAAGTGCCCGCCGATCAACATCGCACCGCGCCAGTGACGCGGATCACCTGAGGGTAGCAGGCTGTCGCCGCCTCGGGCGACCTGAATCAGGGCAATGTCATCCGTGTCGATCTGCTGCGCCACCCCGGCATCCACCCAAGGCCCGGCCAGCCGCGCAGCTGTCGGTATCGACGCGCTCGCGTCACGCGGCAGGACAGACGCGGTGATGACGGCGGCGGGGACATAGCCACTGGGCGCGGTGCTCAGATGTCCGCAGCTGGCCATCAGGGCAAAGCCACTGTCGGCCCTGCGCTGAACGCTATTTGGATCGACGCAATAGCCCGGCGGGCCGGTCACGATCACATCACCACCATAGAATGCCGCGCTGCGCTGTCCGCCCCCAGCCTTGGCGGCAAGGCCGGTCGCGCCCTCGCCGCCAAGGCAAGCAGCGAGGGGCAGGATCAGCGCCGCGACCAGTGCGGCGCGCAGCATGAAAGCGCGGCGGACCAAGCCGTGCCTCAGATATCCATGTAGATGTGACGCTCGGCCTCGGCGCCGGGATGGGTGACGGCGCCCTTGTAGGTGGCACCGACCAGCTGGGCGAATTTCCAGATCGCACCCGTCGCATACATCGTCTCGCGCGGGCCGGGCCATGCGGCCTTGCGCTGGGCCAGGTCGTCATCGCTCAGATCGACGCTGAGCACGCCCTTGATCGCGTCGATGGTGATCATGTCGCCGTCGTTGAGCAGCGCGATCGGCCCGCCATAGGCGGATTCGGGGCCGACATGGCCCACGCAGAAACCGCGCGTCGCGCCGGAAAAACGGCCGTCGGTGATCAGCGCCACCTTTTTGCCCATGCCCTGACCCGACAGGGCGGCGGTGGTCGACAGCATCTCGCGCATGCCCGGCCCGCCTGCGGGGCCTTCGTTGCGGATGACAATCACGTCGCCCTCGGAATAGCCACGGTTCTGCACGGCCTCGAACGCATCCTCTTCGCTTTCGAACACGCGGGCGGGACCGGTGAAGACCTGATTTTCCGGCGCGATGCCCGCGACCTTCACAATTGCGCCCTCGGGGGCCAGATTGCCCTTGAGGCCAACGACGCCGCCGGTCTTGGTGATCGGCGTCTCGATGGGATAGATCACCTTGCCATCCGCCTCGCGGTCGATCAGGTCCAGTTCTTCGCCGATGGAGCGGCCAGAGGCGGTGATGCAATCCTCGTGGATCAGGCCGGCCTTGCGGAGTTCCTTCATCACCACGGGGATGCCGCCGACATCATAGAGATCCTTGGCCACATAGGCGCCGCCCGGTTTCAGATCGACGAAATAAGGCGTGTCGCGGAAAATGTCGCAGACGTCCTCAAGGAAGAAATCGATGCCGGCCTCATGCGCAATCGCGGGCAGGTGCAGACCCGCATTGGTGGACCCGCCGGTGCAGGCGACGACGCGCGCGGCGTTTTGCAGCGATTTCAGCGTCACCACGTCGCGGGCGCGGATGTTCTTCTCCAGCAGGGTCATCACGGCGCGGCCCGACGCCTCGCCATACTGATCGCGGCTCTCGTAGGGCGCGGGCATCCCCGAGCTGTTCATCAGTGCAAGGCCGATCGCCTCGGAAACGCAGGCCATGGTGTTGGCGGTGAACTGGCCGCCACAGGCGCCAGCGCTGGGGCAGGCGACACGTTCCAGCACGTCCAGCGCCTTGTCGGACATGGTGCCGTTCTGGTGGCGGCCGACCGCCTCGAACATGTCCTGCACGGTCAGATCGCGGGTGCGGAAATCCTCGGGGATCTCGTCGATCTGGGGCGCACGTCCCGGCAGGATCGACCCGCCATAGATAAAGACCGACGGCGTGTTCAGCCGCACCATCGCCATCATCATGCCCGGCAGCGATTTGTCGCAGCCGGCAAGGCCGACAAGGGCGTCATAGGCATGGCCGCGCATCGTCAGCTCGACCGTGTCGGCAATCGCCTCGCGGCTGGCCAAGGACGACCGCATGCCCTCGTGGCCCATGGCGATGCCGTCGGTGACGGTGATGGTGGTGAATTCGCGCGGCGTACCGGACGCCGCCTTGACCCCCATCTTGACCGCCTGCGCCTGACGGCTCAGCGCGATGTTGCACGGCGCGGCCTCGTTCCAGCAGGTCGCGACACCGACGAGGGGCTGATGAATCTCCTCCTCGCTCAGACCCATCGCGTACATGTACGAGCGGTGCGGCGCCTTGGCCGGGCCTTCGGTGACGTAGCGGCTGGGCAGTTTGGATTTGTCGAACTTGGTCATGATGGCCTCGCGAAAAACTGGGCTGAGAATATGCTGGCTTTGGAATAAGCGAGCGGCGCGCAGGGCGCAAGCATCCGCGATTGCACAGCGCGCGGCGCACAGGTAGCGTCGCGCCATGCGCTATCCTGCCCACCGACGCCTGATCGCCCCCGCCCTGCCGTCTGCCGCCCTGTGGCGGCTGCTGGCGGGCTGCGCGCTGGTTGTGGTGATATTTCTGGCCCTGTCGGTCCTTTATGGCTGGCTGTGCAGCATGGTTCTGCCCGCCTCTGCATGGGGGCCGGACGGGGACGGGATTACCGCGGCGACCACCCCCATCGGCGCGCTGGTCAATCTGTTCGTCTTTGGCCTGCTGATCGTCTCGCTGGCGCTTGTGCTGCCGATACTGCATCGGCGCAACCTGCCCGACATCATCGGCCCCCGCGCGCTGGCATGGGCGCAGGCGCGGCGGGCGCTGGTGTTTATTCTGGCGATCTACGTCGTGGTGTCACTGCTGCCGATGCCCGATGCGTTTGCCATCCTGCCCAACCTGCCCACCGGCACATGGCTGATGTTCCTGCCGGCGGCGGTGCTGGGCCTGATGATTCAGGTCAGCGCCGAAGAAATCCTGTTTCGCGGCTATCTGCAAAGTCAGCTGGCCGCGCGTTTCGCCCACCCGGCAGTTTGGATGATCCTGCCGTCGGTCCTGTTTGGCCTGCTGCATTATCAGCCCGGTATCATGGGCGATGCGGCGTGGCTGATCGTGGTCTGGGCGATCCTTTTCGGCCTTGCTGCCGCTGATCTGACCGCGCGCAGCGGAACGCTCGGCCCCGCAATCGCGCTGCACCTGATCAACAACCTCAGCGCCATCGCGCTGATCGCGCCGCAGGGCAATTTTGACGGTCTGGCGCTATACACCTATCCGTTCGGACCAAACAATACCGCGCTATTGCTGCAATGGCTGCCCGTCGACCTGCTGGTGCTGCTGTGTTCGTGGCTGGCGGCAAGGCTGGCCTTGCGGGTCTGATTGCATTTCCCGTCCGCGCGGCTTATTTCAGGGCCAATCCGCAACGTCCCATAGGCAGGCCACATGAACTGGATCACCAATTACATGCGTCCGCGCATCAACTCGATCTTCTCGCGCCGCGAGATGCCCGAGAACCTGTGGACCAAATGCGACGAATGCGGCACCATGCTGTTTCACCGCGAACTCAGCCTGAACCTGAACGTCTGCACCTCCTGCGGGCATCACATGAACATCGCGCCGCGTGCGCGGTTTCAGGCGCTGTTCGACAGCGGCACCTTTTCCGAGGTGCCCGTGGCCGCACCCAAGGCCGACCCGCTGCATTTCCGCGATCAAAAGAAATATCCCGATCGCCTTAGGGCCGCCCAGAAGGCCACGGGTGAGAAGGAGGCGATGCTGGTCGCCACAGGCGAAATCGGCCGTACCCCCATCGTAGCTGCCGCGCAGGATTTCTCGTTCATGGCCGGCTCGATGGGCATGTATGTCGGCAACGCGATCATCGCGGCGGCCCAAACGGCGGTGAGGCTGAAACGACCGCTGGTCCTGTTTTCCGCCGCCGGGGGCGCGCGCATGCAGGAGGGGATCCTGTCGCTGATGCAGATGCCGCGCACGACTGTCGCGATCCAGATGCTGAAAGAGGCCGGCCTGCCCTATATCGTGGTGCTGACCCATCCGACGACGGGGGGCGTCACCGCCTCCTACGCGATGCTGGGCGATGTGCAGATCGCCGAACCGGGCGCGCTGATCTGCTTTGCCGGGCCGCGCGTGATCGAGCAGACCATCCGCGAGAAGCTGCCCGAAGGGTTCCAGCGCGCCGAATACCTGCTGGACCACGGCATGCTGGACCGCGTCACGCCCCGCCCCAAGATGCGGGACGAACTGATCACGATCACCCGGATGCTGCTGGGCCTGACACCTGCCATCGCCGGCGATCTGCCGCCGCCCACCCTGACGGAAAACGAACCCGAAGGCCCGAAAATTGCGCCGAAGGACGCCAAGCCGACCCCGGCCAAACCGGACGAACCGGACGAACAAGCAAAGGCACAGGCCAAGAAATGAGCGCCCAAGGCTCGGACGTCATTCTTGATCGGATGATGGCGCTGCACCCCAAGATCATCGATCTGACACTGGACCGCGTGTGGCGACTGCTGGAGGCGCTGGGAAATCCGCAGGATGCGTTGCCGCCGGTCATCCATATCGCCGGAACCAACGGCAAGGGCAGCACGCAGGCCATGCTGCGCGCGGGTCTGGAGGCGGCGGAACGGCGCGTGCACGCCTATACCTCCCCGCATCTGGCCCGGTTCCACGAACGCATCCGGCTGGCGGGCGAATTGATATCCGAGGACGCGCTGAGCGCTGTGCTGGACGAATGCTACCGCGCCAACGGCACCGATAGCATCACCTATTTCGAAATCACGACATGCGCCGCGCTGCTGGCCATGTCGCGCACGCCCGCCGATTACACCTTGCTCGAGGTCGGGCTGGGCGGGCGGCTGGATGCGACCAATGTCGTGGCCAGGCCTGCCCTCACGATCATCACGCCGATCAGCATCGATCACGAACAATATCTGGGTGATACACTGGCCAAGATCGCGTTTGAAAAGGCCGGCATCATCAAACGCGGCGTGCCTTGCGTCGTCGGCCCCCAGCCGGACGAGGCGATGGCTGTGATCGAAGATGTCGCCGCGCGTCATGGCGCGCCGCTGCTGGCGCATGGGCAGCACTGGCATGTCCAGGCCGAGGCCGGGCGCATGACCTATCAGGACGAGAACGGCCTGCTGGACCTGCCCCTGCCGAACCTGCCGGGCGCGCACCAGATCGAAAACGCCGGCGCCGCACTGGCCGCCCTGCGCCATCTGAACACGGGCGAAGACGTGGCCGAGGCTGCCGTCGTCACGCGCGCGGTCTGGCCCGCCCGGATGCAGCGGCTCGATACCGGCTCCCTGACCGAAGCAGCGCCCGAGGCGGAGTTGTGGCTGGACGGCGGGCACAATGCCTCGGCCGGGCAGGCGTTGGGTCGGCATCTGGCCAGCCTGCCAAAGCGTCCGACCTATCTGATCTGCGGCATACTGAACACCAAGGACATCAGCGGCTATCTGCGCCCGCTGGCGGCCGAGGCTGACACCCTGATCGCGGTATCGATCCCCGGCGAGGCCAACACATTGCCCGCCGAGGACACCGCCAAAGCCGCACGGACTGTGGGGATGCAGGCGGAGTGCGCGCCCGATATTCGCGCCGCGCTGGCCCGGATCGTCGCCGAGGCCCCTCGGGCCCGTATCCTGATCTGCGGATCGCTCTACCTAGCCGGGCATATTTTGCGAGAAAACACCTAAGGCATGTAAAAAAATTTCACACGCTCAACCCTCCGTATCGATTCGGTTTTTCGCCCTCGGGGGATGAATCTGGCCCGCCCAGCCCGTTTTTCAGCGCCTGCGGCCATTGACCGATTCGCGGCTTTGCCTCTATATCTTGCGACGACTTCAATATGTATTCGCAACATGGGCACTGTGCCCAATTTTCAGGAGGGGTCGGCAGAATGGCTTGCGGCGCGGAATGTCAGGCATCGAACTGCGCCCGCCCCGTGACACGCGCGCGCACCGAATGACCCATATCACTTTGCTTTCAATGGGTTTTCCGGGCACCTTGATGACGCTTTTCTTGGTTCAACCGACAGCGCACGAGCGCGGCGATACCAGCGCGCCCGACCCCGCCTCGCAGAGCCGCAATAAGCGATGGTTTTACACGGTGAAATCAGGCGATTCACATGCCGCCATCGCGGATAGCGGAAGGTAAATCCGGTGCTTGAGATCGGCCAGCGGCTGATCACCCCACCACCGGTTCAGAAGACGACGAACGACAGGCAGACGACGACGGAACGATCGTAGCAGACGTGATTGAGGGGCCGGTTCAACGGCCCCCTTTCATTTGTTCAATCCTAAATATGCAGGCTGACGTCGACCCGTGTCGCGCAACACAAAATGGCCCGGCGCGAGGAAACTCACCGGGCCATTTCATTTGGGCTTGTACCCAGAAATCAGTGCAGCTTGGCCGCGACTGTATCGATACCGCTGTCGATCAGCTTGTTCGCCTCGGCCGCTGTCATCTGCTGGGCGATGACAGCGCGCGCTGCGGCGATTGCGATGCTGACAGCACGGTCGCGCACTTCGCGCACGGCTTCGGCCTCGGCGGATGCGATACGGTCTTCGGCGGCCTGCAAACGGCGGGCGATGGATTTTTTCAGATCCTCGCGCGCCTCTTCGGCTGCGGTCGTTGCTTCGGATTTGGCTTGGGCGACAATGCGGTCTGCCTGGTCCTGCACGTCCTTTTGCTTGCGCTCATACGTGGCCAGCAGCGCCTGCGCCTCTTCGCGCAGGGCGCGGGCCTCATCCAGCTCGGACTTGATGCCGTCGGCACGCTTGTCCAGCAGCTCGCCGATCTTGCCGGGCACCTTCATGTAGATCAGGAAACCGACGAACAGAACGAACGCGAGTGTTACCACGAAATTCGTATTCGACAGCGAGATGAACGGGCCACTTGCCGCCAGCGCGGGGCTGGCTGCGACGGCCGCGATCAAGGTTGCGATCATGCGCATGGCGTTACCCTTTCATCTGCGAAGTGACGGCGGCATTGACGGTTTTGGCATCTGCCTTCCCGCCCATGGCCGCGACGATTTCGCGGGCCGTATCCTTGGCCACGTCCTTGACGGCTTCCAAAGCGCCGGCGCGGATTTCGGCAATCGCGTTCTCGCCTTCGGCGGTCTTGGCGGCGATTTCCGCATCGGCATGGGCCATGGCGGCGTCGAGGTCGGCTTTGATCTCGGTCTTGGTCTGGGCGACGATCGTCTGCGCTGCGCTGCGCGCGTCGGCCAGCGCCTTGTCATAGGCCTTTTCGGCCTCGCTCGCCTTGACCTTGAGGTCCTCGGCGGCGGCAATATCATTGGTGATGGTGCCCTGACGTTCCGCCAGGATCGCAGCGATGCGCGGCAGCGCGATGCGCGACAGCACAAAGAATATCACGACCAGCGCAACCGCCAGCCAGAAGATCTGATTGGCCATCCAGTCGGGGCAAAGTTGCGGCAGGCCGATCGCCCCGCCATGCGAATCAACGCATATGCCGGCCTCTTCGAGGGCGATGGGGCTGACATGCCCGCCTGTCGCGGCAGCGGTCTCGGTAGCCATGTTTTACGTCCTTTCTCAGAGAACCTGTCAGTCAGAGAGGGTGAAAGGCACGATGCCCTTCACCCATCCCGTAAGGATAGTCTACCGTGGTTCTTAGACGGCGAACATCAGCAGAAGCGCGACGAGGAACGAGAAGATCCCCAGCGCTTCGGCGAACGCGATGCCGATGAACATGGTCGCTGTCTGGCCTGCGGCAGCCGAGGGGTTGCGCAGGGCGCCGGACAGGAAATTGCCGACAACGTTGCCCACACCGACGGCTGCGCCGCCCATGCCGACGGATGCCAGACCTGCGCCGATATATGCGCCCATTGTTGCGATATCGCCTTCCATGAGATGTCTCCTTACTTTGGAATTTGCGGTATGTCGTTTGGTCGATCGGCGGGTCGCCCCGCCGGTATTGTTCGGTATTTCAACCTGCGGATCAGTGCGCCGGGTGCAGCGCGTCCTTGAGGTAGACGCAGGTCAGAATGGTAAAGACGTAGGCCTGAATGAAGGCCACGAGGATTTCCAGCGCGTAGATCGCGGCGATGGCCAGGATCGACAGCGGCGTGACGACAAGGCCGATGCCCGTCGAGATGATGATCATCGGGGCAAAGGCCGCGAAGACCTTCATCACCGCGTGACCGGCCATCATGTTGCCTGCCAGACGAATGGAGTGGCTGACGGGGCGCACGAAGTAGGAGATGACTTCGATCAGGGCCAGAATGGGGCGCAGCGGCAGCGGCGCGGCGCTGATCCAGAACAGGCTGAGAAACCCCGCGCCATGTTTGAAAAAGCCGATCAGGGTGACCGAGATGAACACCAGCAACGCCAGCACGGCTGTCACGCCGATATGGCTGGTCGCGGTAAACGCGCCGGGCAGCAGACCGACGAAGTTCGCCATGACGACGAACATGAAGATCGTCATGATATAGGGGAAATACGGCAGCGCATCGCGGCCAGCGACATCCTCGACCATCTTGCGAATGAAACCATAGGCCAGCTCGGCAATCGACTGCATCCGCGTCGGGATGGTCGAGCGGCCCGACGAGCCCAGCACCAACAGCGCGATGGTCGCGAGCACGGTGATCGCCATCCACAGGGTGATGTTGGTCACGGTAAAGATGCCGACGGCGCCGTCACCGAACAGGGGCTTGATAATGAACTGATCCATCGGGTGGAACACCAGCCCGCCGGACTGCTCTGCGGCCCCATTCACATCAGTCGCCATCTTTCACCCTCACGTCTGAGCCACCGGGTGGCGGCTTGCCTGCGGCCTCTTCGGCCTCTTTTGTCTGCTGGATTTCCTGCGCGCTGCGGATCATCACCTTGATCCCTGCGGCGAGGCCCAGCAATGTGAACAGCACCAAGAAGACGGGCAGCGTCCCCAAAAGGTGATCCAGCCCGTATCCGATACCAAAGCCGATCGCGAGACCGGCCACCAATTCAATCACCATCCGCCAGGCAAGATGTGCCTGGGAATAATGTTCGTCCGTATGGGGCTTGACCCCTTTCGGGGCCTTCAATGCGTTGATCCGGTCTTCGAGATCGCGAAGTTTGGCGCGCTCATCGGGGTCTGTCACAACACCTGCCCTCACCCGTAACGGTTGGCGCATTGCTAAGCGGCGGGGCGCAGTGAGTCAAGCGCGCGGATTAACACGACGCCAGACACGCAAGACCATGTTTTTATTCAGAACTTTCCGAGAGATGAAAGCGTGCAAGGTCCGCCACACGAACCAAGACGCGCCATCTGAGCAGCCAAACCTTATTCAACCGGATGGTTCACTTAGCCCGATCGTCGCAGATCAACGGACCACGAAGACCGAACATTTGGCATGGCGGGCGATATAGCCACCATGCGAGTTGAAGATATGCTCCATGATGCCCGGCTGGTGCGATGCCATGATGACCAGATCAACCCCGATATCATCAATCGCAGCCAACAGGCGCCGTGTCGTGTCTGTCGCGGGATCATTGGACATGACCGGATGCGCTTCGACTTCGACGCCGTATTTTTCCCTCAACTCAGCAGCAAAGGTGTTCAGCGCCTCAATCTTCTGTGCCGGAGTGTGCCCCAGCGGGCCGGGCAGATCGCCGGTTACGGTAACAACGTGTACCGGCGCCGAGTAACGCTTCGCAGTGTCGCCCGCGACATCAAGTGCCTTCTGCAACTTGTCCTTGTGGACCAGATCGACGGGAACCATGATATGGCTGAACATGCGCTTTCCTTTTGCTATGAGTGCATCTGCGGCCACAAACGCCCGTCGCCCCGGGCGCGACAGGCGCACCCAGGGAGGGCTTAATGTGAACGGACCGCTTGATCTGACATTCGCTGCATTGGCAGATCCGACCCGCCGCACCATCCTGTCGATGCTGCTTGAGGACGACATGGCCGTCACCGATGTGGCCGAACCGTTCGAGATGAGCCTTACCGCGATATCTAAACATCTTGGCATCCTCGTCCGGGCAGGCCTGATCAGTCAAGAGCGGCGCGGCCGCGTCAAATGGTGCAAGCTGGAGCCGGGCGCCCTGCGCGCCGCATCGGTCTGGATGCAGGGCTTTGGTCAGTTCGAGCCCGTGGATCTGGAAGCGTTCGAAACCTTTCTGGCTGCTGAACTGCCTGACCGGCCCCCTCTTGCCCTACAAAACGAAGCTGACGATGGCCAGAACGATGACGACGAGACCGACGAGATAAATAATGTTGCGCATTGAGCCCTCTTTCCAGTTGTTTACCGGGCCACAACGCGGGTCGGCATGATTGGTTCCACAACACTGTGTTATCCTTCGACCTTCAGCAGCATCGATGCCAGCGCTGTCAGCCCGACACCGGCCAGAATCAACGCACCCGGCAAGGGATGGCGCAAGAGAGGCATGTTGCAGTGTGAGCACAGCCGACGCCGACGGCGCGATTTTCAGCGCCTCGAACGTCGGCACAAAGTTAGAGTCCCATCAACCCGCCAGGGCGCCAGGGAACCGCAAAATCGCGCCGCCGCAGCCTTGCCCCGGCCAGCACCGCCACGCCCGCCTTGACTCGGGCAGATGCGCTGCGTAAAAAGCGCCTCAATACCCGGAAGCGTCATACCTTCCGGTCCCATGGCCTTAGGCCGGGATCGCCCTCCGTCAGCGCGTCTGCGCCCACGGGGGCGTTACTGGTTTGGTCCTTCGCGCGGCCTTGCGGGCTGCACTATAGATGAGCGGCGCAAGGAGCCCGGCAGATGTTTGAAAATCTATCCGAACGCCTCTCCGGGGTTTTTGATCGCCTGACCAAACAGGGCGCGCTCAGCGAGGACGACGTGAAAACCGCCCTGCGCGAGGTCCGCGTTGCCCTGCTGGAGGCGGACGTATCGCTGCCCGTCGCGCGTGATTTCGTCAAGAAGGTGCAGGAACAGGCAACCGGCCAGTCGGTCCTGAAATCCATCACCCCAGGCCAGCAGGTCGTCAAGATCGTGCATGACGCGCTGATCGACACCCTGCGCGGCGAGGGCGATCCCGGCGCGCTGAAAATCGACAACGCGCCCGCGCCGATCCTGATGGTCGGCCTTCAGGGTTCGGGCAAGACGACGACGACCGCGAAACTCGCCAAGCGCTTGACCGAGCGCGAGGGCAAGCGCGTGCTGATGGCGTCGCTCGACGTCAACCGCCCCGCTGCGATGGAGCAGCTGGCGATCCTTGGCACCCAGATCGGCGTCGACACCCTGCCCATCGTCAAGGGCGAAGATCCCGTTGCCATCGCCAAGCGCGCGAAAACGCAGGCGTCCTTGGGCGGCTATGACGTCTACATGCTGGACACCGCCGGACGCCTGCATATCGACGCCGAGCTGATCGCGCAGGCCGCTGCCGTGCGCGACGCCGTGAACCCGCGCGAAACGCTGCTGGTGGTCGACGGCCTCACCGGGCAGGACGCCGTCAACGTCGCCACCGAATTCGACGACAAGATCGGCGTCACTGGCGTGGTCCTGACCCGCATGGACGGCGACGGACGCGGCGGCGCCGCCCTGTCGATGCGCGCCGTCACCGGCAAGCCGATCCGCTTTGTCGGCCTCGGCGAAAAGATGGACGCGATCGAGACGTTCGAGGCCGAGCGGATCGCGGGCCGCATCCTCGGCATGGGCGATATCGTCAGCCTTGTAGAAAAGGCTCAAGCTACCATCGAGACCGAGCAGGCCGAGCGCATGATGAAGCGCTTCCAGAAGGGTCAGTTCAACATGAACGACCTGCGGATGCAGCTGGAGCAGATGCAAAAGATGGGCGGTATGGAAAGCGTGATGGGCATGATGCCCGGCATGGGCAAAATGGCCAAACAGGTGCAGGACGCCGGTTTTGACGACAAGATCATCGCGCGCCAAGTCGCCCTGATCCAGTCGATGACGAAAAAAGAGCGTGCCAACCCCCAGATCCTTCAGGCCAGCCGCAAGAAGCGCATCTCCAAGGGCGCAGGGCTGGAAGTCAGCCAGTTGAACCAGCTGCTGAAGATGCACCGTCAGATGGCCGACATGATGAAAAAAATGGGCAAGGGCGGCATGCTGAAGCAGGCCATGAAGGGCATGTTCGGCAAAGGCGGCGGCCCGTCGCCCGAGGACATGGCCGGCATGGACCCCAAGGCGCTGGAACAGGCTGCCAAGAAAATGGGCGGCAAGCTGCCCGGCGGTCTGGGTGGCCTCGGCGGCATGGGCGGCGGCGCCCTGCCGCCCGGCCTGTCAGGCTTTGGTAAAAAGAAATAAACCGGTGCTTTCAATGTTCCTCAAATACTCCCGCCGGAGGCATCCCCGCCCCGAGCAAGCTCAGGCAGTGAAGGACGCATGATGATTCTCGACATTCCCCGCCTTGAAACAGACCGGCTGATCCTGCGCGCGCCCGAGGCCGCTGATTACGAGCCGGTGGCGAGCTTCCTGATGGACCCGGTCCGCGCCCATGGCTTCGGAGTGGAACCGGACCGCAGCCGCGCATGGCGCTGGTTCGCGATGAATATCGGCCATTGGGCGCTGCGCGGCTGCGGCTATTTCATCATCGAGGACAAGGCCAGCGGCCAGCCCTGCGGACTGACCGGCATCTGGTGCCCAGAAGGCTGGCCCGAGCCCGAGCTGGGCTATGTCGTCTTTGAGGGGTTCGAGGGGCGCGGCTTTGCCTATGAGGCCGCGATGCGTGCCCGCGAATGGGCCTATACCGATTTCGGCCTCTCATCCGTCGGATCGCACATCGTGCCCGGCAACACCCGCTCCATCGCGCTGGCCCAGCGGATGGGCGCGAGTTACGAGCGGACCTACAAGAACCCCTATATGGGCGAGGACATGATTTATCGTCACCCCTCCCCCGCCGATCTGGGCCTTGCTCCCACCGCCAAGGGGACCGCATCGTGACCGATTGCGCCGCCAGGGCCGCACAGCTGTTGAAGGATCACCGCGACAGCATCGACCGGCTGGACGCGATTCTGGTCTATACGCTGGGCGAGCGGTTCAAGCACACCCAGTCCGTCGGCCGCCTCAAGGCCGAACACGACCTTCCCCCGTCCGATCCCGCGCGCGAAGCCGCACAGATCGCACGACTGGAGGATTTGGCGAATCAGGCCGATCTGGATCCTGAATTCGCCAAGAAGTTCCTGAACTTCATCATCGCTGAAGTCATTCAGCATCATAAACAGCACCAATCGTAAACAACCCCCTTAGGAGATACCCCCATGGCCATGAAAATTCGTCTCGCCCGCGGCGGCAGCAAAAAGCGCCCGCATTATTCCATCGTCGCCGCCGACAGCCGCATGCCGCGCGACGGCCGCTTTATCGAAAAGCTGGGCACCTATAACCCGCTCCTGCCGAAAGACAGCGAAGAGCGCGTCAAGATGGATATCGAGCGCATTCAGGCATGGCTCGACAAGGGCGCGCAGCCGACCGACCGGGTCGCCCGCATGCTGGAAGCTGCAGGTGTGCGCGACAAGAAAGAGCGCGCCAACCTGAAAAAGGGTACGCCCGGCAAGAAGGCAACGGACCGCGCAGAAGAGCGCGCAGCCAAGGCCGCCGCAGCGACTGAGGCCGCCAACGCCCCCGCCGAGGAAGCCCCCGCCGAGGCCGCCGCGGAAGAATAAGCCAGGGCGCGCCGGGATGTCCGCGTTCACACCAGACTTCCAGGCGCAGCTGGCCGATCTGATGCGTTGGCGGCGCGATGTGCGCCGCTTTCGCACCGATCCAGTAGACGAGGCAGCGCTGACGCGCTGCCTCGATGCGTTTAACCTGGCCCCGTCGGTGGGACTCAGCGAGCCTTGGCGCCTGATGCGGGTGGACAGCAATGCTGCCCGCGCCGCCGCACTGGCGAATTTCGAGGCGGCCAATGCCGATGCGCTGGCCGGATATAACGGCGAGCGGGCGGCGCTCTATGCAGGGCTGAAACTGTCGGGCATGCGCGACGCCCCTGTTCATCTGGCAATCTGGTGCGACGAGAGCACCGACAAGGGCGCAGGCGTTGGCTGGGTGTCGATCCTCGACCCCGCGCGATTGGCGCGCGATCTGGATGCGCAGCAGGACTGGCACCTGATTGCCTATCTGTGCATCGGATGGCCCGAAGCAGACAGCCTGACCCCCGAGCTGGAAACAGCCGGCTGGGAGACACGCGCACCGTCCCTGCCCGTGCTGAGACGCTAGACAGATGTTGCGCAAGCTCATCTTTTGGGGTGTCCTTTTCCTTGCCGGTTGGGGATACGCGAAACATCAACATTCCGAGCGCTGCACGGCAGCGGGCGGGCAGGTCACACAAGGCCTTTGCGAGGGAGAAACGCGATGACGGGTGACAGCGATCTTATCTGTATCGGCGCGATTGCCGGATCTTTTGGCGTGCGCGGCGAAGTGCGCCTGAAAAGCTTTGCCGCCCGGCCCGAGGATATCGCGGCCTATGGAACGCTGACGACCGAGACTGGCGATCACAGCTATGACGTGACCCTGACAGGCCAGACCAAGAACGGCTTTACCGCCCGCCTGACCGGAATCACCACCAAGGAAGAGGCCGACGCCCTGCGCGGCGTCCAGTTGTTCGTGGCCCGCGCCGTTCTGCCCGGCCTGCCCGATGACGAATATTATCACGCCGATCTGGTCGGGCTGGAGGTGGTCGATACCGGCGGCGCGGTACTGGGCGTGGTCAAGGCCGTGCTGAACCACGGCGCGGCGGATCTGCTGGAGCTGTCCGTGCCCGGCACCGCCGAGACGGTGCTGCTGCCCTTCACCAAGGCCGCCGTGCCGACAGTCGATCTGCGCGCCCAGCGCATTGTGGCCGATCCGCCCGAGGGCCTTTTTGCAGGCGGTGACGTCGCGGGAACCTAAAACACGTCAGTGAGTTGAACCTTCTAGGCGGCGGCATGACGCCCCGCGTCCTCACGGAAGGATATACCCCATGATCAAGTGGATTCTCATTCTACTGGCCATCGCAGCTATTGCCGCGATTTTGGGATTTGGTCGATTGTCAGGTGTCGCGCTATCAGGCGCCAAAATTCTGATCGCAATTGCGCTGATCTTTTTCCTGTTGCTGCTCTTTGGTGTCGTTGCGATCGCGTGACGTGTTGGCGGCAGGCGAATTCGCCTGTCGCTCCGCCCGCAATCTGCGCTAAGACAGGCGCATGTCCGATCCCGATATCCCCACACGGTCGCTGGGCCGCAAATCCGTCACCCTCAGCGCGCAGCCGCGCGATTTGATGGGTGCGCCTGAAAGGCTGGCGCGGGCGTGGCACGTGCAGGTTATCACGCTGTTGCCGCAGGCCTTTCCGGGCGTTCTGGGCCTCAGCCTGACGGGGCGCGCGCTGGCAGATGGCCTGTGGTCGCTGGGCACGACTGACCTGCGCGACCATGGCATCGGCAAGCATCGCAATGTCGATGACACGCCGGCGGGGGGCGGCGCCGGTATGGTGCTGCGCGCCGATGTCATGGGCGCGGCGATTGAATCGGCACAAGCCAGCGCCGCGCTGGGCAGCCCGCTGATCTACCTCAGCCCGCGGGGCCGCCCCTTTGATCAGGCGATGGCGCAGGATCTGGCGCAGGCCCCCGGCATGACCCTGATCTGCGGGCGGTTCGAAGGGCTGGACGAACGCGTGATCGAACATTACGGCGCTATTGAGGTCTCCTTGGGGGATTTCGTCATGACCGGCGGCGAGATCGCGGCGCAGGCGATGATCGACGCGGCCCTGCGGCTGCGGCCCGGTGTTCTGGGTAATGCGCAAAGCGCGGTGGATGAAAGCCATTCAGGCGGCCTGCTGGAGCATCCGCAATATACACGGCCCGCCGAATGGCAGGGGCGGACGATCCCCGATGTGCTGATGTCGGGCAATCACGGCGAAATCGCCAAGTGGCGGCAGGCGCAGGCCGAACGCATCACCCAACAGCGGCGCCCCGATCTGTGGGCAAAACGCCAAAAGTGACGCGCGCCACCGGCACATGGCGGCACTTGCATTATCCCCCCATCTGCCCTAAATCCCGCGCATCCCGTCCCGGCACAGCCCGAGTCGGGCGCCGTAAGGCGTGCCACCTTGCCGGATGATCTTTGCATCCGTTACAGGCCCGCCCCGGCACCTCGAATATAAAGGACGATCCGATCTGGGGCGGACTTCTGACATCTGGTCAGGGGAATCCGGTTAAAGACCACCAGCTCTCGGGGCGCGAAAACCTTTGCGGAACAAAACCGCAAGCAACCCAGGAGACCAGCGATGAACCTAATCGCTCAGATCGAAGCGGAACAGATTGCCGAGCTTGGCAAATCCATTCCCGATTTCAAGGCCGGCGACACCATCCGCGTCGGCTTCAAGGTGACGGAAGGCACGCGCACCCGCGTGCAGAATTTTGAGGGTGTCTGCATCAGCCGCAAGAATGGCGCAGGCATTGCCGGATCGTTCACCGTCCGCAAGATTTCCTTTGGCGAAGGGGTGGAGCGTATGTTCCCGCTCTATTCGACCAATATCGACAGCATCGAGGTCGTGCGCCGTGGCCGCGTCCGCCGCGCCAAGCTGTACTACCTGCGCTCGCGTCGCGGCAAGTCGGCCCGTATCGCCGAAGACAGCACCTATAAGCCCAAGAAAGCCTGAGGAGCGGACCGATGAAAAAAGACATCCACCCCGATTATCACGAGATCAACGTCAAGATGACCGACGGCACGATGCTCAAGATGCGCTCGACCTATGGCAAGGAAGGCGACCAGCTGTCGCTGGACATCGACCCCACCGTGCATCCGGCCTGGACCGGCGCCTCGGGACGCCTGATGGATTCCGGCGGCCGCGTGTCCAAGTTCAAGAAGAAATACGAAGGCCTCGGCTTCTGAGCCACCCGCCTTTCGCTTTTGGAAACGCCGCTCCCCCGGGGGCGGCGTTTTTCGTTTGCCCGGCCGCACCAGATCCGCACGCAGGCTTGCAAGCAAGGGGGATGCGCGGTAACTCGCACATCATACCAGACCGAGGATGCCCCGATGGACGATCTGCGCGATAAATACATCCGTCTCATAGCCGACGCCGCTGGCGAGGCCACGCTGGAGGATCTGCGCGTGCAGGCCGTCGGCAAGAAGGGCGAAATCAGCCTGCACATGCGCGAACTGGGCAAGATGACGCCCGAGCAGCGCCAGATCGCCGGGCCGAAGCTGAACGCGCTGAAGGATGAGATCAACTCCGCCCTCGCCGCCAAGAAAGAGGCGCTGGGCGACGCCGCGCTGGACGAGCGTCTGCGCGGTGAATGGCTTGACGTGACGCTGCCGGTGCGCGCACGGCGCCACGGCACCATCCACCCGATCAGCCAGGTGACCGAGGAAGTGACCGCGATCTTCGCCGACATGGGCTTTGCCGTGGCCGAAGGGCCGCAGATCGAAAGCGACTGGTACAATTTCGACGCGCTGAACATTCCCGGCCACCACCCCGCGCGGGCCGAGATGGACACGTTCTACACCCATCGCGGCGAGGGGGACGAGCGCCCGCCGCATGTGCTGCGCACCCATACCAGCCCCGTGCAGATCCGCACGATGCAGGCCGAGGGCGCGCCGATCCGCATCATCGCGCCGGGCCGCGTCTACCGCGCCGATTATGACATGACGCACACGCCGATGTTCCACCAGATCGAGGGCCTCGCCATCGACAAGGACATTTCGATGGCGAATTTGAAATGGGTGCTGGAGGAGTTCGTCAAGGCGTTCTTCGAGGTCGACGACGTCGAACTGCGCTTCCGCGCCTCACATTTCCCGTTCACCGAACCGTCCGCCGAGGTCGACATCCGCTGCTCATGGGAGGGCGGCACGTTGAAGGTGGGGACGGGCGATGACTGGCTGGAGATCTTGGGGAGCGGCATGGTGCATCCGAAGGTGCTGGAGGCCAGCAATATCGACCCGACCGCATGGCAGGGCTTTGCCTTCGGCATGGGGATCGACCGGATCGCGATGCTGAAATACGGGATTCCCGATCTGCGGGCGTTCTTTGATTCAGACCTGCGCTGGCTGCGGCATTACGGGTTCGCGGCGCTGGATGTGCCGACGTTGCGAGGTGGGTTGAGTCGGTGAACTCCTTCTATCTTGCTTGCGCGATAACGATATTCTTTTGGACGTCATTGTTGGTTTGGCGCTTCGTCCGGCTAACGGGCTGTCACGATAAGATGTCGGTGCTGAGAAAGCGCCTGCGTGACTACGCAGTGATGAAAGATAGAAATCAACTAACTTCAAGTTGCCAAATTTCCAACATCAACTTGTTGTTAAGTCCCGGTGAACATGAGATTCTGCTCGGCATTCTGAAAAAAGTAGAAGCTAAGAACGGAGTTCTAGCTACCATCTGGTCGCTTTTCTTCGCCGGCATCATCACCGCGGCATCAGCTGGTTTCTACTTGGAAACACAGTCTGAAGCTGCAACCAACGCTAAGGCGTTTGCTGCCACATCATCACTTTTTATCATAATGGGAATTCCATTCCTTGTTGCCTCGATCATTGGAACCCGGCAGATCGACAATTTTCTGGTCGGTAGTTGGCAAAATGTTCGCGATGTTCGTAAAAGCAGCATTTTATTACAAGATGCACTCATGAAAGATGCTTTGCTTAAAGAGGAGATGCTATGGATATCTCAACGAGCAGCGGTACTGTACGCCTTAATTCTGCCAATACTTGCAACCATAAAGCTTTGGGAGTCAGTAATTTAAGCTCCTCTGACGTATCGAATACAATTGGCGCCTAATTCAGTTTCTTCTTTGCGGCAAAATTAGAATCTTCGACGTACTCACCCAAGCCGGACGAGCGCCTGCCCGTGGGGTGGCGCTGCAACGCTCATACAGCGCGCTTTATGCCCGCCAAGCCCCTCCACCCCATCAGCGATGCGCTACGCCTCCAAAGCGCCAGCCCGCCGGAACGGGCAGGCGCTCGTCCGGCGGCTTCGCCTTGATTCCGGACGAAGGGGCGCCCCAGCCTCCGCCCTTCCCCCTTGGCGCCTTCTGCGGTATGCGGGGCGCGACCCTAATGACCTGCGGATGACGGCACATGAAATTCACGCTTTCCTGGCTCAAGGACCATCTCGACACCACGGCCAGTGTCGATGAGATCACCTATGCGCTGACCGATCTGGGCCTTGAGGTCGAGGGCGTCACCAACCCCGCCGCGCGGCTGGCCGACTTCACGCTGGGCAAGGTAACGCATGCCGAGCAGCACCCCGATGCCGACCGCCTGCGCGTGTGCAAAGTGGCCACCGGCGAGGGCGAGCTTCAGATCATCTGCGGCGCGCCCAACGCGCGCGAGGGGATCACCGTCGTCGTCGCCAAGCCGGGCGTTTACGTTCCGGGCATCGACACCACCATCGGCGTCGGCAAGATCCGCGGCATCGAGAGCCACGGCATGATGTGCTCGGAGCGCGAGATGGAATTGTCGGAGGAGCATGACGGCATCATCGAGCTGCCCTCGGGCGAGGTCGGCGAGCGTTACATCGACTGGTTGGCGCAAAATGACCCGGCCAAGGTCGATCCGGTGATCGAGATCGCCATCACCCCCAACCGCCCCGACGCCTTGGGCGTACGCGGCATCGCCCGCGATCTGGCAGCGCGCGGTCTGGGCACGCTGAAAGACGCCCCCACCGCCCATGTCGAAGGGCAGTTCCCCTGCCCGATCAACGTCACCATCAACGAGGACACGCAGCAAAGCGGCTGCGAAGTGTTCGCCGGGCGCCTCATTCGCGGCGTGAAAAATGGCCCCAGCCCCGAATGGCTGCAGGACCGCCTGCGCGCCATCGGGCTGCGCCCACGCTCGGCGCTCGTCGATGTGACGAACTTCTTCACCTATGACCGCAACCGCCCGTTGCATGTCTTTGACGCAGGCAAGGTGCAGGGCGATCTGCGCATCCACCGCACCAGGGGCGGCGAGACGCTGACCGGGCTGGATGAGAAAGACTATACGTTTCAACCCGGTCAGGTGGTGATTTCCGATGACAATGGCATCGAAAGCATCGGCGGCATCATGGGCGGACTGGCAGCCGGCTGCACCGAGGAGACGACCGATGTGTTCCTTGAGGCCGCTGTCTGGGATCACGTCCAGATCGCCAGCACGGGGCGCGCGCTAAAAATCAACTCCGATGCGCGCTATCGCAACGAGCGGGGCATCGACCCGGCCTTCAACATGGAGGCGGTCGATCTGGCGACGCAGATGATCATGGACCTCTGCGGCGGCACCCCCTCGAACGTGGTGCAGGCGGGCAAGGTGCCGGACACGGCCCGCGCCTACAAGCTGGTCCCTGCACGCGTGCAATCGCTTGTCGGAATGGACATTCCCGAGGCCGAGCAGCGCCAGACGCTGACGGCCCTCGGCTTCCGCCTCGAAGGCGACATGGCCACCGTTCCCAGCTGGCGCCCCGATGTGCAGGGCGAGGCTGATCTGGTCGAAGAAGTGGCGCGCATCGCGTCCCTGACCAAGCTGGTCGGTCGCCCCCTGCCCCGCGCGCAGGCCGGCGTGCCTGCCCCGATCCTGTCGCCGATGCAAAAGCGCGAGCAGATCGCGCGGCGCACGGCGGCTATGCTGGGGTATAATGAATGCGTCACCTACAGCTTCATCGACTATGCCTCGGCCACGCTGTTCGGCGGCGGCGATGATGCCACGATGCTGGCCAACCCGATCAGCAGCGAGATGAGCCATATGCGCCCTGCCTTGCTGCCAGGCCTGTTGCAGGCGGCAGCGCGCAATCAGGCGCGCGGTATTTCCGACATGGCGCTTTTCGAGGTCGGCCATGCCTTCCACGGCGGCGAGCCGGGCGAGCAGCATTTGCAGGTCTCGGGTCTCCTGATGGGGCGCACCGGGCCGAAGGACGTGCATGGCTCCGCCCGCGCCGTTGATCTTTATGACGCCAAGGCCGACGCCGAAGCGATCCTGTCCGCCATCGGCACCCCCGCCAAGGTCCAGATCCTGCGCGGCGCGCGCGACTGGTGGCATCCGGGCCGTCACGGCATGATCTGTCTGGGCCCGAAAAAGGTGCTGGGCATCTTCGGCGAATTGCACCCCAAGACGCTGCGCGCAATGGGCATCAAGGGCACGGCCGTCGGCTTTACCCTCTGGCCTGCCGAAATCCCGCTGCCGCGCAACGCCACGGCCAATCGCGGCGCCGCGCAGATCCGCGATCTGCAAGCGGTCGAGCGTGATTTTGCCTTTGTCGTCGAGGCGGATGTCGAGGCGCTGACGCTGGTCAATGCGGCACTTGGCGCCGACAAGGCCCTGATCGAGGATGTGCGTGTCTTTGACCAATTCATCGGCGGATCGCTGGGCGAGGGCAAGAAATCACTGGCCGTCACCGTGCGGCTGCAACCGACCGAGGCGACGCTGAAGGACAAGGACATCGAGGCCGTATCGGCCAGGATCGTCGAGAAGGTCGCCAAGGCGACCGGCGGCGTCCTGCGCGGCTGAACCAAGGAGAAATGAGATGCTGAACGTCTATCTGAGCGGCGAAATTCACACCGACTGGCGCGACCAGATCGAACAGGGAGCAAAGGATCTGGACGTCACGTTCACATCCCCCGTCACCGATCACGGCGCCAGCGACGATTGTGGCGTGGCGATCCTGGGCGCCGAGCCGGACAAGTTCTGGCACGACCACAAGGGCGCCAAACTGAACGCGATCCGCACGCGGCAGGCGATCGAAGAGGCCGACATCGTCGTCGTGCGCTTCGGTGACAAGTACAAGCAGTGGAACGCCGCCTTTGATGCAGGCTATGCCGCCGCTCTGGGCACGTCCCTGATCATCCTGCAACCGCCCGAGCATGACCACGCGCTGAAAGAGGTCAATGCCGCCGCACTGGCCGTCGCGCGCACGCCGCAGCAGGTGGTGCAGATGCTGCGCTATGTGCTGGAAGGCACCCTGCCAAAATAGCGTCACGTACTACAATTTTTAACCAGGAGCTTTTATGTTAAATGAATTCAAGGATTTCATCGCCAAGGGCAATGTCATGGACATGGCCGTCGGCATCATCATCGGTGCGGCCTTTACCGCGATCGTCACATCGATGGTGGGGGATCTGATCAATCCGATTATCGGGCTTTTTACCGGCGGTGTGGATTTTACCAACAACTACGCCGTTCTGGCAGGCGAGGTCCCTGCCGGCGCGTCGCTGGAACAGGCCCGCGAGACGGGGGCCTCCGTCTTTGCCTATGGATCCTTCTTGATGGCCGTCATCAATTTCTTCATCATCGCCTTCGTCGTCTTCATGCTGGTGCGATACGTCAACAAGGTGAAATCGCTGGCGGAAAAACCTGACGAGGTCGCGCCCGAGGTTCATACCGGCCCGTCGGAAAAGGACATCCTGATCGAGATCCGCGACGCCCTCAAAACCCGCTGATTGCGCCGAAATGCGAAGCTGGCGCAAGGCCCCGGACATTCCGGGGCCTTTTTCTATCGGAAAGGGCCCGTTATACGCGCCCAAACCCGAAATAAACTTTTACGATTTAGAGGATGTATATGGAAAACGTGATCGAAGAATTGGGCGCCTATACGCCGCTGATCATCGCCGCGGTCAAGGCGCTGGTCGTGCTGATCGTCGGCTGGACGGTCGCGGGATTTGTCGGCAGCTTCGTGCGGCGGCAGGTCAACAAGCACAAGCGCATCGACAAGACGCTGGGCAACTTCGCCGCCACAGTCGCGACATGGGCGATCCGCATCATAGTGCTGCTGGCGGTGCTGAACCTGTTCGGCATTGAGGCAACCAGCGTGGTTGCCGTGCTGGGTGCTGCGACGCTGGCCATCGGCCTGGCGCTGCAAGGCACTCTGGCCGATTTGGCGGCGGGGATCATGCTGGTGATTTTCCGCCCCTACCGTCTGGGGCAGTATGTGGACATCGGCGGCACCAGCGGCACCGTGACGGAGATCGCGCTGTTTTTCACCGAGCTGACGACACCGCAGAACGTGCAGATCATCGTTCCAAACGGACAGGCCTGGGGATCGATCATCACCAATTACTCGGCGCATGACACGCGGCGGCTGGATCTGGTGTTCGGCATTGACTACGCGGACAGCGCCGATACTGCGATGCAGATCATCCTCGACAATGCCCGCGCCGATGAACGCGTGATGAGCGAGCCGGAGCCGTGGGCGCGTGTGACGAACCTTGGCGACAGCGCGGTCGATATCACGGCGCGGCTGTGGACCTCGACCGATGATTTCTGGAACGTGAAATTCGAACTGACCAAAGCCATCAAGGAGGATTTCGACGCGCAGGGCATTTCCATCCCCTTCCCGCATCAGGTGAATGTGGAGCCAAAGAAGGCCGGTTAAGGCGCTGGGCGCCGCCCCCCTTCTGAGCGCCGCCCGATCGCACATCAACTCCGCGCCGCTTTTCTTCGCTTAAACGGCGCCGCCACGCCTACGCCCGTCCCTCCAGCCCGTCCGCCTCGGCGCCCGAGGCACTGGGGATGCGCATCTCGAAGGTGTCGCGCACCACGGTGTAGTCGTAATATCCCATCCGCGCCAGCGGCTGGATGCGGGGGATGTCCAGCTTGCCCTCGGGTGTCAGCGCCTCGTCCTTCACATGGATATTCTCGACCCGGCCATAGACCACATCGACGCTGCCCACAGCCGTGGCGCCCGGCAGATGGTGTGTGCTGAGATACCGGCACTCGAAATGACAGGGGCTGGCGGCGACACGGCCACCGGGCGCCAGCACGCAAGCCTCGCGCGCTACGCCTGCCGCCTCGAACTCGTCTTCGCCAAAAGGGACGGCCATGGCCGAAATATTGACCGCCTCGCGCAGATCATAGGTGGCCATGTTCCACACGAACCAGCCGGTCTCCTCGGCGTTCAGAACCGTATCCTTGCGCCGCCCATCGGGATAGCGGTTGGCGGCGAACATCACCATCGGCGGATCAAAGGTGAGATTTTGCCACTGGCTGTAGGGCGCAAGGTTGTGCTGCCCCGCCGCGCTGACTGTCGAAAGCCACCCGATGGGGCGCGGCACGGTGCAGGATTTGAACGGGGAATAGGGCAGCGGGCAAGTGTCGGTCGTCGGATTATATTCCATGGGTGTTTCTCCAATTAGGGTCTTTAGCTTTGAACATTGGGCGCAGTCTGGCAAGCGCCTGTCACTCCACCACGCGGCAGGTCAGATTGATCCGCCCACCCTTGGGCAGCAAGGTGGACGAGCCAAACCTGATCCGGTCCACACCGTGGTATGTCAGCCGCGCGGCGCCGCCCATCACCACCACATCGCCCGAGCGCAGCCAGTGCGACACGGTGCTGCCACCGCGCGCTGTGTTCCCGACGCGCAAAAGCCCCTCGTCACCCAGCGAAACCGACAACACCGGCCAGCTGAAATCAGCCTCGTCACGGTCCTGATGCAGCCCCATGCGCGCGCCCTCGCCATAATAATTCAGCAAGCAGCAATCGGGATCGCGCGCGTCGCTGACCAGATCGCGCCAGATGTTCAACACCGCATCCGGAATTGCGGGCCATGCCTGCCCCTGCGGGTGCGCTTCGGCGTAGCGATAGCCGGACGGGCCGGGCACCCAGCCAAAGCGCCCGGCCGATGTCATCCGCACGCTCATCGCCTTGCCGGACGGCGTAACCGGCGCAAATAGCGGCGCCTGCGCCACGATATCCCGCAGCGCGGCCACCAACGCCGCCTGTCGGCCCGCACCGAGATAGCCGGGCAGGATGCGAAAGCCGCGCAGTTCCAACTCGATCATGGCGCCCCTCCGAGCAGAAATTTAGCGCAAAAGTGCAAAATGCATAGCCCTGCACCGCTTGCAGGGTTATGAACCGCTCCCTATATACGCCCAGAGCCTGGGCCAGCACATGCCGGCTACGTTGCCAACCAAACCGGGGCCGGGATGCCGTAATGGGTCGCGCCCTGTCATATCGCCTAAGAGAAAGGGATTAAAATATGTCCAAAGTCATTGGTATTGACCTGGGAACAACCAATAGCTGCGTCGCCATCATGGATGGCAAGACCGCACGCGTGATCGAAAACTCCGAGGGCACGCGCACGACGCCGTCGATCGTCGCCTTCACCGAGAATGAACGCCTCGTCGGCCAGCCGGCCAAACGTCAGGCGGTCACGAACCCCGAAAACACCGTCTTTGGCGTCAAGCGCCTGATCGGCCGCCGCGCCGATGACAGCCATCTGGCCAAAGACAAGAAAAACATGCCCTTCACCGTCATCGACGGCGGCAATGGCGACGCATGGGTACAGGCGCGCGACGAAAAGTATTCGCCCAGCCAGATCAGCGCGTTCATTCTGGGCAAGATGAAGGAAACCGCCGAGAGCTATCTGGGCGAGGCTGTCACGCAGGCCGTCATCACCGTTCCGGCCTATTTCAACGACGCCCAGCGTCAGGCAACCAAGGACGCGGGCAAGATTGCCGGCCTCGAAGTGCTGCGCATCATCAACGAGCCGACAGCAGCCGCGCTGGCATATGGTCTGGACAAGGACAACGCACAGACAATCGCGGTCTATGACCTTGGCGGCGGTACATTTGACGTGACCATCCTGGAAATCGAGGATGGCCTGTTCGAGGTCAAGGCGACCAATGGCGATACGTTCCTTGGTGGCGAAGATTTTGACATGCGGATCGTCAACTATCTGGCGGCCGAGTTCAAGAAAGAGCATCAGGTCGACCTGACGCAGGACAAGATGGCGCTGCAGCGTCTGAAAGAGGCCGCTGAAAAGGCCAAGATCGAGCTGAGCTCGTCCTCGCAGACGGAAATCAACCAACCCTTCATCTCGATGAGTTCCAGCGGCCAGCCGCTGCACATGGTCATGAAACTGACCCGCGCCAAGCTGGAATCGCTGGTTGGCGATCTGATCAAGGCGTCGCTCAAGCCGTGCCAGGCTGCGCTGAAGGATGCAGGTTTGTCCCCGTCCGACATCGACGAGGTCGTTCTGGTCGGCGGCATGACCCGCATGCCCAAGGTGATCGAAGAGGTGACCAAACTGTTCGGCAAAGAACCGAACAAGGGTGTGAACCCCGACGAGGTCGTCGCGATGGGCGCCGCCATTCAGGCTGCCGTTCTTCAGGGTGATATCAAGGACGTCGTCCTGCTGGACGTTACGCCCCTGTCGCTGGGCATCGAAACGCTGGGCGGTGTGTTCACCCGCCTGATCGACCGCAATACGACGATCCCGACGAACAAGTCTCAGGTATTTTCCACCGCCGAGGACAGCCAGAGCGCCGTGACGATCCGGGTGTTCCAGGGCGAACGTGAGATGGCAGCCGACAACAAGATGCTGGGCCAGTTCAATCTGGAAAACATTCCGCCCGCACCGCGCGGCATGCCCCAGATCGAAGTGACCTTCGACATCGACACCAACGGCATCGTATCTGTTTCCGCCAAGGACAAAGGCACCAACAAGGAACACAAGATCACGATCCAGGCGTCGGGCGGCCTGTCCGATGAGGACATCGAAAATATGGTCAAGGACGCCGAGGAGAACGCCGAGTCCGACAAGGAGCGCCGCGAGCTGGTCGAAGCGAAAAACCACGCCGAAAGCCTGATCGACTCGACCGAAAAGTCGATGGAAGAGCATTCCGACAAGGTAGACCCGACCACGATCGAAGCCATCGAGCTGGCGATTTCCGCACTGAAGGACGATCTGGAAAAGGAAGACGCGGCCAAGATCAAGTCGGGTATCCAGAACGTCACCGAGGCAGCCATGAAACTGGGCGAGGCGATCTACAAGGCCGCGCAGGACGATGACGACAGCGGCCCGAAAGCGACCGATGAGGCCACAGGACCGGGCGACGATGATATCGTCGATGCCGATTTCGAGGACCTCGACGACAGCAAGCGCGGCTAATGCACCGCTAAGAAACCTTCGGGCCGGTCCTCTGTCAGGCCGGCCCGATTGGTTTCAGGTATAGGAGTTCTCGAATGGCCAAACGCGATTATTACGAGGTCCTGGGCGTTGCGCGCGGGGCTTCGGCAGATGAAGTCAAAAAGGCCTACCGCCAGAAGGCGAAGGCACTGCACCCCGACAGCAACAAGGACAATCCTAACGCCGAGACACAGTTCAAGGAAGCGGGCGAGGCCTATGACGTCCTCAAGGACGCCGAGAAGAAAGCAGCCTACGACCGCTTTGGCCACGCCGCATTCGAGGGTGGCATGGGTGGTGGTGGCGGCGGCGGCCGGCGCCCCGGACCCGGACAGGGCCAGGGCGATTTCGCCAGCGCCTTTTCCGACGTGTTCGACGACCTGTTCGGCGATTTCATGGGCGCACGCGGCGGCGGCGGGCGGCAGCGGGCCGCACGCGGATCCGACCTGCGCTACAACATGCGCATCACGCTCGAGGAGGCCTTCAGGGGGCTTCAAAAGACGATCAACGTGCCCACCTCGGTTCAGTGCACATCCTGCGACGGATCGGGCGCCGAGGGCGGCGCCGAGCCGACGACCTGCCCCACCTGTTCGGGCATGGGCAAGGTGCGCGCGCAGCAGGGCTTCTTTACCGTCGAGCGGACCTGCCCGACATGTTCGGGCATGGGCCAGATCATACAGAACCCGTGCAAGGGCTGCGGCGGTCAGGGCCGTGTCGAGAAGGACCGCGCGCTCAGCGTCAACATCCCCGCGGGGGTTGAGACCGGCACACGCATCCGCCTGTCCGGCGAGGGCGAGGCCGGCATGCGCGGCGGCCCTCCGGGGGACCTCTACATCTTTATCGAGGTGACCAAGCACAAGCTGTTCGAGCGTGAGGAAAGCAACCTTTACTGCAAGGTGCCGGTGTCGATGATCACCGCAGCGATTGGCGGCGATATCGAGGTGCCCACCATCGACGGTGGCCGCAGCAAGGTAAAGATCCCCGCCGGAAGCCAGTCAGGCCGACAGATGCGCCTGCGATCCAAGGGCATGCCAGCCCTGCGCGGTGGCGGGGCGGGCGATATGTTCATCGAAATGGCGGTCGAGACCCCGGTGAACCTGACCTCCAGGCAAAAAGACCTGCTGCGCGAATTCGAGGCATTGTCGGAGGACAACAACCCCGAAAGCAAGAGCTTCTTCCGGTCGGTCAAATCGTTTTGGGACAGCATGAAAGGCTGAGCGCACCAGACTGACAACCTTCAAGAGCGGCCCACGCAAAGGGCCGCTCTTTTGCATTGCAGCACGCTCGCTGCTGGTTCAAACGCCACGGGGCAACGACGCGCAGCACCTGCCCTTTCCTATTCCAGGGCCGCGCGATACTATGCAAAAAAAACGCCCCGTGCCGAGGGCGCGGGGCAAGGGATCTTGGGACATGGCGCATATAATCGTCGTCGGAAACGAAAAAGGCGGCGCGGGTAAATCGACCGTTTCGATGCACGTTGCGACCGCTTTGGCGCGGATGGGCAAGACCGTCAGCGCGTTGGATCTGGACCTGCGGCAGAAGACATTCGGGCGCTACTCGGATAACCGCAAGGCGTTCGTTGCCAAATCCGGCGTCGACCTGCCCAGCCCGTTTTATCACGAATTACCCGAGGTCGATCAATCCGTCCTCGACCCCGGTGAAAATCTCTATGATCGCCGCCTGTCCGAGGCGGTCGCGTCACTGGAGCCTGATAGCGACTTTATCATTATCGACTGCCCCGGCTCGCATACGCGCCTAAGCCAGGTGGCGCACAGTCTGGCCGATACGCTGATCACGCCGCTCAATGACAGCTTTGTCGATTTCGACCTGTTGGCCCATGTTGACGCGGACGGGCGCAAGATTCTGGGCCCGTCGGTCTACTCCGAAATGGTCTGGAACGCGCGCCAGCTGCGCGCGCAGGCGGGGCTGAAACCCATCGACTGGGTGGTTGTGCGCAACCGCGTTGGCGCACAGGCCATGGTAAACAAGGAAAAAATGGGCGCCGCATTGGATAATCTGGCCAAACGGATTGGGTTTCGCGTCGCGTCCGGCTTTAACGAACGGGTGATCTTTCGCGAATTGTTTCCGCGCGGCCTGACCCTGCTGGACCTCAAGGACGTGGGCGTCAAGCAGCTGAACATCTCGAATATTGCCGCCCGTCAGGAACTGCGCGATCTGATTTTGGCGCTGAAACTGCCGGGGATCGACGCGAACTTTTAGGCGCGCCTTTGCGGCCTTCTGCGCAGTGCAACCATGTTCGACACCAGAAGCGCGCTGATCACGACGGCGCCGCCCGATATCGCCCACGGCCCCGGATCCTCGCCGATGGCGACCCAGACCAGCAGCGGCGCCAGCACGGATTCCAGCAAGATCAGCAACGACACCTCGGCAGAGGCCAGATAGCGCGGTCCCAGCGTCAGCAGGCAGGTGGACAGGGCAATGAACCCGCCATGGCCCAGCACCAGCGGCCATTGCGACGGCATCGCCTGCCCCGGCGTGGCCCAGATCAGCATGATCAGCGCCGACAGGAAATACGATATCGGGATGGCCGGGACCATCGAGGTCGCCCGCACCTTGCGCACGGTGGTCAAAGCCGCGGCAAAACTGGCCGACACTGTCAGCGCAATCAGATCGCCGCGCCAGTTGGCGATGGCATTTTCGGTGCTGCCGTAGGCAATGATACCAAGGCCCGGCAGCACGGCGGCCATGGTCAAAATCATTCGCAGGCTGAAAGGCTCGCGCAGGAAAATGCGGCTGAAAATCGCGGCAAAGATCGGCATCGACGCAAAGATGAATACGACATTTGCCACGCTGGTCAGCGCGATCGCCATGACGAAACCCGGCGCCGTCGTCGACATCAGGGCGATATACAGCGCGCCGGGCCAGCCCGTTTTCAAAACAGCACGAAACCCTGCCAGCCCCTGAAACAAAAGGCATCCGGTAAAGATCAGGCTGCCTGCTACAAACGCCCGCCAGAACACGATCGTCACCGGGTCCGCCTGGATCAAACGCACGAAAAGGGAGTCGGGCACAACCATCAACACGCCGAGCGCGGTGATCAGAAGGCCCTTCATATGCTCGGTCATCTTAGCGATCTGTTCATGCGAATCGCCGCAAAGTAAAGCGGTGGCCGCGTTCGGGCGGCACGACAGGGTGTTGATGAGCTTGCGGAAGCTGCGATGGTTTCCGCCGCGTAACGGGTGAAAGGGTGAAAGATGGCGCGTTCATGGCCAAGTCGGCAGGCCCAATGATACCGTTGGTTCAATCGCTGTGGCTGGCTGTATCATCGGTTCTGTTCGTGCTGTGGATTTGGTGCATGTTCAGCGGGCTGTTCTCGCTGTCCCGCGCCGCCCGCCAGGCCGCCGAGGCGCGCGGCGGCATGTGGCCGACGCTTGGTGAACAATTGGCGGAGTTTCGGCGTTTCATCCGCGATCCTGGACATGGACGCACCCGTTGGCGGTTGGCGTGTCTTACCGTTGGCCTGTTGTCGATGAATCTTCTCGGGTTGTTGATCTGGGACACGGGGCCACCCTGACATTGCAGCGCGTAATGCCCGGATGATGACACGCGCTGCTTTTAACCGGCCCGCCGCTCTGTCATAATTGCGAGACCTCAAAAATAAAGAGCAGCGCACCCCATGTCCGACCTTCTGACCGCCGCCACATCTTCGGGCGACTATGATGCATCGTCTATCCAAGTCCTTGAGGACATGGAGCATGTGCGCCTGCGTCCCGGCATGTATATCGGCGGCAAGGACGACCGCGCGCTGCACCACATGGTGGCCGAGATCATCGACAACTCGATGGACGAGGCGGTGGCCGGTCACGCCACATGGATCGAAGTCGAGCTGCACGAGAATGGCCACGTATCGGTGCGCGACAACGGGCGCGGTATTCCGACCGGTCCGCACCCCAAGGACCCGGCAAAATCCGCGTTGGAGATCATTTTCTGCACGCTCAACGCGGGCGGCAAATTTTCGGGAGACAGCTACGAGACGTCGGGCGGCCTGCACGGGGTCGGCAGTTCGGTCGTGAATGCGCTGTCGGATCATCTGCGCGTCGAGGTTGCCCGCAACAAGGAGCTTTTTGCGATGGAATTCTCGCGCGGCCTGCCGGTGGTCCCGCTGGAGAAGATCGGCGCGGCCCCCAACCGGCGCGGCACGGCCGTCACGTTTCACCCTGACCCGGACATCTTCGGCACGCTGAAGCTCAAACCCGCGCGCCTGTTCAAGATGGCCCGCTCCAAGGCCTATCTGTTCTCGGGCGTGGAAATCCGCTGGAAAACAGACATCGACGATGGCGAAACCCCGCGCGAGGCCAAGTTCCACTTCCCCGGCGGCCTGTCCGACTACCTGACCGAGGCGATGGGCGGTGCGACCACATATGCCGATACGCCCTTTGCCGGGTCCGTCAGCTTTGAAAAATTCAAGGTGCCGGGCAAGGTCGAATGGGCGATCAACTGGACGCCTGCGCGCGACGGGTTCATCCAATCCTATTGCAACACCGTCCCCACCCCCGAGGGCGGCACGCATGAGGCAGGGTTTTGGGCGGCAATTCTCAAGGGTATCAAAGCTTACGGCGAGTTGGTGAGCAACAAGAAGGCCGCGACCATCACCCGCGAGGATCTGATGACAGGGGCGGGGGCACTGGTGTCCTGCTTTATCCGCGAGCCGGAATTCGTCGGACAGACAAAGGACCGGCTGGCCACCGTCGATGCGCAGCGCATGGTCGAAAACTCCGTCCGGGACCATTTCGACAACTGGCTGGCCGCCGACACGAAATCGGCCGGCGCCATCCTCGATTTTCTGGTCTTGCGCGCCGAAGAACGGCTGCGCCGCCGTCAGGAAAAAGAGACCCAGCGCAAGACTGCGACCAAGAAACTGCGCCTGCCCGGCAAACTGGTCGATTGCTCATCCAATACCCGCGACGGGACAGAGCTGTTCATCGTCGAGGGGGATTCGGCCGGCGGCTCAGCCAAGATGGCGCGCGACCGCAAGGTTCAGGCGCTGCTGCCGCTGCGGGGCAAGATACTGAACGTGCTGGGCGCCGCCAGTTCGAAGCTGGGTAGCAATCAGGAGATCAGCGATCTGACGCAGGCCCTTGGCGTCGGCCTCGGCTCGAAATTCAACCTCGACGATCTGCGCTATGACAAAATCATCATTATGACGGATGCCGACGTTGACGGCGCTCATATCGCGGCGCTGCTCATGACGTTTTTCTTCACCCAGATGCGCCCGATGATCGACGCGGGCCACCTCTACCTTGCCTGCCCGCCGCTCTATCGCCTCAGCCAAGGTGCGCGCCGTGTCTATTGCATCGACGAGGCCGAGCGCGACATGTGGCTGGCCAAGGGTCTGGGCGGCAAGGGCAAAATCGACGTCAGCCGATTCAAGGGCTTGGGCGAGATGGACGCGAAAGACCTGAAAGAGACGACGATGGACGTAAACTCCCGCAAACTGATCCGCGTGACCATCGACGAGGACGAACCGGGTGAAACCAGCGATCTGGTGGAACGTTTGATGGGGAAAAAGCCGGAATTGCGTTTCGAATATATCCAGGAGAATGCGCGTTTCGTGGAGGAACTGGATGTTTGAGGCGAGATAATTCGCGAAACATTGAGACTTTTCAGAGCCCTATCGGGATAGTGACCCGGAAAAACTGGGTGACCTGCCAAGGTGTTTTCGACCTTCAGGGCTGGATACGCAAATGACGACGAGACGCCGATTTCCGGACGAGTTCAAAACCACTGGTAGCCCCTGAGGCAGTTTGTGGTGGCAGGATCGCGCAAGAATTGCCGTAAAGCACCAGAGTCATCCAACGCATGTAACCAGGTGAAAACAGCAGGCAATTGACAGTTAAAAGGGTATTTTTGGGCGAGGCGAAAAAAGTCGAGGACACCGAGGCCGAAGTCAGGGAGCTTCGTGGCAAGATCGGAAATCTGGCGTTACAAATCGTTTTTGTCCCGCGGATCGGGCCGGCAAACGCACAGCATTCTGCCGAAAGGGGGTGAACCCTCCTGAACGCATGTCGATGGTCGGTCGATACCGGATCGACCTCAGCCTGACACGGCAAGGCATATTGAACCGCCCCGGATCTACCGGAGAATGTTTCGTTCAAAAACAGGCCGCTTTTTCATTTGCTTTCAAAGTGTCACAAAACACCTCTTCTGGTTTTTGTACGTGATGTATCCGATGGCCCCAGCCAGCCCTTCGGTATATTTGACCGACGGTACTCGCTGCCCCCGGTCGCCGTCGGGGATCCGCCGCCGGTAAGGGTTTCTGGCAGTGATTGCTGAGCCGGGGCCCTGCTCACAAGCGTCGAGGCCTGCACAGAAGTCTTCAATTGGCAAGGGCAGCTTGAGGTATTTGGCCATACGATCGAGGTGATCGCGCCGCAGTATTTGAAGCCGTTCTTGAAACGCCAAAAGAACGATCCCAATGATGCCGAGGCAATTAGCACGGCCCTCATACACCACACTATGAAGTTTGCGCCGACCAAATCCGAAGCGCAGCAGGATATTCAGGCCCTGCACCTGGCCCGTCGCCGCTTGGTCAACCATAGGACAGCTTTGGTATGCTAGGTGTGCGGCCTGCTGCTGGATCTCGGTGTCCCAATCGCACTTTCGGTTGGAGGGGCAAGGCGGGCCGCTGACGATTCCGATCGGCACAGCGGCCTACGCCACTCCCATGCTCCGCAAAAAAGTCGGGCCATTCCCAATCAAAGGAATGACCCGAGGGTACAGTCAAAAATGTTAGCGCAGCGTTAAGCAGTCAGGCCTTCCGGTTCTTCCAGACCATTTGCGCGGCAGGCAGCCGTCAACGTATTAGCCAAAAGGCAGGCAATCGTCATTGGCCCCACACCGCCTGGAACGGGCGTTATCGCCCCGGCGCGTGCGGCGCAGCTGGCATAGTCAACGTCGCCAACCAGCTTGGTCTTGCCATCGTCCTTCTCGATCCTGTTGATGCCGACGTCGATGACGGTTGCACCTTCCTTGATCCAGTCGCCCGGCACCATCTGGGGCCGGCCCACAGCGGCGACGACGATATCGGCGCGGCCCACGACATCGGCCAGATCCTTGGTCCGCGAATGCGCGATCGTCACGGTGCAGCTATCGCCCAGAAGCAGCTGCGCCATCGGCTTGCCGACGATATTGCTCCGTCCGATCACGACCGCGTTCATGCCGGACAGCGATCCATGATGGTCACGCAGCATCATCAGGCAACCCAAGGGCGTGCAGGGGACCATGCTTTTCTGCCCCGTGCCCAACAGGCCCACATTCGAGATGTGAAACCCGTCCACATCCTTGGCCGGATCAATGGAATTGATGACCAGATCCTCGTCCACATGCTTCGGCAGCGGCAACTGCACCAGAATGCCGTGAATGCTGTCATCATTGTTCAACTGATCAATCAGCGCCAGCAGATCCGCCTCGGAGGTGTCCACATCCAGCTTATGCTCGACGCTTTTCATGCCGACCTCGGTCGTCTGCTTGCCTTTCGAGCGCACATAGACCTGGCTGGCCGGATCCTCGCCCACCAAAACCACGGCAAGGCCGGGCACCAGATCGTGCTTATCCTTGAGGCGGGCCACATGTTCCGCCACCTTGCCACGTACTTCGGCCGCAAAGGCCTTGCCGTCAATTACCTGAGCCGTCATCGCGCGCCCTTCCTATGCAACAAGGGGCATCGCCCCCGCTTTCTTCTTGCTGAAAATATCCCCGCGCGGAGCGCAGGAGCCGCCCAACGGGCGGTGACCGGATCGCCGGGGGCGGGGTGCCCCCGGCGATCCGCGCTGTTTAAAACAGCCCTTCGATCTCGCCGCCATCGTTCAGGCGGATCGACTGTGCGGCAGGTGCGCGCGGCAGGCCCGGCATGGTCATGATCTCGCCGCAGACGACGACGACAAAACCGGCACCGGCGCTCAGACGCACTTCGCGTACAGGCACCGAATGGCCCGTGGGCGCGCCGCGACGATTGGGATCCGTGGTAAAACTGTACTGCGTCTTGGCCATGCAGATCGGCAGATTGCCATAACCCTGCTCTTCCCACAGCTTCAGCTGATCGCGGATCTTGCTGTCAGCCACCACACCGTCGGCATGGTAGATGTTCTTGGCAATCGTTTCGATCTTTTCGAACAGCGGCATGTCGTCGGGATAGATCGGCTTGAACTTGGCCTCGCCGCTCTCCGCAATTTCGGCGACGCGGCGGGCCAGATCGGCGCTACCTTCGCTGCCCAGCTCCCAGTGACGCGACAGGATCGCCTCGGACCCCTGACCCTTGACGTAATCCTTGACCGCCTCAACCTCGGCATCGGTGTCGTTGACGAAGTGGTTGATCGCCACGACCACCGGCACGCCGAACGATTTGAGGTTGCCGATGTGACGCCCGAGGTTGGCACAGCCTTCCTTGACCGCATCGACATTCTCGGCACCCAAATCGCCCTTGGCGACGCCGCCGTTCATCTTCATCGCGCGCACCGTGGCGACCAGCACCACACAATCAGGCGCAAGGCCCGCCTTGCGGCACTTGATGTTCATGAACTTCTCGGCACCCAGATCCGCACCAAAGCCCGCCTCGGTGACCACGAAATCCGCGATCTTCAAAGCAGTCGACGTGGCCGTGACCGAGTTGCAGCCATGTGCGATGTTGGCAAACGGGCCGCCATGCACGAAGGCCGGGTTGTTTTCCAGCGTCTGCACCAGGTTGGGCTGCATCGCGTCTTTCAGCAGGACGGTCATCGCGCCCTGTGCCTCGATATCGCGGCAGAAAACGGGGCTGCGGTCGCGGCGATAGGCCACGATCATGTCGCCCAGACGCTCTTCGAGATCCTTGAGGTTGTTGGCAAGGCAGAGGATCGCCATGACTTCGGACGCCACGGTGATGTCAAAGCCGGTCTCCCGCGGGAAGCCGTTGGAAACGCCGCCCAGCGATGCCGTGATCTGACGCAGCGCACGATCGTTCATGTCGACGACGCGGCGCCACACGACGCGGCGGATGTCGATCTCCAGCTCGTTGCCCCAATAGATGTGGTTGTCGATCATCGCCGACAGCAGCGAGTGGGCGCTGGTGATCGCGTGGAAGTCACCCGTGAAATGGAGGTTCATGTCCTCCATCGGAACGACCTGCGCATAACCGCCACCTGCGGCGCCGCCCTTCATGCCGAAGTTCGGCCCGAGCGATGCCTCGCGGATACACACCATCGCCTTTTTTCCGATCGCGTTCAGGCCATCGCCCAGACCAACCGTCGTCGTGGTCTTGCCTTCGCCCGCCGGGGTCGGGTTGATCGCTGTGACCAGGATCAGCTTGCCGTTCTTGTTGCCTTGAACGCTGTCGATATAGGCCTGAGATACCTTGGCCTTGTCGTGGCCATAGGGCAGCAGGTGTTCGCTGGGGATGCCCAGCTTGTCACCGACCTCCTGGATCGGTTTCTTGTTTGCTGCGCGCGCAATTTCGATATCGCTCTTGTAGGACATTAAGGTACTCTCCTGGGGTTATTCGTTCGTCACTCAGCAGCGACGGATGAGGTGTTGTCCGCTTCGACCTTAACGGCAGAGAACTTGAACTCTGGGATCTTGCCATAAGGGTCGATGGCCGGGTTGGTCAGGATGTTGGCTGCCGCTTCGACAAAGGCAAAGGGCAGGAACACCATGTCGGGGGCCACGGCGCGGTCGGCCCGCGCCATGATGCTGATGCTGCCACGCTTGGTGGTCAGTCTCACATGCTCGCCCGGCTCGACGCCCAGCTTGCGCAGGGTCGACGGGTGCAGCGAGCAGTTCGCCTCGGGCTCGACAGCGTCCAGAACGCTGGACCGGCGCGTCATGGACCCGGTGTGCCAATGTTCCAGCTGGCGGCCCGTGGTCAGGATCATCGGATATTCCGCGTCCGGCACGTCGTCCGGTGCGATGACCGATGCAGGCGTGAATCGCGCGCGCCCCTCGGGCCGAGGGAAGCCGTCGCCAAACACGATGGGCTGACCGGGGTCCGTCGGCGACAGCGACGGATAGGTCACCGCGCCCTCGTTTTCCAGCCGTTCCCACGTGATGTTGTCAAAGCTGCGCATGTTCAGCTTCATCTCGGCAAAAATATCGGCGGGCGTGTCATAGGACCAGCCCAGACCCAGACGGTTGGCCAGATCGATGGTGATCTTCCAATCCTCGCGCGCGTCGCCCATCGGCGGCACGGCGGGGCGGGCGATCTGCACCTGACGGTTGGTATTGGTAACCGTCCCCGATTTTTCCGCAAAGGCCGAGGCGGGCAGGATCACATCGGCATAGTTCGCCGTTTCGGTCAGGAAAATATCCTGCACGACCAGATGATCCAGCTTGGCCAGCGCGTCACGGGCATGTTCGACGTCGGGGTCGGACATGGCCGGGTTTTCGCCCAGAATATACATCGCCTTGATGTCGCCATCATGGACCGCATCCATGATCTCGGTCACGGTCAGGCCCTTTTCAGCGCTGAAATCGCCGCTTTCCCAGACCTCGGTGAACGCGCGGCGCACGCCGTCATCCGTCACGCTCTGATAGTCGGGCAGGAACATCGGCACGAGGCCCGCGTCGGACGCGCCCTGCACGTTGTTCTGGCCGCGCAGCGGGTGCAGTCCGGCACCGGGGCGCCCGACCTGACCGCACATCAGAGCCAGCGAAATCAGGCAGCGCGAATTGTCCGTGCCGTGGATGTGCTGCGAAACGCCCATTCCCCAGAAGATCATCGCAGATTTCGCGCCCGCAAAGGTGCGCGCGACCTCGCGCAACTCATCCGCCGGGATGCCGCAGATACCTTCCATTTTCTCGGGGCTGAAATCGGCCAGATGGGCCTTTTCCGCCTCCCAGTTCTCGGTATAGGCGTCGATATATTGCTGATCGTACAGGTTTTCCTCGACGATCGTATGCATGATCGCGTTCAGCATGCTGACATCCGCGCCGGGGCGGAATTGCAGCATGTGGGTGGCGAAACGCTTCATGCCCACGCCGCGCGGATCCATCACGATCAGCTTGCCACCGCGTTTGGTGAACTGCTTGAAATAGGTGGCCGCAACGGGATGGTTCTCGATCGGGTTGGCGCCGATGATGATGGCGACATCGGCATTTTCGATCTCGTTAAAGGTCGCGGTAACCGCTCCCGATCCGACGTTTTCAATCAGCGCGGACACCGACGACGCATGGCACAGCCGCGTGCAGTGGTCGACGTTGTTATGACCAAAGCCCTGACGGATCAGTTTCTGGAACAGATACGCCTCTTCGTTGGTGCATTTGGCGCTGCCGAAACCAGCCACTTCGCGCCCGCGGCCCTTCAGGCCGTTCGCGGCGAAATCCAGCGCCTCGTCCCAGCTTGCCTCGCGGAAATGCGTGCTCCAGTTGCCGGGGTCGACGTTCAGCCCCTTGGCGGGGGCATCATCGCGGCGGATCAGCGGCTTGGTCATACGGTGGGGGTGGTGGATGTAGTCAAAGCCAAAGCGCCCCTTGACGCACAGCCGCCCCTCGTTTGCGGGGCCGTTGATGCCCTCGACATACTTGACCTTGCCATCCTTGACCTTCAGCGAAATCTGGCAGCCAACACCGCAGAACGGGCAGATGCTCTTGGTCTCAGAGTCGAAATCGGCGCTGTCACCGACCTGGTTCTCGTCAACCACACTCGACGGCATCAGCGCGCCGGTGGGGCAGGCCTGAACGCACTCACCACAGGCGACGCAGGTTGATTCGCCCATGGGATCGTCGAAATCGAACACCGGGTAGGCGTCATGCCCGCGACCCGCCATGCCGATCACGTCATTCACCTGAACCTCGCGGCAGGCGCGCACGCACAGGCCGCACTGGATGCAGGCATCCAGATTGACGCTCATCGCGACGTGGCTGTCGTCCAGTAGCGGGATGCGCCCGTCTTCCAGTTTGGGAAAGCGGCTGGCCTCGACGCCCTGCATCGCGGCCATATCCCAAAGGTGGCTGGATTTATCGTGCGCGACATCCTGCTCAGGCTGGTCGGCGACCAGCATTTCCATCACCATCTTGCGGGCCTGCTTGGCGCGGGCGGTGTCGGTCTTGACCACCATCCCATCGCCCGGCTCGCGGATGCAAGAGGCAGCCAGCACGCGCTCGCCCTCGATCTCGACCATACAGGCGCGGCAGTTGCCATCCGGGCGATAGCCCGGCTGCGGCTTGTGACACAGGTTCGGGATGATCAGGCCACGGCCATGGCTGATTTCCCAGATCGTCAGGCCCTTGGGTGCGGTAACTTCGGCGCCGTCGAGCGTGAAAGTGACTGTCTCCGTTGTGGTGTCGAGCATCAGATTTCCTCCGGGAAATGCTTCATCGTCGAGAGTATCGGATTCGGAGCCGCCTGTCCCAGACCGCAGATAGACGCATCGACCATGGCTGTGCACAGTTCGTCCAGCAAGGGCTGGTCCCACGTGTCAGCTTCCATCAGCTTGACGGCCTTTTCGCAGCCCACCCGGCAGGGGGTACACTGGCCGCAGCTCTCATCCTCGAAAAACCGCAGCATGTTCAGCGCCGCCTGTTTGGCGCTGTCCTTGTCGCTGAGAACAACCACGGCAGCGGATCCGATAAAGGTGCCGTGCGGTTGCAGCGTGTCGAAATCCAGCGGAATATCGCTCATCGACGCGGGTAGCAGCCCCGAGGACGGTCCGCCCGGCTGATACGCCTTGAAGGCGTGCCCGTCCAGCATGCCATCGGCGGCCTCGATGATATCGGTTATCGTCGATCCGGCAGGCAGCAGATGCACGCCGGGATTTTTGACGCGCCCCGAAACCGAATAACTGCGCATACCCTTGCGGCCGTTCTTTTCAACGCCCGACAGGATCTCGCCGCCCTCGCGCAGGATGCGCGTGACCCAGTGCAGGGTTTCGATGTTGTTCACCAGCGTCGGGCGGTCAAACACGCCGACCTGCGCCACAAAGGGCGGGCGGTGGCGCGGGATGCCGCGCTTGCCTTCGATGGATTCGATCATCGCGCTTTCTTCGCCGCAGATATAGGCGCCGGCACCGCGGCGCACTTCGATATACCCTTTGGTCACGATCCCCGCATCTTCGAGCGCCGCGATTTCGCGGGCAAGGATTTCCAGCACGGCGGGATATTCATCACGCATGTAGATGAAACAGGTCTGCGCCTCGACGGCCCAGGCCGCGATCAGCATCCCCTCCAGGAAGGGGTGCGGCGTGCGTTCCAGATAATAGCGATCCTTGAACGTACCCGGCTCGCCCTCGTCGCCATTCACGGCAAGATAGCGCGGAGCGGGGGCGTCGCGGACAAAGCCCCACTTCCTGCCTGACGGGAATCCAGCGCCGCCAAGGCCGCGCAGGCCGCCATCCAGCAACGTCTGCTGGAGCGTCTCGAAATTGCCGTCCTTGCGCAGCTGCGCCAGCACTTCGTAGCCACCATCGGCGCGATAGGTCTCGAACGTTTCGTAATCGGGAATATGGGGGTGAGTATCACCGGCGGCAATCGCCGCGTTTACCTTTTCGGGAGTGGCGTGGTCGATATGGGCATGGCCCAGTTCCAGAACCGGCGCGGTATCGCAGCGCCCCATGCAGGGCGCCCGCAGCACGCGCACCTCGGCAGGGTCCAGTCCCTTTTCCAGCGCCGCCTTCAATTCCTGTGCGCCCGCCAGTTCGCAGCTGAGCGAATCGCAGACCCGGATCGTCAGCGCGGGGGGGG
This sequence comes from Roseovarius sp. M141, assembly GCF_024355225.1. Lineage (NCBI taxonomy): Bacteria > Pseudomonadati > Pseudomonadota > Alphaproteobacteria > Rhodobacterales > Roseobacteraceae > Roseovarius > Roseovarius sp. M141. The sequence goes on from NZ_VCNH01000008.1 coordinate 316,583, forward strand.
GTGTTTCGCCTTCCTTGACCACGTCGAAATGCGCGTAGAAGGTTGCGACTTCGTAGACTTCAGCCATGCCCAGACGCATCTCCTGGGCCAGAGCGCGCAGATGCGCGGCCGACAGGTGGCCGAATTTGTCCTGAATCAAGTGCAAATACTCAATCAGATGGTCACGCCGGATGTCACGCCCGTCCAGAAGCGCCTGAACTTCGCTCCAGGCCTGATCGTCAAGCTGACGGCCCTTGGGCGTAACGCGACCTTTGCCGCGCCCGGATTTCCATACACCACTACCTTGATCTGCGCCCATGACGATTCCCCACTCTGACATTCCCAGTGTTTAACTTATTTTCCCAGCAGTCAACTGCCGGGTGCGCAGATTGTTCACAAGGTCTATGACCATGGCACAGAAAAGCAGGCCGCGATACGGCGTGCCATACTGTTTGCGTCACTTCAGGATCAAACTGCGCGTTCTACCATCATCTTTTTGATGTTCGCGATCGCCTTGGCGGGGTTCAGCCCCTTGGGGCAGGTCTTGGTGCAGTTCATGATCGTGTGGCAGCGGTATAATTTGAACGGATCCTCCAGATCGTCCAGCCGCTCGCCGGTATTTTCGTCCCGAGAATCAATGATCCAGCGATACGCGTGCAACAGGGCCGCCGGTCCCAGATACTTGTCGCCGTTCCACCAATAGCTGGGGCACGCGGTCGAACAGCAGGCGCACATCACGCATTCATAGAGGCCATCCAGCTTCTCGCGGTCCTCGATCGACTGCTTCCACTCTTTGGCGGGGGCGTTGGTTTGTGTCTCCAGCCACGGCTGGATGCTGGCGTGCTGCGCGTAGAAATGCGACAGATCGGTGATCAGGTCACGCACGACCGGCATATGCGGCAGCGGGTAGATTTTCACATCGCCCTTCACCTCATCCATGCCATAGATGCAGGCCAGCGTGTTGATCCCGCCGATATTCATCGAGCAGCTGCCGCAGATCCCCTCGCGGCAGGACCGGCGGAACGACAATGTCGGGTCGATGTCGGTCTTGATCTTGATCAGCGCATCCAGAACCATCGGACCGCAATCGTCCATGTCGACGAAATAGGTGTCGACGCGCGGATTTTTGCCGTCATCGGGCGTCCAGCGGTAAATGCTGAACTTGCGCAGGTTGGTGGCGCCCTCGGGTTTGGGCCACGTCTTGCCCGTCACCATGCGGCTGTTTTTCGGCAGTGTGAGTTGAACCATCTTCTACTCCTCTCAACCCAAAAGGCTCAGGCCGTTTTGGGCAATGCATTGCAAGGCTTCGGGACGCCGGGCGATCCGGCTGATCTGTTCGGCCGTTCCCGCATCAAGGCCCGTCACCGTGGCGCTGGCGATTTGCAGGATCTCGCGGGCATCCGCCGCATCGATGATGCAATCTGTGATCGGCGCCGAGTTCAGGCCCGGATACCTGTCCCCGACATAGCCGTTGACCACGGCCTTGGCCCGGCCCCGCGCCAGATCGTCGGCCATGTCATTGGCCGTCGCGCAGCCGGTCAGCACCATCGCGCCGAGGCCCAATATGGCCAGCGCCTTCATCAGAACGTGCGCTCTTTCGGCGCGATCTTCTTCAACGAAATGCCGCCCTCGGCCTCGGTCGTCAGCGGGGTCTCGATGATCGGGCGATAGCTGAGATCGACGGTGGTGCCATGCACCCGCGCGATCGTGTGGACGCGCCAGTTTTCGTCGTCGCGCGTGGAGAAATCCTCGTGCGCGTGGGCACCGCGGCTCTCTTGGCGGGCCTCGGCGCCGTTGATTGTGGCCAGCGCGTTGGGCATCAGGTTCGTCAGTTCCAACGATTCCATCAGGTCGGTATTCCACACCAGGCTGCGGTCGGTGACGTGCAGATCGTCCAGCTTGGCCGCGATGACCTTCATCTTCTCGACGCCCTCGGCCAGCGTTTTCGACGTGCGGAACACGGCGGCGTCCGCCTGCATGGTTTTCTGCATTTCCATGCGCAGCTCGGCGGTGGGGGTGCCGCCATCTGCGTTGCGAATGCTGTCGAAACGCTCGAATGCCTTGTCAACGCCGACCTTGTCGGTGGCGGGAATGGCGGCATCGCGGTCCACGACCTTGCCGGCGCGAATCGCAGCGGCGCGGCCGAACACCACAAGGTCGATCAGCGAATTCGAGCCAAGGCGATTCGCCCCATGCACCGATGCGCAACCCGCCTCGCCCACGGCCATCAGGCCGGGAACCGTGGCGGTCGGGTTATCCGCCGTCGGGTTCAGCACCTCGCCCCAGTAATTCGTGGGGATGCCGCCCATGTTGTAGTGCACGGTGGGCAGAACCGGGATCGGTTCCTTGGTGACATCGACGCCCGCGAAAATCCGGGCAGATTCCGAAATGCCCGGCAGGCGCAGGTGCAGCGCCTCGGGCGGCAGGTGCGACAGGTTCAGGTGGATGTGATCCCCCTCCTTGCCGACGCCGCGCCCCTCGCGGATTTCCATCGTCATCGAGCGGCTGACATAGTCACGCGGCGCCAGATCCTTGTACTGGGGCGCGTAGCGCTCCATGAACCGCTCGCCCTCGGAGTTGGTCAGATAGCCGCCCTCGCCGCGCGCCCCCTCGGTGATCAGGCAGCCCGCGCCGTAGATGCCGGTGGGGTGGAACTGGACGAACTCCATGTCCTGCAGCGGCAGGCCCGCCCGCGCCACCATGCCACCGCCATCGCCGGTGCAGGTATGCGCCGAGGTGGCGCTGAAATAGGCGCGCCCGTAGCCGCCGGTGGCCAGAACCACCGTCTTGGCGTTGAAGACATGCATCGTGCCGTCGTCCAGTTTCCAGCAAACAACACCGGTGCAGGCGCCGTCATCGGACATCAGCAGGTCGATGGCAAAATATTCGATGTAGAACTCGGCCTTCTGCTTCAGGCTCTGACCATAGAGCGTGTGCAGAATCGCGTGGCCGGTACGATCGGCGGCGGCGCAGGTGCGCTGCACGGCGGGGCCTTCGCCAAATTCGGTGGTGTGGCCGCCAAAGGGGCGCTGGTAGATCTTGCCCTCTTCGGTGCGCGAGAACGGCACGCCGTAATGCTCTAGCTCGTAGACGGCCTTGGGCGCTTCGCGCGCCAGATACTCCATCGCGTCGGTATCGCCCAGCCAGTCAGAGCCCTTGACCGTGTCATACATGTGCCACTGCCAATGGTCCGGCCCCATGTTGCTGAGCGATGCGGCGATGCCGCCCTGCGCCGCAACGGTATGCGAGCGGGTCGGAAAAACCTTGGTCACGCAGGCGGTGCGCAGCCCCTGTTCGGCCATGCCCAGCGTGGCGCGCAGGCCCGCACCGCCTGCCCCGACGACCACGACGTCATAATCATGCGTCTCGTATTGGTATTCGGCCATTCGTCGTCACTCCGGTCTGTTTACAGGGCGAGGCGGGCAATGGCGAAAACGCCCACCGCCATCGCAGCATAGGATAGGCAATACACCAGAAGGATCGTCACCTTCCGCGCCAGCCCATGAACATAATCCTCGATCATCACCTGACATCCGCCCGCGAAATGGCGAAAGCCCACGATCAGCGTCAGCGCGGCCACGATCGCCGGGAACGGGCGTCCGAAATAGGCCACCACCTCGGCATGGGGCGCGCCCAGGATGGGGCCGAAGGTAAAGATGAACAGCGGGATCAGCACCAGCAGCGCGACCGAACTGAGGATCATCGACCAGTGGTGCTTGACCCCCGATTTTGCCGATCCCAGCCCCTCGGCCAGTTTGCGATCTGTCAGATAGCGCATGTGCCAGCTCCCTCAGATGATGATGATTGTCAGGATGGTCAGCACGACCGATCCACCGATGCAGATCCAGCCCAGCATTTCCGCCTTGTCGATTTCCAGCATCGATCCGGTATCCCAGATCAGGTGGCGGACGCCGGCCAGCGTGTGATACCAGATGCCCAGCAGCGACAGGACCATGACCAGATCACCGAACCAGCTGGTCAGAACGCCATTCGCTGTCGCGAAAGCCTCGGGCGATGTTGCGGCGGCAAGGAACCACCACACGATCAGCAGCGCCGTGACCAGCAGGGCATTGCCCGTGATCCGCGTCAGGATCGACGTCATCGAGGTCAGCTGCGGGCGGTAGATGGAAATATGCGGTGAAAGCGGACGGTCGCCCCGGTTCACATCTGCCATATCGTTCAATCCTTTGCTTGGCACTTGCGTCGGGCGTGCACTGCACCGAAGCAATCTCTTACAGATTGTTCTAGCTGTCCAGACGCGCTTGCCCAGCCCCAAATTGACTAAAACAACAGGCACGGTCCGAAGAACCGCTATTTGTGATCACACGCATCTGGCCGTGATCACAAATTCTGCAATCGCCGGTCACATGCGTGACGACAGTTGCACGTCGGGTAGAATCGCACAAGGCCCACACCGCATCAGCGGCAGAGCACTCTTGTTCTTGACGCGCGTTGGTCGCGATCACGCGCTGTCATTCAGAATACTTGCAACATGGATGCGCTATTGCGTTTCGGGCGCCAACGCGTCTGCGATACGCTGTGCCAGACGCGCCGCGACGCGGTCCTTCGGCATACGCGGCCATGCCTCGGTCCCGGTGTCCGTGATCAGCAATACGGCATTTTCGGTGCCACCCATGATGCCGGTTGCCGCGCTGACATCATTGGCGACGATCCAGTCGCAGCCCTTGCGCAACCGCTTGGCTGTTGCGTTCGCCTCCAGATCGTCGGTTTCGGCGGCAAAACCGACGACGAGGGCGGGCCGACCTTGCGTGCGCTGCGACAGCGTGGCCAGAATATCGGGGTTTTCGGCAAACTCCAACTGCGGCAGGCCGCCTGCGGTCTTTTTCATCTTGGACATTGCGGCGCTGGCCATGCGCCAATCCGCGACAGCCGCCGCGCAGATGGCCGCATCGACCGGCAGCGCCGCCTCGCAGGCGGCCAGCATCTCACGCGCGGTCTCGACGCGGTGCAGATCGACCCCCTCGGGCGGGGCGATATCCGCAGGCCCGGTGACGAACACAACATCGGCGCCAAGGGCACTCAGCGCGCGGGCAATAGCGGTGCCTTGCGCGCCCGAAGATCGGTTGGCGATGTAGCGCACCGGGTCTATCGGCTCGTGCGTCGGGCCGGACGTCACCAGAATGCGCCGCCCCTTCAGCGGCCCATCCGCCAGAGCGGTCTCGATTGCGGCGACGATCTCCAGCGGTTCGGCCATGCGACCGGGGCCATGTTCACCACAGGCCATGTCGCCGTCATTGGGACCAGCAAACATAATGCCGTCGCCACGCAAGGTATCGATATTGCGCTGTGTCGCCTTGTGCTGCCACATACGCACATTCATCGCGGGCGCGATCAGGAGCGGCGTGTCGGTGGCCAACAGCAGGGTCGAGGCCAGATCACCCGCCTGCCCCTGCGCCATCTTTGCCATCAGGTCCGCCGTGGCGGGGGCGACGACGATCAGATCGGCGCTGCGGCTCAGCTCGATATGGCCCATCTCGGCCTCGTCGGTCAGATCGAACAGATCCGTGAACACCTTGCGCCCCGCCAGCGCCGACACCGACAGCGGCGTGACGAATTCGGCCCCGGCGCGTGTCAGAACCGGCGTGACGGTGGCGCCCCGTTCACGCAGACGGCGGATCAGATCCAGCGCCTTGAAGGCGGCGATGCCCCCCCCGATGATCAGCAAAATCCGTTTGGAAGCCAGCATCATATACTCCTCAAGCGCGCGGGGCGACACTAGGGCCGCCCCGCGCCCAAGACAAGGGCGCGGCTAGTTGAACACCGCGCAGGGATCGCCCCGTTCGGGCGCCGGGGCGTCCGTCACCTCGTCAAAACTGCCGCCCGGCGGGATGCCATCTTCACCCTGACCGAGGGCGCGCACCACCAGATCCGGCGCGGCCAGCGCCAGCAGCGCGGGCATGCCCCAATCCATGCGCGCATGGCCGTTGCCGGTGATCACGGCAACCGGCCCGCCGGTCTGGTCAAACGCCTGCCGCGCGGCGCGGGCCAGGCTGGCGTCGCGCAAGCGCTGAACGTCGACCATAGAGGGCAGCATTTCCGGCGGCAGGGCGCCGCAATGGGCGCGCGCCTGAAGCGCCTCGCGCGCCGTCTGCTGGTCATCGGGCAGCGGCGCATCCAGCCCGTACTCGGCGGCGCCCGCACCAAAAGCGGTCGCCAGACCCGTCTCCATCACGCCGCGCGCAGCATCGCGTGAAACGCCCGCGCCATACATGACGGCGTCCGGCGCCGCGGCGAAGATCGGGTAATAATATGAGAAATCCGGCCAGCCACTGTTGGCCCAGTCAAGCAAATCGGCCAGCGCATCGGCATCACCTATCAGGTCGGGCGATACGCGCGCGGCGTGATCGGGCGTCAGCATCTCAAACACGAGTGCCTTGGGCCTTAGCGCCGCGACCCGCTGCGCCTGCACGCGATGGTGGGCGGGGTTGTCATGCACTTCGCCCAAAACGATAACGTCCTGCGCTGCTGCCGGTCCAGCCAACAGCAGCGCAGCAACAATGGCGGCCAGCCTCACGTCAGAAGGCTCTGAACTTCGGTACCGGTCGCCTCCAGCGTCCTGCGCATTTTCTGAAACGCCGCCGCCTCAAGCTGGCGCACACGCTCCTTGGACAGGTTCAGCTCGGTCCCGAGGCTCTCCAATGTGCGTGGCTCGTCGCGCAGCTTGCGCTCGCGCACGATAAAGCGCTCCCGCTCGTTCAGCTGGTCCATCGCGGCGCGCAGCCATTTGCGCAGCGCCGCCAGATCGTGATCGACCTCGACCAGCTCATCGCCGCGCGGCGCATCGTCCTGCAGCGCGTCGATCCACTCGCGACCCTCGTCATCGGAACTTTGTGTGGCGTTCAGCGAAAAATCGGACCCCGACAGCCGCCCCTGCATCATCTCCACATCGCGCAGCGGCACGCCCACCACTTGCGCGATCATCTCGCGCAGTTGATAGCCGTCCAGTTCCGCGCCCTGCGCCATCGCCTCGCGTTCCAGCCGGGCCTGAACGCGGCGCATGTTGAAGAACAGCGATTTCTGCGAGGATGTGGAGCCGGTTCGCACCATTGACCAGTTGCGCATGACGTAATCCTGCACGCTAGCCTTGATCCACCAGACGGCATAGGTCGAAAACCGCACACCGCGATCGGGATCAAACTTTTCCGCCGCCTTCATCAGGCCCAGACCTGCCTCTTGGATCAGGTCGTTCATCGGGGCGCCGTAGCGACGGAACTTGGACGCCATCGATATGGCGAGCCGCATATAGGCCGTAATCAGGCGGTGCAGCGCCTCTTCGTCGCGCTGGTCGCGCCAGGCATAGGCCAGTTTCAGCTCGGTCTCGGCATCCAGCAATTCGGCCTTCATGGCCTTGCGCGACATCGAGCTGGTGTGGTGGACATCCAACGCCATCGATCTTCTCCCGGCTGGGCACGCCAATGCGCGCTCTTCCTCAGTGATTTGCTAGCTGTTACGAGAAAGATAACGTTTCGGATCATAAAAGGTTCATACTTATATGTTGCCAAGCCTGACATTGGTGCTAGGGGGCGCGGCCTCGGGGAAATCCGGCTTTGCCGAAGGGCTGGTGCGCCGCGCCAGCGACCGGCGGCTCTATCTGGCCACCGCCGAGGCGCATGACGATGAGATGCGCGCTCAGATCGCGCGCCACCGGCAGGCGCGTGCGCGTGACGGTTGGGATACGGTCGAGGCGCCCATGGACCTTGGCCCGGCGCTGGCCAATGCAGGTGCGGAACAGGCGGTGTTGCTGGACTGCGCGACGCTATGGCTCAGCAATCACATGCTGGCCGGGACCACCGTTGCCAAAGCCGAGGCAAACCTGCTGCACGCGCTGGCCACCTGCGCCGCGCCGGTCGTCGTGGTCTCGAACGAGGTCGGGCTGTCCGTCGTGCCGGAAAACGCGCTGGCCCGGCGGTTCCAGCGCGCGCAAGGGGCGCTGAACCAGCGACTGGCCCAGCAGGCCGGACTGGTCGTCTTTGTCGCTGCCGGGCTGCCGATGACGCTGAAGGGAACGCTGCCTTGAGCCGCTTTTTCTGGGTTCGTCACGGGCCGACCCATGCCCGCGCGATGGTCGGCTGGACGGATCTGCCCGCCGATCTGAGCGATACCGCGCAGCTGGCGCGCGTGTCGGCGCATTTGCCGCAGGATGCGCTGGTGGTGTCGTCCGACCTCATCCGCGCACATGATACCGCCACCGCCATTCAGGGCGCCCGCCTGCGCCTGCCCGACAATCCCCGCCTGCGCGAAATCAACTTCGGCGCGTGGGAAATGTCCAGTTTCGACAGCGCGCCGCAGCCCGAGCGCCTGCGCGCCTTCTGGGAAACCCCCGGTGATCTGACTGCGCCCGACGGCGAATCCTGGAACGACGCCAGCGCCCGCGTGACGGCGGCGGTGGGCACTCTGCGCGCCGCCCATCCGGGGCGCGACATCATCGCCGTGGCGCATATGGGCGCAATCCTGACGCAGGTGCAGACCGCGCTGGGGATCAGCGCCTATCAGGCATTTGGGCACCGCATCGACAACCTGTCCATCACGGCCCTGCGCCATGACGGCAGGCGCTGGCATGCGGAGGGCATCAATTATCTGCCTTGATACTGCATTGTTCTACGGCTTCGTTAACCATTCTTAAATCCCTGTCACCGTAGCGTTAACCAAAAGCCAGAGGGGCAGGAGATGATCGCGCGCGCCTACACCGTCGCCTTCGAGGGGGTAGAGGCCCGCCATGTCGAGGTGCAATGCGCCGTCACGCCCGGCGTGCCGACCTTCAGCCTTGTCGGCCTGCCGGACAAGGCGGTCAGCGAGGCGCGCGACCGGGTGCGCACGGCGCTGACCTCGATGGCGATCGCGTTGCCGTCCAAACGCATCACGGTCAATCTCAGCCCCGCCGACCTGCCCAAGGAGGGCAGCCATTTCGACCTGCCCATCGCCTTGGCCCTGCTGGCCGCGCTGGACATCATCCCCAAGGACGCGATCGAGGGCACCACGTCACTGGGCGAGCTGTCGCTGGACGGCACCATCATGCCCGTGATCGGCGCCCTGCCCGCCGCCATGGCCGCCGCCGAGGAGGACCGCACACTGCTCTGCCCCAGGGCATCAGGGGCGGAGGCGGCCTGGGTCGGCGCCGCGCATGTGATCGGCGCGGCGACTCTGGCTGACGTCGTGCGGCACTATACCGGTCAGGCACCCCTGTCCCCCGCCCAGCCGGGCGAGGTGGTGGCGCCCCCGTTGGGCCGCGATCTGCGTGATGTCAAAGGCCAGGAGCGTGCAAAACGCGCGCTGGAAATTGCCGCCGCCGGGCGCCATCACCTGATGCTGGTCGGCACGCCCGGTTCGGGCAAATCCATGCTGGCCGCGCGCCTGCCCGGTATCCTGCCGCTGCTCAGCGCGCGCGAGGCGCTTGAAACCTCGATGATCCACTCGCTTGCCGGTCTGCTGGACGAGGGCGGGATCAGCCGCACCCGCCCCTTCCGCGCGCCGCATCACACCGCCTCCATGGCGGCCATGGTCGGTGGCGGACGCCGGGCCACCCCCGGCGAAATCAGCCTGGCGCATAACGGCGTGCTGTTCATGGACGAATTCCCCGAATTTTCCCGCAGCGTGCTGGAAACCCTGCGCCAACCCATCGAGACCGGCGAAGTCATGATCGCCCGCGCCAACGCGCATGTCACCTACCCTTGCCGTTTCATGCTGATCGCTGCGGCAAACCCTTGCAAATGCGGCTACCTCAGCGAACCCAGTCGCGCCTGTAGCCGGGCCCCGATCTGCGGCGAAGATTACCTGGGCCGGATCAGCGGGCCGCTCATGGACCGCTTTGATCTGCGGGTCGAGGTGCCCCCCGTCAGCTTTGCCGATCTGGATTTGCCCTCTTCCGGCGACAGCTCGGCCGATGTGGCAGCGCGTGTTGCGGCAGCCCACGCGCTGCAGATGGCGCGCTACCAGGGCGCGCCGGACATCCGGCTCAACTCGGATGTCGAAGGCGCCGCACTCGACGCGGTGGCAACACCCGATGAAGAGGGCCGTGCCTTGCTGTCGCGCATGGCGGAACGCTTCGGTCTTTCGGCACGCGGCTATCACCGGGTGCTGCGCGTGGCCCGCACCATCGCCGATCTGGACGGGTCCAAAACAGTGCGTCGCCCCCATGTGGCCGAGGCCGCCAGCTACCGCATCACAACCGCGAAAGAGATGTAATCCATCCCGCCAGTCCGGACAGCGTCTGACGCGCTTCGGGCAGCAGCGCATGCATCAATGGCCAGACATGCGGCAGACCCGGCTCGATGATGCAGGTCACATCGACACCTTGCGTCAACAGGCGTTTCGCCATGCGGCGGGTATCGTCCAGCAGGATTTCGGTATCCCCGGCGGTCAGCCACACAGGCCCGGCCCCCGCGAAATCGGCGTATAGCGGCGACGCGCGCGGATCATCGGCGTCACCGTCCCGCAAATACATCTGCGCCATGTCCCGCGCCCGATGCGCCGGCAGCAGCGGATCGGCCTTTGCGTTGGCCGCAAAGCTATCCCCGGAAAACGTCATGTCGGTCAGAGGTGAGAAACAGAACGTGCCCAGCGGCTGCGGCAATCCCAACCCGCCGATTTGCGCCAGAAGGGCCAGCGCCAGCCCCCCGCCCGCACTGTCGCCGCCCAGGATAACCCCGCCCGGATGATCCATCACAGCGCGATACGCGGTCAGCGCATCCTCGGGCGCCGCAGGAAAGGGATGCTCCGGCGCCAGCCGATAACGTGGCAGAACGGCGCAAAGCCGCGTGCGCGCCGCCAAGTGCGCCATCATGGCGCGGTGGGTGCGCGGGGAGCCGAAAATATACCCGCCGCCATGCAGATACAGGATCAGCGGGCCAACGCACGGATCCACCGGCGTTACGCGCGTCGCCGCCAGCGTCGAGTCGCCCAGCGTGATGTCATCAAATGTCACGCCCTTTGGCGGATGGAAAAACAGCCGCGCACTGCGCTCCATATGACGGCGCAGCTGCGCGGGCTGCTCCGCGCGGGCGATGATGCGCTTTTCGGTCTGGCGCAGCCAGCCGCACAGCAGCCGGGCGCGCAGGCTCACCCGCGACGGGCCTCGATCGCGTCCCATATCTTGCCCGCAATATTGACCCCGTCAAAACGCTCCAGCTCCTGGATACCGGTGGGCGAGGTCACGTTGATTTCGGTCAGGTAGCGGCCAATCACGTCGATTCCCACGAATACCTGCCCCTTTTCGCGCAAAAGCGGGCCAATCGCGGCGCAAATCTCGCGGTCCCGATCGGTCAGCTCAACCTTCTCCGGCCGTCCACCCACATGCATGTTCGATCGCGTCTCACCCTTCGCGGGCACCCGGTTGATCGCGCCCACGGGTTCGCCATCGACGAGAATCACGCGCTTGTCACCCTTGGACACGTCGGGCAGGAATTTCTGCACGATCAGCGGCTCACGGCTGAACCCTGTAAACATTTCGTGCAGCGAGCTGAGATTGCTGTCGCCACCTTTCAGCAAAAACACGCCTGCGCCACCATTGCCATAAAGCGGCTTCAGGATGATGTCGCCGTGCCGGTCACGAAACGCGCGGATCGTCGCCAGATCGCGCGCGATGGCCGTGGGGGGCATCAGATCGGGGAAGTCGAGAATCAGCAGTTTTTCAGGAAAATTGCGCACCCAGAAGGGATCATTGACCACCAATGTGCCGGGCGCGAGGCGATCCAGCAGATGCGTTGTGGTGATGTAGAACATGTCGAATGGCGGATCCTGCCGCAGCCAGACCACGTCGAAATCGGCCAGATCGACGGTCTGCATCTCGCCCAGAATGGCGTGATCCCCCTTCACGCGCTGCACATTCAGCGACTGGCCGCGTGCGGTGATACGTCCCTCGTCAAAGGCAAGGTGCTGCGGCGTGTAGTAAAACAGCTCATGTCCGCGCGCCTGCGCCTCTTCGGCCAGGCGAAAAGTGCTGTCGGCGTTGATATCGATCGGACCGATCGGGTCCATCTGGAACGCAACTTTCATGGCAATAGCCCCCGGTTTGCTGTCCAGCCTACATGCGCCATGGGCAGATGGGGCGCAATTCAGAAATGCGAAAACGCGCCTTTCAGGATATCACAGCGCCCCGAACCATCGACCACCGCCAGATCGAACCGTACATCTGTCAGCTGTCCCTTGGGGCAATGCGCGAGGTACTCCGACCCGGCGGCGTGAATGCGCCGCATCTGAGCGGGGCGCAGACTGGCGATGGCGGCGTCATGGGTGCGGGCCTGTTTGACCTCGGCAAAAACGATGTCGTCACCATCGGCGAAAATCAGGTCAATCTCGCCACTCTTGCCACGCCAGCGCGTTTCCAGCAGGCGCAATCCGGCGGCGGTGTAGAGCGCAACGGCACGCTCTTCGGCCGCAAGCCCGCTGTTATATGCGCGCTTGCCGCGATCCCGCCGCGCCGCCGAGGGTGCGCGCGCCGCATCGCGCTGATTCAGAATTTCAGTCATCGGCCCCTCCGTCACCGGCACCCAGACGCAGGGCAATCTGATAGACCTGACGCCGTTTCAGCCCCAGATCATGCGACACTGCATCCGCCGCGTCGCGTACCGACATATCACCCATCACAGCGCGCAGGGCCTGTTCTATATCAGACTGGTTAACAGAAAGTTCCCCCGCCCTGTCTATCAGCACGACCATTTCGCCCTTGCGCGGGTTGCCTCGCAGTTCCTCCGCCAGATCGGACAGCGTGCCGCGCAGGACCTCCTCGAATTTCTTGGTCAATTCGCGGCACACCGCAGCAGGGCGGTCCGCGCCCAGAACCTCGGCGGCATCGCGCAGCATTGCGGCGACACGCTTGGGTGATTCATAGAAGGCCAGCGTCGCGGGCACCGGGGCCAGCGTGCGAAGCGCGGTTTTTCGCGCAGAGCTGGTGTTGGGCAGAAACCCGGCAAAAAGAAACCGGTCCGTCGGCAGCCCCGACAGCGTCAGCGCCGCAATCACCGCCGACGGGCCGGGCGCCGAGATCAGTCCATGCCCCCCGGCAATCGCCGCGCGGGCGAGGTCAAAGCCGGGATCGGCCACCATGGGCGTGCCTGCCTCGGACGCATAAACGACTGACTTTCCTGCCTCCAACGCCGCCATCAGGCGGGGGCGGGCCTGTGCGCCGTTGTGATCGTGATAGGCGATCAGGGGGCGCCCCTCCAGCGCGATCCCGTGGATATCCATCAGTTTGCGCAGGCTGCGTGTATCCTCGGCAGCGATCACATCGGCGCTGGCCAGTATGTCCAGAGTGCGCAGCGTGATGTCGCGCGCGGCCCCTATCGGGGTCGCGACCAGATAAATACCAGCCGCCAGGGCCTGCCTGTTCAGATTCACCACTGGACCCGCCCCACATGACGTTTATGATTGACCGGGAAACACGGGCGCCCCAACAGGCGCCTTTCATCCCGAAACGAGGTATCCCCCATGTTCGCTGTTTTGCCAATCGCCCGCAAGCTGCTGGCCCGTATCATCGCGGTGCTGTCCATTCTCTGGATCGCCGCGTGCGAGCCTATGGGGCCGGGTAGTGGCGGCGGGCAAGGGCAGCCCATCGACCCCTCCGGGCCGGTCGCGGTGGCGCTGCTGGTGCCGCATGGCTCTTCCGCACCGGGCGAGGCGGCGCTGGCGCGCGACCTCGAAGCGGCGGCGCGCATGGCCGTGGCGGATCTGGGCGGCATCAAGATTGACCTCAGGGTATACGGCACCGCTGGCCAGCCCGGACAGGCGCAAAAGGCGGCGCTGAACGCCGTGGCAGACGGGGCCAAGATCATCATCGGGCCGCTGCATGCCGAATCGGCCAATGCCGTGGCTGTCGCGGTGGCGCCCTCGAATGTGAACGTGCTGGCCTTTTCGAACAACCCGACCATCGCGGGCGGCAACCTGTTCATCCTCGGCCAGACCTTTGACAACACCGCAGAGCGGCTGACGCGCTTTGCCGTGCGGCAAAACAAAAAACGCATCCTGACGGTGTATTCCAACAACCTCGCCGGTCAGTTGGGCCAGCAGGCCATTGCATCAGCCGCCTCGCGCGCGGGTGCGCAGATCGTCGGCAACATCGGCTATGATTTCTCGCAGGAGGGCGTCGTTGCCGCCGTGCCGCAGATCACCAGCACCGCCGACAGTACCGCAGCCGATGCGATTTTCCTGACCGCGAACTCTGCTGGTGCGCTACCGCTGTTTTCGCAGATGCTGCCCGAAAACGGGCTGAGCCCGGCGTCGATCCAGTATATCGGCCTTGCGCGTTGGGATACCCCAGCGCAAACGCTGGACCTGCCCGGCGTCCAGGGTGGCTGGTTCGCCGTGCCCGACACAGGCAAGGCGGCGCGGTTCCAGGCGCGGTTCCAGCAGACAAATGGCAACCGACCCCATCCCATCGCCGGACTGGGCTATGACGGCATCGCCGCCATCGGTGCGCTGATCAAGACCGGCAAGCGTGATGCGCTGTCCAAGTCGGGCCTGACGCAATCGGCGGGCTTTCAGGGCGTCGACGGCGTGTTCCGCCTGCGCAGCGACGGCACCAACCAGCGCGGTCTGGCCGTGGCCACGGTGCGCAACAGCAAGGTCGTGATCCTTGATCCGGCGCCGCAAGGCTTTGGCGGTGCGGGCTTCTGATCCGGCGGCAAGCGGCGCCACATGTCACAGCTGAGGAACACCACGCCGGCGCGTGATCCGGCCCCGGACGACCTGATCTGTCCGGCGCAGGATATCTTTGACCGGGGGGCGGTACAGGCTGCGCTGAACGACGGCATCTGCGTGCCCCCCGGCGATCTGCGCAAGATGGCGGTGGGCGTACTGAGCGATGCGATGCAGCGCGGGCGCGATGCCATCGCCGCCGCGCTGGCCGACAATCCGCTGCGCGCGCGCGAAGCCGTCCACAGCTATAGCTGGCTGACCGATTGCATTGTGCTGGCCGCCTATCGCCTGGCGACCGAGGTGCTGCACCCCCTGCCCACGCCGACCAGCGGCCAGCATCTCAGCGTGCTGGCGGTCGGTGGCTATGGGCGGGGTGACATGGCGCCGCATTCGGACATCGATCTGCTGTTTCTCACCCCTTACAAGATTACCGGCTGGGCCGAGAGCGTGATCGAATCGATGCTGTATATCCTGTGGGATCTGCGGCTGAAGGTGGGCCATTCCAGCCGCACCATCCGCGATTGCCTGCGCCTTGGCGCCGAGGATTTCACTATCCGCACCGCCCTGCTGGAAAACCGCTGGCTGACCGGCGACAGGCGGCTGGCCGCCAAGCTGAACCATAGCCTGTGGAACGACCTTTTTTCCGGCACCCAGCGCGAATTCACCGAGGCCAAGCTGGAAGAACGCGAGACCCGCCATGAAAAACAGGGCGGCCAGCGCTACATGGTCGAGCCCAACGTCAAGGAGGGCAAGGGCGGGCTGCGTGATCTGCAATCGCTGTTCTGGATCGCCAAATATATCTACCGCGTTCCCGACACCGCGCAGCTGGTGCACCACGGGCTGTTCACCGAAGAGGAATTCGGCACCTTCACGCAGGCCGAGAACTTTCTCTGGGCGGTGCGCTGCCAGCTGCATCTGATCACGGGCAGACCCGTTGACAAGCTGACGTTCGATCTACAGGTCGACGTCGCCGAGCGGATGGGATATTCCGACCGCGCCGGACGCCGGGGCGTGGAAATCTTCATGCAGGACTATTTTCGCCATGCCACAGCGGTGGGCGATCTGACCCGCATCTTCCTGAGCAAGCTGGAAGCGGCGCATGTCAAATCCCAGCCCCTGCTGCAACGCCTGCTGCGCCGCAGACGCAAGCTGAAGGACGGCTATACCCAGCTGCATGGGCGGCTTGCCATCGTCGACGACGCGGCCTTTCTGGCCGACCCGCTGAACATATTGCGCGTCTTCGAAGAGGGCTTGCGCACCGGCCTGCTGATCCACCCCGACGCGATGCGGCTGGTCACGGCGAATCTTGACCTTATTACCGACGATGTGCGCAATGATCCGGACGCGCAAAAGCTGTTCCTCGGCCTGCTGCTGAAACACGGCAACCCCGAGCGCGCGCTGCGCCGCATGAACGAGCTGGGCGTGCTGTCCGCCTTCATCCCCGAATTTGAACCCATCGTCGCGATGATGCAGTTCAACATGTATCACCACTACACGGTCGACGAACACACGATCCAATGCATCAGCCACCTTGCCCGGATCGAGCGCGAGGAACTGATCGAAGAGCTGCCCATCGCCTCGTCCATCCTCAAACACGGGGTAAACCGGCGCATCCTTTATGTCGCGTTGCTTCTGCATGACATCGGCAAGGGCCGCCCCGAGGATCATTCGATCCTGGGCGCCAAGATCGTGCGCAAGGTGGCGCCGCGTCTGGGGTTGAAGCCGCGCGAGGTGGACACGGTCGAATGGCTGGTGCGCTATCACCTGCTGATGTCGGACATGGCGCAGAAACGCGACATTGCCGACCCGCGCACCGTGCGCGATTTTGCAAAGGCGGTGCAGGTGCGCGAGCGGCTGGACCTGCTGTGCGTGCTGACGGTCTGCGACATTCGCGGCGTCGGGCCGGGGACGTGGAACAACTGGAAGGCGTCGCTCTTGCGCGCGCTCTACCGTCAGACGCTGGGCGCGATGGAAAACGGGCTGGAGGATATCAACCGCGAACAGCGCGGCTCGGACGCCAAGAACGGCCTGCGCAAGGCCCTGAAAGGATGGGACGTCAAGGCGCTGAAGGCCGAGACGGCGCGCCATTACCCCCCCTACTGGCAGGGCCTGCACGTCACCGCGCATGTCATTTTCGCCAATCTCCTGCGTGAGATCGACCACGAGGGAAACCGTGACAACATCGGCATCGACATGCACCCCGACGAGGACCGCGATGCCACCCGCGCCTGTTTCGTGCTGGCCGACCATCCCGGTATCTTTTCGCGCCTTGCCGGCGCGCTTGCACTGGTGGGGGCCAACGTGGTCGACGCGCGCACCTATACGTCCAAGGACGGGTTTGCGACCGCCGTGTTCTGGATACAGGACAGCGAAGGCCACCCCTTCGCGGACGAGCGCCTGCCGCGCCTGCGCCGGACCATCCTGAAAACGCTGCGCGGCGAGGTGGTGGCGCGCGACGCGATCAAATCGCGCGACAAGCTGAAGAAGCGCGAGCGCGCCTTTCGGGTGCCGACGCATATCACCTTCGACAATGACGGATCCGAGATCTATACGATCATCGAGGTCGATACACGCGACCGGCCCGCGCTGCTCTATGACCTGACCCGCACATTGGCGGCAAACAACGTCTATATCGCCAGCGCGGTCATCGCGACATTCGGAGAACAGGTCGTCGACACCTTCTATGTCAAGGACATGTTCGGATTGAAATTCTACTCGGAGGCCAAGCAGAAATCGCTGGAAGCGAAGCTGCGCGCGGCCATTACCGAAGGCACGCAAAGGGCCATTGAGTGAGCGCAGATATCCCCCAGACAGCGCGCCCCGTGCGGCTGATCAGCAGCATCTTCACCGTGGGCGGCTGGACCATGCTCAGCCGCGTACTGGGGTTTGTGCGCGACGTGATGATTGCGGGGCTGATCGGGCCGGGGCCGGTCATGGATGCGTTCGTCGCCGCGTTCCGCCTGCCCAACATGTTCCGCCGCTTTTTCGCCGAGGGCGCGTTCAACGCGGCCTTCGTGCCGATGTTTTCTAAACGGCTGGAGGCGGGCGAAGATCCGAACGGTTTTGCCTCTCTGGCGTTCAGCGGGCTGGCGCTGGTGCTGCTGTTCGTCGTGTCGCTGGCGATGATCTTCATGCCCGCGCTGGTCTGGGCCACCGCCGAGGGGTTTTCCGGGGACGAACGGTTCGACCTGACGGTCGAATTCGGGCGCGTCGTGTTTCCCTACATCTTTTTCATATCGCTGGCAGCGCTGCTGTCGGGCGTGCTGAATTCGGGCGGGCGGTTCGTTGCCGCCGCCGCCGCGCCGGTGCTGCTGAACGTCATCCTGTGCGGTGCGATGGGCGTGGCCGTCTGGACGGGGGGCAGCGTGCCGGGCGCGCTGGTCTGGTCGATCCCGTTCGCGGGTGTCGCGCAACTGGTGCTGGTCTGGGTCGCGGCGCGGCGCGGCGGTCATTCGGTGCGCCCGGTGCGCCCGCGCTGGACGCCTGCGATGCGCCAGCTGGTGCGCGTCGCAGTCCCCGCCGCGCTGGCGGGCGGGGTCATGCAGATCAACCTGCTGGTGGGCCAGCAGGTGGCCAGCAATTTCGAGAGCGCGGTCAGTTGGCTATACGCCGCCGACCGCCTGTACCAGCTGCCGCTGGGTGTGGTCGGCATCGCCGTGGGCATCGTGCTGCTGCCGGACCTGTCACGCCGCCTGCGCGCCGATGACAGCACTGGCGCGCGCATGGCCCTCAGCCGCGCGGGCGAGGTGTCCTTGGCCCTGACCATCCCTGCCGCCGTGGCGCTGGTGGTTATCCCGATCCCGCTGATCACGGTGCTGTTCCAGCGTGGCAATTTCGGCTATGACGATACCGCCGCGACGGCGCTGGCAGTGGCGATCTATGGCCTGGGCCTGCCGGCCTTCGTGCTGCAAAAGGTGCTGCAACCGATCTATTTCGCCCGCGAGGATACCAAGCGGCCGTTCTATTATGCGCTGGTGTCGCTGGTCGTGAACGCAGGCCTGGCCATCGGCCTTGCCCCTGCCATCGGCTGGATAGCGGCGGCGCTCGGCACGACCATTGCCGGCTGGGCGATGGTATGGCTGCTGGCGCGCGGCGTGCGCCCATTTGGGGATGTCGCGCGGTTCGACGACCGGTTCCGCAGCCGACTGTGGCGGATCTGCGTGGCCTCGGCGGTGATGGGCGCCGCGCTTTGGGGGCTGATGGTGGCGCTGTCGCCCTTCTTCGGCATCCCCGGCTGGCGCGGGCTGGCGCTGCTGCTGCTGATCGTGCTGGGTTCGGTCGTCTACTACTACGTAGGGCGCATGGTCGGCGCTTTCCGCAAATCCGAGCTGAAAGCAGCGCTGAAGCGTCAGCGCTGAAGCAGTTTCATACGCAGCTTGGTCCAGCCACCGGGACGCAGGACAAAGGACGCGATGAACCCGGTCAGGAACCCGGTCCCGTCCGCGACCCAGCGCAGCGTGCCGCCGAACAGCAGCGAAAACAGCAGCTGCGCGCCCATCAGGAACCCGATCAGCACAAAGGCGCGTGACTGGCTGCCCCCCGTCTGGCCCAGCTGCAGCCAGAGCAGGTAGGTAAACGCGCCAATCAGGCCATAGATGCCGGGAAACGCACCATAGAGCCACGGATTGTCCCGCGCGATCAGCCCATAGGCCAGCGCTCCGCAGATGGCAGGGATGAAAAACGCCGCCAGCGTGGCGACGGGGCGGAAAACTTCGCCCACGAATTTACCCATCGCCAGCAGCAGCGCGGCGGCAAACAACATTTCGCTGAAACTGCCGTGCACGAATGGATAGGTCACAAAACGCAACAGATGCTCGGGCGGGTAGATCCCGTTCGCGATCATCCAGCGCAGCAGATCGCCGCTGAATCCGTAGTCCTGAATGGCCGCCTGCCGCCAGCCCACGGCCTGCGGGCCGCCGATCAGCCCCTTGGAGCCGAGGAAGAACGCGATCTCGGGGATCGCGACGGCCAGAAACAGCACCACCACGACGGGCGGCAACGGATTGAACGGGCTGGAATCGTCTGGATGGCTCATGGGGCTGCTCTGGCCTTTGCTTGACGGGACATTAGCGCATGGGTAAGCGAGGCGTGCACGGAAATCCAGACGGAGATGAGCAATGAGCGATGCGGCCTTCACCCCAAGGGTGTTTTCGGGCATCCAGCCTTCGGGCGATCTGCATCTGGGCAACTATCTGGGCGCGCTGAAGCGGTTCGCCGATGCGCAGGATCGCGGGGTGCAGTCGCTGTACTGCATGGTTGATCTGCACGCGATCACCGTCTGGCAGAACCCGGCCAAGCTGCGCCACGCCACGCGCGAGCTGACGGCGGGGTTCATCGCCTCGGGGCTCGATCCGGAAAAGTCGATCCTGTTCAATCAGAGCCAGGTGCCCGAGCACACGCAGATGGCGTGGATTTTCAACTGCGTCGCGCGCATGGGCTGGATGAAGCGGATGACCCAGTTCAAGGACAAGGCGGGCAAGAACGCCGAGAACGCCTCGCTTGGGCTGTTCGGCTATCCCGCGCTGATGGCCGCCGATATTCTGGTCTATCACGCCACCCATGTGCCGGTGGGCGAGGACCAGAAACAGCATCTGGAGCTGACCCGCGACATCGCGGCCAAGTTCAACCACGACTACGGCGTCGATTTCTTCCCCAGCCCCGAGCCGGTGATCGAAGGCGCCGCCACGCGCGTGATGAGCCTGCGGGACGGGTCGAAAAAGATGTCGAAATCCGACCCCTCGGACATGAGCCGGATCAACATGACCGATGACGCAGACACCATTTCCAAGAAGATCCGCAAGGCCAAGACCGACCCCGAGCCGCTGCCGTCGGATCTGGAGGGGCTGGAAGGACGCCCCGAGGCGCGCAATCTGGTCAACATCTATGCCGGTCTGGCCGGGATGAGCGCCGAGGAAGTGATGCGTGACATGGGCGGACGGGCATTTTCGGAGTTCAAGCCGCTGCTGGCCGATCTGGCCGTCGACCGCATGGCACCCATTTCCGACGAAATGGGCCGCCTGATGCAGGATGTCAGCGAAATCGACGCTATCCTGTGCCGCGGATCGGATCGCGCGCGCGAGATCGCAGCGCCGATCTTGCACAAGACCTACGAGATTGTCGGTATGGTCGGCCGCTAAAGCATTTCGCGAAACGCTTTAGTGAGAAAATTCGCGAATTTTCTCGGGCGCCTCCGGCGGGAGTATTTTTGGAACGATGAAAGCAGGGGCGCGCAATGGCGACAGGCACTAACATTCGGACCTATTTCGAGGGCGCTTGGCGTGAGGGCGACGCGCCGATCATGCGGGCCGCCGATCATGGTATGTGGCTGGGCAGCGCCGTATTTGACGGCGCACGGCTGGCACATGGCCTGGTGCCGGATCTGGATCTGCATTGCGCGCGGGTGAACCGGTCAGCGGAGGCGCTGATGCTGGACCCCACTGTCGCGGTGGATGACATGGTAGAGATTGTTCGCGAGGGGCTGCGGGCCTATGCACCGGGCGCCGCGGTTTATATCCGGCCGATGTATTGGGGGCAGGATACGGGCTATATGGCGATCATGCCCAATCGTTCCTCGACCGGGTTTGCCGTTTGCCTGGAGGAAATCCCGATGCCGCCGGAGGGTGCGGCGACGACGCTGACGCGCACCCGGTTCCGCCGCCCGGTTATGGAGGATGCCGTCGTCAACGCCAAGGCGGCCTGCCTTTATCCCAACAACGCACGCATGCTGGCCGAGGCGCAGGCCAAGGGCTTTGGCAATGTTCTGTGCGCTGACGCGCTGGGAAATGTGGCCGAAAGTGCGACCGCCAACGTCTTCATGGTCAAGGATGGCGAGGTGTTCACGCCTGCACCCAACGGGACGTTTCTGGCCGGAATCACGCGGGCGCGCCATATCGTGAATATGCGCAAGGCGGGCATGGTTGTGCATGAGACAATGCTGAGCTTTGACGACTTTCACAGCGCCGACGAGGTGTTTTTATCCGGTAACATGGCCAAGGTGACGCCGGTGTCAGCCTTTGACACCACCACCTATCAGGTCGGCCCCGTCACACGTCGACTGCGCGAGATGTATTGGGATTGGGCAGCAGGCAGCCGACTATAAGATCGCTTCTGGCAATGGACGCAAGCCGGGCCCGTTGGCCCGGCTTTTGCGTTTCAGATGGTGTTCCGCTCGGTCGGGGACATACGCAGCATCGGCAGCTGGCGCAGGACAACCGGCGTGATCAGGGCAAGCCCTACAAGCGTCGCGTAAAGGTTTGGTGCAACCAGCAGGATCGCCGACACGGCCAATAGCGCACGCTCATAGCCGCGCATCGGGCCGATCAGCCAGTCGGCGAAGGCTGCCGACAGCATCCAGATACCCGCCATCGCGCCTGATACGCCAATGAAGAACTGCGTCCAGGTGAACCCGTCGACCACCAGCAGCAGAGAGGGCGAGAAGACGAAGACGAACGGCACCAGTGCCTTGCCCATACCAAGACGGAAGGCCGTGTTGCCCGTCTTGAACGCGTTGGAATCCGCGATGCCCGCCGCCGCATAGGCGGCCAGCGCGACGGGCGGCGTGATATCGGCCATGACCCCATAGTAAAAGACGAAGAAGTGGGCGACCAGCGGCTGCACCCCCAACATCCCCAGGATCGGCGCCGCGACGGCGATCATGATCAGGTAGTTCGCCGTCGTCGGGATGCCGCACCCCATCAGGATGCAGACGACCGCCGTCATGATCAGCGTGAACAGCAGCGTAAGGGCGGACACCGACATCACCTCAAACGGCAGGAATGACAGGACGCCCCAGACATCCTCGGCCCAGCCCGCCGCCACGGATGTGACCATATAGGCGATCTTGAAGCCGACGCCGGTCAGGGTGACGACGCCGATGATGACCCCCACCAGCGCCGCAGCAGCCGTGACCGCCAGCGAGAATTTGGCGCCGGTGACGAAACTGTCCCACAGCTCGGACATGGTCTGTTTCGCAAACCCCGCGATGTCGGTTCCGTGGCGCAGCAGGTTCTGGATCACCAGCACAAGGATGCACGACAAGATACCGTAGTAGGCGGCCAGATAGGGCGTCTTGCCCGACAGCAGCGTCGCAATCAGCACGAACAGCGGCAGGGTGGTCAGCCAGCCGGCCTTGAATACCGTCCACGCGACGGGCAGCTCGTCCTTGGTCATGCCGCGCAGGCCGCGACGGCGCGCCTCAAGGTGGACCTGCACCAGCACGCCGAAGAAGTGCATGAAGGCCGGGACCAGCGCCGCCGTCAGGATCGTGGTCAGCGGAACGCCCAGGTATTCGATCATCAGGAACGCGACCGCGCCCATGACGGGAGGTGTTATCTGGCCACCGGTCGAACTGGCGGCCTCGACCGCTGCGGCGAAGTGGCGGGGGTATCCGATGCGGATCATCGCGGGGATGGTCAGCGATCCGGTGGTGACCGTATTGGCGATGGACGAGCCCGAGATAGACCCCAGCATGGCCGAAGACACCACCGACACCTTGGCCGGGCCGCCCGCGAACCGGCCCGCGAGCGCCGAGGCAAGGTCTATGAACAGCTGGCCAAGGCCGATGCGCGTTGCCATCACGCCAAACAGAACGAAGTGAAACACATAGGTCGCAATCACACCCAGCGCGGTGCCGTATATGCCCTGAGATGTCAGGTATAGGTGGTTGACGATGTTGGTCCAGCTGGCGCCGGGGTGGGTCAGCACGCCCGGCATTGAGCGGCCGAAATAGGCGTAGGCCATGAAAAGGATCGCGATGACCGGCAGGGGCCATCCCATGGCGCGGCGGGTCGCTTCCATCAGGACGACGATCAGGATGGTGCCCATCACCACATCGATCATCAGCGGGTTGCCGACACGGAATGCCAGATCGTTGAACACCCACGGCACATAGAGCGCGGCGGTGATGCCGGCGATGGCGAGGATCCAGTCAGGTAGCGAAACGCCCAACGGCGTCAGCAGAGTATTTCGTGGCTTTTCGGTATGGGAAAAAACCGTAAAGGAGAAAAAGATCAGGCCCAAGGTGAACGCCAGATGCGCGCCCCGGTGCAGTGTCGCCTGCGGAATGCCGTGTCCGGCAGTGTAGAAGTGATAGCAGGACAGCGCAAACAGGACGCCGCCGACGACCCATCCCATGCCGGGCAAAAGGGGTCTGAACCGAACCTCCGGGTCGTATTTTTCTTCCAGAGCCTTCATTTCCGCGTCGGTCATTGCCTTGACGCGTTCGGGCTCGGTTGTCTCGGACATTAATGCCTCGCTGCCGTGATTTGGGGATGGAAAAACCGGCCCGCGTGGGGCGGGCCGGTCAGGGCTGATTACTCGATCAGGCCCTTTTCACGATAGAATTTTTCCGCGCCGGGGTGCAGCGGGATGCCAACGCCATCAAGGGCGGTTTCGGCCGTGATGACCTTGCCCTTCTGGTGCCCGGAATCCAGCAGCTTGCGGGTGCTGTCGTTCCACAGGGCCGCAGTGATGCCATAGATCAGGTCTTCGGGCTGATCGGCGCTGGTCACCCACTGGGCGCCGACGGACAGGGTGGTGACATCTTCGTCAACGCCCTCATACGTACCGCCGGGCACGACGTTCTCGGCAAAGAAGGTGTATTCGCCTGTCACTGCATCGGCCTCGGCACCGGTGATCGGGACGAGGCTGATGTCCTCTTGGCTGGCCAGTTCGGCGATGGCACCCGCAGGGAATCCCCCGACGAAGAAGAACGCATCCATTGCGCCGTCGCGCATACGGTCGGCAGCCTGATCGGGCTTGAGGAACGCGGCGTCGATGTCATCCTCGCTCAGGCCATAGGCGCCCAGGATGATACGGGCATCGACCAGCGTGCCCGACCCCGGCTCGTCCAGCGAAACGGTCTTGCCCTTGAGGTCGGCCACCGACGAGATGCCAGAGGACGCGGAGGCGACCAGATGGATCGTCTCGGGGTAGAGGTTGGCGATGACGCGCAGCTTCTCGACGGGCTCGCGACCGTCCCAGATACCGGTGCCGGTCTGCGCCCATGTGGCGACGTCAGACTGCGAAAAACCCGATTCCAGCGTGCCACCGGCGATCGCGTTGATGTTAGCAACCGACCCGTTGGCCGACAGCGCCGAGGCGATCAGCCCCGGATAGCCACAGGATCCGCCCTCGTCGCAGGGGCGCGAGCCGGGCGGGTTTGAGATCGCGTTCGCGATCAGGCCGCCGATGGGATAGTAGGTGCCGGATGTGCCACCGGTGCCGATGCGGAAAAACTGGGGTTCCTGCGCCACTGCGGCGCCGCCGGCCACGATCATCGCGGCACCGACTGTCGCAGCGCGAATGAGGCGTGCAAAATTCTCTTTCATCAGGGTTCCTCCTCGAACTCTTTGGTGATGTGAGACCCGACTAAACAACGGCTGTTGTTTTATTGCAATGCGCAAGGTCGCACAGCGTTTCCCGGCGGTTTTACCCGGCTGAAGGACAGTACGCGCGGCATTGATCCTGTGCGTCGCGCGCAGGTTGTGTCGGGCGGGATCGGGTCTGCGCGCACGCCGGGTATCCATTCATTCTTCATGCCAGCCTCGCCGAGGTGGATTAAGGAAGCCCTAACGCAAGCCTGACTTGCAAAAGAATCCTGCGAACCTCACCGATTATGTTCCCCCGGAAACAGGGAAACGCGGCGCATATCCGGCATCATTTCAAATCGCCCGAAACAAAACGACCCCGCGAACCGATCTGGCGATTCGCGGGGCCGTTCTGGCCAGATATCAGCCTTGCCTGATCAGCCGCGCGCGGCCAGCGCATCCTCGACGGTGCGCAGCCCGGTGCGGGGCGATTGCACCAGCACGGCCATGTTGCCGGGCTTGTGCTCGTTGCGCAGCATCTTGGTGTGCGCGGCGGGGATATCGGCCCACGGGAACACCTCGGACATGCAGGGGTCCAAACGACGCTCTACCATCAGGTTGTTCGCGGCGCTGGCCTGTTTCAGATGCGCGAAATGCGAGCCTTGCAGGCGCTTCTGGTGCATCCACATGTAACGCACGTCGAATGTGCAGTTGAACCCGGTGGTGCCGGCGCAGATCACGACCATTCCGCCCTTCTTGCACACCAACGATGAGACGGGGAACGTCGCCTCGCCGGGATGCTCGAACACCATGTCGACGCTGACGCCCTTGCCGGTGATCTCCCAGATCGCCTTGCCGAAACGGCGCGCTTCTTTCAGCCAGGTGTTGTATTCCGGCGTGTTCACCTTGGGCAGTTGCCCCCAGCAGGTGAAATCCTTGCGGTTAATCGCGCCCTTGGCGCCCAGATCCATGACGAACTGGCGCTTGTCCTCTTCGGAGATGACGGCGATCGCGTTCGCCCCGGCTGTATTGATCAGTTGGATCGCGTAGGAGCCGAGGCCGCCCGACGCCCCCCAGACCAACACGTTCTGGCCGGGCTTCAGGTCATGCGGTTCGTGCCCGAACAGCATGCGATAGGCGGTGGCCAGCGTCAGCGTGTAGCAGGCCGATTCTTCCCATGTCAGATGCTTGGGGCGCGGCATCAGCTGCTGGGCCTGCACGTTGGTGAACTGCGCGAATGAGCCATCCGGCGTCTCATAGCCCCAGATCCGCTGCGAGGTCGAGAACATCGGATCGCCGCCGTTGCATTCCTCGTCGTCGCCATCGTCCTGATTGCAGTGGATGACCACCTCGTCGCCCACCTTCCAGCGGCGCACCTTGTCCCCCACGGCCCAGACGATACCGGCGGCATCCGAGCCTGCGATGTGGTATTCGGCCTTGTGCACGTCGAACGGGCTGATCGGCTGGCCAAGGCCCGCCCAGACGCCGTTATAGTTGACGCCAGCGGCCATCACCAAAACCAGCACTTCGTTGCTGTCCAGCACCGGAACGTCGACGATTTCCTGCTGAAACGCCTGCTCGGGTTCGCCATGCCGCTCGCGGCGGATCGCCCACGCGTACATCTGTTTGGGAACAAACCCCATCGGGGGCATTTCGCCCACCTCGTAAAGGTCCTTTTCCGGTGCGTCGTAGCTGGCGATGCCTGTGTCGATGTCGGTGTCCAGAGCCATGGGTGGCCTCCTTTCGCATATCGTTGCCGCGATGCAGAATCGCGAATATCCACCCTGAGATACGCAAGCACACGCAACAATGCAATGCCGCGAAGTCGGCTTTTGTAACTTTATGACCCAGCAGGTGCAGAAATTTCCTTTGCACCCGCAGCATCATCTGACGCATCCGCGTCGGGCAGGAAATGAGCGATGGAATTGGCGTAATATGTCAACAACGGCGCACCTTCGGGCGCAATCTGCCAACCGTCAACGCCCTCGATAATCGCATCGCGCGCCGCCAGCGTCGCGCTGGCGCGGGCGACACCGCTTGCGATATCCTCGGGCGGCGGGGGGTCCCCCTGAACGGTTTGCAGGATGTGCGCAACCTGCGCCGCCAGCGCGGTACTGTCCATCGCATCGCCGCTGCGCAGCAGGGTATGTGCCACCATCGGCACATAGAGCACCGGCATCGCTGCCTGAATGCTGCCCATCAGGTCACGACCCAGATCGCCCAGCCGGGGCGCATCGCCGTAATCGCTCAGCCGGATGGGCTGTGCAAAGACGACGGCGGCGGTCCCAAAGCGCACGAACCGCCCACGCAGACGCTGCCACACTATCCGCAGGGACGACCGCACGATCACAGATACACGCGCGTGAAACCTGCGACCGCCGCGCGCGCCTGCGGCGATCAGCACCCGGTCCTCCAGCACGCGGTCGTAATTGATGGCGATCGGCACGAACACCACATCCCGCCCGCCGGGCTTCCAGCCCTCGACCAGATAGGTAAGCAGCCCCAGCTTGGCCGGTTTCACGAAGCCATCGACGGTCAACCCACCCTCGGGAAAGATTGCCTGCGTCACGCCACCCGTCGTCGCCATCTGCACATAGCGCGCCAACACCGTACGATAGAGCCCCCCGCGCGCCCTACGGCGGATGAAATAGGCGCCCATCGCCTTGATCAGGCGGCTCAGCGGCCAGACGCGCGCCCATTCCCCAACGGCATAGCTGAGGGCCGAGGATTGGGCCGCCAGCGTCGTCACCAGCACATAATCCATGTTGCTGCGGTGATTCATGATGAAGATCATCGTCGCATCCTTGTCGATGCTCTGGATGATGGCGCTGTTTTGCGGGCTGGTCCTTACATCATACAGCATGTTGGCCAGCCAGTTCGCCGCACGCGTGCCAAAGCTGAAATAGGCGAAAGCGCTGAAACTGGGCACGATCTCGCGCGCGTATCTGCGCGCCTTCTCGAACGCCACGTCCTCGCGCACCTTGTTCTTGGCCGCATAGGCGACGATGGCCCGCGTCACGTCCGGATCATAGACCAGCCGCTGAATCAGGTCGTTGCGGCGGGCCAGCTTGAACGGTTCGATGGGCCGCGTCAGGCGAGTGTTCAACCGCGCCACCGCCCGCTCGAGCCGACGGCGAAAGAACCAGCGCACCGACGGAAACAGGAAATGCGACGCAAAGGTGACAGCCGCAAAGGCCAGCAGCAACAGCAGCGCCCATAGCGGCATATGAACGGTCGAATTCACCGCGCCAGACCGGCCTGCCCCGCGCGACAGGCGCGTGGAATGGGCGCGCGCGCAGGCATCATCGCGGCTTCATCGTCTCTAGCAGCGCCGCCAGGGGCCGCTGATCCACCTCGATCAGACCGCGCCGGGGGCGGTCCAGATCGATGATCATGAACACCAGCAGCACGATCAGCGCCAGCATCAGATACACCGGCGTCGCAGGCAGCGACCCGGCGAGGCCAGAGGAAAAGCCCAGCATCGCGCCCGACAGGATGAATGTGCCGAACAGCATGAACAGCACAATTTCGGGCACATGCCGTTCAATCGCAGCGTCGCGCGCGCCCAGCGCGTCAATCATGTCATTCAGCGACGCCGCATAGCTGACAGCGGCCGGCCCGCCCTTTTCCGCCGCATTCAGCGACGCCTGCGCCCACAGATCGGCAAAGGCCGCTTCGGCATTGGCGACCAGACGCTTGCGGCGCTGGTGTTGATCGGCAGGCACTTCGGACGCCTCCAGCCGCAGACGGGTGTAGCGGCGCAAATCTTCCTTCGCGGTCACGCGCAGATCTTCGGGCAGGAAATCAGCGCGCAGCCAAGCGGTGCCGATGGCGTTCGCCTCGCTCACCACGGCGACAGACCGGGCATCGTGCCGCGACAGGCCCAGCGAAAAGGTAAACCCCAGAAGCAGCGCCAACAGACCCAGCATCGAGCCCTGCACCGCCGTTGTCTGGCTGCGCCCCTCCTCGGACTGGTTGCGATGACTGCGCCCGCCAATCAGATAGGCCGCGAACATGGCCAGCAGCATGGCAGCCAAAAGAGTCAGTGCGATAACGGCGGATGGTATATCGTAAAGCAATTCTTGCGGTCCTGACATTAGAAGCCCTCGCAGCATAGGCGCGACGGGCACCATGGGGGTGTGGTTTCATCGACTTTTACGCCAAGCGCGGGGTTGGGACCAGCCTCAAGAGAGCCGCGCGCAGATCGGTGTGGAAATGCGGCATTGGTGCAATGGATGGGGCGGCATTGCGCGCCGCCCTCAAAAGCTCGTGTGTTTACTTTGGCAGGCAGACAAGTTCGCCCTGCTCGGAGGTCAGCGCGGCATAATAGCCGCCCGAGGCATTCTCGCACACAGCGGTGCCGCGCGGAAATTCGGTCTTGGCGGCGCGGCTCTCGCGTGCCGCGTTCACGGCGGCTGTGCCACCCTTGACAGCCAGCTTGCCCGCTCCGACGGCCGTCTTGCCGATGGTCTTGACGACGAATACTGTTCCATCAAACGTATTATCCGCGACATTCTCGCGCGAGCAGGCTTGCAGGGCAAGGCCCGAGCAGACGGCGATCAAAAGAGACTTACGAATAGAAATATTCATATCAGCATCCTTTCCAGACGCAGGGTTTCGTTTGTCGTGAATTTGTATGTGCCCCCGCGCCCGGCAAGATGCGTCAGTGCGAAATATCGCCAGCGGCCCTGTTAGCGCTAAAATTGCCACAGGCGCGTTTGCGCTGTATGAAATGCCGCAATGCAGCGAATTGACATTGGCTCAATCTTTCGCATATCCAGTCTGTAGCGCAATAATGTTACCAATCACAGCACGAGGCCGCCCGATGTCACACCCTCAAAAAGACCGCCCCTGGCTGATCCGCACCTATGCCGGCCATTCGACAGCCGCGGCATCCAACGCGCTCTACCGGGCGAACCTGGCCAAGGGGCAGACCGGCCTGTCGGTCGCCTTCGATCTGCCCACGCAGACAGGCTATGACAGCGATCACATTCTGGCGCGGGGCGAGGTCGGCAAGGTCGGCGTGCCGGTGTGCCATCTGGGCGACATGCGCCAGCTTTTCGCGGATATCCCGCTGGAACAGATGAACACCTCGATGACGATCAACGCGACGGCGCCATGGTTGCTGGCGCTCTACATTGCCGTGGCCGAGGAGCAGGGCGTCGATCCCTCAACCCTGCAAGGCACCGTGCAGAACGATCTGATCAAGGAGTACCTGTCGCGCGGCACCTATATCTGCCCGCCGAAACCGTCGCTGAAGATGATCGGCGACGTCGCCGAATACTGCTATAAAAACGTGCCGAAATGGAACCCGATGAACGTGTGTTCCTACCATCTGCAAGAGGCCGGCGCGACGCCCGAGCAGGAACTGTCCTTCGCGCTCGCCACCGCCATCGCCGTGCTGGACGAACTGCGCCCCCGCGTGCCAGAGGCCGATTTTCCGGTGCTGGCCGGGCGCATCAGCTTCTTCGTCAATGCTTCGGCATCCGCTTCGTGACCGAGATGTGCAAGATGCGTGCCTTCGTCGATTTGTGGGACGAAATCGTGCATGAGCGTTACGGCATCGAAGACCCCAAGGCCCGCCGCTTCCGCTATGGCGTGCAGGTCAACTCACTGGGTCTGACCGAGCAGCAGCCGGAAAACAACGTCTACCGCATCCTGATCGAAATGCTGGCCGTCACCCTCAGCAAGAAGGCCCGCGCCCGCGCCGTGCAGCTGCCCGCCTGGAACGAGGCGCTGGGCCTGCCCCGTCCGTGGGATCAGCAATGGTCGATGCGCATGCAGCAGATCCTGGCGTACGAGACGGATTTGCTGGAATTCGACGACCTGTTTGACGGCAACCCTGCCGTGGACCGCAAGGTCGAGGAATTGAAAGACGGCGCGCGCCACGAGCTGGCCACGCTGGAGGGGATGGGCGGCGCCATCGGCGCCATCGACTATATGAAATCGCGGCTGGTCGACAGCAACGCCGAACGCCTGAACCGGATCGAGCGGAACGAGACGGTCGTCGTCGGCGTCAACAAATTCACCACCGGCGAGCCATCGCCGCTGATGGACGCGGACGGCGGCATCATGACGGTCGACCCGGCGGTCGAGGCCGAACAGATCGGTCGCCTGACCACCTGGAAGGCAGACCGCGACGCCGACGCCGTCAGGTCCGCACTGGCTGAATTGCGCGCCGCGGCGACCGAGGGGCGCAACATCATGCCCGCCTCGATCAACGCGGCCCGCGTGGGCGTGACCACCGGTGAATGGGCGCAGCAGATGCGCGCCGTCCACGGCGAATATCGCGGCCCGACGGGCGTCTCCTCCAGCCCCTCGAACAAGACCGAGGGGCTGGAGGAGATCCGCGAGCAGGTGGACGCGGTCAGCACGCAGCTTGGCCGCCGCCTGAAGTTTCTGGTCGGCAAACCCGGCCTTGACGGCCACTCCAACGGGGCGGAACAGATCGCCTTTCGCGCGCGCGATTGCGGGATGGACATCGACTATCAGGGCATCCGCCTGACCCCCGAGGAACTGGTACGCGCCGCGCAGGATGACGAGGCGCATGTCGTCGGCCTGTCGATCCTGTCGGGCAGCCACATCCCGCTGGTCGAAGACCTGATGGAACGGATGCAGACGGCTGGGCTGTCGCACATCCCCGTCATCGTCGGCGGCATCATCCCCGAGGAGGATGCAAGACGCCTGCGCGCCATGGGCGTCGCCCGCGTCTACACCCCCAAGGATTTCGAGCTGAACACGATCATGCGCGACATCGTCACACTGGTTGACCCCGGCCCCGTCGCCGCCGAATAGGGCGGTCGGGGCTGGCGCGCCCGCTGCGCGCCGCTACCATGACGGGGAATCGAATCAGCCGAAAGCGCATGCCATGTCCGATCCCATCACGATCCGCCCCCTTCTGCCCGCGGACGAGGGCGAGTGGCGCCGCCTGTGGACCGGGTATCTGGAATACTACGAAACATCGGTGCCGGGCGAGGTCTATCAAACCACATTCCAGCGCCTTGTCAGCACCGATCACCCAAACCAGAACGGCCTGATCGCACTGCAAGGGGACCGGCCCGTCGGGCTGGTCCACTACATCTATCATCCGCATAACTGGAAGATCGAGGATGTCTGCTATCTTCAGGATCTCTACGCAGATCCGGCGGCGCGCGGCACCGGCGTGGGCCGCAAGCTGATCGAAGCCGTGTACAAGGCCACCGACGCAGATGGCTGCCCGACGGTCTACTGGCTGACGCAGGATTTCAACGAAACCGCGCGCAAGCTCTATGACCGCATCGGCACGCTGACGCCGTTCATCAAATACAGTCGATAACGCGCGCCCTGCGGTGTCTTGCCCAAAGCATCCCTAGCGGGCAGCAAGCACACCACCCCCCCAATACGGGTAGAAGCGCAGGTTTCCCTGCGCTTCATCCTAATCATCACGCTGATTCGAACAGGTTTGCCGCCACAGTAATCCCACGACGTCTACCCAAAACGATCAGACGACCGGATCAGATTGTCGCCACTTTAGCACGATTTTCCCGCCACGACAACGTGGCGAGGCAGGGTCGCGGCGGGTGTCGCGCGCGTCTAAAGCACCTCCACCCCGGTCGCCACCGCGAAGGGGCGCGGGCAGCCTTGGGTCGCGTTATCGCGCAGGCGCCAAATGCCGGTCACGTCGTCGTATAGCTCGGGAACCACTGCATAGCCGTGGTAGAGGTTGGTCACGGTATTTTCGGTAACGGTGAACCGCGGGCCCCGATAGCCATACTGATAAAGCCCAAAATGCGGCATGATCACCTTGGAATTTGGCAGGGTTCCGCCCCCCGAAATGTCGTTCTGCCCGACCGTGACATTGTCGACATGGCCCAGATAAATACCGTGACCCTCGACCCCCGAGGCCACGGGTTGCAGGGTGATCACATTACCCTCGATCCGCGCGCGGCGCACCGTGTTGGGCGGGCGGCGCTGCCGCCAATCCGACGGGTTCGGGTCGCCCGACGTACTGGCAGCAACGCGGATGGCATCGTTCGCGCCCTCGATACGGTTGGTCAGGATATGCAGATCCTCGATTTCGGCGCCGGCGACCGTGATGCCTTGCGCCATGTACCCTGTGCGCGCCAACATAAGGACTCTGGCACCCAGAATATTGACGCGGCGCGTTCCGACTACCGCACTGCCGCGCGGGTCGCGGATCGCTTCATCCACAAGGTTGGTCATGTGCTGGCGCAGTTCCTTTGGCACGGCGATCTGGCTGGCATCATTTTGCCGTAGCGCCTGCACCAGCTGACCCAGGATGCGCGGATCCGCGCGCACCTCGAGCCCGGAATCTCCACGCGGCAGCGGGACGGTCCCACGTTGCTTGGCACTAAAGGCCCCGTCCAGTGGCAGCACATGATCCCGCGCTCCGGCCCCTTTGATGGTCACATTGCCGGGGTTCTTTTGCGCGATGGGAAAATCCAGCAAGGACCGCCGTATGCGCCCGACCAGAACAGGATCGGCCAGAATGCGGCGGCGCACCTGTTCCGGGTCCATACTGATCGCAGAGATCACGTTGTCCTCGATCACGGCCCGGCGGGCGCCGATCACCTGCACGCCGATCTGCGATTGCCCAACCTTCAGCGTGCAATCGCGCACCAGTACCCTGGCGACCCCATGACGCGCCTTTGGGCTGTCGTTGCGGGTCGAAATGCAGGCCGCCGTGCGGTCCAGCCCGGCCCGGCAGCGCGCGCGCACCCGCTCGAACGCCATGTCACCACAATCGACGGCGGTGATTGCCCCCAGCCTGCCACTTTGGACGAACCGTCCGAGAACACCCGTCGGCCCGCCATTGACCGACAGGTCAACCACCCGCACCGACGCGCAATTGTGAAAGACAAGCGCCGGTTCGGTCCCGGCGACGCTGATCACGGTCTGCGGGCCGGTACCCTCCACGGTGATGTGGCCGAGATTCTCGAACAGGACGGCGTCGTTCAGCGCAAAGTTTCCCGCCCGCAGGCAAATCCGCGCGCTTTGATCCTGCCTTAGCTTGGCGACGACATCGGCCAGTTCGCGGGCATTGCGCACGACAAAGGTGCACAGACCGGACGCCGTGCGTCTGCACAGGACATCCAGCGCCTCCTGCACCGTTTCGGCGCCCATGTTGCACTGGCTGTCATCATATTCGATGTCATCGGCGTGCAGGCATGTCAGCGTCGGAAACTCGGCGCGCAGATCGGTGATGTTGCTCAGTCCCGCGCCCGCGATCCGCGCCAGCGCCAACGGCGCCCGGCGAAACCCCCAGCCCATCGGCGGAACCGGATCGGTGGGATCCTCCATCGGGTATTGCGGCCAGACGATATTGCCGGTGGCGGCGCGAGCCTCGAACACCCAGTAGTCGCCCGTGCGATAGCTGCCGTTGATGAACGACACCTCGATGCCGCGTTCCAGTTCGACCGGGGTCACGCTCAGCGTGCGTCCTTGCGGCACATTCCCGGTCTGATCCCAGCGCCGCACACGCGGGCGCACCATCTGGGTAAAGTCACCGATGGAGGCGCTGAACGTCACCACGTCGTCGGTCAGGGTGATCTGGCGTAAATCGCCGCTGCGCGCGTTATAGCTGTCTGCGGCATCATAGACTTCGACCCAATTGCCGGTCTGAAAGCCCAGCGCCTCGTCGTCGATGGCCCCTTGCAGGACAAAGTCGCCATCGGTGTTGCGCCCAAGGGTTGCCTCCACCGCCCCGTTCTCGCGCGACCAGACAAAGCGCGACTGCGCACGGGTGCCGCCGGTGATGATCTCGACCCGGTAGAGTTGGTTCTCCTGACTCAGATAGCCCGCCTCGGGGGGGATCTTGCAATCGCTGTCATCCGGCAGGGCACCCGCCGGAAGAGTGCGCGCCGACAGCGCACCTGTGGACGGGGACCAACCCGCAAGATCGGGAATATTGCCACACTGCGCGGCGTCGATCAGGGCGTCCCGCTCGGCTGCGGTCAGGGTGATTGCTTCGACCCCGACGCGCCATGCGGCCTTGATCCGTGTCGCCGTATCGACCCCGGACAAGGCCGGATCGATCAGGCGCGAATCCTCCAGCCCTGTCACCTGCGCGCGGGTGGCTTCGAGATAGATGATGACGTCTGTGCCGGTGCCGCCCGCGTCCGCCAATGGCGGCACGGCGACCCCGTCGCCCTGATCGTCATAGGTGACGCGCGCATCGTTCTGCACCATCGCGCCGTCCAGATAATAGCGCCCCGCCCCAATCGCAAAGCCGCCTGCCCCCGCGGAGATGGCGAAACCGCCCTCGCCCTTTGGCGTTCCGGCCTGCCCGATGATGTCGCCCAACGCGGCTTCGGATCGCGCCAGCCCGATCTGGACCTGTTCGTTCCAGTCGGCATCGGTGTGCAGCCGTCCCTGTTGCATCAGCACGCCTGAATAGTGGCGCGCGGCGGCGTTCGGGGCCGTCCAGCGTGAGAAATCGCCTTTCATGGTCAGAGCCTCCTTATTGAAATGTCGTCATGTTTCATTGAACTGCCCGGCGGCATGGCCAAAGCGCAGAAAATCGTCGATGGAGCGGCGGATATTGGCGGCGCGTGCCTGGTGCGCGGCGCGATTGTAGGCCCCGATCTCGCCACCGTTCTCTGCCCCGTCGGTGATGGCCGCATCGGTGCGCGAGGCCAGCAGCATGTAGTCGGCGCTGGCGTAGCGCGTGCTGTCAAAGATCGGCTCGGGCGTTTGGGCGCAGCGGTAAAGGCGCGGCGGCAGACTGCCTTCGGGCACATATGAGAAACGGATGCAGCCGATCTGGCGAAATTCGGCCGCCACCGGCGGTGCGGTGCGTCCAAAGAACAGGGTATCTGCGGTGGCCAGCCGCTCGTCGCTTTCGATGGCCACGCCAAAGCCGGCCGGGGCCGCGCGTGCGCCATCGGCGAAGGCCCCGGTTGCGACCCGGCCCAGAATCGTGCATCGGTCGAAACCCACCGTGACACGGGCGGCCCCCGGCGCCGGTTGAAACGCCATGTCGGCGGGATCACCTGCATCAAGAATGGTCTCGCCGATGCGCACATCCATGTCCTGTACAACCTGAACCGGGCCACTGATGCAGCGGTCCATGCGCAGGGCGGCGCCCGCCGTGCGACAGTCCAGCGTCACCGCACCGGGGCTGGCAGGCATGCCGTCAATGTCCAGCGCCAGACCGGGCACCAGCGTGGAATCGCGGACATTTATCATTGCCCCGGTGCCCATCACCGTCACCGCGCCGTTGTGCAAACGCAATCCGTTCAGTTCCAGTATGGCGTTATCGCCAAGGTCGACGGTCAACCCCGCGGCGCCGAGCCGGACCGTAGGAAACGCGCCGTCGCTTGCGACAATCCGCAGGATGCCGTCTGCGGGCACGGTGATTGCACCGTTGGCGTCGTAATGGCTGGATTGCGCCAGCAGGAACGTCCCCTCGCCGCCGACGCCGTTGATCGCGGTAACCAGATTGTTGGAGGGCGCGATGGTGACGCCATCCTCGATCGACCCGATGCTGTTGACACGGCCATGCTCGCCGCCGCCGATCTCCAGCACGCGCGCGAAATGGCAGGTCACCCGGACCGGGCCGGCCAAGTCGGGGTCGATGACGATCCGCCCCAGTTCGGGGTCGATCAGCGTCACGCCAGAAATGCCGCCACTGCGCGTCCAGTCCGGTTCAGGCGCAGCCGGGGCCGCGCGGCTGCCCAGGTTGGCGGCCTTGATGTTTTCAACCGGTATCGGGGTTCCCCCCACTTGGATCAGGATCGCCTTGCCGGGTCCGTAGAACCGCGACTCGTCCTCAGCCATGATATTGCGCGTGATCGGTGCGGGCATATCGGCCTCAAGACTGGGGATTTCGACCCCGGCATCAATACCGCTGCGGGCATAGAGCTGGGCATCGCAGCCCAGGGGATGGAACCGGAAATCGCGACGGGTGCCGACGGCGCGTGCGACATGGCCGCTGATCGAATAGGGCCGCAGCCGCCAGACGTGCAGGCCGATATTGCCAAGGTTCCAGCGCCCGTCGCCCGTCTCGATCCGACGCACTTCGACATTTCGCCCGTCGCGTTCAAAGGCCATGCCGATCCGCGCCATCGCCGGTTTGTCCCGCATATTCACGGTGCGACCCATCGCCGGATGGGTCAGGCGCATTGACTGGGTGTGGACCAGCTTCTTCCAGTATTCGACGGCATAGACCGGCCAGCCCGAACTGTCGGCGGCGGCCTGTTCCAGCGCGCGCAGGGTGCCCTTGCGGCTGCGCAGCTCCAGCGCGTTGGCGACGCGGGCGCGCATGTCGATGCCGTCGGGGATATCGGCCAGGCCGCGCATTCCCAGCAGGTCACCCAGATAGGGGATCGCCCAGGGCGCGCAGGTTTCGATAAACGCGTCGGCATAGTGCTGATCCAGCGTCTCGTCGACGATCTGCCCCTCGCGCGCGACCAGCGAGGCGAGCGTGCGCAGCGGGCCGAAATCCTCGATGTCGCGAGTGGTCGAGGTTGGATCGACCTCGCGCTTGATCCGGCGCCCCTGCTCGGCGTCGCGCAGACGCAGGAAGGCGGGCAGCAATTCAAACAACTGATCAGTGGTCAGGTTCATGTCACGGCCTCCAGCTTGGTTGCGGCCATGTCGATGGTCAGCATCTCGGCTGGTGCGGGAATCGCCCCATCCAGCGAGGGCTGCGGCCGCGCCGAGCCCAGACGATGCTCCAGCGTCGGGGCGGCACCGCTGCGGTGAAAATGGTCGACATCGACGCCGGTGACGCCGACGACCAGTTGCAGAACCGCGATGACCTGCGCCCGGCTGACCCCCTGCCCCAGATCGCGGGCCTCAAAGCTGAAGCCCGCCTCAAGCGCCTGCCGCGCGGCGGCGATCACGTCGTCGGCCTCGAACGCCGCGTCGATGAACAGCCGCCCGACCACCACAAAGCTGGCGGCCTGATAGTTGCGCACCGAAATGGTGATATCGGCCTCGCCCGCGCCTTGCAGTGCGGCCAGCAGATTGGTCATGTCCTCGCCGCCGTCTGGCAGCAGCACGCCGCCCTCGCCCGCCACGGTGACGAAGATCGGGCGCCGGAAACCGTCAAACGTCCAATCGGCCCGCGCCTTGGCGATGCCTGCAAAGGCGCGCGCGTAATCCTCGTAGTCGCGCAAGGACACCACGCGGCCCAGCGTCAACACTTTCAGCGGTGCGTTGCGGCGGGCATCATCGATGCCTTCGGCATCTGCCGCCGCTGCTGGGGCCAACGGGTTGACGACGGATTTCAGCCCGGCGGGTTTGGTTGCCAGCAGCGACAATTGCCCCGCCTCCAGCATCCCGTCACTACCCGCCCCCTTGCGATAGGCGGCTTCGACATTGTCCTGACCCGTGGGCGGGCGCAGGCCCTTTTCGCCGTCGCCAAAGACAATGCTCGCGGTGTCGTCCTCGGCAATCCGCAGGATATAAACCCGGTCCTCGGGGCCCGCATCGCGGAAATCCTCCACAAGGGTCCAGAGCACGCCGTTGACCCGCACCTCCAGCGCCGGGGCCATACCTGTTTCGGACTTGGCCGAAACATGTGTCAGCGGTTTGCTTTTCAGCGGATAGGTGGCAAAGCTGCGCGCGGCATCGCCGTCGCCGATGATCTCGGCCACGGTTTCACCATGGGTCGCCTCGGCGACGTTGGCGTTGAGGGTGACCGTGTCGCGCAGGTAGGCATGGGCGGGCTGCGCGGTGAAGGTCAGAACCGACAAGCCGTCGTTCAGGACATTGTCGGAAACGGTCAGGATCTCACTGGCAACCACACCCGCCAGATCGGCGCGTTCGCCTGTCAGCGCCACCGTCTTGCCGGGAAACAGTGACAGTTGCGCCGAACCCAGTTCGACCGAATCCGCGCCCAGCGCGCCATGCGCCGCACCGACATCGTGCGTGATGGGCAAGGCCGCCAGAGGCAGAGCCTGCGGCGCGGCATAGACGGTGGTTTTGCGCGTCAGAAATCCCGATGCCTGGACAGTGCCGGACGGCCCGGTGAGAGACGCATTCACTTCCAGCCGGGTGACTTTGGTCGACAGACCATAAGCCTCAACCGACAGCAGTTCGACCCCGTGAACCACGGAATGCCCTTCGGAGAAGGCATCGCGCACCAGCACGTATTCGCCTGCCACGATCTCGGGGTATTCGCGGTCCAGATAGATATAGACGTGGTTTGCGGGAGGGGCCGTATCGCCGGTATGCCCTTGCGTGTCGGTAATCGCACCCGGGGAGGCAACCGGAGTCGCTGGCGGGAACGCCGCGACGATATCGTCGATCAGTGGCGAGGGTTGGGTGATGGCGTTGTTGCCAAAGCAGCCTGCCTTGACCCTCATTTTCGCGGGCAGGATCGGATCGAAGGACAGATAGGGCACTGCGGTGATGGCGGTGGCCAGCGTGAAGTAGGACACGTGGTTGATCGCGGTTGCCGTGGACAGCGCCGACACCGACCAACTGGCCTGCGACACCGTCGAGATCAGCGACAGGGTGGTCAGGGGGGCGCTGGGCGCCCACGCCATGACCGGCGTGTAGGCAAAGAAAAAATAGGGGAAGGTGCCGGTGGGCGCGGCGCTGAGCGTCATCAGCTTCTCGCCCGCGGCCAGTTCCGCGACGCCATTGACCGACCGCAGGAAACCGGCCTTGCTGGCGTCCTCGTATTTTACCGGCACCTTGCCTTGCAGGAACAGCACCGGATCGCCGGGGGTCACGGCGGCACTGCCCGCCGCCAGCCGGACCGTATCGCTTTCGCCGTCCAGTTCCTGTGGATAGCTCATCCGCGGGGTCATTGCGTTCCAACCGGCATAAGCGGTCAGCGGCTCGATTGTTTCATATATCTGCGGGATTTCACCGTCGCGCGGGACCGACCGGACCTGTAGGCCCACATCATACTCCAGCACATCTTCGGGGGCGTCGTTTGCTTCGGCGATGAAGGCCAGATGCACCGATGCGGCCTTGGCCGGCGCCAGCTGGTAGCCGATCAGGCTGGCATGGGCGCGCAGGCTGGCGCGGTCGGTGGCAGTGCGCAGATAGGCCTCGTTCGCGGTGCGCTCGCCGTAGAAGGTCAGCGTGTCCAAAACGGCGGCCCAGGCATCCAGCACCCCCAGCGTGACATCGCCCTGCCCGCGCGCGCGCAGATCCGACAGGCCGGGGCGGTTGGCATCGGCAAGCCCCCGGCGCATCGACTCGTAGAATGTCTGATGGGTGCCGGCGCGGGCGGCGATCTGGGGCAGGCCGGGACGGTTATCGACATCCTTCGGGGTGGGTTTATCCAGTGAGCCGCTCATCGTCCGCCCTCCGTATGAATTGTCAGGGTGCCCTGATCCGGGTGGTTCGGATCATTGGCGAGAATCGGAATTTCGCGCGGCCCGAAGGTCAGCACGCCCTCGTCAATCGCCGTGGACGCGGCGGCGCTGGCGCGCTGAAAACTGGTGACGTGGATATCCTCGACGCCGGGCACCTGCATCCCCGCCTCATAGATGCGCGACAGGTAGATCCGCGACGAGAATGTGATGTTGTCGGGGTGGAAAAACGCCCGCTCGCCATCCGTGCGCAGACCCGCCGAGAAAGCGTCGATCAAAGCGTTTGCCACATCGTCCGCGAAATGATCGGGCAGGACGCAGGCCGTCAGCGCCACCTCCAGCGGCACATAGATCGGCGCGTCGATGGTCAGATCGTGGCCCATCATGCGGTAGGGTTCCAGATAGTCCAGAAGTGCCTGCGCAAAGCCCGCGTCCACCTCCAGCCCGCCGACGCGGTCGACCGACAGGAAGATCGCCGACCAACTGCCCAGCCACCGTTTGCGGGCATGGGCGCGCTGCACGTCGGGATGTCTGGTCAGCAGGGTTTCATAATCAGCCAGCGTCACCGCGCGGCGTTGCTCGAAAAAACTGACCGGGGCGCGCTGGCGTACCTCGGGGATCGTCTCACGGTTCAGGCCACCCGCTGCGGGCAACGGGTTGCGCACGGCGGTGACGTTGGCCAGCGCCAGACCAGAGGCCGCGACATGGGCCAGCGCATTGGCGCCGATATTGCCCGCGCGGCCCGTGCCGACGCGGTAATTGGCAAAGAAGCTGTCGCTGGCCACCGGCGTCTTGCCGTGGGTGCTGGCCCGCCCCTCGTGCCCTTCGCCAAAGCGCAGGGTGACGCTGCCGTCATGGGCAACCTCGGGGACAAAGACGCGATCTTC
The DNA here is from genome assembly GCF_024355225.1 of Roseovarius sp. M141. NCBI lineage: Bacteria > Pseudomonadati > Pseudomonadota > Alphaproteobacteria > Rhodobacterales > Roseobacteraceae > Roseovarius > Roseovarius sp. M141. The sequence continues at coordinate 357,680 of NZ_VCNH01000008.1, forward strand.
GGGTCCGGCAGGCAGCAGGTCGGGCAGCGGGTTCCACGCCTCGATCTTGCCATCGACGCTGAGGAACATATCGGCCATCGCCGCTGCCGGATCCATCGCGGTGATGCGCGCGGCGGGGGTCAGCGGGTCGAGCGTGGGGAACAGACCGGCGCTGAATGTCAGATCCTTATGCGCAAGCACCGGCGCAAAAGGATGCGGGCGGTCCAGACCGGCAAGCGGCTTGATTTCATCGGGCTGGCCCGGTGCCGGGGGCAGTTCCGGGTCCGTCATATCAGGGGCCACGCCCAGCGGTTCAGGCACCGGCAATGTCATGCCGTGGTCGGCGACGACGATGTTGCCAAGGGCGGTGGCCAGTTCTTCGCCCGCCGGGCGCGCGCCGACGCACAGCCTGAACGGCAAGGCATCGTCCGGTCCCCAGATCACCCGGTGGACCTGTAGCAGCATGCCGGGTGCGACCATTTCCAGCGGATCCAGCACGGTTTCGGGATCGGCGATCAGGCGTACGGCCTGCCGGTGGCCGGGATCGGCGTCGGCACTGCGGCCTGTCGTCGGGTCGCGCTCCTCCGTCAAGATCAGCAGATCGCCCGCGCGCAGGTTCAGAACCCGGTCCGGGTCGCGCAGCCATGCCTCGGTTGCGCCCTTCGCCAGCGCCGCGTCCGGGTCGTCCCAGTGGTGCAGGCCGATCCGGTTATGCGCGTCGCTCAGCGCCATGTCATGCGCGGGTTCGAACACCATCGCGCCGCGCGCCGCCGCCATCGGCACCTGCGCCATCGGCACGACCGCGGCGTTCAGATCGTTGCTGCGCGTCAGAAAGGTCAGATCGTTTCGCCCAAGGTTGACCACCGGGGCGGCGACCTCGACCTGCGCCAGAACGCGGGCGCTGACGCCATTGTGCATTCGGTAGCCGACCAGCCTTGCATGACGCGCGGCAGAGCGGCGCAGTTGCGCGGTGTCCAGGCTGTATTCGGTGGCGACGCAGTCCAGCTTGTAGCTGAGGTGATCGCCCAGATAGGCGAGCCACTCCACCAGCGCGATTTCCAGTGAGGCCGGATTGCGTTCGACCATATCCGGCGTCGTGACCGACATCCGGTCAAGGATCATGGTGCGGTAGCTTTCAAAATCGCGGGCAAGGTAGTCGAGGCGCGGCTCGTTCGGCAGGTCTTCGAGAACGGTGGCAGGCGCTTCGCAATCCAGATCGGTGTCGCAATGCACGCGAAAGCGAAAGCGGATTTCCCGCAGGATCGGATCAAAGCCGGGCAGATCGGCGTCAATGGCCAGATCATAGGTCGAAAAATCGCCCTCGCGGTTCAGCGTCAGCAACAGGTCACTGCCCTGCGGCGCAACCGACTCGACAGCGATGCCGCGAATACGATCGCCGCCGCTGATGCTGAAATCGCTGGCGCCAAGGGGGGCGGCAGGCACGCCGCCCGGTCCGGGGCGCGGCTTGACGAAGCGCAGGATCAGGCGGGTGCCGTCGGTGGGATCGACCTCGATCCCGGCGATGCCGTTGAACGGCGCGCCCGAGGCGGCCAGCGCCTCGCGCCGTTCATCCAGGAAGGAGCGGGTTCGGACGGCCATCACACCCCTCCCCGGCTAAAGGTTTCGGTCTGCTGGTCCTCTTCGCCGACCAGCGAATAGGTGACGGTGATATGCAGCTCGCCCTCATCGCGGCTGACATCAAGGGCCGCCAGCACCAGAACATCCGACAGGTAGCGCTGCACAGCCGAGCGGATCAGAAAATCCGCCGCCGTTTCAAGCGCGTCCGAGTTGCTGTCAAACAACATCTCGGGCACGCCCGAGCCGAAATCGGGGCGCATCACCCGTTCGCCCGGTGCGGTGAACAGGACCGCCTCCAGCAGGTTGCGGACCCGGCGCGCGTGGTCCGTAGTGGTCGCGGTGCGGCCGGAACCGTCGATGTGGTAGGGCAGATCAAGATAACTCATGTCGATGCCTTTCCTATTGTCCCTTCACCCGGACCTGCTGAACCGTCGCCGTCGGGGTGCCTTGGGTTCCCAGCGGGCCGATGGTGATGCCCTGACTGGTCGATAGCAGCGCGGGCTGGCCTTCGATCCGCACGCGGGTGGCGGGGGTCGTCCATTGCACGCTGGAACACGGCTTGGGCGCGGGTTCCGGCGTGGAAAAGGGGCAGCCGCTGATAGAATAACTGTGCGCCATGGTGGTTGCAGGCTGCCCGCCCAGGGTGACGCGGCTGGAGGCGGACGAGGGCGTCGCCTGCCCGCCATGGGTGCACATCACCGTCGCGCCCTGGTGCAGAAGAAAGCTCATCACACCACCTCCAGTGCGCCGGAATTGACGCTGACCTGCGGGCCGGTCATTTCTATCTTGGCCCCGCCCGAGGTTTCCAGCGTGATGCCGCTGGCGGTGATCGTGACCTTGTTGCCGGCAACCGTTTCGATGACGACGGGGGCGGCGGGGTTGATTTCATCCAGCGTGATCGTGGCGGCAGGTGTCTTGATCAGTTTGGTCTGCGGTACGGTGCCCGGCGCCTCGCCCTGCCCCCAGAAACACCCCGACCAGATCGGGGCGTCGATTGCGCCGCCCTCGAACTCGACCCAGATTTTCGCCCCTACCGGCGGGATCATGTAGAAGCCCTGATCCGGGCCGGCATAAGGCACGCAGGGCATCGCCCAGTTCAGGGTGTTGGTGCCGTAGATCGCAGGCACCTCGACCTGAAGCCGCCCGATCTGATTGGGATCGATGTTGTTGGATACCGTGCCGCGATATTTGCCGAAAACCCTGTTGGTGGTGGTCATATCATTCATGGCAGCACTACCGGCACCGTGGTGCCGACCCCCTCTCGGTTCAGTGTAAAGGATTGCACCCAGGCCCCGGGCGAAATTTTCTGGATCACGCTTTGCACGTAATACAGCCCGTCATGATCCAGCCCTGCGCCGCGCAGACCGACCAGACCGCGCGGGGTCAGGATCGCCCCGTAAACCCCGGTATCCAGATCGCCGGTCACGGTGACGGTGTCCTGTGTGGCGTCGGACTGCGCCTGTGCCTCGCCCAGTGCCTGCGCGGCGGTGGGTGCGCCATTGGTGCGAAACAGGTTGCTGCGCGCGGTGGCCTGATTGGCGATGGCCGGCTGGCTGGCCAGGGGTGGGCGCAACGGGGCGGTGGATTGCACCGGGACGGTCTGGCCGCTCTGGCGGTCCTGCACCTGACCTTCGACGCTGGCGGCCTCGGCTTCGGCATTTTCAAAGCTCAGGCCCGTGGCATTGGTTTCCGGCCCCATGTCGGTGGTGATCGCCGATTGCGGGATGCCTATGCGCGGCAATGGCCCCCAATACGCGGTCGAGGTCAGCGGCACCGGACCGGGGATCAGGGTGAAGATCGCGTCATGCGCTTCGGCCAGTTCGGTGAGATAGGCGTAATCGGTGGCGCGCTGCATCGGCACGCGGTCAATCGGGTTGGGCCGTTCGGCAGTAAGGGGCGGGATCACCAGAGGCACGACGCCGTAGCTTGCATATTTCAGTAAGACGAGCGCCGCGATCTCACCCGGACCCTGCGCCGGGTGCTGCGCCTCGATTTCCGTGCGGTCCATCACAAAGCTCAGATCCTTGCCGCGCACATGCAGCTTGGCCGGGCCTTCGCCCTCGGAGGGCTTGAATTCGGCCTGCTCGATGATGCCGTCCATCAGGACATGCGGCCTGATACCCAGCGTCGCGGTGATGACGACGCGCGCACCCGCCTTCAGCCCCGGCTCGGCCATGATCGGGAACAGGCCGGCGATGGCCCCGGCGCGCACCGCCTCGAACACCAGTTCAAACCCCGACCGCTCGCGGTCCGATGACGCGATCTCGGCGGACACGAAATGCTCCATCACGGCCAAGGTGGCCGGACGCGGCACGCCCTGGCCGATCAGCAGTGTCAGATGTGCGCCAAGAAGCTGTTCCAGCACGAGGGCTACTCCGGTTTGATCTGGTTAAGCGCCAGCCGCCGTCCGGGCGGCTCGGTCAGCGTGGTGTGGTCGGCATTAGGGTTGGCATCGGCCACGCGCCAGAACTGGCGCGGTTCGCCGTAGGCACGGTCGGCAATCAGATCCAGCCGGTCGCCCGATTGCACCTTGATCGAGGCAACCGGCGCCTCGGGAGAGCGAATGATCCGGCGCGCGACATAGGCAACACTGCGCCCGGCCGGATCGATGAATTCCCGCAAGGGCAGTTTCGCGTAGCGGCTGTCTTTGTCGAACATGTTGAAACTCCTTTATAAAAGACTGACGTCAGATCCCAGAACCGCACCCAGGCTGTTGGCACTGGCAATCGTCGCCATTGCCTCTTTGACCACCTGATGGGCGAGGAACATCGCATAGCCGGGATGGGTCACGCGCAGGTCCGAATAGCTGAGCACCGACAGATCCATCGCCACCTTGGCGCGGATCGGGTTGAGGTTGGGGTCATACGCCTCCTCGGTGATCGACAGGCTGGACAGCTTGACCGGCAGGATGCGATGGCGACCCCAGATGAAAACGGTGAACGGGCTTTTCATCGGCAGGATCTCGATGGTGCCGACGTTCATCAGGATCGAATTGGCAATCACCGTGGCCGATTGCGGGTATAGAAGCGTTTCCAGCGCGGCGAGGCGCGGATGCAGGCCGTTTTCAACGACCACGGCGTCCTGCACCTCCAGATCGTCGGCGGCATCCAGCATCGCCTCGACCTTGATCGTCTCTGTCGGGGCGCCGGCCAGACGAAAGGTCTCGGCGCCGCCCTCGCCCTCGGCAGACCGGGCTTCGACGGTGCGCGACAGGCTTTCGGGATTGAACTGGAACGGGATCACCGACGGGATCGGCACCGGCGGGCGAAAGGCCACGATGGCGCCTTTCAACAGCTTGGGAGAGCGCGTGTATCCGGTCATTGCAGGACCCTCGTGATATCGGATTCCAATGCATCCACGGTCGCCGAGTAAGCCCGCCGCGAATTGTCCTTGAGCTGCCCGTAGGTGCGCCACTGGGCGTCGGACGATGAATAGTAAAAATCGAAATGCACCCGCTTTGGCGCGGGCAGCCGCTGCGCCCCCTGCCAGATCGTTTCACGGTAAAAGCCCAGGATCGCGTCCTTGATCGCCAGACCATCGGCGGTCGAGGCAATGTTGTCGTTGATCGGGCCGTTCAGGCGATCGCCCAGTTGCCCGTGCCAGTCGGGGCTGGACCATTGCAGCTGCGCCCCGCGCGCGACCTGTCCGCCCGCCAGCGTCCCCGCGTCCAGACCACCGGCATGGGCCTGCAATACCGGCACCTGTTCCATATGCGCGGGTCCGGTCGCGGGGTAGAACTCGGTTTTTTGGTCTGCGCTCAGATCGTTATACGCCTCGCCGCTATTGACATGGGCCTTGGAAAAATAGGGGATCGTGCGGTCGGCATTGGCCAGCCCCGATTGCGGCTTGAACACCAGTTTGGACGTGGGCGTGCGCACCTCGTGCTGGAATTTCAGCAACATGGCCAGACCGCTGGCACTGTCGACATCGCCGCCAGACTCGATCCGCGCTGCGGTGGCGGTCAGGATGGTCGCGGCCTTGCTGGCCGGAATCCATTCGTGATTGCCCGGATCCGCACCCCGCACCGCATCGGCCATGCGCGTACGGTTCTTGGACGCACGTTTGCTGTTCCCGTCGCGCAGGAAAAACACCAGCGCTTGTGGCACGCCGTGTCCCGCACCTGCCGTATTCTCGTTATCGTCATCGAAATACGGCCCGAAATTACCATCAAGCAGCGCCGCCGGGTTCGGCACTATTACGGTTTTGTAGTAGCTGCCGGTGACGTCCTTGAACTTGAAATCATACTCCAGCTGGTTGGCGAACTTGCGATCCGCAGCCGCGCGAATGGCCGGGGCCACGGCATCGGCAACGGCGTTGCCGTCGCGGCCCTGAAGGATTTCGCCAAGGATCGCGGCCGGGTGCGGCGACCGGTTGAGATCGCCGGTCAGATAGTCGGACAGGAAGTCGTTCATCTTGTCGGATTGCGGGTCGAAATCCTCCTGCGGGCCAAGATGCGCCTCGACCACACGTTTGACCCCGGCGCGGAACGTCGCGTCATGCAGACTGCGCAGGATCGCGTCCGAGGATGCCGGGCGCGACCACGTGCCGGGGATCGCGGTGTCGGCGGGAATCGCGGTGCGGGCCTGCGCCCAGCTCATCGTCAAATAGCGCGGCACGTCGAGACGGTTCAGCACGTTGGCGCGCAGGCGCGCGGCCAGTGCATCATTGCCCAGCGCCGCCAGATCATCGGCAAAGTGATCGCCAAGGCCGCGATTGGGATCAATTCCAAAGAATTCCAGCACCTGCTCCAGTGCGCGCTTGGTCTGCTCGCCTTCCTGGGCTGTGGCCTGTTTTTCATCCGTGGCGGTGGCCGGGTCGGCGTTGTCCGCATCCTCGGCGGCCTCGGCGGCGCGGTCCAGTTCTGCCTCTTCCGTCTTGGCCCGATCGACGAGGGTTTCCAGTTCGGCCCTCTTGGTGGTCTTTGCCTCGCCTTCCCAGCCGCTGCTTGCTGCCAGATCCTCGAACGGCGGGCCGGTGCGCCCATCCAGCCAGCTTTGCAGCGTCTGCGGGGTCGAGCGGATCATCGGCACCACGGTTTCGCCCTGATCTTCGATGCTGAGTGTATGGCTCTCGCCGCCGCCGCGCACCGCGATCGGCGCCATGATCTGACCGCCTTCCGCCGCCTCGTCATCCTCATCCCCCGCCGTGCCGCCGACCCGTCCGCCGGTCAGCGCCGACAGCACCCGGTTGATCAGGTTGACGATGGCGTCCTCGATGCTCTGGCGGACGTTGTTGATGATCTCCTGCACCTTGCCCGCCACGTTGCCTAGCCCCAGCAGCCGTGCCAGCAGGTCGATGGCGATGGGCAACAGGCGCGACAACACCGATTCCACGCCCAGCATTGCAGGCTCCAGCACGCCGGTCGCGATTTCCCACATCGTGTTGACGATGGTCTGGACAACCTGAAAAATCCGGGCCAGCTGATCCTTTAGGAACATGATGAAGTTCCAGATCGTCATCACCAGTTTGACCAGCGCACCGACCGGGCTGAACAGCCCCGCCAACCAACTGATCGCGGCCATGATCACGCGCTCGACCAGGAACGACTTGATTGCGTCCAGCACCATGTCCTTGAGGCTGGACAGATCGGCCATGATCCTTTCCCACAGGGCGCTGAAGCCGCCGGTGATCAGCTCGACCATGTAGCCCATGACGAACTCGATCCGCTCGACCGCCTCTTCGCCCAGCACCCGGACGGCGACGCGGCGGATCATGTCGACGGTCAGGCCCAGGATCTGCCGTGCCAGATCCAGCACGCCCATGAGATCGAACTTCTCTGGAATCTGGATGTCACCGCCCAGCGCGCCGGTCAGCCAGCCGATGATGCCCCTTTTCAGATGCTCCAGAAAATTGCCGCCGAATTTTCGCACGCCGCCGACGAAAGCCTCGACCAGGTTCGACAGGAACCCGATGGGATCGTCGATGATGATGTCCAGCGCCTCGACCGCCCTGGCGATCACCTCGTAGAACGCGGCGGGCTGGATGCCGAGCGCCATCAGCACCGGTTCGAGGATCAGCTTGGCAAGCGCGCCCCAGTCGCCGGTCAGCGCCGCCCGCGCGATGGCCAGCGCCGCATTTACCGCCGCCTGATAAACCGCGAGGATCGCGTCCAGCCCGGCCGCCAGCGCATCGAGCAGCGCCGAAACCGCCGCCTTCAGGCCCTCGGCCACGGCGTTGACGGCGTCGGTCGCGACCTGCACGGCGCTATCGATGGCGTCGTTCAGGGCGGCGGCGATAGCGGGGAAATGCTCGGCCAGCAGCGCGTTTACGGCAGCCTTCAACGCCTCGCCCAGCGCCTCGATCGCCGCAATGATGGCGCTGGCGGCAAGATCGATCAGCGCAAGCGCGGCCTCCTTGACCGCATCGATGATGGCCGACACGGCCGAGCGCACCGCGTCAAACACGTCGTTGATGAACTTGGTCAGCTTGTCGAACTGGTCCGCCACCCAATTGGCTGCCCGCTCCCACCAGCTGAGGTTCTCGGCCTCGCGTTCCTGCCTGTTGCGCTCGTTTTCGGCCTCGGTTTCGCCGCTGGTCACCTCGGCCTCGGCGTCGGTTTCAGCCTGATCGAAATCAGCGGTGACCTGAGATTCCGCGGTGCTGACCTGCGTGTCGATTTCAGTCTGCGCAATGCCGCGTTGGGTGTCTGCCTCGGCTTCGACATCCGAAACATGCTGCGCTTGGGCATCCACCGCTGTCTGGCGCGCGTCCTGCACCTCCTGGCGGCGCGTGCCAACCTCTGCGCGCTGCTGGTCGTCGGCCTCGGCGTTCAGGCGGTCCTTCTCGGCCTCGGCCTCAAGCAGCTTTGTGTCGCGTTCCGTGTTACGGGATTCGACTGCCGTGCCGACCTCGGCAGTCGCGGCGTCCATGCTGGAGGCCATGCTATCGTTGTGATGCGCGTCAAACAGCGCGATCACATCGTTGTCCAATTCCTTGTCACGGAAGTCTGCGGCGCCTTCGACCGGACCTGCGGCCTGCTCGATCTGCGGCGTTTCGCGGGGCTCCATGGTGAAGTCCTCGCGCACCTGTTGCAGTTCCACCTGCTCGGGGCCCGGCCCGTCCAGAACGCCCTGCGTCGCCTCTTGCCTCTTGCTTATCGCATCGGCGCGGGCGGCCTCGTCCTGATCGGCGACGCGCTGCGGATCGCTGGCCCCTTCCAGCGGCACCTCGGGGCGTGCGCCTGCCGAGGTCTCCACCTCATTGTCATCGGTCGAAACATTGCTGAAGGCGCGGCCCAGCCCCTGTGCATCGCCTTCGCTGAACCAGCTTGAAACCAGCGCGTTGCCGCTGACATTCAGATTGGCCGTGCCGGCGTCCGGGGTCGGATCGACCTGCGGTTCGGGCGGCGGGGGCGGCGCGCCATCCTCCAACTGCGCCTCGCGGGCCTCGGGTGTCTGCACCGGCTCTGGCGCGGCCACTTCGTCGGTGCCGGACATCTGCGCCTGAAACTCGGGCAGGTCGGCCTCAAAGCTTGCCTGATCCTGCGCGGCCATCTCGCCGACTTCGCCCTCCAGCCGGTCATGGTGCATGGCCTTGACGGACGGAGGCGCGTCCTTGAACGCCACCATCAGCCCATCGGCATCCTCGGCCCCTGCCAGCGCCTCCTCGGCCTCGGCGGTGGCGGCTTCGTCGATTTCGATATCCGGCATCGGCGCAGGCTCGAATGTCGGCACCGGCTCGTCCGGTATCGGCTCTCCCAGATTGACGGGGGCCATTGCATCCGTGCCGCCCGGCTCTGCCCGGCTTTCGTCGGTCTGGGCGCCGGTTTGCGCGCTCGTAACGGCAGGGTCAGGCGCGGCGGGATCCTCGACCGAAGCCTCGAATTCCTGCGCCGCCTCGCGGTCGCTGCCAACCACGAGGTCGGCCTCGTCCAGTTCCTCGACCCGGCGAAAGGCGACCGCGCCGGGATAGAGCCCGGCGGACATGTCCGGCACCGGGCGACCGGCCGCCACCAGCGCCTCGGCCTGCGCGGCCTCGGCTTCGGCAGCGCCCTCCATGCCGCGCGGGCCGGTTGCGCGCTGTTGCAGGGTATGCGCGACCTCATGCGCCACGATCGGCTTGCCCGAGTTGGCCGAAAGCAACACCGCTTCGCCCTGCACTGCCGCCTGCGCGCCCTCGGCATGCAGCGCCGCATCCACCTCTGGGCCCTTGTAGACGCGGATACCGCCAAGATCGGCGTTGAACTGCGCCTCAAGCTCTTGCCGATAGGGCAAGGGCTGTCCCTGCAACGCGGCCAGCCTCAGCCGGTCGACGCTGACATGGGTTTCGACCTTCTGCTTTTGCGGGGCCGCCTGATTGACATGCACGGCCCAGCGCTTGCCGGTCTTTGGCTTGGCCACCTTGTCAGGTGCAGCCTTGGGGGTTTTGGCGGCCCGCGCGCTCATAGCCACAACTCCGCGAACAGTGCCCGCGCCAGATCGCGCCCGATACCCTCGGGGGTCTGCGACACCACCTGCAGCTGCCCCAGATCAATGTCTTCCACGTCTTCGCGGGTCTTGCCGGGGGGCAGGCCATCGCGGGTCAACAGCTCTACCAGCGTATCCTCGAAGGCATTCGCCGTGCGCCGGCCTTCGTCTTCGGTCATGCCCTCCAGCCGCAGGGTGTCAATTTCGATGACAGCACTCATCCCAGCGCCCTCAGCTGGCCTTCGGGTAGCGGCTTGCCCAACTTGGCAATCTCGCTGCGCGCGGCCCTTGCAATATGGCTCATGCGGACCGGGCCGCCCTCACCTGCGGCTAAAAAGGCGGCAGAGATCGCGATGGAGCGGATGTGACCGCCCGCCAGTGCCAGCTTGGACAGGGCCTGATAGTCCAGCGGCTCGACCGGCATCTGTTGCGGAAACACCACCTGCCAGATGCGCATACGCAGGGCCGCATCGGGGAACGGAAAATCAAGGATGAACCGGAACCGGCGCAGAAACGCCTCGTCAACCGTCGCCTTGAGGTTGGTCGTGACGATGGCACAGCCGGAATAGGCCTCGAGCCGTTGCAGAAGATAGGCGGTTTCGGTGTTGGCGTGGCGGTCAAGACTGTCCTTGACGTCCGTGGTGCGCTTGCCGAACAGTGCCTCGCCTTCGTCGAACAGCAGCACCACGCCCGAATTTTCGGCGGCATCGAAAATGCGCGCCATGTTTTTCTCTGTCTCGCCGATGTATTTCGACACGATGGCCGACAGGTCCACGCGGTAAAGATCGGCGGCTTCGCCGTCAGGGCCCAAGGTCGTGGCGACGACCTCGGCGGCCATGGTCTTGCCGGTGCCCGACGGGCCCGAAAACAGCGCCGCCAATCCCAGCCCGCGCGCCGATTTCGCGCGAAAGCCCCAATCGTCCAGAACCTGCCCGCGGTGCTTTTGAAACGCGGCTAGCTGGCGCAGAAGATCCATCTGTCCGTCAGGCAGCACCAGATCGCTCCAGCTGGCCTGTGGCTCGATGCGCTGCGCCAGCCCGTCAAGGCTGCGCGCGGCACGGGTGCGGGCGGTGGCCCAGATACTGGGGGCAAGGCCCATATCATAGGTGGCGACGGCATCCCGCTGGGCGGTCGGGCTTAGGCGCAAACTGTCGGTCAGGAGGGTATCCCCGCCCGTTTCGGGCTGAAATTCAGCCACCGGACGGCGGGTGGCGGGCGTGTCCTTGCCCCAGATCAGCAATGGCGCGGTGACCAGATCGGCCAGCACGTCAGCGATGGCGCCGGATGACAGGACCAGCCCGGCCTTGAGCAAGACCAGATCGCGGTTCAGCATCGCCGCGATGCGCGCTGGCGGCAGATCAATCGCGTCGGGGTCCAGCGCGAAGGCACGCAAACCCAGCCAGCCAAAGGCGGCAGTGGCCAGACGTTCAGCGCTCAGACGATCCTCCAGCCGCAGATGGATCAGCGGGAATCCCGGCTGTTCCCGCGCCGCGACCAGTGCATCGGACAGACGGTCGCGGTCCGCGTCGGGCACGCCTTCGCGATCGTGCAGCGCGGTCAGGGCATCGGCCAGCGCCTCACCCGGCTGGGCATGGCCGTGCAGCGCGTGGATCAGCCCGGTATCGACGGCCAGCAGACGCTGCGCCAGTCCCGGCCCAGGCACCAGATCGACCAGCCCGGCCTGCGCCAACAGGCCTTGTGGGGCCAATGCCTTCAACGCGCCTGCGCCCAGCACATGCGCCACCAGTCCCGGTGTCGCGCGGCCCTGCAAAGCCAACGGATGCGCGCCTATCGCAGCGGCGGCGGCGGTCCCAAGGTCCGGCGCAGCGGCCAGCAGAAAGGTGTCGCGCACCCGCCCCGCAAGGCCAAACCGCAAAAGCACCTCGGCCAATCCAACCGGCCCAAGGGCCACGAGCTGCTTCAGCCCGGCATCCAGGTCGGGCGGCGTCCCCTGCTGCGCGCCCAGCAACCACCCGATCCGCGCGGCCGCCAGTTCCAGCGCCTTCATCTGCAGGGCCTCTGCCGGGATGATCTCGGCGCGGCTCATGGATCAAGATCCGCCACAGGCCCGTCAAAGCCCGCCAGCCCCATCGACAGCGCGCTGGCGGCGCCGCCGATCTCGACACGGATCAGATAGGTATCTGCCGCCACATCGACGACATCGGCGATGATCTCGGTGCCAACAGCAGACCGCGACCGGCAGCGCACCGAAAACGCGTCATTGCCACCGCCCGGTAGCGGATTGAACAGTAGCGCCGCCACCTGATCGTCGCCCACCGGATGCGCCAGCGTCGCGGCAACGGTTCCGCTGAAACGCCCTGACGCAGTGGTCCCGGTGACGACATGGCTGTCCAGCTGCGGCGTGATGACCAGCGGCGTGGCGTTCGACATCTCCCACAACCGGTCGCCGCCGCCGCCCTCGGGTGTGAACAGATGCTCGATCTGGAGCAGCGACAGCCCGGCCCGGATATCGGCAGGCAATTGCACATCGACGCGCAGGTTGGTGGCATTGGCCGGATCGACCGCCAATATACGGTCGCTGAGCCGCACCCGCATCTGGGCCGAGGCCAGTGCCGTCCCTTCAATGGCTACCCAGTCACCCGGTTCGATCCCCGCCATCAGGTCACGCGCTGTCCCGGCTCCGCCCGGCAGGCGTGCGATGCGGCTGATTGTCGGGCTGCGCAACTGCGCGGTGCGCCCGCCCAGCGTCAGCACCGGCAAGGACGACCGAACCGGCGTACGGCTTTCGATCAGAACACAGGACACTTGATAGAGCGACGAGGCCCGCAGCGGCGCCGAGAATGCCGACCACAGGTTCGACAGCCCCTCAAGCTGCATCGGATGCTCGGTATCGGGCACGGCGGGGGTGATGCGGATCTGCTCGAACTGATCGGCCAGGTCCGAGGCGAGGATGGACCGCAAGCCCGCAGGCAGCAAAGAGGCATCGACCGGCGGCGTCACACCGCCCAGCGCCGTGCGGATCGCGGCGCGGGTCAGCACCGGGGTTTCGTGCAGGATCTGCATCCCGTAGCCAAGGATGATTTCGGCGCTCAGTGTCTCGGCGCCCGTGGCAGTCAGGACAAAGTGCAGATCCAGCGCCAGAAACGGGCTGTCCAGACGGTTTCCCTGTTGGCCCCGCGCCGGCAGCCGTTCGCTGGACCACGCGGCGTTGCGGGTGGCGTGCCACATATAGATATTCAGCCGGTTGGGTGCCGGATCCTCGGACGAGACTTGATCCAGCGGCATCGCGGTCACATCAATCGGCCCGATCGCATCCAGATCGGCATTCGCCACGCCATCGTTCAGCATGTCCATCAGGACGGCAGTGACAGAGGCGATGGCGAGCGCGTTTGACATGGGCCTATCTTTTCTTCCAGCCGAGGTAATCTGTCAGACCGCTTGGTGCCGGGGTGCGGGCGGCAGGCCCGCCCCGGCGCGGCGGCTCGGGGCGCGCCGGGGCTGGTGCCGGCGGCGGCGATGCAGGCGCAGCCGGGCGTGACACCTCGATGCGGCCGATGCGGATGACGGGGGGGGTAGACGCTGCCGTTGGGGCCGAGGCCGGTTCTGCTACAGGGTGCGTCGGCGGATCGGTCAGCCTGTCCATTTTCGATGCAGGAGGTTCGGCCTGCACGCTCGTTTCGATGATCCGTTCCGGCGGCGCCGACGGGATGTCGGGCGATTCGCCCGACGTATCGGGGCGCGGCTCAGGCATTCCCACTTGAGTCCGGCGCTGCGGTTGCGATCGGGGCTGTTGTTCGCTGTGCGTCCGGTCTAATCGCACCGGAATGTCCTGCGTTGCTGCGGCGGGGTCGCCGTCGCGCACCACCGGATGGAGGGGTGCGGATTGCACGCTGTCCAGTTTCGCGTCGGGTGGGGGCGGCGCGCGTGCAGGCGACGGTGTCGACTGCACCATGTCCGCCTGGCCTGATTTCCGCGGCAGGGAAGCCGGCGCTCTCTGCGGTTGGGGGGATGGAGGCCGGGGCGCAGGCCTTGCCACGGTCTGCGCCGCTTCTTCGCGCAGGCCCATGGCGTCCGTGCCGCCCTCAAAACGCGCCTGCGGGCGGGGCCGGATCGCGGGCTGCGCGCCGGGGGCAAAGCGCGCGGCAAGGCTGTCGAACAGGCCGGTCATTCGCCCAACTCCGCCAGCCAGATCGCACGGCGCGCGGGCGTCATTGCGGTCAGCTCGGCCTCGGACCAGCCAAAAGCGCGGGCCAGTTTCGCCACCTCCTGCACCACCCGGCGGGCGGCCTGTTCGATCCGCGCCCAGGCAAAGCCCGCAACATCCAGGGGTTGTACCTGCACCGCGCCGCACGCGGCGCATTCCAGTTTCAGATCGACCTGCAAGGCCGGGTCAGCCTCCAGCAGGGCCGCCTGCGCCGCCGCTTCGAATGCGGGATCGCCCCATGGGGCGTCTTTGGACAGGGCAGTGCGGGCCAAGTTACCCCCCCGGATGTCGGACAGCCGTGGGAAGCGCACCGGATACCGCGCCCCGCCATAGGGCACGTGCAGCCCGTCGCCCAATTCACTGCGCGCGGGCAACGCGAAACCGGCAGGCAGGGCGAACTCCACGCCCTCGCCGCATTCTTCGCAGGTCATTACCGCCTCTTGCGGGCCGTCAAACAGCGCCGTCAACCACCCCCAGATCGTGCGATCCACATCGCCGATGGACAGCGCGTCGGCATCGCCGCCGCCCGCCGCACATAGCAGCGCAGCCCGGTCCGCGGGACCCGCCGCCATCCCCTGTCCGTAAATGTCGAGAATGGCGGACCCTGTGGGCGCCGCCAACATCAGCTTGCCGGTTCGAGGAACTCGACCTCGGCCGGTTCGCTCACGTCGTAATCCCGCTCCCAGCCCTCGTTTTCCAGCTTGATCATCTGGATCGCAACGGCGTTTGCGTTGGCGTCCAGTTCGGGCAAAGCCTGATACTCGGACACCCACGCCCGGAAAATCCGATAGCTGATCGCCAGCTGCCCGGCCTCGTTGTAGAAATCGAGGATCACGTCCTTGCGGAAATCAGCCAGCGACACCTCGGCACCAAGCCCCGAGCCGAAATTCCAGATCTTGTTGGCCCATTGTTCGAATTCGACGTCATGGGTCACGCCGCGCTCCAGCGTGATGCCCTCGAACATGGTGCGACCGGGGCTTTTGCGCGGGGTGGAGGGATCGCCCCCCTCGCGATGCTCGACGATCTCGGTGGTGCGCTTCAGCGGGCTGACCTTGGAAATACCCGCGACGTAGCGGCCATCCCATTTCAGGCGGAACTTGAAGTTCTTGTAGGGATCGAAGCGGTTGGTGTTGACGGTAAACTGTGCCATCTGAAAGTCCTCCTAGGCCGCGTTCGGGAAGCGCTGCTGAATACGGATCACGACGAATTCTGCCGGGCGAACCGGGGCAAAGCCGACATAGACGTTCAGGATGCCAAGGTTGATGTCCGCCTGCGTCGTCGTCTCGCTGTCGCATTTCACAAGGTAGGCATCGCGGGCAGACGCCCCCTGAAACGCGCCCTGGCGGTGCAGCTGGTTCATGAACCCGCCCACCGTCATGCGGACATTGGCCCAGAGCGGTTCATCATTGGGTTCGAACACCACCCATTGCAGACCGCGTTGCAGCGAGTTTTCGATATGAAGCGCCAGACGGCGGACATTGACGTAGCGCCACTCGGACGCCCGGGCATCGGCCCCGTCAAGCGTGCGCGCCCCCCAGATCACCGAATTGTAGACCGGAAACGTCCGGATCACGTTGACGCCCGAGGTGTTCAGCGGTCCCTGCTGGCGATCGGTCATCACATCGACCGGATTGCCACCCGAAACGCGGGCCTCGGTGCCTGCCGGGGCCTTCCAAATGCCGCGCGTGGCGTCGGTACGGGCGATCAGACCGGCGGCCATGCCGCTGGCCCCTATGACGCGCGGCGCCAGTGGGTTCAGCGGATCCGGCCCGGTCACGCGCGGATAGTACAGCGCGCCATCCGGCCCGGCAGCAGCCCCCAGCGCCGTCAGCCACGACTGCATGTTCCCCCGGTTCACGTCGGGCGGCGAATCAATCACCAGAAAGGCGAAATTGTTGCGACAGAAGGTCGTGGCCTCCTGATAGATCGCCGCCGAAGCGGAGTTGTCGGTGAAATTCGCCGCCCCCGGCAGGCACATCAGATTGAACACCTGCGGCACAATCGCGTTCAGTGCATACAGGCCGGTGCCGTTGGCCTCGGACCCGCGAATGGCGTTCGATGCCGCCGCCGCCCAGCCGGCGTCGCCCTCCATCGTGCCGTCGCCGCCGCCGGTCAGGGCCGTAAAATCCCCCGCCGCACCTTCCAGCAGCGCGTCAAGGTCCGTCGCGTCGACCGCACTGATCTGCGTGCGGGCGGGAAGGGTTGCAGCGCCCAGGGCTCCTTCGATCAATTCGCTGGTCTCCGCCAGCACATCGTCAACGAAACGCACGTCCCCGGCGGTGATCGAAACGTCGATGAACGCCTCTTCACGCACCACGTTGGTCAGGGTCGGATCGTATTCACGCACCAGCAAGGTAAAGCTGGTGCCAGCGCCGGTATGCGCGATTCCGACACGGATACGGTCGCCCCACGCACCGGGCGACGTGGCATCGAGGTCCAGATCGTCGACCGTGGCGCTGGATGTCGCAGGAGTTCCGGCCGTGACCCGGACGATAAAGGCGACCGAGCCGCCGTTCAGGAAATAGGACCGCACGCCGTAGGATGTCTCGGACCCGGCATTGAGCCCACCGAATATGCGCTCGAATTCGCCAAAAGATGTGACCCGCATGGCGCGGTTCACCGGTCCGCGCCCGAATGTGCCGATAAATGCGGTGTTGGACGCGGCCACACCTGCGATGGCGCGATTGCCGCTGGGTACTTCGCGTATAAAGACGCCAGGGGTATCAAACATTGAAATTACCTTCCCTATGTCAGACCTGCACGGCCCGAGCGCACAGGAGTCGCAATTCCTTGAAAGTTCGGAACACGCGGAAAGCCATGCCCGAAAGTGCCTGTATGATATCGATGTTTTTAAAAGGGATTCGGCTCTAAAAACCGCACCCCGAAACTAGAGACTGAATACCTGCCCGAAATAAACGGACCTCGGAAATTCTACAATTACATTTCGTAATTCAATCAGCGTAGCACAGGAATATCGATCCGGCAACGATGCAAGTTGGCCGCCAAAATAAACGCGGTTATCTGAGGATAACCTGCGCCTCCGCCCCCCTCTTTTTGCGCTAAATCCATTCAGGTTTTGGTTCATTTTTAGTCGGTTAGCATATTCCCGATATGTCACGACGACAAAACTGAAATGCGGGCTGCAATGACTGTATCCGCCGACCATGGGACCACCATGCAGGGTCGCCCGGCACCTTCGGCAATAGTCATCACTCCCGTTCAGAATGCAGAAGCGGTCCCAACAGGGCAGGCTGTCGCAGAGCAGTCCAGACTCCACCGCCGGTCTGGTCCTTACCGGGGTGCCATTTGGGCGCCCCGGCGCCTTTTTAGACACGAATGCAACAACGACAGCCCCTAAATGGGCATCGACGACATCAAGTCTACCTAGGACTTGAAATGCTGGTATAAGTCTCAAGGTGACATCGGGAAAATACAAATGGGCCGCAACAAACGCTGCCGGAGAAACATCAGAATGAAATATACTTGTCTTTCGGTCGGACTCGCGTTGGCTACTTTTGCGACAACCGCAACGGCTGGCAACCTTGATCGTAACAAGACCCCGATCGACATCATTTTCGAAAGCGGCAACCGTGCAGAGCTTTCATTTGGGTACGTCAGCCCCAGCGTCTCAGGCACGGATACATTGGGCAATGCGACCGGCAACGTTGGAAATGCGTTTGGGCTCGCCAGTGGCGCGCTCAAGCTGCAGTTCAGCAAGGGCTTTTCCCTGGCAGCGATCTATGATCAGCCTTACGGCACCGACATCGAATATTCAGGAGACCCGGCGTCAACCCAACTCGGGGGCACGGCTGCAACGGCCGAAACGGACGCGCTGACGGTGATGCTGCGGTACGATGTCAGCGACAGAATCATGGTTTACGGCGGCCCGCGCGTCGTTAGCGCAAAGGGCAACATAAGCCCTTCGGGTTTGGCGCTTGGACCGCTTGATGGTTACAACCTGCGCCTCTCACCCAATCAAGGCATCGGATATGTGGTGGGCGCAGCCTATGCGATACCCGAAACCGCCTTTCGCGTCGCGCTCACTTATCATTCCGCTGTTAATCTGGAATTGCCGTCTACTGAAACTTTTCCCGGCGGTGCACCTGTTGCAATCGGACCGACCAAATTAACGCTGCCTCAATCTGCGAAATTGCAGATCCAGTCATTGATTGCCGGTAACAATCTGGCCTTTGGAAGCATACGCTGGTCGGATTGGAGAACATTTGAGATCGATCCGCCGAGCGCCACCCCGAACCTTGCCGAGACGAGCGATGCCTGGACCTATGAAATCGGAATCGCCCGTCAGTTCACCGAAAAATTCTCGGCGAGCCTCGCCTTTAGTTACGAACGCCGGGTGGACAACACCCCGATCTCACCCCTTGCACCGACGGGGGGATATCAAAGCCTCTCGCTGGGTGGAAAATACCAGATAACGGATGCGGTCACCTTCTCAACCGGCATCCAGTATTACTGGCTGGGCGATGCATTGGTCCGAACCGGCCCGTCAAACACTGTGCAGGCCAGCTTTCGCAACAATGAAGCGATTGGTGTGGGTGCTAAGATTGGTGTGAGTTTCTGAGAAAAACGACGGCAGAACTGGGCGTCCAGACGTCCCGCAGAAATAATGCGGCCCGGTCAGGGTGACCGATGCCTGGCGCGCTATCGAGATAATCCTGATGTTATGAAGCGAATGCTCTATCCAGCAGCCCGCGCTCACATCCAGAACGGCCACAGCTACGCCTGTGCGGGCCAAAGCCGCGGCGCAACGGATCGGCCAATCCGGTAAAAATCTTTCTGCGCATTCTGCGGGATTCCCGTATGATTTGCATGGCAGGTATTTCTGATTCTATGATCAAAGATAGATTTTATTCGCTTGAAGATATATACGCATACCCTCAAGCTTCTTTTGGAGAAACCCAATTATGGCGGTTGATGACGGCACGGGGCATGCGCTCCCTTCTTGGTTTGTGGCTCCAGATAACGCGGATATATTGGCGTGGGTATCTTTGGCCATTCTCGCCCTGGCGTTATACGGGATTGTGACGCTCTATGCCGCTTTCGACCGCTGGGCCGAACACAAGTCAAAGGGAACGCCGCTGGCCAAGACCATCCCGACGCTGCTGGCCATTGCCTTGCTCTACGAAATTTTCCCCTTGGGGCATTTCAACGTGCTTCTGCCGCTCAGCGCAATCTTGATTGCCTTGATGGCAGATTGGTCGCGATTCCATGCCTTGGGGAGCGATCACATCGAACATGAAACTGACGTTCTGATCGTGACAAGCGGGCCGCCTTCGCCGGGCGGCGATGGGCCAAATGAAGCGCAGGAGATCAAGAATGCTTGAGCTTCTCCTGACGTCTTTCCCCGTCATCATCCGTTACTTCCAGTTGAAACGCCGCAACGAGGCCATGACTGTCTGGAACATGCGAACGGCCGTGTTTCTCTGGGCCGGTCTTGCCACCTGCCTGTTTGTCCTGATTTTCTACTTTCATCCGAAATCCTATTCCGGGCTGGTGCCGTTCCGAACTGTTTCGGTCGTCGCTCAGACCAGCGGGCCGGTGATCGAGCTGCCGATCAGAAACGGACAGAGGGTGTCCGCCGGGGATCTGTTGTTTCGCATAGAGGACCACACCCAGAAAGCCAAGTTGAAGCAGGCCGAGGCCGAATTGGGCAAGATTACCGCCGCCGAGACCAAGTCTGCCGACACGCTGAAGGTCGCAGAGGCAAGCGTGCTCGAAGCGCAGGCATCACTCGACAAGCTGAAAGTCGATCTGGATAATGCGCAAACGCTTTATGGCCGGAACGTCGGCACGCAGGATGCTGTCAGAGAATTGGAAGCCTCTGTCGCCGTTGCCACGGCCGAACTGTCAGCGACTCAGGCGCAGGTCAATTTAGCTCAAACGGATATTTCACAGACCCTTCCCGCCCAGCGCGCAGTGGCCGAAGCAGCCGTGGGGAGCGCCAGGACCGCGCTGGATCGAACCGAAGTACGTTCCTTCACGGATGGTGTCGTGACCCAACTGGTCATGAGCAAGGGCAGCCCCGCATCACAGCTGATCCTGAGCCCGGCGATGATAATCATCCCTGACCGGCCAAAGGACACTCCGATCAGAATCATCGCGGGCTTCTCTCAGATTGCGCGCGCCACGATTTACGAGGGTATGCCTGCGGAAATCGCCTGTGACAGCAATGCAGGTTTGTCGTTTCACAATGCGGTCCTCCCCGCGAAGGTGGTCTTTGTTCAGCCCGCGGTGGCTGCGGGTCAGATTGTACCGGGCGGTCAGTTGCTGGAGCCGAGCTTGAGAACCGCGCGCGGCTCCATGGTGGTCTTCTTCGAACTTGAGCACCCTGAACACCAGAAAATCATGCTGGATGGCAGCGGATGTCTGATACAGACCTATACCAACAACATCGACGGGACGGCGGGCCATATCATTGCGGCAACAGGCGTCATCAAGGCCGTCGGTCTGCGCCTGAAGGTGTGGGGTGCCGTGATTTCCGGTATCGGGCTTGCAGGCGGAGGGGGGCATTGATCAGGCTGAGGAAATCTCTGCCTTTTTGCCCTGCCTATACGCGCAAGCCTTTCACCAGTTGCAGCACTGGGCCGGCCATCGGGACCGCGTTGATGTCCACCCGGTCGTGATCCGGGCTTCCCGACGAAAACTGACCCACATTTAGGGTATGTTTCCGGGGGCAATTGGTCGGGATTGTTCCCGTTTGCCGACAAAAGAAAAGCCGCCGGGTTTTCGCCGGCGGCTGGTTCGCTAACGTCGGTTGCGGGAGGGCGACTCGCACTCAGCCACGCCATCTGGCGTGGCTCGGGAAGCGATCACCACCCTCAACCGCGATCCAGCGCCTGCGCCATGCAGTGAATGCCGCCGCCGGTTTTCGAGATCTCGGCCGTATCGATCGCCGCCACCTCGAAACCGCGCGCACGCAGAGCCTCGACCAGCGTGGTCGAGGCCTTCGGCGCGATCACCTTGCCATTGCCAAGGCTCATCACGTTGCAGCCCAGATTCATCGTATCGCGAAACGGCACGTCGATGATCTCGTGTCCCTTGCCCTTGATCCACTCGACGATCCAAGGGTCGGTGCAGTCCAGGCACACCGCCGTCAGTTTTTCCGCGATGGGCACGACCATCAGGTCGATATGCACGTAATATTCATCGATAAAGGCCAGCTTGACCTCCCAGCCTTCATCCTCGAACCACCCGGCAACCTGCCGTGCGCCGGCCTCATTGGTGCGCGCGCCGCCGCAGCCGATCAGGACGACACCTTCCTCGATCACGTTGAAGTCGCCACCCTCGAACGTGCCGGCGCTCACCATGTCGTAGATCGGGATGCCGAGGTTTTCATAGGTGCGGATCGCCGCGTAATTCTCGCCCCGGCGCCACCACTGGGACATCGCGGTGATGATCGCGCCATAGGGTGTCATCACCGAGGAATCGCGCGCATAGACCTGCATCGGCAACTCTGGCTGGGCCTCGTGCATCTGCACCTTGACGCCGAAATGTTCGTAGGCCGCGACCATTTCGGCGTGCTGGGATTGCGCGACCTGGATTTTGCAGGGATTTTCGCGCAGATGTTTGCTGGACAGGCTCGATGTCGAGAGATGCCGCAGATGCGCGGGCGAGCCGAGCAGGACCTTGCTGAGCTTGTCCGTCTCATTGGGCAGGCGCCAGTTTTTCATCGGCTGGGTGCCGCCGCCACTCTTGCGGCGTTGCAGGGTGAATTCGCTTAGGGTCTTGTCGAGCATTCCATGTCTCCTTTCAGGCGTCCGGCATGGCGGAGGGAATCCACCAGTCGCGGCCGCGCGGGGTGTCGATATATTCCGGCCAGCGGAAATGAATGGGCGGGTCGTAATCACACAGCGGCGGCAGCCATTTGTCGCCGCCGATCCCGCCGCCGGTTCGGTCCTTGAACTCCTCCATCGCCGCATCGCGCGCGCCCCTGTCCTCGAGCAGGCGCAGCGCCGACAGGGCGCAGACACGCGCCGCCGTGCGGACCATCGGATCAATCGTCGCCGGAATCCCGCCGAGCGCGTTCATCACCCAGTTCGGATAGGGTGCGCCGTTCGATTTCAGCGCCGGGCGCGCGATGTAGAATCGGGCCAGCGGGGCGTGCCAGCTCATGTCGGTATAATCGTCAGAGGTGCTGTTCAGCTGGCTGGGCGGCAGATCGCGGCGCAGGATCGCTTCGGCGTCCTGCGGGGCGATCAGGCGGCTCATCTCGTCGATGAATGGCTCTGCCATAGGGGGTTGCGCCAGGTTTTGCTGAATCTCCTGCGCGACCCTGACCGCATCCGCGCCCCATTGCGGCGCACCGGCAGCTTGCAATGCGTCCCAGACGACATTCGCCATCGCGTGGTTCGCCAGACCGGGGCGCGACTTGCAGACCCAGTGCCGCTCCCACCGGCAGCCGGTCATCGCGGCCACCGCCTCGGCGTTGCGATCCAGCGCGGCTGTCAGCTGCTCGGCCATCTCGACGGTCGGCGTGCGCATCATGTATTGCAGCTCGGCCAGACCGGCAGGCTGGTTGTCGGCGGTGGCCTGCCCGGCGGTCAGAATCGCCTCGGAGATCGACCAGCCGCCCTGATGCGGCAGCATGGATTCGCGCAGCGCCTTGGACAGGGAATACATCTGCACCAGCGCCTCGGAGGCGCCCGGCGCGCGGATGGCGCTATGGGATTGCGGGATCGGCGCGCCATCGCCCGCGCCCCACGTCTCGGGGGCATCACAGACAAAGCGGTAGATCATCGAATAGGCCGCGCCGCAGTGGGTATCCCAGCGCACCGTGTTGCACATCGGCAGCATGTAGAACGGGTGGAACGACAGAATCGCCGCCAGCCCGTCATAATACCCCTTGGCGGCATGAATCGGCTTTGACCCGCGCACCTTCTCCGCAGGCTCGCCGGTGAATCGCAGGCCGCCCCTGATGCCCTTGGCCTCCATCGCGGCCTTTGTCGCCAGCAAGCCGCCAAGCGCGCCGATGCCCAGCCCGGAATGCGGATCGGTATGGCCGCCCGCCTGATAGCCCAGCCCCTTTCGCGGCGCGCGGTGAGTCGCGGCGGCCTGACAATTGCCCGGAATCGCGTCATATTCGCCATACATGCCGATGATCGGTCCATCGCCGTTCGACCATTCGGCGCAGAAGGCCGTGGGCATTCCGCCCGACCCTTCCTCGACCGTAAACCCCTCGGCGCGTAGCCGTTTCACATACCATTCAGCCGAGCGGTATTCGCGCCACGCGGTTTCGCCATAGCCGAAAATGATGCTGCACCAGTCCGAAAGCTCGGGCATGCGGGCATCGATAATGCCAAGGGCGTGGCTCTGCGCGTCATTCAATGTCATCGGCGTCCTCCTGAGTGCAGAGTTAGCCAGCGCAGCGGCCCGCTTCATAGTGAAACCTTTTGCTTGCATCGGCAAAATTTACTCACCTAACTGGTTAAAATAGTCCTGATCGGAGCCCGCCATGTCCCGCATCCCGTCGACCCAGGCCCTGCGCGCGCTGGAATGTTTCGCGCGGCACGGCACCGTCTGGGGCGCCGCGGACGAGCTGAACCTGACCCGCAGCGCGGTCAGCCACCAGCTGCGCCTGCTGGAACGCGACCTTGGCTTTGCGCTGTTTAACCGGGTCGGCACGCGGATCGAGCTGACGCCGCGCGGGCGCGCCTATGCCGCCGATGTGCGCAGCGCGCTGTCGGTCATCGCCGGATCGGCGGCGCGCAACGCCGGCCATGGCCTGTCGGGGCAGTTGACGGTCAGTTGCACGCCGGGCTTTGCCGCCTTTTGGCTGGCCCCCCGAATCGGCGAATTTCGCGCGATTTGCCCCGATGTCGATCTGCATATCGTCACGCCACGTCGGCTTGATGATGTGTCCAATCCCGATGTTGACCTCTTCATTACCTTCGGCGACGGCACCATGCAGGGGCTCGAGGTCGAGCTGTTGCAGGAGGTCGATTTCGCCCCCTTGGTTAGCCCCGTTCTGGCAAACCGTCTTGGCGGTGTGAAAACGCCACAGGATCTGCTGCGCACGGACCTTCTGCATCTGGGCGACAACGCCGACTGGCGCCGCTGGATGAAAGCGGCCGGATTGCCGCAGGCCGCCGCCGACAAGGGGCCGGTCTTTGCCGACATGAACCTGGTCTATGCCGCCACGATCGCCGGACAGGGCGTGTCGATGGGCGACATATTCATCTGCAACGGCGCGATGGATACCGGGCAGCTGATCCGCGTGACCGATATCCAGATAAAATCACCCGGCTCGTACTATCTGGGTATCCCGACGCAAAAACAGGGGCTGGAGCCGGCCCGCGCCTTTCGCAGCTGGATCATCGGCGCATTGCCCCAGCGCAACAGATAGGATGCCCTTCGGCAAATCAAATTTGCCAAAGGAGATAAAACAATTCGTTTGCCCCGGCGCGCCGCGCGCCTCTACGCTCAAACCTCAAAGGGGGTGTGCAATGACGCAGAAAACCCGTGCCGCCGAGATCGGCGTTCAGGGCATCGGCAAGGACTTTGGCGACTTCACCGCGCTGAGTGACATCTCGCTGACCATCGGGCGGGGCGAATTTCTGACGCTGCTCGGCCCGTCCGGATCGGGCAAGACGACGTTCCTGATGGTCCTGGCCGGATTCGAAGAGGCGACGCGCGGCAGCATGACGCTGGACGGTGCGCCGATGACTGACGTGCCTGCCGAAAAGCGCGGGTTCGGCATGGTGTTTCAGGGCTATGCCCTGTTCCCGCACATGACGGTCGAGCAGAACATCGCCTTCCCGCTCAAGGTGCAAAGACGCAGCGCGCAGCAGATAAAGGCGCGCGTGTCCGAGATTGTCGAGATGGTCGGCCTGGGCGGTCATGGCCACAAGCGCCCCACCGCGCTGTCGGGCGGGCAACAGCAGCGCGTCGCCTTGGCGCGCGCGCTGGCCTGCGAGCCACCGGTAATGCTGCTGGACGAGCCGTTCTCGGCCTTGGACAAGAACCTGCGCGGCCAGATGCAGGACGAGGTGCGCCGCCTGCACCGCGAGACGGGGACCACCTTTGTCTTTGTCACCCACGACCAGTCCGAGGCACTGGCGCTATCATCGCGCGTCGCCATTTTCGAGCGCGGCAGATTGCAACAACTGGCCCCCCCGCGCGAGATTTACGAGCGACCCGAGAACCGTTTTGTCGCGGAGTTTCTGGGCGATATCAACCTGCTGCCGCTGACGGGCCTGAGCCGCGACGGCGATATGCAGGTGGGCCATTTTGGCGGACGCACCCTGCGCGCGGCGGGCCATGCGGACGGCGATACGCTGGCCGTTCGGCCCGAATACATGGCCCTCGGAACCGCCGCGCCCGATACCGGCAACGCGATCCCCGCCACCGTAACCGACCTGACATATCTGGGCGCCGACACGCGCATCGATCTCAGCGGTCCCGAGGGCTGCGCGATCATTCTGACGCATCCCACCGACAAACTGCCCGAGGGTCTGGCCCCCGGCAGCAACATCTGGGCCAGCTGGCCCGAGCAAAAGGGATTCCTGCTGTAAAACGGGAACCACCAATAATCACTGCCAACATGGGAAAAATAACAATGAAACCGACCGATACATTCACCGACGACCAGCTGGAGCTGCTGGCCGACAAGGCCCGTCAGGGCAAGATCAGCCGCCGCAAGTTCACCCAATTGGGCGCGGCGCTTTTGGGCAGCGCCGCGCTGGCCTCGCGCGGGATGCCCGCGCTGGCCGCTGACGGGCAGCTTGTCTTTGTCAGCTGGGGTGGAGACGCCGTCGATGCCTATGACGACGCCTATGGCAAACCGTTCGAGGAGGCGACAGGCATCCGCGTGCGTCAGGACGGCTCCGGACCGACCGAGGGCGCGATTCAGGCCCAGTTCGAGAGCGGCAATCCCACGTGGGACATCGTCGATGCCGACGCTTTCTCGGCCGAATCACTGGGCAAGAAGGGCATGATCGAACCGATCGATTACGATGTCGTCGACAAGTCCAAGATGCGCGACGGATTTGGCTGGGAATACTCCGCCTCCAGCTATTTCTTCAGCTACGTCATCGCCTATGACGCCACGAAATTCGGGGACAACCCACCGACCTCGATGGCTGATTTCTTTGACACCGAGCAATTTCCCGGCAAGCGGGCGATGTATAAGTGGGGCACCGGTGTGTGGGAAGCGCTGCTGATGGGCGACGGGGTGGCGCAGGCCGATCTCTACCCGCTGGATCTGGAGCGCGCGCACAACAAGCTGAGGGATTTCAAACAGCATGTCATCAGCTTCTGGGGCAACGGCGCCGAAAGCCAGACCCTGATGCTGAACGGCGAGGCGTCGATGGCGCTGATCTGGTCCACCCGCGCCCGCCTGCTGGATCAGGACACCGATGGCGACGTGAAATTCATCTGGCAGGACGGTGTCATCTCGCCGGGTGCGATGGCGGTGATCAAGGGCAATCCGGGCGGCAGTGACGCGGCAATGAAATTCATCGCCTCTGCGCAGGACCCAGAAAAGCAGCTGGTGATGTTCGACATGCTGTCCCAAGGCCCCGCAAACCCCGCCACCGACGATCTGATCCCCGAAGACGAGCGCCGCTTCAACCCGGTCGCGCCCGATAATTACGCACAGCAGGTCGCGTTGGACGTCGCGTGGTACGAGGAAAACTACGGCGACGCGCTGAACGAATATCTCGCCATCGTTTCGGCCTGACAGCCAATGTCCGATACCGCCCCGGCCCCTGCCGGGGCGGCCCCGCTGTGATAGGATGCCCATGACCAATATCCGCCCCATGATCCTGCTGGCGCCGCTGCTGATGTTCCTTTCGCTGGCCTATATGCTGCCCTTCGCAGGCGTCATCGGCTGGAGCGTGACCATCCCGGAACCGGGCTTGCAGAACTATGCGGCGGCGCTGACGGATCCGCTGATCCTGTCGGTCTTTTGGCGGACCTTGCGCATCTGCGCGGTGGTCACGGCGATCTCGGTCGCGATGGGCTATCTGCTGTCGCTCCTGTGGGTGCGCGGCACGCCATTGGTGCGCACGCTGACCGAGCTTTGCATCCTCATCCCGTTCTGGATTTCCGTGCTGACCCGCGCCTTTGGGTGGCTGGCACTGCTGTCCAGTCGCGGCCTGCTGAACGGCTGGCTCGAGGGGCTGGGCATCATCGATGACCCCTTGCGCCTTGTGCGCAACGAATTTGGCGTGATCGTCGGCATGGTGCATTTCATGATCCCCTTCGCGGTGTTTCCGCTGGCCTCGGCCATGCGCAACGTGGACGAGCGTGTGCTGCTGGCCGCGCGCGGCATGGGTGCCAGCCGCACGCGCACCTTCTGGCAGGTATTCGTCCCGATGACGGCGGCGGGCATCATGGGCGCGGCGCTGCTGGTGTTCGTCTTTGCCATCGGGTTCTTCATCACGCCCGCCATCCTGGGCGGCGGGCGCAGCGTGATGGTGGCCGAAATGATCTATCTGCGCATTTTCCAAAGCCCCGACTGGGGGCTGGCGGCGGCGGTCAGCGTGATCCTGATGGTCGCGATCTCGGCCCTGCTGGCGCTGCTGCTGAAACAGCTTAGCCCCAAGGACGCCAAATGATCCGCCTGCGCCCCGGCCTGCTGGCCACGATCCTGGCCGTTCTTATTGGCATCTTCATGCTGCTGCCGCTGCTGTCGGTGGTCCCGGTGTCGTTTACGCCCAAGCGGTTCCTGTCGATCCCCGAGGGCGCGCTGTCGTTGCGCCATTACCGCACCCTGATCGAGGACCGCGAGTGGATCGAGGGGATCTGGCTGTCGCTGCGCGTGGGTGTTCTGTCAGCCACCTTCGCCACGGCGCTGGCCACGTTCTTCAGCCTTGGCATCTGGATGTTCCGGCCCCGCTTTGCCGGCCTGTTGATGGGGATTGCCCTGCTGCCGATGGTCGCGCCGCCGGTCGTGTCGGCGCTGACGCTCTATTTCTTTCTCATCACATTGACCAAGTTCAACGGCGTCGTCGCCTATGACACGCTTTTGGGCGTGGCGCTGGCCCATTCGGTGATGATCCTGCCCTTCGCCGTGGTGCTGGTCAGCGTGTCGCTGGCGCAGGTGGACCGGCGGATGGACCTTGCCGCGCGGGCAATGGGGGCCTCGCTGGCAACCCGCGTCTTCAAGGTGATCCTGCCCAATATCAAGTTCGGCGTGATCGCGTCCTTCTTCCTGACCTTCGTGCTGTCATGGGAGGAGATCGCAGTGACCATCTTCATCACCTCGGTCGACGCCGTCACCCTACCCCGCCTGATGTGGCAGGGCCTGCGCGACAATATCGACCCCGCCATCGCCGCGATATCCGTGATCCTGATCCTGATCGTAGCAACGGTGGTGATCGCCCGTTCAGCGGTGACCGCGATAAGAAACCGTGGCGCCTGAGCGCCGCCGCCCCTGACCGCCTGATGCAGCCCGCTCGCGATTTTCGGGCTTGACGCAGCCTCGTAATATCTAGAACTCTGGATATATGGATAAGAATCACGCTCTCGATGCCTTTGCGGCTCTCAGCCAACCCACCCGTCTCGACGTGTTCCGCCTGCTGATCAAGGCCGCAGAAGCGGGCATGTCGGCTGGGGACATCAGCGATACCCTAGGGGTTCGCCAGAACACGATGTCGGCCAACCTGTCGATTCTGGCCCGCTCCGGCCTGATCCGCAGCGCGCGCGAAGGCCGCAGCATCCGCTATTTCGCCGACATGCACGGCTTGCGCGGCCTGCTTGCTTTTCTGATGGAGGATTGCTGCGGTGGGCGCCCCGAGCTGTGCCAGCCCATCCTGGATGAACTGGCCTGTGTATGAACGCTGCCAAACCTGACGGAACTCCAACCCGCGAAAGACAGACATGACAGATACAGTAACTCCCGCTGCCGCAGGTCTGGGACCCTTTGAACGCTGGCTTTCCGTCTGGGTGGCGCTTGCCATAGGTGCAGGGCTGTTGCTTGGAAACCTGTTTCCGGGCCTGTTTGCGGCCCTTGCCGCGTTAGAGGTCGCGTCGGTCAATCTGCCGGTGGCGCTGCTGATCTGGGCGATGGTCTATCCGATGATGGTCGGCGTAGATTTCGGCGCGCTGCGGCAGGTCGGTGACAAACCCAAGGGGCTGGTCGTGACGCTGGTGGTGAACTGGCTGATCAAACCCTTCACGATGGCGGCCCTCGGCGTGCTGTTTTTCGAATATGTCTTTGCAGGTTTGATCCCGCCCGATGACGCACAGGCCTACCTCGCCGGGGTCATCCTGCTGGGCGCGGCGCCCTGCACCGCGATGGTGTTCGTCTGGTCGAACCTGACGCGCGGCGACGCCACCTATACGCTGGTGCAGGTCAGCGTGAACGATGTCGTCATGGTCTTTGCCTTCGCGCCCATCGTAGCCTTCCTGCTGGGGGTGACGGATATCGTCGTGCCGTGGGATACGCTGCTGCTGTCGGTGGGCCTCTATGTCATGCTGCCGTTGCTGGCCGGGTATCTGACCCGCCGCACCCTTGTGCGCAGCGGCGGCGAGGCGGCCGTGGATACGTTCAAGACCCGCGTGCAGCCTTTCTCGATTTTCGGGCTGCTGGTGACGGTGGTGCTGCTCTTCGGGTTTCAGGGCGAGGTCATCCTTGAGCGTCCGCTGGTCATCGCGCTGATTGCCGTCCCCCTGCTGATCCAGTCCTACGGTATATTCTTTGTGGCCTATGGCGCCGCGCGGGCATGGGGCATCCCGTCCAATGTCGCGGCCCCCTGCGCCCTGATCGGCACGTCGAACTTCTTCGAGCTGGCCGTCGCCGTCGCGATCAGCCTCTTTGGGCTGGGGTCGGGGGCAGCCCTTGCGACGGTCGTCGGCGTCCTCGTCGAGGTGCCGGTGATGCTGTCCCTCGTTGCCTTCGCCAACAGAACAAAGCACTGGTTTCCATCGGCAAAGGACGCAGCATGAGCATCGTCATCCACCACAACCCCGACTGCGGCACCTCGCGCAACGTGCTGGCGATCATCGAGGCTTCGGGCGCGGCGCCGGTGGTCATCGACTATCTCGAAACCGGCTGGACCCGTCCGCAGCTTCTGGCCCTGTTCGCGGCTGCCGGGCTGACGCCCCGCACCGCCCTGCGCACGACGAAATCCCCGGCAGAGGCGTTGGGGCTGCTCGCCCCCTGCGTCAGCGACGAGACGCTGCTGTCGGCGATGCTGGAACACCCGGTTTTGGTCAATCGCCCCATCGTCTGCGCGCCCAAGGGCGTCCGGCTCTGCCGCCCGAGCGAGGCGGTATTGGATCTTCTTGACCGTCTGCCCCCCGGCCCGATGGTCAAAGAGGACGGCACGCCACTGATCGACACGGAGGGAAACCGCGTTGGCTGATACTGCGAACATCCAAGACCGGCATTTCCACGCGATCGACACCGATCGTCTGTTGCCGCCCGAACGGGCGCCACACGCCCCGCGCATCCTGTTGCTCTACGGCTCGCTCAGGGACCGCTCGTTCAGTCGGTTGATGACCGAAGAAGCGGCCCGCATCCTGACGCGGTTCGGGGCCGAGACACGCACCTTTTGCCCCTCGGGCCTTCCCCTTCCGGACGACGCAGGCGCCGATCATCCCAAGGTGCAGGAGCTGCGTGATCTGGTCACATGGTCCGAAGGCATGGTCTGGTGTTCGCCCGAGCGGCATGGCGCCATGACCGGCATCATGAAAACGCAGATCGACTGGATCCCGCTATCGCTCGGCGGTGTGCGCCCGACGCAGGGCAAGACGCTGGCCGTCATGCAGGTCAGCGGCGGCTCGCAGAGCTTCAACGCGGTCAACCAGCTGCGCATCCTCGGGCGCTGGATGCGTCTGCTGACCATTCCGAACCAGTCCTCGACGCCCAAGGCGTTTCTGGAGTTCGACGATAACGGCCGCATGAAGCCCTCGCCGTTCTACGACAGGGTGGTTGATGTCATGGAGGAGTTGATGAAGTTCACGATGCTCACCCGCGACAATAAGGCCTACCTCCTGGACCGCTACAGCGAGCGCAAGGAAAGCGCTGCCGACCTGTCCGAAAGGGTCAACCAGAACGCGATATGACAGGGGCACCCGGCATTACGTCAATCAATCCGGGCCTTTTCCGCCTCCGCGCAACCGGGCCATAACGCGACAGCTACGCCTCAGATGCGGCTTTTGCGGCGAACCATTCAATGACAGCCCGCAGTGATGACGGGTCGCGCCTCGCTCCGCGCAGGGACAGCAAATAGAAATCATGTTCACCGCGCAGCATCTCGGGGGCAACCTGCACCAGATGATTTGCGGCAATGTCGCGTTTTGCGAGGAAACTGCTGACGAGGGCCACCCCCTGACCCGAAAGCGCGGCGTCAATGGCGAGGGCGGTCTGGTTCAAACGCAACCCGTGGCCTCCGCGATCCTCCAGCTTCATATTTTTCAGAAACGCCGACCATAGATCGTGGGAATCGTGCAGCTTGGGCAGGCATGACAGCGCTTCCGGGTCGAGCGGCACGCAGTGCCCCGCAACAAGCGAGGGGGCCGCCACGGCGATGATCTCCTGACGGAAAAGGCGGACCGCCTCCAGCGCAGCGCCGAACGGCGGATGCCCCTGGCGGATGGCCAGATCGATCCCGTCACTGTGAAAACTCGATACCTTTTCCGTGGCGAGGATGCGCAGGTCGATCTCGGGATGTGCGGTCGAAAAATCCGGCAGGTTCGGGATCAGCCACTTTGCGGCAAAGGTCGGCGTGACGCTGACCACGACCTTGCCCGGCTCGGGGCGCAAGGTTTCCGTGGCGGCCCGTAATTCCTCAAATGCCGTGGCGATACGCGCATGATAGCTGCGCCCCGATGGCGTGAACGCCAGCCCCTTCGGCATCCTTTCGAACAGCGCAATCCCTAGATGCGCCTCAAGCTGCCGCACCTGCTGCGCGACGGCTCCTTGGGTCACGCCCAGATCATCCGCGGCGGCGCGAAAGTTCAGATGACGGCCAGCCACGTCAAAGGCCCGCAACGCGTTGAGGGGCGGAATCTGGTTCATCTGACAATAGTAATCCTACTGTCAGACAACATCAATTCTGACGCGAAATTCGCGCTCAGTCGCAGTATATAAGACACATGGATATGAGGGAGACTACAATGTCTGTAGAAAAAGTAGCACTTATCACCGCTGGCGGCAGCGGATTGGGCGCCGATGCGGCCCGCAGGTTGGCGGCAGACGGTTTTCGCGTCGGGATCCTGTCGTCGTCCGGCAAAGGCGAGGCGCTGGGCAAGGAACTGGGTGGATTTGGCGTCACAGGGTCGAACCGCTCGACCGACGATCTTGCCGCCTTGGTGCAGGGCGCGACGGATCGCTGGGGCCGTGTCGATGTGCTGATCAACTCGGCCGGGCATGGCCCCAAAGGGCCTGTGCTGGACATTTCGGATGACGATTGGCACGTGGGAATGGAAGCCTATCTGCTGAACGTCATTCGCCCCACACGGCTGGTAACGCCGCTGATGCAGGCACAGGGGGGCGGTACGATCATCAATATTTCGACCTTTGCGACTTTCGAACCAGACCCGCTTTTTCCAACCTCCGGCGTGTTTCGTGCGGGCCTTGCTGCGTTCACCAAGCTTTATGCGGACAAATACGCGGCCGAGAATCTTCGCATGAACAATGTCCTGCCGGGATTCATCGACAGCCTCCCCGAAACCGAAGACCGCCGCGCGCGTATCCCGATGGGGCGCTACGGCCGGGCCGAGGAAGTGTCGTCCCTGATCTCATGGCTGGCGTCCGAGGGGGCCACCTACATGACCGGCCAGAACCTGCGGATCGACGGCGGATTGACCCGCGCCGTCTGATAGTGCCGGGACGGCGCCCGTGGCCGGGCGCCGTCCGCCGGATTACCCACGCCGCAGGACCCGCTGCTTTGGGGGCGTCACTCTTGACCGGCGCGCCATTCCTTCCAGCGCAGATAGGCGTTCGCGCCAATCTCGGCGAAGGGCGCGGGCGGCAGCTTTGACGGCGCCGCCTCGTGCGCGAAATGCCGGGTGATCGAGCTTTCCATATCGCTGGCCAGTTCGGCGGCGGCGATGCCCGTAAGCGTTCCGCGCACCGTTCCCAGACCATTCTGACAGCACGCCGCAAAAATCCCGTCGTCCAGCCGGCGCATGACCGAAACGCCATTGCGGCTGAGACACAGATGACCGGCCCAGCTGTAGTCCATGCGCGCACCCGCCAGCGCGGGAAAGCGGCTGGCAAATTTTTGGTGGTGGACCCGCTTCGCACGTTTCAGCGCCGCCTCGCTTGCCTCCATACCCGGCAGGAAGCTGGCGCAGGTGCGGGTGATGATCCGGTTTCCGCCTTGCGCAGTGTCGATCCGGCGCATCGTCGTGCCCATTGGATCTGACGGCGTGACCCCCCATCGCGGCGCCCCACCAAGCGATTTCAGCGCCGCTACATCCAATTCGGCAGTCATCGACGCAAAAAGAAAGATGTGCATCAGCCGCCGCGTCTCAAACCCGAAACTTTCCAGATGTCCGTTATTGGCCAGAATCACCTTTGCCGCCGTCACGTGGCCCCGCTGCGTTGTCAGCATCCAATCCGGCCCGGTGCGACGGATTTCGGTAACCGGGGCGTTCTCGAATATGCGCACCCCGTCGCGACGCAGTCCCCTGGCGCAAGACCGGATGTAGCCCGCGGGCTGGATCATTACCGTTCCGGGGGTATAGAGGCCCGATACATAGTGCCGACTGCCGGTCAACTCATGCATGGCCGTCGCGTCCAGCATCTCGCTGGACTCGCCAAGGTCGGCGAGATGTTTGGCATAGCTGCGGTTGTGGTCATCCCCTTTGACACTGGCAGCGCCGTTGACCTTGCCGACCGGATCGAAGAACGCCGTGTCGATGCCATAATCTGCGACCGCCGCGCCGGAAAATGCGATGGCGGCGCGATTCAGGGTAATGACCTCGCGGTCACTTTCGCAGCCCTGCCCGGCGTAGTCGTCGGACGACAGATCATGCGGCAGGTCGATCATGAAACCGGAATTGCGCCCGGAGGCCCCTTCCGCCAGGCGCCCGGCCTCCAACACCACGATCCGCGCACCCGGGTTGATCTGGGCAAGGCGCCGCGCCGCCGACGCCCCGGCAAACCCGCCGCCCACAATGGCAAAATCAGCCGTCAGGGACTCTATCATCAGATCAGGCGCATCGGCGACCGGCAGTATGGCGTTCCACGCCGCCGGTCCGCGATGTACAGGCAGCCGCCGCGCGGAATAGGCGGTCACGATACCGCCTCATCCTCGTCGTCGCTCAGATCCACCCAGATCGTCTTGAGCTGGGTGTACTGGTCATGGGCGTGGATGCCATTGTCACGCCCGCCAAAACCCGAGGCCTTGAACCCGCCAAACGGGGTGGTGATGTCGCCCTCGCCAAAGCTGTTCACACTGACGGTCCCGGCCCGGATCGCCCGCGCGCCGCGGATCGCCCTCTTGACGTTGGACGTAAAGATCGAGGCGGCCAGCCCATATTCCGTGTTGTTGGCCAGCTCGATCGCCTCGTCGAAATTCTCGACGGTGAGAACGGATAGCACTGGCCCGAAGATCTCTTCGCACGCTTGCGGCGCATCGCGGCTGACCTCAAGAATGGTCGGCTCGACAAAGCCATCCTTGGCCCCGCCGCCCATCAGAACCTGCGGCCCGTCCGTCAGATACGACGCCACCTTCTCAAAATGAGCCTGCGACACCAGCGCGCCAACCCGGTTGACCGGATCAAGCGGGTCGCCCATCGGCCATTCACGGGTATGCGCAAAGATGCGCGCAAGAAGCGCGTCCTTCACGCCCTTTTCCACGATAAGACGCGAGGTGGCCGAGCAATTCTCGCCCATGTTCCAGAACGCGCCGTTGACGATATGCGCCGCCACGCGGTCAAGGTTTTCGGCATCCGCCAGCACGACGGCGGGGTTCTTGCCCCCCATCTCCAGTGTAACTTCCTTGAGGTTGGAATCAGCGGCATACTGCAGGAAGCGTCGCCCCGTCTCGGTCGAGCCGGTAAAGGAAATCATGTCGACATCCATGTGGCGGCCCAAGGGTTCGCCCACGTCCGGCCCGGTTCCCGGCACAACGTTGAACACGCCTGCTGGCACGCCCGCCTCCATCGCCAGTTCAGCGATGCGCAAGGCCGTCAGCGACGTCTCCTCGGCGGGTTTCACGATGACCGAACAGCCCGAGGCAAGCGCGGGACCGATCTTCCACGCCAGCATCAGCAGCGGGAAGTTCCACGGCAGCACCAGACCGACAACGCCCACGGGTTCGCGGACGATCATCGCGATGTGGTTATCCGAGGCGGGCGCGGCCTGATCATAGATCTTGTCGATCAGCTCCGCGTGCCAGATCAGGCAGTTGATCGCTTCGGGGATATCGACGGTTTCGCAATCATAGATCGTCTTGCCGGAATCGAGGCTCTCCATCACGGCGAGTTCGCGCGCATTGCGCTGCATCAGTTTTGCCAGCCGGATCAGTGCGGTCTTGCGTTCGGAGGGATGCAGCCGCGACCAGCGACCATCCTCAAAGGCATCGCGGGCCTTGGCGACCGCGTAATCCACATCATCAGTGCCGCAGGCTGCGACCTTGGCAATGACCTTGCCGGTCGCGGGGTTGATGCTATCGAAGGTCGCCCCGGAAATCGCGGGGCGAAAGGTGCCGTCGATGAACGCCTGCGTCGGCGGCTGGATAGCTGCAGCGATCGCCTTGTATTCGTCGGTTGTCAGAAGGTCGCTCATGCCGATGTCTCCGCTTCGATGTCCGCGATTGTCCTTTTCAGCACCCGAACCACCTGTTCCAACTGTCGTTTGTCATCCTTGTTCAGCCCCTTCAGCGGCGGGCGCGACGGCCCGGCGTGGAAGCCGTTCATCTCGCTGCCATGTTTGATGCATTGGACGAATTTCCCCCCCTGTTCGAGAACGCGCATCAGCGGCAGCAGGGCCGACATGATGCGACGTCCCTTGTCGAAATCACGCTCGATGACGCAGGCGCGATACAGCGCCAGATGCTCGCCCGGCAGGAAATTCGAGCCGCCGCAGACCCAGCCGCGCGCGCCCCAGGCAAAGAACTCCAACGCCTGATCGTCCATGCCGCAGGCCATCTGTATGTGCGGATAATCCCGCGCCAGCAGGTGAACGCGGTTGATGTCGCCCGAGCTTTCCTTGATTGCCACGAAATTGCGCGACCGCCCGACGCGGTCCAGAAATTCCTCGCCCATGTTGATGCCCATGCGTCCGGGGTAGTTATACAGCATGACCGGCAAATCTGCGGCCCGATCAATGGCAAGCGCGTTCAACGCGTTTTCCTGCTCGGTCGGGACAGCATAGGGAGGCGAGCCGATCAGGATCGCATCCGCGCCTATTTCGGCGGCACATTCGCCCATCTGGATCGAATCCTCCAGGCGGATCGCAACGGTGCCGACAATCAACGGCACCCGCTTGCCGATGATCTCCTTGGCCAGTTTCGCCATCTCGACACGCTCTTCCATCGACTGGGCGTAATATTCCCCGGTCGAACCACCATTGATGATCCCGTGAACGCCCGACGCAATCAGATGCTCGATCAGCGCGGCAAAACCGTCGCGGTCAATCGCGCCATCGTCGTGGTGCGGGGTGATAGCGGGGGTGTAGATGCCTTCGAATTTCATGTGGCTCCTTCCAAGGTGGCACTGCCCGGCAAGCGACCAAGCGGAATATCGATACTGGGAGGCATCACGAAGCTTTCTATCTCCGTGCGCGACAGATCCCAATGTGCAACGGCAAGGGCGGCGGCAGCGTCGGCATTGCCAGCCTCGATCAGCGCGATGAATTCGTCATGATGGTCAGCGGCGATGGCGCGCTGCTCGGCCATCGCCCCGTGGCGCGGGTTGTAGAACGTCATTGCGATGCGCGTGTGGTCGATAAGCAGTCGGCGCTGGCTTGGCATCAGGAATTCGTTGTCGGCAATTTCGCCGATCATCGCATGGAACTGCATGTTCAGCAGCGCCCGCCCCTCGACATCGCCGCTGCGGATCTCGTGGCGGAACCGGGACTGGACGTCCTTGAGCCGCGTGATCTGCGCCTCGGTCGCATTTTGCGCTGCCAACCGGGTGACGGCGGCGTAAATCATCGGCGCGGCAATGAGGAAGTTGCGCAACGTCTTGTGGGTCATCGGCGCAACCTGCGCACCCCGGTTTTCCGTGAGGATGGCATAGCCTTCGCCAGCCAGCTGGCGCAGCACCTCGCGCAGCGGTGGGCGCGAGATTTCATAGAATTCGGCCAGCGTCGTCTCGTCCAGATTGCTGCCCGGCTCCAGATTCTGGGTCAGGATGCGGCGCTTGATGTCCTCGGCGCACCTGTTCTTTCTGGTCTTGCTGTCTGCCGCCATATACCGCCTCGCACCGTCGCCGGATGGCCGACTGTCGTTTTGCGTGTCCATCGAAGGTCGATATAATTCATATTGTCTACAATGTAAATGACAAACCTGAGGGCTATGTTACCCAAACCCCGCTGATGGTTTTGGCCCCCTTGGCCAGCAAGATGGCACGCGCCAGTGGCAGAGGATGCCCGGTGTAGGTCCATTGAGGGCGCCGACGCCCCAACCTTGATCAATATGGCTGACTTTCTCATTGCCGAGGGGGTATGGTGCATGGAAGTTCAATGCGATGGCGGTAAAATGAAACGTTTTATGGAATTCTTGATCGCCATCATCGTGATCGCCGCAATCGCTGTAGTCGTGGCGAGATTGGTCTTTCCGCTGCCTGACATCTCCCAGCGCGAGGCCAGCACGGCCATACCCGCTGAACCGGAAACGCCGCTTGGGCAAATGATGGCGGCCGGGGCGGATCGGCATCCCGGCACCTCAGGCGTTATTCCCCTGCGGGATGGTCATGATGCGCTGGCCAGCCGGTTGGATCTCGTCACGTTGGCAGAGCAGTCGATCGATGCCCAATACTATATCTGGCATGACGATGTGTCGGGCATTTTGCTTCTGGACGCGTTGCGGGATGCGGCGCAACGCGGCGTGCGGGTACGGCTGTTGCTGGATGACAACGGCGTGCCGGGGCTTGATCCCTTCCTGGCGGCCCTGAATGCGCAGGATAATTTTGAGATAAGGTTGTTCAACCCGTCTACGGTTCGATCGCCCAAGCTGGCCGGGTATGCGTTTGATTTCCCGCGCATGAACCGGCGGATGCACAACAAATCCTTAATCGCCGACGGGGCCGCCGCGATAATCGGGGGGCGCAATATCGGGGACGAATATTTTCAGGTCGGCAACGGTGTTTTCTACGTCGACATGGATGTTCTGGCGACGGGCAAGGTCGTGGCGCAAACGGCTGCGGTGTTCGATGATTACTGGAACAGTGTTTCGGTATTTTCCGTCGAGAGTATCATCGATGGCATCGGCGACCTTGCGGCGTTCGAAGCGCGCGTTGCAGAAATCGCCGCCAGCCCGGAGGCCAAGGCATTTTTGGGCGACGCGAACAACAGCGCCGCCAGATACGCAAAGGGCGCGGCCCAGATCGAGTGGACCGACGTCCAGCTTGTCGCCGATGATCCCGCCAAGGGGCAAGGCATCGCCACAACCGATCAGCTGATGATCACGCAATTGGGCGGGATTTTGGGCAAAGTCACCCGGCGGCTGGATCTGGTATCGGCCTATTTCGTACCGGGGGAGGAGGGCGTCGCCTATTTCAGCAATCTTGCCCGTTCCGGAATCGACGTGCGCATTTTGACCAACGCACTGAACACCACGGACGTGCTGATGGTGCATGCAGGATACAGCAAGTACCGGCGCGCGTTGCTTGAGGCCGGGGTGAAGCTCTACGAGTTGAAATTGCGCGGGGATATGACGCAGGAAGCCGACCTCCAGATCAAACCCCTGGGATTGTCGGGGGCCAGCCTGCACGCCAAGACATTTGCGATTGACGACAGCCGCATTTTCATCGGCTCCTTTAATTTCGATCCGCGTTCGGCCATGTTGAATTGCGAAATGGGGTTTCTGATTGACAGCCCGACGCTGGCAAAACGCGTGAGTGAAGGGTTTTCCGGTCCATTGGCCGAAGTGAGCTATCAGCCTGAACTGACCCCGGAAAACAAGATGGTCTGGAAAGAACCCCTGAGCGATCGTAAAATCCTGATCTATCAGGAAGAACCGGGGGCAACGTGGTTTGAACAGATCGCCATCGTCGTGATAGGATTTCTCCCGGTGGAGTGGTTACTCTAAAATGGGCTGTGCCCAAAAAAAGAAAGATAGATCGATGAAAAACTGGTTTTTGTGGCTGATTATCGGTGTGATTTCGTTGCTTGGTGGTTTATTCGCGCTCGCCAATCCGCTTGCGGCCTCATTGACTGCGGTGGTGCTGACGGGGTGGATATTCATGGTCGTGGGCGTGCTGACATTCATGTCGGCGTTTGGCGATCGGGGCTGGGGCGGGCGAATTTTTGCGCTTCTTCTCGGTGTTCTGCTGGTGATAATGGGGAGCAATCTGGTGGGCGAGCCGCTGCGCGGAATGATCTCGCTGACCTATTTTGTTGCCGTGATGTTCGTGCTGACCGGCATATTCCGCCTGCTGCTTGGCCTTGGCAGCGTGATCGCGCAGTTTCGCTGGGCGATGGTCATTTCCGGCGCAATATCCATCGTCCTGGGAGTGATGATATTCTCTAATATCCCACAATCGGCGACGGTCGTGCTTGGCGTGTTCCTGGCGATCGAGCTTATCTTGAACGGTGTCTCGCTGATTGTGCTGGCGCTGAGCCGTAAAACCGAAGCTGTCGGGTGAATGGAGGCTGGCATGAAAAACCGGACATTGTGGCTCTGCATCGGGGTCATATCATTGATTGGCGGTATTCTGGCCCTACTCAACCCACTTTCGGCGTCGATAGCAGCTGCCACTCTGGCCGGTTGGGCCCTGCTGATCATCGGGGCATTGCAAGGCTGGTCCGCCTGGTCTTCGCAGGGTTTCAAGGCAAGAACCGGAGCCGGTATCGCGGCGGCGGCAGCCCTGCTCATGGGGGTACTTTTGGTATTCGGCCCCTTTGGCGACGGCAGCTTCCTGCGCTACGCGCTGACCGCGCTCCTGTTCATCTCAGGCGCGGCCAAACTCTGGGCCGCGCGACATGTGCGCGGTGATGGCCTTTTTCCTGTCGTGATCGGTGCGGGTGCCATCTCGGTCCTGCTCGGTCTTGTGATTTTGACCACCATTCCCGGATTTATCGCAGGAAATTTGGGGATTGTGCTGGGTCTGGAGTTGCTGGCTAACGGGGCCGCACTTGTCGTCCTGTCGCTAAGGCACCGCAGGGTCGCACCCACCGCATGACGGGGAAATAAGGCGCATGGGGAAAAATGTCAGACACCTTTGGCGGGGGCTGGCCGTGGCCTTTGCCGATGAATGGGTGCGGACGCTGATGACGATGACGGTCACGCTGATCGGCATCGCTTCGGTGTTCTACTGGTACTTCGAGGGGTGGACACTGCTGGATTCGGTCTATTTCTCGGTCATCACTATCGCCACGGTCGGATATGGCGATTTTTACCCTCAGACGGTGCCGGGAAAGCTCTTTACGATCGGATATATATTCTGCGGTCTTGGCCTGTTCGTCGCCACCGCAACATCCATTGCGGATCGTCTTGTGCGCGCTCAGCGGTCTGATGAATAGGCAGCCCGGCCATTTGTTCAGGACGCGGACTAGCCGCAGGGCTGAATGGCTGCCGTGTACAAACTCCACGCTTCACCGCCGGGACACCCTACCAGGCTGGCCAGCCTGAAGCGTTTCGCGAAACGATTTAGTAGAGGACCGCACGCCGATACGCGCGCCGGCGGGCACCGGCAAAGGAGACCGGAGTCAG
This sequence comes from Roseovarius sp. M141, assembly GCF_024355225.1. Lineage (NCBI taxonomy): Bacteria > Pseudomonadati > Pseudomonadota > Alphaproteobacteria > Rhodobacterales > Roseobacteraceae > Roseovarius > Roseovarius sp. M141. The sequence continues at coordinate 398,599 of NZ_VCNH01000008.1, forward strand.
CGGCATGCCGATGACGTCAATGAAGACGGACACGTCTTCACCAAGCACTGGCATTTCTCCATCGATGATCTTTACGGTGTAGTGAAGGTTTCCCTCCTCGAACACCGGATCCTTGAGGACGACGACAACCTGCCGCAGCACGCCGTTTTCAAGGATGGAGACGTCGGCGTTTGGCGGATCAGAAAGGAAACTGTCCTTGCCCTCGCTCCAGAACGGCACGAATTTTTCCGTGCTCATATTACCGGCGATGCGCTCGGGGCGGTCCGTGAAAAACAGCGTGACCGGGCTGACGTCACGCAGGGTCAGACGGTTCTGGTCGGCGTCAAAGGCCATGGCGTCGGCGGATTGCACGAACAGGAAATCAGCATTGGCGGCGTCAGCGCTCTGAGCCACGGCCGCGCCCGGTATCAGCATCGCACCCGCCAGGCCGACAGTGCCGGTCAGAACCTGTCGGCGGCTTGTTTCAGGCCGGCTGTCGATGGAGGTCATGATGGTCTTCCTTGTAAAAGGGGGAGAACTCGACACCCCGCCAATCGAAGTGTCGGCGCAGGCTGGCACCAGGTTCCTCGCGATTATCGTCCGTTGCGGCCTTGTCGGCTTCGGTCAGGAGCGGCTCGTCGGACACGAGTATGCCTATTGCCAGAGTTCCGCGGCGAGGGACCGGCAGCTATCCGGACCCTCGGGGTGTCCGTGGCTCAGTTCACGACCTCGATCTCGGTCGGCTGCCAGGATTTGTCAAAGAAACTGGGCAGCGGGCTGTAGAGGCGCAGCAGGGTAAACCAGCCCTTTTCCGAATCTGTCTGGATCCAGTTGCCGCGCTCGACGCCCTCGGGCTGTTCAGGCGAGAAGTAGATTGTCGTCGATCCATCCTCGGCCGCGACCGCCGCCGGAGATGGGTAGGTCTGACTGCCGGCACGCGGGTATTTCTGCGGCGTTTGCAGCATCGACCGGGTCTGGTTGTCATAGAGGGTAAAGGACCAGAAAGCACGCGCCGGGATATCCTTGGGCAGCGTGACCTTGTAGGTCTTGGCGCCGTCGAAAGGCGCGCCAGCGCCGTCGAGAAAGCCCATCAGGTACTGCGAGCCCACTTCAGGGATTCGCATGATCATGCCGGGGCTGTCCAGCGTGTAGGCGTAGTAGAAGGCCGTGCGCGAATCCAGCGTACGGGCGCCCGTCGGCGGGAAGGGTTTGAACATGCCGTCTTCAAACGCGGGCGGCGGGGTTTCAAAAAACGCGCCGCCCTCGAACAGCATGTTCCCCCAGTTTGCACCCTCGTAATAGGCCCAGCCGGGATGCTGTTCGGCCCAGCGCCAGTTCAGCGATCGTCCGGCGGCCTGGCCAACCGCGGCAGCGTCGGTCAGGATCTTCTTCATCCGCTCGTCGGGTGCGAACTCCTTGCCATTGACGATGCCGATGGCAGCGAGTTGGCCGGCAAGCTCGATGTCATAGCTGGTGGCCGGTTCATTCTGGACATTTTCGTTGATCATCTCGAAGAAGCCGTAGTCGCTGGGGGGGATGGTGTTGAACGACACCCCGGAGACCTCGTGGAATTTCATGTCCGGGGCCTTCGCGACGGCGCCGAGGCGGACCTTGCCCTCGAGCGCTTCGGCGATGCTGCTGCCATAGCCGCCGGGGGCGTAGGGATAAATCTTGGTGTTGTCCTTGATATTTTTCACGGCGGGCTCGGGATCGTTGTCCACCAAAAAGGAACGCGCGGCGTAGAGGACCTTGTTGGTCTTGGAGTGGGCGACGAAATAGCCGCCTTCGGGCAGCGGCCCGTCATAGCCGGGACCGACAAGCAGGTACTTGCCGCCCATGCCACGATCGGGGCCGGGCTTGCCGATATCAATCACCCATGAGAACCACATGTCGTTGATGGTCCCGAGTCCGTCTTTAGGCTGTTCAAGCACCATCGGCCCGTCGGTAAGATCGATGACCGAGAAGTAATAGATCGTGTCGGCATTGGCGGTCAGGAACAACGAGTCTGAGTTCATCAAGGTCGAGAAAATACTGACCTCATTGTCAGCCGCGCCGGTGCTTTCGAACCCCTTGGCGATGGCGAGGGCCGAGGCCCCGCGAAAGCTGTTGTTGTAGACCGCGAGCGCGTTGGAGAAATCCATCGCGTCAAAGACAGTCTGTGCCGTCTCGGCGCTGGGCACCCCGCCCTTGAACTCAAGTGTCCCGAGGCGGGTCTCAATGCTGTCTGGTGCGGACAGCGACTGCACGGTCTCTTTGCTGACGTCAGCAAAGCTGGCGAAAGGAACGGTTGCAGCGATCATCGCTGCAAGGGGGAGCTTTAGGGTTTTCAAATGACGTCTCCATTTCAAAAAAAGAAATTGCGACAAAAAGCCTTTGGAATTAGCCATTTTCACGCCGGAATGTTCCCGGCGGCGCAACTATAGAAGCCTATCGGTAGGGTATTCGCAAAAATACTTCGCTGTAAAGAAAAGTCGCCATCCGGCGCTCAGAATTGCGCCACATACCCCTATGGCGCCCGCCGTAACGTCGCAAAAATTGCCGTCCGGGTCGCTGAAGTATAGGCGCCGACGCCTCGCAAAGTGGTCTGCCTTGGGCAAATGGAGGGATCATTTATGCAAGGCCACACACCACGAGCCATCCGGTCCGGCGGACGTTCAGCGCGACGCGCGACGCGTGAGGCGTCTGATTTCAGCATGTTGCCGGGGTTGGTGAACCAACTGCCCAATTGTGAAGTCATGGACGAGGCGCAGGTCCGCCGCATTGACGAAGCCTCAATGTCGATCCTTGAAAACGTCGGTATCGTGTTCCGCGACCCGATCGCACTGGAGGATTGGCGCAAAGCGGGCGCCGATGTCGAGGGCGAGCTGGTGCGCCCTGATCGCGGATTGATCCGCGAGTTGATCAAGACGATCCCGAGCAATTTCACCTATCACGCCCGCAATCCCGAACGGAGCGTTCGGTTGGGTGGCAAACACGCGATGTTCATCCCGATGACCGGCGCACCCTATCTGCGCGATCTCGACGATGTGCGCCGCAACCCGACGATGGACGATCTGGCGATGTTCCACAAGCTGGCGCATATGATGCCCGCGCTGCATTCCTCGGCGCACCACATTGTCGAACCCTATGATCATGCGATCAGTCAGCGGCACCTGCGGATCACCTATTCGTCGATGAAACACTCCGACAAAACCTTCATGGGGATGACCACCAGCCCAAAGAATGCCGAGGACGTGCTGGATATGTGCGCGATCCTGTTTGGCGCCGATTTCATCGACAGCCATCCGGTGGTGACGGGCAACTGCAACGCCAATTCACCGTTGGTCTGGGACGAGACGATGCTGGGCGCCATGCGTGCGTTCAACCGTCGCAACCAGCCTGTCTTGTGCTCACCATTCGTCTTGGGTGGTGCAAATACGCCTGCATCCGTGGCCCCCACCGTGGCGCAATTGAACGCCGAAGCCCTGAGCGCGCTGGCCTATACCCAGCTTATCCGCAAGGGCTGCCCCGCGATCTATGGGCACTATCTGGCGACGGTTTCGATGAAGTCCGGCGCACCGATGGCGGGCACGCCCGAGATCAGCCTGATGAACTATATGATCGGGCAGATGGCCCGGTTCTATGGCGTCCCATGGCGCAGTTCGACGACCTTGGGCGGCTCAAAGGTGCTGGACGCACAAGCGGGCTATGAAAGCGCGTCGACCTTGTCGGCAGTTGTCCATTCCGGGGCCAACTACATGTGGCATGCCGCAGGTTGGAACGAGGCCGGGATGCACTGCTCCACCGCCAAGTTCATTGTGGATGCCGAGCAATGTGCCATGGCCTATCGTATGGCCGAAGGTGTGCGCTGGGATGACTTTGACGAAGGCATCGCTGCCATTTCCGATGTTGGCCCCGGCGGCCATTACCTTGGCCACCCGCATACGCTGGAGAATTTCCAGCGTGCATTCTTTATGCCGGACATGCTGGACAACAATTCAATCGAGCAATGGCAGGCCGAAGGCAGTGTCGAAATCACCCAACGCGCGCTGACCCGTGCCCGCAAGCTGCTCAGCGAATACCAAGAGCCAAAGCTGGATGAAGCGACCGATGAGGCCTTGCTTGCGTATATTGCGAGACGCGAACGTGAGATACCGGAGGCGGACGCGTTGAACCAGGATTACTGAGAACCTCATGAAAAACGATCCTCTTCTTGAACCCTTCCAGTTGCGTCATCTTACCCTGCGCAACCGCATCATGAGCACGGCGCATGCCCCGTCCTATGAGGAAGGCGGGCATCCGCGGGATCGGTATCGGTTGTATCATGAGGAAAAGGCAAAGGGTGGCGTCGGCCTGACGATCATCGGCGGCTCCACCAATATCGCACCCGACAGCCCGTCGGTGTTTGGCCAGCTTTACGCAGGCGACGACAGCATCATCCCGTGGTTCCAAAAGCTGACGGATGGGGTACGCTCGCATGGCGCGGCTGTGATGTGCCAGATCACCCATATGGGGCGCAGGACCGCATGGGATGATGGCCATTGGTTACCGGTCGCGGGGCCTTCGGTCACACGCGAACGGGCGCATCGCTCCTTTCCCAAGGTAATGGAAACCGAGGACATCAATCGCATCATTGCCCAGTTCGCTGATGCGGCGAAACGCTGCCAGCAAGGCGGTTTTGACGGGATTGAACTGCTGTCCCACTCGCATCTTCTGGGACAGTTTCTGTCGCCGCTGATCAACAAACGTGACGACGATTACGGCGGCACGCTGGACAATCGGTTGCGGTTGACAATGCAGGTTCTGGAGGCTGTGCGCGAGGCCGTGGGGCCGGACCTCATTCTGGGTATGCGCGTCACGGGGGACGAACTGGCCAAAGGTGGACTGGATGCAGATGACTGCGTGCAGATCGCCGAAAAGATCGCCGCGACCGGCGCTGTCGATTTCCTAAATATCCTCGCGGGCGCGCCATATGACGACCTTGGGCTGGCGGGATGGGTGCCGCCGATGGGCATGCCTTCGGCGCCGCACCTGACGGTGGCTGGCCGTATTCGCCGCGCTGTCGATCTGCCGATTTTCCATGCCGGCGGCGTGGCTGACATCGCCACGGCGCGGCATGCCGTCGCGGACGGCCATGTCGATCTGATCGGTATGACCCGCGCGCACATGGCCGATCCCTATCTGGTGGCAAAGCTGGCGCGCGGCGACGAGGATCGCATCCGCCCCTGCGTCGGCCTTGGCTATTGCGTCGACCGCGTGAACCAAGGCAAGGCGGCTGTGTGCGGGCACAACGCGGCGACAGGGCGCGAAGCTGTAATGCCGCATCTGATCACAAATGCGGAGGCCACGAAAAAGGTCGTCGTCGTGGGCGGTGGACCCGCAGGGCTGGAGGCGGCGCGCATCTGTGCAGTGCGCGGTCACGACGTTGTATTGTTCGAAGCCAGCGCCCGTTTGGGCGGGCAGTTGAAGCTTGCAAGCACCGGCATGACCCGCCGCCAGATCTGGGGTGTCGCGGATTGGCTAATCGCCGAAGTTGCGCAGCTTGGCGTCGATATCCGCATGAATGCCTACGTCGAAGCAGAAGAGGTAGAGGCCGAGCGCCCTGACGTGGCCCTCATCGCGACAGGCGGCTGGCCTGACGCGCCCGCAATTGACGGCGCCGCGTTGACCGCCTCTTCTTGGGACGTCCTGTCGGGTGAGGCGCGTCTGCACGGTGACGTTCTGTTGTTCGATGACGTGGGTGATCACCCTGCATTGGTCTGCGCCGACGTCATGGCGCGCATGGGCTGTGCGGTGCAGCATGTGTCACCCGACCGGGCAACTGCGCATGATCTGGGGCCGACCAACTCGGCCGTGGTGTTGCGCGACCTTGCCAAACAAGGTGTGAGCTTCACCTGCTTTCAGGACCTGATCGGTGTGGCGCAGGCGGGCAACCGAAAAGAGGTGACATTGCGCCATGTGCTGACCGGTGAAACGTCCGTGTACGTGGTCGATCATGTGGTGGTCGAACACGGGGTGACACCAATGAACGCCCTCTATCACGAGCTCAAGGCCGGATCGCGCAACCTTGGCCAGATAGATCAAACCGCGATGGTCAAAGGGCTGCCTCCGCTCAAGCCAACGCAGGAGACAGGGCAATACCTTCTCGCGCGGATCGGCGATGCGGTGGCCGGGCGTAATATCCACGCCGCCCTTTATGATGCCCTGCGGATTTGCAAGGATATCTAAGCCCCTTTGCTCCGCGAGGCCTCACGTGACCGAAACCGGCCCTGAATCCCCCCAGCACTTCCAGTTCCTCCTGGTCGAGAATTTCTCGCATCTTGCGTTCTCCTGCGCGGTCGAGCCTTTGCGGATCGCCAATCATGTCGCCAAAGCAGAACTGTATCGTTGGTCTTTCGCGTCACAGGATGGCGAATTCGCCCGCGCCTCGAATGGATCAGAAACCCGCGTTTCACTCAGCTTCAAGGATGCGGGCAGGGCTGATTATGTGTTCGCGTTGTCTGGTCTGGGTGTGCAAAGCGCGACAACGACCAGTCTCCTGGCAGCCCTCAGGCGTGGCCGCGCGCATGGTGCGCGCATAGGTGCGCTGTGTTCGGGTGCGTATATTCTGGCAGAAGCAGGATTGCTGGACCAGCAAAAGGCCGCCATCCATTGGGATTACCATGACAGTTTCATGGAAGAATTCCCCGAGGTGGGACTCAGCCGGAACGTTTTTGTTTCTGACGCCCCCGTCATTACCGCCTCTGGCGGGACGGCGACCGCCGATTTGATGCTGTTCCTGATTGCGCAAAGCCACGGTGATGACCTCGCGATAGAGGTGGCCGATCAGATGGTTTACAATGCCGTGCGCGATGCGGACGCGGCGCAACGCGTTTCGCTCCAATCGCGTCATGGTATCAGAAACGAACACCTGACACGCGCCATTCAATTGATGAACGACAGCATCGATGATCCGCGTCCACCGTCGGTGATTGCGCGCGAACTTGGAATATCAGGGCGGCAGATGGAGCGCCTGTTCGGGCGCTACCTGAATTGCTCTCCCAAAAAATACTATGTCGATTTACGCCTGCAAAAGGCGCAAAGGCTTTTGGTTCAGACCGATATGTCGGTCACAGAGGTTGCCTTTGCCACGGGCTTCAATTCACCAACGCATTTCTCCAAGACGTACCGCGTTCAATTTGGCGTCTCGCCAAAAGATCAAAGAACCAAGATCGAATAGAGCAAGGGCGTACCGCGCCCGTCCAAGCAGTGTTGAAATCACACCACTGCGGGACTGACTGAACCCTGAGCAAGGTGCGATGATGCCCTTCAGTCCCGCGCGGACATCATTCTTTTGCGCGGACATAGGACTCTGGACCTCACGCGGCCAAAAGCGCCTGAAATGCATCGAAGGCCGTCACGTCGAACTCTTTCTCCTCGCACAAACGGCCCGCGACAGGGCTGGCGGGATGAAAGCCGTAGCAAAGCACCCAACCTCTGGGAATGGGCGTGTTTGCCGAGTGTGTTCGCCCTGCATTCAGCGGTTTTGGCAGGGCAGGTCACACCATTTTTGTAACGCTGCCCGTCTCAGGTTTCCAAAGCCAATATGGATCAGCCAATTGCTGCGCCATCGTCGCGCCAGACGGCAATGACCGACGAACGCGGCTTGCCGACATTGTCGGGCCACGAACCGCCCGGATGCTGGATGCCTACAATGGCTGTCTTGCGGTCGGGTGACCATGTCAAGCCAGTCACCTCGGCGCCATTGGGCGCGGTAAGAAAGCGTGCGATCTCTCCGGTTTCGGGGTCACCAACCAGCATCTGATTGTTCCCCTGACCTTCGAACTCGCCCTCGTTGCTGTCGTCGCCATCTGTCTGGATCCACAGCATGCCGTCAGAGGAAAATGCCATGCCGTCGGGCGAATTGAACATGTTACCTTCGTTCACGTTGTCAGAGCCGGCATACTTGTTATCGTAAATGGCGGGATTGCCTGCCATGACATACAGATCCCACGTGAAATCAACCGCACCATGATCTTCGCCGGTGGGACGCCAGCGAACAATCTGACCAAAATTATTGGTCTCGCGAGGGTTGGGACCGTCGACCGGCGTTTCGTCACCGCCTGCGTTCGGCTTGACGCCACGATTCTTGTTGTTGGTCAGTGCGCAATACGCCTCGACGCGCAGCGGATTGACTGCGATCCATTCGGGGCGGTCCATCGTCGTCGCCCCGACCTTGGAGCCAGCCATGCGGGCGAACACCAGCATCTCGGCCATGTCCATACCGGTCGTTTCGGGCGTCAGCGGGAGCCACTCGCCGGACATATCGTCGTTAAACTTTGCTACGTACAGCGTGCCGTCGTTTAGCAGGCCGTCGGTTGGCTGACCTTCCGTCCACGTCCTGTTGGAAACGTATTTATAGATAAACTCACCGCGCTCATCATCGCCCATGTATACGACAATCCGGCCATCGCTGGCTTGCACCATCTCGGCATTCTCGTGCTTGAAACGCCCCAAAGCAGTGTGTTTGACAGGGGTGGATTGTGGGTCCAACGGATCGATTTCGGTTACCCATCCATGGCGGTTTGGCTCGTTCGGCTCCTTGGAAAGATCGAACCGCTCATCGAATTTTTCGTAGGCATAGCGACCTTCACCCCCGATACCGTAGCGGGTTTCGCCCTCGGTCGGCTGACGCTCACCCGTGACGCCAAAGTAACCATTGAAGTTTTCTTCGCAGGTTAGATAGGTGCCCCACAGCGTCTTGCCAGAACCGCAATTGTTCATCGTGCCTCTGGGGGATTTACCTTCGGGATCCGCGTTGGTGCGAACAAGGTCCGAACCATCGGCTGGCCCATCCATGGTCATTAGCGTTTCATGCGTAATGCGCCGGTTATAAGGGCTATCCACAACAACCTGGTATCCGTCGCCCTGATCCGAGATTTCTAGAACAGTCACGCCCTGTATATTCTTTAGCATCTGCACCTGATCGGCAGATTGCGGCACACCGCCGGTGTCGGCTGGCAGGTTGATCTCGGGGTTCGCGTATTCTGAGTTGATCGTCAGGATGATCTTGTCGCCATCGACAAACGTTTCCATCCCGTCTGTGTTTTCGCCAAAGACCCTGTCCGACAAGCCAGCCGGGACGCCGCTTTCGGGCGAATAGGCCCCCTCGGCGTCCGAAAAGAGCGCGTCGCCCCAGCGCACCAGAACTTTCCACTGATAGCCTTGCGGTACATGCAATTCGAAATCGGTGGCAATGCCAATGGGCTGGAACGCAAATGCAGATGCCTGCGCCCGCGCAGACGTGGCTGAACTGAACAGGCCCGCCCCCATTACGGCGGCTCCCGATCCAAATACCAGGGCCCCGCCCAAGAACCCACGACGCGAGAGCGAGCGTTCGACAATAGCGTCAAAGCCGTTGTTATCCGGGCGCGGGTCGCGCAGTTCGTCGTATTCGTCCCAAGAGAGATTTGCGATATCTTGATGTTTCATGGCAGTGGCTTCCTGACGTGACTCTGTATTGAATCGGCCTTTGTCACCAGGTGACTTCAGGCCGTGTAAAACTTGAACTTTTCCGTTTCGGCACGAGGGGCGCGACGTATTCATGCTATTTTCGGTTCCAGTTCCACCGACCACAGTTCCACATCTGCGCTGTCCATCAGGCGGACTGTCATCACGCCCGTGTCGGCCGCAATATTGACCTTACCAAAGAACTGGAGGCCATCGCTGGGTGGCAGATTCGACTGCCCCGCCTCGGGATGCTTGGCAAAACGAACTTCTGGCCCGAAGGTGTTGTCATAGTCTGACGGACCGAAGGTAGCTGAGGTTCTGCCGGGTCGGCATCATATCGTGAAATGCCCGCGCTGCGCGCGATGACAGAAGTTGCATGGATTTGACAGTATAGCGATCGTCGCCAGACAGCACCTCGTCGGGATACCAGTTGTTCGTGACCTCGTGATCGTCCCATTGGGCGATGATCGGGACGGTCGCATTGAGGGCCCGCACGTTGTGGTCCATGTAGTTGTAAAGATGTTGGCCCCGGAATTCGTCCAGCGTTTCAGCCACCTTCGATTTCGCCGATGTGACGATGTTCTTCCAGATGGTACCGTCTGCCAGCTCAACCTCCTCTTGCAGCGGGCCGTCGGCATAGACGGTATCGCCAGAATGGAGGAAGAAGTCTGGGGCGTGGCCCAGCATCGTGGCATAGGTCGTCATCCCACCGCGATCCTCGTCGATGCCCCAGCCCTGCCCTGCGGTATCGCCCGACCACACGAAACAAACGTCGCGATTCGCCATAGGGGCCGTGCGAAACTGGCCTATGGTCGGCTCTGACGGGGTACCGTCACCCAAATCGGTCATCGTCACACGATAGAAAATATCCTGATCGCTGGGCAGTCCGGTCAGCGCCAGCTTGCCGGAATAATCCGTGGGCGTGCCGACAGCCAAGGGCGGCACAGCCCGCGCGTCCGACATGTTTTCGGTCGTGGCCCATTCAACCAACATTTTCGCCTCGCGGTCGGCGCGCCCCCAAATGATCGCCCCGTCATGGGCGACATCGCCCGACATAACCCCGTGCGTAATCAGCGGGCGCGACTGGGCCCGAGACAAAGACGGCATGGTCAAAGAGGCACCCAGTGCGGCACCGCTCAGCAGAGCCTGACGGCGCGAAAACGTAATTTGTGGCATGTAGGAAACTCCGAGGAACAACTGCAATCCCCCGCGCTTTAGCCATCATCAGGTAACAGGCCGTTTACCCTTCTGCGACAATTTTGCGAATTCTCCCCATCGCTCCGACTGTGGCGGCGCTGAGCCCTGGAAAACGTCATGTTGAGAAAATCGTTCTCTCAGAAAATCGAGCGACCCCAGTGAACAGAAATGGTGCGACCCCCGGGCCAGTGCCAATGGAGTGGTTACAGTGGATGGGGCAATCGGCAACACACGGCAGATTGACTCGATCCCGTGGATGGCGCGGCGATCATCGATGAAGCGGATCATCGTTTCAATGGGCGGTCGAGCTCCGCCTGGGCAAAATATGCGGACGCCTTGCGCAGAATCTTGCTGGCCTATTTCAGTTCGCGCACTTCACGTTCCAAAGCCTTCATCCTCTCGACCATCTCGGTCGGGACACCACCGCGCCGACCGGCATCAATCTCGACCTTCTTGACCCATTCGTTCAGCGTTTGCGCCGCACAGCCGATCTTCGACAAAATCGACAGGATCGCAGACCAGCGGCTCTCATACTGACGTTCTTTGTTCAGAATCATACGCAAGGCACGCTCGCGTACTTCTGGGGAATATTTGTTTTGTTTTTCTCACGATGCTCCATCCTACTCAGGTATTGGAGCCTCCGGCACACCCGGGGCGTGTGTGGATACGGTGTTGTTGCTGTCCCGACTGATGGGAATGTATGCGAGCAAGGCTGGCCAAAAAGGCCGATATCGATCATTTCCGCCAGTCAGACACACGCAACAGTTGATGAACTGTACAAAAAGTCAGGTAGCCGATCCAATTCGAACAGAGTTAAGATCGGCACAGTGCATATGTTCATGCATGTTTAGTTAACCAGTAACCGTATCCAGCTTTTCTATACCCGGTCGGGTTCTTTCAGACGCAGTGATCTCCGTACGCTTCGTATCGGGCATGTGTATAGAAAGAGTTAAAGAGCGAGAGATGTAATGAGTAACCAGTGTCCCAAGTTTTCTGGGATGGTTAGAAAACCATCCTACACGTTCAAGATCAGGCATATGATCTCCGTAAGTGTCCTTGCGACGTGTTTCGGCGCGTCATCACATGCGGGAAACCTGGCGCCGCCCTACATGGAACCGCCCCTCATTGCGCCGGCAGCCGCCGCGTTCAGCTGGACCGGCCCCTACGCGGGCATCAGCGCAGGCGTCACACGCACCAAGGAAGACCGCCCGGTCTGGGGCACCCGCGAGGAAACCGTTGACCACGACGCGATCACCCGGCCGCTGACCAAGATTGACCTCTACGACGATTTCAAGACCAACGGCTGCGCCGGACGCGAGACCACGATCTACGAATTCAACGAAGTCTCGTACACAGCGACTTGCCCCGGCTTGCTGAATTTCACACCCGACACAGGTTGGGCTGGCAAGACTGTCAAAGGCGCTGAGCCTATCGTGGTCAAAGAAGGCTACACCGAGGTCACGGGGTCAGAAGTCTATCAAGTCGGAACCAAGGTCAAGACAGAAGATCACGCCACATATGGCGCATTTGCGGGCTATCGCCATCAGTTCAACTCGGGCCTCGTCCTCGGGGGCGAAGTCTCCGCTCACCACTACGACGACGATTTCGGCGTCACAGCCAAAGCCCAAGCAGGTTTCGCATTTGGCCGCGCTCTTGCTTACGGTGCAGGCGGCTACGACTTCCGTGAGGAATCCGCCCTTGCTGGAGTTGGCATGGATTACGCCCTCACCGACCGCTGGTTCATCGGCACGTCCTATGACTACCTCATGCGCGACGATGAGCACCGTATCGGCGCCCGCATTGGCTTAAAGCTCTGACATGCCCCTTCCCATTGGTAGCGTTCTCAGAGCCCATCCGAGATCGTATCCTTTTTTGGTAAAGCCTTCGCAGCATCGATCGAATTGACGCCCATCGTAGAATCGCCAACGCGTTTCGGTTCACGCGCTCCCACCTTAATTCGACGCCCTTCGCATACAGCACCATCCGCAACAAAGGCATGTAGTTCCCCCAACAGATGGCCGCAGATGTGGGGCCAACGAAAAACATGCCTGGCGATCATCTTTCTAGGACAAGGTTTTCGTCGATCCGAATAAGATTTTCGCGCAGGTGATCTCTGAACGCAATTGTCAGAACCGAAGCTGGCCGATGCGCTGGGATCAGTAGTGAAACACTGCTGGTGATGGTGGGCGTAAATGCACGAAACACGACCCCCGGTGCTGGACTGGTGGCTGCCGTGATACGGTCAACTACCGCCCCGCACAAGCCGGCCCCGACAAGTTGAAGAGAGGGCAGAAATGTTCTGAGGACAAACCGCTTGTTCAAGGTCGCACTGCATTGGGCAAAAGCGCTTTGAGTCGCAATTGTAACAGGATGATCATCGAAAAGCATGGCCATGGGATAATCGGTTAACTCGACCGGTGTCAGCATTTCATTGTCCGCAAGTGGATCCTGTTCAGGAAGGGCGATGACACATTCAGGATCAAAGGACTCGATCTTGATTGAACCGCGAAGGGGAGGCGTTTCGGCCAGCCCGATGTCGAATTGCTGCGAGGCGATCAGGTCTTCCACGACATGCGACGCGCGCATCATGAGATCTGCTTTGACTTCTGGCCTGCCCCTGAGAAACTCTGCCAGAACCTTTGGCAGGAAAAAGCCGGACGACGCAGGATGACATGCGATGCGCAGGCTGCCACGCTCGAGTGTTTCAAACTCTGCCATTGTCCGGAGTGTACGGCCCATTCTGTCCAGAACCTCTTCGGCCTCTTCCAGGAAGTAATGCGCCTCGGGCGACGGGGTAAGCCTGCCGTGTTCGCGGACAAACAGGCTGAACCCGAGTTCCTTCTCAATGTTGGAAATCATCGTGCTGACGGCAGGTTGTGTGCGCAGGAGGGTACGACTGGCCTCGGAAATTGACCCGCTGCGCATCACTTCTCGGAAGGTTTGAAGTTGCCGAATGGTTAAGTTGGGCAGCATGGCATAAACCCCCTTTATGGAACTAGTAATATTTTAGATTTGAATTTATATCCAGCGATAGATGATGCTGACCCGACGTAATTCTAAGTGGGGAGGCACTATGGACCGTTTCGCAGCCATCTTGCTGACTGGGCTGATCTGCTTTGTCGCATTGGGCCAGTTTTTTCAGGTTATCACACGCTATGTGCTTCAGATCCCTGTGATGGGGCTTGAGGAAACAATGCTCTATCCCACCATCTGGCTTTACATATTCGGCGCGATCAATGCATCGCGAGAGAATACGCATATCCGCGCCAACGTTCTCGAGATTTTCATCTCGTCCGAGCGCGCTCACATTATTCTGGCCATCATTGGCGAGGTTATCAGTCTGATTGTGGGTCTGTGGATTTTGAGCTGGGCATGGGATTACACCCAATATGCGTGGCGCGTCTGGCGTGAAAGTCCCACACTCTACATCCCGACTTTCTACTCTGACGTCGCACTGCTTGTGGGTGTCACGTTGATGATGGCTTACACCGCTTGGCACCTCATCAAGCATATCCTCACTTTGAAAAATGGAACAGTCGCATGATCGAGATCGCGCTCCTTGCCATCGCAATTCTGGTCATCACACTGACCCTTGGCGTGCCATTGCCGTATTGTTTCGGGGCCGCGCTGATGATCATGTACTTCATCGGTGATGTCACAATGAAGGGTATGATGTTGTGGGGGGTGCAGCAGCTTGGCAACCCGATCCTGCTTGCCATCCCGCTTTTTGTTCTGGCCGGCACGATCATGGCCGAAAGCGGAATCGCGGCATCGCTTCTGCGATTTGTGAATGCGTTCGTTGGCCACATCCGGGGCGGTCTGGGCGTGGTCGCCGCCGTCAGCTGTGCTGTAATTGGCGCAATATCCGGATCGGGTCTGACCGGCATTGCCGCCATTGGTCCCATCCTGATCCCCGAAATGGAAAAACGCGGCTATCCGCGCGAATATGCAACGGCCTTGATTGCGAATTCCTCGATCCTGGGCCTGCTGATCCCGCCATCCGTGACAATGATTGTCTATGGCTGGGTAACAGATACCTCAATTTTGGCCTGCTTCCTTGCTACGTTGGGGCCGGGCCTGCTGATCATGTTCAGCTTCTCGGTCGTGAACCTGTGGATGAGCCGTAAGTTCAACCTGGTCCTTGATGACAAGCCGACGTTCAGCGAGTTGACGACCGAAGTGACAAAACGCGGCATCCATGCGTTTCCCGCGCTTCTGATGCCAATCATTATCCTCGGCGGCATCTATGGTGGCATCATGACACCGACCGAAGCTGCTGCCGTTGCGGTCATCTACTCGGTGCCGGTGGGGTTTCTGATCTACAAAGGTCTACGTCTTTCGAACTTTCTTGATGCAGGCAAAGAGGCTGCCACAGCCGTAGGCGCGATCATGTTCATGATCCTCTTTTCGATGATCCTGAGCCAGATGTTCGTCTACGAAAGCGTCCCGCAGCAGATTGTATCTAGCATTTTCGCAATCACGGAAAACAAGATCGTGCTTCTGATCTTCATCAACATTCTGTTGTTTCTGGTCGGCATGGTCGTCAACGACATTACCGCGATTATCCTGATTGCTCCACTGTTGCTGCCTTTGATGACCGCCATCGGGATCACCCCCGTCCAGTTCGCCGCGATTATGGGCGTCAACACTGCGATGGGCGGCGTCACCCCCCCTTATGCTTCGATCCTTTACCTGGGGGCCCGGATCGGGAAGGTCAAAGTCACCAAAGTGATCCCGCCAGCAATGTTCTTGATCGTGACAGGGTATCTGCCTGTTGTGTTCCTGACCTCATTCTGGCCCGACCTGTCACTCTTTTTGCCCCGCCTTTTCGGCTACTAAGGTCGGCATTCCCTAAACAACCAGACGAAAACAAGGAGGAAAACTATGAAGACCCGATTCCTAGCAACCGCATTGACAACCCTTATGGCGGTCTCGCCAGCCATTGCTGAAACGCTCAAGATGAGCCACGTACGCCCGCAAGACGCGACCATTGACGTCGAGCTTCGCACCTTCGCCGCCGCCGTATCGGAAGCGACAGGCGGCGAGGTCGAAATAAAATTGTTCCCGGCCTCTGCTCTTGGCGATTACACAGCCGTGCAAGAGCGGATCAGCGTGGGTGCGCTGGATATGGCGACACAACCTGCCGCCGCAGCCGTAGACCGTCGGATGCAGATTTCGTCGTTCCCGTTTCTGGCAGAGACATGGGCACGAGCCCGCACGATTTTTGGACCGGGCGGGGCCGTGCGTGACGCAATGACCGGGCTTTATGCCGAGCAGGACATAACCATGCTTGCAGCCTATCCGGTCTATTTCGGCGGCATTTCCCTCAATGTCGAAAATGCCAATCCAGCCAGCACTGAACCGAACGGCATCAAGATCCGCGTGCCCGGCGTTAAATCGTTTCAGTTGGAGGGCGAAACTTTGGGTTATATCCCGTCGCCCATTCCGTTTTCCGAAGCGTTTACGGCGGTACAGACCGGCGTCGTTGATGGTGTGATCGGATCCGGGGCCGAAGGCTACTATGCGTCGTTCCGCGACGTGACCAAAACCTACATCCCCGCCAATACGCATTTTGAAGTCTGGTATATGATCATCTCCAACGAAAGCCTCGCGGCGCTTTCCGACGAAGATCAGGCAGCGTTGAAAGAACAGGCGACGGCGTTTGAGGAAACCCGCTGGACGGTGGCTGAAGCCGATCAGACCCGGAATGAACAGCGTCTGGCTGACGATCTAGGCACCACCGTGGCCGAGCTGTCAGATGAAGACCTTGCTGCGATGTCCGCGAAAGTCCGGGCTGAAGTCTGGCCGACTGTGCTGGAGGACGTTGGTGTCGAATGGGGTCAGGCGATCCTTGACCAGGTGGCCGCCGCTACCAAGTAAAAATATCAATCGGGGTGGCGTGCTGCGCCACCCTGCCGAACCTTTGAGAGAATGATAATGACTTCGGATTATGCCATAATCGGCGGCGGAATTGTTGGCCTCTCTACCGCTTGGGGGCTGCTCAAACGCGGGCTGCGGGTCACCGTTCTGGACGGAGAGGATGGGTCGTTTCGCGCCAGCCGGGGCAACTTCGGTCTTGTCTGGGTGCAATCCAAAGGCATGAATCAGCCTCGCTACGCCGAGTGGTCTCAGGAATCCTCTGCCGCCTGGGCCGGTTTTGCTGCCGAACTGGGCGATGCAACAGGACATGACTTGGGACTGGAGCAAAAGGGTGGTTACGACTTCCACTTTTCCGAAGAAAGCTTGGAAGCTACCGTTGCAAAATATGAGATCCTGAAAGAAAAACTTGGCGGAAATTACCCTTACGAAGTGCTTGGCCACAACGCCCTGCGCGGCGAAGAACCAGCCATCGGCCCCAAGGTCGTGGGCGCAATCCTGCATCATCAGGATGGTCACGCAAATCCGCTAAAGCTGTTGCGGGCGTTGGCCGATGATGTGCGCCGTCTGGGGGGTGTTGTCCTGAACGGCAAGCAGGTTATCGCCGTCGAGAAGGCCGATCTCTTCTGCATCAAATGCGCTGACGGGACCGAGGTTCGCGCGCGCAAAACGATCCTGTCCGCCGGACTTGGTGCAATGTCACTTGGGCCGATGCTGGGTTTCAAAGCCCCGATCAGGCCCCAACGCGGGCAGGTTATGATCACCGAAAAGCTACCCAAGCTCATCAACCGTCCATCCCTGATTGCGCGGCAGGTCGACGAAGGCGGTATCCAGATCGGGGCGACAAACGAAGAGGTCGGCCTTGATGATCACGTCACACAGCCCGGTCTTTCAGGGCTTGCGGCGGAAGCGATCGCAACTTTTCCGGCACTTGCTAAGGCACAGCTTGTGCGCAGTTGGGGTGCGCTGCGCATCCTGTCGCCAGATGGATTGCCGATCTATCAGGAAAGCCCCGAAATGCCGGGGGCCTATCTTGTGACCTGTCACAGCGGGATCACCCTTGCCGCCGCACATGCCCGGTTTCTGCCAGACTGGCTTGAGGAAGCGGATACCGCGCCAAACTTGGAGGTGTTCAGTGAAACCCGTTTCTCCGTTTCGTGAAATCACCCCGAAAGGGAACCACGTTGCCGTTCGTTTTGAAGCGGCGGACCTGATGCTGCCGCGCGGCGAGAACCTTGCTGGTGCCCTGCTTGTGGCCGGGGTCATGCCGTTTCGGCACACGCCGGTATCCGGCGCACCGCGTGGCCCGTTTTGCATGATGGGGGCCTGCTTTGACTGTCTGGTCGAAATTGACGGTGTGACCCGTCAGGCATGCATGCTGCAAGTCACCGATGGCATGGAAATCACCATGCCTGCTGCCAGAGGGACCGACGATGCTTGACGCTGATCTGATCATCATCGGGGCGGGGCCCGCAGGCATGTCCGCCGCCCGTCGTGCCGCCGAAGCGGAGCTTTCGGTCCTCCTCCTTGACGAGCAGCCCGCCCCCGGTGGGCAGATTTACCGCGATGTCGACCGTGCCAGTGCTGCGCGGGGCGACATTCTTGGCAAGGACTTTACAGTTGGCAAAACCCTCACCAAGGCTTTGGGGCACGAACGCATCACGCACGTCAAGGGCGCCGTGGTCTGGCAGATTGAGGACGGAAACCGCGTGGCCTTCACACAAGACGGCAAAGCAGCACTTGCCACAGGTCAACGCATCCTCTTGGCGACGGGCGCGCTGGAACGGCCTATGCCAGTTCCCGGCTGGACCCTGCCGGGAGTTATGACGGCCGGATCTGCACAAATCCTGCTCAAACAATCCGGCATCACCTGTGCGCGTGCTGCGCTGGTCGGATCCGGCCCGCTTTTGTATCTTGTGGCAGCACAGATGGTACGCGCCGGCGTTCCGCCACTTGCACTTATTGAGACCCAAACAAAAAGTGATCTGACAAGATCACTGCGGCATTTCGGCGGAGCGTTGCGCGGATGGCCCTATCTTCTCAAGGGGCTAAGAATGCTGGTGGCGCTGCGCCGTGCCAGTATTCCGCGCTATGTTGGTGCCACGCATATCGCCATCGAAGGCGATCAATACGCGCAAGGCGTCGCCTTCCGGATTGGAAATACGAAACACCGGATTGCGTGTGACACCGTGCTGCTGCATCACGGTGTGATCCCCAACACGCAAGCTGCGCGATCAATCGACGTCCCGCATCGTTGGGATGACGTTCAAAGCTGCTTTGCACCGGAATGCGACGAATGGGGGCGCACAGCCGTGGCGACGGTGTTCATCGCAGGCGACGGTGCCGGGATCGGCGGGGCAAAGGCTGCGGCCTATGCCGGAGAAATCTCTGCCTTGGAAATTGCGCGTGATCTAAACAAGATGACGGAAATGGCCCGTGATTCAACTGCTCGGAATTTGAGAAGGAACCTTGCATCCGAGCGCGCAGCGCGGCCTTTCATTGACAGCGCCTACCCCCCCTATGCAGGCGCTCTCAAACCGGCGGATGACACAATCATCTGTCGCTGCGAAGAGGTCAGTGCTGGCGACATCAGGCGTATGGCGGGCCTGGGCTGTCTTGGTCCAAACCAGACAAAGTCGTTTGGACGGTCGGGAATGGGCCCGTGCCAAGGCCGATATTGCGGTCTCTCGGTGACACAAATCTTGTCCGATGCGAACAATATCTCGCCAAGCGAGACAGGGTATTACAGAATACGTCCGCCACTAAAGCCCATCACCTTGGGCGAAATTGCCACCATGGTGAAAAGCGAAACAATTGAGGTAAGAAAATGATCGAACGGATTGAGACCGGACAACGCATGAGCAAAATCGTCAAGCACAACGGCGTGGCCTATCTGTGCGGGCAAGTCGGCGATGGCGAAACGGTCGCAGACCAGACCAGGGACTGTCTGTCGCGGATCGAAGCCCTATTGACCAAGGCCGGTTCATCACCCGACCGCATGCTGCAAGCGATAATCTGGCTGTCTGACATGGACGATTTCACCGAAATGAATGCCGTGTGGGATGCGTGGGTGCCAAATGGCCAAGCCCCCGCACGCGCTTGCGGTGAAGCGCGGCTGGCGCGCGAGACCCTTAAAGTAGAAATTATTGTGACGGCCGCATGTAACAAAACATAACGGTCAGCAATCTTATCAAAAGCTGATACGATCCGGCCCGCGCAATTTGCACGGGCTGGATCAATTACGATGGTTGTGGAACCATACAAGCGCCGTCAATTGCCAACGATTATCTGCTGACGCACAAGACAGTCACTTCCAGCCCTCCGCTGTAGTCGGGCGATGCGCCGGTGCTCCACCGAAGCTTACCGGGGGGCTACCCGCGCGCTGCAAGTCCAGCCAAGGATTTGGTGGTTAGCGTCATGTGCCGATTGACATCCTTGTAGAGCAAGTACCGAAATCGGCTCGGCCCTCCCGCATAGCAAGCTTGCGGACAGAAGGCTCGCAGCCACATGAAGCCCCCCGCTTCAACCTCGACCCAGTTCCCATTTAAATAGGCTGTGTCTTGATATCGTGTTGGTCGGCGTTCGTTTTGCCAGAAATGGCCAATATTCCACTCTGGTCGCAATAAACCGGAGGCCTCCGTGTCATTGAAGCAAGCCACGAATATCAGCCAGCACGCGTTCCGTCAGTTCCTCGATCGGATCATCCAGCTTACCCCGCGACAGATTGAGGATCTGCTTTCGCGGGCGCACGATGTCCGCCAGAGGCGGGCTGCATTGGCAGAAATAGAAACACGAACAGAACAAGAACGCAAGTGCCCACATTGCAACGAAGAGAGGCGCCAGAAATGGGGACAAACGCGAACCGGTGTGCAGCGTTATCGCTGCGACTGCTGTCTGCGAACTTACTCTGGTCTCACCGGAACCGAGATTTGCGGACTGCACCGGCACGATCTTTTCTTGGAGGTTATCCGGAATATGCTGTCGGACACGCCTCTCTCGTGTCGCAAACTCGCCGCGCGTCTCGGACTTACAAAAGATACGATATGGCGGTGGCGGATGATTATTCTGGAATCACTTGCAGAGGCTTGCGACAAGGATTTTAGCGGCGTTGTGGAGGTCGATGAGACCTATCAGCGAGAAAGCCGGAAAGGCTCTCGTGAGTGGGCAAATCACGCGGCTAACTCCAACCAGTATCCCGCTCCACCTCGGACGCAGTGGTATGTTTATCGCAGCGGACGGATCAAGATGGCGCGCGGCCTCTCGCAGTGGCAGATCCCCTTTCTGACTGTGATGGATCGGGGCGGCAGGCGTCTCTTCGCACCGATCGCAAACCGCCGAAACCGGACAATCGAAATCGCCCTGGCACCGATCATTCCAGATGATGCGGTGCTATGTAGCGATGGCTTGAGACCATATCGCTCTTTCTGCAAAAAGCACAGCCTCACACACTACGAGGTCTCGAACAAACTTGGGAAACGGGTTGTCGCCGGCGCGTTCCACATCCAGAACGTCAATGCGTTGCACGCGCGATACGATGCTTTCATTCGACCGTTCTGCGGACCAGCGACGAAATATCTCTACCGCTATCTGCGCTGGTTCCTCCTTCGCGCCAAAATCAAGCCCGAAGCCGCCTTTCAGAGCATCCTCGCAGCAACCTGATCAGGAGATCTGAACATTCCCAACACGATATAGCGACACATCCTTTAAATAATAGACGGCCTTGCCCTCGAGCACATAAATACCGTGCTCCATGACATGCGTTGCTGCAAAAGGGATCACACCGCCGGGTTGCAAGGTCACGATGTTCACATGCATATCGTGGCGCAGGTCGCTCGGATCGACAAACCGCGTCGCGGTCCAGACTCCATTCGTGTTGGGCACCGCAATGGAAACAATGTCGTTTTCGTCCAGTATCAACGGATCGGGAACATCCAGCCCCTCGATCGCCTGATAAGCTTTGCGCAGCCAGTGAAACGTGGCCGTTTGCAGCCCCCTGTTGTGCAGTGCCCAAGAAACGCCGGGAGGAACATACGCATATCCGCCGCAAGTTAACTCGTGGGTTTCGCCCTTGATCTTAAGCGTCACCCGCCCCTTCGACGACGAATAGCACCGCCTCGACACCAGCTTCCGTCTCGGGGCGGTCACTGCCGCCACCCGGCTGCAACTCAGCAATGTATTGCGAAAATGTTTCTACAAACCCCGATAGCGGGCGCGCCAAAACCCAGAAACGCGCGTCTCTCCAGAAGGGAAGGAAGCTGACGACAATACCCCTTAACGTACCTTTGGGAATCACTGCATAGGCTTCGGAAAAGACAGCGCGATCCGTTAAAAGCTGGGTTTGCGCTGACAAACCACCTTTAGGTACATAGTAGTTGTTTTGCGTCATACTTAAACCTTCGACCATTGCCGTATTGCTCATCACATCCTTTTGGCATCCATCCGCTCGGCGGAACAGGATCAGGCAATAGCTTTCCGATGGGAATATAAGCCAGCCAAACTGCCCGGCCAAGCCGGCCCTTCCAAAGCCCGTGAACGCTTCAACCAGTTTGAAACCTTAACCAAAGCTGCCAACCTTGATGCCGCCCGTGAAATATTCGTACTACTTACAGCACGCTCTAGGGTGGCTAGTTACGTTTATTGACACCGATTGAAAGGGGCTGATGCATTAATCATTTACGTCTGAGCGTCTTGTTGTTGCTCCGATACCAACTGGCATCTGGAAGCAGACTTAGGACAATGGGGGGCTCTCAGCAGACGCCGGCGGTCTGTTTGCGATGTGGCCGTTCTTGATGGTCCCGATTGTCTCGATCGCCATCAGCGGCGCCTTTGCCGCCCGCAAAGGCCAGGATGACCGCATTGTTCCGAGGATACGTTTGAGAGCGGCGTGATCACTTTCGATACGGTTGTTCCGTCACGTCCAGTCAATATGGGTGATGTATGGGTGATTTTGTCAAAATGCGGATTGTAGCGGCGGTTTAGGTCGCCAATCACCTTTCGATATACGTCAGCGATCGTGATCGACGATCCAGAACCAAACAGCCTGCCGCAATAGCGCGGGATCCATATACATCCATACATGCACAAATCGGTTGATGGACAGAGTTCCCCTTTCCCCAGACGGGCTTAGCCGACGGCGCAGGCGCGCGGATTTCACGGCGTTCAAGACGACAATCGTGCCTGTCGGCGCGGATCAGGCACCGCTGATCGAGCAAACGAACGAGATCCTGCGCCGGATCAATGCGGTTACCGGCGCGGTGGCCTTGGCAACGCCGCGATCAAGCGCCGCCTTGAGATATCCGGCAGGCGCTGATCGCGCCGATCCCGGCGCGACGAGCGGACCTGGCCCATCACCCCGATTACGTGCTGTGCGTCATCCGAGAGGGAACAGAGAAGGCTCGCCCCCGGTACCGAGGCTACGAAGCGCGAGGTGGTGGAAGGTCTGGGATCTCTTCATGCTTTGGACACAGCCAGCGGGGAAAGGACGACGGACTCCACCTCATGGATATAACGGGCCTCTACCATGGCTCGTTTGACCACGGCCACCGCAAATCACTGCGTCCGCATTGGAAGAAGTAGCCGAGGCAATCTTCCTCCAATTGGACAGGATCAGTCGCGCCCCTCTTCTGCGCCCACCGGTGCTTTCGCTGCCTTGATGAAACTTTTGACCAAAGTCGAGCGATTGCCACGCCGGGCTGTCAGGATCGTTTGGCTGCGGAATGAGGGATGGTCGATCGGGCGCACTGCAACATTTTGCCCAAGATAGCCGATCAGGCTTTCGGGGTAAACGGTTACCCCAAGCCCAGCCGCGACAAGACCGATCAGCGCAAGGGTGTTCGACGCCTCCAGGGTGGGGTTAAGGGCCACACCTTCTGCATTGAGCATATCGCTCAGCCGCCACCTGAACTCGGCCCATTCGCGCACGTCCCCCAATATCAAAGGCTGCCCGGCAATATCGGACGGGCTTAGCGATGGTTTCTTCAACAAGGGGTGTTCCAATGGTGTGACAACATAAAGCAGTTCCGATGTCAGCAGCGTGCTATCGAATTCAGGGTGATCGAACGGGCCGATCATAAACCCAAGGTCGATTTCACCATTGGCAAGCGCCAGCTTTTGCCCCTGCGTACGCATATATGTCAACTTCACCTCGACATGAGGGCGCTGTACTCGGAACCGCGATACTGCGCCCGGCATAAGATCGGTCGCGGCAAAGGCCATATAGGCCACCCTGAGAACCCCGGTCTTACCTTCGGCAATGCGGCGAGCATTTTCGATTGATGCTTGGTACTGGTCCAGCAGATGAGCGTTTTCCCGGTAAAAGGACTGGCCTGCCGCAGTCAGCAACACCTCGCGCGTCGTGCGGTCCAAAAGACGAAACCCCAGGAAATGCTCAAGCTTCTGGATGCGGCGTGTCAGCGCCGATTGATCAAGGTTCAGACGTTCGGCCCCACGCCGAAAGTTGAGGTGTTCAGCCACAACCAGAAACGACTGCACCAGCTCGATACCTGTCGGCGGGGTGGCCATGACGGAACCTCCGATCTCTGTGATGCGGTTTGTGCATCAATATCCGTTCATATGTCAATTCCCTTTGATCAGGCGCGTTTGCAATAAAGACTATGGACGATGTTCAATGCTCCTGCAGACCCGAACATTGATGCCAATGACCGCGCACCAGAGCGCCTTCTAATAGATCCAGAGGGTGCCGCTTTTTAGGAGACGAAAACATGAGCGATGTAGACGCCAAGGAACTGGACCGTCTGTTGCAGCAGGCCTTTGACACCGCCAGCAAACTTTACAAGGATCGCGGGTTTCAGCGCCGCGTAGGCTTTGGCAAGCGCCCGGCCCTTGTGTCGGTTGACCTGGCCAATGCCTGGACCCGTCCCGGCAATCCCTTCACCTGCGATCAGGAGAAGATGGACAACGAAATCATCCCCGGCATGCAAAAGCTGCTGAAGGCGTTCCGCGCCGCCAAGCTGCCGGTCATCCATGTGACGACAGCCTATGAAATCACCGACCGCAACGCTGATTTCACCGACATGGGCCTGTGGCACAACAAGATCCCGGTTGATGTCGTCGATATCAACGACAAGGAGCTTTGGGCCATCGACAGCCGCATAGCGCCGATTGAAGGCGAGTATACACTGCTCAAAAAGCGCGCCTCGTCGTTCCACGGCACCGAGCTGGCCGGCATCCTGCGCGCGGCAAACGTGGACACGATCATGGTAACCGGCGTCACGGCCTGCGCCTGCGTCCGCCAGACCATCTGTGACGGTATCGCTGACGGCTTCCGCACCATCGCGGTCAAGGAATGCATCGGCGACCGCGTGCCCGGCGCCGTGGCCTGGAACCTGTTCGACATCGACGCCAAGTTCGGTGACGTCCACACGGTCGACGAATGCGTGGACGTGATCGACCGTATCGGCGCCAGCAAAGTCGCCGCCGAATAAGAAGCCTGACAAGGATGCCGCCGGATCACGCGTGGATGTCGGCGGCATATCCCAAAAAATATAACAAACCCGGGAGAGTATCACATGAAACGCAATCTGCTTTTCTCTGTCGTCGCGCTTGGCCTGGCGGCAACGCCTTTGGTCGCCGAAATCCAACAGCGCGAGTTCAAGGTCGTTGGAACCTGGGGCAACCTTGCCTCGTGGACCGATCTGGAACAGCCTTTCTGGGCCGAAAAGATGCCCGCCGCGACTGACGGCAAGATCACCGCATCCGCCATCCCGATCACCGAAGCGGGCCTGAAGGGTGGCGAGGTCATGCGCCTGCTGAATCTTGGGGTTTTTGAGGTGGCACATGGTCTGGGCAGCTACGTTGCCTCGGAAAACCCGGCGATCGAAGGGGTGGATCTGTCATCCATTGCGCCGGATTTCACCATGATGCGCGCCATCAGTGACGCCTACCGCGACACGATGGACAAGACCTTCCGCGAGACCTACGGCGCGACGATCGTGGCGCTCCATCCCTGGCCCGCATCAATGATCTATTGCAACAAGCCGATTTCCTCGATCGCCGACCTCAAGGGCCGCAAGGTCCGCGTCCATTCCGCGACGCTTGGCGATTTTGTCGAAGGGGCTGGCGGGGTGGCTGTGACACTGCCCTTTGCCGAAGTGGTTCCTGCGCTGGAAAGAGGTGTGGCCGACTGTGCGATCACCGATCCGATGAGCGCCTACAACGCCAAATGGCAAGAAGTCATCACGCATGTGTTTCCGCTGCGTGTAGGCTATTCCATCACCTATTCGGCCATCAACCTGAAGCTGTGGGAGAGCCTCGACGAGGAAACGCGCGCCGTAATGCAGACGGCCTTTACCGAAATGGAAAACGAGGGTTGGGAAAGTGCTGAACGCAAGGAGGCGGTGGGCGTCGCCTGCCTGACCGGGGGCGAGTGCCCGCTGGGCGAAGCCGGAACCGCCACCC
Organism: Roseovarius sp. M141; assembly: GCF_024355225.1. Classification (NCBI taxonomy): domain Bacteria; kingdom Pseudomonadati; phylum Pseudomonadota; class Alphaproteobacteria; order Rhodobacterales; family Roseobacteraceae; genus Roseovarius; species Roseovarius sp. M141. Next base: position 424,537 of record NZ_VCNH01000008.1, read on the forward strand.
TGGCAACCGTGGGCGAAGCTGATCTTGCCGCCCGCCAGACCATCCTGGATGATTTCGTACTCAAGAGGTGGGGCGATCGCTGCGGTGCCGAATGCGCCGCCACATGGAACGAAACGGCAGGCGTTGCCGCCGGCCTTGTGGTTCCCACCAACTGAGCGACACACGGCACCGGACCCCTCCGGTGCCGTTCTAATTTGGGAGGCTTCCATGCTTGATACTCTGCTTGCCTTAGCCCACCGACTGTCGCGTTATTCCGCCAGGGCGGGCGGCGCGATGATCCTGTTTGCCGCTTTCATGGTCACGTTCGATGTGTTGTCGCGCCGCATCCTGGGCATAACAATGAGCGGGTCGGACGAAGTGTCGGGCTACCTCTTTGCCATCGCGACCGCGCTTGCGATGCCATACGCGCTGCTGATGCGCGCCAATGTTCGGATCGACGCGGCCTATAACCTGCTGTCCCGGCGCGTGCGCTATGGGATGGATCTGTTCGGTCTGATCCTGTTCACCATCTTCACCCTCATGGTCACGTGGCGGGTCGCACTTACGGTGCAGGTGACATGGGAGAACGACGCACACGCAATCACGCCTTTGCACACGCCGCTGATCGTGCCGCAGTCCATCTGGCTGGCGGGCTGGGTGCTGTTTTGCATCTGCCTTGTTCTGGTGCTGGCAGGCACCTTGCGCGCCGGATGGCGCGGCGATCTGGCGGCTGCCAGCCGATTGTCAGGTGTGCGGTCGGTCGAGGAGGAAGTTGCCGGTGAAACCGCGGGCGTTCTGCCCGGCAAAGTAAAGGAAGCCTGATATGCTGGGTTCGACAGTTACAATTCTGTTCGTGCTGATTGCCCTGTCGGTGCCGGTTGCGGCCGTGCTTGGGATACTTGCCATCACACTGGCCGAGATCTACTCGCCCATGCCGCTGTTTCGCGCCTTGGGCGATGTCTATTGGTCAAACAGCATCGACTTCATCCTTGTCGCCATTCCGCTTTTCATCATGATGGGGGAAATCCTGCTTAGGTCGGGCATCGCGGAAAAGATGTATGCGGCGCTGTCGCATTGGCTTTCATGGCTGCCGGGCGGGTTGATGCACTCCAACATCGGGGCATCTACCCTGTTTGCGGCCACGTCCGGGTCGTCCATCGCCACGGCGGCAACGGTCGGCACCGTAGCCCTGCCAGAGGCGCAGAAGGGCGGCTATAATCAACGGCTGTTCATGGGCACGCTTGCCGCCGGCGGCACGCTTGGAATCCTGATCCCGCCGTCGATCAACATGATCGTCTATGGGCTGCTGACCAATACATCGGTGCCGAAGCTGTATCTGGCGGGGTTTCTGCCCGGCTTTTTGCTGGCAATGCTGTTCATGGCCACGGTGATCATCGCCTGCCTGTTTCGCCCCAAATGGGGCGGCACGCGCCAGCACAGCTCCTGGGCCGCCCGGCTCAGATGCCTGCCAGACCTGATCCCGCCGCTGCTGATATTCGCGACTGTCGTCGGGTCGATCTACGCGGGTCTTGCAACCCCTAGCGAAGCCGCCTCGCTCGGGGTCGTCGCCTCTCTGGCGCTGGCGGCCTGGAACCGTCAGTTGAACATGAAGATGCTGATATTGGCGCTTGAGGGCACGATGCGGACGACGGCGATGGTCATGCTGATCGTGCTGGCGGCCATGTTCCTGAACTTTGTGCTGTCGGTCATCGGGCTGACGCAGGTGTTGACCGGGTTCATCCTTGGGCTTGGGCTGTCCCCGATGCATACGATGGCCGTCATCGTAATGGGCTTTCTGGTCCTGGGCTGTTTCATGGAGGCGTTCTCGCTCTTGCTGATCGCAACGCCGCTGGTTGCACCCATCGTGGCCAGCCTTGGGTTCGATCTGATCTGGTTCGGCATCCTGATGATGCTGCTTTTGGAAACCGCGTTGATCACCCCGCCCATTGGCGTGAACCTCTATGTGATCCAAGGCGTGCGCGGACGGGGGCCGATGAACGATGTGATCATCGGATCTCTGCCCTTTGTCATTGCCATGTTGCTGATGATCGTCGCCCTGCTCTACTTTCCGCAGATCGCGCTCTGGCTCCCGCAAACCTTCGGCTAGTCCTTGAACCGCGCCCATGCGGCGCGGTTGCCCCGCTGCGGCCAGACCGCACCCCGCCGATGACACTCTACCGGTGCCTCGATCTAAATGAAAATTCTCGGGGCAACGAACATTAGGTACTCGGTACTCAGCATCGAACTCCGCGATCTCTGGTATCGGAAAGCAATGAGGAATGGTGCGATATCCTGTTCATTCGCACCAATATCCGAAATCCGCATTCCGCAGGCTGGCTTCATAACCACGGCAGCGCACGGTTTTTCAACGCTGTGCATGACGTACAAGGAGGCGAGCCGCTCCAACACCCGTCAGCCAGATCCAAACCTGAAGGAGCCCTTAGATAAGCCGCGTTCGCATCGCTGGAAAAGGCCGCGTCAAACATTCCGCACCGTTTGCTTTCAGATTTGACGGACGCGAGTTTCAGGGTTTACAAGGCGATAGCGTCGCCTCGGCCCTGCTTGAAAACGGGATTCACCTGGTGGGCGACTCGTCCAAATATCATCGGCAGCGCGGCCCGGTCCCGACCGAAACGAAAGAACCCATGTCCCTGATCGCTCTGCCCCGCGCGATCTGCATTGTGACGTACTGGTCGTGGGAAGCGGACCTGCCGGGATAGCGGCAGCAGCGTATCCCGCTGGCAGGGATCGCTTTCGTTAAGGGGTCTATTGCTGGGACCGTCATCTGAAAACGTCGGCGACTAAGCTATGATGTACGGGTTGGGTGCCCCATACGCGCCGTGGGCACAATTTCTGTCCTGCATCAGGGATCAACTTGCATTGGCCGCAAAGCGATGCCCGATATTCCCCTGCCTCTGATCCCCTTCCTGCCAATGGGCGTCGAAGTGGTATTGGTTAGGCCAAGCCGCTTAATTCTAGAAAAGAATCCGGATTGTGCAGGAAAGAATGTCAAGCGACTCAAAAGGCCTGCACCCCCAGGAGGGATGCAGGCAAGTCTAGGGAGTAAGTGTTAGTTCAAAGATCCTCTCGACCGATCACTTCACCATCCGCCTCCTCTTGGGTCATGCGGCGAAACTGGCCATCGCCGAGATAAGCCCAGCTCAAGCCTTCGCTGGTGGCCAAATATTCGTTTGAGTAACCCGACGTGATCTCGGCCTGCGGATTGCTGGGCAGCACCAGAAGCTTCATCAGGATGATGTAGAGTACAAAGCCCAGCGGGAACCCGATGACGAAGGCATATTGCGAGTACCATGCCGCTACCGCGCCCGCGACCAACCATGCCAGAAGCCCCGCAATATTGAAGCCGTTGGTGTAGCGGTACTGACCGTTGGGATTGTAAAGATCCGGGACGTTCACGCGCCGTTTGCGCAGCACGTAGTAATCCGCGATCATGATGCCACCGATAGCCGAAAGGAATGCACCGTAATACCCAAGGAAGACGAACAGGTTGTCCAAGATAGCCCAAGGAAAGCAAAGCGTTCCGACGATACCTGCCAAGGCGACTGCCATCTTGTAGTTGATGACCCGTGGCGCCAGGTTGATGAAAGTCAGAGCCGACGGAATGAGGTTTGCAGAGTTGTTCGTGGACCACTGCGCCAGCACCACCAGCGTTAAAAGGATCACCAGAGAGAACCCCTGCCCTTCGCCCTGGATCACCTCGATCGGATTCCAGTTGCCCGTCGCGATAAGCGAGACGCCGCCAATTCCTGCAATAAGCGCCTGCGTGACCGGCAACGCGATCAACTGCGCAAGGAAGACCGTGCGATTGCGCGCAACAAAGCTCCGCGCGCCGGCTCGCGTCTCGACGAAGCGAGTCAGATTGGGTACGTCGATGGCCATCGTCGACCAGAAGCTGAGATTGGCGATGAACAGCACCAGCAACGACATTTCGCCCGCGCCCTGATAGGTCCAGAGGTTGATGCCTTTTGTCTTGGCCACGCCTTCCAACGTGAAATACATCCAGATCGAAATTGCAATTATTGCGGGCGCCGCCAAGGACGCCAGCCGTTCCACCGATTTCATGCCCATGGCGGTATTGGCCACCTGCAGGATGCCGAAGAGCACATACCAGACGAACCAGTTGTTGAAGCCCAGAAAATATTCGCCAATCCCGTTAAGGGCCAACGCGCCCAGATAGGTCTGGATGCCGAACCACATTGCCGCGATCAACCCCCGCGACATTGCAGGCAAGTGCGTTCCGTGGACGCCGAAGGGCGCACGCAGATATACGGCAAAAGGTAGACCGTGTTCGGTGCCGATGTCAGCGGTCAGCACCATCAAGGCGCCGATGCCGACATTTGCCAAGAAGATGATCAGGATCACAGTGGACAATGGCACGCCGCCGCCGACGCCCGCCGCGCCTAGCGAATAGGTCGCGATGATGACAGCGATCCCGACCCAGATCCATGCATAGCCCATCAGGCCGATCGGGCGTTGGCCCAATAATGTCGGCAGGATCGATTCCTCTATCAGGCCGGTGCGTTCGTGCGGCACACGGTGGACTTTTTCTTTTTTTGACATTTTTTATTTTCCCTGCTGTCGGTGGAATGCAGCCGGTCCGCAATGCGGACCGGCCAATGCGGCTTGCTTCAGGCTACTGCTTCAAGCTCTTTGCGGCGCGTTTGAGTTGCCGCCAGATCGACAGTCTCGGCCTCAAGGTTCAAAATCACGCCATAGACGTCGCGGGCATGTTCGGCTGAACAAAAGCCGTCGAGCACATCATCCAACACCTTTTGGGGTGCCCTTTCTAACGGGCTGCCATAGCCGCCGCCGCACGGGCTGTAATAGGCCATCACGTCATCCTTGCGGACTTCCTTGCCGTGAAACTTCGAGTGCATCTCCTGTGCGGGTTCATTGCTCACCGCATTGTAGATATCGCATTTGCCCGCCGCGCCTTCGGTGCCGCCGAAAATGCCCCACGGCACATTGGAGTGGCGCTCGCTTTCATGGGTGATGATGCCATCGGTCAGCATCCGCTGCGCCTTGACTACGCCGATGCCGCCCCGGTACTTACCCGCGCCCGGCATCACGTCGTCGCGCAGCTCGTAGCGCTCGCAGATCATCGGGATATGCATCGCCAGATCTTCCAGCGGGTTGTTGCGCGTGTTGGCCATCAGATTGTCGATGGCATCGGGTCCGTCAGATTTCGGACGTCCGCCATAGGCGCCCTCGTTGACCTCAAGGAACACCCAGTAATCGCCGCTTTCGCGCACCCCGGCATAAGAGGCAAAGGAGATCGACGCCGACGACCCGGCGATGATTTCTTCCGGCAGAACCGGCGCCATCGCCTTCATGATCAGGTCGATCATGTAGTTGCACTGGGTAAAGCGCGCCTCGGCCGAAGCCGGCGCGATCGGGTTAAAGATCGACCCTTTGGGCGCGATCACCTCGATGGGGCGGAACGATCCCTGATTGGATGGCACCCGTGTGTCCGACGTCGCCGTATCCAGTAGCAGCTTGCGGAAGGCGGCAAAAGCGGCGACCTTGGTCGAACCCTCGAAGGGCACGTTATAGGCCGTGGGCGTCTGCGGGGCGGACCCGGTCAGATCGACCGTGATAGTGTCACCGCTGACCCGAACGCAAACCTTGACCGGCAGATGCTGGCCGCGGTTGCGCCCGTCATCGTCCAGCCAGCCCTCTGCACGGTATTCACCGTCGGGAATATCCGCGATGCGCTGGCGCAGCATCTTTTCGGAATAATCCATCAGCTGGTTGCAGGCACCGAATACCAGTTCCTTGCCGTACTGGTCCAGCAACTCGTTGAACCGCTTGACCCCGAGCCGGGCCGAGGAGATCTGCGCCTCGATATCATCTACCAGCTGGCGCGCGGCGCGGCTGTTATTGCGGATGAAACGCCACATCGTTTCGTTGCGCTTGCCCTTTCGGTAGAGCTTGGTGCCGGCAAACAGCATGCCCTCGGCATAGACATCCGGCACGTCGATAATCAGGCCGGGTGTGGCCGCGCCGATGTCGATATGGTGTGCGGTGTTGGCCGAATAACCGACCAGTTCCCCCTTGTGAAAGATCGGGATGACAATTGCCAGATCAGGCGTATGCGACGACCCGTGATAGGGGTGGTTGTGGACGACGACGTCGCCCTCGTACCACTCTCCGTCATCCAGCGTGTCCTGGATTCCGTGCAGGTATCCGGGGATCGAGCCGATATGCATCGGCGTGGATTCCGACTCGCAGAGCGTGTTGAACTCGGTGTCGAACAGGCCCGCACCCAGATCTTCGGATTCGCGGATGATCGAGGAAAAAGACATGCGGAATAGCACATGGGCCATTTCCTCGGCGATGGTTTCGATGGACCCGCGGATCACCTGAAGCGTGATCGGGTCAATGGTCGATGCGTCTTTTGCCATTTGAATTTCCTCCCTTAAATCTTGGTCAGCCGAAGGCTGCCGTAGTCCTGCACCACAGCGCTATAGCGGGGCGGTACAAGGGTTGTGGAGTTGTGCTGGATGATGATGGCCGGGCCTTCGACGCGCGCGCCTGCGCCCAGTTTGCCGCGGTCCAGCCGCGGGGTGACATGGGACTGCCCGTCGTCGAACACCGTCTCGCGTTCATACATGAAGGCGCTCGTCACATCCTCGGGACTGCCTTTTGCCAGCTGAGCCAGCTCCAGATGCCGGACACTGGCCCTGGCGATGACGCGGACGTTGTACAGCTCGACCAGCGCATCATCGAAGGAATAGCCGTAATCCTGCTTGTGCGCCGCATGAAAGGCTGTGATGACTTCGGCCTTGTTGTCCATGGTCAGCCCGCCCTCAGGCATCGGCACACGCAGCTCGAAGCCCTGTCCGTGATAGCGCATTTCGGCGATGACCTCGAAAACCTGCAAATCCTCAGAGATCTCGTCGCCTTCCAGATCCGACCGGCCGTCGCCGGTCAGGTCCGCGACGACGGCATTCACCTTGTCCAGCGCCGCCTGATCGGCGGTGAAGAGGTTGGTGATGACAGACCGCGTGTGTTCGTATTGCAGATCAGAGCCGAGCAGCCCCATCGCCGCCGTAATGCCGGGCGCGATCGGCACCAGGATATCACGCGCCGAGACCAGTTCCGCCAATGCCACACCGTGGAACGGGCCCGCCCCGCCAAAGGGCATCAGCGAGAATTCCCGAGGGTCATAGCCACGCGCGACCGAGTTGGATCGGATTGTCAGCGCCATGTTGTTGTTGACGATCTTGATGATGCCAAGCGCGGCATCGGTCACGCTGATCCCCAGAGGATCGGCGATATGCTCCTTGATCGCCTTGTGGGACCGCGCGGAATCCAGCGGCAGGTCGCCGCCCAGAAACTTGTCGGCATCCATCCGGCCCAGAACCACTTGGGCATCGGTCACGGTGGGTTCGGTGCCGCCACGGTTGTAGCAGGCCGGCCCCGGTTCGGACCCGGCCGATCGCGGTCCGACATTGAAGCCGCCCGCCTCGTCGAGATAGGCGATCGATCCGCCCCCGGCCCCAATGGTTTCCAAATCGATCATCGGCGCCATCACCGCGTGGCCCGAGACCAGCGTGTCGCGCGGGTTCTTGATCCGCAGATCGCCGCCCGCGATGGTCGAAATGTCGGCCGAGGTGCCGCCGATATCGACGGTCAGGATGTTTTCGGTCCCGGCAAGCCGGGCTTCGGACAGCGCACCCAGAACGCCGCCAGCGGGGCCGCTCATCAGGATGCCCACGGGCTTCTTGGCGCAACCGTCGATGGTTGAGATACCTCCGTTCGACTGGATCACCCGCAGCTTCGCGGGAATGCCGCCATCGCGCACCTTCTGTTCGAGGTTGCGCAGATACATGGCCGATTGCGGGCCGACAAAAGCATTCATTGCGACTGTCGAAAATCGTTCATACTCGCGGATCACGTTCGCCACCTGGGAGGACAACGACAGATAGACGCCCGGCATCTCCTCCAGCACGATCTCACCGGCGCGTTTTTCATGCGCGTCATTCAGGAACGAGAACATGAATCCCACGCAAACCGACTTGATGCCACGCTTACGAAACAGCGCGCAGGCCTCGCGGATCTCATCCTCGTCCAGCGCCGTCTCGACCTCTCCGGTGGGGGGCAGGATGCGTTCGGTGATTGGAATGCGGTTGCGGCGCTTGACCAGCGGATGGCTCTGCCAGGGTACATCGAAATGCAGCGAAAAGTTATGCGGCCGTTTGTGGCGGCCGATATGCAGGATGTCACGGAAACCGCGCGAGGTCAGCATACCGACCTCGGCACCGTTATGCTCTATGGTGATGTTGGTCGCCACGGTGGTGCCGTGGTTGATCACGTCGATATCCTCCTTGGCAATCCCCGCGATGTCGCAAATCTGGTGAATACCATCGACCACCGCGATAGACTGGTCCTTGATCGTGCTGGGAACCTTGTGGAAAAAGGTTCCTTTCGAACATTCCAGCACGAGGTCGGTGTTGGTTCCACCGACGTCTACGCCAATTCTTGCCATCTTGATTCTCCCTGTAATTGCATTGGGTGACCACGAGATCCGGTTCGGTCGGTGCTGACCCGCAGCGAAATGTAAAAGGGCACCCGTTTAGGGTACCCTTGGTGCTGTTACTCTGCCGCAGCGCGTTCTTCGGCCACCGCGTTGAGGTAGTCGACACATGTATCGACCGTCTCGACATCGCCAAACTTGGCGTCGATATCAAAAAGATTCCAAGCCACCGCTCCCGGCACCCGGTCGCCAATCGCCTCTTTCACCGCAATGGTGCGAAAGCCGTCGGCGATGCCGTCACAGATGGTCTGGCGCACGCAGGCGCAGGCGGTCACGCCGGTCACCAGAATCGTGTCCACTCCATTGGCGCGCAGGATGCCGCCCAGTTCGGTGCCGTGGAATGAACTCGCGCGTTTCTTCAGCAACGTGTATTCGCCCTTGACTGGCGCGATACGGCTGTCGATGGCCCACAGATCCTTGTCCGCGATATCGACCACGTCGACCGGGATCTTGTTGTGCCACAGGCCCATATCGGTGAAGGGCGCGTTTCGGTCGGTGATTTCATAGGCGGTGGTGACGTGGATCACCGGATGGCCATTGGCGCGGCAAGCCTCCAACAGGCGCTGCATGCCGGGGATGATCTCGTTGTCCATCTTTTCCTGATCGCAGGTGAAGGGGTTGCCCGGGCGCGTCCAGGCATTGGCGAGATCGACACTGACTAGCGCCGGTTTCTTGCCAAAACCGACACGACGTTGAAAGCCGCGCTCCTTGTATAGATCGGATGCCACCTCAAATGCGTGGCTAAGCATCCGGTCAAGTTCGGCGTGGTCAACTTCGCCCATGTTTTTATGGTCCTCTTGCCTGTTTGCGTCTTCCGGCTATGCGCCGCATGATGATATTGGCGATATTAGTTTCGGTGGATTTCTCTCATGCTGACTAGTCTTCCACTCGGTAGGTGGACAAACAATTGCTGTGTCAGCCATTATTATTGCGCCGCCTGCATCAATAGAATTATGTCTTTAAAACGGCTGTCTTGAGGGCGTGTAAGACAGCCAAGAAAAAGTCCCACTCCGCAGACTCGCGACATCGAAGCATGCAAAATGGTGGCATTAGAACTTGATTCCGCCGCGCGACCGAGCACATGGCCGTTGATCAAACGCTTTGAGTCGCCGCATCCTGATCAGCGACACAACTGTCGGGAACAATTCAGGCGAGGCAGTGCGTCGATCAATGGGACTGTTGCGTTGTTGAGGCATGGTCGAGGTTGGTTTCGTGAGCCTTCCATCAGGCCGCCGCAGTGAAGAATTTCCGAACAAAATCGATCTCGCCTCGGGCGCCGGGACGCTCGATTTTGATGTGGCCGTTCTTGATTGTGCGGATTCTTTCGATCGCCCTGAGCGTCGCTTTCGCCGGGCGCAGGCAGCGGAAGGGCGCTGTTCGTCAATGACAAGCACCTCAACATTGCCATGACGCTTCATCGTTTTCTTTAGGAATTTCAATGCTGCCTTGCGATCCGGTGCCTTCGTGATGAAACGTTCGGGCACGTCCCCTTCATGATCAACTGCACGCCAAGGATAGTGCCGCTCGCCGTTGCGGCGACCGACAATCCCGATGGCCGGGTGATGGATGTGATATATCCGGTCGCAAGGGCCGCGAAGCTGAAGGCCGTGATCGAGGAACATCGGACCAAGGGAACGCCGGACCGCCGCGTTCAGACGGTCAAACACGGATCCTATGCCGACCATTACGGGCGGATGCTGCCCCGATTGCGATCGATGCTGGAGTTTCGGTCGAACAATGGCGGCTGGCGGCCGATCCTGATGCGCTCGCGCTGGTCGTCCGGCCGGGCCGGGAGTGTCGGCGTTTTGTCCCGGCCTATCGCGCGCCGGAACATGCGCTGAACTTCGCAGGAGCGGGCGCCTAACGGTCGACCCCACGCCTGCACCCGATTCAGCGCATGAAAGGACATAAGTGCGAAGCGCTTGCCACATCACTTTCTGCCATAGGTTCAGGCCTCAGGAGGCTTTCATCTCGGCCAACTGGCTGGCAAGGATTCGATCCGGTACTCCCGCATGGGTCACGCGCGACCACACGTAGAAAGCAAGCCCAAGCAGCACCCAACCGCCCATGATCACCCACTCATACGGCCAGACCAGTGCCGCGGGACTGAATGGCATGTAGAGAATGATTATTCCGCCAGATAGAGCCAGAGCAGCATAACCGACTGTCTGGCCATACGCCACGCGGAACGGTCGCGGCATGTCCGGCTCCCGTTTGCGCAGGATCAGGAAGGACAGCGCCACCGTGGCATAGGCCACGACGATCCCCAAGCCGCCTGCATCAACCAGCCAGACCAGCGTTTTGCGCCCAAAGAAGGGGGCAATTATCGATAGCGCACCGACCAGCAGGATGGCGTTCACCGGCGTATTGTAGACGGGGTGCAATTTGCCCAAGGCGGCCGGCAGCATTTTGGCATGTGCCATGGCGTAGACAGCGCGGCTACCTCCGATCAGGAAAGCGTTCCAGCTGGTTATGATGCCGCCGATACCGGCGATGACCAGCAGTTTGCCGGCCCAGCCGCCTCCGTACACCGCCGTCATCGCATCGGCAGTGGCTAAACCGGATGCCGCCGACTGTTCGGCTGGCATCGCAAGAGAGACACCAAGGATGATCAGAATATACCAGGCGACCGCCATGATGACCGACATGATCAGGACCTTGCCGATTGATTTGTGGGGCAGGTTAATCTCTTCGGCAGCCTGCGGGATCACGTCAAAGCCGACGAACATGAAAGGTGTCATGATCAAAACTGCGAGCAAGCCACCCGCGCCGCCCACGAACAGCGGCTCCATGTTGGCCGTCTCACCGTTGAACAGAGAGCCTGTGATCAGCATGATTCCCACAAGGATGATCAACAACGTAACCACCTTCTGCAACAATGCGCAGGTTTTGATGCCGCGAATGTTGATCCAGGTCATGACGATTGCGCCGACCGAGCCGACCAGAGCCCAGCTGAGATACACATCCGAGCCGGCAACGGACCAGAGCAGTCCGACCTTATAATTCGGGAAAAGTTGCTCAACCACGGTCGGCAAAGCCACAGCCTCGAATGCGACCACGGATACATATCCCAGGATAATCGCCCAAGTGCAAAAGAACGATCCGCCCATCCCGAGCGCCCTGTGACTGTAGACATGTTCGCCGCCCGTCAAAGGCATTGCGGCCGCTAATTCGGCATAGGTCAACCCTATGAGGATCACCGCCAGTCCGCCGATGGCAAATGCCAGCATTGCACCAAGGGCTCCGGCCGAGTTGACCCACCCTCCGGCCAGCACGACCCAGCCCCAACCAACCATGGCCCCAAAAGCCAAGGCTATCACATCGGGCATACCCAATACCCTTGTCAACTTACCTTCTGACATAGTCCCTCCTGTCATTTGAGGCGGCATCAATTAGGAAAACGGACGCCCCTCTTTGGAAGACTATGCCACTAGTAGTTGTCTTGTCGTGACTTTTTTCATCAACGCAGGAACTGGCCTCTGCATCACCTGATCGATAAACTCTGCGAACGCACCTTTATTGTTGTCATCGTCAAAAGCAGTCCCAGACTGCCCTTCGCTGACCGACGGTGTTGGATCGATGGTTGTGAGAGCCCGTGAGTTCGACTGGCGATATGAAGCCTCACGACGAGATGTGGGGCACGGCGGCGATCCGCGCTTGGTCAGCTTATCGACCATTCGTCGCTTGGACCCATACTACGCCAAGCAACCGAAATGGCGGCGCACAGCCGCAAGGTATGAATGGGGCGACCAAGAACCTTAAAGGTCGCGCCTGCATTACGCGACATAGTGCAAAGCGGGACTGTTGCATTGTTTCGCGTAGGCCAAGTTCAACTGCGCCGTTGGTTTATCAGGCTGCTACGTCCAACAGATTCCGGACAAAGGGGATCTCGCCGCGGATGAGATATGGGCGAAAGTTGGTGACGCTTGATCAGGCGGCAGTTTGAAGTTGGCGGATCCCATCGCGGAACTCAATCCCCTGGATGATCTCGGGCAGGCGGTTTTGACCGTCGAGCTTGCGCCATTTCTTCTGCGCCGACATCATCAGCTTGAAGGCCATGGCCAGACCGGTCTTGCGGCTGAGGCACCCCTTGGTGCGCTTTGTGCGATGCCTGACGGTGGCGAAGGTGCTCTCGATCGGGTTTGATGTCCGGATGTGTTTCCAGTGTTCCGCCGGATAATCGTAGAAGGTCAGCAGCGCGTCCCTGTCTTTGACCAGTTTGGCCACCGCCTTGTCCCATTTCACACCGTAGTTTTCGACGAAGAAATCGAAGGCGAGGTTGGCCTTGGCTTTTGTCTCGGCCTGCCAGATGTCATGGAGATGGCCTTTTGCCTTGGCTTGGATGGATTTCGGCATCGCATTCAGCACATTCATGGTTTTATGGACCCAGCAACGCTGTTCTCTGGTCGTGGCAAATACCTCGCGCAGCGCGGTCCAGAACCCCAGGGCACCGTCGCCAATGGCAAGCTTGGGATCCTGTTTCAGGCCGCGCCGCTTGAGATCGAGCAGCACTTCGCGCCAGCTTTGGGTGCTTTCGCGAAAGCCGTCGGTCATGGCCAGCAGTTCCTTGCGGCCATATTCATCCGCCCCGACGATCACCAGAACGCATTGCTTTTCCTCAGCCATGCGCGGTTTGAAATAGACGCCATCCGCCCAAATATAGAGAAAGCGGCGGTTGCCGAGATCGCGTTTCTGCCAAGCCTCGTAGTTTTTCCACCAGTCGGCCTTCAGCCGCGTGATAGTCTTGGCGGACAGACCCTTGGCATTCGGACCCAGCAGCGCCTCCAGCGCCTCAGTGAAATCGCCCGTGGACACCCCCCTTGAGGTAGAGCCACGGCAGCAGATCTTCGACCGATTTCGCTTTGCGCAGATACCGCGGCAGGATGCTGGGCGTGAAGGTGATCTTGTCTTCGCCAGCGCCCCGATCCCGCACGCGCGGCACTTTCACCGGCACTGGACCAATGCCGGTCATCACCTCGCGTTCGGGTAAGTGACCATGGCGCACCAAGCGGGCCCGTCCGTCCGTGAGCCTTTCCTCGGAAAAGGCGTTCAAGAGCGTCGCCAGTTCCGCGTGTATCGCCTGTTCGATCAGCTTGCGTGCGCCATCACGGAGGACGTCGGTGAACGGATCGGATGAAAAACCCAATGGATCGGGCAGTTGGGTGATGGTATTCTCTGGCACGTGGCATATCCCTTTCTCGGTTGAGAATTGACGGCGACTCGACACCGCCATGATATGCCGCCCCTCAGGGCATCACCAACTTTCGCGCGGTTCTCGCCGCGGATGCCCGACAGCCTGTTTTCGATATGGCCATTCTTGATCGTCCGGATGGTCTCGACCGCCATAAGCGTCACCTTCGCTGAGCGCAGGTAACGAAATGACTGGCGCGTTCCGAGCAGCCGCTTCCAGGCGACGTGATCGCTCTCGATCCTGTTGTTTCGCCACTTGTGATCGATAGGCGTGATGCTGTCGAAATGCGGATCGTAGCAGTGGTTCAAATCTTGGATGACCTTGCGATGTCCAGGTGCCTCGTCGGTGCAGATGGTGACCGGTCGGTATCCGGCCTCACAGAAGTAGTTCCAGCATTCCTGCGGTGTGAACAGATCGCAGATTTCGGCGAGCTGACCTGCCCCCCGAAACTTCCCTCACTTTGATGTAGCGTTTGCTCAGCCCTTCGAAGGAGCAAACCTGTCCGAAAAAGCCGGACCACTTCACCACAGCCTATGGCGCGAACGATGAGAACGTCGGCGAGATTGATGCACTGTCGTCGGTGACGACGGCACGATCAACGAAGTCGTCGTGAATGTCGGTGGTTTCCTCGGAATGGATGAAAAATCTGTCGCAGTCACCTTTGACGAGCTGCAAATCCTGCTGGAGCAGGGCGGTGACGATCTGCTTATCTATATCGACCGCACCGAAGAGGCGCTGAAGGCGCAGCCGGAATTCGACAACTAAATCTGATCGTATGTCATGACCATTAAGGCCCATTCGTTACTGGATGGGCCTTTTTTTGATATCCGCCTTCTGCTTGGCGATTGCCGAGGCATGGGTATAATAGTGCTCCCATCACAAAAGGCCTTGATCATGCCTCGCTGTCCCATCTTGACGCTGCTGCGCGTGCTTCCTCTACTACTTTTCTCTTGCGGCGCGATGACAGGTCTGTCGGCGCAGGAACAGGATGCGTCTTGGTATGAGGTTAACGGGTCCGCGTTGACCTTACCCAAAACAGACGGCGCAATTCAGCGACGCACCCCGCGGGAAACGGTGCGCAATTTCATTGCATTTACCGAGAACGGAAAGTTTACCGACGCCGCACATTATCTGAACCTCGCCGACTTGCCCGAAGGTAGCCGAGCAGAGGATGGCAAGGATTTGGCCCGCCAGTTGGCCCTCGTGATCGAGCGTCAGCTCTGGATCGACTGGGCAGGCCTTTCGGCGCGGCCAGATGCCATGCTTGAAGCGGGCACGGCAAAAAATGCGCTGGCGGGAAAACCGCGCCGCGACATCGGGCTGAAACTGATCGAGGTCGACGGCCAAGCCTATGAGATCCGACTGGGCCGCTACAAGGTACCCGATGCCGATCCCGTCTGGCTCTTCACGCCGCAGACCGTCCAGAACATTCCGGTGCTCTATGCGGCCTTCGGGCCACGCCATTTTGAGACATACATACCGGAGAGCCTGAAAACGCAGATGGGCGGCCTGCGTCTGTGGGAATGGTTATTGCTGCCAGTGATGCTGGCGGCGCTGTCCGGGCTGGGCTGGGTCGTAAGCCGGATCGTCGGCTGGGCGGGGCGCAAGGTAAACCGCCCGCTGATCCGGCAGGCGTTGGATCGCTCGCGCATCCCGCTGGGCTTCGTCGTCGTCGCCTTGACGGCGCAGTTCATGCTGAAGCTGGGCGTGTCGTTCTCAGGGCCAGCGACGACCATTCTGCGGCCCTTCCTGTTGATCGTGATGGTCGCAGGTCTGGGCATCACCGCGCTGAAGATCGTGGATGCGGTACTGGACCGCATCACGCGGGGCGTGATCGGAGATATCGACGACACCCGCAGTCTGGACCAGCGCGAGCTTTACACCTCAATCTATGCGATCCGTCGGATTATCGTACTGCTCATGGTCAGTATCGCCGTGATAGTGGTACTGGCACGGCTGAACCTGTTCGACTCGCTCGGCATGTCGCTGCTGGCCTCGGCAGGTGTTCTGACTGTGCTGCTGGGCATCGCCGGGCAGGCCGTGCTGGGCAACATCATGGCGTCGCTTCAGATCGCGCTGGCCAAACCGATCCGGATCGGCGACAGTATCCTGTTCGAGGGTGACTGGGCCTATGTCGAAAGCATCTTCTATACCTTTTTGCGCCTGCGCACTTGGGACGAACGACGCATCATTGTGCCGGTCAAGTATTTCGTCTCCCAACCGTTCGAGAACTGGTCGGTAAAAGACGCCCGCATCCTCAATACGATCACCATCTTCCTGGATCACCGCGCCGATATCCTGATACTGCGGGATATATTTTTTGATCTGGCCAAAAGCGATGATGGCGTGATTGAGTACGACGAGCTCTTCGCTGCGGTGACGGCGCATAGCGAGGCCGGTCAGGAAATGTCGTTTTACGCCATGAGCCCCGATCCGTCTACCGCCTGGGCCACTGCCATGCGCCTGAGAGAGAACCTGCTCAAGCATATACGCCAGGAACACCCCGATTGGTGGCCGCAGGACCGGCTGGAACTAAAAAGGCAACAACAGCGGAGCGTGTAACACTACCCTGCTAGGATCCCTTCACGGCGGCACAGTGCGGCGATACTCTCCTCCCCGCGCAGGCCCGCCAACACGATCCTGATCTTCTCTTCGGCCGAGTACTGTTTGCGTGTCTTGCGCCGGATTCCTTTGACCAGCTTGTCAGCGGCGTCCTTTGATGTTCCTGATTTCTTGTTCAGGACAAGTCTCCTGCATCTGGTCCATCATGGTTTCGTTCCGGTCCGGAGCCCAGCTCATTGAGGCGGGCTACGCCGTCCGGGAAAAGCTGGAAGTAAACCGTTACGGCGTGTGGCCATTCGCCGTGGATGCTATCCGATTGACCGATGCGAGTCGCATGACCGCGTCGATGGTCGCGGAGCTCCAGTATCGACGCAGCGCAAATTAAAGGCGTCTACAAGGGGTGGGAGAAGCGGGTGGACGATGTGGAAATTCGTACGCTGGCATCGAAAGGCGTTTCAAAGGCACAGATTGACCGTGATCTTGGCGTGTTCCGCATGACGGTTTATCGAGCCTTGGAAATCCCCGTGTCGGAGCGGATATTGGCAGAGTGAACAGAACGGTCGCTGTGCGAGACAAAGCTGAAGCCCTCACAACTCATGTATGCGTCGTGGCCCTTTCCAGAAGTATTTCTGCGCTCTGATACCGCACCTATTGCGGATCAGGGCGATTGTTTCTTTCAATCAGCGTGCGTCGACTGGATGGCGTTTCGGATGGCCACGCAGAAGTCTTTTAAGACCTTCCGCTCGGTCGCCAGCCTGCGACGCAGTGATCGTGGAAGCTCGAGCTGTACCCCCTCGCCAGAGCGCGTCCGGTTGCAGATGTTGAACGCGTGAACGCCAGGCAACGATTCATTCGGGATCGCTCCGAAACCGGCGTCGCGCAGCGCGGCACCGATGGCATCGCGCAGATCGGTCGCGCGGCCACCCAGCCATACGGTGTCACTACCGTCGTCTTTCCGACCGTGGATCGCGACTGCGATATTAGACTTGCCGACAAGATTGAGGGCGTCGGGTTCATCGAAGCGATGAGAGGTAATGTGGAAGTCTCCGTGCGCCCCGGCCTTCAGGGCCTCGAAGGCGTAGAAAGAAAAGTCGGTCCCTGCAATTGCTTCTGCAATTTCCGCTGTTTCAGGTTCTATGGACCCTCCGTGTGGGGCAAGGATCACCACGGATGTGCCGCGATCCTTGCTCCGGATGCGGTAGTCGACGCCCCGCTGCATATCGGCGGCGAGATCTTCGAATTTGACGTAGCGGTCAGACATTGATCATTTTCCCGTTTATGGGAGTGCCAGTGCGCGCATATATCCGCCGGTTTGCATCGTCAAACGTTCAGCTTATTCACTTTTTTCGAGATGTTTTCGCCCTTTCTCTCGAGAGCCACAATTTCACCGAATTCGATGTTCAGCCATTCATCTCCATCCTCGGTCAGCGGCTCGGACGCGAAAAGGGCGGACGTGGCTTCGCCCTCCGGGCAGGCATCGACCTTGTATGATTTCTTATGATCCTGAAAGTTTTTCCCCATGAGCAGATACATCGGCTCCAAGAGCATGGAGAGCGCCATGTCGTCCTTTCCGGGCGCGGATGGGCGCAGTTCTTTCCAGTCGCCGGAAACGTTCGTCTCTCCCTCGTGCCCGCAGCCATAATTGACGCCAATGATCCGGTTTGGTGCGACCAAGGCGATCTTCAGTTTGGTCAGCGCAGCCAGATCGAGCTTTTTCATGGCCTGAAGAATGACTTCCAACAGTCTTTCGAATCCTTGCTGAACGTCCTCGTCACTATCTCCCTTGAACAGCGACAGGAGCAGGACGTACAGGAATTCCGTGTCAGTGGTGCCCCGCATCTGCTTGAGATACCGATCCTCGCAATGCGCCAGCAATTCCCTTTGCAATATCCGCCAGTTCGGCAAGGCACCGTTCTGGGCAATGATCCAGGGCGTTCCGTCGAAGGAAAAAGGATGACAGTTTTCATCGGTCTGGACAACGCCGGCATCGTAGCCCGACGCCCTCACGTGGGCCAGCAGAGTGCTGCCCTGAAGGCTCGGAATGATCCCCTTGGCATTGTCATCATAAAAAGCCGCCTTGGGACGATGATAGAGCAATGGCTCCTCCGGTTTCAGAAGATGTTCGCTCCAGGCTCCAAATCCCCAGCCTGCCAACTGAAGATGCGGATGAAGCTCCGGGTCCAGGCTCTGATTGATCAGGCTGTTCCCCGGCTCCAGGAGCAGACTCTCAAGCGGTATTTCCGGCCCGATATAGGCAAAGACACGGCACATAGTTTTCCTAACTACTCAGTTGAACGTAGGCCGGACAGGTTCGCTGCGCATAGGACCCGGACTTTGCGTAGTCGCCTTCCGCGCAAAACAGGCTTTGTTGCTTGGTGCGGCGATGAACAAGGAGGGCTTGAATCAGGCGTTGGCTTTGACGGCACGAACTGTGAGGTATGATGCTCCTTCAATGATATTATCACCGTACCAATCTAATGAAAGTTGAATCGCCCCGGGTTTGTCGGAGACCGATAGCTTCAAGTCACGCGACCATATCGAGCACGTTGCGCTGTGCATAGAAGTTCTCTTCCGCCTCTGCTGGCGGGATGTTCCCGATGGGGCCAAGCAGGCGCCTGTTGTTGAACCAATCGAGCCATCCGAGCGTGGCCATTTCCAGATCCTGCCTGTTGCGCCACGTGCCTTGACGATGGATCAGCTCGGTCTTGTAGAGACCGTTTATCGTCTCAGCGAGGGCGTTATCATACGAGTCCCCGACGCTGCCGACCGACGGCTCGATTCCGGCTTCGGCCAAACCCTGGGTGTAACGAATGGAAAAATATTGCCCGCCGCGATCCGAGTGGTGGGCCAATCCGCCCTTCTGAACGGGGCGTCGATCATGCAGGGCTTGCTCCCGAGCATCGAGGAGAAAGTCAGTTTTGGCAGACCGCGAAACGCGCCATCCCACGATGCGATCAGAGAATGTGTCGATGACGAAGGTCACATAGACAAAGCCCTGCCATGTCGACACGTAAGTAAAGTCGCTGACTATTACCCGGCAGTCGATACGCAGTATCGATGAGAGGGCCATAGCAGGTTCGGTGCAGACGCCCGGAACACGCGGTTCACCTTGTCGCGCGGACACGGCGCTGACGTGTCAGGGATCGTTGTTTTGACCACTTTTCCGCGCACGGCACCCCGGACACCAATCTGTTTCATCAGGCGGCCCACCGTGCATCGCGCCGACGAACGCCCTCGCGCTTTAGTTGATGCCATGCCTTACGGACCCCGTAGACTTGGTAGTTTTCCTCCCAGACCCGTTTGATTTCAGGGCGTAGCTCCGCATCCCGCTGACGGCGTGCCGAAGCTTTGGACGGATCCTCGCGCAAACACGAAGGATCATGGACATCTATGGTCTGGAAACGATCACCTTGGAGATCGTAGAAGCTGCACGCGATCGGCTCGCGATTGGACAGGGAGACTGACAAATAGCGCAGACAAAATCCTGCCAATTAGCTCCGCAATCTACAGCGCCCCTGACTGAACCAAGGCCAGCCCACGACAAACAGGTGTTTTTGAGATCGGCACGCTAGGCAAGATGTTCAACCACCCGGCGCTCGAAGGTCTTGGCCCCTCCGTTTACAGTGCCCGCGGCAAGTGAAATACCTAATGTGCGCAGGGCCCCGCGTATCGCATTAGCAAGATCAAGAGCGCAGCGCAGCATTGTCGCACGCGCTCTAAACAGCGCACGTTTGGGCACGTATTCCCAACCGTTGACCTGATCGCCTACATCTGTGCGATGCCGCGTCCACCGATCTACCGGATCAGCAGCGGCGCGTAAGTATAAACCACGCAGATCCTAAAGATGATTTTAAAATAAATCAGCGCCGGATCGGCACCAAAACCTGCGGATCAGGTCAAACGGAACAATAGGGTCTTCCGTGGTGCAAGGAAGATACCCTTGACACTCACAGTTGTTCCCCAAGGCCACAGCGAGGTATCACCACACTTCGCCAGAGAAATTCCATCAGTCCAGCTTCACATTTGCCGTACTACCCTTGTAGTCCTCTTTCGGATCACCAAAGCCCAGCATGACTTTGGCGCCGGCAAGCAGGGAAGATCCGTCCAGCCAAATTTGCGCCTGATAAGGATCGAGCCGAAGCAATTGCAGCTTTGGATCATCCTTCCCGCCCTCGAACCATGCGGCGACAAACTGTGCTCCACGGATCGTCGATGACAGCACGATCATTATCGACCCTGATCGTGCCGTGGAGAGTCGCAAAGATGTCGAAGCCTTTAGAAATGAAAACCATCCTGCCTTTGCCGGTTTGATCAGGTCATCTCCCAGTTCGGTGTCTTTGGCAGTAAAACCAGATAGGTCCGACATCCTTGTCACCCCTGAACTGGGCGGTCATCGGGCGGCACGCGGCTTTTCCTGGCAGTCCGAGCATGACAGTCATGTCGCTGGCCAGATGCTTCCAGAATTTCTGTTCCAGTTCGTGGGGAGTGTAGTTGGTCATGGTGTTCTCATTCTTTCAAGCAAAACAATCGGTGGCAGGATCGAGCTCCCATGAATGTGCCGGGTCTTCCGAGATAACTCCCCCTCGGACGACTTGAACCGCGGATGCACGCTTGTGGCTGGAGCATGATTCTCATTGATGATACTTGGTTGGTGATTTGTCACATAGATTGCGCCGAGGCAGCACACTGCACAGGTTGGGAGGTTGATGCTAGGACATGGAAGGTCAGAGCCGAACAATTCGGCGTCTTGAACGTTTGAATGCAGAAAACGGCTTCCGCGTTATGTGCGATCTGCGCAGCAATCAAGAACCAAACTCCCTATGATTAATACCGCGACGCTTTTGCAGATCCGTCCTGAAGGTCTTTATTGCCCTGCCGGGGGATTTTATATTGATCCGGTCAGAGCCGTCGAAAAGGCGCTGGTCACCCACGGTCACGCGGACCACGCACGGGCCGGGCATGGGGCGGTAATGGCGACGGCACAAACTTTGGACATCATGGCGATCCGCTATGGCGAAGATTTCGCCGCCAGCTGCCAAGTGGCCAATGAGCCGCAGCAGGTAGGGGATGTGAGGGTGTCTTTTCACCCGGCGGGCCATGTGCTCGGTTCCGCCCAAATCGCACTGACCCATAAAATGGTCGGCACGGCCGTGATCACCGGCGATTATTCCCGCAGCCCCAATCCCGCCTGCACCCCGTTTGAGCCGGTGCCCTGTGACATTCTGGTAACCGAGGCGACCTTTGCCTTGCCGGTGTTTCGCCACCCCGACGCAGGGGCAGAGATTGTCAGGCTGCTGGCCTCGGTCGCCGCATTTCCCGACCGGGCACATCTGATCGGAGCCTATGCACTTGGCAAGGCGCAGCGGATCATCATGTTGCTGCGCGTGGCGGGCTGGGACGGACCGATTTATATTCACGGCGCATTGCAACGGCTGTGTGACTATCACATCAGTCAGGGTATCCCTTTGGGCGATCTGCGGCCTGCCACGATTGCGCGCGGCCAGAAAGGGGATTTCGCCGGACAGATCATCCTCGCCCCGCCCTCCGCCTTTGCCGCAACATGGGCGCAGCGCTTTCCCGATCCGGTGATTTGCTTTGCCAGCGGCTGGATGCAGGTGCGCGCCCGCGCCCGCCAACGCGGTGTGGAACTTCCGCTGATCATTTCGGACCACGTTGACTGGCCTGATCTGACCCGCACGATCACTGAACTGGACCCGGCGGAAACATGGGTCACCCATGGCCGCGAAGACGCTCTGATCCGCTGGTGCGAGATGGAGGGACGCGTCGCCCGACCGCTTCGCCTGCTCGGATATGAAGAGGAGCAAGACTGATGCGCGCCTTCGCCGCCCTTCTGGAACGCCTCGCCTTCACCCACCAGCGAAACGGCAAGATCGCCCATCCGCGACGACAAGCCCGCAGCAGAGGCCGACCAGTTGCAAACCCTGCGCGACATGCTGCCCTGATGTCGCTGCCCCCTGACATTGCCGATTGGTTTTCGCGCCAAGGCTGGACACCCCATGCCCACCAGCTTGCGTTAATGAACACGTCCCGCGATACATTGCTGATCGCCCCCACCGGTGGGGGTAAAACACTGGCAGGTTTTCTGCCAACTCTGAAGGAATTGCAGGCACCCCATGCCGGGTTGCACACGCTTTATATCTCACCGCTCAAAGCGCTCACAAATGATATTGCACGCAATCTGGCACAGCCCATAGCATCGCTTGGCCTTGATATAAGGGTGGAAGACCGCACCGGCGACACGCGTCCCGGCCAGCGCACCCGCCAGCGGGTAGATCCGCCCCATATTCTGCTGACCACGCCGGAAAGTCTTGCGCTTATGCTGTCCTACTCTGAGGCGTCGCGGATCTTTGGCACCCTGCGCCGCGTGGTGATCGACGAAATCCACGCCCTTGCCGAAAGCAAACGCGGCGATCAGCTGATGCTTGGGCTGGCCCGTTTGCGCAGCTTTGCGCCCTCACTTATCGTGACAGGGCTTTCGGCGACGGTCGACAACCCCGCCCAACTGGCGCAGTTCATGGGCGGCGCAGACGTGATCCTGGCGGATCCCGGCCCCGCGCCGGACATCGCCACGCTTGCCACACAGACTCCGCCACCGTGGGCGGGCGGCGGCGGCCAATACGCCGCTGCCGATGTGATGACGGCGATCCGTGCGGCGCGCCTCACGCTTGTGTTCATCAACACCCGCGCGCAGGCCGAGCTGTTCTTTCAGGCGCTTTGGGGCCTAAACAGCGAAAACCTGCCCATCGGCCTGCACCACGGCAGCCTGTCGCGCGAGGTCCGTCAAAAGGCCGAGGTGGCCATGGCAGGCGGGAAATTGCGCGCGATGGTCTGCACCGGCAGCCTTGATCTTGGCATCGACTGGGGCGATGTCGATCTGGTGATTCAGGTCGGAGCGCCGAAAAACATCAAGCGGCTGGTGCAGCGGATCGGCCGCGCCAACCACCGCTATGACACGCCCAGCCGCGCACGCATTGTTCCCGCCAACCGCTTTGAGGTGATCGAATGCGTCGCCGCACTTGAAGCAGTGGCCGCGCACGATCTTGACGGCACGCCGCACCCGCTTGCCCCTCTCGACGTGCTTTGCCAACACATCTTGCTGACCGCCTGTGCCGCCCCCTTCGACGCCACGTCGCTTTATCACGAGACGCGCCGCGCCGGGCCTTACCTTCATCTGACCCGCGCCGATTTTGAGGCTTGTCTCGAATTTTGCGCCACCGGAGGCTATGCCTTGCGCGCCTATGACCGCTGGCAGCGTTTGATCCTGCGCGATGGGTTGTGGCAGTTGCGTGATCCACGGGCGGCGCGGTTGCTGCGGATGAATATCGGCACAATCGTCAACCCGGAACTGTTACAGGTGCGCCGGCGTGGCAACCTTGCGCGGCTCGGAGAAGTTGAAGAGAGCTTTGCCGCCAGCCTGTCGCCGGGTGACACCTTCCTGATCGGCGGCCAGACTGTGCGCTATGACCGTCTGCGTGACATGATCCTGGAGGTGACGCCACAGCCCACGCGCCAGCCCAAAATCGCTGTGTTCAGCGGATTGAAAATGGCCACCTCAACCGAGCTTTCAGCCCGCGTTCTGGCGCTGATCGGCGATCCTGCCCGCTGGGCCGCCCTTCCGCCGCACACGCGCGACTGGTTGGCGCTGCAACAGAAAATCTCGGCGCTCCCCACGCCCGGCACCCTGACTTGCGAGACGTTTGAGCGCGCCGGACGGGACTATTTCTGTCTTTACGGATTTTGCGGGCGCAATGCGCACCAAACCCTTGGCCTGTTGCTGACCCGCCGGATGGAACAAGAGGGGCTTGGACCCCTTGGTTTTGTTGCCACCGATTATGCGTTGCTAATCTGGTCGGTTGATCCGGTGCTTGACCCAGAACCGCTGTTGCGTCTTGAAAACCTGACCGAGGGGATGGAGCAATGGCTGGCCTCCAATGCCTTGATGAAACGCACCTTCCGCAGCATTGCCACCATCGCGGGCCTTATGCATCGCAACTTGCCGGGCGCGCGCAAATCAGGCAAGCAGGCGACTTTCTCGTCTGATATTCTCTATGATACCTTGCTGAAATATGACCCCGACCATTTGCTGTTGCGCATCACCCGCGACGCCGCGCGCCACGGGCTTGTGGATTTTGAGCGCGTCGAAGACATGCTTTCCACCCGCCCGGAGATCGTCCATTCTACCCCGCCACACGTCACCCCGCTTGCCGCTCCGCTGCTTCTGGAAGCTGGAAAAGTACCGATCCGCGGCCTTGGCGCCGAACGTCTGCTTGAGGCAGAGGCCGAGCGCATGATGGCCGAAGCAGGGCTGGCATGACCGGCTATCCCCTTATTTTTGCCGCAACCGAATTCATCGCGCTGGGAAGCGGCGCGTTATTTTGTCCGGGCGAATCTGCGCTGATCCTTGCCGATCTGCATTTGGGAAAATCCGAACGTTTGGCCCGGCGCGGCGGCGCATTGCTGCCCCCGTTCGAAACGCGCGATACCCTGACCCGCCTGCACCGCGTGATCCAGGAAACCAGACCGGAGCAACTCTTCTTGCTAGGCGACGTATTCGACGACGATCGCTCCCGCGATGCACTTACACAAGACGATCAAGCCTTTTGGAAAAGCATCACGGATGCCACCACCTGCACCATTCTTGCTGGCAATCATGACCCAAGCGCTCAGGCCGAAGCTTTGTTTGGCGAGATAACCCTGCGTCATATCGCGGGTGAAGGACCGGACATTTCCGGCCACTACCATCCTAAGGTGCGGTTGAAGAGCGCCACCCGCCAGGCCTTTCTTGTCGGACAGGATCACTTGATCCTTCCTGCTTTTGGCACATACACTGGTGGTCTTACCGCCAAGCACCCAACCCTGACCACCATTGTCGGGCCGGGTGTTGCTATCCTGACCGGCGCAAGGCCATTTGCGGTTCCCTATGGTCAGCCCATACGGCAAAGGTAGTTAACGCACCCTCGTCCCAAGCGGCTGGCAGCACGTGGCATAAACCGGTCCCTGATCGGGCAGTTTTCCCGGTCAGGAAGCGCCCTTGGCAGCACCTAGATTGTCTGCCTTCTCTGCGCCCCGCGTTCCCATCGGCTCATCCGGTCCAACGGTCGTGTCGGCGGCTGTCTGCGCTTCCATTTCGGCGTTGAGCTCTGCACCCAGCAGCACGATAAAAGCAGAAATCCATAGCCACATGAGTAGAATTATGACCCCGGCCATACTCCCGAAGGACTCGTTGTAGCTGCCGAAATTGCTGACGTAGATAGAGAACCCTACAGAGGCGGCTATCCAGATGACGCAGGCCGCAATCGCGCCGGGTGACAACCATTTCCATTCGGCATCATCCCGGGATGGACCATAGCGATACAACACGGCTAGGCCGATTACGGTCATCAGTGCCAATATTACCCACCGGGATAGAGCCAGAATCGTCTCCAGCCAATCGGGAAGCGCGATGACGCCCAGCACTGTCGGCACCGCAAGTGCCGCAAGAAGGCCCAGAACCAAACCGATGATCAGAAATACGGTCAGCCCAAGTGTCCAAAGGGTCTTTTTGATAAATCCGCGTGTTTCCTCTTCGTCGTATGCAACGTTCAGACCCTCCATCAGACTGCCCATTCCCTTGGATGCAGAGTAGATTGCCAACAGCAAACCAATGATAAACGCGACACCGAGACCCGCCTGTTCAGAGCCTGCGACAGCGACTGCCTGATCAAGGATGATCTGTGCCGCTTCTTTCGGGATCATCTCTGTCAGCGACTCCAGCTGCGTCGTCACCTCCGCAGGCTCCAGAACTAGCCCACCAAGCGCCATAAGCGCCGTGATAGCTGGAAAGATTGCCAGCAACGCATAAAATGCCACTCCCGCAGCGATCAGCCCCACGTGATCCGAGGCCAACTCGTCCTTCACACGCAGAATGATGTCTTTCCATCCCCTTGCCGGAATTTCCGTCGGTGTTTCGGCGTTTCTGCCACGGGCCATTTGTTCTCTCCTGCAAATCGGTCAGCCCGCACTTTGCGCGCGGGCTGACAGGTTCGGTTCAGTTCACGCCTACGACTTCTTCACATCACCCACGTTCTGTTTCTTGGCTTCGGATTCCGCAGCGTCGACAATGCGTTGACCTGCAGATTTCGCTTTGTCAGCGACCGCTTGAGCCGCCGTGTTTGCCGGGGCGGCATCATCAACGTCGTCTTTGGCTTCGCTGACAATGTTTTTGGCTTCATCCGTGGCAGCCTTTGCGACCTTGCCGAGTTTTTGTTTTTCTTCCTCGAAGATCCGTTCCGCCTCGTCCATCAGCTGATCGCTCGTCTCTCCCAGGTACTGATCTTCCACCCGACTGCGTGGCAACGCCGCACCCAAAGCCGCGCCAAGAGCGACAGCAAGCGCACCGGCAATGAGCGGCTGTTCTTCAAAGATATCGGTAGCGCGGTCGCGTCCCTGACGGGCGTAAGATGCCGCAGCATCACGCGCCTCTATGGCGCTCTCGCGCGCGGCAATCACGCGGTTGCGCGCCTCTTCCGTCAGGTTTTCAGTGCCTTCGGCCAAGCGTTCGCGCAAGGCTGCAGCCCGTTCAGATGCGGACGAGGCAATATTCTGGGCGCTGTCAGCTACGGATTTTCCGGCATCTGCTACTGCATCTGCCGCACCTTTTGCGGTGTCAGCAACTGTCGATCCCGCATTACGTGCGGTTTCAGCAGCGCTTGATGCTGCACCGGAAACGCTGTCACCGGCACCGGACGCCGCGTCACGGACCTTGCTTCCCACACCTTGCCGATCATCATCACCAGTCGTCCGCGCCCACGACGGGGTATACTCATGACTTCCATAACGACCGGAATAATATGATTTTGAAATATCCGCCGGTTGTGAACCCATCGTCCGACCTTGTGGGGCGGATGCTGCAGGGCTGCGCTGATCGGTGCGGCCAACATGATCATGATCATGACGATCATCATCATAACCGGACCCGCCAAAACGGCGATCACGATCATAGCGGTCGCGTCCGCCGGACTTGTCGCCCATCATCAGCCAGGCAAGGCCGACCCCGGTCAAGGCCAGCGCAACCGGGTTACGTTTGACCGCCTCTGACACGGACCGTCCGATGTCGCCGCCATGTTCGCGGAATTGGTCCGAAACTTGCCGCGCAACATGCTCAACCGAGAACCTGTCCTGGAGATCGTCCAGCGTATCCGTCAAACCGGCGCGTTCACGTTCGATATCGCGTTCGATCTCTTCGGGGCTGCGTGTATCATTTGTCATCGTAAACCTCCTTTACGGCCTGCGCATCGCGCTTTACGTTCTTAGCCGTCCGCGAAGGCGCAAGACTGCTGAGTTTCAGATCGTTCGTTCCCTTGTTGAGCATCACGTAAGCAATGATCGCAAAGATCACTCCTACGATCAGCGCCGACCAGCCCGCAGGGACACCCGCTTCGGTCAGCGCCGCGACCAGCGCTGCGGACAGGACGTTGAGGGCGGTCAGGGCCAAGACGACAGCGCCAAGGATAAGTCCGATGGCGGCCCCCGCGCTCTTGAGGTTTTCGTTTACCTCGGCACGGGCCAGATCGACCTCACTACGCACAAGAGAGCTGACATGCGTGAGTGCATCACCGAGCAGACCTCCGGTGGATTTGTTTGGATCGGTGGTCATACTTTATTCCCTTCATGAGAAGTTGTGACTGCAGGGCTTTGCACGCTGCCTGCACTTGCGATGTCAGAGCGGCCAGGGGCAGCAGGACGATCCATTCGGCGCGCTTGCTGACCGTAGCCTGTCCTGCTGGAAGAGCTGCCGCTGGACGCCTTTGCAAACCGTGTCGCCGCAAAACCGATCAAGGCGGCAGAGCCGAGAAAGACCATCGGATTGCGCTTGGCAAAGTCGGTGACGGCTCCCACCATCTCGCCCAGATCCTTGTCGCGCATGGCATCAGACGCATCGGCCAGACCTTCGGCTATTTGGCTGAACGTCCGCTCCTGTGGAGAACCGCTGCGCATTTCTTCCGCCGCAGTTCGCAAGGCTGAGGCGACGCCTTTTACCTCATCGGCTGCAGCGTCCTTAGCCTGACCCGCGTAATTTCCGGCTTCGGTCGCGACCGTATCAGCGACGCCCTGCGCCCGCGCTTTCGCTTCTTCCGTTACAGTGGTGGCCACTTCTTCGGCCTTCTCACCAATAGGTTTTTGATTGCCAGATTTGGCGTTGTCCGTATTTGTCATGATAAACTCCTTAGGTTAGAAGACCAGATTGAGAACCGCGAGAACGACCACGATCAGGCCGATGAGATAGATGATGCCGTGCATTGTGATTTCTCCTGATTGTTCAACTTTCTGTTACGGAAGATTTAACCGCGTAATTGCTCTCAAGTTCCCGAGGTGCCTGTCCTGCCCCCCTTTTTTCCAATGCTTCGTATATCTCGCTTGGTTGCGAGAGCGGGTGGTCGACTTTGTTAAGTGGTCGTTGGAGGCAGCCATATTTCCCGCCCTCCAATTGGAATTTTCTGTAAAATGGCGAGGCAAAAATTCAGCCTCACCATCAGGCCGCTGCGCTCACTCCTTGGCGTCGACGTTCCTGGACCGTTCGGCAAGTTCAGTCATGAATTCGTCAGACCCATAGATCCTGTCGAGCGCGCCATCGAGCTTCTGCACAGCACCATCCAATCCGAGCGCCTCCGCGAAGGCCTTGGTCGTGCCAAAACCGGCAATCCCGTAGTGACACAGGCGCTGATATTGCGCGATAATCGCAACATCGAGCGCGGCGCCGCTCATGTCGCTATCGAGCGCGTGTTTGCGGGCCTCTTTCACGAGCCCTTCCATGCCCTTGCAATGCTCCTTCTTCACTTCTGCATCGGTGTTTTCGAGAAGGGATTTCAGAAGACGGGTGTGCTGATCAATCCCGTTCTTGGCTGAGCTCAGCCGGTCGGCCAGCTTGCTGTCGGACGCCTTGTCAGCCATGGCCGACACCACGTCCGACATCTGGTCATTCGCGGACCAGAGATCCTGAAGCTCTTCGATATAGAGGTCTTTCAAGGTAGTCATTTTAGGCTCCTTTCGCAGTCGGCATTTCCGACGCATTGGTTTGAGTGGTTGCAGGCATGCCGCCCCTCACGGCCCTGACAGGCTTGAAAGTCGGGGTCAGGGCGATCTGAATGACAGGGATCATCGCGCAAATGACTATGCCGACATCCGGAACGATAGCTGCCAGAATCAGCATGATACAGACTACGAAAGGCCAAAGTTTCATTGTTCACCCCCAGGCGTTAAATGCGATAGTAGTACTTATAATCAGCAGCTTGCAGAGTTATTACATCATCAAAGGAGCACCCACTTCACTTGCCGTTTAGTTCCCGCGCACATGCAGCCATGCAAGCGGCGCATCCGCTGATACTCTTAGAATGCGCGATATGACCGAACCGGGCTTGCAACTGGATTGAATCAGTCCGGTGCCCCTAGTCCTGCGGAAACCATGAGGTATCCATGTCGGCATATCGATCGTGAAAATCCGTGAGTGCGATCATCGCATCCTCCCTAAGGATCCGGAGGCGATTCTGATCGCGATGAATGTAGCCGTCCTCTTCCATGCGGATGAATGTCTTGCTGATGTATACATTGGTCAGCCCAAGATAATCGGCAATCTGGCTCTGGGTCATCGGCAGGCGGATCGTATCGGTCATATCCTGATTGGTGATCCGCAGCCGCGCGATCAGGTCCAGCAGCATGTAGCTGACCCGTTCCTGCGCGCTCATCCGGCCCATTGCCCGCAACACATCAATGAGAACAACCTGGTCTCGCAGTGCAATCGACAGCAAAAGCGCCGAGAGCTTCGGAGATTTCCTGAGAATTTCGTCGAGCGACGATTTTGGAAACGGACACAGGCACACCTCTTCGACGGTGCGCAATGTGGTCGTGGCGTGCTTGAGAGCGACATCGGGAAAGCCGACGATGTCGCCGGGGTGATGGATCTTGACGATCTGGCGGCGGCCATCGGGCAGATCGGTATAGCTGAAGGCCCAGCCATGCTTCACGACATAGAGGTCCTTGTTCTCGTCGCCCCCCTGATACACCTCTTGTCCGGCATCGAAATTCCGCTCTGCCTTTTCGAGCGTGGCCAGCCTTGCGCGATCCGCCTCGGACATGGATACGTAATGCGACAGTTTCGTGACGAGGCAACTGGATGTGCTGGACATGTCGACCTTTCTATTTGTTGCCTCGGATATGAAGCCAGTCAAAGATGTTG
The DNA here is from genome assembly GCF_024355225.1 of Roseovarius sp. M141. Lineage (NCBI taxonomy): Bacteria > Pseudomonadati > Pseudomonadota > Alphaproteobacteria > Rhodobacterales > Roseobacteraceae > Roseovarius > Roseovarius sp. M141. The sequence goes on from NZ_VCNH01000008.1 coordinate 455,062, forward strand.
AGAACTACGAAGATCAGCGCCGAGATGAACGCCGCCTCTTTCAGGAAGCGTTTCAGCGCGGCCGGAGCGACTGACCGGCGAAAACACCAACGAATCTGCCATCCACCCCGCCCAAGAGGCGGGTTTTGCATTTCTGGAGACCGACATGCCAACCACGACCTATGCCCATTTCCGCGACGTGCCCGAGAGCGCTTGGCGCTGGCCCAGTTTTTCGCCCGCCGAGATCGCCTGCCACGGCACCGGTGCGATCAAGATCAACACCGAAGCCATGGACATGCTGCAGACCCTGCGCAACCGGCTCGGCAAGCCGCTGATCGTACGTTCAGGCTATCGCAGCCCCGCCCACAACCGCGCGGTTGGCGGGGCCCCGGCCTCCAAGCACATGCTGGGCACCGCGTTCGACATCGCGATGTCGAACCATGATCCCGCCACGTTTGCCGAGGCAGCCCGCGCCGTGGGCTTTCTTGGATTTGGCACCTATCCCCGATCGGGCTTCATGCACATCGATCTCGGCCCGGCGCGGTCCTGGGGCGAACCGTTCCCCGCACGCGCCACGCCCTTCGTAGCGGAAGTACCGCCCGCGCGTGAGGTTCTGGCCGAAAGCCGCACTCTGAAAGGCGGCGGCGCGGCCGGGGTAGCGACAATCGGTGCCGCCGGTGTGGAGGTCGCACAGGATGTCCTGGCAGAGACCCAATCCGCCATCCTGCCGCTGGTGCCTTACCTCGATACCCTGCGCTGGGTGTTCATCACCGTGGCGCTGATTGGTATCGCCGTCGCTATCCACGCCCGGATGGATGACTGGAAACGGGGGCAGCGGTGATGGGCTGGATCACCGCGATCCTCGCCAGCGGCCCGGCACGCAATGCGCTGGGCCTGTTTCTGGCCGCCACCACCATCGCCCTGTTCCTGCTCAATCTCCGCCGCGCGGGTGAGCGTACTGGGCGGTTGGCGGAACGTTTGCAAACATCGGAGACAACCCATGACGTCCAACGCCGGATGCTTGAGGCTGCCAGCCGTCGCCCCCCTGATCGCGGTGCTTTGGTTGAGCGGCTGCGCGACGGACGGTTCTAACGCAGACATGTTATGTCCGCCCGTAGTGTCCTACAGCGCCGCCGACCAGGCGCGCACCGCTGCCGAGGTGGCTACCCTGCCGGAGGGTGCGGTAGTGATCCGGATGCTGAGCGATTACGCCGTCCTGCGCGATCAGGCGCGGGCGTGCGGGTGAAGAATGGGCCGGGCAAGTGCCCAGCGGGAAGCGCCTGACGCCTCGACCGCAACGTCACGCCCGGCCCGTTTCACGGATTCACGGTTTCAAAGAACGACAGCGAATCGCTGTGCGGCCATGATGGCATGCGATCTCGTCCTCTGTCGCGCGCCGAAATGGGCACAATTGTGAACCTCTGGCGGATCGAGAGTCGTGCTTGGCTATTCTGCGATCGACCTTCGATCGGGGCAAATTACCGACACTCGCTGCGCCAAAAACCAAGGTTTGCTGAGCGGACAATGTGCGTTTTCGCTGCGGTTGACACCAAGATCGGTTCTCGTATCGCATCACTGTGGACGACGATGTCCTTCATTCTCCCGGGATATGAATGCCGGGTCCAGTTCGCGGATGAATGCAGTGCCGCAGACCTCCATGCACGCCCGGCTGGCGTGATCGTTCGACATGACTACTTGCCGGAGGCTTGTCCGGAGACGTCAATGGAAAGACGCAACCGAAGCTTGGGTCACGGGGCTGCGAGAGACGAGTAGACGTCTAACAATCTGAAGTAATGGGTCTTCGAAGAGATGCGGGCATCACCCAAGCGAAAGATGCGAGAGGCGCGCCGAGATCACGCTCCCGAAGCGGTGACTCCTGAAAACGCCTTGGCCTTCGGCGTTTGCATGAAGGCGAAGGCATCGCCGAGATCCCGCTTGAGGCTGGCCAGCCCTTCTTCAGTCGTCTCAACCGACGCGTAGCGGCCGCGTCCATAAATGTTGAGAATCTTGACGTGAGGATGCCGTTCGATGGCCTGCATCGTTACGGGTTCCGCATTCAGCGGTCGACGCGAATCACTTCGCCGCAATCTAACCGTTACACGCATCAATTGTCTCATCCATCTGCTTATTCCTTTGATGATAGCGGGTTTGGCGGTCGAGGCAAACCCCAACCTTGCCGATCTTCTGACATTCCCAAGTTGGTGCAGAGTTTCCGTAGCCGCTCCATCCAATCTTCCTCGCCGTCGTGCCTATCCGAATCGGGGCTGATGGTGGTCCTGTCAAGGAAAGGGGCGATCGCGCCCAGAACGATGGGGCAGGCGTAGGACGTGCCATAATACTCCATAAACTGATTATCTTCGACCCGCATGACGATGGCCATTCCCGGCCCCACAACATTCAGTCCTGGACCGCTTGCCGTGTCGTAATAGTGGAATATGGGCTGCCCTTCCGGAAGATGCCCAAACGCCCCATCGATGTCCCTGCTGGTCGTGTCATAGGCTGCGAGAATCGTGCCCTCGGGGGCCAGTCCGGACGGCCCAATCGCGCCGACGCCGACGACGGAGGCCAAGGCGGCGGGAAAGGCCACGTCTTTGCTCTGGTCGTTGCCAACGGCTGCAAAGATCCGTGTGCCGTTCGCCTCCACGGCTTCAACGGCATCGACAAAGTTATCCTCGAAGTCGGGACGCGCCTCCGGGTCCACGCAGAAGGAGCCGCCGGAGATATTGATAAAATCGACGCCAACCACTTTGGCCAAAGTCTCTATCGCTGGTGCGATTTTTGTAAAGTCCCAACCTGCACCGGCCAATGAGACATCGACGAGATACATGTCCGCGTCGGGAAGGAGACCCCGGTCCGGCCCATCGGCCCGCGCACCGAGAAGGCGGCAGACCCTCTGCCCGTGCGACGTAGGAGGCAAATCCTCCATCCCGACATCATTACCATCGGTGTCAATTATCCGCACATGCGACAGGCTCCCCTCGGGGCGGAACGGGATGTCGATGACCCCGACCTTTAGGCGGCCTGCCGCGGAGCAGCCTTTGATCGTCCCAGCTGTCATCATGGCGCGCCACCATGAGGTAGACAGGTCGATCTGCATCGACGGGCAGATGGGTGACGCCCGCGCGGTGTGTGGTGGCAGGTGGCAATAAGTTGACCAGTGCCCGTCAGACGGCATCAAGTGGATAAGGCGGGTTCCGAGATGAACCATGAAGCGGCCATCTTTGAAAACAAAACAGTGTTCCTGACCATCAGGGTCCGTATAATCCACGATGCCAGATATGGGTAAGCCGTGCTCGTTCCGGCAATCTATCTCGATCACTGCTATTCGTCCTCTCCCATGGAGTCTGAACATATGACACAAAATATTTCCGAAATGGAAGCTTTAGAGCAGCTCGGCCAAGCGTTGGCGGATGCCGGGTGGTCCCCGGCGCCCCCGTATGCGGAACCTTTCGATAAGCGCGATTCCGCCGAGCCCGCTCAGTCGCGCTGGCGAGCGATGAGCTTTCTGAAGGAATACGATCCGAAGATCCGCGCGGCGATCTGCGATGGAACGACGGTGAAACCCGAGATCATCGCCGGGGGAACGACCGTGGCCTTGGTGGCGCAATGGTTGTCGACGACGGGCGGCTTCCCAATTCCGGTCGCGATGATCGCCAACGCTCTGGTGATCCTGGGCCTGACGAAGTTCTGCAGGATGCCGCCCAAGGCAAAGTCAGAAGCGGGTTAGGTTGGGCAGGATGGCTCCGGACCGGGGGCGCCGAGGCTGCGCGTCCCTTCAGGACGACGGACGCTATCGTAGAGCCACGCCGCTTTTGTGCCTCGCCTGAAGGCAACCCGAGGAGCCGGACCGAAGCGCTCGTGGCGCGAACTAAAATACCATTGGCCGACGCCTGTGCCGTCGAGTGGAACCGATCAAGCATTACGGTAGGCCTTATTGGCAGGTCTAAGAATGCCTCAACTGGCGGATCTTGTATCATACGTAGCACTGGGCTGTAATTGCAGCGGTCCACCTTAGCCGCCATTCGCCGCGCCTCGTCGACGGGGCAGATTGGGCTCCGGCACTAAATCGCTCCGCGATAGGGCGCTTGTTTCTGGCGTTGCGCGGAGTAGAGATGTGTTTCGCGATTTGAGATGTTGGGTGTGTGCTGTTGATCGAGGTGATTTTGCCTCGGTTGACAGAGGGCTTTCCCATGAACAATCAGCATTCGACATCAATAATGGCTCCGCATTGCCGAGCTGATCGTTGTTCGCATCTACTGCGAAGAGCTGGCGCATGGCGGCAACCGGCATGGTGTTTGAGTAAAGGTTGCACATGGCAGATCTTAACGCGATTTTTGGGGATCGTCACGAGACAAGGCGCGCCTGCCTTGCTTGATTAACTGCGAGTCGCGTTTCTTTGCACGCGGCGGCCTGTCACTGCCCGCTTATGCACGCTGGTGCGGTTTTTCTGTTCCGGTGTTGATGTGGCGTTGATGTAAACCGGACAAGCAAAAGCCCGACTGATTAGGTCGGGCTTTAAGCTTTTGATTTAGCGCTGTTATTTGGTTGCGGGAGGGCGAATTGGACTTTGGCGAACTTTTCTGGAGGCCGAACGTGGCGTGGGCTGATGGGTGGTGTCTTGCCGTTGTTCAATGCATCTCGGATTGCTTGTTTGCGGCGTTCGCCTCGCACAAGGTTCAAAGGCGCGAACCAGACACCTACGCTATCCTGCGCCGCCTCGTAGTCCTTGATCAACGGATGGATCGAGGGCTGCAACACGCTGCATTCCACGCCGTATTTTTGAACCGTAGCACGCGGCATGATGACCGCGTGAATGTGATAGGCTTGCTCATCCAAATCGGCGCGGGCATGGATGACATCATCGCCGAAGTGTTCCTTGCTGACCGCGACGGCGCGGCTGGTGGCGCAGGGCGAGGCCGCGGGCACGACGACCAGCGCGGGAACCGCCGCTGCGTTGGAACTGAAGCGCTTCGGGCATTTCAACGGGGCGATCACGCGGAATGGCTCGGCCCTCGGCAATGTGGTCTCGGCCGACATCACCTATGCCAACAACCTCGACCGGATCGAAACCATCCGCTCGGACGGCCGCATCGACGGCGCGGACCCGTCCATTGCGGCTCTGACCGGCTCCATCGAGGTCCGGTTCGCCGATCAGACGCTGGTGACACAGGCGATCAATGGCGATCCTTGCGAGCTCAAGTTTGCCTACGTCTTGCCGTCTGGTGAGAGTTTCACCTTTACCGTGCACGCCGTCTACCTGCCACGCCCCCGGATCGAGATTTCCGGGCCTCAGGGCGTGCAGGCCACTTTCGACTGGCAAGCCGCGCGCGACAGCACGGTCGACCGGATGTGCACCGCAACCCTGATCAACGACATCGAGGAATATTAGATGCTGACGCTCGATCTGACGAATGAACCACGCTGGCATGACCTTGTGCCCGGTGTGCGGGTACAACTGCGCCCGCTGACCACGGCGCTGATGGTGGCGACCCGCAGCGATCCTGCCGTGGAGGAGGTGCCCGGAAAGGCATCGGACGAGGAACGCGCGGTTGCCTTCGCCAAGGCGCTGGCGCGGCGGGCGGTCCTCTCCTGGGAGGGCATCGGTGATGCTGACGGCAACGCGATCGACCCGAGTCCCGACGCCATCGACGCGCTTCTCGACATCTGGCCGATCTTTGAAGCCTTCCAGCTGACCTACGTTTCAAAAGGCCTGCTGCTGGAAAATGAAAAAAACGTCTCCGCGTCCTTGCCGAGTGGTCCTTCGGCGGGGGCGAGCGCTACTGCCAAGCGTGCGAAGCGACCTGCGAAGACTGCCCGGCGCGGCTGAACCAGCCTTTGACATTTGAGGGCTGGCAGGTCTGGGACCTTGTCGGCCGTCTTGGTGGCCAGCTCCGCGTGCTGCCCGGCGCGGTGATCGGCTGGGACATGACGGCTGCGCTGGCTCTCGGGGGCGCCCTAGGCATCCCGCCTCCGGCCATGGCCGAACTGCTGCCCGTGATCGAGGCGGTGATGGTGGCAAAACTCAACGAACAGATGGAGCAATCCCATGGCGGAAAAACGGGTTAGCGTCCGCCTTGCGGCGGTCGGCGGAAGGCAGGTGCGCGCCGAACTTGAAGGTGTCGGCGAGGCCGGATCGCGTGGCTTCGGCCGTCTCAGCCGTGAGATGGAAGCGGCGAACGCCCGGATGGCGGCCTTCTCGCGCCGGGTCAAAGTCGCTGCGGCCGCCGCCGTTGGCCAGCGTGACCCACGACGATCTTGTTTCCGCTCGCGACGGCGATGTGCTGGAACTGACGCGCGGCCAGGAGACCGAACTGCCGCAGGCCCTGAAATGGCAGGTGGCGCGGGCCGACGAGGACTACGACGCCGCCCTTGTCGAGGCGCGCCGCATCACCGTGGACACGACCCGGATTGCCTCGGAGAGTTTTCCCATGGCGGTCCCGCCCGAGGAGGCTGAACGGCGGTGCCGCCGCGCGCTCATGGAAGCATGGACCGGGCGGGAAACAGCTGCATTCCGCCTGCCTCCCTCGCGGCTGGGCCTTGATCCAGCGGATGTCGTGACGCTGCAACACGACGGGCGGCAGAGTGGCCTGCGGCTCGTTTCCATTGCCGACGCAGAGGCGCGAGGCATCGAGGCGGTGCATCAGGACCGGGCAGCCTACGATATGCCGCCCGGATCGCCACGTCCGTCGTCGCTCTTGAGCCCTGTCGTGTTCGGCGCGCCCGAAGCAGTTCTGCTGGACCTGCCGCAGCTGACCGAGGACCAATCGGCCCATCGCCCAATGGTCGCAGCGCACGCGGTTCCTTGGCCGGGAGAGATGGCGGTGTTCCGCAGCCCCTCGACCGACAGTTTTGAGCTGCTGACCAGTTTTGGCGGCCGGGCGCGGATCGGGAATCTGGTCTCTGATTTCCATTCCGGGCCCACATCACGGTTCGATCTCGGCAATACGCTCGTCGTTGACCTGCTCTCTGGTACGCTGGAAAGTGTCACGGACCTGACGCTGTTCGGCGGGGCCAATGCCATCGCCGTCGAGAGTGCCCCCGGCATCTGGGAAATCGTGCAAGCGGGCGCTGCCGAGTTGATCGCGCCGGGCCGCTATCGCCTGACGCGTCTGCTGCGTGGCCAGCGGGGCACGGAGGCGGCCATGGCCAACCCGGCTCCGGCAGGCACGCGAATTGTGGTGCTGGACGCAAGCCTTGCCTCGCTGCCGATCGCCGAGGCTGATCTCGGGCTTCCGTGGAACTGGCGCATCGGTCCCGCGAGCCGGTCTTTCAGTGATGAAACCTATGTCGCTGCCAGCTTCACGCCGATTGGCGCTGGGCTCCGGCCATTCTCCGTCGTTCATGTCGAGCAGCCGTGGCGACGACCGCGTACGCCAGGCGATCTGACGATCCGCTGGGCACGGCGGTCCCGCGCGCTTTCGGCTGCCAGCTGGGGCGCGGTGGAAGTGCCGCTGATCGAGGAAGTCGAAGCCTATGAGGTCGAGATCGTCGATGGGGCGACCAACAAACGCACGCTGACCACCTCGACACCCAACGTCATCTATACCGGCGCCGACCAAACGGCTGATTGGGGCGCGCTTCTGGGCCCGGGCGACGGGCTCGACATTCGCATCTACCAGCTCTCCGCCCTGATCGGGCGAGGCGCGGCCAAGACCGTCACACTGGCATTCTGAAAGGACCACCATGTCCGACGCTACGACCAACCTGGCTCTGCCCTACATCCTGGCGGCGCAGGCCCAGAAGCACGTCACCCACAACGAGGCGCTGCGGTTGCTCGATGGGCTTGTGCAACTCTCGGTTCTCGACCGCGATCTGACCGCGCCGCCCGGTTCTCCGGATGACGGTGAGCGTTACATCGTCGCCTCGGGTGCCACCAGCGACTGGGCAGGATGGGATCAGAATGTTGCGCTGTTCACTGACGGAGCCTGGCTGCGTCTGCCACCGCGCACCGGCTGGCGGGCGTGGGTCGAGGACGAGGGCTTGCTGCTCGTCTACGACGGGGCGACATGGGTCGGGACGACACCCGAGGCGCTACAGAATCTCGCACTGCTGGGCGTCGGCACCACCGCTGACGCCGCCAACCCGTTCTCGGCCAAGCTGAACGCCGCGCTCTGGACGGCGAAGACCTTGGCCGAGGGCGGCACCGGCGATCTTTTCTACACCATGAACAAGGAGGCGGCGGGCGACGATCTCGGCCTGACTCTGCAGACTGGCTTCGTGACTAAGGCGCTGCTGGGGCTGTTCGGCTCCGACAAGTTCCGCCTCGCAGTCTCGCCCGACGGCAGTACGTTCTTCGACGGTATCATCGTCGACAATACGAGCGGCATTGCCGACCAGCCGCGACTACCCCGTTTCAAGGCCTATACCGATTACGACAACTATGTCGGCGTCGGCACCTGGACAAAGATCGGCCTGAACAACACCGACTACAATGATCAGGGTGGGTTCGATGCCGGGACAAGCCTCTTCACCGCGCCCGTCGACGGGACATACCTCCTCGGCGCGACGTTGCTCTTCAAGGTCAATTCCAGCACCTCGGCCCGGATGCGCGGACGGCTGGTGCTGAACGGCATCACGGAAATCCGGGGCTCGTTCGGCGAGAGCTCGGCCACCCATGTTTCGCTGGCGACTGCCATCTGGCTCCAGACCATGGTGCCACTGAGCGCAGGCGATACCGTCGAATTGCAGGGCTATTTCCGCGCGCAGGACGGCTACTTCGCGGCCGAGCACACGTCCTTCTGGGGCTTCAAGGTCGGCTGACCGGATGTGACCAGCCGCCGTTTTGCAGGCGCATCACGATCGTTCAAAGGAAATCACCATGACAGAACGTAACTCCCTCGTGCAGGAAGTCGCCGCGACCTTGCGCGACCACGGCATCACTGCCGCCATCACAGCGCTGATCGGTGGCACCATCGCGCTGCTGGCCGCCGTTTCGCGCAGGGCGTTCACCAATGACGCAATGCTGTCCCGGTTGGACCGCGAGCTTCTGGCCGAACGCGACCGCGTCGATCGCCAGCGCGCCGAGGACCGCAAGGGCGACGCCGACCGGCTGGAGCGGATCGAGACCGACATCCGGGCCATGCGTGATCTAATGTTCGAAGCGTTTCAGCGCGGCCGCAGCGACTGACCAACGATCACACCGACAAACCTGCCACCGACCCGCCCAGAAGGCGGGTTACGCATTTCTGGAGACCGATATGCCAACCACGACATATGCCCATTTCCGCGACGTACCTGAGAGCGCCTGGCGCTGGCCGAACTTCTCTCCCGCCGAGATCGCCAGTCGCCGCGAAGGCGCGATCAAGATCAACACCGAGGCCATGGACAAGCTGCAGACCCTGCGCAACCGGCTTGGCAAGCCGCTGATCGTGCGCTCGGCCTACCGCAGCCCGGCTCACAACCGCGCCGTGGGCGGAGCGCCGCGCTCCAAGCACATGCTGGGCACCGCGTTCGATATCGCCATGTCGAACCATGATCCGGCTGCATTCGCCGAGGCCGCTCGTGCTGTGGGGTTTCTGGGCTTCGGCACCTATCCTCGTTCAGGCTTCATGCATATCGATCTCGGGCCCGCGCGGTCCTGGGGCGAACCGTTCCCCGCACGCGCCACGCCCTTCGTGCCAGAAGTGCCGCCCGCGCGTGAGGTGCTGGCCGAGAGCCGCACCCTGAAAGGCGGCGGCGCGGCAGGGGTGGCGACCGTTGGTGCTGCCGGTGTCGAGGTCGCTCAAGAGGTCCTAGCAGAAACCCAATCCGCCATCCTGCCGCTGGTGCCCTACCTCGACACCCTGCGCTGGGTGTTCATCATCGTGGCCCTGATCGGTATCGCCGTCGCCATCCACGCCCGGATCGACGACTGGAAACGGGGGCAGCGGTGATGGGCTGGATCACCGCGACCCTCGTCAGCGGCCCGGCGCGCAGGGCGCTGGGTTTGCTTTTGGCCGTCACCACCATCGCCCTGTTCCTGCTGAACCTCCGCCGCGCGGGTGAGCGCACAGGGCGGCTGGCGGAGCGTCTTTCAAACTCGGAGAAGACCGATGAAATTCAGCGCCAGATGCTCGATGCCGCCAGCCGTCGTCCCGCTGATCGCGATGCTCTGGTTGAGCGGCTGCGCGACGGTCAGTTCTGACGCGCGCGCGCCATGTCCGCCCGTAGTGCCCTACAGCGCAACCGACCAGGCGCGCGCCGCTGCCGAGTTGGCTACCCTGCCGGAGGGCGCGGTCGTGATCCGGATGCTCAGCGACTACGCCGTGATGCGCGATCAGGCGCGGGCGTGCAGGTGAAAAGGGGCCGGGCAATTGCTTGCGGGAAGCGCCTGACGCCTCGACCGCAACGTCACGCCCGGCCTGTTTCAAGGATTCACAGTTTCAAAGAACGGCAGCGAGTCGCTGCGCGGACATGATGGCATGCGACCTCGTCCACTGTCGCGCGCCGAAATGGGCACAATTGTGCACCCCTGGCGAATCGGGAGTGGTGCTTGCCTATCCTGCGATCGACCTTTCATTCGGGCTTTTTTGACCTTCGCTGCGCCAAATACTAAGGCCTGCTGAGCGGACAAATCGGACGCTCATTGTCGCGTCCTTGAGTTCTGCGCTCTAATCTGGCTGGGTGGGCAACCAAACTGGGTGCGACAGGCGCGCGAGAAACTGGACACGGATTCAAATCCGCATTTGATCGCAATCTCGCTCACGCGCATCAATGAATTGGCCAACATGTTATGGGCAACGTCCAGCCGAATTTTGCGGTAGTATGACGAAGGTGTCTGGTCGTAGGCCACCATGCAACGTCGCCGCAACTGCTTTGCAGACTGACCCAATTCACGACATATCTCCCGTATTGAAATCGGCTGTGACATGTTCTCCATCATAAGGTGGTGCATTCTCATCAGCAGCGGGTCATTGCCAATGAAACTGCGTTGTGGCGTGTCGCCGCTTCTCGGTCGGCCATGGATTATGCTTGTCGATGCCGCTTCGGCGAGGGGTGCGTCCACATCCCGCGCAATCCATGCCAAGATCGCGTCTCCGGTGGCCGTGCCTCCGGCTGCGGTCAGTCGCTGATTGTCGAGGCAGTATATCTGATTTGTAACCGCAATTTCTGGCCATCGCTCGCGGAAAGCGGCTTCCGCCTCGTAATGCAAAACAGCTCGATGGCCATTCAGCAACCCCAGTTCGGCAAGAATCACAGTTCCGGTGTCCACACCGCCGATGACGCATGTTTTTGTTGCTGCACGGGACGAATAGGCACGGACGCGCGCGGTGAGGTGATCCAGTGGCCGATAGCCAGCACAGAACAAGATCAAGTCGGCTTTGGGCGTATCGGTCCACTCAAGGCTATCGGGGGTGATCAAGGCTCCGTTCGATGCGTGAATGGAGGCGTTAGTGGCTGTGCGGGTTTGCCAGGTAAACCGCCTTTGCCCCAGGCATTTGTTGGCAACGCGCAGGGTTTCCGTTGCGAGCACATAGGCCAGCATTTGGAATTCGGGGAAAAGGACAAAAGACACATGCGGCACAAGGGGAGTTTTCGGCACAATCAAGGGCGTTTCAAGTCAAATCTACCGCGCGCGGGATGCTATCCTGTGCAAGAACACAAGGAGTGCGACCATGAACATTCAGACCCCACAGCCCAATGGGCAGCGACCAGCCAATTGCAGTGACGCCGAGTGGCAAGCGCGCTGCGAGCTTGCGGCGATTTACAACGCTCTTGTGAAGTACCGTTTGACGGATACGACCAACCAATGGCACGCCCTGCGCGTGCCAGGCGAAGAAGCGCTTCTGACGCACCACTATGGCTGGATGCATGAGGAGGTCACGGCTTCAAATCTGATCAAGGTGGGCTTTGATCGCACCAATCATAACCCCGAGAACGGTGCGCCCAATCCATCGGCAACTGAAATCGGGAAGCTTTTCTTCGAAGCCAACCCCGAGATGAATTGCATCATGCATATTCACACAAAGGCGATCATGGGAGTTTCGGCCCAGAAAGAGGGGCTCCAGCCGCTCAGCCAAGCGTACCTCATGATCGGCGGCGGTGACGTGATCGGGTATACTGATTACGAGTTCGAATGCACGGATGACTTTCTGTCAGGGCTTCTTAACGCCGGAATGGGCAAGAAAGCCATCATCGAAGCCTGGCATGGGGCCTTTGTGTTTGGAGCGACGGCGGGCGAAGCCTTCTTCCGATCCTTCTACCTTGATCAGGCCTGTGCTGTGCAGCTTGAAGTGCAAATGTCAGCTGCTGGGGGTGCTACCATCCGCGCCATCCCTGAAAGGGAAATTCAGCGCCACCTGTCCGACATGGCCGTCAGCGACTGGTACGGGTACGAAGGTGAGTTGGAGTGGCTTGCCATTCGGCGCAGGCTGGATGTCGAAGCTCCTCATTATACAATCTAACGGCGGGGCGGCCCAATTGAACAGGGGGCGCTTTGGCGTGCCTTCGTCTCGTTGGTTTGCTGAATGATGGCGAACGCTCAAGCTCTGCGCGGCTAAGGTAAATTTAGGCTCAAAGCGATCCTCGCGAAGGTTTTTGCATCAGCTGCAGAACGCGACTATCAACGCATCGGGAAGGGAGCATGCAGTGATGCGCTGACCGCTATTTACCGAACCACCGGCAGATCGGAAAGCCGCGTGGTATAGCGAGGGCTTCTATGGTCAGAACGCAGCTTCCATGAACGTTTCATCCCCTCACTTGCCAGTACCATCGTCTTCTTCCCGAAGCGATCATTCACTTGATCGAGCGCGGTCATTAGCGCCTGCGACTTTGGGTTCTGCGCATCGAACAGCGTCAACGGCCGATCCTCAAACCGCAGGAGATCGTCCAGCAAAATCCCCGCCTTGGTGAAGCCGAAGGCTCTGCTTTGGTCTTTCGGCCATGCTGCCTGCGCGCATCGCCGAGCTGCATCGACAAGATCGAAGGTGTCCGACGACATCGGCGTCATGCGGGTGGTGCGGGACCCCGCATATTGTGGTCGATCCATGCGGTGCCGGTTGGTGTGAAAAAACACGGTCAGCGTTCCAGCAACCAGGCCATGCTGGCGCAGCTTTTCAGCCGCGCGGGTCGCATGAGCGGTGAGCGCCTGAAACAGCGTGTCGAAGTCTGTCATTGGCGTTCCGGCCGAGCGGGTGACGGCCATGCCTTTGCGCTGTGGCTCCACCTCATCAAAGGATAGGCATGGCTCCCCCTGCAGTTCCAGCACGGTGCGTTCGAGAACAACCGTGCCGAGGCTGCGGGCTTGCCTGAGAGGCATGTCTCGCAACTCAGCTGCGGTGCGGATGCCGAGGCCGTGCAACTTTTTCTCTGTCTGACGCCCGACACCCCAGAGGTCGCCCACCGGCACCATGGGCAACAACCAGTCAGCCAGAGTGTCATCCATCATGTCCAGCACGCCTGCGAAGATCGGGTTCCTCTTGGCAATGTCGTTCGCACATTTCGCCAGTGTCTTGGTTGGCGCGATCCCGACACGGACCGGCACGCCAATGCGCCGTAGCACCGCCGCGCGCATAGCGCGGGCGTGGGCCGTGCGGTCCTTAAAGCCGTAAAAGTCGAGAAAGCACTCATCTATCGAGTAGATTTCCACATTCGGTGTGAAGTCTTCATAGACCTCGACCACCCGCCGGGAAATATCCCCGTAGAGCGTGTAGTTGGAACTGAACACGCGCACGCCATGCGCCTCAACCTTATCTCGGATCAAATGCAGCGGCTCGCCCATCCTGATCCCGAGCGCCTTTGCCTCATCACTGCGCGCCACGGCGCAACCATCATTGTTCGACAGGACGATGACCGGCACGTTTTTCAGAGTCGGATCAAAGATTCGCTCGGCGCTCACATAGAAGTTTGCGCTGTCGCTGATCGCGATAGGCCGCTTCATGCCAGATCATAGCGGCGCACGACTCCTGCGATCACGCCCCATATCTCGCTGTCTTCCGTCAACTCAATGTCCGGAAAGTGTTCGCGGCTGTTGGCCGGAGCGAGGTAATATCTGCCCTCACGCTTACGCAGGATCTTCGCCGTCACCGCCCCTTCCACCACGGCCAGGACCGCGCGCCCGACGCGCCGTTTCCCAGCGCGGTCCACCGCAATGATGTCGCCGTCCCGGATGCCCACGTCCCACAGGCAATCGCCTTCAACGCGCCACCAGAAGGTCGAGGCCGGATGCCGCACCACCCAGGCCATCGGGTCGATCTCATCTTCCAGATCATCTCCCGCAGGCGACGGGAACCCCGCACTGGCGGGCATGCTGACGAGGCGCATTGGGAAACCGTTGGCAATGACAGGCTGGCGGACGCGGTGCAGTGGCATGAGAATCCTTGCGAGTTCTTCTTTTGTTCTCCATCTGCGATAGAGCCCCCGCGTGTCAAGACCGATCGGATTTCTCGACCGAAATTACAGACCGCCCTTGTCGGATTTCAGGCCTTCGCCGCTTTGATGAATGACCATGGATTCAGCCGGAAATGGCCGTAACAGAGCAAAGGCTGGTTCCGGCCGACCTGTCAGCCACTCCTCGTAGTCTTCCGGATGCAGGATCACAGGCATCCGGTCCGGGTGGGTATCCCGCACCAGCTCATTCGGCGTTGTCGTCACCATTGATGAGGTGACCATCTCGCGGTGCTCACCGCCGTAATTGCCGTTGAATGCGCGCCAGACACCCGCAAAGGCGAAGGGCGGCCGGTTGCCCTCGCCTGTCACGCCAAACCAGACATAGGTGGCCGGGTTGCGACCCTTGGCCTCGCAGAAGCTCGTCGCTGGGATCAGGCACCGGCGCTCGACAAAGCTCGTCTTCCAGAAGGGCGACGTTCGCAGCTTGTCGTCTCGCGCGTTGTTCACGGCCTTCGGCTGAATCGGCTTGCCGGTCTTTTTTGAGACCTGGGGCAGCACAAAACCCCAATGCGTATTTCGTAGGGCGCGCTGACCATCATCAGTCAGAGCAACGACAGGAGCGTTTCCCTTCGGGAAGATCGCAGGCAACGGCTCCGCATTGCCGAGCTGATCGTTGCTCGCATCAACTGCGAACAGCTGGCGCATGGCGGCAACCGGCATGGTGTTTGAGTAAAGATTGCACATGGCAGATCGTAACTCGATTATTGGGGGATCGTCACGAGACAACGTGCACCCGCCTTGCTTGATTATCAGCTAGTCGCGTTTCTTTGCACGCGGTGGCCTGTCGCTGCCCGCTTATGCACGCTGGTGCGGTTTTTCTGGTCCGGTGTTGATGTGGCGTTGATGTAAACCGCACAAGCAAAAGCCCGACTGATTAAGTCGGGCTTTAAGCTTTTGATTTAGTGCTGTTTTTTGGTTGCGGGAGTAGGATTTGAACCTACGACCTTCAGGTTATGAGCCGATAATGAAACGATTCCAATAGCTTATATATTTCAGCAACTTACGCGCCAAGCCTTTGATTCCGCGCATTTTCTACTCCGACGACCACCGACATTGACCGGGTTTCATCGTCACCGACCGCGTCAAAACGACGTAGGCGGGTTGAGGTGGCGTTGAGGTGGCCGATCCCGTGCTCGCTGGATCACAATCGCGAACGGCCTTTTCCAGAGTCTCACAGGAAATTCGGCAAAGATCCGGAACCAGCCCCAAAATAGATCGCTATCATCGCTATCACAGCAGCAGGCTGGCTGGGTGGTTCATACAGGTCAGGGCGGAAAGAAAAGTTGCGACACAGTTCCGAGCGGTGGCTACATCAGCGGACAGCCATCGGCCGCACCTTCCTGCTCCCCGTATCAGAATCCGCAATTTTCTCGAATCTCGTCCCATTCGGAGGAGAGTTTTGGATTGAACGACTTGAAAACCTTGCTTGATATGGGGATTGCCGCCACCGCCTTGGTGGTCTCGTAGAACGCAAACTGCTTTATCACTTGGGCACGTCTGGAATCATCCCAGAAACTCTTGTTCCAGGCGAAGATGTCTCGGAACCTTTCGAACGCTTCCTCGCTACGCCGACGCAGAAACTCTAGGCGCAGCCACCGTGCGACAACTTCTTCGCTGAATACCACCCCCGCCGCCAGCTCGATCATTCCAAGATCCACGCGCCGCGTCAGAAGTAGAAATAGGTAGATCGCAAGGTAGACGGCAGAAACGGTCCTCGTCTTCGCGAGCATCCGACGTGCCAATTCCTTCGTAAAGAACGCGCTTTCCATGCAGTTCGCAGCTAAGCACGGGACAGGGTCAGATAGATCGTTATTGTAGTAGCCGATTGTTACTTCGTGTGAGAGTGGCACACCGAATGCATTTGACAGTATGTTCGTTCGACGCGCGTCTTCTGCGCGTGGCAAGAAATACAGCCTGTGCATGACGCCTTGCACAAACAATGTGACCGACAGGGTTAGGAATAACGATTGTAGCCCATCGCTTAATAGCTCCGCGAATCTCTTTCCAATGAATACCGCAACCCAAGGCTCGCTGATGAAGAACATTGCGATTGACAGCGGAATTCCTAACCAGAAGAGAACGCCTCCAACAGTCTCGGAAATTCGTACGGGGGCGTAGAACTTCTCGCCCACTGTATCTTTCTCTGCCATGACCGTTATTCTCCCGACCTACTGAATGACAACATGGAACGGTTGGCTGATGCCGACGAGACGGTCGTCGGATCTCCGGACGACGAACGCCTCCGCCATGTGCACGCCCCTGAACTCGAGAGGCTCCCAACGACGGATCCCTTCGGTGGGGCTGTAGAACCCGCCTCTCCCCTTCTTGAGCGCGATTGCAACCCCTCCGGTATTGGTGATGCGCCAACGCACGTAGCAGTCGGCGGCCGGCACCGATGCGACCTTCTCGATACGCACATCGAACCAGAGACCGCCGCGCGGTGGCAGGGCCTCTCCGTTCTGAACCGGGTGCAGCCGCACGCCTGAGCGCGCCCGGCCATACCTCGCAGAGATAACCACATTTGAGAATATTCGTTCTGCTGGGATCCAACGTGGTTGCTGCTGATGTGGAATATTCCGGAATGCCGCCGGAATAACGGAGATCCCGTAGTCGACCACTATTTTGACCAACCCATCCAGATGCGCCGCACCGGCGCGAAGGAATGTTCTTGCCGTCGCAACCTCCATGGCTTCGGATTTCCTTGCCAATTCCGCCTTGGCGAACTCGTCTCCAAAAACTCGGCGCCACTTCGCAATGCTGTCTTCACGGGTCACGGCCGCCATGGCCTCATCAATCCAGCCACGGTACTTATGTACGAAGTTCCGAAAGTTAGCGTACTGGGTGTCATTCCAAAGTTCGGCGAAATTCTCAGTGTTCAGTGCCGGGTTCGGAACCTCCGGTTTTTCTGGACGCTCCTGCAACCAATCGTCCAGCCGGGCCATGACGGTCTGCAGCGCCGTCGGTGTGTCCGAAAACGCGCCGGTGTCTTTGTCCCACCATTCTATTTGGTGCCCGATCAGCGTGGTCAGCAGGACAGATTGACAACTGAATCGCTTCTTGATGTCCCGAATATACTTAATGAGCCGGGTCGCCTTTCGGAATGAATTGTTGCCAGAGTAACGGTTTTTATTCCGTATCCAATCTGTGTATTCTACGGGCCGAGACTCTCTAAACACATCTTCTCGCTTGTCGCAGACCTCGAGCTTGCCCTGCTCCTCGCGGTTCATCACCAAAGGCGCGATGTCAATTTTGCACTCATCAGCGTAGGTGATGGTGACGCAGAAGTCGTAGACCTGCACCTTGTGCTTATAGCGGCTGCTTTCCCTGAAGACGCGCCCGAGCTCCTTCACATATTGGGCAGCGCTCCATCCATCGACCGGCCTCACCTTCACCAGCAGGTCTGCGTCGAATTCCCCTCCATCGACAGGACGGATGATCGTATCATGCGCCCAGGACCCCTGCTCGAGGAACATGGAGATGGAAGGACCCCAGTCCGAGCCGGACAGGTAGGTTTTCATCGTCTCAACCCGTGACTCCAAGAGCACGATTCGGGTCTGGTTGAGATTGACCGTTTCATTCATGAATTTCTTTAATTCGTCGACCAGCTTCATCTCGTCTCCCGGATCACATAACGTAGACAGGAATGCCGACCGTGTTTTTCGGCGGCCGCCTTCTCTGCAGCCGTATCACATTGAATGGAACCCGGTCCGTAGCGATTATTGAAAAAAATGGATGCGCGGAGCGTGCAAGTTGTACAGCTGGGCCGACATCGACGCGGACGAAGCGGTTGGCATAGCCTTCTTACTGCGTAACACCGCACCTATTCCCTTCGCATTTATCCCCACGGTGGCGTGCCGCCATCACATGACCGCCACCCTGCGCCACCCCGCCACCCCTGTCTGCATGCTTCGCTTGATCGCGGCGCGAATCTACGCGTCATGGGGTGACGACTGGAGGGTGAGTTGCATGGTCAGCCGTTTACGATTGAACGAGAAGTCCGTCCGTGACGCAGAACCCGCGGCAGGGCGGGATTATCAGATTTTCGATACCGATGTGCGCGGGTTCGCGGTCTGCATCTACCGCTCGGGGAACCGGGCCTTCACCATCGATTATCGCCATGCCGGGCGTCAGCGTCGGATGACCATCGGGCGCTGGCCGGAATGGTCGACAACAGCAGCACGGGAACGGGCGAAGGAACTGCGGCGCGAGATCGACGCCGGGGCCGACCCACTGGGGCAGAAGGAAACCGGCCGCGAGGCGCCGCGCATCAAGGACATGATCGAGCGGTATACCGAGGTGCACCTGCCGCATCTCTCGCCGACCAACGCCTCGGATCAGAAATCGATGCTGGCCAAGCTGGTGGTGCCCGACTGGGGCAATCGGCTGGTAACGGAAATCACGCCCTATGATGTCGAAAAGCTGCTGAACAAGGTGGCGTCCGGTCGCGCCCGACCGTCGAAAGCCAAGCCGAACAACCGGGCGCGGAAACTGCAGGGGGCAAAGCCGACCCCCGTGCGCGCAAACCGCACGGGCGAAGTGCTGCGCAAGATGTTTACCTATGCTGTGAGCTGGGGCTGGCGCGAGGACAATCCAGCTTCCGGCTTTCGCCGCCGGATCGAAAACCCGCGCGAACGCTTTTTGAGCCATGAGGAAATTCGCAAGCTGGCCGAGGCGCTGGAGACGGCTGAGGATCGCCGGGCGGCCGACATCATCCGGCTGTGCATGCTGACCGGCGCGCGGGTGGGAGAGGTGCGCCAGGCGCGGTTCGAGCATTTCAATCTGGAGCACCTCAGCTGGTCGAAGCCTGCCAGCATGACCAAGCAGCGCAAGGTTCACCGCCTGCCGATCTCGGACGAGGCGGCGGCGATCGTTCGCCAGCGCCAGCTGCTGGTGCCGCGCGGCTGCGCCTTGCTGTTTCCGGGCGATGTGCCGGGCCAGCCCGTGAAGGAAATCCGCCGCTTCTGGGCGAATATCCAGAAGCAGGTCGGGATCCCCGACGTCCGGATCCACGACCTGCGACACACCTTCGCTTCGCTGCTGGTCAGCGGCGGCGCATCGCTGGAAATGATCGGCAAGCTGCTGGGGCACAGCCAGATGCAGACGACACAGCGGTATGCCCATCTGATGGACTCGCCGCTGCGGGCGGGCGTCGATGCGGTGGCCGTCGCATTCCGGCCCAAGCCGAAACTGGTCCATGATTCCAGCGAGACGCAGAAGACGGCATGATCTTCCGCACGTCGGCGTGGTGATGATCAGCAGGTCTCGCGCAGCGATTTCCAGATCGGGGTGAGCCTGCGCCGGATCGTCCGCTCGTCCGGCACCTCGCCGCTTTCAGACTTTTGCACGAACCATTCCTGCACTTCCCCGACCCACTCGGCCTGTGTTTCAGGAACACCGAATTCATGAACGCGGCGGATGAGCGAGATATACATGCCGTCCCAGTCATAGCGCGCGGTCGATCCGATGTGCGATGCCGGGCGGCGGAGCAGATCGCAGTCCCTCTCGAAACGGCGAACCTCCTCGGCCATGATGAGCAGGTCCGCCAGCGTGACCTCGATCCCGGTGGAATGATTGGTCAGCAATACCCATTCTGCTTGGTCGAGCGGCCGTACCCGCCACAGACGACTGGTCGTTGGACCCGTGCCGCAGCGGCGGAACATCTGCAGGATGTCAGTGACCAATACAGCCCCGAATCCTGACAGGGGCTGCAAGCCGTTGGGAAAGCCACCGATGGCCGTGACGATGTCAAACCGACCGACCGACGCCCAGCCAGCAATATCGGCGAGCGAGCATTCCCAGCGGACCGAGGCTTCGTGCAATGTAAAATAAACGCGCGGTGGCAATGCCATGCCTCACCTCCCTTCCTAACTATTTGGCGTTGGCCAACACAGCGCGCTCGTGACGGAGGCGGCCTGAGGCCTGGCAGACAGCGAATGGACATCAGCCGCGCGCAAAGCCCGCGATGGCAGAGGGCGGGGAAAGACCAGGCTCGGATCAAAAATAACCTCACCCATATCTGCTGCCCCCTTTCGCTGTGATTCTCCAAACGACTCTCCCTACGGATGAACGCCAGAACAAATCAAGAACACAACCGAACTCCGTTCTTGACAGTTGAACTTGCTGATTGATTCGTTCCGATCCAGATCGCCGCCTCGCAAATTATCAATAAAACAAGGGGTGGCATTGGTGCTGGCAAATGAGCGCCACCCTGCGCCACCCCGCCACCCCTGCCGATCTGTTCTCGCTGTCTGACGACGTCCGCCCACCCCGGGCGGCGAACAGGAGGCAGAGATGATTCAATCACAGACTGAACCGGAGACGACCGCCGCAGCCCTGCTGTCGGGCTGGATCAGCCGCAAGGGTCTGGCCGATGCGCTGGGCGTGACGGTCGACACCCTCGGGCGATGGGAAGCCCGGCGGGTCGGGCCGCCCTGCGTGCGGGCGGGGCGCATGGTGCTCTATCGGCGCCGCGCGGTGGAGGACTGGCTGGCCGCGCAGGAGATGCCGCGTGCCAAAACGGCAGGAGGTCGGCGATGAACGCGCCCATCTCTTTCCGCGTGCGCCACGCGCGGGACGCGTCCCGCGCGGACTGGATCGACGAGCGGCGGCGCGAGGCCCGCGCTGTCCTGGCCGATGTGGTCCACCATTCCGACCACCTGATCCGGCTCGCCTGCAATGTGCTCGTTCAGCATGGCGAGACGGAACTGGAACGCGAGGACGCCCGCATTCTGCTGGTGGTCATCGACGCACGGCAGCCAGCCCGATCAGCCCAGCGGCGGGATCAAGATGGGAGGGGCGCGTAATGACGCGGCGTGGCACCCCCGAGGCCGATCTGCAGCGCGCGGTCGTGCAGGCGTTGCGCGTTGCCCTGCCGCGCACGGCCATCATCCATCACTGCGCCAATGAGGTGACCGTAGCTGGCCCCCGCGGCGCGAAACGCCAGGCGATCCTCGTCGGCATGGGCGTGCATGCGGGTTTTGCCGACCTGATCGTGCTCTGCGACGGTCGCGTTCTGTTTCTGGAATTGAAGGCGCCCAAGGGCAAATTGCGCCCCTCGCAGGAGGCGTTTCGCGATGCCGTGCTGGCGCAGGGCTTCGGTTGGGCGCTCGTGCGTTCGCTCGACGACGCGCTGGGTGCGCTGGCCGATCACGGGTTCACCAGCCGCGTGCAGCTTCCAGCGCGGAGGACGGCGCCATGAGCCACGAGGCCACCAACTGGGCGATCAAGCAGCGCGGGCTGAAACCCACCACCAAGATCGTGCTCTGGCATCTCTGCGACCGGTTCAACCCGGATTTTGGCTGCTTTCCCTCGCAAGCTCGACTGGCGCATGATTGCGAGATCAGCCGGGCGACGCTGAACCGTCACCTCGATGGGCTGGAAGCGCGCAAACTCATTCGCCGGATCCGGGTCATCGATCCCAAGACCGGCCAGCAGCGCCCCACCCGCTATCTTCTGGGCTTTGAGTCGGGGTTCACGCCCCGCGGGCCGGGTCAAATCGAGCGTGATCCAGCCAATCCCTTCGAGGCGGGCGGAGTTGGAACCCCGTGCCCGGATTTGAGACACGGGTCGCTTGCCGAAAAATCTCATATCGACAAGGGCTTGTCATCCGAGACAGATCCGAACCGGTGTCTCGTTTCAGAACACGGGTCCGTGTCTCAGTTTGGCGCAAACCCATGTCTCAAAAATGACGATTCCCGTGTCTCAAATTGCGACACTAACCTTGTAAGAGAACCACTAAGGGAACCAGTAAAGGAGGAGGAGGACGCGGCTGCGCGCGATGCCGATTTTGATCGGTTCTTTGCAGAGCTGCTCGGCGCGCTGGGCTTTGCCGCAAATGGGCCCCTGCCGAGCTGGTGGCAGGGTTGGCCAGCGCAGATACACGTTCGCCGCTGGATCGATGACCTCGGGCTCTCCGAGGACCGGATCATCGAGGTCGCGACCGAGTCCCGTTGCGATCACCCCAACCCGCCCGATGGGCCCAAGGCGCTGGATCGTTTCATGGAGCGCGCCGCCCAGCGCGATGCGCAGGCGGCTGCGGCACATGCCAGCGGCCGGAAAGCCAGGCGGCAGCGCAAGCGCGACGTGGGCCCTCCACCCAGCGAAGAGCAACTGGCGAGGTTTTACGCCGCCAGGGTGAACTCCGACGAATACCTCCCCAACGGCATGATCAGCAACGCCATGTGCGACGCGATGCTGGCCCGCAGATTGGTGACAGCGGACAGGCTGCGTCAGCGGGGAGTGCGGTGAATGGCTTGGTGTCACGTCCCCGGCACGGATTGTCCCTCTGCGCAGGCGGCGGAGGCCTCGATCTGGGCCTCATGCTCGCCGAGCCCGGATATCACACCCGCGCCTTTGTCGAATGGGAAGACTGGCCACGAGCTGTGCTCATCGCCGCCCAGCGCGCGGGGTATTTCGCCCCGGCACCGATCTGGGACGACCTGCGCAGCTTCGACGCCCGGCTCTTCCGCGGTGCCTTCGACACCGTCCTCGCCGGATATCCCTGCCAGCCCTTCAGCGCCGCCGGAAAGCGCGGAGGTGCCGACGATCCCCGACACCTCTGGCCCGACGTCGCCCGGGTTGTCGGGGAATGCCGTCCCGAATGGGTCTTTCTCGAGAACGTCCCCGGTCACGTCACCCTCGGCCTTGAAACCGTACTGCGAGAGCTTTGGGACATGGGCTATTCGCCTGCGACGGGTCTGTTCTCTGCGGCAGAAGTTGGCGCGCCGCACCAGCGGCTGCGCGTCTTCATCCTGGCCCACACCGATGAGCCTGCATCCCGGCACCAACCGCTACAATCCGGCGGGGAACAGCGATTTCACCCGCAAGGCGGAAGCGTTGGCGCGGGGCATCACCAACTGGTCGACGCCGAAGGCGACGGACGGTGCGAAGGGCGGGCCGGGTCAGAGCTACGGTGCGGGTGGGATCCCGCCCCTGCCAGCGCAGGCGGCGCAATGGCAGACCCCGGTGGCGGACGATCAGGTGGACCGGCTGCGCGGCAAGATCAACAGCCGGGGCGAGCCGAAGCTGTCGGCCCAAGCACTCCTATGGCCGACCCCGGCCGCGCAGAACTGGAAGGGCAGCAGCCCGACCAGCGTGACGCGGGCGGATGGCAAATCCCGGATGGATATCCTGCACTACCGGGCCGAACAGGGCTTCACCCGCCCGGACCCGGGGATCACGGCGCATGGGCAGAAATTATCGCCACACGCCCCGATCTCGCGCCCGCTCTGGGCTTCTCTGATTGCCTCGCATGGGCGGGCCGTCTCGCGGCGGATCCTGAAGGCCCGGGGACGGCGGCGGCTGAACCCGCTCTTCGTCGGATGGCTGTTGGGCTGGCCCATCGGGCACGCGCTCTGCGCCTGCTCGGCAACGGAGTTCACCCACTGGCAGCGGCACATGCGTGGCGCTCTCTCGCAGCTGCCCATGGCCTCAGGCCCGTGGATCTGGCGGCCGAGCGAGGGACCCGAGGGCCCAGCGCAAATGACTCTCTTTGAAAGATGGCAGCCATGAGCATGCAGGGACGGATTGACCGGGCTGGCGGGACAAAGGTGAAACGCGCGCTGGGCGTGCAGGCAGCACTGGAATGGGCGTTCCGGGTGGAAAAGGCGCAGTTGGAACTTCCGCCGCCGAAGGATGTGGTCGAGGAAGGCCTTGGGTTTGGGCTCGAATACGTCCTGATGCAGCGTGCTGCGCTGGGCTGCAAGGTGGACGGCGGCCAGCACAAGATGGGCAGCTACACCCACGCCGACGCCGAGGTGATCGCTGCCACAGTTGCCGGGCTGCCCGACAGCCTCGGTGGCATCCGCATGGCCATCCGCATGGCGGAACTGGCCCGCGCCGGGCTGACCCCCGACTGGATGCCTGGCGTGGTACCACGCTGTGTGCCAGTGGAAACGCGGCAAAATCAGCATGGCATTCGGGCCGTGACGGAGGTTGTGTGCACCGAACGGGTGCTGACCCGAGGCAAATGGCGCACGGTCGAAGTTCTGGCCTGTCCGGTGACCTGGCGGCCGCATCCGGAACAGATCGCCTCGGCCCGACGCGGCTATGAGGATTGGTGGCAGGCGTTGGATTGGGTGCGCGATGGGCTAGTGGCGGGCGGGATGTTGCGGGAGGTCGAGGTGACGGCGGCAATGCCTAAGCAAAAGCCGTGGCAGGCCCGGCCTACGGCGAGATGAACAGTCGAACCGCCGTGAATGCTCCGGCTACCACCAACAGGCTACACGCATGTAGAACGGGAAGCAAAATCCGCCCTTGCTCGTTCAATTGGCGTCCTCTAGTTTCAACCCAAATCCTTCAGAGAGGACATTCCTGAATGCCCAACCAAGACATTCTGACTGTGAAAGAGCTCGCGGAATATCTCAAGATAGCTGAGAAGACGGCATATCGGTTTGCATCTGAGGGCAAGGTTCCCGGCTTCAAAGTGGGAAGCGCATGGCGATTTCGCAAAAGCGAGATCGACCGCTGGATTGCTGAGCAGGAACAAAAACAAGAAGGGGAGCAGAAATGACGGGTCAGCAACAGGCGGAGGCACTGCGCAGAGAAATCTGGCAAATTGCCAACAGAGTTCGGGGCGCGGTTGATGGCTGGGACTTCAAGCAGTTCGTTCTGGGCGCGTTATTCTATCGCTTCATCAGCGAGAACTTCACCAACTACATCGAAGGTGGTGACGATAGCATCAACTATGCAGGCATGGCCGACGCAGACATCCCCGATGAAGCCAAAGTCGATGCGATCAAGACCAAAGGGTACTTCATCTATCCCAGCCAACTCTTTCAAAACGTGGTGAAAACCGCGAGTAAGAACGACAGCCTGAACACCGACCTAGCGGAGATCTTTTCGGCCATCGAGGCTTCGGCCAGCGGCTACCCGTCCGAAGAGGATATCATTGGCCTCTTTGCTGATTTCGACACCACCAGCAACCGCCTTGGCAACACGGTTAAGCAAAAGAACGAACGTCTGACGGAAGTCCTCAAAGGCGTCGCAGGCCTGCCGTTGAAATTCGACAAAAACGAGGGCGACCTCTTCGGCGATGCCTATGAGTTCCTGATCTCAAACTACGCCGCCAACGCGGGCAAATCAGGCGGCGAGTTCTTCACACCGACCCATGTATCAAAACTCATCGCCAAACTGGCCATGCACAACCAAACCAGCGTCAACAAGATCTATGATCCGGCGGCAGGGTCTGGGTCCCTGCTTTTGCAGGCAAGCGACAGTTGATGCGATCACGTTGTTCGGGGACAAGAATACAAAGAACGTTGTGCTGGAAAAGAGCTACGACGAGTACATGAATGGTTTCGTTGATCAGGAAACCGGTGCGGCGCGACGCGGGTTCATTGATGTTGTGAAAGAGCTAACCGAACGCTTTCCCAATCCGGACGAGATCGTCAAAGAAGAAGACAAGAAGGAGTTTGCAAAGCTCTTTGGTGAGTATCTGAGGGTAGAAAATGTGCTTCGTAACTACGATGAATTTTCAGCATTGAAGGACTATCAAGGCCTAGATCAAAAAGACGCGGATGCAGTCCAGGAGTTCAAGCAAAAGCACTACTTACACGATGATGACCTTTGTGGCTTGGAGGCAATAGACTTACCCTCAGAGAGAGCGGTTCAAGATTATAGATCGTCGTACAATGATATTCGCGATTGGCTACGTCGAGAAAGGTCGTCGGCTGAGCAAGAACAGAACACTATCGAGTGGGATGACGTCGTTTTTGAGGTCGACCTTCTTAAATCGCAAGAGATCAACCTCGACTACATTCTTGAGCTGATCTTCGACAAGAACAAGAAGATGAATAGCAAAGGGGATTTGATTGAAGATGCTCGCCGTGTCATTCGCGGTAGTCTCGGTAATCGGGCAAAAGAGAGTCTGATAGTGGACTTCATCAACCGGACTGACCTCGATCAGATTGATGACAAGGCCGGTGTGATCGACGCATTTTTTTCATTTGCCCAGGCAGAGCAACGCAAAGAAGTGGAGGAGCTTATCAGGTCAGAAGAACTAAATTCTGCCGCTGCAAAACGTTATATTTCAGCTTCGATCAAACGTGAGTTTGCGAGTGAGAACGGTGCCGATTTAAATGCCATACTTCCGAAAATGAGCCCCCTTAATCCAAAGTTCCAGACCAAGAAGGCGACCGTATTTGAGAAAATATCATCCTTCGTTGAGAAATTCAAAGGAGTTGGGGGTCAAGTTTAGCGAATACAGCGATGAGAACACGAAGGCTGTCTTCACCGGCGATTCAGCTGCTGCAGTCCTGAAATTAGTTGCATGAAACGAATTGCACCCTCGGACACATTCCTTGCAGTCCCCCTCCCAATGGTTCCTCCCGGGCGCGATCCGTATACGGGGGGGCGCAGCGCGGCATTTCGCTAGCGCCTGGCTTCTTCACCGGGGAATCCACGTGGAAGCCACCCCGAAATACGCTTGAGATTAAATGCATATATAACAGCTAGTTACGGAGATAGACCATCCTCTCAAGGTGGATTCTTGACAAAAATAGTAAAATCCACCCCGTGGAATCCAGGGAAGCCAACTGAACCAAAAGCGAGGCTTCGGAAGCCACCCATTGAGAAGCCGTTGAATCCACGTCCCTTTTTCGTTTGACAAAGCTGCCCCCCTTGACCTACCTATTGATCATCGAAGAATAGCGCCCGGAGGAAACTCCTCTTGGGCGTTTTCGTTATTCTCCACTTCGCGGATCCCGATTCTGCCGCTGCCACTCTTGGCCGCGCGCACCGGCATGTCCGCCCTGCCCAAAATGAGAACCACCCCATGGACCTTGTCTTCGCGCCAGGCGAGATCGAGACGTGGCCGATTGATCGGCTGCGGCCCTACGCTCGCAATGCCAAGATGCACAGCGACGACCAGGTGGCGAAGATCGCCGCCAGCATGGCGAAGTTCGGCTGGACCGTGCCCTGCATGGTGGCCGACGATGGTGAACTGATTGCCGGGCATGGCAGGGTGCTGGCGGCCACGATACTCGGCGTGACCGACGTGCCGGTGATCCGGCTTCGCCATCTCGACGAGGCAGAACGCCGGGCTTACCGCATCGCGGACAATAAATTGACCGAACTGGGCGAATGGGACGAGGCAATGCTGCGCGACGAGATCGCGGGGCTGCTGGCTGAGGATTTCGACCTGTCGCTTCTCGGGATCACCGACGAGGATCTGGATGCCCTGCTGCGGGATCCGGACGCGCTGGGCGACGACGGGCCCATCGAGGGCGAGGATGACATTCCCGAACCGCCTGTCACGCCAGTGTCGGTGCCGGGCGATCTGTGGCAGCTTGGATCGCACCGGCTGATCTGCGGTGACAGCACCTCGGCCGATGTGGTCGGGCGGCTGCTCGGCGACGTGACGCCGCTGCTGATGGTGACCGATCCGCCTTATGGCGTGGAGTACGATCCAAGCTGGCGCAACCAGGTCGGTGCGGCCAAGACCAAACGCACCGGCAAGGTGCTGAATGACGACCGGGCCGACTGGCGCGATGCGTGGGAGCTGTTTCCCGGCGATGTCGCCTATGTCTGGCACGGCGCGCTGCACGCTGCGACCGTGGCCGAGAGCCTGGTCGCGGCTGGCTTCAACGTGCGTTCACAGATCATTTGGGCCAAGGACCGGCTGGTGCTGAGCCGCGGCGACTATCACTGGCAGCACGAACCCTGCTGGTATGCTGTAAAGAAGACCGGCAAGGGACATTGGGCGGGCGACCGGAAACAAACGACGCTCTGGCACATTTCCGGCAAGGATCAGGATACCACTACCGTGCACGGCACCCAGAAGCCGGTCGAATGCATGCGCCGCCCGATCCTGAACAATTCGAGCCCCGGTCAGGCGGTGTTTGAACCCTTCATGGGATCCGGCACCACGTTGATCGCGGCCGAAACCACTCGCCGCGTCTGCTTGGGGATTGAATTGAACCCGGCCTACGTCGATGTGGCCATAGAGCGCTGGCAACAATTCACCGGCGCAAATGCCATGTTGGCCGAGACGGGCGAGACTTTTGCCGACCTGAAGGCCGAGAGGCTGGCGGAATGAACGCGCCTCTCACACCGAAGCGGATCGAACACTGACTCCTCGCAAGGCTGAAACACTACGCCCGCAACGCCAAGACCCACGACGCCAATCAGGTGGCGAAGATCGCCGCCAGAATGGCCGAGTTCGAATGGACGGTGCCGGCTCTGGTGGCGGCGAGCGGTGAGTTGATCGCAGGCCATGGCCGGGTGCTTGCCGCAGCCCATCTTGAGTTGTCCGAGGCTTCGGTGATCGTGCTGGATCATCTGACCGAGGCCCAGCGTCGGGCGTATCGGATCAGCTCCAACGCCAGCCTGTCATGACCGTTTACCACGAACGGCATGCAAGGTAGGGTGAGGGTCCACTCGTGTCGGGAGGTGCAGATGAAGACTGGCGCAGACGGGAATTCCCCTGACGACGACCGAGCCAGATTGCAGGCCTGCATCGCGCAACTCGAAGGTGCACTGGCAGATTATGTGGCGAGGTTCGGGTTGACGGACGCAGCGCGGGCAGCATTCAGGATGTCTGCTGAACTGCAGGATCATGACACATCGCGCCGGTGAGGCCTTCGATCGGTCCTCACCGACATCTTCCACCGCGTACGACGTTCAGCTGATACGATACACCCGCCCGCGATCATCTTCCTTCGCCGAGGTCACAACCAGCCCCAGTTTCTTGCCCAAGGCCCCCGACATGGCACCTCTCGCGGTATGGGCCTGCCAGCCGGTGGCGACCATGATCTCCTCCATCGTGGCCCCTTCGGGGGCTTGAAGCATGGCAATCAGCATCGCCTGTTTGGTCCCCGCGCGCGGAGTCGGCAGCTTGGGCGCGGGGATTTCGGCAACTCGCTTGCGGACGGCCACCATCGTTCGCACCACGACCGGCTCGATCCCGATGGCCAGCAAGCCAGCATCAGCGACCACCAGCGTGGTGCCGTGACCATCGCCGGTTTCGCGCCAGAGCGGTTCGCCCTTTCGCAGGTTGGCGTCGACCTCCTCGAGCCAGCCGCGCCCGATCATCATGGTGACGACCTTTTTTGCGGCGGCACCATGCAGCCCTTTCGGCAACGGCATGGCGATATTGTCGGGGCGCTGGGCCCCGGCGCTGAGGATGATGGTCTGAGTTTCGCTGAGTTTGGTCATTTCAGGCTCCGGATGCGGGCGCGCGAAATGCGACGCCTCCTACGAGGCCAAGCCCCGCAATCGCGGGGCTGGTTCGAACGAGCCAATATCACTCGGCGTGTTCGCCCTCGTGGAAGGCGCTGTCGGTGATCTGGCGCAGCAGGCCTGCGTAATGGGTCAGTGTGCCGACGTCGCCCCAGTTGATCTCGTCCGGGTTGGTTTCGAAGTGGTCGTCGCTGAGGGCTTTCAGGCGCTCCAGCATCGTATCGATCTCGGCCTTGGCAGCGATGAAGGCGTTCAAAGCCTTGTCCGTCTGGGCGGTGGCGCGGCGTGTGGTCATGGGGTGGTCTCCGGGGTGAGTTGCATCGTTTTCGTGCAATCAGAATCGCTCTTCCCCGAAGTCTAATCAACTGAATACCAAGCAACATCATTGCTTTAATCGGGGGCATACGGCACCATGGAGGGGATGAGCGAGCGGGAGTACTCGGCCCATTCCGGTCTGTCGCGCGGGGCGATCCAGAAGGCGCGCAAGGCCGGGCGTCTGGCGGTCTACAGCGACGGATCGATCAACGCCGCCGCGTCCGATGTGCGCCGCGCCGAGATGACCGATCCAGACCAGCAGCGCCGCAGCACCGGCAGCGATACCGGGTTTTCCGGCCCGGCCGACAGCTCGTCCTATCTGAAGGCCCGCACGGCGCTGACCGTCTATCAGGCGCAGGAACGCCAACTGGCGATCCAGAAGAAGAAGGGCGCGCTGGTGGATCGGGCGCGGGCGGAAACGCTGGTGTTTCGCCTCGCGCGGCAGGAACGCGACGTCTGGGTAACCTGGCCCAGCAGAGTCGCGGCGCTGATGGCAGCGGACCTGGCATCGGAGGTGGAGAAACAATCAGGCGAGCCGGAGCGACCGGGGCGCCCGGTGATTATCGAGGCCGCGATCCTGCAGAGGGTGCTGGAAACCCATGTCAGAGCGCAACTCGACGCCCTTGCCGATCTCCGGGTCAGCCTCGGATAACGACGACACGGCCACCGACGATCTGACCGCAGACCTCGATCTCGGCTTTGACGGGGCTGAGGACATCCTGCGGTCCTGGCGCAGCGGGATACGGCCCGATCCGGATCTGACGGTATCGGAATGGGCGGACCAGCACCGCAAGCTGTCGTCGCGCGCCAGTGCGGAACCGGGCCAGTACCGCACCGCGCGCACGCCTTACTTGCGCGAGATCATGGATGCCCTATCGCCGCGCCATCCGGCGCAGCGGATCAGCTTCATGAAGGCAGCGCAGGTGGGCGCGACGGAGGCGGGCAATAACTGGATCGGCTTCGTGATCCACCATGCGCCCGGACCGATGCTGGCGGTGCTGCCGACGGTGGAGATGGCGAAACGCTCGTCGCGCGGGCGACTGGACCCGCTGATCGCCGAGAGTCCCGCCCTTCGGGAACGGGTGAACCCGGCGCGGTCGCGGGATGCGGGCAACTCGATGCTGTCCAAGGAATTTCCCGGCGGCATTCTGGTGCTGACCGGTGCGAACTCCGCCACTGGGCTGCGCTCGATGCCCGCGCGCTATATCTTTCTCGATGAGGTCGACGCCTATCCGGCTTCCGCCGACGAGGAAGGTGATCCGATCACGCTCGCCGAAGCGCGCACCACCACCTTTTCGCACCGGCGCAAGGTGTTCATGGTCTCCACCCCGACCATTCGCGGGTTATCGCGGATTGAACGCGAATATGAGTGCAGCGATCAGCGCCGGTATTTTGTGCCCTGTCCGCATTGCGGTGCGATGCAGTGGTTGCAGTTCGAGCGCCTGCGCTGGGACAAAGGGCAACCTGAGACGGCCGCCTATCACTGCGAGGGCTGTGAGCAGCCGATTGCCGAGCATCACAAGACGCAGATGCTGGAGCGGGGCGAATGGCGGGCCACTGCCGTGGCGGCCGACCCGCATTCGATCGGCTTCCACCTCTCGGCACTCTATTCGCCGCTGGGCTGGAAAAGCTGGGCGCAGATCGCGCGGGACTGGCTGGCGGCGCAGAGCTCGGAAGAGATGCTGCGCGCGGCGCGCAACACGCTGCTCGGCGAGACATGGGTCGAGTCTGGCGATGCGCCGGAATGGCAGCGGCTGGCGGAACGTCGCGAAGCTTATAGCGAAGCGCAGATCCCCGAGGGTGGTCTGTTCCTGACCGCCGGCGTCGATGTGCAGAAGGACCGGATCGAGGTCGATGTTTG
Source organism: Roseovarius sp. M141 (assembly GCF_024355225.1). NCBI lineage: Bacteria > Pseudomonadati > Pseudomonadota > Alphaproteobacteria > Rhodobacterales > Roseobacteraceae > Roseovarius > Roseovarius sp. M141. Next base: position 486,761 of record NZ_VCNH01000008.1, read on the forward strand.
GGCCTGGGGACGCGGGCTGGAAAGCTGGCTGATCGATCACATCGTCATTGCGGGCGGTCCTGACGATCCGGCCTGCTGGGACAAGCTGACGGCGCTCTTGGGGCGCACCTGGACCCATGCCAACGGCGCTGTGATGGTGATCGCCAAACTGGCGATCGACACCGGCTATGAGGCAGCGGCGGTCTATGCCTGGGCCCGGGCGCAGGGCTTTGAGCAGGTCTCGCCCATCAAGGGCCTGGAAGGGTTCAACCGCGCGACACCAGTATCGGGACCAACCTTTGTCGATGCCACCATCGGCGGCAAACGTCTGCGCCGCGGCGCACGGCTGTGGTCAATCGCCACCGCCACCTTCAAGACCGAGACCTATCGTTTCCTGCGCCTGGAGCGGCCTTCGGATGAAGACCGGACCTTGGGCGTTTGCGATGCGCCCGGCACCGTGCATCTGCCAGATTGGATCGACACGGAATGGCTGAAGCAGCTGGTGGCCGAACAGCTGGTCACGGTGCGCAACAAGCGCGGCTATGCCCACCCCGAATGGCAGAAGATGCGCGAGCGAAACGAGGCGCTGGATTGCCGGGTCTATGCAAGGGCGGCCGCGTGGATCCTCGGTGCGGATCGTTGGGACGAAGCGACGTGGCGGCGGCTTGAAAAGCAGGCCGGTGTGGAAACGCGACCCCATATCGCCCCGGCTGCCGTCGACAGTGCGGCCCCGGAACCAGACGCACCCCAACCCGCCAAGGCCGGAACACCGACCACCCCGCGCCGCAAGCGCCGGGTCTACACACCGAACTTCATGAGGGACTGAGATGGATCTGGAACGGATGCGCGCGCTTCTGGCCGCGCTGCAGGAGGCACGCTACGCAGGCGTCCGCTCGGTCAGCTATGATGGCAAGACTATCGCCTATGGCTCGGACGCTGAACTGGCGAATGCCATTGCCGATCTCGAAACCCGCATTGCCACGGCCACCTCGGGCACCCCGCGTCGTCGGCGCTGGGGCACCGTCGCCTCAAAAGGCCTGTGACCCATGGCGTTTGAAGCGTTCCGCCAGCGCATCGGCAGCATCATCGGCGGGTTTGACGCGGCGCAGGCCCACCGGCGGTTGCGGGGCTTCCGTGCCTCCCGCGCCCACGTAAACACGCTGATCGCAGCATCTGGTGACACGATCACCGCCCGCGCCCGCTGGCTGGTGCGCAACAATGGCTACGCAGCAAATGCGGTGGAATCCTTCGCCAGCAATGTGGTCGGCGATGGCATTAAACCCTCATCCACCATCGCCGATGCCGCAAAGAAGGAAGAGTTGCAGGCGCTGTGGCTGGCCTGGACCGATGATGCCGACGCCGAAGGGCTGACCGATTTCTACGGGCTGCAGCGCCGCGCCGCGCGCGAGGTGTTCCTATCCGGTGAGGTATTCATCCGGATCCGGCCGCGCCGGGCCGAGGATGGCCTGACCGTGCCACTGCAATTGCAGATGCTGCCTGCGGAAATGCTGCCGCTGGACATGAGCCGCGAGTTGCCCGGCGTTGGCCTGATCCGTCAGGGCATCGAGTTCGATGGCATCGGCCGCCGCGTGGCCTATCACTTCCTGCGCCGCCATCCAGGTGACATGACAGACCCGGGGCTTGCTGGCGAGACGACACGGGTGCCCGCATCCGAAGTGATCCATGTATTGGACCCGGTCGAGGCGGGCCAGTTGCGCGGCGTGTCCCGATTTTCCGCTGCGGTCGTCAAGCTGTTTACGCTGGATCTCTACGATGACGCCGAGTTGGAGCGCAAAAAGATCGCGGCGATGTTCGCGATGTTCATCACCTCGCCCGCGCCGGAAACACCGCTGGAACCGACGGACGAGGATCTGGAGGTCGAGCCCGGCCAGGTGGTGCGGCTGGATCCCGGTGAAGATGTCTCGACGCCTGCCACACCGGACTCGGGCGGCACCTACGAGCCGTTCCAGTACCGGACCCTGCTGCAAATCGCGGCGGCGCTGGGCATCCCCTATGGCTATCTGACCGGCGACACGGCGAAGGGCAACTTCTCCAACACCCGAATATCGCTGGTGGACTTTCGGCGCCGCATCTCGGCCTTCCAGCACAGTGTGATGGTCTATCAGATGGGCCGCGCGGTCTGGACCCGCTGGATGGATGTGGCCGTTCTGTCGGGAGCCATCGATCTGCCCGGTTATGGCGGCCAGCGCCGCCAGTACCAAGCCTGCGCCTGGCTGCCGACCAAATGGGACTGGATCGATCCGATGAAGGACGCCTCGGCGGAAATCCTGCAGATCGAAGCCGGGCTGAAATCCCGCACGCAGGCAATTTCCGAGCGGGGCTATGACGCCGAACAAGTCGACCGCGAGATTGCCGCCGAGCGCAAACGCGAACTGGCGCTGGGCCTCGATTTTCGCCGCCCGGGATCTCCGGCGCAGGGGCCGGGCCATGGGGTCACGAAGGATGACGATCCTGCTTCGAATGATGCCGACGAGATGGACGATAGCGCCGACGGCAAACCCGACCCGAAGGATGACACGTGATGCACCACGCCCAGATCGCCCAGCGGGCCTTCAACACGCCACTGATGGTGGACCCTGCCAAGGCACTGGCCTTCTTGTCAGGGCTGGGTCCGCGCATCACCGGGCAGGACATCACCTTTCAGGGCGTGGAGGCGAATGCCGCTGATCAGACGACCGCCGCCTTGCCTGCCCGCGCCTCGCTGTTCGGCAATGATCTCGCCCAGCGCCAAGAACGCAACGGAGCCCAGCCCTACGCAGTGGTGGACGGCATCGCGGTGATCGAAATTGCCGGAACGCTGGTGCATCGCGGGGCGTGGATCGGGCAATCCTCGGGCCTCACTTCTTATGAAGGCATTGCTGCCCAGATCGACGCGGCATCGGCCAATCCTGCGGTGCATGGCATTGCGCTGGATATCGATAGCTTTGGTGGCGAAGTGGCCGGGGCCTTCGATCTGGCCGACCGCATTCGGGCGGCACGAGCACGTAAGCCGGTGCAGGCCTTTGTCGCTGAACATGCGCTCTCGGCTGGCTACGTTCTGGCCTCCCAGGCCGACCGGATTATCCTGCCGCGCACCGGGGCGGTCGGCAGCATCGGGGTGGTGGCCCTGCACACCGACATGAGCGGCGCGCTGGACCAGAAAGGCATTGCGGTCACGCTGATCCATGCCGGGGTCCACAAGATCGACGCCAATCCCTACCAGCCGCTGCCCGAGACGGTGCACGACCAGATGCAGCGCGAGCTGGAGGTCGTGCGCTTCCTCTTTGCCGAAACCGTTGCCGCTGGTCGCGGGGATCGTCTCGGCCATGCCGCGGCGCTGGCAACAGAGGCTGCCGTGTTCCGCGGCGCTAATGCCATTGCCGCCGGTCTGGCCGACGAGCTCGCTGATCCTGTCACCGCCTTCCGCGCCTTCGCCGCCGCTCCAGGCGGCATCAATCCCACCAGCAGAAAGGGTCCACAGATGAACACCGACTCCACCGACACCCCGAATTCAGATCAGATTGCCGATGCCACGCCGTCCACCGAATTCGTCGCACCGGGCACGCCCGAACCGCCCGTCGCGTTGCCCACGCCCACGTCTGAGGCACTTGCACCCGACGCCCCCGTGATGAGTGCCGACGCCATCCGCGCCGAGGCAGCCGAGGTGGCGCAGGTCTGCGCGCAGGCCGCCCGACTGGGTGTGGACATAGACGCCGCCGACGCTGTTGCGCGCGGGCTGAAACCCGAAGTCCTGCGCGCCCGCGTGCTGGCCGATCTTGCCTCGCGCGGCGATGCGGCGGGCATCATTGCCACTGCCCCGGCTGCCGCTGCCGCCAAAGACAGCCCGATCATCGCCGCCGCAAAGAAGGCCGCCACAGCCTCGCGCTGAACTACCTGCCAAGCCCCCCCCCCAAACATGGAGACTGACCAATGCCCGTCCTGACGGAACCGCCCAGCATGGGCGATGTCCTCAAATATGAGGTCAACCCTTTTGAACGATGTGGAGACCTATTGATGCTGACGCTTGACCTTACGAACCAGCCGCGCTGGCATGATCTCGCACCCGGGGTGCGTGTGCAGCTGCACCCCCTGACCACCGCGTTGATGGTGGCGACCCGTAGCGATGCGGCCGTAGAGGCGATCCCCGAGGACGCGTCCGACGAAGAACGCGCCGTCGCCTTCGCCAAGGCGCTGGCGCGGCGGGCCGTGCTCTCTTGGGAAGGCATTGGGGACGCCGACGACAATCCCATCGAACCCAGCCCGGACGCCATCGACGCGCTGCTCGACATCTGGCCGATCTTCGAAGCCTTCCAATTGACCTACGTCTCGAAGGGCCTGCTGCTGGAACAGGAAAAAAACGTCTCCGCGTCCTCGCCGAGTGGTCCTTCGGCGGGGGCGAGCGCTACTGCCAAGCGTGCGAAGCGACCTGCGAAACCTGCCCGGCGCGGCTGAACCAGCCCACCACCTTTGAAGGCTGGCAGGTCTGGGATTTGGTTGGCCGCCTCGGCGGTCAGCTGCGCGTGCTCCCCCGGCGCGGTGATCGGCTGGGATCTGAACGCGGCGCTCGCGCTCGGCGACGCGCTGGGCATCCCGCCCGTCGCAATGGCCGAACTGCTGCCCCTCATCGAGGCGGTGATGGTGCGCAAGCTGAACGAGGAAATGGTCGCAAATGGCGGTCCGGGTGTCAGCCATTGATCTTCTCGATGCAAAAACTTGCGGGGGCATTGTCTTCTGGGATGTCGACTGTGTGGGCAAAGCTGCCAGTCCACCCAGCGGATTGAGATCGCCCCGAATAAGAAGCCCCCGCTTGGTTTTGTGTATAATTTTCAATCTCAAAATCGACTATTTGTGCCTTTATGCCGACTTGGCTATCTAATGTGAGAAGCGCCAAAGAGGGACTGCCACGATGACCACCATAAAGCTCGCGATTGGCAATATTTTCGTAGGCTTCGCTGTCTTGGGCCTGAAATGCCTCGCATACTGGATGACAGGTTCGGTCGCGCTGTTATCAGACGCGCTTGAAAGTACGGTCAATGTCGCAACTGCGTTTGCTGCCCTCATTGCCATTCATATCGCGGCCAAACCTGCCGATGCCAATCATCCGTATGGCCATCATAAGGCAGAATTTTTCAGTGCGGTCCTTGAAGGTGTGATGATTATCGTGGCCGCGCTTCTGATCTTGCGAGAAGCCTATCAAGGCTTCATGGAGCCAGTCGCGCTTGATGCGCCTATTGAGGGCCTTCTTGTGAATCTCGGGGCTACCGTAATCAATGGTGTTTGGGCCTGGGTTCTGATCTCTCGTGGACGGAAACAAAAATCTCCGGCGTTGGTGGCCGATGGAAAACACCTGTTTACGGATGTTCTGACCTCTGTCGGTGTGGCCATTGGCGTTATTCTCGCCGTTGCGACCGGATGGTGGATCCTTGATCCGGCGCTGGCGGTACTCGTGGCTGGTAACATCCTTTGGTCAGGCTCAAAGATCATAAAAGAATCCTTGAGCGGTCTCATGGATGAGGCTGTGTCTGACAGAACGTTGACCAACATCCGGGAGATTATTGCTGCGGAAGCTGACGGTGCAATGGAGGCCCACGACCTTCGGACACGCCATGCAGGATCGGCAATCTTTATCGATTTTCATCTTGTCGTGCCGGGAGGGACAACGGTGTTCCACGCGCATGAAATTTGTGACCATATCGAGAAGGCCTTGAAGAACGAGTTAGCGGATGCCCGGATCACGATCCATGTCGAACCAGAACACAAATCAAAACAGGCTGGCGTCATAGTTCTTGACTGAAAACGACGCTCTTCACGGCGGTGCCACGCGAGGCTCTTCAGGGCTCAGAACGGCCAAACGCTCTGTTGATGATCGCCCCTCACATCGGGATGCGATCATCAACACATCTTGTAAGTAACTTGGTTTCTGACACGCACATACTTTCTGCTGAACGCGGAAATGGCGTCAGGCGGCCGCGAGGGGCGTGATGTCTGAGACATCGACGGTGTCCCGCGCCCGCGCGAGGTCCCAGGCCCGCTGCAGGTTCATCCAGTATTCCGGTGTCGTACCAAAGAAGGTCGCGAGCCGCATGGCCGTGTCCGCGGTCAGTGCCGTTTCGCCCTTCACCAGCCGTTCTATCCGGGTGCGCGGCACGTGCAGGCGCCTGGCCAACCCGATCGCGCTCAGATCGAGCGGCCCGAGGTAAAGCTCCTTCAGGACCTCGCCCGGATGCGAGGGATTTGTCATCAATGTCATGTCGCGCCCTTTCAATGGTAATCGGTGATCTCGACGTCGGCCGGTCCCTGTTCGGTCCACACGAAGCAGATGCGCCATTGGCCGTTTATGCGCACCGAATGCTGCCCGGCACGGTCGCCCTTGAGCCCCTCGAGGTGGTTTCCCGGCGGAAACCGAAGATCCTCGAGGACTATGGCCGCATCGAGCGCAGACAACATCACCCGCGTCCGCTTGACCAGATCGGCCGGGAAGCCCTTGCCAAACCGGTCCTCGACCGCATTCGCCGCGCGCTTGCCCTTCGTGTTGACGATCATGGGGCATGTGTATCAGGTCGTGATACGTTTTGCAAGGGTGGAACGACCTTGCTCGCACCGCCAATCAACAATCAGGATATGTGACCATGGCCGAGAAACGTGTCAGCGTCCGCCTTGCCGCGGTCGGCGGAAGGCAGGTGCGCGCCGAGCTGGAAGGCGTTGGCGAGGCCGGATCGCGCGGCTTCGGCCGCCTCAGCCGGGAGATGGAGGCGGCGAATGCCCGGATGGCGGCGTTCTCGCGCCGGGTGAAGGTCGCTGCTGCGGCCGCCGTTGTCGCCGCTGCTGCTGCTGGCGTGGCGATGGTTCGATCCGGGCTGCAAACGGTGGACGCGCAGGCGAAGCTGGCGCAATCGCTGAACACGACCGTCGCCTCGATCCAGACGCTGGAGCGGGCGGGCGAGCTGGCGGGGGTCTCCATCTCCGGCATCGAACAGGCGACCAAGGATCTGACCCGCCGTCTCAGCCAGGCGGCCGCCGGGACTGGTCCCGCCGCCGATGCACTTGACCGACTCGGGCTTTCTGCCACCGAGCTGATCACCCTGCCGCTGGACCAGCGTGTTGGCGCGATCAACGCCGCCATCGAGAATTTCGTGCCTGCCGCTGAGCGCGCGGCGGTTGCGGGCCAGCTTTTTGGCGAAGAAGGCTCCATCGCGATGAGCCGGATCGACACCGCGACGCTGCGCCAGGCGACCGAGGATGTTCTGGCTTTCGGTGTCGTCGTGTCCGAGCAGGACGCCGACCAGATCGAACGCACCAACGACGCAATCTCACGCCTCGGCCTGATCTGGCGCGGGCTTTCAAACCAGCTGGCGGTCGCTGCGGCCCCTGCGCTGGAAGCCGTCGCGAATGCCATGGCGGCAATCGCGAGCCGCACCGGGCCGCTGGGCATCGCCATCCGAGGGCTGTTCGATAACATCGGCCGCCTCACCACCTATGCCGTCACCTTTGCGGGTTTCCTCGCCGGGCGCTGGGTGGCGGGGATGGCGGTCGCTGCACTGTCGGTGCGTGGTCTGGCCACCGCGCTTGTCCTGCTGCGGGGTGCTCTGATCCGCACCGGCATCGGGGCGCTGATCGTTGGCGCGGGCGAGTTGGTCTATCAGTTCACGAAACTCGTTGCGGGCGCCGGTGGATTTGGCGCGGCCATGGGGCTGATGGGCGATGTTGCCAAGGCCGTCTGGGACGGCATCAAGGCCACCGCCGGATCCTTCGCGGATGATTTCCGGGCAATGGGCGCGGATATCGAGCGCATCTGGACCCGGCTGATGGCGTTCCTGTCGACCAAATGGGCGGAGTTTCTCGGGAAGATCGGCCCCACCTTCAATGCCGTGGCCGAGGAGATCGGGGTTGATAGCCGGATCGACTGGTTCGGGGCCATGTCCTATGCCTCGATGCTGGAACATGCCGCCAGCAACGCCGGTCACCAGGCTGACCGCTACCGCGAACGCGCTGCCGCAACGCGCGCCGGGGCGTTTGACGGGGTCGGCCCAGCTTTGCAGGCATTAGGTGATGCCATGTCGGGCGGCGACGATACCGGCAGTGATGCGCTGGATGAAGCCACTGCGGCGGCAGAGCGGTTTGAGGCGACGCTTGGAGATGCCGGGCGGGTGGCGACGGATGCGGGAACTGCAGCCGGGGCTGCGGCCGCTGCGGCCGAACCCGATACCGAAGCCGCTGTTTCGAGCTGGCAGGCGGTGACCACGGCGCTCAGCGACTATGCCAGCAAGGCCCGCGATATCGGCGGGGACATTGGCCAGAGCCTCGTCAGCGCCTTCCAGTCGGCGGAGAATGCCGTCGGCGAGTTCGTGAAGACCGGCAAGCTGAAGTTTGGCGATCTGGTGACCTCGCTGATTGCCGATCTTGCCAAACTCGGCGCGCGCAAGTTCATCCTCGGGCCGATCGCCAACGCGCTGGGTGGAGTGCTTGGTGGTGTGGGCGGCGCTGGCGGAATCTTCGCCAACGTCCTGCATGCGGGCGGCATGGTCGGAGCGACTGGACCCTCGCGGCTGGTGTCTGCAATGGCATTTGCGGCCGCACCCCGGATGCATTCCGGTGGTGTCGCAGGGCTGCGGCATGACGAAGTGCCTGCAATCCTGCAACGTGGCGAGCGCGTACTCTCACGTCGCGAGGCACAAAACTATGGCGCTGGCGGCAATGTCAACGTCACCATCATGGCGCGCGATGCCGAAAGCTTCCGACAATCGCGCACGCAAGTCGCAGCGGACATTGCCCGCGCCGTATCGCTCGGGCGGAGGGGCATGTGATGTTCCACGAGGTCCGGTTTCCCGACAATATCAGCCGCGGTGCGCGGGGCGGACCGGAACGCCGCACGCAGATCGTCGAACTGGCCTCCGGCGACGAGGAACGAAACGCCAGCTGGGCCAACTCCCGGCGGCGCTATGACGTCGCCTATGGCATCCGCCGCGCTGATGATCTTGCGGCGGTCGTTGCCTTTTTCGAGGCGCGCAACGGACGGCTGCATGGCTTTCGCTTCAAGGACTGGGGCGACCACAAGTCCTGCCTGCCCTCGGGCACGCCATCGCCGACTGATCAGGGGATCGGGACCGGCGACGGAACGACGACCGCGTTCCAGCTTGTGAAACGCTACGCCTCAGGCGCGCAATCCTGGACGCGCGACATCGCCAAGCCAGTGGTGGGAACTGTGCGGATTGCGCTTGGCGGGGTGGAGCAGCCCTCCGGCTGGTCGGTCGATACGACCACTGGCCTCCTCACCTTCAACACAGCGCCGGTCTCCGGTGTCGTCATGACCGCAGGGTTCGAATTCGACGTGCCGGTCCGCTTCGACAGCGACGCCCTCGATGTGACGCACGACATTGAGCGACTGGGCTCGATCACCTCAATCCCATTGCTGGAACTGCGCCGATGAAAAATATGACCCCTGATCTGCAGGCCCATCTCGACGAGGGCACAACGACGCTGTCCTGGTGCTGGCGGATTTCGCGCGCCGACGGCGTGAGCTTCGGTTTTACCGATCATGACGTGACGCTGAGCTTCGACGGTACCGTTTTCGAGCCGGAGAGCGGGCTCACGGCCTCCGAGGTCCGTTCGGGCTCCGACCTGTCGGTGGATGCGCAGGACGCAGAAGGCGTGCTCACGTCCGACCGGATCACCGAGACCGACATCCTCGACGGCCGCTGGGACAATGCGGAGGTCGAGGTCTGGCGGGTCAACTGGGCCAACACGGGTCAGCGCGTGCTGATGCGGCGCGGGGCCATCGGCCAGATCCGGCGCGGACGGCTGGCCTTCGTGGCCGAGGTGCGCTCGCTCGCCCACGTGCTGGGCCAGACGGTCGGGCGGACGTTTCAGGCGACCTGCGACGCCGCGCTGGGCGATGCGCGCTGCGGCGTCGATCTGGAGGCACCGGCCTTCAAGGGAACCGGGGCCGTCATCGATCTCCTGCGCGACCGCGCCTTCACCGCCTCAGGGCTCGGCGACTTTGCCTCCGGCTGGTTCACATTCGGCACGGTCGAATGGACCAGCGGTGCGAATGCCGGGCGACTGGCTGAAATCATCGCGCATGACGTCACAGACGGCATCGCGGTGCTGACACTGCTCGAAGCGCCGGTGCGGCCCTTCGCCGAGACTGATACGTTCAGCATCCGCGCAGGCTGCGACAAGCGCATGGAGACCTGCGGAACGAAGTTCGCCAATGCCGCCAACTTCCGGGGCTTTCCCCACATCCCCGGCCAGGATGCCGTGCTTCGCTATGCCACCAAGGATGGTGGGCACGAGGGTGGTGTGCTGTGACCAACGTCGTTTCCAGCGCCAACCCCACGCGTGTCATCGCCATCGCGCGATCCTGGCTCGGGACGCCGTATCACGATCAGGCCAGCCTTCGTGGCGTCGGCTGCGATTGCCTCGGGCTTGCGCGGGGCGTCTGGCGCGCAACAGTAGGCTCAGAGCCGTTCCCGATCCCGCCTTATAGTCGAGATTGGGGCGAGACCGGGCCGCGCGAGGTTCTTGCGGATGGCGCACGCCGGATGATGATCGAAGTGGACCCGGCGGCAGTTGCTCCCGGTGTTCTGGTCTTGTTTCGCATGACGCCGCGCGCCATCGCCAAGCATGTCGGGATCCTGACCGGGCCCGATACCTTCATCCACGCCTATGAGCGCCTCGGCGTGATTGAGGAACTGCTCACGCCATCGTGGCGGCGACGTATCGCCTTCGCCTTTCTGTTTCCCCAACGCTGAGACCCCGACATGGCCACACTTGTTCTTGGTGCTGCTGGCGCTGCCATTGGCGGCAGCATCGGCGGCGCGATCCTCGGCGTCAGCGCCGCGACCATCGGCGGCTTCATTGGCTCCACCATCGGCTCGGTTGTCGACAGCTGGATCATCTCCTCGCTCGCGCCGACCCAGCGGATCGAAGGTGCGCGGATGGACAATCTGCGCATCACCTCGGCCACCGAAGGAGCCGTGATACCCCGCCTTTACGGACGGATGCGGATCGGCGGCAACATCATCTGGGCGACGGATTTCCGCGAAGAGACCAAGACCACCACGCAGGGCGGCGGCAAGGGAGGCGGGGGTGGTGGCAAGGTCAAGACGACCGAGTATCTGTACTATGCGAGCTTCGCAGTCGCGCTCTGCGAGGGGCCGATCACCGGCATCGGCCGTGTCTGGGCCGATGGCAAGCCGATGGACTTGTCCGGTGTGACCTGGCGCTGGTACCCCGGTGATGAAACTCAGTCCCCAGATCCGTTCATTTCCGCGAAGATGGGGGCGGCAAACACACCTGCCTATCGTGGCACCGCCTATGTCGTCTTCGAGAATTTGCCGCTGGGGAACTATGGCAATCGCATCCCGCAGATGAGTTTTGAGGTGTTCCGCCCGCTGGCCGATCCCGACACGGCGGAAGGGCTGACCCGCGCGATCACCATGATTCCGGCGTCGGGCGAGTTCGCCTATGCCACGCAGGGCATCCGGAAAGGCAGCAGCGGGTCGCAGACCGCCGATAATCTGAACGCACTGACTGACACCGCAGACGTGGTGGTGGCGCTGGACCGGCTGCAAGCCATGGTTCCAAAGGTCGAAAGCGTCAGTCTGGTGGTGTCCTGGTTTGGCGATGATCTGCGCGCCGGGCATTGCCGGATCCGCCCCAAAGTCGAACTCGCTGCCAAAAACACAACGCCGCTGGTCTGGTCGGTCAACGGTGTGACCCGGGCCTCGGCATCTCTGGTCAGTCGCGACGATCAGGATCGACCAAACTTTGGTGGCACGCCTGCGGACTTCACGGTGGTGCAGGCGATCCGGGAAATGAAAGCCCGAGGGCTGCGCGTCACCTTCTATCCGTTCCTGATGATGGATGTGCCGCAGGACAATACCCTGCCGAACCCGTATTCCGACAACGCGGCCGGGACGGGCCAGCCTGCTTTCCCATGGCGAGGGCGGATCACCTGTTCTCCGGCGGCGGGCTATGTCGGATCGGTGGACAAGACCGCCACGGCGGCCGCGCAGGTCGCGGCGCTTTTTGGCAGCGCCAGCCCGTCAGATTTTGCAATCTCGGACGAAAGCGTCAGTTGGACCGGATCGCCCAGTGACTGGGGCCTGCGCCGTATGGTGCTGCACTACGCCCATCTCTGTGCGGTCGCGGGCGGGGTCGATGCCTTCCTGATCGGCTCGGAAATGCGCGGGCTCACGACGATCCGTTCCGGGGCGAGCACCTATCCCGCGGTGCAGGCGTTGCGCGACCTGGCGGCGGATGTGCGGGCGATTCTCGGGCCTTCGACGAAGATCGGCTATGCGGCCGACTGGTCGGAATACTTCGGCCACCAGCCGGGCGATGGCAGCGGCGACGTGTATTTTCACCTCGATCCGCTCTGGGCCGATCCGGAAATCGATTTCATCGGCATCGACAATTACATGCCGCTGTCAGATTGGCGCGACGGGTTCGAGCACGCGGATGCGGCGCTGGCCCCGGCGATCTACGACCGGACCTATCTGCAATCAAACATCACAGGCGGCGAGGGTTTCGACTGGTTCTATGCCAGCACAGCCGACCGCGCGGCACAGGTCCGCACGCCGATCACCGATGGCGCGGCAGGAAAGCCGTGGGTCTTCCGCGCCAAGGATCTGCGCGCTTGGTGGTCGAACGCACATTACAACCGCCCGGGTGGGGTGGAAAGCAGCACGCCGACGGCTTGGGTGCCACAGTCGAAGCCCATCTGGTTCACTGAACTCGGCTGCCCCGCCATCGACCGGGGCACAAACCAGCCGAACGTGTTCTTCGACCCGAAGTCGTCCGAGAGTGTCACGCCGTATTTCTCACGGGGCTGGCGGGATGACGCGATCCAGCGGGCTTATCTTGAGGCAACCTACCTCTGGTGGGGCGACGCCGCGAACAACCCGATCTCCGGCGTCTATGGCGGTCGGATGGTGCACGTCCCGGAATGCGCTGCCTGGACCTGGGATGCGCGGCCCTATCCATTCTTTCCTGAACTCACCGATGTCTGGACCGATGGGCCGAACTGGCGGCTCGGACATTGGATGACAGGGCGTCTAGGGGCGGTCTCGCTGGCAGCACTTGTCCGTCATCTCTGCCTGCGAGCAGGCATGCCCGAGGCCCGGGTGGATGTTTCCGGCCTCTGGGGTGCGATCGAAGGCTATGCCATCGGTGCGCTGGAAAGCCCGCGCGCTTCGATAACCACGCTGTCGCGCCATTTCGGGTGCGACGCGGTCGAGACCGAGGGCATGATCCGGTTTGTCATGCGCGGCCGCGCCTCCGTCGCCACCCTCGCGCTCGATGATCTCGTGGCCGCCGGTGAAGGCGATGTGCTGGAACTGACGCGTGGTCAGGAGACGGAATTGCCACAGGCCCTGAAATGGCAGGTGGCGCGTGCGGATGAGGATTATGACGCCGCCCTTGTCGAGGCGCGCCGCATCACCGTGGACACCACCCGGATCGCCTCGGAGAGTTTTCCCATGGCGGTGCCGCCAGAGGAGGCCGAGCGCCGCTGTCGCCGCGCACTGATGGAAGCCTGGACCGGGCGGGAGACGGCGGCGTTTCGTCTGCCCCCCTCGTGGCTGGGCCTTGATCCAGCGGATGTCGTGACGCTGGAACATGACGGGCGGCAGATGGACCTGCGGCTCGTTTCCATTGCCGACGCAGAGGCGCGAGGCATCGAGGCGGTGCATCAGGACCGGGCAGCCTACGATATGCCGCCCGGATCGCCACGCCCGTCGTCGCTCCTGAGCCCCGTCGTGTTCGGCGCGCCCGAGGCGGTATTGATGGACTTGCCGCAGCTGACCGAGGACCAGCCTGCGCACCGCCCGCTCATTGCGGCCCATGCGGTTCCCTGGCCAGGGGAGATGGCGGTGTTCCGCAGCCCGTCGACGGACGGGTTCGAGCTGCTGACCACGTTTGGCAGCCGCGCCCGGATCGGCGCGTTGGTTTCGGACTTCTATTCCGGTCCCACATCACGGTTTGATCTCGGCAATGAATTGGTGGTCGATCTGCTTTCCGGCACGCTCGAAAGCGTCACAGATCTCACCTTGTTCGGTGGGGCAAATGCGCTGGCAATCGAGAGTTCGCCTGGCACGTGGGAAATTGTGCAAACAGGCACGGCAGACCTGATTGCGCCGGGCCGCTATCGCCTGACGCGCCTGCTGCGTGGCCAGCGGGGCACGGAATCGGCCATGGCCAATCCGGTGCCCGCAGGCGCGCGGGTCGTGGTGCTGGACGCAAGCCTTGCCTCGCTGCCGATCGCCGAAGCCGATCTCGGGCTGCCGTGGAACTGGCGCATCGGCGCGGCGGCGCGCCCGGTCAGTGACGAGACCTATGTCGCCATTCCATTCACGCCCGAAGGCGCTGGGCTCCGACCATTCTCTGTCGTTCATGTCGAGCAGCCGTGGCGCAGGCCGCGCACGTCCGGTGATCTGACGATCCACTGGACACGGCGGTCCCGCGCGCTTTCGGCCGACAGCTGGGGCGCGGTGGAAGTGCCGCTCGTCGAGGAGATCGAGGCCTATGAGGTCGAGATCGCCGATGGGGCGGCTGTCAAACGCACGCTGACCACCTCGACACCCAGCGTCATCTATACCGGCGCCGACCAAACGGCTGATTGGGGCGCGCTTCTGGGCCCGGGCGACACCCTGACCATCCGCATCGTTCAGCTCTCCGCCCTGATCGGGCGGGGCGCGGCCAAGACCGTCACACTGACATTCTGAAAGGACCACCATGTCCGACGCTACGACCAACCTGGCTCTGCCCTACATCCTGGCGGCGCAGGCCCAGAAGCACGTTACCCACAACGAGGCCCTGCGGCTGCTCGACGGGCTCGTCCAGCTTTCCGTTCTCGACCGGGATCTGACCGCGCCGCCCGGTTCTCCCGCCGATGGTGACCGCCACATCGTCGCCTCGGGTGCCACCGGCGACTGGGCGGGTTGGGATCAGAACGTCGCGCTGTTCACGGATGGGGCTTGGCTGCGCCTGCCGCCACGCACCGGCTGGCGGGCGTGGGTCGAAGACGAGGGCGTGCTGCTTGTCTTCGGCGCCGCGGGCTGGGTAGGCACCACGCCCGCGTCCCTGCAGAACCTCGCGCTGCTGGGCGTGGGCACCACCGCTGACGCCGCCAACCCGTTTTCCGCCAAGCTGAACGCTGCGCTCTGGACGGCAAAAACCGCAGCAGAGGGTGGCTCCGGTGATCTGTTCTACACCATGAACAAGGAGGCGGCAGGCGACGATCTCGGGCTGACCCTGCAGACCGGCTTCGTGACCAAGGCGCTGCTGGGGCTGTTCGGGTCTGACAAATTCCGCCTCGCAGTCTCGCCCGATGGCAGCACCTTCTTCGACGGGCTCATCGTCGACAATACGAGCGGCATTATCGAGCAGCCGCGACTACCCCGTTTCAAGGCCTATACCGACTATGACAACTATGTCGGCGTCGGGACCTGGACGAAGATCGGCCTCAACAATACCGATTACAACGATCAGGGCTGTTTCGACGCCGGGACCAACCTGTTCACCGCGCCCGTCGATGGGACTTACCTGTTCGGCGCAACGCTGCTCTTCAAGGTCAATTCCAGCACCTCGGCCCGGATGCGCGGGCGACTCGTGCTGAGCGGTGCGACCGAAATCCGGGGCTCCTTAGGCGAGAGTTCCGCCACCCATGTTTCACTGGCCACCGCCATCTGGCTCCAGACCATGGTGCCGCTGAGCGCAGGCGATACCGTCGAGCTGCAGGGATATTTCCGCGCGCAGGATGGGTATTTCGCGGCCGAGCACACATCCTTCTGGGGCGCGAAGATCGGCTGAGGGACGCACGAGGATCGATCATCGAGGACATCACCATGACAGAACGTAGCTCCCTCGTGCAGGAGGTTGGCGCGGCCTTGCGCGACCACGGCATCACGGCCGCCATCACCGCGCTGATCGGCGGGACCATCGCCCTGCTGGCCGCCGTCTCGCGCAGGGCGTTCACCAATGACGCCATGCTGTCCCGGTTGGACCGCGAGCTTCTGGCCGAGCGCACCCGTGTCGATCGCCAGCGCGCCGAGGACCGTAAGGGCGACGCCGACCGACTGGAGCGGATCGAGACCGACATCCGTGCCATGCGTGATCTGATGTTCGAAGCGTTTCAGCGCGGCCGCAGCGACTGACCGATATTCCCGCCACGACGCCAACCCAACCGACCCGCCCCAGAGGCGGGGTGAGCCGTGCTCTGCCTGACAGGCAGACGGGAAGGTCCAGTGGACCTTTCCGAGCGACGAACGCACCGAGCCGCCGCGAGGGGCCGGAAACTCATTTCTGGAGACCGACATGCCAACCACGACCTACGCCCATTTCCGCGACGTGCCCGACAGCGCCTGGCGCTGGCCCAGTTTTTCGCCCGCCGAGATCGCCTGCCGCGGCACCGGTGCGATTAAGATCAACACCGAAGCCATGGAGATGCTGCAGACCCTGCGCAACCGGCTCGGCAAACCGCTGATCGTGCGCTCGGCCTATCGCAGCCCCGCCCACAATCGCGCCGTGGGCGGGGCTCCAGCCTCCAGACACATGCTGGGCACCGCGTTTGATATCGCCATGTCGAACCATGATCCCGCCACGTTTGCCGAGGCAGCCCGCGCCGTGGGCTTTCTTGGATTTGGCACCTATCCCCGATCGGGCTTCATGCACATCGATCTCGGCCCGGCGCGGTCCTGGGGCGAACCGTTCCCCGCACGCGCCACGCCCTTCGTAGCGGAAGTACCGCCCGCGCGTGAGGTTTTGGCCGAAAGCCGCACCCTGAAAGGCGGCGGCGCGGCCGGGGTAGCGACCATCGGCGCAGCAGGGGTCGAGGTGGCACAGGACGTCCTGGCTGAAACCCAATCCGCCATCCTGCCGCTGGTACCCTACCTCGACACCCTGCGCTGGGTGTTCATCACCGTCGCGCTAATTGGCATTGCCGTCACCATCCACACCCGGATCAATGACTGGAAGCGAGGCAAGAGGTGAAGGGCTGGATCGCCGCGATCCTCGCCAGCGGCGCGGCGCGCAAGGCGCTGGGCCTGCTTTTGGCCGCCACCACTATCGCCCTGTTCCTTTTGAACCTCCGCCGCGCGGGGGAGCGTGCCGGGCGGCTGGCGGAACGTTTACAAGCATCGGAGAAAGCCCGTGAAATCCAACGCCAGATGCTGGACGCTGCCAGCCGTCGTCCCCCTGATCGCAATGCTCTCACTCAGCGCCTGCGCGACGGTCAGTTCTGACGCGCGCGCGCCATGTCCGCCCGTGGTTCCCTACAGCGCCGATGACCAGGCGCGCGCTGCAGCCGAGGTGGCCGCGCTGCCGGAGGGTGCGGTCGTTGTGCGGATGCTCAGCGACTATGCCGTCCTGCGCGATCAGGCGCGAGCGTGCGGGTGAAAAAGGGGCCGGGCAAGTGCCCTGCGGGCATGAGGTACCTATCGATCAAAAGCCCGCGTACGGCCTATTTCACACGGTTCAAGAAAAGGCAGGTCAGCCTCGTGTACGACCGGTCGCACCGGGCAAGACGAAGCTGGCATTCATCGCTACGATCAGCAACTGCAGGGCGGGACTCTCCCGACCTTCGCTGCGCAAAGCACGAACGGCGGCTCCGGACAGCGCAGGTGGTCGTCGGTTGAGGCCTGAATATGGATGTCTCTGGTTATAGCCGATCGATGCTGCTGAGCTGACCATTCTAAAAAAATGATCTGTGACTACTAGACGACCGGTCTAGTGGCTCCTATATCTCAGTCATGAATAAGCGAGAGCATGATACACGAGGCCATATTCTGACGATCGGTCGGCGCCTCACCGCGCGGCAGGGGTATTCCGGAGTGGGCCTCAGCGAACTGCTTAAAACGGCAGGCGTACCGAAAGGATCATTCTATCACTATTTTCCGTCGAAGGAGGCTTATGGCTGCGCCCTTCTGGAAGACTTCGTTGAGGAATACAAAGATCGGCTCGGGACTTCGCTTGACAGCCCCACGATGGATGCACGCGCTCGGTTTCTGGCTTACTTCGAGGACTGGGGGCAAAAACAAGTCAGCCCCAATCCGGAAGACCGTTGTCTGGTGGTCAAGTTGTCAGCGGAAGTCGCTGACCTGTCCGCAGACATGAGTAACATCCTGCAGCAAGGCGTTGACGCCATTGTCGCTCACCTGGCGCGTACATTGGAGGAGGGCATCGCAGAAGGTTCGATCGGTCGGATTGATGAGCCCGACGTCATGGCAGAGGCGATCTATCACCAATGGTTGGGAGCCAGCCTTGTCGCAAGCCTGTCCCATAGTGATGCGCCCCTGATATCTGCCATGCGGGCGACTGAGAAACTTGTCCCTGCGTCATAACAATTTGACCGATCACTAGTCGACCGGTCTACGACAGAAAGGTAACCCATGAAAATCTTCTACAAAACTGCCGCCACCGCGACCGGTGGACGGTCAGGAACGTCGTCACTGAACGACGGCAGTTTCTCGGTGCAAATGGTCCGCCCGGATAGTGATGAGAAGGGTGTGAACCCTGAACAACTATTCGCACTCGGCTATGCCGCCTGTTTTGACAGCGCGATGGATCTAGCCGCCAACCAGCTCAAAATTGACAGTGCTGGATCAAAAACCTCCGTCGAAGTGGGAATCGGCCAGCGCGCCGAAGGTGGATACGGGCTCGATCTGGACATTACGGCGCATCTGCCCGGAATCGCCCGTGACGATGCTCAACGTCTGGTCGAAGCCACGCATCAGCTCTGCCCTTATTCGAACGCCACGCGCGGAAACATCGATGTGCGCCTGCATATCGAAACTGAAGGAAACTAAGACATGAACAACTTCGACTTTTACAATCCGACCAAAATCCTGTTCGGCAAGGGCCGTATTGCGGACCTGAACGATCAGATTCCGACCGACGCAAAGGTTCTGGTTCTATACGGCGGCGGCAGCGCGGAACGGACTGGTGTTCTGGCACAGGTGCGCGAGGCACTTGCGGGCCGCACGTTGATCGAGTTCGGTGGAATCGAGCCAAACCCGCGTTTTGCCACAGCATTGAAAGCCGTGGACCTCGTTGCCGAGAAGAGTATCACCTTCCTGCTGGCCGTCGGCGGAGGGTCGGTCATCGACGCCACAAAATTCATCGCGGCAGCCTCGAAATATGATGGCGACGCGTGGGATATCCTGACGTCGCGAGGGTCAGTTGTTACCAACGCGCTGCCGTTCGGCACCGTGCTGACCCTGCCTGCGACCGCGTCGGAGATGAACTCTGGCGCGGTCATCACCAACTCCGAGAAGGGTGCCAAGCTTCCGTTCGGCAGCCCGCATTGCTTCCCGGCTTTCTCGATGCTGGACCCGGAGGTCACCTACACGCTGCCGGATCGCCAGATCGCCAATGGTGTAGCTGATCCCTTTGTTCACGTTATCGAACAATATCTGACCTATCCGGTCAACGCGCCAATTCAGGACGGTTTCGCCGAAACCCTCATGCGCACGCTGATCGATCTGGGCCCCAAGGCACTCGCATCACCGAAAGACTACGACATCCGTGCTAACCTGATGTGGACGGCAACCCTTGCCCTAAATGGCCTTATCGGGGCCGGTGTGCCGCAAGATTGGTCGAGTCATATGATCGGCCATGAGATCACGGCGCTCAACGATACCGACCATGCGCGCACGCTGGCAGTTGTCCTGCCATCGTTGATGAATGACCAGCGCGGGCCCAAGCGTGTAAAGCTGCTGCAATATGCAGCGAATGTCTGGGATATTCGTGATGGGTCTGATGACGAACGGATCGATGCCGCGATCGCTGCGACGCGCAGGTTCTTTGAGGAATTGGGCATCAAAACCCGCCTTAACGATTACGATGTTGATGCGTCCGGTATCGACCATATCGTAGGCGCCCTGAAGGATCACGGCATGACCGCCCTTGGCGAACATGGCGACATAACGCCGGACGACGCGCGCCGCATTCTTGAAGCAGCATAAAAGGAGAAACTGACATGACACAGCCAATTAAAACACAGACGGACAAAATCAATCGGCAGCATGTGCTGGCGGAACGCCCGAAAGGCGCGCCAACCAAGGACACGCTGAACTTGGTCGAGAGCGAGATCCCAGTTGCTGGTAACGATCAGATGTTGCTGCGGACCGAATATCTGTCGCTCGACCCCTATATGCGGGGCCGGATGAGCGATGCCAAGTCATATGCCGCATCGGTCGAGATCGGCGATGTGATGGTGGGCGGCACAGTAGCGCAGGTCGTCGAGTCAAATGTAGATGGCTTTAAGCAGGGCGATTGGGTTCTCAGCTTCAATGGCTGGCAGGATTACGCCCTGTCGGATGGCTCAGGCGTGACCAAACTCGACCAGTCGCCGGACCATCTGTCTTGGGCGCTTGGCATTCTGGGAATGCCCGGATTTACCGCCTGGGCAGGCCTGACGCAGATCGGCGCGCCCCAAAAAGGCGAGACCATCGCCGTGGCGGCGGCGACCGGACCGGATGAACTGGCTGATGGGCCAGATCCTCAGCAAAAGACTTACGATGCAGGGTTTCATCATCTTTGACACGTTCGGCCATCTCTATCCCGAATTTGCCAAGGAGATGAGCGGCTGGGTCGAAAGTGGTGAAATCAAATATCGCGAAGAGATCATCGATGGTCTGGAGAACGCACCGGACGCGTTCATCGGTCTTCTCAAAGGCGAGAATTTCGGCAAGCGCGTCATCCGCGTCGGCCAGCAATGAAAGGAACGCACATGAGAATCCTGATGGTACTGACATCGCACGATGAAATGGGCGATACCGGCAACAAGACCGGCTTTTGGCTCGAAGAGTTTGCCGCGCCCTATTACGTTTTCAAGGATGCGGGTGCGGAGATCACGTTGGCGTCGCCCAAGGGCGGCCAGCCGCCGATCGATCCCACGAGCGACAGCGAGGACGCGCAGACCGATGACACCCGCCGCTTCAAGGACGATGCAGACGCGCAGGCCGAGCTGGCGAACACGCAGACGCTGTCGGACATTACCGCGGATGGGTTCGATGCGATCTTCTATCCGGGCGGCCACGGTCCCTTGTGGGATCTGGCCGAGGACGCGGACAGCAAGCGCCTGATCGAGACATTCGCTATCTCCGATCGCCCGGTCGGGGCCGTCTGCCACGCGCCTGCGGTGTTTCGGCACACGCAAGGCCTGGACGGCCAGCCCTTGGTGTCAGGCCGCCGCGTGACCGGCTTTGCCAACACCGAAGAAGACGGCGTTGGCCTGACCGACATCGTGCCCTTCCTCGTCGAGGACATGCTCAAGGCCAACGGCGGCAATTACGAGAAGGGCGACGACTGGGCCAGCTTCGTGCTGCGCGATGGCAAACTGGTCACCGGTCAAAACCCGGCTTCCTCCGCTGACGCTGCGCGCGAAATGCTCGCGCTCTTGGCGTGAAGCCATCTGCCGGATGAGATTGATGGAGATCTTGGGTCGCGGCCACAAGGCCGCGCCCAAGTGAACCACCAAATCCGGCCAGACGTACATTTTAAGCCTAAACGCAGGAGAAGAAAATGAAAATTCTAGTCGCTGGAGCCACTGGCAAAACTGGCCTTCGTCTGATGGGCGAGCTTAAATCCCGCGGTCACGAACCCGTAGCACTGGTGCGCGAAAGCTCCGACACGGGCGCTCTGCCGTCTGATGTTGAGCTGCGTCACGGTGATCTGACAAATCTGCAAGATGGGGTATGCGATGGCTGCGATGCGGTCGTTTTTGCCGCAGGTTCGGGTGGCCACACCGGACCCGAAATGACCGACAAGGTCGACCGGGACGGCGCCAAGCGGCTTGTCGATCTGGCCGCGAAGGCGAAGGTCGCCCGTTTCGTCATGCTCAGCAGCGTTGGCGCTGACGATCCGGACCCCGAAGGCGAGCTGGCTCATTATCTGCTGGCCAAACATCACGCCGATGAACACCTCAAGGCCTCCGGTCTGGACTACGCCATCGTGCGGCCCGTCAGGCTGACTGACGAAGACGGAACGCGTGACATCGTGTTGGGCGACGACGTCGATGTCGGGGGCAAAGCCGCAAGGGGAGATGTTGCCGCGGTCCTGGCCGAAGCATTGGATAGTGACCAATGGTCAGGCAAGGCGATGCTCATGCAGTCGCTCTGAAAGTCGCGCCCAAGTGGCGGCGGAGCAAACGCCGGACTTCGTGAAGTGTGTCTATCGCGCGACTACCTCGAATGTGCGCAGCAAAATTGCTGTGCAGCATTCGACAATCTGACTTCGACAAAGGCCTTCGCTGCATCGGTCTCGGAGGTCAGCTTTCAGCAGTACACGCGGTTTCCTCACTGAACTGAAAACGGCTGCAGCACGTCGTCGGTGTCCAACGTCAAGGCGCTGCGCCACAGCGGCGTCTTGAAGACATGGTGTACATGCTTCCCCCCGCGCTCTTCACGGGTCTGGACAAGCAATCCCGCCCACTCAAGCGGACGCAACACGCAGGATGAGAACGCAGCCATCTCTCGCCATCCGGCGGTGTCCCAGTCATGGTTCTCGCCATAGAACGATGCGAACAGCTCCCGTTCAGTTGTGCCGTGGTCGGCCTCGACGTTGATCACGTTCATCCAGACATCCCACTTGCCGAACGGACGCTCGTTGAGGCGCACGTAGGATGCGTGGTCAATCTCGAGAACGAAGAAGGGGATGAGTTCAGCAAACAGCTTCCCCGGAGTCTGCGCCAGCTCCACGCCACGCTTGGTCAGCCGGAATTCACCTTTGAAGTGCCGCCCCAGGCGCGAGCTGATCAAGAGGTAATGCAAAAGCTCGAGCGGTGGAAATTCGTATTCGTTGATGACCTTACTGTAGCGGAACATTTCTTCCGCGCTTCTCCCGGGCCAGTCAAAGTTCTCCACTGCCCAATGGACAAAGACGCGCTTGAACGCCTTTGTCTTGGTCAAACCGATCGCCCCATGGTCCTGCGTGTACTGAAGTGTCAGCAGCGCCGCGCGTAGCAACGGCGAATGCGTAAGGTCGGGATGGTCATCGGAAATGATGTTGAATTCGATCATGGCATGACCTTGCCACGAGGCTCCTGCCGACTCCAGAAGCAGATCGTTCTCGATTCTCTGGAGGCCTCGTCAAACGTTGATGTGGCGTTGATGTAAACCGCACAAGCAAAAGCCCGACTGATTAGGTCGGGCTTTAAGCATTTGATATTGTGTAGGATTTTGGTTGCGGGAGTAGGATTTGAACCTACGACCTTCAGGTTATGAGCCTGACGAGCTACCGGGCTGCTCCATCCCGCGCCAATTGTGCCTCACGAGGACCGGTGTTGTTCAGGTGAGGCTACATCGAAGAGAGATACATAACTCTGGGGGTTTTACTAGGTTTGGCGACGACCTACTCTCCCACGTCTTAAGACGCAGTACCATGGGCGCTACGGCACTTAACTGCCGGGTTCGGGATGGGACCGGGTGTTTTGCTCGCGCTATGATCACCAAACCGAGAAAAACCCTCGGAGTTCCAAGTCAAGAATACTGTGTAGTTGGTGTGTATGACTGATGTTTTCGGAGGTTTGTTCACAGTTTCCTGCGAAGTCTGACTTCTACTGGATCAAATCAAGCCTATCGAGCAATTAGTACCAGTCAACTGAACGCCTTACAGCGCTTACATCTCTGGCCTATCGACGTGGTGGTCTACCACGGCTCTCAGGGATACCTTGTTTTGAGGGGGCTTCCCGCTTAGATGCCTTCAGCGGTTATCCTGTCCGTTCATAGCTACCCTGCACTGCTGCTGGCGCAACAACAGGTCCACCAGTGGAACGTTCACCCCGGTCCTCTCGTACTAGGGGCAACTCCTCTCAAGTATCCTACACCCACGGCAGATAGGGACCGAACTGTCTCACGACGTTCTAAACCCAGCTCACGTACCTCTTTAAACGGCGAACAGCCGTACCCTTGGGACCTGCTCCAGCCCCAGGATGAGATGAGCCGACATCGAGGTGCCAAACACTGCCGTCGATATGGACTCTTGGGCAGTATCAGCCTGTTATCCCCGGCGTACCTTTTATCCGTTGAGCGATGGCCCTCCCACTTGGGACCACCGGATCACTATGACCGACTTTCGTCTCTGCTCGACTTGTCAGTCTCGCAGTCAGGCTGGCTTCTGCCATTGCACTCAACGACCGATTTCCGACCGGTCTGAGCCAACCTTCGCGCGCCTCCGTTACGATTTAGGAGGCGACCGCCCCAGTCAAACTACCCGCCACGCAGGGTCCCGGATCCGGATAACGGACCGCGGTTAGACATCAAGAGTGCGAAGAGTGGTATCTCAAGGATGACTCCACAGAATCTGGCGATCCTGCTTCAAAGTCTACCACCTATCCTGCACATCACAATCCTGATGCCAGTGCGAAGCTGTAGTAAAGGTGCACGGGGTCTTTCCGTCTAACCGCGGGAAACCTGCATCTTGACAGGTAATTCAATTTCGCTGAGTCCACATTTGAGACAGCGGGGAAGTCGTTACGCCATTCGTGCAGGTCGGAACTTACCCGACAAGGAATTTCGCTACCTTAGGACCGTTATAGTTACGGCCGCCGTTTACCTGGGCTTCAATTCAGAGCTCTCACCCCTCCTTTTAACCTTCAGGCACCGGGCAGGCGTCAGACCCTATACGTCGTCTTGCGACTTCGCAGAGCCCTGTGTTTTTAGTAAACAGTCGCCACCCCCTGGTTTGTGCCCCCGGCCTCTACTTGCGTAAAAACCGGGCCTCCTTCTCGCGAACTTACGGAGGTATTTTGCCGAGTTCCTTAAATGTGGTTCTCTCAAGCGCCTTGGTATTCTCTACCAGTCCACCTGTGTTGGTTTAGGGTACGATCTAGCGATGGAGCTATTTCCAGGAACCGATTAGCGGCCCACCCAATCCGATAAGGGTGAACAACCTTCACGATCCGTCACTTCCATCTGGCCCAGGAATATTAACCTGGTTCCCATCGACTACGCCTTTCGGCCTCGCCTTAGGGGTCGGCTTACCCTGCTCAGATTAGCTTTAAGCAGGAACCCTTGGACTTTCGGCGACAGTGTCTCTCACACTGTTTGTCGCTACTCATGTCATCATTCTCACTAGTGATCTCTCCACGGGATCGCTCACGCGCCCGCTTCATCGAAAGCTCCACGTCTCCGTAACGACCGAAGTCGCTAAAGAGACACGGAACTATGTCACACTACGCTCTGCTACCACGGTCACATAAGTGACCATCCTAAGCTTCGGCTCATGGCTTGAGCCCCGTTACATCTTCGCCGCAGGACAACTTGTTTAGACCAGTGAGCTGTTACGCTATCTTTAAAGGATGGCTGCTTCTAAGCCAACCTCCTGGTTGTTTTGGTCGTCCCACCTGCTTTCCCACTTAGCCATGAATTAGGGGCCTTAGCTGTAGGTCAGGGTTGTTTCCCTCTCGACTACGGACGTTAGCATTCGCAGTCTGTCTGCCATCTAGTACTCCTCGGTATTCGGAGTTTGGTTAGGATCAGTAAGCCTGTGGGGCCCCATTACCCATCCAGTGCTCTACCCCCGAGGGTATTCGGATGACGCTCTACCTAAATAGATTTCGCAGAGAACCAGCTATCTCCGAGTTTGATTGGCCTTTCACCCCTAGGCACAACTCATCCCGACCTTTTTCAACAGGTGTGGGTTCGGCCCTCCAGTAAGTGTTACCTTACCTTCAGCCTGGTCATGCCTAGATCACTCGGTTTCGGGTCTGATCCATCTAACTCATGCGCCCTATTAAGACTCGCTTTCGCTGCGCCTACACCTAACGGCTTAAGCTTGCTAGATAGACCAAGTCGATGACCCATTATACAAAAGGTACGCCGTCACAAGACTGGACACTGATAACAATCATTTCATAGGGATGGACACGCGGAAGTGGACTGTTTCCAGACCGGGGTTATCGCTGTAAAGCCCTGCGTTCGATCTATGATCGGCGCCGAGCCCTATGCGAACTCCCTCTCGGTTTTGATATCCGAGTTCGATCCCCGAACGCCATTCGATAGGACCACCCAGATCTTCTTCGCCGCCCTTGGCATACAGCCCCGGCATTGAATGGAATTGAGCGTACCACCGTTTGTTCGGTGTCGTGTATGTGGTCGTGTTGCCGATGCCGACCCAAAGCCCGCCCTCGTCGGTGACTGAAGCACCGTAGGTGAGCTGAAATGGTCCGCGCGCTATGCCCGTTTGCTTTCTGATGTAGATCTCTTCACCTACTTCATCTTTTTGAAAGACAACGTTACCGACGGATAACCCAAGATATGGGGTGCGTTCGCTTTTGGCAAAGCAACCTTCGTTCGGGCAATAATTAACGCCCATGTTGATCAACCCCAGAACGAGGGCGACAACAGCGTAGGTTCCATCCGTAACAACGGCCAAATCCGACATTTTCACTTCCTTGTCGCTATGATTTGCATCTTAGTGATGCAGATTGTCATTAGAGTCCAGTCAAGCTCCGACTGATTGTAGGCGTTCGGTTTCAGGTACTGTTTCACTCCCCTCGTCGGGGTGCTTTTCACCTTTCCCTCACGGTACTGGTTCACTATCGGTCAGTAAGGAGTACTTAGCCTTCGAAGGTGGTCCTCCGATCTTCAGACAGAATTTCACGTGTTCCGCCCTACTTAATACGTCCAATCATGCTTCATATACGGGGCTATCACCCTTTATAGCCGTGCTTCCCAACACGTTCTATTCACATTCATGGCTCGGCTGGTCCCCGTTCGCTCGCCGCTACTAGGGGAGTATCATATTGATGTCCTTTCCTCCGGGTACTTAGATGTTTCAGTTCTCCGGGTTTGCTCTTATAAACCTATGTATTCAGTCTATAAGTACCTAGTTTACCGCATTATTAGCTGACCTTGCGGTCAGTAATAACACAGTATCAGGTGGGTTGCCCCATTCGGAAATTCATGGATCAAAGCTTATTCTCAGCTCCCCATGACTTATCGCAGAGTATCACGTCCTTCATCGCCTCTTACTGCCAAGGCATTCACCAAACGCCCTTTTCGCGCTTGATTTGATCCAGAAAAAGACAGACTTCATCGCCGTCCTATCGCACAGAGTGCGACTTGAGGACAATTTCGTCTGACACGGCTCCCCCAGCTGGTAACTAAAGGGGCCTTGCTTCTGGAACAAAAGTCATACTTTTCCCGCCTGGCCGACATGCGGCCAGACAATGTGCGATCCTCGCGGATCCCACAGGATACAGAACCGTGCAGAACTGTATCCGGGTTAGTGTACTTGACTTGGACAACACCGTCTTTTCAGTAGGCAGACGCATGGGCAGTCGAGGAAGCAACCACGTCATACGCTCGCTTTTGGATCGAAATCCGCCAGCACCAAACCGAGGTGGATCGCTAACGCGCGAACACCAACAGTGTTGTTATTGTATCTCTCTTTACGATGTCAATTCGTCCGATTGGACGGTTAAGAACTGCGCACAGTGCTTAACGGTACAATCAAGTATTGCTGGGGCGCCTGCGTCGATTGCTGCGCAATCGACTTTCGGCTTGTTCCGCTTAATCGCCTTGCGATTAAGCTATGGTGGAGCCTAGCGGGATCGAACCGCTGACCTCCTGAATGCAAATCAGGCGCTCTCCCAGCTGAGCTAAGGCCCCCTAGTGTGGCTTCGCCGCAGGCGAAACGCACGAGCGCGGAAAGCGAATTGCGAAGCAAATCGCGGCGCGTATGGATGCTGTCTTGTGCTCTCGTCGATTGCTGCGCAATCGACTGCCGCACCCGTCATTTTCGATTCGCGAAGAATGACGTTGGTGGGTCGAGGAGGACTTGAACCTCCGACCTCACGCTTATCAGGCGTGCGCTCTAACCACCTGAGCTACCGACCCAAACAGGCCGGTAGGCCTGAAAACTGTTCTGAAGAGATATGAGGACGGCTCGGCCCAAATCAGATCCAACATGTGAACCTGACTGATGTGATCAGCTTTGTTTGCTGATCTGCTAAGTTTTCCACGATCAAGAGCAAGCTCAAGATGCTAGGAAAATCCTTAGAAAGGAGGTGATCCAGCCCCAGGTTCCCCTAGGGCTACCTTGTTACGACTTCACCCCAGTCGCTGAGCTCACCGTGGTCCGCTGCCTCCTCGAAAGGTTGGCGCACGGCCTTCGGGTGGACCCAACTCCCATGGTGTGACGGGCGGTGTGTACAAGGCCCGGGAACGTATTCACCGCGTCATGCTGTTACGCGATTACTAGCGATTCCGACTTCATGGGGTCGAGTTGCAGACCCCAATCCGAACTGAGATAGCTTTTGGGGATTAACCCATTGTCACTACCATTGTAGCACGTGTGTAGCCCAACCCGTAAGGGCCATGAGGACTTGACGTCATCCACACCTTCCTCCCGCTTATCACGGGCAGTTTCCATAGAGTGCCCAGCTTAACCTGCTGGCAACTAGGGATGTGGGTTGCGCTCGTTGCCGGACTTAACCGAACATCTCACGACACGAGCTGACGACAGCCATGCAGCACCTGTATGATATCCAGCCGAACTGACGAAACCATCTCTGGTAACTACGATATCTATGTCAAGGGTTGGTAAGGTTCTGCGCGTTGCTTCGAATTAAACCACATGCTCCACCGCTTGTGCGGCCCCCGTCAATTCCTTTGAGTTTTAATCTTGCGACCGTACTCCCCAGGCGGAATGCTTAATCCGTTAGGTGTGTCACCGAACAGTATACTGCCCGACGACTGGCATTCATCGTTTACGGTGTGGACTACCAGGGTATCTAATCCTGTTTGCTCCCCACACTTTCGTACCTCAGCGTCAGTATCGAGCCAGTGAGCCGCCTTCGCCACTGATGTTCCTCCGAATATCTACGAATTTCACCTCTACACTCGGAATTCCACTCACCTCTCTCGAACTCTAGACCAACAGTTTTGGAGGCAGTTCCGGGGTTGAGCCCCGGGATTTCACCCCCAACTTGCTGATCCGCCTACGCACGCTTTACGCCCAGTAATTCCGAACAACGCTAGTCCCCTCCGTATTACCGCGGCTGCTGGCACGGAGTTAGCCGGGACTTCTTTACTGGGTACAGTCATTATCTTCCCCAGCGAAAGAGCTTTACGATCCTAAGACCTTCATCACTCACGCGGCATGGCTAGATCAGGCTTGCGCCCATTGTCTAAGATTCCCCACTGCTGCCTCCCGTAGGAGTCTGGGCCGTGTCTCAGTCCCAGTGTTGCTGATCATCCTCTAAAACCAGCTATAGATCGTAGACTTGGTAGGCCATTACCCCACCAACTATCTAATCTAACGCGGGCCGATCCTTCTCCGATAAATCTTTCCCCCGAAGGGCGTATAAGGTATTACCCACCGTTTCCAGTGACTATTCCTTAGAAAAGGGTACGTTCCCACGCGTTACTAACCCGTCCGCCGCTCACCCGAAGGTGCGCTCGACTTGCATGTGTTAAGCCTGCCGCCAGCGTTCGTTCTGAGCCAGGATCAAACTCTCAAGTTGAAAAGCTGTTACCAGCTTATCCTTGACGTTCGAACCTCTGCACATATTTGCTCCAACCGGCAAAGGTTGAAGCAGACTGTTTGTCTGTGCTTCCAGTTTCATCAGAAACCGAAAACCCTGCCAAACAGTGAAGCTGACACTACATCATCGGGTTGCCCCTAGTAGCGCGACATATGTACAGTTGTAAGTTCATCGAATGAACCAAACCGCCCACATATCTCTTCAGATAATATCAATTTCAAAGAGCGTCGGGACTAAAAGCCCCAGAAGACAAATCTAACAGACCACGCTTAAACTACCAAGCGCCGTCCGCACCACCTATCCCCGAATTTCCCCACCGTCAAGGCCTCCAGAGCACCGCCCCGTCATCCCGTCCAGTGTCCCGATCAGCACCTCAGCACCGCCGGTGAAGGGGGTTCTAGTCCCAGTTCACTACACCCGCAACCCCCTTTTTATAGAAAACGCATATTTTCATCAAATATCTGAAATATAACGTATTTTCCTATAATTCAGCCCTCATAACCTGCCGGATGGCCTACTGCATGACAAGAATCGATGACGGATATCTTCAGGCGCTCGGGGCTGCGGTGCTGAGTTCGAGTCTTGCAATCGTAAACTGTGCGATCCGCCAACCGACACTCCATAACAGGAATAGAGAACAGAGGGCCTTGGCGGGA
The DNA here is from genome assembly GCF_024355225.1 of Roseovarius sp. M141. Lineage (NCBI taxonomy): Bacteria > Pseudomonadati > Pseudomonadota > Alphaproteobacteria > Rhodobacterales > Roseobacteraceae > Roseovarius > Roseovarius sp. M141. The sequence goes on from NZ_VCNH01000008.1 coordinate 516,887, forward strand.
GGGCTAGCTTTGCAGTCAATGTGCAGGGTGGGCAAACGCCCGCCCCCACACCGCGACCGACGCAAATGCAGGAAAACCACCAAACGCGGCAGGGCGTATCGGTTGCCGGGCATCCGCTCACAGGGACGGGCCGCGTTGTATCGATGGATGAGTGGCGCAAGCTATCAGACTGGGAACGGCACGCGCCAGACAGGCGGATGTGGTGCGGTATCGCGCAAGAATGGATCAAACATAAGGAAATCAGACATGGCAAATGACCTCAGAAATTCTGAGAAGCATCCCGCAGCTACGGAAAAACGCAAACCGCCCCGCGCCGCGCTGGACTGGAGCGCCGATGGCGTGCTCGGCATTAAAATCAGCGGTAGCTGGGGCCGCATCGTGCGCGCCAGCGTCCATGAAACGGTTTCATCCGGGCTGCTGTCGCAGGCCGCAACGCTAGGCTCGCAAGGCAACCGCGTTGATGCAGATGGCTACGACGCATCAAGCGGCGATGATGATGGCGCGGCGGCTCAATCGCGTTGACAATACCCAGCAACCGGATTCCGCCGAACGCGCGCTGAACAAGACCGCCCGAAACTTCGCGGCGCAGATGGATACGTTGAAACGGTATCGCTCAAAAGGGCAACAGACGGTGCGCGTGGAGCGCGTCACTGTAGAACCGGGCGCGCAGGCGGTTGTTGGAAACGTCAATCATGGGGGGCGGGGCAGGGACGAAAAGTGGCGCAGACCCCATGCATCGGGCAAATGCTGCGCCCAGATGCAGCGCAAAATCAAAGCGCAGCGGCAAGCCATGCCGCGACCCTGCCGTTCGGGGCTGGGCGGTCTGCCGGATGCACGGCGCAGGCGGCAGCGCAAAGCCGGGCTATGCGCATCCGAACTGGAAACATGGCGGGCGCAGCGGTGAAACGGTGGAACTGCGCAAGCTGGTGAACGCGCCGGGCCGAGAATCGCGCAATGTCGTGGATTCTATGGAGTAGCTGGCGTGGTTTGCATCAACGCCCCTAGGCCTGGATATCTAGGGGGATGCGAGAAAGCTCCATATGCTGTCTATGCAGCAAAATCGGTCACTTATCCAAGTTAAGTGGTGCCCCCACACGGACTCGAACCGCGGACCTACTGATTACAAATCAGTTGCTCTACCAGCTGAGCTATAGGGGCGCCGATCGGCCACCTAACAGGGTGCGCGCCGCTTGGCAAGCGTGATTAGGGTGTGATCAGAGTGATGCCGGGAACGCGTCCGATACGGTAAACATCTTCGTCATAAAGATCGCTCAGCTCGTCGATCAGGTCTTCGGTCCAGCCGGGCAGGTCCAGCTCTTCTTCGATGGCCGCCTCGTCGGCGAATTTATCCAGAAAGGCCGAGATGGTGCGCCGTTTTTGCATTTCGGTCATGCCTGGATGCTGCTCCAGATACGTCTCGAAGCGGGTCATGCCGACCTTCGTCATGATCTCGCGCAGCAGGGCATGCTCGCCATCCAGCGGCACGCCATGTTCGACACCCGCCATCTCGCGCAGGATCTGGCCCCAGATCAGGGGCGTGTCTTCGTTGCACCAGACCGTGATCGGGATGTCGGGAATTGCGCTGCGCATCTGCACAATCATATCGGACCAGCGCATTTCGGTAGGATCGATTCCGTCCAGATAGCCGATCATATTATCGAATTTTGTCTGTGCCAGAATCTTGGGCAGGAAGCTGGCAGGATTGCAGACGGCAAAGAACAGCTCGATCTCGTCGCGGGCAAAGATCTCGCGGAAATACTGCGTGCGCCGCATGGCGGACGTGTAGAAGGCACCGCCTGACGCCGCCATTTTCGGGGTGCCGAAAAATCCGGGATTGGACAGCACCAGCCGGTCGGGCGCGTCATCAAACCCTATCGCGTCCAACAGCACCTCGCGGGTGTCATCGGCGATGGTCCCCTGCGCGGCGGCATGCAGGATGTCGCGCAACAGTTTCCGGTAGTCCTTGGGATAGGGTACCTGTGTGCCCCGCTCGGCCAGCATGTTTTGGTTGGCGGTCAGGCATTTCAGCAGCCGGTCCTCATCGGTGAAATGGGCGCCTGCGTGAAGAACGAGCTGCATGATGTCTGTGTCCGGATCTTATGAGGTATCGGGCTTGCCCTGTATAAGTGCCTTTGCCGCGCGAATAAACCGCTTTCGCAAAGGGGTGCGCCCGGCGCTACGGGTTGAATGCTGCGGAAAAAGCATCAAGTGTGGCATGCCCGAAGGAGTACCCGATGCCCTACGCCCATTCCGACAGCCAGCCGCCGGTTCTGGCTAATCCCGCGCCTGACGTGCGCCAGCGCCTCAAGCTGGAGGGTGGCAAGCGGTTCGAGTTGGTGACAGAATTCTCGCCGGCGGGCGACCAACCCACCGCCATCGCCGAAATCAGCCAGGCCATTCTGGACGGTGACCGCGATCAGGTTCTGCTGGGCGCGACCGGCACCGGCAAGACCTATACCATGGCCAAGGTGATCGAGCAGACCCAGCGCCCCGCCATCATTCTGGCCCCGAACAAGACGCTGGCGGCGCAGCTCTACGGCGAGTTCAAGGGGTTCTTTCCGAACAACTCGGTCGAATATTTCGTCAGTTTCTATGACTATTATCAGCCCGAAGCCTATGTGGCGCGCAGCGATACCTTCATCGAGAAGGAAAGCCAGATCAACGAACAGATCGACCGCATGCGCCACTCGGCCACGCGCGCCCTTCTGGAACGGGACGATGTGATCATCGTCGCGTCGGTGTCGTGCATCTACGGTATCGGTAGCGTGGAAACCTACGGCGCCATGACACAGGATCTGATCGTCGGCGCCGATTACGACCAACGGCAGGTGATGGCCGATCTGGTCGCCCAGCAGTATAAGCGCAACGATGCCGCCTTCCAGCGCGGCAGTTTCCGGGTGCGCGGCGATAGCCTCGAAATCTTCCCCGCCCACCTGGAAGACCGCGCATGGCGGCTCAGCTTTTTCGGGAACGAGCTGGAGGCGATCATCGAATTCGATCCGCTGACCGGTGAGAAGACCGGCAGCTTCGACAAGATCCGCGTCTATGCCAACAGCCATTACGTCACGCCCAAACCGACGATGCAGCAGGCGATCATCAGCATCCGCAAGGAGCTGCGCATCCGGCTTGACCAGCTGGTCGGCGAGGGCAAGCTGCTGGAGGCACAGCGGCTGGAGCAGCGCACGAATTTCGATCTGGAAATGCTGGAAGCGACGGGCGTGTGCAACGGCATCGAAAACTATTCGCGCTACCTGACGGGTCGCGCCCCGGGCGAGCCGCCGCCGACCCTGTTCGAATTCATCCCCGACAACGCCATCGTCTTCGCCGACGAATCCCACGTCAGCGTCCCGCAGATCGGCGCGATGTACAAGGGCGACTATCGCCGCAAGTTCACGCTGGCCGAGCATGGTTTCCGCCTGCCCAGCTGCATGGACAACCGCCCCCTGAAATTCGAGGAGTGGGACGCGATGCGCCCTCAGTCGGTGTTCGTTTCTGCCACCCCCGCGAAATGGGAGATCGAGCAGACCGGCGGGGTGTTCACTGAACAGGTGATCCGCCCGACCGGCCTGCTGGACCCGATGATCGAGGTGCGCCCGGTCGGCACGCAGGTCGATGATCTGCTGGACGAGGTGCGCCGTGTCACTGCCGCCGGTTTCCGCACGCTGGTGACGACCCTGACGAAACGCATGTCCGAGGATCTGACCGAATACATGCACGAGCAGGGCATCAAGGTGCGCTACATGCACTCGGAAATCGACACGATCGAGCGGATCGAAATCCTGCGCGATCTGCGTCTGGGGGCCTTTGACGTGCTGATCGGCATCAACCTGCTGCGCGAGGGTCTGGATATCCCCGAATGCGGGCTGGTGGCGATTCTGGACGCGGACAAGGAAGGCTTCCTGCGCTCTGAAACATCGCTGATCCAGACCATCGGGCGCGCGGCGCGCAACGCCGAAGGGCGCGTGATCATGTATGCCGACCGCATCACCGGCTCGATGGAGCGCGCGATGGGCGAGACCGACCGCCGCCGCGAGAAACAGATCGCCTATAACGAGAAACACGGCATCACCCCGGCGACAGTCAAGAAGAACGTCGAGGATATTCTGGCCGGTCTCTACAAGGGCGACGTCGACATGAGCCGCGTCACCGCCAAGATCGACAAGCCGCTGCACGGTGCCAATCTGGCCGCGCATCTGGACGCCCTGCGCACTGACATGCGCAAGGCCGCCGAGAATCTCGAGTTCGAAGAGGCCGCGCGCCTGCGGGACGAGGTGAAGCGGCTCGAGGCCGTCGATCTGGTGCTCTCCGACGATCCGCTTGCCCGCCAGTCCGCGGTCGAGGCGGCGGTTTCAGCGGGGTCCACGACCCGGGGCAGGTCGACAGCGGGCAGGCCCGGTCAACGCGGCGGAAATGTGAAACGGCGCAAAAGATAGCGGCAGGCGGTTGGCGTAGGGCCGGAACCATTTGCCAGACAGGCGCGTTTCATCCCGAACGCCTTATTTGGGAGAGACGCAATGGAATATGGCATTTTCGGCCTCATCATTCTGGTTCTGGACATCTACGCGATCTACCAGACGCTCACCTCGTCAGCATCCACATTGGCCAAGGTCGTCTGGACGCTTGTGATCTTCATCCTGCCGGTGCTGGGCTTTATTGCATGGCTCATCGCAGGGCCGCGCGGCGCATCTGCCCGCGTCTGACACGGCATAAAATCTGGACGACGGACAAGAGCGGGCCTTGTGCCTGCTCTTTCCAATTCGCATCGCGGTGCAGGGTCAGAAATCGAAGATATCTTCCAGAAAACCACCGCGTTTTTTACGCTTGCGCGGACGGTCGTCGTAGTCACGATCATCATACCCGCGATCGGGCGCCTGACGCGTCTGCGCAGGTGCAGGCGGCGGCGCTTCGGGAGCAGAGCGGTCGATGATCTTGTCCAGCTCACCCCGGTCCAGCCAGACACCCCGGCATTGGGGGCAATAGTCGATTTCGACCCCTGTTCGATCCGTCATCACCAGTTCTGTACCGTCCACGGGACATTGCATCGCGTCTCTCCTTAGATATTACACAAAGCATGTGGGAACGCGCACGCCGCGCCGCAACGCCAAAGCTGCGGTATTTTGCCAGTTTGCCGATTGGCGCCGCGCAATGGGGCGGCTATCTTGACGGCCTATGAAACGCTGCACACCGATCCACCCGTCCCAAGGATGCCCCCCTTGACCCTACTCTTACTGGCCGGGACCGGCGAGGCGCGCCAGATTGCCGAGGCATTGGCAGACCGTTGCACGGATTTCACCGTCTGGCTGCCCGGCGAGGGGCGCATCGCGCGCGATTGGCCCATCGCCCCCGCACGCGGGACGCTCGCCGATTGCCTGAACGACCCGGCCATCACCGCCGTGCTGGATGCAACGCATCCGTTTTCAACAGATGCAACACAGGAGGCCACCCATATTTGCGCCGAGCGTGGGCTGCCCTATTGCCTGCTGTGGCGCCCCGAATGGCGCGCCCAATCCGGCGACCGCTGGACCCATGTCCTGACCGAGGCGGAGGCCGCCAAACACATTCCACCCGGCGCCACCGTCTTTGTCGCCACCGGGCGCGAAGGGCTGGCGCATTTTGCCGCACTCAGGGCCGCGCATGTCTATTGTCGCCAGATCGGCGCCCCGGACGCCCCCTTTCCCTTCCCGAACGGCCAATACCTGATCCAGAACCCGCCCTTTCCGGTGGAGGAAGAGATCGCGCTGTTCCAACGCCTCGAGATTGATTGGCTGGTCACGCGCAACACAGGCAGCACGCGGGCGGTGACCAAGCTGACGGCGGCGCGCCAACTGGGGCTGAACGTGCTGATGATCGACCGCCCCGCCCCACCCGACGCCCCGCGCGCGGCCTCTGTCGCAGAGGCGCTGGAATGGGCGCCCGCGCGATGAGCCGCACCATCGAAACAATGGACGACGTCGCCACGGACGCCGCCGCCCTTGCCGCCACCTGCCCGCGGCTGGCGCACGCCTATGCACTGACCGGCCCCCTGCCCCTGCGCCGCAGACCAGACGGCTTTGCCGAACTGCTGTCGGCCATCGTCAGCCAGCAGGTCAGCGTCGCGTCCGCCAATGCGATCTGGGCGCGCATGCAAGCCGCAAACCTGACCGCCCCCGCCCCGATCCTTGCCGCCGGTGAGGACGGGTTGCGTGCTGCCGGCCTCAGCCGCCAGAAGATCCGCTATGCGCAGGAGCTGGCCCGCGCCGGCATAGACTTCGACGCGCTGCGCACGGCCTCCAGCGGCGACGTGATAAAAACCTTGACGCAGGTGCCCGGCATCGGCACGTGGACGGCGGAAATCTACGCCATGTTCAGCCTTGGCCACGCCGATGTCTTCGCCCATGGCGATCTGGCCCTGCAGGAGGCGGCGCGCATCCTCTATGACCTGCCGGACCGCCCCAAGGAACGCGCCATGCGCGAGATTGCGGCGGCCTGGAGCCCTTGGAGATCAGTTGCCGCGCGGCTGCTTTGGGCCTACTACCGTACCCAGAAACAAAGGGAAGGCATCAGATGACGCGTGTATTGAACGCTGGCCGCAAAGAGCCGATTTCGGGCGAAACAAGATCCATCGTGGTGTTCCTGCACGGCTACGGCGCCAATGGTCCAGACCTTCTGGGCCTTGCTGATCCGCTGGCCGACCACCTGCCCGACACCCTGTTCGTCGCGCCCGACGCGCCGGAAACCGTTCCCGGCATGCCGAACGGATTTCAGTGGTTCCCGATCCCCTGGATCGATGGCAGCAGCGAAGAAGAGGCCGAGCGCGGGCTGCTGGCCGCCTCGGACGATCTGAACGCCTTTCTCGATGCGCTGATGGTGGACGAGGACGTCCTGCCCGAACAGGTCGTTCTGTTCGGCTTTTCCCAAGGCACGATGATGGCGCTGCATGTCGCACCCCGCCGCGAGGACGAGATCGCCGGCATTGTCGCCTTCTCGGGCCGCCTGCTGCGCCCGGAACTGCTGGCGGATGAGGTCGTCAGCCGCCCCCCGATCCTGCTGGTGCACGGTGACGCCGACGACGTGGTTCCGGTCAAATCCCTGCCCGAGGCCGCCGAGGCGCTGCAAGCGGCGGGCTGGAAGGATGTCTACGCCCACGTGATGAAGGGCACCGGCCACGGCATCGCCCCCGACGGGTTGCAGGTGGCGCTGGCCTTCATGGCGGATAAGCTGGGGCTGGGGTAAACCTAAACGCTGATCTGCCGGGGGCCGCCGGACCTCAGGCCATGTCGTCCCTTGGCCGCATCACCAGCCAGATCAGCGCGCCGCCGGCCAGCACCAAAAACGGCACCATCGCCAGATTGACCGCCATCCAGCCTGATTGCGCATTGCCGCCCGAGCAGTTCATCAACCCGCCCGACGCCAGCGAGGCGACGGTAACGCCGCCGAAGACCAGCAAATCGTTCAGCCCCTGCATACGCCCCCGCTCGTGCGGCTCATGCGCGCCGGCCAGCATGGATGTGGCCCCGATAAAACCGAAATTCCAGCCAACGCCCAACAGCACCAGCGCGATGAAAAAATTCTCCAGATCGACGCCCTGAAGGGCAACCACCCCGGCCGCGGCAAGGATCGCGATCCCGGCGCCCAGGATCTTTTCCACCCCGAACCGGGCGATCAGATGGCCGGTAAAGAAGGACGGAATATACATCGCCAGAACATGCGCGGTGACGACATCCGCCGCGCGCCCGGCATCAAACCCGCAGCCGACCACCGCCAGCGGCGTCGATGTCATCACGAGGTTCATCAGCGCATAGGACACCATCCCGCAGATCACCGCGACGGCGATGCGCGGTGTCTTCAGCAGCTCCAGCCGCGAACGCCCGCGCGGCGCGTCCTCATCCGGCACGGGCGGCTTGGGGATGTTCAAAAACAGAAACAGGACCGAACCGACGACATTCAGAACGATGACGGCGATATAGGTGCCCAGAAACGGCACGACCATCGCCTCGGCCGTCACCTTGACCAGCTGAGGCCCGATGATGGCGCTGACAAGGCCCCCGGCCAGAACATAGGAAATCGCCTTGGGGCGGAACGCATCGCTGGCCGTATCGGCGGCGGCAAAGCGGTAAAAACCCTGCGCGCTCATGTACATGCCGGTCAGAAGACTGCCCAGCAGGAACAGCGGAAAGGACGCGACATACAACCCATAGGCGCCCACGGCGCCGCCCAGCGCGCCACCGAATGTCCCGACGAAGAACCCGACGCGCCGTCCATACCGCTGCATGATCGCCGAAACGGGCGTCGCCGACAGCATGGAGCCGATGACGATCATCGAGATCGGCAAGGTCGCAAAACACGGATTACTGGCCAGACCCGTCCCCGCCAGACCGCCGACGACAAAGATCATCGGCATCTGCGCCCCCAATAGGGCCTGCGCCATGACCAGAACGGTCACATTGCGGCGGGCGCGGGCGTCGTCGGGAAGGGGGGCGGCATATGTCATGACGCCGAGTGCTAGATAGGTTGGCGCGCCTTGGCAAGCGCGATGGTGGTCAGGCGACCTCGGCGAACATCCCCCGGCCCAGCGGGTCCATGTCGCGCACCGGCTGCCCGGCCATATGACCCTGCCAGTCCAGCACCTGGCGCATCAGCACCGACTGCCCGATGCACAGCAGTGCAGGCGGCTCCAGCCCGCTGGCCTCGATATCGGCGGCCATGCGGCTCAGTGTCGTTTCGATCACCTGCTGCTGGGGCGTGGTGGCGTTGCAGACCACCGCGCACGGCTCGTCCGGATCGCGGCCGTTTTCGATCAGCGAGGCTGAAATCTGCGCCGCGTGTTTCATCCCCATGTAGATCACCAGCAGCTGACTGCCCTCGGCCAGCGCCTTCCAGTTCAGCGATGCCGTGGCGCCGCCGGTGTGATCGTGCCCGGTCACGAAGGTCACGGACTGGTTCAGCTCGCGATGCGTCACCGGAATGCCCGCATAGGCCAGCCCGCCGATCCCCGCCGTGATGCCCGGAATGATCCGCACCGGCACGCCATGTTGCACCAGCGTCTGCGCCTCTTCGCCGCCGCGCCCGAATACGAACGGATCGCCGCCCTTCAGCCTCAGCACCCGCTTGCCCGCGCGGGCCAGATCGACCAGCCGAAGCGAGATATCGCGCTGCGCCGTCGACGGCTTGCCGCCGCGTTTGCCGGCATAGATCTTCTCGGCATGCGGTGCCCACTCCAGGATGCACTCCTGCACCAGCGCATCATAGACCACAACATCGGCCTGCCGCAGCGCGTTAAGCGCGTGGATCGTCAGCAGCCCCGGATCGCCGGGGCCGGCACCGCACAGCCAGACCCAACCAGGCTGGAACGAAGGCCACTGATGCGGCGGAAGGGGGAGCGAATCTAACATGAGCGCCATATTGCGCGACAATCGGGTTTTGCATAGGGGGCGGGCGGGCAGCGGCGGATTGAAGGCCGAAACGCGGTTCACTGCCCTGCGCAGGCAACCCTGCGATTGTTCGCGCAGCAAGCGGGAAGACGTCAGATGTTTCCGCCCGGGGCGATTTAGCGGAACAGATTTTTATTTTACCGCAAGATACCGCATGGCATTCGGAACACCATTCCTACCACCGCCCACCGACAGATCGCGCCAATAGTGTCAGACTGGACCGAATCGGAGACGGCTCCAACCCGCCGCGCGCGGCCAGTTCAGGATGCGCCACGGCACGGCGCAGGATGCCCTCGGCCTGCCACGCAGCCAGCAGCGCAGGTTGCGCTGCGCGACTGACACCCGCCCTGTTGGACCGCGCTGCCCGCAGGCGTCTCAGCCCGTTCTCTGCCAGCGCCCTGATCCCTTCGGGCCGCCCGTCCAACAGCGGCACGCGCCCGGCCTCCTCCAGCGCGGGAATGGCGCGCAGCCAGTTGGCGACACCGGTGGCATAGCCCGCGTCCATGACGACGGACGCCTCCACCCGGCCCAGCGCACGCGCGGCGGCCAGCATCAGATTGCCGCTGGTTTTTTCCAGATACGCCGTCAGATGCGCGTCGTCCTCGAACGGGTCGCGGTAGATGTCCCATTGGCGCGCAACGATCAGGGTGTCCAGCAGGACCGCGCCTTCGGCGTCCAGCATCTCCGCGAGCGGCGTGACCACCTCGTGCCGCCGGACAACCGCGCCCTGCACGATTTCCTCCAGCGCATCGCGCCACCATTGCAGGCGCATTTCCGCAATCATGGGCTCCTGCGTCATCCATGGCGCACGCGACACCTCGACGTTGAAGGCATAGATCGCGAACAGCACCGGGCGCGCCGTAACGGAGGCGGCCATGGCGGCACGAAAGCGGTCGGGATCGCCGCGCTGCACGATGCCTGCACAACCGATCAGATCCTGGCTCAGCTCAGGCACCTTGGAGCAGCTTCCAGTTGATCGCATCCAGCAGCGCGTCGAACGACGCATCGACGATATTCGCGCTGACGCCGACGGTGGACCAGCGGTTGCCCTGCCCGTCCTCGCTGTCGATGATGACGCGGGTCACGGCCTCGGTTCCGCCCTGGGTAATGCGCACCTTGAAATCGACAAGGCGCATGTCGTCGATACCGCTCTGGTAGCGGCCCAGATCCTTGGCCAGCGCCTTGGACAGGGCGTTGACCGGGCCGCGATCGCAGCCCAGATCATCCATGGATTCGCTGACCGACAGCTTCTTCTCGCCGTCGACCTTCACCACGACGACCGCCTCGGACAGGCTGACCATCCGGTCCCGCTTGTTCTTGCGCCGCTCGACCGTGACCTTGTAGCGCTTGACCTCGAAAAACTCGGGCAGAATGCCCAGCGCGCGCCGCGCCAGCAGCTCGAAACTGGCCTGCGCGCTGTCGTAGGTATAGCCCTCTGCCTCGCGCTCCTTGATCTGGTCGAGGATGAGGGCCAGCGCCGGATCACCGGGCGCGACCTCAATCCCCGCATCGGACAGGCGGCGGCGCAGGTTGGACTGGCCGGCCTGATTGGACATCGGGATGATGCGCGCATTGCCGACCAGCGCGGGGTCGATATGCTCATACGTTGAGGGATCTTTCAGGATCGCGCTGGCATGCAGCCCGGCCTTGTGCGCAAACGCCGACGCGCCGACATAGGCGGCCTGCCGCATCGGCACGCGGTTCAGGATATCGTCCAGCTTGCGGCTGATCCGGCTGAGATTTTCCAGCGCGTCCAGCGTGACGCCGGTTTCATATGTGCTGGCGTAGGTTTCCTTTAGCAGCAGAGTCGGGATCAGCGACGTCAGGTTCGTGTTCCCGCACCGCTCGCCCAGCCCGTTCAGCGTGCCCTGGATCTGCCGCGCACCGGCATCCACCGCGGCCAGCGCCCCGGCAACGGCGTTTTCGGTATCATTGTGGGTGTGGATGCCCAGCCGGTCGCCGGGGATGCCCGCCGCGATCACCTCGGCCGTGATGCGCCCGATCTCGGCGGGCAATGTGCCGCCGTTGGTGTCGCACAGCACGATCCAGCGCGCGCCGGCACTCAGCGCGGCATGGCAAACCTCCAGCGCATAATCGGGGTTCGCCTTGTAGCCGTCAAAGAAATGCTCGGCGTCCAGCAGCGCCTCACGGCCCTCTGCGACGAGATGCGCGACCGAGGCGGCGACGTTTTCGATGTTTTCCGCCAGCGTGATGCCCAAGGCCCGCTCGACATGGAAGTCATGCGCCTTGCCGACAAGGCAGACGGCGCTGGTCCCGGCGTTCATCACGGCGGCCAGCACGTCGTCATTCGCGGCGCTGCGACCGGCGCGTTTGGTCATGCCAAAGGCGGTCATCGTCGCGCGGGTTTTCGGCGCCGCGTCAAAAAAAGCGCTGTCGGTGGGGTTCGCGCCGGGCCAACCGCCCTCGATATAATCGACCCCGAGGGTGTCCAGCATCTCCGCAATGCGCTGTTTCTCGGCGGTCGAGAATTGCACGCCCTGAGTTTGCTGCCCATCGCGCAAGGTGGTGTCGTAGAGGGAGAGGCGGGTGCGGGTCATGGCGCAACACCGGCGATCTGCCCGCGCTGAGTCAAGGCGCACCCTGGCGCGCCGCCGCGCAGCGCCCGACCGCCCCCCGGGCGCTGCACGGCCAATTGCCGGTCGTTGGCTACATCTGTGGTTGTTAGTCGCGCGCTTGGTTTCGAGCGCCCCGCCCGTGGGAACCACGGGCAGCCCCCGACCGCCCCCACGGGCGGGGGCTTCACCCCCACCCTCGGTCGGGGGCTGCCCTTAACGCTCAGTGGCGAGGTCATTTCAGGGCGTCCAGTTTAGCGGGATCTATCACAGCATTGTTGAGTTGGGCTGTTCCGTTGTTGACGCCGTTTGCCGATCTTGATGCTCTCAATTCCACACCAAGCGCCGAGGCCTCACACTTGAGCCGATCCGCATTCTCCCAATCCTTCAGACGCCTATAAGCTAACCACCGATGAACAACATCAAGCGATGCATCGCGGACCTCATCAGAGATACCGCCCCATCCTATAACACTCACCGTAGGTTTATAATCTTCGCCCTCGGCTAGAAATGACCCGTCCTGCATCTCGTAATGATAAGGTTTCGCCCAGCTACTTTGTGCAATAGCGTCTAAATCGAAGCCGAGTAGATTCGCCGATGCGGTTAAGTCGGCACGCTTGTCTTGATCACAAAGCTCATTCAATCGGTCGATGGCTTCCCATGTATTCAAATCTTCTGAAAGAGCCCAAAGTACATCGGGATCAACTACACCAGTAGTTTCGGAATCCGCCATTGATGCCCATTTTTTTAACGTTTCTTTGGCCTCATCGGCCTTCCGGGCCGTCCAATCCATCGGTTTCCGATAATGCGTGCTCAAAAACACGAACCGGATCACCTCGCCCGGAACTTTCCAGCCACCGCTCCAATTGCCATCCAGCAGATCGCGCACGGTGAAGAAATTGCCCAAGGACTTAGACATCTTCTTGCCCTCGACCTGTAGCATCTCGTTATGCATCCAGACCTGCGCGAAGCCACTCTCCGGATGTGCACAGCAGCTTTGGGCGATCTCGTTCTCGTGGTGCGGGAACATCAGGTCGTTGCCGCCGCCGTGGATGTCGAAGCTGGCGCCCAGTAATTCATAGGCCATGGCCGAGCATTCGATATGCCAGCCGGGGCGCCCGCGCCCCCAAGGGGAATCCCATCCCGGCAAGTCATCTGTCGACGGCTTCCACAGCACGAAATCCATCGGGTTGCGCTTGTAGGGCGCGACCTCGACCCGCGCGCCGGCGATCATGTCGTCGATGGATCGGCCCGACAGGGCGCCGTATTTGGAATAGCTCTCGACCGCGAACAACACATGGCCCTCGGCGGCGTAGGCGTGGCCCTTGGCGATCAGATCCTCGATCATCGCCACCATCTGGGGGATGAATTCGGTCGCGCGGGGCATCATGCCGGGTTCCAGCGCGCCCAGTGCGCCCATGTCCTCAAGGAACCACTGGATCGTCTTTTCCGTGATCTTGGCAATCTCGGCGGTCACGCCTCCATCCGGCCCGACATTCGCGAGCGCGCGGGCGTTGATCTTGTCGTCGACGTCGGTGAAGTTGCGCGCGTAGGTCACGGCGCCCTCGCCATAGACATGGCGCAACAGGCGATAGAGCACGTCAAACACCACCACCGGGCGCGCATTGCCCAGATGGGCGCGGTCATAGACGGTCGGGCCGCAGACATACATCCGCACGTTTTCAGGATCGAGGGGGGTGAACGCCTCTTTCTTGCGGGTCTTGGTGTTGTGCAGCTGGATCTTGGTCATGGCGGGCCTCGCAGGGCTGGATGCGTCGGTTTGCGGCGGGCTTAGCAATTTCGGCCTGTTATTGGAATAGCCCAGATCGCCACGCCTTTGATCGTTGGCAGGGCGCCGCGCCGCTGGCCTTGGTCGCCCCATTCCGGCGCAGGGCCGATGTATGTAATGCCGGATCGTGCGGCATCCGAGGCAGCCAAGCGGGCCGACTGATAGACCGAAAGCGACATATGTCGCAATCAGGACAGACAGTCCCCGTTTCTTCATGGCGTCATCATCCCAGAACAGGGAGAGATGGCCATGACGCCATTCAGCAAGATCGTCCTTATCGTACGTACTATCGGCGCCGCCAGAGGCCGCGCCGCACGCGGCGGGCCGGGGCGCGGCATCTGACGCCGCCGCTTTCCCCTGCCCTGCACATATGAGTCCCGACATGAATGCAATCCCCTCCCGCCGCACCGGTGGACGCGCCGCACGGCGCGCCGAACGGTCTGCCCCGATCACCGGGGCGCTGCGCTCCATCCGCCCCGGAATGGAAGGCGGACGTTATAGCCCGCTGAGCGACGCCGATGTGCTGCGCATCCACCACACCGCGCTGGATGCGCTGGAGCAGATCGGCCTTGCCGACGCGCCGCCCAGCGGTGTCGCCTACCTGACCGCCGCAGGCGCAATCGAGGGCGATGACGGGCGCATCCGTTTCCCCCGCGCGCTGATCGAGGACACGATCACCAAGGCTAATCGCAGCATCACCCTGATGGGCCGCGACACGCAGCACGACATGCAACTGTCCGGTACGCGGGTGCATTACGGCACCGCCGGCGCCGCCGTTCACATGGTCGATGTCGATGGTCGCAACTATCGCGAATGTACCGTGCAGGACCTGCATGATGCAGCGCGGATTGCGGACGTTCTGGATAATATCCACTTCGTCCAGCGACCGATGGTGTGCCGCGATATCGCTGACAATATGGAAATGGACCTGAACACCATCTACGCCTGCTGCGCCGGCACGACCAAGCATGTCGGCGTCTCGTTCACCGAGCGCGCCTTTGCCCGCGAGGGTATGAAAATGCTGCACATGATCGCCGGCGGCGAAGAGGCGTGGCGCGCGCGTCCGTTTGTGTCGAACTCGAACTGCTTCGTCGTGCCGCCGATGAAATTCGCCACCGAATCCTGCGACGTGATGGAGGAATGCATTCTGGGCGGCATGCCCGTGCTGCTGCTGAGCGCCGGCATGGCGGGCGCGACGGCACCCTCGACCATTGCGGGGGCTATCGTGCAGGCAACTGCGGAATGCCTTGCCGGTCTTGTCTATGTCAACGCGGTCAAGCCGGGGCATCCGGCGATCTTCGGCACCTGGCCATTCGGCCTGGACCTGCGCACCGGTGCGATGACCGGCGGCTCGGGCGAGCAGGCATTGCTGAGCTCGGGCTGCGCGCAAATGCACCGTTTCTACGATCTGCCCGGCGGCGCGGCGGCAGGTATCACCGATGCCAAACTGCCCGACATGCAGGCAGGATGGGAATCGATGTGCTCAAACGTCATGGCCGGGCTGTCGGGGCTTAACATGGTGTACGAGTCGGCGGGCATGCACGCATCCCTGCTGGGCTTCTGCCTTGAATCGCTGATCTTGGGCGATGATCTGATCGGCCACGCCCAGCGCTGCGTGCGCGGCATCGAGGTGGATGACCAGACGCTGGCACTGGAGCAAATCCGCGAAGTCTGCATCGGCGGGCCGGGTCACTATCTGGGCACATCCGAAACGCTGGCGCGGATGCAGTCGGACTACCAGTACCCAAAAATCGGCAACCGGATGAGTCCGAAATTGTGGGACGAAGCCGAAAAGCCCGATCTCAACCGCGATGCGACGACCCGCAAGGAGGCGATCCTGTCCGAACGCTCTGCCGCGCGCTTTGACCCCGAGGTCGATGCAGCGATCAGGCAGGCCTTCAAAATTCATCTGCCAACCTGACCAGCGCCCGGCGCACCGCGTTTTGCATTCAGATTGCGACAGCTGTCTGAATGCAAAACGCCCACGACATTCGAAGATTTCGCGCGTTTTGCCACACTTCCCGATACAGAATGAAATCAAAACACGTTAGGCTCAGCGCGAACAAACCAAGGGCGCGCGATGAGCACCACAGTCTTTGTCGCCGTTTTGGGCGCCGCCCTCCTGCATGCCGGCTGGAATGCGCTGGTCAAAAGCGGCACGGATAAGCGTGCGGCGATGGGAGCCGTTGTCATCGGCCATACGCCGTGGGCACTGCTTGCGCTGTTCTTCGTGCCTCTGCCCGCGCCAGCCAGCCTGCCGTATCTGACGGGGGGCATCGTGCTGCATGTCGGATACCAGATATTTCTCATGCGCTCGTATGAAAAGGGGGATCTGACGCAGGTCTATCCCATCGCCCGCGGATCGGCGCCGCTGATGGTCGCGCTGTTCTCGGTGCTGGTCCTGGGCGTGCAGCTGGAGCGGCTTGAGGTTCTGGCGGTGGCGATCATCGGCATCGGTATTCTCAGCCTCGCCGTGGTGCGGCGCGCCGACGGGTACCGCAACGGGGGCGCAGCGGCGCTGGCGCTGACCACCGGCCTGTTCATCGCGTCCTATTCGCTGGTCGATGGTCTGGGCGCGCGGCTGTCGGGATCAGCGCTGGCCTATTTTTCGTGGATGGCGCTGATCAACGCGGCTTTGATGACGCTATATTTCGCGCTGCGCAGCCCTGCGACGCTGGGCCGGATCGCACGCCATGGGCGCGTCCCTTTCCTGGTGGGCGGGGCGGCGTCCTATGTGGCCTACGCGGTGGTAACGTGGGCCTTTACGCAAGCGCCCATCGCGCTGGTCACGGCCCTGCGCGAGACCAGCATCGTCTTTGCGCTGCTGATCGGTGTCGTGTTCCTGAAGGAACGGCTGGACTTGGCCAAGGTGCTGTCGACCGCCGCAACGCTGACCGGCGCCGTGCTGCTGCGATTCGGACGCTCACCGTGACCATCACAGGCTTGAGGTTTTGCGGATTCGCACGGCCCTACCAGACAGAGGCCTGCGGGGGTGTAAGCAATCAGGTTTAACGGTGTTCTGCGACACCACGGGCGGCGCAAGCGCAGGGGTGTTGACCCGTCATTGTCGTGAACGCGGACCCTGTTGCTCGGCGGCGGTTGGAGCAATGACAGCACGTTGCATAGGCGCAATTGATCGGCGATGTCATAAGTCACCGCTCGGCATAGGCGGTGCCCTGCAAACGTTCTGATCTGCGTTAACTCCCCTAACGGGGTGATCAGCTACTTCCCCGTCCTGAACAATCTGACCGGTTCTTTTGCGCCACGCCCAATCACACCCTTGGCTTCCAGGTCGAGCTGCACGGCCTTCAGCCACCAGCCCGCTTTGTCACCGCCCGGAAAGAGATCTTCCGGCAGGCTCGCCAGCAACGCCGCTTTTGCGTCGGCAACGGTCATGCCGGGGGCCTCGGTGGGCAGGATCGGCAGCAACGCGTCACGCATGGCAGTGTATTTGGCCCGGCTCACCCGTCCGGACCAATTCGGGGATGTCACGCTCTCGATCTCGATCTTCTCGTCCTCATCAGACATCGATCTCTCCCGTCACAGACATCTTCGGGTTCCGGAATCCCATAGCGACCCACGCCCCGAATAGCCTGGCGAAAAACCCGAGATTCTGTTTCTTGGCATTGGGGATATCGTCGGGCAGAACTGCGCCGCTTGGCAGGTTCGAGGCCATCGTCCGCATCTGCGGCGGTGGACGCGTCCCGTCCGACCACAGCTCACCGTAGAGGCTCAGCCAGTGGCCGCCCTTGAGTTCCAGAAAGACCGGCGTGTTCCAGCAGGTGGCGACGATGCGGCGGGTCGATGCATCCTGCGACAGGCGGACCGCTTTCAGGCCCTCAGAGCCCCCGAGAAAGCGCACGCGGTCCTTGCGGTACATGACGAAAGGCGTTGCGCCGTATTCCGTCAGGATATCAGGTGCGCCTTCAAGGTGGCGAAACCTCTCGCCCGCCTCTCGGCACGATGCACAGCAGCACTCGACGCTGGCGATCGGCGCACCCCGCACCTCAAGGCGAGTCTGGCCGCAGGTGCAACCGATCCGTGTCGTGTCACCCATGCACGACCCCTTGTTCGGCGGCGGCGTTCAGGGCGGCGATTTCGATCTTGCCCATTTGCATCATGGACTCCCTGACACGCTGCACGACGCCTGCATCGGAATGCGCGAGCAGGTCCGGCAAGCGCTTGGGAATGATCTGCCAAGATACGCCGAAGCGATCGGTCAGCCAGCCGCAGCGCCCGGCTGCACCGCCCCTGTCGGTCAGCGCGTTCCACAGCCGGTCGGTCTCTTCCTGATCATCGGCCAGCACGCTAATCGACGCGGCGGGGGTCAGTTCGAAATGCGGCCCAGCAGTCAGAATGACCATCGGCGCACCGGCAAGCGTGAACTCGACGATCATCGGATCGTCCGGTTGACCGCTGTCGCGTACCGCATCGATCCGGCTGTCCGGGACGATCGAAACGTATTCCCTGGCTGCGTCGATGCCGCGCTCTGAAAACCAGAGGCAGGTCCGTACTTTAGATGCGTGTTCCACGGGTCAAATCTCCTTTGGTTGGTGGTGTTTTTTGTTCAATCGCGGCGTCGGCAACACCAAAGAGTTGGCGGACATAGCGGACCAGATGATCGACGCTCTCACGGGCCATGCCCGAGTCGCCCGAGGCTTTGGCCAGAATGAATGCGCCCTGAAGAACCGCCTGCGTGTGACGTGCAAGGCTCGCGGCCGTCCAGTCAGCGACCACGCCACGCCGGTTCATTGCAGAAGATATATCCGCTTCCAGCGTGGCGGCATGGCCAAAGATGCTGTCGGCGCAGGCGTCCCGGATGGCGGGGGCAGAATCGTGAACCTCCTGCGTCATGGTTCCCACGAGGCAAGTGTATTCATAGATCTCGCCACCGATGATGGACTTGCGGAAGTCGAGATAGCCCAGAACGCGGTCCAGAGGGTCGTCCGGTTCGTGGTAGGGCGCACAGGCAAACAGCGCACCGGTCGTCTTGGCCCAGTGGTTCGCAGCCGCTACGCCAAGTGCATCCTTCGTCTTGAAGTGATAAAAAAACGCCCCCTTCGTGACCCCCGCGACCTGACAAAGATCGTCCACGGATGTGGCGGCAAAGCCCTTCTGTCGGATGATATCCCGGGCGGCCTCCAGAAGGCGGGCCCCTGCATCGCCGCGCTCGGGTGATTGTTTGGTCGGTCTCGGCATATCTAATACATACCATACGGTTGGTATCCTGTGAAGTGCGGTAGTGGAGGTAGCAAAAATTGGCTATATCGACGGTTTTCTGATCGCAGTGCCGACTGCGAACAAGCAAGCGATCACCGACCAAGGTGCGCGCCGCGTCGTTGAATGCTGAGGCGACGATCTACGGGACGGCAAGCTGACCGATTTCCGCAAGGCCGTTCAGGCCAAGGAAGACGAAACGATGATCTTCGGCTGGATCGAATGGCCCGACAAGGCGACGCGCGATGCCGTCATGGGCCGGATGGAAGAGATGTCGAAATCCGATGGCCGGATCAATCCCGAAAAGATCCGATGTCGTTCGGCGGCGTGCGTCTGATCTTCGGTGGGTTCTCTCCCGTCGTCACGCTGACCGCGTGATTTAACCCAGCCGGTATATTTCCTGTGAGAAAAATCAAAATCCAGCCCTTTGCGAGTCTCGACGGCATGATGCAGGCGCGGGGCGGACCCGAACGGGGTCACAAGGATCGCAATCGGGAATACCCTATCTGAAGCTTTGGTCTGCGAATGGACCGTGTTTGAGGGTGTTTGCAAGTTTATCCCATAGTCAGCACACTCCCACCTGAGATAACAACCGGCCGTTATTGGCGGGAAAGGAAGTGTGAAGCTAAAGTCGGATCCGGTAATTGTAGAGAGTAATCGTTTCAAGTTCAAAAAACTGAAGTCCAAATCAACAGACACGCATCATTGGATATTCGGAAAATAATCGGCAGGTGAGATCCGGACTTGGTCGACGGTTCGATCTGCGTGGGTCAGAAGGCTTACTTTGGGTCCACCTGTTGGCGCGGAATGGTTCGGCGCTCGGCTCTGCATCACCTGCTGGATCGCCTGTATGCCCTGAAGCACCGGGTCGTCGAATGGCGCCGCTTCGACGCTGCCGTTCATCAAACCGCGGAGCACGGTATGGCTGATATATGTCGATATCAGCCGGGGGTATTTTTTATCAGATTTTGCTGAGAGCAATCCCATTGCCGCCTCAATGGCGGGTGCGCTGCCAATCAGATAATCAACATCGGGATAGCGATCCAACGCGGTTTCTACCAGGGCAAGTTGCTGGCGCAGGCCGGTATCGGCCCCCGACACTTCAACAATTGCGACACTGCTCGCGGCAATACCGTCGCGCAGACCGGATTCAAGCGGCGACGGCCAGCCCGCTTCGGAAGGACCGGAAATGAGAAGCGCGGTTCTGGATGGCGATCCTGATGGGTGCAGTTCTGCCAGATAACGACCAACGGCATTCCCCATGTCTCTCCAGTCGAGACCGATACGTGCGCCGAGGGCATCGGATCGGAGCTCATTGACAAGAGAGAAGACCGGCGTTGTCTGCGCGACGTCCGCGATGGCCTGTATCAAATCCGGATGGTCCGATGTGACCGCGCCGATCAGGATGACGTCCACTCCCCGATCAACGCACAAGCCAAGCTGCTCAATCTGCCGTATCCGGGCGCGGTAGCCACCGGCTTCGAAGAACAAAATCTCCACGTCTTGCCGTGCGGCTTCCTGTTCAAGCCCGTAACCGACACTGAGCCAGTATTCATCCTTGAAATGTGGCACGAGGACGCAAACGAGCGTTTTGGAGCCTGCAAAAGCGCCTGCTGACCATAGGAAAAAGCATAGGATCAAGGTCACGATTGAACAGGACCATTTGGCCCCATAGAGTCTCGATATGTTACGACCAAGATTTGACACGCGGCTGATCCAGATACTCTCTGCCATGGCGGGGCTGGCCCTGATGGTGGGCGTGGTCGCAATTGTGGTCAACCGCTATCTGGTGCGCAGCCACGCAGAGCTGATTCAGTTGAGCCTGCCGGCAATACAGTTGGCCGGCCGGATCGGTGCCTCGGCGGAAGTGGCGGGAACATTGGCCATCGCCTTTGCGCAGGCAGACACCGGCGATGATCTTGACAGGATTGCTGCCGGACTTCGTGAAGCGATTGATGGCATGGAGACTGGATCGCGCGCGCTTGAGGACATGCATCCGTCAGGTCTGCCGGCGGCATCCCGATCACAGACAGAAAAAATCCTGACCAGAATGAGCGCAAACGGTCATGCCCGACTGGAACTTTCGGGCCGTATTGCACAGGAGGCAAACGATTTCGCGCGGCGCGGCGCACGGCTGGACGCCCTGATAGAGGCGCAGACAGATCTGGCCCGACTCAAAATTACGGCCGGGATCGTAGACATCTATCGCGGCTCGCAGACCGACCTGCGGACCGCCCTTGATACTCTGGCAGACAGGGACTTTTTTGCCTTCGAACGGGTGACGGAACTGGCGCGAATGGTCGATGCGGTGCGACTGCAATTACAGCAGGTGCCGGACATGACAGTCCAGGCTGAGATCGAGGCCGCAAGAAAGGATATGACGGATAACCTGGAATTGGCCGGACGCCGCCTGGAGTTTCTGCCTTCGGTCAGGGCAAGAAGTGACACCGGGACGATCCTGCAGTTATATCGAGGCGCGATGGCATCGGGCGGTCTGGTCGGATTACAGAAGGACATCGTTGCTCTGCAGTCGGTGATCGCGGCAGACAGCACTCTGCTGCAAAAGACGATACTGGAGATCTTGGAACGGGCGCGGCAGGCGCGCGATACGGTTCAGCGCGACGGCCTTGCACAGATCGCCGCGGCAGAAAGGTTTGCCTCGCTGCTGACCATGACGCTTTTGGCTGCGGTCGCTGTAGCAGTGCTCGCGGGATCGATCATGTGGCTTTACGCACGGCGCCACCTTGTTGCGCGATTGGCGAACGTGTCCGACCGCATCGTCGCCGTGGCGGGTGGCGAATATGGCGAGCCCGTTCCGATCAGCAGTCATGATGAAATCGGCCGGATGGAAAAGGCCCTCAACATCCTACGCCGCCGGGCGCTGGATGCGGACCGTTTGCGTGCGAATCTCGAGGATGCGGTGATCGCCCGCACCGGTGACGTCGTAGCCGAGATGAAAGCATCAGACGCGGCGCGCGCCGAGGCCGAAGCGGCGGACCGGAGCAAGACCGAGTTTCTGGCACGCATGAGTCACGAGATCCGCACACCCCTCAACGGCATCATCGGAATGCTGGGGCTTTTACAGGGCGAGACAGACGACAATGTTCGGCAATCGCGGGTCAGGACCGCATACAGTTCCGCCAGCGAATTACTGGATATCACCAACGACATTCTGAACTACGCCAGCGGAATGGATAGAGCCAATGGTGGGAATCCTGTGCATTTTCTGCTGCGCGAGTTCGTCGGACAGCTAGGTCACCAACTGCAATCGCTGGTAGCGCAAAAGCGATTGGATGCCATTGTGGATATGGCGGAACCGGTGCCGCCGGTTCTGTTTGGTGACATCGTAAAAATTCGGCAGGTTGTGGGAAACCTGATATCCAATGCGGTGAAATACACAAAACGGGGAATGGTGACGCTTGCGGTCGATCATGCGGTGTCAGAGGACACGGGCCAGCCCGTCGTCAGCTTTATCGTGTCCGACACCGGCATCGGAATGACGCATGATGAGGTGATGCGGGCCTTTGACGCCTATACGCGGACCAATGCAGCCAGACGTTCGGGAATCGAGGGGCTGGGGCTGGGGCTGGCAATTTCACGCAGCCTCACGCGGGCCATGGGTGGGGCGCTCACGATCGAGAGCGAACTGGGGGTCGGGAGCCGCTTTACCTTGACGGTGCCGCTGATGGTTGGCGATCCGGCGCTTGTCCGGGACGACCGCGCGCCTTGGCCGGATGCGAAGTCCGGACAAATCGCGTTGGTCATCGACGATCACCCTGTGAACCGCATGGTGACGCGGGGGTATCTGGAACGGATGGGATGCCGCGTGAGCGAGGCCGCAACAGGCACCGCTGGCCTGGAACTTGAGAGCGCGCAACACTTCGATCTGGTCCTGATTGATCTGGATTTGCCCGATATTCGGGGCGAGGAAGTGGCTGCGCGGATTGGTGCGAGGATGGACGCGCCGGTGCTGGTCGCACTGACCGCGCATCTGATTGATGATACGGAAGAGAGCCGCAAGCGCCTGGGCGTGGCGCGGATCCTGGCAAAACCGATTTCTCCGCGTGCCCTGGCTGAAGTGCTGGAGCTGCCGGTCGAGGTCGAGGAGCCGCAAGAGCAAATGACAGTCTTGCAAAGCCTGCGCGAAGACGTCGCCGATCTTGGGGTGGAGACGACGGAATTGATCGTGACGGAATTTCTGGCCGGTCTTTCAGGCGGGGTAAGCGCAGTTTGCACCTCGACGGCCGAACATCAGCGAAAGGCAGCGCACAAGCTCAAGGGAGCCGCGTCAAATTTTCGGCTGGACCGGTTTTGCGCGGTATTGGCCGAGGTCGAGGCAGCGCCGGATGGGGCGGATGCAGCATTGCTCCTTCGAGTCGAGCAATGCGCGCAGGATGCGGCGAAAATCGTCAAATCGGCGGCGATCGAGGCCGGGCTTCAGATCGACGTCGGATCGACAAAGCGATAACCCAGACCGTGTTCTGTCAGGATCCAATCGGGATTCGCCGGATCTAATTCCAGCTTTTTGCGCAACCGTCCCACGACCACGTCGATCATCCTGTTGTTCGGTTGCAACGCGCCACGGCCGATCATCTCGGACAGGCGCGTCCGGCTGAGGATCTGGCCGGGGTGATCCGTCAGCGCCGCCATTACATCGAACTCCTGTCGGGTGAGAGTTTCCACCCGCGCAGCTGATATCAACCGGTGCCTGATCCTGTCAAAGCACCACGGTCCGAAATTCTCTACCGCTGGTGGCCCCTTCGGAGCCTGACCGATATCGTCGATACGGGCCAGCAGGTTCTTGACCCTCACGGCCAGTTCGCGCTTGTCGAACGGTTTGGTCACGTAATCGTCTGCACCCATCTCCAATCCAACGATACGATCCACCTGATCGTCGCGCGCCGTCAACAGGATAATCCCGACACGCGAAGCCGCGCGCTGTTCACGGGTGATTGTCAGCCCGTCCTTGCCTTCAAGATTGATGTCGACGAGCAGCAGTTCCGGAGGATCAATGTCGATGACTCCCTGCATCTCCAGAGCGTTTTCCGCCTCTGTCACGCGATAGCCCTGTTCGCGTAGATATGCAGCCAGCCGCATACGGCTGGTGCGATCATCTTCGACAATGACGATGTGCTGGGACATCTGTATTTGTTACATTCCTTTACATCTTCGAACAATAGTCTTTGTTTCAGATCAACCAGTCGAACGCGGGGACGGCTAGAGTGAAAGTAACTTTTTTTGTCAGGAGATAGCGATGCCCTTTGAGAACCCGACCCGCCGAGGATTTTTGCAGGGCGGTGCTGCCGTATTTGGCGCAACCAGCCTGATGGGCAGCACTGCGATGGCTGCTCTCGATCCAAACTCGTTCGCGGCAGGGCGTGTGTTCCACGCCAGCCACTTCGGCCCGTTCGAGGCTGTGGTTCGGGATGGCAAGCTGATCAATATCAGCGCAGTCCAGGAACTTGACGCACAGCCGACCGAGATGCTGATGTATGGTGTCAAGGATCGCACATACGACAAGTCGCGCATTGACTATCCGATGGTGCGCAAGTCCTATCTGGAAAACTGGGAAAGCGGAGATACCAAGCCGGAACTTCGTGGCAAGGAGCCGTATGTCCGGGTGGACTGGGATACGGCCTTCAGCCTGACCGCTAAGGCACTGCTGGATACGGCCACGGATCACGGCAACGAGGCGATCTTCAGTTCGTCATATGGCGGCTGGGCCAATGCGGGCAACTTCCGCCCTAACGTGATGCAGGGGCGTCTCATGAACCTCATCGGTGGTTGCACCAACACGCAGGGCGACTGGTCGGCGGGTGCGTCGCAGATCTGCCTGCCGCGGGTCATCGGCGATATGGAGGTCTATTCCGCCCAGACCGCGTGGGAGGTGATCCGCGACCATACCGAGGTGTTCGTGCTGGTCGGGTGCGACCCGATCAAAAACAACCGCATCGAATATACTGTGGCCGACCACCAGATGTATGGCCCTTGGGCGCAGATCCGCGACAATGGCACCAAGTTCATCTCGATCAACCCGCAGCGCACACCATCTGACGAATACCTGAATGCCGACTGGGTCAGCATCGTGCCGAATACCGATGTGGCGCTTTTCAACGCCATGGCCTTCCACGTTCTTGATAAAGGGCTGGAGGACCGCGAATATCTGGCGAAATATACCGTCGGTTCCGAGCAGTGGATCGATTACGTTCAGGGCAAGACCGACGAAACGCCGAAAACCCCGGAATGGGCAGAGAAAATTACTGGCATTCCTGCGGACAAGATCCGCGAACTGGCCGAACTGATGGCCACCAAGAAGACAGAAATTGCCGGAGCTTGGTCGCTCCAGCGTGCCCAGCACGGCGAAATGACTCACTGGGCCATCGTCAACTTCTCCGCGCTGTGCGGTCATATCGGCACGCCGGGCGGCGGCGTCGGGTTCTCGTGGCACTATGGTTGCGGCGGCATGCCGCAATCAGGCCAGTCCACGCCGACCGGCCTCAGCCAGGGGCGTAACTGGGTCAAGGGTATCTGCCCCGCCAGCCGCATCACCGAGATGCTGGAAAACCCCGGCGACGACTTCATCTATAACGGCATGACCGGCACCTACCCGGACGTGAAGATGATCTACAACGCCGGCAACAACTTCATGTCGCACCAGCAGGACACCAACCGCCTGATCCGCGCGCTGGAAAAGGTGGAAACCATCGTCAGCGTGGATGTCTGGTGGACTGCTGCAACCCGCTGGGCCGACATCGTGCTGCCCGCCTGCTCAACGCTGGAGCGCGACGATATCAGCATCGGTGGCACCTATTCCAACGACAAGGTCTATGCGATGAAGCAGGTGATCGAACCGGTCGGCGAAAGCATGTCGGACTATCATATCTGCGAAGGTCTGGCAGATAAGCTGGGCATCTGGGCACAGTTCACCGACAGCCTTGAGCTGATCGACCACATCGAGGCGGCCTATAATCGGTCCGGAGCAGCCAAGCATACATCCTTCGAAGAATTCTGGGAAAAAGGATATGCCCGTCAGGAGGTGCCGGAAGAGGCGCGCAGATGGGTCCGCCACGGCGACTTCTATACCGATCCCGTCGTGAACCCGCTGCACACTTCGTCCGGCAAGATCGAAATGTTCTGCGAGGAAATCGCTGGGTTCGAGATTGATGACTGCCCCGGCATGCCGATGTGGATCGAAAAACACGAATATCTTGGCAACGCCGAGGACGGGCAATTGCACGTCGTCAGTCCTCACCCGTGGTATCGTCTGCACAGCCAGATGGACCAGTCCGAAACACTGCGCGATCTTTACAAGATCCAAGGCCGCGAACCCGTTCGCGTCAACACGCAGGACGCGGCGGAACGTGGCATCGAGGACGGTGATCTCGTCGAGCTTTACAACGATCGCGGCACCATTATCGTCGGTGCCATCCTGTCGGATGACATCATGCCGGGCGTCGTTTCGGTTTACGAAGGCGGCTGGCCGTCGCTGGACAGCAAAGGGCGCTGCAACTCGGGTCTGGTCAACTTCCTGACCTCGACACAGCGATCTTCAGGGTTGTCCCAAGCGACGACAGCCAACACGGTGCTGTGCAGCATGCGCAAATGCGAGGATCCGGAAGGGCCGAACATGGCCTACGAAAAACCCGAGATCCTTGAAGACTACGAACTGGCAGCGATCGACGACGAGGCGCTCGATCTCGACCGGGTCTACACCATCACCGAGAATCTGCTGGCTGATGCGACCCCGGGCGAAAAGATCTTCTACGAGCGTTGCACCGTTTGTCACGGACCGCGCGAAGTCACGCACTTCACCCAGAACCAGTGGAAGGGCATCACCCCGTCGATGTTCCCCCGCGCCGGGCTTGATGAAAATGAAGCGGCGTTGGTCATGGAATACCTCATGGAGAACGCCTCTGACGCGCCGGTGAAGTAAAGCCCGTGAGGCGACCGGTCGGCCCGGTCGCCTCACGTATTTCCAAACGGCGAATGTAGTAAAGGCAGGAGCGTTTTCATGGATGGTTCGCATATGGTGAGAGGCTGCGGCTGCGACGCGCATGCTGAAACACAGTCCTTACTCAGCCACATGGACGCACGGGATCTGGCCTTGAATCTCGTCAATCCGATTGAAGATACCGAGATCATCCCCCTGACGTCGGCTTGCGGCCGCTACACCGCACAGGACGTTTACGCACCGCAGGCAATGCCTTTTTTCGACAATGCCGCGATGGACGGTTTCGCGTTGCGTCTTTCAGATCTCGCAGGGCGATGCTGCCTGCCGGTCGCAGGCACAGTCGCGGCAGGCGATGCTCCCAGAACCTTGCCCGATGGCGCTGCGTTGCGTATTTATACCGGCGCGCCTCTTCCGGACGGCGCGGACACTGTCGTGATGATCGAGGCCTGTATAGATAAAGGGGACAGGGTTCATATCGACCGCATGCCGGGCGAGAGCGAAAACATCCGCCGCGCCGGGAGCGATCAGGCCAAGGGTCAACTTCTTGTCGCCGCGCACACCCGTCTTGCACCGCACCACATCGGGCTTCTGGCGGCAAATGGGCTGACACAGATCACTGCTGTCCGGCGCCCGCGCGTGGCCGTTTTTTCCACGGGTGACGAACTGACAGAGGGCACTTGTGCCCCTGGCCGGATTCCTGACGCCAACCGGCCCATGCTGCTCGCGCTTCTGACGCAGGCCGGAGCGGCAGCGGATGACCTTGGCATTCTACCCGACGATCCGGTTGCCACGACAGCTGCATTTCACGCGCTCGGCGACGCCTATGATCTGATCGTAACCACCGGTGCCGTCTCCTTGGGCGGCAAGGATCATATCCGGGCGGCGCTGACCGATGCCGGGGGCGACATTCATGCATGGCGTGTTGCGCTGAAACCCGGAAAGCCGGTGATGTTTGGCACGTTGCGGCAGACTGCCTTTACGGGACTGCCCGGCAATCCCTTTGCTGTGCATGTCGGCTTTTACCTCTTTGTGGCACCGCAGATCGCACGCCTGACGGGTGGGCAGATCAGGCCCTATGCACAAGATGCTGCCATTGCGGGCTTTGACTGGCATCGTAAGGCGGGTCGCGCTGAGGTATTTCCAGTGCGCCGGACGGGCAATGATGCATCCGGCTTGCCCGTGCTGGAGCGTCTGGGGAATAGCGTCTCGGCCACCCTTCTACCACTGAGCGGCGCTGATGGACTGGCCATGGTGCCCGCACATCTCGACGCCATCGTGTCTGGCGACGCATTGCAGTGGCATCCATTCTGCCTAGATGGGGACAACACATGATTCAAGTTGCTCCGCTCGCCGCCGTTCGGTTTGATCACGGCGATATAGATGCGTTTCTGACCGAAATTTCAGAAACCTTGAACGTGTCTGGCCTGCGGATACGCGGCGCACTGCAAAGCCGTGGTGCCGCCGGTGATGAATGCCATTGCGCAGATATGGACCTCACCACGCTTCAGTCGGGCAGGACGTTCCGCATTTCGCAACCCCTGGGCAACGGATCGCGCGGCTGTCGGCTGCACCCCGGCGCGCTGGCGGAATGTGCATCCTTCATCGGGGCCGAACTGCATGCGGGGGCCGATCTGCTGATCCTCAACCGTTTTGGCCGCGGAGAAAGCGAAGGGCGCGGGTTTCGAGACCTGATTGGCACGGCGATCAATCTGGGCGTTCCGGTTTTGACCGCGGTCCGCCCTACCTATGCGGACGCATGGACGGCCTTCGGTGCAGATATTGCCTGCGACTTGCCGATGCAGCGCGCTGCCGTCTTGACCTGGGCCGCACAAGCGCAGGAGTTCCGCCATGCCGCTTGATAATTTCGCCATACCGTCACCCCTTCCAGACCTTCGCACACTGCTGACCAAGCCGGATTCAGCAGTGTTCCGCAAAATACGACGTGCGCAGTCGGCAAAGCGCCGAACAGCATGTTTTCGAAATGTCGCGCGTGGAACGACACCCATGCACCGTCATACGTCCGCGCTCTGCGGATCAAGTTCTCAATCTGAAAGGTAGAAAAGATGAAACTCTTTACAGTTGCGGCTGCGACGCTGATCACCCTTGCCCCGATCTCGGCATTGGCTGAAACCATTGAGGTCAAGATGCTCAACAAGGGCGAGGCCGGAACCATGGTGTTCGAGCCGCGCTTTGTTTCGGCTGAAGTTGGCGACACCGTCGTCTTCATACCGGTCGACAAGGGCCACAATGCCGAATCGATGAAAGACATGGTCCCCGAAGGCCAGGATGCGTTCAAAGGCAAAATGAACAAGGAAGTGTCAGTTGAATTGACCACGGATGGCATGATCGGTGTGGAATGCAAACCGCACTTGGCGATGGGTATGGTGATGGTCATTCAGGTCGGGGGCGCCGAGGTGCCTGAAGGTTTCCTTGACGCGAAGATGCCGAAGAAGGCGAAAGAAGCCTTTGAGGAAATCCTGGCCGATGGGCCGCAAAGCTGATGAGCCGTGAAAAGGATAGGGATCTTCCAAGTGCGGCGGGTGATCTGGCAAAGCAGCATCCTGCGATCTGGGCCGCCTATGCGGACCTGGGGAAAGCGACTGCCGATGCCGGCAGCCTGACGCCACGCGAACGCCGCCTTGTCAAACTGGCGCTCGCCATCGGCGCATCTTCTGAAGGAGCGGTGCATTCGCACACCCGTAGGGGTGTGGCCGAAAGCATCGCGGCGGCGGACCTGCATCAGGTCGCGCTGTTGGCAATCGGCCCACTCGGACTGCCTCGCGCAGTCGCTGCCGGAACCTGGATTTCCGATGTGACCTCTGACAAATAGTAAATACTGGTGCCGTGACATAGTTTTCGGCACCAGGTCGACTTGACTAGGGGCTGTACGCTCTATGTAGCCGTCAACGGTGACCGGCGTGATCTTCTGATCACCCTTATCCTAAGGTGTGGGTTAATTGAAGTGGTCCGGCAAAACTGGTCAGCGTGTTAAGATGTATCCAACACTGATGACAGGATACACAAACGACGAAGAGACGCAGTTTCTCGGATAAATTCAAAGCCACGGTGGCGCTTGAGGCGCTGCGTGGTGACAAGACCGCGCAGGAGATTGCAGCCAAGCACAAGGTTCACCCGACGCAGGTGACGACGTGGAAACGACAGGCGGTTGATGGCCTGACCGGCGTATTTTCCGACAAGGCCAGGAAAGCGGAAGACAGCGAGGCCGAAGTGAAAGAGCTGCATGCGAAGATCGGGAAGTTGGCGGTAGAGACCGATTTTTTGTCACAAGGGCTGAAGCGATGAGCCCGACCGAACGCAAGGGACTGATCAACCGGGATCACACGGATCTGAGCCTGACCAAGCAGTGCAAGCTGCTGAGGATCAGCCGATCATCGCTATATTACACGCCGGTCGGGATAGGTGCCGGGACGCTGGAGTTGATGCATGAGATTGATCGAGTATTCACCAGATATCCGTTCTTTGGCAGTCGCCAGATCGCGGCCTGCTTGCCGAGAAACGGGTTCCGCGCTGGCCGCCATCGCGTCCGCCGCCTGATCGGCATCATGAGCCTGCAGGCGATCTACAAGGGCCCCGACACCAGCAGGAAACGCCCCCAGCACCCGATCTATCCTTACCTGCTGAGGAAGCTGCCGATCACACGCCCGAACCGCGTCTGGTGTAGCGATATTACAGACACCCCGGTGCGGCGCGGGGTCCTCTATCTTGTGGCGATTATGGATTGGGCGACACGGAAAGTGTTGGCGTGGCGGCTGTCGAACACGCTGGATGCCAGCTTTTGCGTCGAAGCTTTGAAAGAGGCCATCGCCAAATATGGCAAGCCCGAGATCATGAACACCGATCAAGGATCGCAGTTCACCGGGACGTCCTGGATCACCGCCCTGACCGACGCAAAGGTCAAGATATCCATGGACGGTCGGGAACGCCATCTCGACACTATCTTTATCGAACGCTTGTGGCGGTCACTGAAACAGGAGGCCGTCTATCTGCACGAATTGCAGGATGGTTTCCAAGCCAAATGCATCATCGACAACCGGATCGGATCCTACAACACTGAGCCGCCCCACACCGCCCTTGATAAGCGAGCGCCCGACGACGCATACTTCGATCAGGAACGAAACCAAAAGGCGGCATGAAACCAAACAGATTACATCTTAGTTGAACCGCAAATCTGTCCGAACAAGTGGGACCACTTCACGCCGTTGATGTTAATGCACAGATCGTCTGTCTGACATTTACCGAATCTCCTTAAAATGGAGTCCGAGCCTGCCCTGATAGCGGCGGGTTTGTCAAATATACAATCGCCAAAATTTATCTGACAAAAAAGGCCTGAATCGTGTTTCAGGTCTCGCGTTAGTGTTGCTGCCGATACGCCATCGGTATCGCAACCAAAGCCCCGAGGGTAAAATGTCAAAACAATCAATCTTCGCTGCAATTGCTCTTTCCACATGGGCCATTACGGCCCAAGCTCAAGACGCTATTGCTTTTAAAGAGTTCACCATTCCAGATGCACAAACCAACCGTCCACTCACTGTCGGTGTCTGGTATCCGACAACGTCCTACGGGCCAGTGACGACCGTTGGTGAAAATTCCGTCTTTTACGGCGCCGCTGCGCAAACCAATGCCCAACCAAGTGTTGCAGCGCATCCTCTTGTCGTTCTTTCACATGGCTATGGCGGTACCTGGCGGAATCTGAGCTGGGTCGCACAAGCTCTTGTTTCACAAGGGTACGTGGTCGCTGCCCCCAATCATCCTGGCACCACCGCATTTGAACGCACCCAGAGGACGCAGCCAAGCTTTGGGAACGCCCGCGCGATCTTAGTCGTGTCATTGACAGTCTCGTCGCAGATGAAACAATTGCTGGCGAGATTGACAGCGCCCGCATCGCTGCAATCGGCCATTCGCTTGGGCGAACATCGATCTGCCACTCTACAATGGCGACGTTGAAGACGCCCAAGGTATCCCTGAAATCGCTCAAGAACTGGCCGACCAAATCCGAGACGCGGACGTCGTCGTCATTGCAACGCCGGAATACAATCAGTCGCTTTCAGGCGTCCTCAAAAATGCGCTCGACTGGGTAAGCCGTGTTGATGGCAATCCTTGGGCCGAGAAACCGGTTGCTATTATGTCAGCTGCGGCAGGCCGAGCCGGAGGCGCGCGGGCTCAATATGCGCTAAGGCTTGCCCTTAACCCGTTTCAGCCTCGGCTCTTGACTGGACCTGAAATCGTGATCGCCAATCCGCAGGCGGAGTTCAACGAGCAGGGTCAACTGACGGGTGCGTTCTATATCGAAACACTTAGTACCTTGATGCAAAAGCTGCGTGCTGAAGTCTCCATCCAGCGCTCCACACCGTTGGAGGACCCCGATGCTTGACTACAGCCTCGTCCATTGGATTTCCTTCGTGACTACAGCAGGCGTTATTGTTGCAACCCCTGGCCCTGACCTTGCATGTATCTTGGGTCAAACTGTGCGTCACGGCCGACGGGCGGGCTCGTCTGCACTGGCAGGAATGTGTGCCGGTGCCACCTTCTACGTGGTATTTGTTACGCTAGGACTGGGCGCGCTCATATCTTCCTCCCCTTTCATGTTGACAGCTCTAAAATGGATCGGTGCCGCCTATCTTGTTTATTTGGGTGTACATGCGTGGCTCCCTTCCAAGATCTCCGACAAGACCACTATTGAGAATAGCGGGACGAACAAGCAGTTTCCGCCAAGGGCTATTCGTCAATCTGTTAAATCCCAAAGCAGTTTTGTTCTATCTCGCTTTCCTGCCCCAATTCGTCGTGGCCGGGGCTGGCGCGGAGGAACTTCAGATCGCATTTCATGGATGTCTGGTTATAGCACTTGCAGTGTTGATCTATGTTCCTGTGATTGTATTGACAGATCACATCGGAAAACGTGGGAAAGTAAGCTCGATCTCAGAAACCATACTAGAGCGCTTGATGGGGCTCACTTTAGTTGGTTTAGGCATGAAGGTCGCAACATCAAGCTAGTCACCCGGAACCAAATTTGCCATCATTGATATGAGGCAAATTTTGGGGGGTACGGCATGCGGGGTCGGGCATCTGTTGCGATTTCACTCAGCGATGAGGAGCGCGGTTTTCTGGAAGCGCAGTTGCGCAGGCACAAGGCGGCGCGGTCGCTGTCCGACAGGTGCCGGATCGTGTTGAGGTGCGCTGACGGCCTGACCAGCAAGGAGATCGCCGCCGAACTCGGCCATTCCGAGCATACGGTCGGCAAGTGGCGGCGGCGGTTTGCCGAGCAGCGCATCGAAGGCCTTTCTGACGAGTATCGCGCGGGCCGCCCACGAACGATCTCGGACGAACAGGTTGCCGATGTGATCAAACGAACGCTGGAAACCACGCCAAAGGATGCAACCCATTGGTCGATCCGGTCGATGGCCGAAGAAATCGGCCTGTCACACACCACGATTCGCCGCATCTGGAACGCCTTTGGGCTGCAGCCGCACCGCGCTGAAACCTTCAAGCTGTCCACCGACCCGCTGTTCGTGGACAAGGTGCAGGACGTGGTCGGCCTCTACATGTCGCCGCCGAACCGGGCTATCGTATTGTGTGTAGATGAAAAATCCCAGATTCAGGCGCTGGATCGCGAACAGCCGGTGTTGCCCATGGCCCCCGGCGTGGCCGAGCGGAGAACCCATACCTACACCCGAAACGGCACGACATCGTTGTTTGCCGCCCTCGACATTGCCACCGGAGCGGTGATCGGGAAGTGCTACAAACGCCACCGCGCGACGGAGTTCCTCGACTTCCTCAAGGAACTCGACCGCAGGATACCCAAGGGGCGGGACGTGCATATCGTCATGGATAACTACGCCACCCACAAGACGCCGGGGGTCAAGGCATGGCTGGCGCGCCGCCCGCACTGGCATGTGCATTTCACACCGACATCGGCAAGCTGGCTGAACCAGGTCGAACGCTGGTTTGCCGAGTTAACCCGCAAACAAATCCAGCGCGGCGTTCACCGCTCTGTCGCGGAACTCGAAGCCGATATCGCCGCATTTATCGATGCCCACAACGAGAACCCCAAGCCCTACAAATGGGTCAAGTCCGCCGACGAAATCCTAGCCTCCGTCAAAAGGTTCTGTCAGAAAACACTGGCAGGAACTTCAGATTCAGGTGACTAGAGTATCTTTCCACAATTCTTTTCGGTATGCGCATCTGCACAAGACTTGCAAAACCGCTGCCCCTTCTCTACACTACCGCGAACGGCGGTTAAAATTCATAACAGAAACGGTGGTTCTCGCGGCATGAATGTTGGGACCAGTTGTTCGCTGCGCAACGCCGCAAGGTCAGCTAGTGCGGGACTTAGTTGCCGTTTGCTGCATTTGCGCTTACGACTGCTTCCAGAAAACCTGTCGTTCAAAAACGGTCCTTATTGCCGGTGACAAAAACGATCGGGTTTTGGCACATCCTGCGCTGCCGAGAAGGTCGGAAAAGAGCCAGTATTCACCAATCATGCGCAGCGCACAAATGGCGTTTTCTGCAGATCTCGCTGCGGCCATGGCGCTTGGCGGACTGCCGATTTTGCGTTAAGCTCTTGGCCTAACGTAAACGGAGCGCGCAATGGGGGCAATCGGGGGTTCAGCTTTGGCGACAACGCTTTCCGCCGTGTTCGTGCTCGGCGCGACGGAGGCCCGGGCCTGCGAGCCGCGCGATTTCCTTGCCCTGCCCGTGCCCGCCGCGGGCACGGAGGTCGACGCCCTTGCCCTCTCCTATCCGGGGCTGAGGGTCGCGCCGGATGGGGACGCGGTGTCGATCGACAGTGAGGCTTGGCTGCCGCTGGGCGAGCGCCAGGCCGACCCCGCGCGGCGGCTTGTGGCGGCAACGATCCGCGACAGCTTCGCGGTGGCCTACCCGCTCCGCTTCGACTTCGAGGCCCGGCGCGCGCCCGAGGCCGACCCGGGACGCGCACGCAGCTCCGACCTTCTGGGTGCCCTCTACGGGAGCACGGAGGCGCAGGTCCGCGCCCGCGTGGTCCGCGTGGTCGAGCCGCGCCTCGCCGGTGTGGCCTTCACCGTCACCGCCGCGCAGGGAGTCGACTGCCAGCTCGCCGCCGCCCTCGACGCGATCGCGGCTGACGCCGCCACGGTGGCGCCCTTCTTCCAGGACGCGGCCGGCGGTTTCCTCTGGCGCCGCGTCGCCGGAACCGAACGGTTAAGCGCACACGCCTACGGCATCGCCATTGACCTCAATGCCGACCTCGGCGGCTACTGGCGCTGGACGGGCGCGGCCGAGGGGCGCGTCGGTGCCTACCACAACCGCATCCCCGAAGCCCTGGTCCGCGAGATGGAGCGTCGTGGCTTCATCTGGGGCGGCAAGTGGCACCACTTCGACGGGATGCACTTCGAGTACCGCCCCGAGATTATTCTTCACGCCCGCATGAACGCCAATTGACGCTTTTCTAACGAGACCATTTAGATGACGCATCGCCTAATTCTCCTACTCGCACTTTGCTTCGGATGGCCTGCTGGCGCGCAGGAAGTGATCGAGCGATACGAGGCGGTGATCGGCGCCCGAGACCGGATAAACTCCTCGGGCCGGCCGCTGAGTGACCTCGGAGCTATCCTCGCGCAGGACCGCGCCAACGTGCACCGCTTCGGCATCCGCCAGCCCGGTGACGTGCTCGACCGGGTCTTCACCGACCGGGGGACCAGGGCCGAGATGCCGGCGCTCGTGGCGCGGGGGCGCATCGCGCCCGACGCGGCCGCGGCGATCCTGTCGGGGAGCGAGGCCGCCGTCGTCGTCGAGGTGCTGGGCGTCGGCGGTAAGCCTAGCAATGTCCACGTAACGCTCGCCCCACCCCCCGCGCCGCGCCCGCCATGCCCGCCACCACAGCGCCGACCATGCCCGGCTTTGGCGCCGCCCCGCCCGCGCCGCCCAATGCCGCCGACGCGGTGGAGCCGGCGCCGTCGATCGCGGCTTGGTCCTTCCACACCGACCCGCACGGCTGGCGCGGTGTCGCGGCGGCACCGGGTGCCGGCACCCCGCCCCTGACACTCGCCTGCACCCGGCCGGGCGCAATACCGGCCGCCTATCCGGGCGAATCCATCCGCGCTCACGAGCCAGGCGTCCTCAACCTACTCATCGCGCCTGCCGCGCTTGTCGCGTCGGGCGACGTCGGCGCGCCGGGCGAACGGACGTTCACGGTCGCCGTTTCAGTCGACGGGCGCTCGCTGGGTCAGGCACCCGCCATCTTGATCGCGCCCGAGGGCCGCGTGGCGACGAACCTCCCCCTGGACCATCCCATCGTCGATGCGATGAAGGTAGGCGGTCGCCTCGCGCTCGAAGAGGCGACCACGGGTGCGACGATCGCCGTCGCGCTGACGGGCTCGCGCGACGCGCTCGACCGGCTCGCTGCATTCTGCGCGCGACCGCTTCCGCCCGCCCCCGCATCCGTGGCATCGGGCACCGCGTCGCCTGCGGGCGCGGCGGCAACGGCGGCGCCGAATACGAAGGGCCTCGTGATGATTGACGGGCGCGTGGCGCTCTGGTCGGGCACGATGGACGGCACGGCGCTCGGGTTCGACGCCGCAGTGGTGGACGCGCACGAGCGGGCGCTCGGCCGGCGTCTCTACCTCACCGCGCTCGTGAGGGGCGTGGACGACCTCGAGGCCGCGCTCGCCACCGAGACCGAGCCCGCCCGTCTCTGGCCCATGTTCCGGATCCTCGACGCGCAAGCGCAGCGGCGGGTGCGGGACCTCGCGCTCACGCTCGCCTCGTTCAACGGCGCGCAGCGCGAACGGTGTACTGCTGCAGAGGGCGAGCAGCAGCTCTGGAACTGCGGCACGCAACTCGTCGAGAGCACCTTCGACCGGCGGCGGGTCGCGCAGGCGATCTCCACCGAGGTGGTGGCGGCCACCCGCGCGGAGGCTTTCGAGGGGCCGCTCGACGTCACGGTGCTCTGCGGGCTCGGCAACCGCTTCGAGGCCGCCTACGACTTCCCGACCGGGTCGATCCACTGGGGTCGGCTTGTCAATGCCGGGGCCTGCGGCGCGGTCGAGCCGACGGACAAGGTGGATGGCTTCGATCGGCTCGCGCAGCAGACCGCCACGCTGGAGCTCGACGGCCTGCGCTCCGTGACGACGCCGATGGCGGTCGAGGAGGCCGAGACGCTGATCCGCTCGATGCCGGCGGATCCGGCCGAGGCCGGCGGCCCGCGGCGGCCGATGATGCTTCAGTTCCCCGCCCGGATCGACCTGACGCGGATCAACCTCCAGCCCGATGCGCAGGGGCGCTGGCGCCTCGACCTCAACCTTCTGCGGACGGGCCCCGCCGAGATCCGCTGGAGCGGCCGGCCCACCGAGGCGGTGATGCGCTTCGACGCGCCGACCTCGCTCGCCGCCGCCGTTGCGTCCAACGCCGACGAAGGCCTCGCGATGGGCGAGGGCGGACTTGTCCGCATGGCGGGACAACCGGTTGTCTGGGCCGGGTCGGTCGACGGCCGCGCGCTTGGCCTCGACGATGCCGCGGTCCGCGCCCACGAGGCGACGCTCGCGGAGGC
Organism: Roseovarius sp. M141; assembly: GCF_024355225.1. Taxonomy (NCBI): domain Bacteria; kingdom Pseudomonadati; phylum Pseudomonadota; class Alphaproteobacteria; order Rhodobacterales; family Roseobacteraceae; genus Roseovarius; species Roseovarius sp. M141. Next base: position 554,370 of record NZ_VCNH01000008.1, read on the forward strand.
CGTGCGGGCGACCACGCTTTTCGCATCCGCAGATGATCTGGAGGCGACGCTCGCCGCCGAGGAGGACCCCGACCGGCTGCGGCGCCACTTCGACGCCCTGCCGCAGGACGCGCAGGACCGCATCAGGGACGCGGGCCTCGCGCTCGCCGCGCCCGATACAACGCGGCGCAGCGTGTGCTCCGCCACCGTAGGAACCGCGGCCTGGGGCTGCGCGGTAGGGAGCCTCGAGACCACCTTCGATCGCCGACGGATAACCCAGGTGATCGCCGCCGAGGTCGCGGCCGCGGCCAAGGCCGCAGCCTTCGATGGCCCGCTGGAGCTGCGCATGCTCTGTGGACTCAATCGTCCGGTCGATCAGGCCTACGATTTCGAGCGCGTCGCGCTGCGCTGGGACCGCATGATCGATGCCGGCCAATGCGAGGGGATCGGCGCGCTGAGCGCGGTCGATCGCGGGGTCGAGGTCGTGGTGGAGCATCGTCTGGGCGCCGCTGTGCCCGTCGAGACGCCCATGACGCAAGCGGAGGCGGAGAACTGGATCACGCAGATGCCCTTTCGGCCCACCGAGATGGACGGCCGGATCCGCCCGATGATGCTGACCTTTCCCGCGACGCTGACGGTCGCCCGCGCGGGCGGGGATGACGGCGCTGCTGTGCGGGTCCGGGTGGCTCGGACGGGCGCGGTTGATCTGCGCTGGACCGGCCGCCCGGGCGAGCGAGTGATGAGCTTCGAGGCTGAGGCCGCCGCTGCGGCGGTGCCCGAGGCGTCCGAGGCGCAGGACGGCGCACCCCTCGACCTTTCCGACAACCGCTCCGTGGCAGCGGCGATCGAGACGGCGCCGCTGCTCGACGCGGCCCAAACGGAGGAGGCGGCCGCCGCCTTTCGCCTCGCGCCCGAACGCCTTGAAGGGCACCCCGTGCGCCTCCCCGCCTATGTTGAGAAGCGGGACGGCGCGCAGCGCTTCAGGCTGGTGGATTATATCGTCGAAGCTGAGGCGGCCGCCCGACTCGCGCAGCGCATGGGTCTCCCCCCGGAGGCGGTGGCGTGGACGCAGGTGCTGGGCAATGGGCCGGCACCGGAGGCGATGATAATTCTGCCTCGCCCCCTTGCCTCGGTCGAAAGCGGTCCGGTCCCCGAGGGGCTGCTCGCCGAAGGAGGCGGTGCGGCGGTGCTGGTTGGGCGCATCGGCCACCTGCGGCAGACCGAAGGAGAGGCCGGCCCCGCTCTCGTGGGCTTCGTCCTGCCGGAGCGGTTCGAAGTGATGGGCCGGGACGTGGCCGGTGATCCACGCGTCGCGGGCACCGTCGAGGTCGCGCCAGCGCCTGCCGCATCGGCCACGGCGCCGGCGACGCGCCTCTTCGTGCCGGGACCATCCTGGTATCTGATGCGCGCGGCCGAGCTCGCGGGTGTCGATCCGGGCGAGCACATCGATGCCGCGCTGGCGGCGACGGGGCAGTTCCAGCTCGACGTCTTCGCGCGGCTCGACGCGGCGGAGGCTTCCTTGGCCGCCGCCCGCGCGCTCGCCGCGGCGCATGAGAACGAGGAGCCGTGGGTGACGGGCACGCTCGCCCTCGGCCCCTACGATCTGGAGAGGGAGGCCTATCCGATCCGCTCCTTCAGCGTGTCCGCGCCGCCAGTGGACGGCGTGGAAAGGGCCCTCCTGCGGGAGGGGATGCCGCGCGTCGCGCAGCGCGGCACGTGGTTTCTTTTGCCATTGGCCGAAGCTCGGGCGCGGCGCGACACGGTCAACGCGACGACGACCTACCCCGCCCGCGCGCGCCTCCTGCTTGGCCCGCCGGAGCAGGGCCGGCGCAGCCCCAGCGCCCGGATCGGGGCCGTGTCGATCCTTGAGCCCGCCGCGTCGTCGTCGCGGCCGGTGATGGTGCCGACCACCGTGCGCGAGGGCGACGCCCTCTGGACGGTGGAGGCGGTGCAGGAGTGAGGGGTCAGCGCCCCTCGGAACGGCCTTGGAGGCGTGCCACGGGGCGAACTGCGCGTCGAGGCCGTTTCTTAGACTGCTGCTTGGGGCCGTCTTGATGCCGCCGAAGCGCTGCGAGATGTTGCCAGCCTGATCCCGCGGAGCATGGCCAGTCGAGCGACTTTCGAGGATCGCGCAGCCAAGTGCGATTTGTCCGCACTTTGGACACAAACCCCTTGCCATAACTCGTTCGCCAATGACGCTCGTTTTTGGCACATGCATAAAACACCCCGATTGACGCCGCCACAAACCCCATTCAAAGCCCAAGAAATTGTTGAAGGTTTTTGGCTATTCCGAGATGGCAGTCTTTCGGGGCGTTGCAGAATTTTGGTAATTTGCTCTCTTTCCCGGCTTTCATTGCGATCTGTCTGAACGACCGCTTCCGTGCTGCGGGTGCTCACTGAACCCCTTGCGACAGCCTGCTGCACTTATTTGTGAAAAACGACACCAAGATCGAGCTAGCGACGAACGGGCCATTGTTCGTCGGTCATTAGCGTCTTCAGCATGGGTTTGGCACGAACGACTGTTGAGGGCCGTTCGCACTCCGACACCACCTCCGGCGAACTTGACTTTTCATATGGCGATTTCTGCGCTTTGCTGTCCCTCTGCGCGGCGTACGGCATCTGTAAAAGCGCTCGCGACCGGTTGAAGGTCAGCCGAAGCTGATAGCTCGTTTCACAGGTTTTAGTCGCGTCAGAGACAAACCTTCTGGCGAAAAGTCAGAACTATCTGACGCTTCTCAGCAGACTATCTAAGACGTACCCGTCAGTATAGTCCGCCTATCCGGCTGCCATTTCCGGGATGGGACGCAGGCCCTCCAACATCAACAAAATGGAAAAACCATTGTCAAAAATGGAACATCTATGTGTCCATTTTCAGAGGTGGAATGGTGGACCCAAGGGGAGTGGAATCGAACCACCTCTTTGAAGTTCTACAGGAATGGGAAACCCATCTCGCACCCTATGATCTAGATGATCTGAGGTGCGGCGATGAACACCTTAGATAAACAATTCAATAAGTTAGCAAAAGATCAACGGCCCAAGTATCCGCCGCCGTTCTCGTTGCGCCTGACGTTCGAAGAGCGCACGAAGCTGGACGAATTGGCCGGAGGCCAGCCGCTTGGGCGGTACATCCGTGAGCAACTGCTCGGGAATGATGCTGCGCCGCGCAAAAAACGTGGGCGGTATCCGGTCAAGGATCATGAAGCCCTCGGGCGCGTCCTCGGCGCGCTCGGGTCTTCGCGCCTGTCCTCAAACCTCAATCAACTAGCACGCGCCTCCAATACCGGCTCGCTTCCGGTCACGCCGGAGACGGAAGCCGAGATTATGCTGCGCTCGTGATCTTACTGAGCGGAACCGCCGCTCTTCCGCTGTTTCATCCGTATTTCGCGCAATTCATCGGGCTGGCAGGGCCAGTGCCGCTGCTGATCAGCGCGCTCTGGAGCACCATCAAGCTCTGGCAGGTGCGCCAGGTCTCTAACTTGCGGACAGTCGATCTGCCTGACGTTTCAGATTCATTGGCGCGGGGTCACCATGATCCGGCACGCATCGCCACAAACGGTCCCGCCGCGCCGGAACGTCTGACGCGGGGGATGATCTGGCTGGCCATCGTAGCTCTTCCGCTCTGGCTCGGCTGGCCGCTCCCATTCCTTTGGCCTGCCTTGCTCTACAGTCTCTGGGCGCTTCTCCGGTGGATGCTGTGACATTGCCAAAAAAGAAAGCCCCGAAGCGCGGCAGACGCTTCGGGGCTTATCTCATTTCGGGCGGCAGTGTTGTCTCAGGCGGCGATGCCCTCAACGGCGCTGTAGAGGCGGCAATAGAGCTCGATCACCCGCACGCGGTTGTAAGTAATCGGGCTGGCGTAGCGTTTGGGCGCAGTGCCGCAGGGCGCGGTTTCCATGAAGAGCCCCATCCAGCGGTTGCCGACATCGGGGAACATCTCGTAGATTTCCTGATGGCGGAAGGGGCGCTGATCGGGGAAGTAAAGCCGACCATCGAAGTCCTCGATCTCGACCAGAACCCTCCGCCATGCAGCAAAGGAGCCGACTTCCTCGTGCATGGCGCGGGCGGGTTTCCAGATGTGCTCGCGGTATAGGCGGCGGTTGGCAATATGGTGATCGGCCAGAACAGTGATCTTGTCGTCCTTTGCGGTGATGGTTGGGAACATGGGTTAGCTTTCTCGTGTCTATGAAATCATGGGGTTGCTTTCTTGGGGCTTCGTTTTTGGCATCGTCCTACATGTGTCCTCTTTCTTCCAGGAACGCTTGATTGCGTCTGGGAGTGATATGAGCACAGATCAGATTTTTTCAGATACAGGTGAGCTTTACGGGGCGAGCATGCATCCATTAAGTACATCAGTATCCGTTGTTTACCTGCATATTTTATGCGCTATATTCGCGCGATGAAGAACCGCTACTGCATAGGCTCAAAGCTCCCCGAGGCCACATTCCGCGCGCTCGTGCGGGCATATTTCGTGGGCGCGACGACGGACGAGGCAGCGCGCGCGGCTAAGGTTTCGCAGGCAACCGTCAAAAACCTCTACCGGCGCATCACCTACCGCCTCGTGGATGATTTCGAGCTCTTCAAGTATCACCGCGAGTTGTTGACCGACTGCTTTGAGACGGGCGGGCGGCGCGTCGAAACCCTCAAGCGCTGCTTATGGCAGTGCCCCGGCGACAAAGGTTATGGCGAAGTCATCTACAGGGATACCTGCGCTGAGTGCCCGTTCGCCGCCGAGTTTCGGGAGGAGATGCAAAACGACCACGCAGTGCTCACCATGTATTTCGAGCGCCGTGGCCTTGCGCCTCTGACATCGTTTAGCTTCGTCAATCGCGCTGCCTATATCTTCGGGCAGAAGCGCTTTCTTTATGGGCCGAAGGAAAGCCGTCGCAGTCAGGCCGGAAAATTTATCCGTGAACTGAAGATCAATCCGCTCGGCTCCACAGGAACGAAGGAGCAGATTGCGGACCGTTATGTAAATTTAAAAGGCGTTAGGCCGCTCTGGTATGTCTCCAGTCGTGGCGAGGAATATTTCTTGCCTGATCACGACATGATGTGAGGGACGGTTTCTGCCTCGTTTCCGATTGCCTGCCGGGAGCCTTCGCGATGGGCGTCAAACATCGAAGGGCTGCATGGCCAGCTTTCTATCATCGAAATCAAGATGATGGGAACGCCACCATGCCACGAAAATGGAAAACTGCTAAGACGGCTTCCAGCGCCAAAAATTGCGCGGGCCGCATAAATTATGCTAAACTGAAAGTAGGTGAAGGAAACGATTTTTCCGAACTGGCATCTGAGGCGCTTGAAGCTTCTGACCAGCACCTGACTTTCAGGGCAAACGACCAAGAGCAACAAGGGCACGGTTTAACCGGCGTTTTTGCGCACCCTCGCGCCAATATGCGCAGACGGGCAGTTGATATTATGAGTAAAGATAATTTTGATAATGCGCCTGATCTCGGCAAAGCTCTTGGCTTCGCCATTGAAGATGGCAAGAAACTGAATGTTTATCTCGATGTCGAGAAGTACATGGCTCTGGTTGATGGTCTCAATCTGAGTAAACATCAAAAGGAGCAGATAATTCGGGAGCTCTGGAACATCGGCTTGGCCTTCTATGACCTGGGGTTTAGCTTACAAACGTTCGGTCAGCCTTGTGGAAAACTCAGCCCAAAAGAGGATGGGAGTGCCACAAACCGCAGAGATATGGTAAGCTCTCGGCTGAATACCCTGACAAAAACATTCAACTTATACGCGGCTTGACTACGGTGCCGCTGGAGAAGGAGAAGTCATGCATGACTCAGCAAAACAGCCAATAGCAGGCACCAGCGCTCTGATCTATTGCCGGGTCTCGGACAAGAAGCAAAAGACGCAAGGCCACGGCCTCGAAAGCCAAGAGCACCGCTGCCGCCAGTTTGCGGAAGCGCGCGGCTATGAAGTCGAGATGGTCTTCCCTGACGACATTACGGGAGGGATCGATTTTATGGAGCGCCCCGGCATGCGCGCTATGCTGGCCTATCTGGATGCCCAAAAGGGCAAGCCGTACGTAGTCATCTTCGATGATCCTAAGCGCTTTGCCCGTCACACCGAGTTCCATCTAAAGCTGCGGCGCGAGTTTGCCACGCGCGGCGCGATCATTGAATGTCCCAATTTTAAATTTGAAGATACGCCCGAAGGCCTCTTCATAGAAACCATCATCGCCGCACAAGGCCAGCTAGAGCGCGAGCAAAACCGCCGTCAAGTTATCCAGAAGATGACCGCCCGCGTCGAGAAGGGCTATTACGTTTTCAACGCGCCCGTTGGCTACCGCTATGAGCGCGACAGCGTGCACGGCAAGCTTCTGGTGCGTGATGAGCCCGTCGCCTCGATTATCGCCGAAGCCCTCGAAGGCTATGCTTCGGGCCACTTCCGCTCACAGAGCGAGGTTCTGCGGTTCTTTGAATCCAAGCCCGATTTCCCGAAAAGCAACAACTCTGGAGCCGTGCGTATCACCAAGGTCAGAGAAATCCTTGAGCGCCCGACCTATGCTGGGCTGGTAGGAGCCCCATGTTGGGGCGTGACCCTTCGTAAAGGGCATCATGAGTCCCTGATCAGCTTTACCACCCATGAGCGCATTCAGGCGAAGCTGAAAGGCACAGCGAATGCGCCAGCCCGCAAGGACATCAACGAAGACTTTCCGCTGCGCGGCTTCGTGGTCTGTGATGATTGCGATCAGCCCATGACCTCGTGCTGGTCCAGAGGCCGCAGCCAACACTACGCTTACTATCTCTGCGACACACCGAACTGCGACTCGAAGCGCAAGTCGATCCGGCGCGCTGATATCGAGGATGGCGCAGAAAGCCTGCTAAGCAGCCTGCAACCGGCAACGCAGCTCTATAAACTCGCCAAAGCCATCTTCACTGATATCTGGGAGATGCGGCGCACTGAGGCCAAGGCCGCGCGCGGCACCATAGAGGCGCAGCTTGCCGATACGGAAAAGCAGATTGAAGCGCTGATAGGCCGTATCATGGATTCCGGCAGCGCGACCGTAATCAGCGCTTACGAAAAGCGCATCGATGAGCTGGAGCGGCAGAAGCTGAGATTAAGCGAACAGGCTGACGCATGCGTGCCTTCGCACGGACGCCTAGAGGAATTTATCGAACCGGCCTTTGCGTTTCTTGCAAACCCTTGGAATATTTATCAAAAGGGTAGTTTCGCTCTTAAGCGGACAGTGCTTAAACTGGCCTTTGCAGAGCCGCTCAGGTACAGCCGCGAAAACGGTTATCGAACCGCCGAAATCACCTTTCCATTCAAGGTGTTAGCGGATTTTTCAACACTAAATTGTGGGATGGTGGAGCCTAGGGGGATCGAACCCCTGACCTCCTGCATGCCATGCAGGCGCTCTCCCAGCTGAGCTAAGGCCCCGATGCGGCCCATGAGGCCACTGAGTGCTGATTAGGCAAAGCGCCGGGCAGGATCAAGCGAAAAAATCCAGCCCGGCACGCAATATCAATTGTCGTCGTCGTCCGAAGCAACGTCGGCGATCTCGTCGAGCGAGACATCCTCGTCGTCGTCCTCGTCCTCCAGCACGTCGTCGCCCAGATCCACGTCGACGTCATCATCATCGTCCAGCACCGCGTCATCGTCGGTGTTGGCCTCTTTCATCTTCTTGGTCTCGGCATCCTCGGCATCGGCCTTGATCGAGCGGCTCTTGCCGATGTTCAGCTCGACCACTTCGCCGGTATACGGGCTGACGATCGGGTCCTTGTTCAGGTCGTAGAAGCGCTGGCCGGTCGTCGGGCACAGGCGCTTGACGCCCCATTCTTCCTTGGGCATGTGCGTCCCTTTCAAATATGGTGCCTTGCATGCGATCTGCGCCACCTGCCATAACAGGGCAAGGGTGTCAAAGCCTTTGAGCAATTGCAGCACAGATCAGGCATATGGGCCAGCATATTCTTCCCGGCAACCCCCCTATCGCAGTTACGCTGCGCCGTTCGGCGCAGGCGCGGCGGATTTCCTTGCGCGTGTCGGCGCTGGATGGGCGTGTCACGCTGACCCTGCCCAAGGGTCTGCCCGAGCGTGAGGCGCTGGATTTCGCCCGCTCGAAACAGGATTGGCTGGCCGGGCATCTGGCGGATCGCGCGCCCGAAGTGACCCTGGCGCCGGGCGCCTCCCTGCCGGTCGAAGGGCGCATGCTGCGGCTGGAGGCGGGCATTGGGCGGCGGGTGACGTCATCGGGCGATACCCTGCTGGTGCCGGGCGGCAATCCCGCGCGCTTGCAGGCGTGGCTGAAAACGCTGGCGCGCGATCGGCTGGCGTCAGCGTCGGATCGCTATGCGGCTGCGCTGGGGCGTCCCTATGCGCGCATCACGCTGCGCGATACACGCTCGCGCTGGGGGTCGTGTTCGTCGACTGCCGGGCTTAGCTATTCGTGGCGGCTGATCATGGCGCCGCCCGAGGTGCTGGAATATGTCGCCGCGCATGAGGTCGCGCATCTGGAGCAGATGAATCACTCATCCGCCTTCTGGGCCATCGTCGCGCGCCTGATGCCCGACTATCAGACACATCGCGACTGGCTGCGCCGCAGCGGAACGGCGCTGCACCGCTACCGCTTTGATTGACGCGGATGCGGTTTGTGATCACAACAGCTTCATGTTGATGAACCCCCGGCCCGATCCGACACCTGCCGCGCATGACCGCGTTTATCGCGGGCTACGCAGCCGAATCATGTACGGCCAGATGGCCCCGGGCGAATCACTGACGCTGCGCGGCGTGGGCAAGAACTACGACGTGTCTATGACCCCCGCGCGCGAGGCATTGCGCAGGCTGGTGGCCGAAGGCGCGCTGACGCTGAGCAGTTCGGGCCGCGTTTCCACCCCGGAGCTGAGCAATGACCGGATCGAGGAATTGGCCGCCCTGCGGTCCCTGCTGGAGGTCGAACTGGCCAGCCGCGCCCTGCCCCGCGCGCATATCGCGCTGATCGACCGGCTGACCACGATCAACGCCGCGATTGCCGAGGATATCGCGCGTCAGGACGCCGTGGCCTATATCCGCCGCAATCTGGAGTTTCACCGCACGCTATACCTGCGCGCGCAGGCGCCCGCGATGCTGGCCATGGCCGAAACGGTATGGCTGCAACTGGGCCCGACCATGCGCAAGCTGTACGGCAAACTGCGCCAGAAAGAACCGCCCCCCTATCACCGCATCATCATCAGCGCGCTCAAGGCCGGGGACGAACCGACGCTGCGCCTTGCCGTGCGGTCGGACGTCACCCAAGGGCTGCGGATGCTGACAACCTAGGCGTTTCACCTCAAGTTTCAGGCGAAACGCTTTAGGCGGCCAGACCCTTGCTGCCCATGTCCAGGAATTTCTGGCGGCGGTCTGCGATCAGCGCCTTGGGGCTTTTGCCGTCCAGTTCCTTGAGCATTTCGCCCAGCGCCTTGCCGACATTTTCCATCGCCCTGCCCGCAGAGCGATGCGCACCGCCCATCGGTTCGTCAATAATGCGGTCGGCGACGCCCAGCTTGATCAGATCCTGCGCGGTCAGGCGTAGCGCCTCGGCGGCCTCGCGCATTTTCTCAGCATCCTTCCACAGGATCGACGCGCAGCCCTCGGGCGAGATCACCGAATATACCGAATGTTCCAGCATCGCCACGCGGTTGGCGCTGGCAAAGGCAACCGCGCCGCCTGATCCGCCCTCGCCGATCACGGCGCTGATCAGTGGCACGCCGATTTGCAGGCAGGTTTCGGTCGAACGTGCGATCGCCTCGGACTGACCGCGCTCTTCGGCGCCCTTGCCGGGATAGGCGCCGGGGGTGTCGACCAGCGTGATGACGGGCAGGCCGAATTTATCGGCCATTTCCATCAGGCGGATCGCCTTGCGGTAGCCTTCGGGGCGGGCCATGCCGAAATTGCGCTCGATGCGGGATTTGGTGTCGCTGCCCTTCTCATGGCCGATGACCATGACCGGGCGGTCGTTCAGCCGCGCAAGCCCGCCCATGACGGCGTGATCGTCGGCAAAGTTCCGGTCGCCGGCCAGCGGCGTATATTCGGTAAACAGCGCCCTGATATAGTCGCGGCAATGAGGCCGCTCGGGGTGGCGGGCCACCTGGCATTTGCGCCACGGCGTCAGATCCCTGTAGAGATCACGCAGCATGGTCGCGGCCTTCTTGTCCAGGGCGGCAGCCTCTTCTTCGACATCCACGCCTTCGCCGGCGCGGGCCATCGCGCGCAGCTCTTCGGCCTTGCCCTCGATCTCGGCGAGGGGTTTTTCAAAGTCGAGGTAATGGGTCATCCGCAAAGCTCCGGTTGGTGCCCGCGATATATGGCGGGGCAGAGGCGGAAATGCAATCAGTTCGGCAGATCCAGCGCCGCGCGCAGGGCCAGTTCGGACGGGGCCAGCACCGGGATGCCAATGCCCGACAGCAGCGGCGCGGCGCCCGTCATCGACGCCTGCGCCAGCACGATACAGGCCGCACCGGGCGCGGCGCTCAGATTTTCGCGGATGGCGCTGGCGATGACGGCATGGAACGGCTGCACCTGCCCGGCCTCGAACAATGGCCAGAACTGCGCCAGCGACAGGGCATGCACGCGCGCCTTGTGACCCGCGCGCCCCAGCGCCGCATCCAGCAGCGCGGCGGAGGGCACCAGCGTGCTGTCCACGCAATAGGCCATGATGATATCGCCCTGCGCCCCTGCGGCAACCTGCGCCGCCTTGGCCATCATCGGCGCATCGATCCGCAGGATGCCCAGCCCCTCGGCCAGCGGCCCCAGCGTCGTGCAGGTGCACAAGACCGCGCCGGGGGCGGCGCGAACCGCCTGCGCGATCTCACCCTGCACACTGGCATCCGCGTCTTGCGCCCGGCTTAGCCAATCGGGTCGCACGACGTGGCGCAATTCTGCGCCCGGTGCGATCCGCACGGCCAGATCATCGAACGCGGCGCGATGCGCCTCGGCGGTGTGCAAAAGTGTCAGTGTCATGGCGGGCCCTTTTCAGGCGGGCCATAGCACAGGGATCATGGTCGCGACCAGAAGCACCGCCATCGTCCAGTTGAAAATGCGCAACCGCACCGGCGTGCTGAGCAGTCTGCGCATCTGCTGGCCCAGCGCGGTCCAGCTGGTGGTGCTGATGGTCGACACCGCGCAATAGGCGCCCGCCACCCACAGGATCGCCGACGGTTCGCGCCCGCCGGCATAAAGCGTGATCGCTGACAGCGCCATGAACCACGCCTTGGGGTTAACCCACTGGAACGCCGCGGCCTGAAGAAATGTCAGCGGCTTGCCGGTCTGGTCGGCGGCGGCGCGCGCGGGCGGCGCGGCGTGGGCGATCTTCCACGCCAGATACAGCAGATAGACGACGCTCAGCACCGTCAGAACGGTCTGCACGATGGGAAACGCCTCGAACACGCGGATCACGCCGACGCCGACCAGTGTGACCAGCACGGGCATACCCAGCCCGACACCAAACATATGGGGCACCGTCCGGCGAAAGCCGAAATTGGCGCCCGATGCCATCAGCATCAGGTTGTTCGGACCGGGGGTGATAACCCCGACAAAGCAAAAGGCGACCAGCGCAAAGAATATCTCAGGTGTCATGGTCGCAGTAATAGCGGGCAATTCAGGTATTGGAATCGCTTTTTGCAGCGACAGGGCACGCACCGCTTTTCAGCGCATCCCCCGCAGGCTATGCCTTGGGCCATGAAAACAATGCCAGACATCTACGCTGATATGGTTGCCGCCGGTACGTTGACCGCCGATCCCGCGCAGGAGGCCGTCCTGCCCGAGCTCGAGCGGATTCGCGTCGCGCTGGAGGCCGCGCAGCCCAAGGGATGGTTTCGCAAGTCACCGGACTCGCCCAAGGGGCTGTACATGTGGGGCGGCGTCGGGCGCGGCAAATCCATGCTGATGGACATGTTCGCCGCCTCGCTGGACGTGCCCAATCGTCGCGTGCATTTTCATGCCTTCATGCAGGAAATCCACTCGGGCATCCACGCCGCACGGCAAAAGGGCGCGCAGGATGCCGTCGCGCCGGTGGCCACGAAGGTGGCCGAGGATGTGCGCCTGCTGGCCTTTGATGAGATGCAGATTACCGACATCACCGATGCGATGATCGTCGGGCGCCTGTTTCAGGCGCTGTTCGATGCCGGAGTGGTGGTCATCACGACGTCCAACAGGGTGCCGGACGATCTGTACAAGGACGGGCTGAACCGGCAGCTGTTCCTGCCGTTCATCGATTTGCTGAAGCAGAACATGGTCGTGCATCACCTGACCTCGCCCACCGACTACCGGCAGGATCGCATCGCCGGCAACCCGACCTATTTCACCCCGGTTGACTTCACGGCCCGCGAGAAAATCGAAGATATCTGGCAGGGCCTGACCCACGGACAGGCGCAGCCCCATACCCTGACCGTGCAAAAGCGCCAGCTGGAAATCCCCGCCTTTCACAATGGCGTGGCGCGCGCGACGTTTTATCACCTGTGCGGGCGGATGCTGGGCCCTGCCGACTATCTGGCACTGGCAGAGGCCGCGCGCGTGCTGGTGCTGGAGGAGATTCCGCTGCTCAGCCGTCAGAACTTTAACGAGGCGAAACGGTTCGTCACCCTGATCGACGCGCTATACGAGGCACGCGTGCAACTGATTTGCAGCGCCGCCGCAAAGCCCGAATTCCTGTATGTCGAGGGCGAAGGCACCTTTGAATTCGAACGCACGGCCAGCCGCCTGCGCGAAATGCAGTCGGACGGATGGGGCCAGGCCTGATTGGCGAACGCGGCCCATGCAGGCTCCGCGCCACCCCCCTTTCAAATAACACCGTAAAGGCTATATACAGCGCCAGATACAAACTCGCTTTAAACGACGTGGACGACATGACCCTTCACCCGTGGACATTGACCGATAACGACGACGACGATTCCGACGCGTCGGTCGCGCTTGCCACACGGCCCAAGACCAAGCGGCCGCCGCTGTACAAGGTGCTGCTGCTGAACGACGATTACACCCCGATGGAGTTTGTCATCGCCGTGCTGGAACGGTTTTTCAACATGACCAGTGCGCAATCTTTCGAGATCATGCTGACCGTCCACAAAAAGGGCGTTGCCGTCGTCGGCGTGTTCAGCCACGAGATCGCAGAAACCAAGGTGGCACAGGTCATGGACTTTGCCCGCCGGCATCAACATCCGCTGCAATGCACGATGGAACGGGAATAGAATACACGTGACAGGTATCCGCTTATCTCTGGCGCTGGAGGGTGGTCTGACCCTTCCGGCCTCTGCACGAATCGCCGTATTCGCCCCGACGCCGGACAGCGATCTGTCGCCGCTGCCTGCCGATATGTGCCACGTCATCACCGGCAATAAACCGGCGCGCGATCACTTTGCCGCACTCGGCTATGCCTGCAATACCGCGCCGGAGGGGCGCTATGGTGTCGCGCTGATCTGCCTGCCCCGCGCCAAGGACCAGGCCCGCGCCCTGCTCGCCGACGCGGCAAGCGTCACGGACGGGCCTATCATCGTGGACGGGCTGAAAACCGACGGCATCGAATCGGCGCTCAAGGCCTGCCGCGCGCGCACCACCTGCCACGGCCCGATCAACAAGGCCCACGGCAAGCTGTTCTGGATGGACCCCGCGCCCCAGATGGACGATTGGCACCAAGGCCCGCCGCAGGACATCGGCGAGGGGTTCGTCACCGCGCCCGGCGTGTTTTCCGCGGACGGAATCGACCCGGCCTCGCGCGCGCTGGCCGATAATCTACCCGAAAAACTGGGCGCGCATGTGATTGATCTGGGCGCCGGCTGGGGCTACCTGGCGCGCCGCGCGCTGGAGCGCGACACGATCAAGCACATCGACCTGATCGAGGCGGACCATGCCGCGCTGGCCTGCGCCCGCCTGAACGTGACCGACACCCGCGCGCACCTCCATTGGGAGGACGCGCTGCGCTGGCGCCCCGACACCGGCGCCGATACCGTGCTGATGAACCCACCGTTCCACACCGGGCGCAGCGCCGATCCGGCACTGGGGCGCGCCTTCATTGCCGCCGCTGCCGAAATGCTGAAACCCTCCGGCCAGCTCTGGATGGTCGCCAACCGCCACCTGCCTTACGAACGGACGCTGGCGATCCACTTTGCCGACGTGGCCGAGGCGCCCGGCGGCAATACCCGTTTCAAACTGCTGCACGCGCGGCGGCCCCTGCGCAAGCCGCGCTAGGGCGCGGCGCGGCATCACTCCGAGGATACGCACATGTCATATTCAATCTCCGGCAAGACGGCCATCGTCACCGGCGGCGCCAACGGCATCGGGCTGGCCATCGGGCGACATCTGGCCGACAAGGGCGCGAACGTCATGTTCGCAGACATCGACGAAGAGGGGCTGACCGAACAGCTGGGCGAACAACCCGAAGACGGCCCGATCCGCTATTTTGCGGGCGATTTGCGGGAAAAACTGACGCTGGCCAACCTGCTTTCGGCCACGATAGACGCATTTGATTCGATCGACATCCTGATCAACGCGGCGCGGCAGGTCAGCGTATCGGACCCCCTGAACCCCGACGACGACGCCGTCGACATGCTGATCGAACAGAACCTGATGACGTCCCTACGCCTGAGCCAGCTGGTCGCCAAGCGCATGATCAAGCAATCCGAAGGCCTTGAGGAGCCCGCAGGCGGCGCCATCATCAATCTGTCGTCCATCGCGGCAGGGCGGGCGCATTCCGAACTGCTGGGCTACGCCATATCCTCGGCTGCGGTCGATCAGATGACCCGCTCGCTGGCGGTCGCGCTGGCCCCCTACCGGATTCGGGTCAACGCGCTGGCCTTCGGCTCGGTAATGAGCCGGTCCTTGCAGGAAACGCTCAAGGATCACGGCGACTACCGCACCGATATCGAACAGCACACGCCGCTGGGCCGCATCGCGTCGCCCAGCGAACTGGTCGAGGCTGTTCAGTTCCTCGCCAGTGACGGGGCCGGGTTCATGACAGGGCAGATCCTGACGCTGGACGGCGGGCGGTCCCTGGTCGATCCGGTCGAGTCATCGGCGCATTGACCCCCCAAGGCACCCAGCGAGGCACCTGATGAGCGACGATTTCACACCCCGAAAGGACCGCGCCGCCAGTTGGTTCCGCACGTTGCGCGATCAGATTGTCACCGCGTTCGAAGCGCTGGAGGACAGTCACGACACCGGCCCGCTCGTCGATGCCGCCCCCGGTCGGTTCGAGCTAAGCGACACCAAGCGCACCGCCGAGGATGGCAGCGACGCCGGCGGCGGCCTGATGAGCGTGATGCGCGACGGCCGCGTCTTTGAAAAGGTCGGCGTCAACGTGTCCGAAGTCTATGGCCAGCTCGGCCCCGCCGCGCAAAAGGCGATGGCCGCGCGCGGCGTGCCGGGAATGGACGACGACCCCAGCTTCTGGGCCAGCGGGATCAGTCTGGTCGCGCATATGCAAAACCCGCATTGCCCCGCCGTTCACATGAACACCCGCATGTTCTGGACGCCCCATGCGTGGTGGTTTGGTGGCGGCTCCGATCTGAACCCCTGCATTGAATACACCGATGATACGGCGCATTTCCACGATCAGCAAAGGCTGCATCTGGACCCGCACGGCGCCGACCATTACCCCCGCCTCAAGGCGTGGGCAGACGAGTATTTCTATATCCCCCACCGCCAGCGCGCGCGGGGTGTCGGCGGCATCTTCATGGACGATCAGAACTCCGGCGATTGGGAGGCGGATTTTGCCCTCACGCAGGACATCGGCCGCGCGTTCCTGCCCGCGTTTGTCCCGCTGATCGAGGCGCGCCGCATCCAGCCATGGACAGTGTCCGACAAGGACACGCAGCTGATCCATCGGGGACTCTATGCAGAATATAATCTGGTCTATGATCGCGGCACGAAGTTTGGCCTGGCCTCCGGGCATGACCCCGATGCCGTGCTGATGTCCCTGCCCCCGATGGCAAAATGGATATAGCAGGTCAGTCGATCTGTAGATCCACCCAGACCATCCGGTGCCGACTGGCGGCCTGCGAAATCCGCGCGGCTTCGCCTGCCATCGGCCAATGCACCCCCGACGCCGAGATCCTCCAGTCCCGCGACGGCAGAACATAACTGACGCGCATCTGCGGCGGCGCGACGCGCGGCCATTCCACCGTCGCCTCCGGCGGCGTGCCGGGCGGGACGCTATCGCGCAAGGGCACCGGGTCCGACAGGCGCAGATCGCCCAGAAGCCCCCTGATGCCGGCCTTTATCCCCTCGCTCTTGTGCGGGTCCTGATTGGCATGCCCCAGCAGGACGAACCGCCCGTCCGGCGCCGGGCCAAACGCGCCATCAAGATAGTACTGCCAGAACCGCAGCTGATCGTGATTGCGGCGCCCGTTGCGATCCTCCGGCCCGTCAAACACCGGCGCATTGGCGTGAAAGGCCAGCAGCGTGATTCGCCCGCTGTCATGCAGCACCGGCACAGCCCACTGCGCCACATCCGCCAAGCGCAGCACATTCTGCGCCTGTTCCGAAGGAAACGGCGCGCCATCGACAACCGGCAGCATTGCCTGCGGCAGGTCGCGCCACAAAATGCCGCTCATATCCTGCACGCGATCCGTATCGACCGGATAGCGCGACAGGATCGCCATGCCGCCCTGCCCTGAAAACGCACCATACCCCTGCGCATCCTCCGGTTCGCCCAACCGCCCGTCACCGTCCATATCGTGGCCCGTCGCCATGCCCGTGTTCGGCAACCGCGCAAAGACGGTGCCATAGCGCAAGCCCTGCGCCGCAATCAGATCGCGCAGCGCGGTCAGGGCGCGCAATTCCATATCGTAGTCGACGTTCTGAAGCAGCAGGATATCGGGCGCGACGCGGGCGATGATCTGCGCCACGGCCTCGGCCTGCGGATCGTCGCCGCGCAGGATATCGCGCAACAGCAGGCCCGGCCCGTCGCGTGACAGCTCGGCGTTCCATGTCGCAATTCGCAGCGTGTCAGCCCATGCCGGATACACCAGGCACAGCCAGACAAGGCACAGCGCGCCTAGACGATTTGCAACGCGTCCTCTGCCTTTGCATAGGCGCGCCGCCGCTTTGCGGCAATCAATTCGGCCACGCGGTGCATCGCAACGCCCCGCATGACCAGACCGGCAGGAATGAAGGCCCATGCGCAAATGATCCAGATCAGCATTTTGGAATCCAGCACCTTGCCGGACTCCAGCACCCCCGCCAAAACCGCGACAAGGACCGGAAGCAAGAATGGCATCGCAAATCCTAAGGAAACATTAACCAAAGCCTCGCGATTGAGCTTTTGCACGACATCAGCACCGCCGGTCGGATCAAAATGCGGCAGGTTCATCCAGACATTGAACGCCCCGTGCCGCGCAGGCCAGCCCAACAGCCGCACGATCAGCACGAAAACCACCAGCATGACCAAGGAGACCCCATAGCAGAGTCCAGCCGCCATCTCGGCGAAATCGGAAAACCCCGGCGGCGCATGCACCGGCACCAGCATCATGACCAACCGTACCGGCGAATATGGAAAATCCAATGCAGCGCGCGCCGCCCCGCCCAACTCCCCCAAAAGAACGGCGAGCGATCCCGGATCGTCCCCGCCCCGTGCGATGATCGACAGGCTGAGGACCGATACCGCGATGCCCGTAAACTTGATGCGATTGTAGGGCGCGGCGAACCGAAACTCCAGAATACTGGGCGATTGGGCCGTATATTCGACAAACACCAGTAGCCCAGCGATGAACGCGATCAGGATCATGATCGGGCTGGTATCCTGCGCGCCCGACGTCAGCAGGAGCGACGGCAGAACCACCAAAATGGCCACAAGAATTGCGCGCACTGACGCGCTGAATAGCTGAGCTATCACTGCCCGCTCCCTTCAACTTGGCCTGCCGCGATACGATGCCGCGCCGTTGTTCCAAACTGATCCCGCACTTATGGCGGTATGCCTCAATTAGGCCTTAATCTTGCCTTGTTTTGGAAAATGTCTCAAGAATTTGTGGCGTCTCACCATCAATCCAGCACGACAAGGGACAGTGACTGGTGCGCGATTGCATCAACTTCGGCGGCTGATTTGGCAGTGAATGTACCGACTACGACATATGGTTGCCCGGCCGCCATATGCCTCTAATTGGCAAAATCTGCCCGGGCGGATGGCCCGGGCAGATTGACTCAGACCCAAGGGCGCGTGGCGCCAACGCTGGATTCGAATGTGTCGATGGCCGTGGCCTTTTCCATGGTCAGACCGATATCGTCAAGGCCCTCCAGCAGGCAGTGCTTCTTGAAGGCGTCAACGTCGAACGAAATCACCTCCCCTTCGGATGTCGTGACGGTCTGCGCCTCCAGATCCACTTCGATCCGGGCATTCGCGCCTTTCTCGGCCTCGGCCATCAGGATATCGATCTGCTCCTGCGGCAGGGCGATAGGCAGGATGCCGTTCTTGAAACAGTTGTTGTGGAAAATATCGGCAAAGCTGGGCGCGATCACGCAGCGGATACCAAAATCCTTGATCGCCCAAGGCGCATGTTCGCGGCTGGACCCACAGCCGAAATTGTCGCCCGCGACAAGGATCTCGGCGTCGCGATAGGCGGGTTTGTTCAGCACGAAATCAGGGATCTCGCCCCCGTCATCATCATAGCGCATTTCGTCGAACAGGTTGACGCCAAGGCCCGACCGCTTGATCGTCTTGAGGAACTGCTTGGGGATGATCATGTCGGTATCGATGTTGATCATCGGCATGGGAGCGGCAATTCCGCTGATCTTGGTGAACTTTTCCATCACATCATCTCCCTTACGTCTGTCAGTCGGCCGGTCACTGCCGCCGCCGCTGCCATGGCGGGACTCATCAGGTGTGTGCGCCCGCCCCGGCCCTGACGGCCCTCGAAATTGCGGTTCGATGTCGCGGCGCAGCGCTCGCCCGGGCTTAGTTGATCGGGGTTCATCGCCAGGCACATGGAGCAACCGGCAAGGCGCCACTCGAAGCCCGCCTCGATGAAAATATCGGCCAGCCCCTCTTCCTCGGCCTGCGCCCGGACAAGGCCCGAGCCTGGAACGATCATGGCGCGCAGGCCCTCCTTGATCTTCTTGCCCTTCAGGATCGCCGCGACGGCGCGCAGATCCTCGATCCGGCCATTCGTGCAGGAGCCGATAAAGACGGTGTCGATCTCGACCTCGCTCAGCGGCATACCTGCGGTCAGGCCCATGTAGTCCAGCGACCGCTTGGCCGCGTCGACTTTGCCGCCGGTAAAATCACCGGGCGCGGGGACATTCGCGGTGATCGGCAGCACGTCCTCGGGGCTGGTGCCCCAAGTTACGACGGGCGCGATATCCTCGCCCTTCAGCGTCACGACCTTGTCCCAATGCGCATCGTCGTCCGAATAGAGCGTTTTCCACCAGGCCAGTGCGGCCTCCCACTGCGCGCCTTTGGGGGCGTGGGGGCGACCCATGCAGTATTCAAACGTCTTCTCGTCCGGCGCGATCAGACCGGCGCGTGCGCCGCCCTCGATCGCCATGTTGCAGACGGTCATACGCCCTTCCATCGATAGTTCGCGAATGGCCTCGCCGCAATACTCGATGACATAGCCGGTGCCGCCGGCGGTCCCGGTATGCCCGATAACACTGAGGGTGATATCCTTGGCGGTGACGCCCGGCGCCAGCTTGCCGGTGATCTCGACCTTCATGTTCTTGCCCTTGCGCTGGATCAGCGTCTGGGTGGCCAGCACATGTTCGACCTCCGACGTACCGATTCCATGCGCCAGCGCACCAAAGGCGCCATGCGTCGCGGTGTGGCTATCGCCGCACACGACCGTCATGCCGGGCAAGGTCCAGCCCTGCTCGGGGCCGACGATATGCACAATGCCCTGGCGGATGTCGGAGACGGGATAGTAGTGGATGCCAAAATCGGCGGCGTTCTTGTCCAGCGCCTCGACCTGAATCTTGCTCTCGGGGTTTTCGATCCCCTTGGCACGGTCCAGTGTGGTCGGCACATTGTGGTCCGGCACCGCAATCGTGCGTTCAGGCGCGCGCACGGTGCGGCCCGTCATGCGCAGCCCCTCGAAGGCCTGCGGGCTGGTCACCTCATGCACGAGGTGGCGGTCAATATAAAGAAGGCAGGTGCCATCATCGGCCTCGTGAACGAGGTGGGCATCCCAGATCTTGTCATAGAGCGTCTTGGGGGACATAGGTCCTCTCCCATATTGTCAGAATGGATTGACTATCGGCAGGCCAGAGCCTGTCATAGGTGCGCGAGCACCGACAGGGACGCACCGAAGAACCGCCAAGGAAGGCGAGAGCGGTCGTCGATGTCGAATATCTTTTTCATGCGGTTGAGATACTACCTGCAACCGCGTCTCGCAAGGGCCATGGCCCCGGCGGCTGTGACGTGGCGCCAGAAGAGATTTAATGCCTTCGGCGAGGATATTTGGAGCAAGAAGAACGGGCCGGGTCAGAGCATGAGATATACCGTGGCTTTTTCTTGATGAAAATACCCATGGCGCGCCGGATCAGTCAGGCGCCAACATGTATCCTTCGCCGCGCACCGTCTGAAGATAGCGCGGCTGTTTGGGGTCGGCCTCGATCTTGCGGCGCAAGCGGGTGATCTGGACGTCGATGGCGCGCTCCTGCGCCTGACCCCGGTCGCGACCCAGATCCTCGACCAGCCTGGCGCGGCTGACGGGCTGGCGCAGGTTTTGCGAAAAGAGGCGCATCAGCTGCACTTCGGTTGCCGTAAGGCGAATGGGCGCGCCATGTTGTGTCAGTTCAGACCGCTCCATATCGTACCGGACCGGTCCGAGGTTAAGGATCTTGGGAGCGGCGCCCTCTGGCTCGGCTTCGGGCATGCGGCGCAGGATGGCATTGATCCGCAGCAGCAGCTCCTTTGGTTCAAACGGTTTGACAAGATAATCGTCCGCCCCCGCCTCCAGACCGGTGATGCGGTCGCTGGTCTCGCCCCGTGCGGTCAACAGAAGGATCGGGGTGTTCAGCGTGGTGCGCAGCGCGCGCGTCAACGCGACGCCATCCTCGCCGGGCATCATCACGTCCAGTACGATCAGATCGAATTCCAACCCCGCCAAAACCCGCCTCGCGTGGGCCGCATCCCGTGCCACCGACACAAGGAACCCGTGCCGGGCAAGAAATTTGCGCAAAAGGCCGCGAATGCGTTCATCGTCGTCGACGATCAGAAGATGGGGGGCTGGATCGCTCATCAATGGGTTCCTCGCAGCGTTTGGTAGCGGCGGCGCACCTCCGGGTCCATCATCGCCTCCAGCACCTGACGAAACCCCGATACGGCATCCGGGCCGGCGGCGCGGTAGGCCGCCCGCAGACGCACCCGCTGCGCGTCGCTCAATTGGCGTTCCACTGACTGGCCCGCCTCGGTCAGGTGAAGATTGCGCTCGCGCTTGTCAGACGCGCCAACGCGACTTTCGACCAGACCGTCTTCTACCAGCGTGCGCAAGACGCGGTTCAGCGACTGCTTGGTCACGTCCAGAATGTTCAGAAGGTTGCTCACGGTCGTTCCCGGCTTGCGCGCTATGAAGTGAACCGCGCGGTGATGCGCGCGCCCGTAGGCCATTGTTGCCAGTATACGGTCGGGATCGGTGGTAAAGCTCTGATGGGCGAAAAACATCGCCTCGATCCCCTGCTGCAATTGCTCGTCCGTCAGAAACAGCAGCGTCCCGCCGCCTTGCACCTCTGCCATGTGTCGCCACCCCTACAGCATTTGACCACAACTTACGTCAGCTTTATTGACTTTCCAAGTTTCAACTGGTAGCGAATCGCAGTTTTTGGTGAAATTAACGTCCGTTTCGGTCGTATTTTACGCAACAAATGCGAATTTCTACTTGGAGACTGGCAATGGCTAGCTATGACGACCGCGACGGCAAGATATGGATGGACGGCAAGATGGTCGATTGGCGTGATGCCAACGTCCACATCCTGTCACACGCAATGCACTACGCCAGCTCGGTATTCGAGGGCGAGCGCGCCTACAGCGGCAAGATCTTCAAGAGCCGCCAGCACTCGGAACGGCTGCATTATTCGGCGGGCGAGCTGGATTTCGTGATCCCCTATACCGTGGACGAAATCGAGGCGGCCAAGGCCGAGGTCCTGAAAATCGCCGGACTGACTGACGCCTATCTGCGCTGCATCGCATGGCGCGGAGCCGGCCCTGACATGGGCGTCGCCAGTTCGCGCAATCCCGTGCATCTGGCCATCGCGGCGTGGGAATGGGGCGCCTATTACGGCGACGCCAAGGCCAAGGGCGCCAAGCTGGACATCTCGAAATGGAAACGCCCCAGCCCCGAGACGATCCCGGTTCATGCCAAGGCGGCCGGCCTCTACATGATCTGCACCACGTCCAAACACGCGGCCGAGGCCAAGGGATGCTCGGACGCGTTGTTCATGGATTATCGCGGCTATGTCGCCGAAGCGACGGGCGCCAACATCTTCTTTGTGAGGGGCGGCGAGGTGCATACGCCACTGGCCGACTGTTTCCTCAACGGGCTGACGCGGCAGACCGTCATCGCAATGCTGAAAGAGCGTGATGTCGTCGTGCACGAGCGTCATATCATGCCGGATGAGATGGAAGGGTTCGAGCAGTGTTTCCTGACCGGTACCGCCGCCGAGGTGACGCCGGTTGGCATGATCGGCGACTATACGTTTGAGGTGGGCGCGCTGACGCGCGACATCGGCGCCGCCTATGAGGAGCTAGTGCGCAGCTAAGCTGCGCCGCCGGTCAAACACCACCAAAGGGGCGCTTCGATTGAAGCGCCCCTTTTTTCATGAATGGTCTACCGCGTTAACCCGGTGACATGCCGCGCAACCGCTCGGACCGGCGGCGGAGCAGTTCGAGCGTGGTCAGCAGCAGTACCGAAATCCCGACGAGGATTGTCGCGACGGCAAGGATGGTTGGCGAAATCTGCTCGCGCAGGCCGGTGAACATCTGCCATGGCAATGTTTTCTGGCTGGCCGATCCGACGAACAGCACGACGACCACCTCGTCAAACGATGTGATGAAAGCAAACAAGCCACCCGAAATCACGCCCGGCAGGATCAGCGGCATCTGCACCCTGAAAAACGTCGTCACCGGGTTCGCGCCCATATTCGCCGCTGCGCGTGTCAGCGAACGGTCAAAGCCGACCAGCGTCGCAGTGACCGTGATGATGACGAACGGGATACCCAGCACCGCGTGGGCCAGCACAACCTTGATATAGCCGACCAGATTCTTGTCCAGACCGACAGAGTTTTCCATGAAGTTGCCGATCTTCGAGTAGAAGAAGAACATGCCCGTGGCGGAAATGATCAGCGGCACGATCATCGGCGAAATCAGAATGGCCATGATTGCCCGACGGAACGGCACATGGGATTGCGACAGACCGATGGCGGCCAGCGTACCCAGAGTGACCGAAATCAGCGTGGCGATCGGCGCGATGATCAGTGAGTTCTTGAAGCTTCGCTGCCATTCGTTGTTGCTAAAGAAATCGCGGTAATGCTTTAGCGAATACCCTTCGGGATCAAAGCTGAGCATCTCGGGCGTGAAGGTAAAGAAGTTCTCCGCGTTGAACGACAGCGGAATGACCACAAGGATCGGCGTGATCAGAAAGATGAAGATCAGCGCACAAATCACCCGGAAGGCATAATACCAGACGCGTTGGCCGAACGTGGCGTAGATTGGAAGGCTCATATCGCGTTACCCCAGTTTCACGTTGTCGATGCCGACGATCTTGTCATAGCACCAGTAGAGCGCCAGCACGACGACCAGCAGGATAGTGCCCAATGCCGCGGCAAGGCCCCAGTTCAGGCTGGACGAGATGTGATAAGCGATCCGGTTCGAGATAAAGACACCCTTGGTGCCGCCGACGATCTCGGGCGTGATGTAGTAGCCGATCGACAGGATAAAGACCAGGATCGACCCCGCGCCAATGCCCGGAATGGACTGCGGGAAATAGACCCGCCAGAAGGCGGTCCAGTTGGTCGCTCCCAGTGATTTCGCGGCGCGCAGATAGCTGGGGTTGATCGTCTGCATGACCGAATACATCGGCAGGATCATGAAGGGCAGCAGGATATGCGTCATCGCCGTGATCGTGCCGATCTGGTTGTTGATCAGCACCAGCCGGTCATTGTCGGCGACCAGACCGATCCAGACCAGCACATCATTAACCACGCCGTTTTGTTGCAGCATCACCTTCCACGCCGACGTGCGCACCAGAAGCGATGTCCAGAACGGCAGCAGCACCAGCATCATCAGGATGTTTGCCTTGCGCATCGGCAGATTGGCCAGCAACCATGCGACCGGATAGCCCAGCAGGATGCACGCGCCCATGATGGTCAGCGACATGATGATTGTGCGAATGAACAGCTGGATCAGGACGCGCTTGTTTTCGGGCTGAACGGCAGCGCCCTCGGGCGTTTTCTGCATGTCGATGGCGTTCAGGAAATAGCCTGACGTGTACGGCCCGCTATGCGTTTGAATGATGCGCCACGTCTCAACCTTGGCCCAGTTTCGATCGACGTCTTCGAAGATCTGGGTGTAATTCGGTGCAGTCAGCCCGGCAGTCGCGAGCGCCGCCAAAGCGTCCTTTTGCGGGCCGTTATAGGCTGCCAGATCATCCACGAAACCGGGACGCGTCACGTCCTGCACAAGCGCCAGATAGAGGGACTCCATCGGCTTTGTTTTTTCGACGACCCTATTGTCGACCAGCCCGGTGATCACGCCGAACGAAGTATAGACCCTTGCGGCAAGCGGCAGCAATGCCGACGCTTCGGCCGAGGGCGCAAAATTCATCTCGCCGGTCGGCGGCTCATCGGCCAGCCAGCGGATCCGCTTTTCCTGCGCCGACAGTAGGGCATCATCAACCGCGACACCTTCGGCGGCGTTGAAAATCTCGTAATAGGTCTCGCGCTCGCCCCAGCGCGGGTCGATCTCTTCCAGCGTGTCCTGCGCGTCCTTGCCCGGATCGTCCAGCTTGCGGCCCGCCTGACGGAACAGGGACGACATGCCGCTGGCCTCGTAATTCAAACGCGAGCCAAGTCGGGTGTGCCTCTTCATCTCAGCGGCAAGGAAGAGGTCGAAATACATGTCGCGGAACACTGGTTCAGGCGGCAACTCATCGCTTGCGCCATCCCATTTTCCCAGCTCTTCCACCGTGTAGGGCAGCGTATTTTCGACGATCTGGTTTTCGACCGATCGGAACAGCATGTCACCGATGGGCAGGATAAAGGAAATCAGGACAAAGATCAGCAGCGGCGCGATGAGCGCCAGCGCTCGCATTTTCTGTACGCGCAAGGCGCGGGAAAGGCTCCGCTTTAGCGGGGTTCCGTCGGCGGCCAGGACCGGCGCGTTTGTGGCGGTATCGCTCATGTGTTCAGGTCCCTTCGACCAGGATGATCACGCTGTCGGCCGTGCGCCGGCGGATGTCGGCAACGGCTTGATATTCGGGGTCGTTATAGGCGTCTTGCGCCGCCGCGTAGCTGGGAAACTCGATCACAACATGCCGCTTCAGCGTCTCGCCCTCGCAGGTCTGGGACTGGCCACCGCGCACGATGAACCGCCCCCCGTGCTTGGCCAAAATCGGCGTGTCCCGCTCCACGTATTCTGCATACGCATCGGGATCGTTTACCGTGATATGTCCGATCAGATACCCTTTGGGCATAAGCGCTTCGTCCCCGTTTGGTGCGTGCGGCCCGTACATTGCGGGCCGCACTTTTATTTGCCCAAGGCAGGCGACTACGCCCGCCTCAGACCTGTCTTATTGTGCCAACCACGCCTGGAATTTGGTGTCGATGTCGTCGCGGTAATCAGCCCAGAACACGAAGTTCGGCTGAAGCACGTTGCCAGCGTTGGAAGGGTCGGTTGGCATGTGCGGCGCCATGTCGATGCCCAGATCGGCATGCTGCCCGACCAGCGGTGCAGAGGAGGCGCGTGCAGGACCGTACGAGATGTACTTTGCCTGATCGGCCAGATGCTGGGTGTCGGTGGTGGTCTTAACAAAGTCCATCACACGCGCCAGACGCTCTTCGGACAGGCCCGTGGGAATGATCCAGCCGTCAAAGTCATAAACCTGACCATCCCAAAGCATCGCAACGGGCTGCTTTTGCTCTTCGATCACGCTGAACAGGCGACCGTTATAAGTGGATCCGATAAAGACTTCGCCATCCGCCAGAAGCTGGGGTGTGTCGGCGCCTGCGGACCACCAGACAACGCTGTCCTTGATCGTTGCCAGCTTGTCCAGCGCCTGCTGCTGACCTTCGGGGGTGGCCAGAACGTCATAGACATCCTCATTGGCCACGCCGTCACACATCAGCGCCCATTCCATGTTGTTGATCGGGCGCTTTTCCAGCGAACGCTTGCCGGGATATGTCTCAAGGTCGAACACGTCGCACAGCTTGCTGGGCGGCTCGGTGCCTTCGGGGACCATGTCGGTGCGATAGCCGAAGGTGATCGAATAGACGATCTGCGGGATAAAGCAGTCGGACACGATGACTTCGCCGAAATCCTCGGTCGCTGTCGAGCCGTCGTCGCCGTCGGCCAGCATCTCATCGTGGTCGATTTCCATCGCCAGACCTTCGTCGCACAGGCGCATCGCATCGGCACCGACAACGTCAACCAGATCCCATGTGATGTTGTCGGCCTCGTTCTGGGCGCGCAGCTTGGCGACCGCCTCGTTCGAGCTTTCGTCCCAGGAAATGCTGACCCCGGGATTGGCCTCTTTATAAGGCTCTGCATAGGCTTTTTTCTGGCTGTCCTGATAGGCACCGCCCCAGGACACGATTGTCATAGAATCGGCCATTTCCTGCGCCGACGCCATGCTGGCCGCAGCGGTCAGCGCTGTCGATGCCATCAATGTTGTAGTAAATTTCATCATCTTCTCCCTTGGTATCCCGTCATTTGTTTTTAGGGGGGCCGCCACGGGTCAGGCAGCTGGTCCCGCTTTGCATCGGGCCGGTGAGGGCCACGATATTCCCATCGTCATGCATCCAGCGCGCGACAGTCCTGCGGCAGCCAGCCGATTTCCAACTGCTCGCCCGGTTGCAGACGTTTTTGATCGGGCGCATTGCGGGTCTTGACGATAAAATCGTCATTCCCGGCAACGCGCAGGCGTGTGCGGAAGATGTCGCCCATATAGACGAATTCCAGCACCTCGGCCTTGAGCGTGTGAACGCCCGGCTGCAGGCGCTTCTTGTCGAATTCCACCCGTTCGGGACGGATTGAAACTTGCGTGCGCTGGCCGACCTCGCTGACGTTGACCGGCTTGCAATCGATCAGATCGCCATTGTCCAACTCGACCAGGGCCAGATCGCCCTTGATCTCCTTCACGACGCCCTGAAGCGTATTGTTTTCGCCAATGAACTGCGCGACGAAGCTGTTTTCGGGCTTCTCGTACAGGGCATCAGGCGCCGCAATCTGCTGAATCCGGCCATCGTCGAACACCGCGACGCGGTCCGACATCGTCAGCGCCTCGGTCTGGTCGTGGGTGACGTAGACCGTGGTGATGCCCAACTGGTGGGCCAGATGCGTGATTTCGAACTGCATTTTTTCGCGCAGCTGTTTGTCCAGCGCGCCCAGCGGTTCGTCCATCAGGACCAGCTCGGGTTCGAACACCAGCGCGCGGGCCAGTGCGACGCGCTGTTGCTGGCCGCCCGATAGCTGCGCGGGACGGCGACCGCCAAATTTGCCCATCTCGACCATGTCGAGCGCGCGTTTGACCTTCTTTTCACGCTCGTCCTTGCCGATCTTGCGCACTTCCAACGGAAAGGACAGGTTTTCGGCAATGGTCATGTGCGGGAACAGGGCATAGTTCTGGAAAACCATACCGATGCCACGCTTGTGTGGGGGAATGTTGTTGATGGACGTGCCGCCAAGGCGAATATCGCCATGTGTTGCCGTCTCAAACCCGGCCAGCATCATCAGGCAGGTCGTCTTGCCCGACCCCGAGGGGCCCAACATCGTCAGGAATTCACCCTTGGGAACTGACAGGTTCAAATCCTTGACGACCAGCGTTTCCCCATCATAGCTTTTTTGCACACGCTCGAATTCGACGAACGCATCGCGACTGTGCGACTCGGCCAAATGAGTCTCCCCGTTGTTTATTGTTATTCGCGATCAAGCCGCGTTGAAGGCAGACTAAACCGCCTTATACACCGTAATGCAACCATTATGCGTCACTTTTTCGGCATATTGCGGCACCCGGCAGTCGAGTTTGCAGCCTTACCCAAAGTAAACCAAGCCGATCGCGCCACCAGCAAAGCATCGGGAAAACGGCAGCTCCATGCTGAGCCATGTGACCGGGTCGAGAACGTACCGCCAATGCCGAGCAATCTCCATTAGAGGGCCGGCTTACGCGCCAGTTGATGAGGGGTCTGCACAGGCGGCAGGCCCCTCATCACACTTACGGGCAAATCCTCAGCCCAGCACGGCGTTGACCGCCTGGACCGTCTTGCTGACCACCTCGTCGGCCTCGGCGCGGGTCAGGCAGAAGGGCGGGGCAAAGCCCAGGATGTCGCCCTGCGGCATCGCCCGCCCGATCACACCGCGCGCGCCCAGCGCTGCGGTGACCTGCGGGCCGATCTTGTCGGCGGCATCAAAGAATACACGGTCGTCGCGATGCTTCACGAACTCGACCGCGCACATCATCCCCTCGCCGCGAATATCGCCGACATTCGGGTGATCGCCCAGCGCATCGCGCATCGCGGTGTTCAGATAGCTGCCGACCTCGCGGTTGTTCTGGATCAGGTCCAGATCGTCCAGCAGCTTGAGGTTGGCAACGCCCGCCGCGGCCCCGATGGGGTGCGCCGAATAGGTCCAGCCATGGCCGATCGGGCCGTTTTCGTCGGTGCCCTGCTCCAGCACCTTCCACATCCTGTCCGAAACGATGCTGCCCGACAGGGGCGCATAGGCGCTGGTCAGGCCCTTCGCGATGGTGATCAGGTCCGGTTTCATGCCGTAGTGATCAGACCCGAACATGCTGCCCAGACGGCCAAAGCCGGTGACGACCTCATCGGCAATCAGCAGGATGTCATGCTTGTCCAGCACCTTCTGAATCGCGGGCCAGTAGCCTGCGGGCGGCGGCACCAGACCGCCGGTGCCCAGCACAGGCTCGCCGATGAAACCGGCAATTTTATCGGCGCCCTCTGCCTCGATCAGCTCTTCCAGCTTTTGCACGCAATGGGCGACGAACTGCTCTTCGGTCATGTCCAGATCATCACGGCGGTAATAATACGGCGCCTCGGTATGAATGACCTGTTCCAACGGCAGATCGAACTTCTTGTGAAACAGTTCCAGCCCGGTCAGCGAGCCTGTCATCAGGCCCGAGCCGTGATAGCCACGCCAGCGGCTGATGATCTTCTTCTTCTCGGGGCGGCCGAGAATGTTGTTGTAATACCAGACCAGCTTGATGTTGGTCTCGTTGGCGTCCGAGCCTGACAGCCCAAAATAGACCTTGGACATGTGATCGGGCGCCCGGTCCAGCACCATCTTGGCCAGCGTGATCGCCACCTCGGTGCCGTGGCCGACATAGGCGTGGTAATAGGCCAGTTCATGCGCCTGCTTGGCGATCGCCTCGGCAATTTCGGTCCGGCCATAGCCGACGTTCACGCAATAGAGACCGGCAAAGGCATCCAGATGGCGGTTCCCCTCGCGATCCTCGATATGGCAATCCTTGGCGCCGGAAATGATCCGGCTTTGCACTTCGCCGCGCGCGAACTGCGCCAGATGCGTGGAGGGGTGGAAGAAATTATCGCGGTCCCATTCGGCCAGCTGATCGTTTCTGAGCATTTGGGTGTCTCCTTGAATTGAGGGCGCGCGGAATCGGCGCACGTCTTGGCACGGAAAATGCCGCAAATAATGCAGGGTGTGTAACCGAAATGACGGGGCCTTGCAGAAGAATCTTCTGCCTACTTGCCCAACAGCGCGGCGAAGGGCGGCACGGGGCTGTCCTTGACCGTCTTGGTCACGACATAAGTGAAATACCGCGCCAGCCCGATTCCGGCGTCCAGCATGTCGTCCAGCAGCGCCTGATAGCTTTCGATATCGCGCGCCACGATATGCAGCAGATAATCATACCCGCCGCCCAGCGCCCAGCATCCCGTCACCTGATCATAGCGCCCCATCGCCGCCTCGAAGCGGCGAAAGGCGGCGGCGGTGTGGTCGGTCAGCTCGACCGTGACAAAGACCGTCACATGCGGGCCGATCTTTTTCAGCGCGATGCGCGCGTGGATGCCTTCGATCACGCCGGCATCCTGTAGCTTGCGCACCCGCTCCCAGCAGGGGCTGGCGGACAAGCCGACGGCTGCGGCCAAATCGGCATTGGTCATCCGGCCATTGGCGGCCAGCGCGCGCAGGATATCCAGATCACGGGCGTCGAGGCGGATCATGTGTTGGCTCGCAGACAGGTGGTCATGTCGGCCACCTTTGAGCGTGCCGGCCTCTGCCGTCAACGCACCCCTTGCGCAAAATGTGAATTCGGCATGAGATGCCGCCCGAGACGATCAACAGAAAGGCCCCGGCATGATCGAAAAGGATATCCCCTTCAGCGCCGCCGAATATCAACGACGGCTGGTCAAGACACGCCATGCGATGGAGGCCGCGAATATCGACGTGATGTTCTGCACCGATCCGTCGAACCAGAACTGGCTGACCGCCTATGATGGCTGGTCATTCTACGTCCATCAGGGCGTGCTGGTGTTCCCCGACGCCGATCCCGCGTGGTGGGGCCGTGCCATGGATGCAAATGGCGGCGTACGCACCGTCTGGATGGAAGACGCGCGCGTCTGGGGCTATGAGGACAAATACGTCCAGTCCACCGAGCGCCACCCGATGGAGGATCTGGCCCAGCGGCTGAAGGATCTGGGGCTGGGGTCCGCCCGGATCGGCGTCGAGATGGACAATTACTATTTCTCGGCCAAGGCCTATGAGGTGCTGAAGGCCAACCTGCCCGATGCGACGCTGATTGATGCCACCGCGCTGGTAAACTGGCAGCGCGCGGTAAAATCGGGCGAGGAAATCGCCTTTATGCGCAAGGCGGCCAGCATCACCGACAAGATCATCGATGGCCTGCTGGAACGGGTGGAGCCGGGCGTGCCGAAGAACGAGATCGTCGCCGAGATTTTCCGCGACGCCGTGCGCGGGGTTCCCGGTACATGGGGCGACTACCCAGCGATCCTGCCGTTGCTGCCGTCTGGCTCCGAGGCCGGCGCGCCACATCTGACATGGAACGGGCGGCCCTTCACCAAGGGCGAGGCAACATTCTTCGAGATATCAGGCGTCTACCGCCGCTATCACGCGCCCTGCTGCCGCACCCTGATGCTGGGCAAGCCATCCGACGAGATGAAGCGCGCCGAGGGCGCCATCGTCGAAGGCCTGAATGCAGGGATCGAGGCCGCCCAGCCCGGTGCCCGCGCCGCCGACATCGCGAACGCCCTGAACGGCGCGCTGGAAAAGGCCGGAATCAAACGCGGGGCGCGCTGCGGCTATCCCGTCGGGCTCAGCTATCCGCCCGACTGGGGCGAGCGTACGATCAGCCTGCGCGCCAGCGACGACACCGTGCTGGAGCCGGGCATGACCTTCCACTTCATGCCGGGTCTTTGGATGGACACGTGGGGCATGGAGATCACCGAAACCATCCTGATCAAAGAGGACGGCGCAGCCGAGCCGTTGTGCACCCAACCCCGCAAGCTGTTCATCAAGGACTAGGGTCTAGCCCAGATAGACCTGACCCTTGGGATAGCGCACGCGCGGCACGCTGCGCGTCGCCAGGAAAAACCCGAGGGTCAGGGGGCCGACACGGCCCAGAAACATGATGCACATGATCACCGCACGGCCCACGCCATCCAATTCGGCAGTGGCGCCGCGCGACACCCCGACCGTGCCAAAGGCCGATGTGACCTCGAACGCCAGATCCAGAAAATCGCCATCATGCGAGATTGACGTGACGAAAATGCCCGTCAGCACCAGCAGCATGCTGACCATGGTCAGCGCCAGCACCTTCTGCACCTCCTCCGCGCCCAGACTGCGCCCAAACGCGTGCAGTTGCGTCTGACGGCGAAAGAACGCGGCAGTGGCGATCAGCAGCACGATCAGCGTCGTCACCTTGATCCCGCCGGCGGTCGACGTGCTGCCGCCCCCGACCAGCATCAGGGACATGGTCATCAGCGCGGTGCTGTCGTGAACTTCGGCAAAGTCCAGCGTGTTGAACCCTGCCGTGCGCACCGTCACTGCCTGAAACCAGCTGGCCCAGATCCGCGAGGCGGCATCGGGCAAACCGCCCAGCGTGCCGGGGTTGGTCCATTCCAGCGCCGCGAACATCGCCCATGAAAACCCGATCAGGCCCAGCGTGCCGGTGATCATGATCTTGCTGTGCAGTGTCAGCTTGCGCCATTTGCGCACCTGAAAAATATCGGCCAGCACGATGAACCCCAAACCACCCAGAATGAACAGTGCCGGAATCACCATGTTGATGACAGGGTTGCCCACCCAGCCCATCAGGCTGTCAGGGTACAGCGCAAACCCCGCATTGTTGAACGCCGATACCGAATGGAACAGCGCGTGGCCCGCCCCCTTGGCCCAGCCGAATTCCGGCACGAAGACAAAGCCGAGGATTCCGGCGCCGATCAGCTCGCACAGGACCGAAACAATCAGGATGATGCGCGCGATATCGGTCAGGTTGTGCAGGGTCTTCTGATTGATCTCCTCGCGCAGAACGGTGCGGTATGGCAGGCCCACCGGAATCCCCAGAACCGTCAGCAGCATCACAGCAAATGCCATCAGTCCCAGACCGCCCAACTGGATCAACAGCGCGATCACGAGTTGCCCGAACGGGGTAAAGGCGCTGCCGGTATCGACCACGATCAGCCCCGTCACCGTCACCGCCGATGTCGACGTGAACAGCGCATCAAACAGTGTGAGGTCCACCGTGTTGGAGATCGGCAACCACAGGACCAGCGCCCCCAGAGCGATGAAGATCAGATAGACCATCCCCAGTATCGCCGGGGGCGCCACCCGCAATCCACCCTTTGAGACGGCGCGCGCATGAGGCCGTGCCATCAGAGGCTGGCCGCGAAGCTGCGCAAGTTCGGGCGTTGCCCCAGAAGCAGCAGCAGATCGTCCTTTTGCAACATGCAATCATCCCCGTCGCAGCCCAGCCATTCGGTGCCGCGCATCGCACCGATGCAGCGCAGGCCGTATTCCTTGCCATAAGGAATTTCGGACAGTTTCTTGCCTTCCAGCGATTCGGGGATGCGGAAATTAACCACGTTGAATCCGTTGCCGAGGCTGACATAATCGCGCACCAGCGGGTTGTGCAGCACCTGTGCGATGTGGTGGCCCACCTCCACCTCCGGGTGGATGATGCGGTCGACCTTCAGCTTGCTCAGGATGCGGTGGTGGGTCTTGGACATTGCCTTGGCCCAGACGATGGGCACGCCCAGCGTCTTGACGTTGATCGCGGCCAGGATGCTGGATTCCAGATCATCCCCGATGGCAATCAGCGCGACACGGCAATCGGCAACGCCCGCCTCGCGCAGCGCCCCTTCGTCGCGCGCGTCCACGATCAGGGCCTGACTCAGCGTTTCGGCCTGCGCGTTGACCGATCTGTCATCTATGTCCATTCCGATGACATGATTGCCGAACCGGATCAGCTCGGTCGCGACCGTGCTGCCGAAATTGCCCAGCCCGATGACGGCAAAGGTATCCTTCCTGCCGTTCTTCTTGCGGTGGTTCATGCGATCCTCGTGATACCAAAGTTGGCCTGTGGTAGCCCACTTTGCGCAGAAACCGAAGCGTCCAAATTGCACGCGCCCCGTTTCAGGCAGCCACCGGCGCGGTATCAAAATCCGTCAGGCGGCTTTCATCTTGCCTTCGTCCTCCAGCTGTCTGTGCGCCAGATCCAGCGCCTTCCAAGCGCGCTCGACCAGCGTGTCCATCTCGCTGTCGGTGATGACCAGCGGCGGCGAGATGATCATGCGGTCCCCGACATGGCGCATCACCAGCCCGTTCCTGAAGCAATGCTCGCGGGTGATCAGCCCGGCGTCGCCCTCGGTCCCGGCAAAGACCGCGCGGCTGGAGGCATCCGGCGTCAGCACGATGGACCCCATCATGCCAATCGTCGTCGCCTCGCCCACCAGCGGATGATCGGCCAGACCGCCCCACTTCTCTGCCAGATACGCAGCGGAGTGGTCGGCGACACGGTCGACGATGCCTTCCTCCTCCAGGATCCGCAGGTTCTCCAGCGCGACGGCGCAGGTCATCGGGTGGCCCGAATAGGTATAGCCATGTGCGAATTCGCAATTGTTGATAACATTCGCCACCTCGTCGCACACGATGGACCCGCCGATAGGCGCGTAGCCACTGCTCAGGCCCTTGGCGACGGTCATGATATGCGGGCGGATGCCCATCCTGTTGCAGCCGAACCACGTGCCGGTGCGGCCAAACCCACAAATCACCTCATCCGCGATCAGCAGAATGTCATGCGCATCGCAGATACGCTGAATTTCCGGCCAGTAGGTGCTGGGCGGGATGACAACGCCGCCGGCGCCCTGAATCGGCTCGGCGATGAAGGCGGCGACGCGGTGTTCGCCCAGCTCCTCGATCTTTTTCTCCAGCTGACGGGCGCGCTCCAGCCCGAATTCCTCGGGGGACATATCGCCGCCCTCGGCCCACCAATGCGGCTGGTCGATATGGCAGATGTCAGCGATCGGCAGGCCGCCCTGCTCGTGCATATAGGACATGCCGCCCAGGCTGCCGCTGCCCATGGACGATCCGTGGTAGGCGTTCTTGCGGCTGATGATGACGGTCTTTTCCGGCTTGCCCTTCTGCGCCCAATAGGTGCGCACCATGCGGATGTTGGTGTCGTTCGCCTCGGACCCCGACCCGGCGAAAAAGACGTGGTTCAGATCGCCCGGCGCCAGCTCGGCCAGCTTGGCCGACAGGGCGATGGCCGGGACGTGCGTCGTCTGAAAGAAGGTGTTGTAATAGGGCAGCTCGCGCATCTGGCGCGCTGCGGCCTCGGCCATTTCCTCGCGGCCATAGCCGACATTGACGCACCAAAGGCCCGCCATCGCGTCGAGGTAATCATTGCCGTCGCTATCGGTCAGCGTGACGCCCTTGGCGCGGGTGATGATGCGCGCGCCCTTCTGCTCCAGCTCGTTGTTATGCGTGAAGGGGTGCATGTGATGGGCAGCATCCAGCGCCTGAAGCTCGGAGGTGGGCGGATGGTTGGCGATCATATTCATGGACGGGCCTTTCCTAAGCTGAATGTCATCGGGTGAATGTCCGGGTGGCAGCGGCACGGCATCCCGCCTGCGCAGCAGAATATGATCAAATTGACCAATGTCAATCGAATCAGCCGCGAGCCACCTGATCGGCCAGCGACGCGCGCAGCTGGTCCATTCCCTGCCGCACATCTGCGGCAATCGCGGCGGCGGCGGCGGCGGCATCGCCCGCCTGCATGGCAGTCAGCGTCTGCTTGTGATTGTCGGGCAGGTTCTGGGTGCCCAGCCGCCCGCACAGAACCCGCATCGACGGTCCGAACCGCAGCCACAGCCCTTCGGCCAGGTCGGTCAGGATGGGCGACTGCGCCAGTTTGTAGATCGAAACGTGGAACTGGTGGTTCAGATGCAGATAGGCCCGCAGATCGCCCTGCCGAATCGCCCCGTCCAGCGACCGGTCCAACCGGGTCAGCGCCGCAATGTCTGCCGGGGTCACATTGCCCATCGCCTGTTGCGTCAAATAAGGGTCAAGCCACTCACGGGCAACGATAATTTCGTCTATATCCGCCGCCGTCAACAGCGGCACGCTGACCCGGCGATTCCCCTGAAGCTCCAGCGCCCCCTGCGAGATCAGGCGGCGGATCGCCTCGCGAACCGGTGTCATGCCGGCGCTCAGGCGTTCGGTCAGGCCCTGAATGGTCACCGGCTGCCCCGGCATCAGATCACCATACAGCACCATATCGCGCAGGCGCAGATACACCTGCGCATGGGCAGGCATCACCGCATCGATCGTGCCGACGTTCCGGGCAATATGAGGCATGGCGCGCGACGCTCCCTGAGGTTGGCGATATCCAAGATTGCGAGTTTAGCGGTCCCGTGAAAACATTACCATATTGCCATACGCGAAAAAACTTGATCAAATCCGCACCAGCGGTGGTATAACCATCGACCAACGGGAGAAGAAAATGAAAAAAACCATTTTGACTGCGACAACCGCCCTGGCGATGACAGCAACGGCCGCCATGTCCGAGGAGGTGCGCGTCTACAACTGGTCTGACTATATCGACGAATCGTTGCTGGATAAATTCCAGGAGGAAACCGGTATCGATCTGATCTATGACGTGTTCGACAGCAACGAAGTGCTTGAGACGAAAATGCTGTCCAGCGGATCGGGGTATGATGTGGTTGTGCCCACAGGCACGTTCATGCAGCGGCAGATCAGCGCGGGCGCGTTCCAGAAACTGGACAAATCCAAGCTGCCCAACATCGAAAACATGTGGCCCCTGATCGAAGAGCGGACCGAGCAATATGATGCCGGCAACGAATATTCGATCAACTACATGTGGGGCACCACCGGCATCGGCGTAAACGTCGGCAAGGTTCGCGAAGTGCTGGGCGAGGATGCGCCCATTGATTCGCTGGATCTGGTGCTCAAGCCCGAGAATATGGAAAAGCTGGCCGAATGCGGTGTGCATTTTCTGGATGCCCCGGCCGAAATGATCCCGATGGCGCTGAAATTTCTGGGCGAAGATCCTGACAGCCACGACCCCGACGTGATCGCCAAGGTCGAGGACGTCTTTATGCCCATCCGGCCTTATATCCGCAAATTCCACTCCAGCGAGTTCATCAACGCCCTGGCGAACGGCGACATCTGCGTTGCCGTCGGATGGTCCGGCGATATCCTGCAGGCGCGTGACCGCGCGGCCGAGGCCGATAATGGCGTCGAAATCGTGTATAACGCCCCCAAAGAGGGCGCGCAGATGTGGTTCGATCAGATGGTCATCCCTGTGGATGCGCCTAATCCCGACGGCGCGCACAAGTTCCTGAACTTCATCATGGACCCGCAGAACGCCGCCGCCGCGTCGAATTATGTCTACTACGCCAACGGTAACAAGGCGTCTCAGGAGTTTCTGGTCGAGGACGTGATCGGTGATCCCGCTGTCTATCCAAGCGAAGAAACGCTGAATAACCTGTTTACCGTCACCCCGTTCGAACCAAAGGTTCAGCGCGTCGTCACGCGCCTGTGGACCAAGATCAAGTCAGGCACCTGATCGCGATCAACGGCCCGCGCTATATATTGTGCGGGCCATTTTGCCCCTCCAGACCGGAGTCAAGATGAGCCAGACCGCTTTCGAGCCGTGGAACGACCCACAGGCCAAACCGCTGATTCAGTTCAAGAACGTCACAAAACGTTTCGGCGATTTTACCGCCATCGACAATCAGACATTCGACATTTACGAGCGCGAATTCTTTGCCCTGCTCGGCCCCTCGGGCTGCGGCAAGACGACGATGATGCGCATGCTTGCCGGGTTTGAAAAACCGACAGAGGGCACGATCCTTCTGGCGGGTCAGGACATGGCGCCGATCCCACCGAACAAGCGGGCGGTTAACATGATGTTCCAGTCCTACGCGCTGTTTCCGCATCTGACGATCTGGGACAACATCGCCTTTGGCCTCAAGCGCGACAAGAAGCCCAAGGACGAGATTGCCGACCGCGTCGCGCAAATGCTGAAACTGACCCGACTGGAAAAATTCGCCAAGCGCAAGCCGCATCAGATATCCGGCGGACAGCGCCAGCGCGTCGCGCTTGCCCGGTCCCTCGCCAAGGCGCCCAAGCTGCTGCTGCTGGACGAGCCCTTGGGCGCGCTGGACGCCAAGCTGCGGCAGGACACCCAGTTCGAGCTGGTGGATATTCAGGAAAAGACCGGCACGACATTCGTCATCGTCACCCACGATCAGGAAGAGGCGATGACCGTCGCCACCCGCGTCGCCGTGATGGATGACGGCAAGATCATGCAGGCCGACACGCCCGCCAACATCTACGAGCGGCCAAGCTCGGTCTACGTGGCCGATTTCATCGGCGACGTCACCATCATCCAAGGGCGCGCCACCGCCAGCGGCAATGGCTATGACATCGCCTTTGCCGAAGGGCAGCCGACATTGCATGCCGAGTCGAGCAAGGCATTTCAGACCGGGCAATCGTGCCACCTGGCGATCCGCCCCGAAAAGGTGGCGATCACGGCGGAAAAACCCGACACGCGCAACGCGCTACAGGGCACCATCCTGGACATCGCCTATCTTGGGAACCTGTCGACCTACCACGTCAAGCTGGCGACAGGGCAGATCGTCAAGGCGCAGACCGCCAACACCCGCCGCCTGTCGCGCCGCAGCTTCACCTGGGAGGATACCGTCTGGCTGAGCTGGACCGACACTGCCGCCGTGCTGTTGGAGGGCTGATCCGATGCGCCGCGTTATCCTGATCGCTGTTCCCTATCTGTGGCTGCTGGCCCTGTTTCTGGTGCCCTTCCTGATCGTGCTGAAAATCAGCCTCAGTGATATTGCGATGGCCATTCCGCCCTACACGCCCACGCTGGACCTGTCCGGGGGATGGGCGGGAATCAGGGACTTCTTTGCCAATCTCGACTTCGAGAATTTCCAGTTTCTCGCGACGGATGATCTGTATTGGAAGGCCTATCTTTCGTCGCTCCAGATCGCGATTGTCGCGACATTCCTGACCCTGCTGGTCGCCTATCCCATCGCCTACGGCATGGCCGCCGCACCCGATCACTGGCGCCCGACGCTGATGATGCTGGTGATCCTGCCGTTCTGGACCAGCTTTCTGATCCGGGTCTATTCGTGGATCGGTATCCTGTCAAACGAGGGTTACCTGAACCAGCTATTGCTCAGCCTTGGCGTCATCTCGTCGCCGCTGACGATCCTGAACACCAACGTCGCGGTCTATATCGGCATCGTCTACACCTACCTGCCCTTCATGATCCTGCCGATCTATTCCGCGCTGGAGCGGATGGACGGATCGCTGCTGGAGGCCGCCGAGGATCTGGGATGCAGCCGCATCACCGCCTTCTGGCTGGTAACATTCCCGCTGTCGAAGAACGGCATCATCGCGGGTTGCTTTCTGGTGTTCATCCCCACCATCGGCGAATTTGTCATTCCGTCGCTTCTGGGCGGATCGCAAACCCTGATGATCGGCAAGGTTCTCTGGGAGGAATTCTTTAACAACCGTGATTGGCCGGTGGCCAGCGCCGTGGCGGTGATCCTGCTGCTGCTGCTGATCATTCCCATCATCCTGTTCCAGCGAAACGAACAGAAACAAAGGGAGGCCGAAGGATGAGACGCGTCACATGGTTCAACGCCACATCCCTCACGCTGGGGTTCGCGTTCCTCTACCTGCCGATGGTGATCCTGATCATCTACAGCTTCAACGAAAGCAAGCTGGTTACGGTCTGGGCCGGATTCTCCACCAAATGGTATGGTGAATTGCTGGGCAACCAGTCGTTCCTGGACGCAGCATGGGTCACGATCAAGGTCGCGGTCATGTCCTCGTCCATCGCCACGGTACTGGGCACGATGGCGGCGCTGGTGCTGGTCCGGTCGGGCCGGTTTTCGGGGCGCACGCTGTTTTCCGGCATGATCTATGCCCCGCTCGTCATGCCCGAAGTCATCACCGGCCTGTCGCTGCTGCTGCTGTTCATCGGCCTGAACATCGACCGGGGCGTTCTGACCATCGTGCTGGCGCATACCACGTTTTCGATGTGCTTCGTATCGGTCGTGGTGTCGTCGCGGCTGGTCAGTTTCGATCAGTCACTGGAGGAGGCGGCGCTGGACCTCGGCTGCTCGCAAATGCAGGCGTTTTTCCTTGTCACCCTGCCGATCATCGCGCCCGCTGTCATTTCGGGCTGGCTTCTGGCCTTCACGCTCAGCCTTGATGATCTGGTGATCGCGAGCTTTACCGCCGGCCCGTCCTCGACCACGCTCCCGATCAAGATCTGGTCGTCGATCCGCCTTGGCCTCAGCCCCGAGATCAACGCGCTTTCGACGCTGATGATCGCGGTGGTCACGATCGGCGTCATCACCGCCTCCCTGATCAGCAAGCGCAGCAGCCTGAGGCGGCAGGCAGACGAGCGCGCGGCGGATACGTGAGGCGGATCTACCCGGCCCACGCCTATGGCGAGGCGCCGCGCGTAAAATGCTACTGGCCGACGACGGTGGAGTCTGCGGTAAACTCGCCCGCGCACGGCACGCTGTCGGCGGACGTGGCGATCATCGGCGCAGGCTTTACCGGGCTGTCGGCGGCGCTGCATCTGGCCGAAAGTGGCGCCGATGTGATCGTGCTGGAGGCTAGGGACGTCGGCTGGGGCGCATCGGGGCGCAATGGCGGATTTTGCTGCCTTGGCGGATCGGCCGCGTCTGACAAAGCGCTGGCGCGCCAGTTTGGCGAGAATGCGCGCCGCGAATTCCGCAGGGCTGAACGCCACGCCGTCGATCTGACCGAGGGGCTGATCAGCCGTCACGCCATGCAGGTTGACCGTCATTCAAACGGCGAAACGGTGATGGCCCACACCGAGGCCGCGTATCAGGGTCTGAAGACACACGCCGCCGAGGTGGAGCGCGACTATGGCGTCACCCCTACCCTGATCCCAAAGGCCGCGCTGGCGCAAAACGGCATGAACGGTCCCTTTCACGGCGCGCTGACCACGCCCATCGGCTTTGGCCTGAATCCAATGAAATATATTCAGGGCCTTGCCACCGCTGCCATTGCTGCCGGGGTCCGCATCCGGGCACACAGCCCGGTGGGACGGATCGAACAGAGTGGCAGCTTTACCCTGACCACGCCAGAGGCGCGGATACAGGCCCGGCGCCTGATCGTGGCGACGAACGGCTATAGCTCGGACGATGTGCCGAACTGGATGAAGGCGCGCTATCTGCCCACGCAATCCAACGTGCTGGTGACGCGCGAGATGACCGAGGCCGA
This sequence comes from Roseovarius sp. M141, assembly GCF_024355225.1. NCBI lineage: Bacteria > Pseudomonadati > Pseudomonadota > Alphaproteobacteria > Rhodobacterales > Roseobacteraceae > Roseovarius > Roseovarius sp. M141. Next base: position 595,264 of record NZ_VCNH01000008.1, read on the forward strand.
GCTGTCGGCGCAAGGCTGGACCACAATGCAGGCTTGCTATGATGACCGGTTTTTTCTGCATTATTTCCGGTTGATGCCAAACAACCGGATGCTGTTCGGCATGCGCGGCGGGCTGTTCAGCGCGCCATGGGCCGACACCCGCATGCATCGCAATATCCGCCAGCATTTCGAGGCGATGTTTCCCGCGTGGCGCCATGTCGAAACGCCACACAGCTGGCACGGCCTGCTCAGCATCGCGCGCGATCTGACACCCTTTGCCGGGCCGATCGATACCATGCAAGGCGCGTTCACCGCGATGTCATACCACGGCAACGGCGTGGCGATGGGCACCTATGCGGGCGCCCTTCTGGCCGATCTGGTACAGGACCGCGCGCCGCGCAATCCCTACCCCAAGATCATGCAAACCCCGCCGAAACGCTGGCCTTTGGGCCGGTTCCGGCGGGCATGGTTTGCGCCGATTTATGCCGCCATGTGGGCGACGGGGGCCTGAAGCGGCTCGTCACCCTTCCGGCGTACGCACTGCCCGCGCGCGGCCCCGCTTCAACCCCAGATGATGCTCGCGCAGAACAATCGCGATGCCGGCCGCGGAAATCATCGCCGCTCCGATCAGCATCGGAACCGTCGGCACTTCGGCAAAGACGAAATACCCGATGCCCAGTGCAAACAGCATCGATGCATAGTCAAACGGCGCCACGACGCTGGCATCGCCGTAACGGTAGGACACCGTCAGAAATATCTGCGCCGTGCCACCCAGAACACCCGCCATCACCAGCTGAAACGCCAGCCATCCATCCGGCCAGACCCAACCAAACGGCGCCGTAAACAATGACAGAACCGTTGCGGTCACCGAGAAGTAAAAGGCGATGGCAGCAGGATGTTCGGTCTGCACCAGCTTGCGGATGGTGATCTGCGCAAAGGCGGCGCAGGTTGCACCGGTCAGCACGACGACGGCGCCGATCACTTCGGTCCCGTGGACCGGCGCCCCGCTGAACACGCTCAGCTTGGGCGCGAGGATCACCAGAACGCCGGCCAGCCCGATGCAAACCGCACTGATGCGAAAAAGGCCGACACTCTCGCCCAGAAAAAATGCGGCAAAAATGACGATAAGCAGCGATGACGTATAGCTGAGCGCCGTAACCTCGGGCAGCGGCAACAGACCGAGCCCGGCAAAAGTCAGGCCCACGGCGAGCGATCCGGCCACGCCGCGCCGCACATGTCCCCAGACGGATTTGACGCGCAGACCCGTAGACAGTTGACCCAGCATCATCAGCCACAGAACCGTGATCGGGATCGCAAAGAAGGACCGGAAAAATACAGCCTCGCCCGGCGGCACCTCATCCGAGGCCGCCTTGATCAGCGCAGACATGAAAATGAACAGAACGACCGCGCATAATTTCAGCGAAATCGCCTTGACCGGCTGCATGGGCGTGGCTCCTTTGCGCCATGCTTGCGCCCGGCCCTGACCGAGGTCAAGGCCGGTCAGATACCCGGCTAGCTTCGCGGCAAAACCCAATCAGGGCGTGGAAAATGGCAGGTATACCCGTTGGGCACGCGCTCCAGATAATCCTGATGCTCCGGCTCGGCCTCCCAGAAATCGCCTACCGGCTCGACCTCGGTCACCACCTTGCCGGGCCATTTGCCGCTGGCTTCGACATCCTGAATGGTGCGCAAGGCCTCGTCGCGCTGCGCCTCGTCGACGTAATAGATGGCCGACCGATAGCTTACCCCCATGTCATTGCCCTGCCGGTTCAGCGTGGTGGGGTCGTGGATCTGGAAAAACAGCTCCAGAATTTCGCGATAGGTGATCCGGGCCGGATCAAACGTGATCTCGATCCCTTCGGCATGGGTGCCGTGGTTGCGGTAGGTCGCGTCGGGTATATCCCCGCCGGTGTACCCGACGCGCGTCGACAGCACCCCGTCACGCTTGCGAATCAGATCCTGCATTCCCCAGAAACAGCCACCCGCCAGAACGCCGCGCTCTTCGCTCATCCTAAATCCTCCACCTGATCCAGATAATCGCCATAGCCCTCGGCCTCCATCTCGGCCTTTGGCACAAAGCGCAGCGATGCCGAGTTGATGCAATAGCGCAGGCCACCCCTGTCGCGCGGCCCGTCGGGAAACACGTGGCCCAAGTGACTGTCACCATGCGCGCTGCGCACTTCGACCCGGCTCATGCCCAGCGTCTCGTCGTGCAGCTCGGCCACATGCGCCGTCTCGATCGGCTTGGTAAAGCTGGGCCAGCCACAGCCACTCTCGAATTTGTCCGACGACGCGAACAGCGGCTCCCCCGAAACGATGTCGACATAGATCCCCGGCGCCTTGTTTTCCAGGTATTTACCGGTGCCGGGCCGCTCGGTCCCGCTTTGCTGCGTCACGCGGTATTCTTCGGGGGTCAGTCGCGCGATGGCGTCGGGGTCTTTGGTGTAGCGGGTCATGGCAGGCTCCTTGTGTCAAAGCGTCTTGCAGAGTTAAATGGGCGCCCGGCGCCAAAATCCAACCGTTATTTCACACCGCTCACCCCAGCTTGATCCGGCCCGGCTTTTTCCTGGGCTAAATACCCAAACCCCTGCCGCCGGGCCGGGCGCATACGCCGCTTTAGACCCAATCCATCACCACCTTGCCCGAATCACCCGATATCATCGCGGCAAAGCCCGCCTCGAAATCGTCGATCCCGATGCGGTGCGTGATCAGGCCCGACACGTCCAGCCCGCTCTGCACCAGCGCGATCATCTTGTACCAGGTTTCGAACATCTCGCGCCCGTAGATGCCTTTGACGTGCAGCATCTTGAAGATGATGGCGTTCCAGTCGACGGCAAATTCGGTCGGCGCGATGCCCAGCAGCGCGATCTTGCCGCCATTGTTCATCCGCGAAATCATCTGCTGCATCGCCGCCGGCGCACCCGACATTTCCAGCCCGACATCGAACCCCTCGGTCATACCGATCCGGTCCATCACGTCACTCAGCTGCTCCTTTGAAACATCGACGACATGCTGAACACCCATCTCGCGCGCCAGATTCAGGCGGTAGGGGTTGATGTCGGTAATCGCCACCTTGCGCGCGCCGACCTTTTGCGCGACCAGCGCACCCATGATGCCGATGGGGCCGGCACCCGTGACCAGCACATCCTCGCCCACCATGTCAAAGCTCAGCGCGGTATGCACCGCATTGCCGAACGGGTCGAAAATCGCCGCGATTTCATCCGGAACGTTCTCGGGGATCGGCACGACGTTCATTTCCGGGATGCAGACATATTCGGCAAAGCTGCCGGGCCGGTGCACGCCGACACCCTTGGTATTGCGACACAGCTGCCCGCGCCCGGCGCGGCAGTTGCGGCAGGTGCCGCAGACGATATGCCCCTCGCCCGACACGCGCTGACCGATCTTGTATTTACTCGCCGCCGCGCCGGTATCGGCAATCTCGCCGACGAATTCATGGCCGACAACCATCGGCACCGGCACCGTCTTGGCGCTGAATTCATCCCATTTCCAGATATGCACATCCGTGCCGCAAATCGCGGATTTGCGAACCTTGATCAGCACATCATTCGGCCCCGGCTCGGGGACCGGAACGTATTCCATCCACAGGCCCGGCTCGGGGCGCGCCTTGACCAGCGCCTTCATGCGGTTTTCCATCAGATCACTCCCAATTCGCGACCGACCTTTTCAAAAGCACTGATCGCCTCATCCAGCATTTCGCGGGTAAGTCCCGCACTCATCTGTGTGCGGATGCGGTCCTGATCCTTCGGCACGACAGGAAAACTGAAGGCCGTCACATAAACCCCATTTTCGCCCAGCTTGGCCGCCATCTGCTGCGCCAGCTTCGGATCGCGCAGCATCACCGGGACGATCGCATGCTCGCCCGGCAGCAGCTCGAACCCCAGATCGGTCATCCGGGTGCGGAAATACGTGGCGTTTTCCCAAAGCTGCGCGCGCAGATCATCGCCATCCTCGATCAGATCGAACATTTTCAGCGATGCCGCGGCGATCACCGGCGCAAGCGTGTTGGAAAACAGATAGGGCCGCGAGCGTTGACGCAGCCAATCCACCACCTTGGCCGATGCAGCGGTATAGCCACCCGATGCGCCGCCCAGCGCCTTGCCCAGCGTGCCGGTCAGGATGTCGACCCGGCCCATCACGCCGCAATGCTCGATACTGCCGCGCCCGGTGGCGCCGACAAACCCGGTGGCATGGCAATCATCGACCATCACCAGCGCGTCATATTTGTCCGCCAGATCGCAGATCTCATCCAGTTTGGCGTAATAGCCATCCATCGAAAACACGCCGTCCGTGGCAATCAGCCGGTGACGCGCGCCCTGCGATTCCTTAAGGCATCGCTCCAGATCCGCCATGTCGCTGTTGGCATAGCGATAGCGCTGCGCCTTGCACAGGCGCACCCCGTCAATGATGCTGGCATGGTTCAGCGCATCGCTGATAATCGCGTCTTCGGGGCCTAAAATCGTCTCGAACAAACCGGTATTGGCATCGAAACAGCTGGGATAGAGAATGCTGTCCTCTGTCCCAAGAAAACTGGCAATGCGCGCTTCCAGCGTCTTGTGCTGTTCCTGCGTACCGCAGATGAAACGGACAGATGCCATGCCGAACCCGTAGCGATCCAGCGCATCATGCGCGGCGCCGATAATCTCGGCATTGTCCGCCAGCCCCAGATAGTTGTTGGCGCACAGGTTGATCACCTCGGCGCCACCCTTCAGCGATACGCGCCCGGCCTGCGGTGATGTTATCACGCGCTCGACCTTGTACAGACCATCCTCCTTCAAGCCATCCAGCCGGTCGGCCATATCCGTGTCGAAATTCTGTGAGGCACTCATGTCGAATCCTTTCTGTCCTGCCCGACCTGCGGGTCTCATACTGTAGGATAGCGTACTTTCTGCCGGATTACATGGGGGCGTTACATCGCAATGCGCGGCCTACCAGACGCCTCTACTGTAATCTCGCCTTCCAGAAATACCTGACGCGCCTCGGCCTGCGCCGTGCGCAGATCGCGCGTCGCCGTGATATGGATATCCTCGGCCCCGGCGGCGACGGCATCGGCACGCGCCGCCTGTTCCAGCGCGAATTGCAGAGCCTCCAGCGCACTGACGGCCTCGGGGTAATCCACCGGCCCGGTCTCCAGATGGACGCGGTACAGGCCTTCAGAGGGCGACGTCACCGTGCCACTGCGCCGGATCGTCACCCGACCCACCACCGCGCCGATGGCATTTGCCACACCGGCATGTTCGGGCAGAATCATCTCGCAGCCCAGCCTGGCGCCGACAGCCGGATAATAGCAGCCCGCCGACGCGCCCAGACCGACGACAGGCACGTTCAGCCCGATATCAAGCCGCATCAACCCCTTGTGCCCATCCAGCCCCCGCTGTGTCAGCACATGCCGCGCCAGATGATCCGCGGGCAGACCGAACTGGGCGGTCTCCTCGGCAAAACCGGTCTCCAATATGGCCAGAACAGTCTGATCCGTCAGTTGGTCCACGATCATTTGCGCCATGTGCGCAGCACCATCTGCCAGCGTGTTACCCGATCCTGTCCGTCGCCGCGCCAGCAGGCACAGCGCCTTCTCGGCGGCGCTGGCGTCCCATGTCGTCACAGCCCCCAGCACATGACTGGCATCCGACGGCGTCACGCCAGAAACCTGAACCAGTCCGCGCCCGACCAGCCGACGCAAGGCCTGACCTTCCATGCGCGTTTCCAGAACCTTTCCGACCGGCTGCACGTCGCTCTGGGCGATCCGCTGCAACAGGGCTGCTTCCCGACCGGCCAGACCGCCTGCCTCGATGCCGGGCACGGCCCTGACAAAGACGGCGTCATACTCGCCCGGCACGGTATTTCGCAGTTGCGCATCCAACGCGCGATGCACGATTTCCGGTGCCTCATGCGCGATCAGGCTGACCGGCAGCACCCGGCGCGGACCCAAGGCGATACGACCTGCCAGACCGTCGCCCTGAACATGCACCTCACTGTCACCGCCCAGACCGGTGGTGCGCATGCCCACCGCCTCGACCATGGTGCGCCACGGACCGACCTGCGCGCCGGCCGGATCTATCATCGGTTTGCCACCGCGCAGCACGGCAACATCCGTCGTCGTACCGCCAATGTCCGACACCAGAGCCGTATCCGCGCCGGTCAACCACCGCGCCCCCACAATCGACGCGGCAGGTCCGCTGAGAATCGTCTCGATCGGTCGCTCCTGCGCCTGCTTGGCGCTAATCAGCGCACCGTCCCCGCGCACCACCATGAGAGGCGCGGCAATTCCCAGATCCTGCAACTTGCCTTCGGCCTTCTGGATCAGACGCGCAATCATTCCGATGAGACGGGCGTTCAACAGCGCCGTCAGCGCCCGCTTCGGCCCATTCAACTTTGCCGACAGGTGGTGAGAGCAGGACACCGGCCGCCCCGTCACCTCGGCGACCATGCGGGCAACCTCCAGCTCATGCTCGGGGTTGCGCGTGGCGAATTGCGCCGCCACCGCATAGGCCGAAATACCGCGATCCTCTGCCAGCCATGCCTTCAGCGCCTCGCTATCCAGCGGACGGGCGGCCTGCCCGGCATGATTGTGCCCGCCAGACAGGATCAGGGCCGGATCACCGCCCAGCGCAGCCCGAAGCCCGTGCCCCTCCAGATCCTGTTCGCGAAAACCGACATAGATCAGCCCGACCCGGCCACCCTGCCCCTCGACCAGCGCGTTGGTGGCAAGGGTGGTCGACAAAGATGCCAGTGCAATCCGGTCCGGCGTGACGCCGCTGGACGCCAGTACATTTTCGACCGCCTCACCGATTCCGATGGCCAGATCATGGCGTGTGGTCAGCGCCTTGGCGCTCGCAATGACCTCGGTCTCGTCCCTTATCAGGACAGCATCCGTATACGTCCCGCCCGTATCCACACCCAACAAGATCGCCATGCCATTCCCCTACTCGACGCCTATTCCGACTATGCCGGATCCTGAAAACGATCCATCCTGTTTTCGACGTTCTTCAGGCGCTGCACGGCCCAGCGCGCTGCGTCGGCAACGGTGGGATCACCCGCATCGCAATGCCGCTCTGCCGCCGGGATCAACCCGGCATCGCCCGAGTTGCCGATGGCATAAAGAACGTTCCGCAAAAATCGCGCGATACCGATCCGCTTGATCGGGCTGCCCGAGAATTTCGCGCGAAAGCTGGTATCGTCCAGCTCAGCCAACTCTGCCAGAGGCGGGCCCAGCAGATCGGCGCGCGCGTGATACCGGACCTCGCGCGCCTCCTGCGCGAACTTGTTCCACGGACAGACGGCCAGACAATCGTCACAGCCATAGATCCGGTTGCCCAAAAGAGCGCGCAATTCCGGCGCAACGGGTCCGTGATGCTCGATCGTCAGGTAGGAAATGCAGCGGCGCGCGTCCAGCTGATAGGGCGCCGGAAACGCGCCGGTCGGGCAAATGTCCAGACAGGCACGACAGCTGCCGCAATGGTCAACTTCACCTGCATCAACGTCGATCTCCAAGGTGGTAAAGATCGACCCGATGAAGAACCAGCTGCCCAGATCGCGGCTGACCAGATTGGTATGCTTGCCTTGCCATCCCAGACCCGCAGCCGCGCCCAGAGGCTTTTCCGGGACGGGCGCGGTGTCAACGAACACCTTCACTTCGGTCGCGCCCGACGTCTCGGCGATCAGCCACCGGGCCAACCGCTTCAGACGCTTCTTGACCAGATCGTGATAGTCCTTGTTCTGCGCATAGACACTGATGGCGCCCTCGCGCGGGCGCTTCAGCACGGCCAGCGGATCATGTTCCGGCGTATAACTTTCGCCCAGCATGATGACGGATCGCGCCTCGGGCCACAGCGCCGAGGGATCGCTGCGCCAATGGCTGCGCTCGGCCAGCCACCCCATCTGGCCATGCCGACCCTCTCGCAGGAACGTCTCCAACCGGTCCGGCACCTGCGGCACGTCCCACGGGCGGCAGATCCGCGCCAGATCAAACCCTTCGGCCTGCGCCTGGGCGACCAGTTTCTGCTTTAGCGCGTCCATGTTTTTTCTTGGTGAAAATACCCAATCGACATGAGCATCAAAAATCGAGGTCTGAATAATGCTTGGGTGGCGGGAAGCCGGAAACCTGATCGGCCAGAATACTGCGGAACGCCGGGCGCGATTTGATCTTGGCGTACCAATCCTTGACCACATCGCTGCGGTTCCAGTCGACATCCGAGATATAATCAAGCGAACTGAGATGCGCGGCGGCGGCAAAATCAGCGAGCGTCATGACGTCGCCAGCCAGCCAGCGACGGTGTTCCAGCAACCATGCCATATAATCGAGGTGATACTTGATCGCCTTCGCACCCGATTTGACATTGCCGCTATCGGGGAATCCAGCGCCCATTATCTTCTTGTTGACGCGTTCATAGAGCAGCTTGGACGTCACCTCGTGATGAAACTTGTCGTCGAACCACGCAACCAGACGACGCACCTCATACCGGCCCTCGGCGCTGCGCGGCATCAGCGGCGGCTCGGGGTGCTTTTCCTCGATATATTCGCAGATCGCAGCGCTTTCCGGCATGGTCCGGCCGTCAATGCGCAGAATCGGCACCTTGTGGGCCGGATTGCGGCGTTGAAAATCGGGATGGGCCTCCCAATAGCGTTCTTCGATCAGCTCGCATTCTATCTTCTTCTCAGCCAGGCTGAGTCGCACCTTGCGGCAGAAGGGTGACAGGGGAACGTGATAGAGCTTGGCCATGGCGCGGCAGACCTTTGTTGGGGTGATGTCCTTCAATGCCCGTTCGGCCTGTGGTTTTCAATCCTCGAAACACGCGGCGCGCCCGTCGCGGCGGATCGTGGCCGCACCGTCCATGATCGACGCGGTCCGCTTACGCAGCCAGGCCGACGGTTTGCTGGCCGAGCGGTCCTTGGGGTCGGGCAGGACAGCGGCGAGCCGGGCCGCCTGAAGCGGCGACAGACCCGCCGGCGCGACGCCGAAATAGTGACGCGCAGCCGCATCGACGCCAAACACACCCTCGTCGAATTCAGCGACATTCAGGTAGATCTCGACGATGCGGCGCTTGGTCCATATCATCTCGGAAACCGGGGTCATCACCGCCTCCAGCGCCTTGCGCAGCCATGACCGACCTTGCCACAGGTAGACGTTCTTGACCGTCTGCTGGCTGATCGTGGACGCGCCGCGCCCTGCGCCCTTTTCCAGAACCTGCCGGATCGCCTTCATGTCAAAGCCCCAGTGCTCGCAGAAATTGGCATCCTCGGCAGCCACGGCCGAGCGGGCCATGACGGGGGCAATCTGGTCCATCGGGGTCCACTGATAGCGAATGGCACCCAGTCGGCGGACCTCCTGCTTCATGTAGTAGGTCGGACCGGGCGGCACGAACCGATGCGCCAGCGATGCCAGCGCGATACACGTCGCCGCGGTTACGACGGCCCACAGCGCCCAGCGCCGCGCAATTGGAATGAGGCGGCTGACTGGATTGGAACGGCGGGACTGTTTGGCGGTCTTGCGGGGCATGGCGAACCAGTGAAAATGAATATTTATAGAACGATGAAAGCGTCAGAGGCGGCCTGCTCAGATTTCGGACATCGCGGCGTCGAAGGTCTTGCGCGCCCGTCCCCAAACGCCGGTGTTCAGCTGGTCCAGTTGCAAAAGGGATGGCAGCAGCTGCGCGGCAAAGTCATGGGAGGATTCGACCGGCAGCAGCGATGGCAGATTGTCGATCGCCATGACGTCCATCGCTGGCGCGTCATGCACACGGGTCACCGGCGCGGCCCAAGTGGTGGCGGCATCGTAGAGCGGCACCGGGTTGTAATCGCTGTCGGGATCGCAGGCGACGTCGCCGATCACCGTCAGGGCGCGGTCGGCGGCAAGCGCCGCGCGCGGCACGAATACCGGCGTTCCGGGGCGCGCGAAGATACAGTTCAGGAACATGTCATGCGCGAGGATTTCGGGGAAAGGTCCGCCACTTGCCGTCTGCTCGATATCCCACAGTGTCGGGGTCAGGCCCATGTCGGTGCACAGATCCGCGGCGCCCGCTCCGACACGGCCAAGCGCGCCGATGATGATGGCCGTGGGCGCGCGCAGGCCTTCCAGATCGCGGGCCAGATCGGACAGCAGCGCATCCTTGCCGCCATATGTACCCACGGCCGGGCAGAGAGCGCCGCCCTGCTGCGCTGTCCACGCCTTGAGCGTGACGGCCGCCCCGGCATATCCCGCCCAATAGCCAAAGGCGGCGACGCGGCGCCCATCCTCGTCCAGCAGATATTCCAGATCGTATAGAGCGCCGCCACCGGCAGCAAACCGGCGCAGCAGCGCCTTGCCTGAGTGCTGGCCCTTGAACGCGTGGCCGAACATGATGTGCCGGTGCGGTAGCGGCGTGCCATCGTCTAGCAGTTCCTTGAGCCCGAGAATGATAGCATCCGTCGGGGCATGGGGCCAGGTATGCATCGGCGCGATGGTGCAACCGGCGTCGCGATAATCCTGGATGGGAATGGCGCGCTGATCGCTTTGCTCGACCGTGACCTGCATGCCAGCGGCCATCAGAGCGGCGGCGCCGGACGGTGTCAGGGGCGTCCGTTCCTCGTTCAGGCGCTGTTCAGCGCGAACCCAAATATGTGTCATGACACCCCCCATCAGCGCAGCATACCGGCGGCGCGCACGGCCTGAACCGACGGCCGGGCCTCCATCGCGTCGCGGAAGGCGGCGATGCGCGGATAGGCCACGACGTCAATCCCGTCCCCCTCAAGCCATGAGCAGACCACGAACAGATAAGCGTCCGCCACGGTGATCCGATCGCCCGTCACGAACGGCCCGGCAAGGCAGTGCTGTTCTATGTAGATACAGGATTCGGCCATCGTTTCGGGCACCTTGGCGCGCATGTCCTCTTGGGCGGTGGCAGTATCGGCCCAGCGCGATCCGCGCAGCCGGTGGGCGTGGTTCACGTGCATTGTACTGGCGAGATAATACATCACGCCGCGCAGCTGTGCGGCCTGAAACGGCCCCTCGGGCATCAGGCGCGCATCCGGGGCAATGGCGGCAATGTAGTCCAGGATCGCGCCTGTTTCGGTCAGGATGCCGTCATCTGTTTCCAGTGCGGGCACGCGCCCTTTGGGGTTTATCTGGCGATAGGCGGGCTGCGTCTGGGCCTTGAACTTGAAATCGACGGGGATGGCGTCAAACTTCAGCCCCCCCTCGTGCAGGGCGATGGCGACTGCGATGGATATGGTGCCGGGCGCGTAGTGCAGTTTCATTGGGACCTCCTGCCGATCAGATGAATGTCCGGGCATGTGCCCGGTCCGCCGCGTCAAGGTGCGGCGTGGCGTTGAATGTGTCCAGCATCAATGCGCCGTGAACATAGCGCAGCCGATGGACCGAGCTGTTCTGGATGCGCAGCATCATGTTGGCCATCGCGCGCGTTTCCAGCCCCAGAACATGCTGCATGACCATGCCGATCACGCCGCCCGACGTCACCATCAGGGTCCGGCCATGGGCATCGCATGCCTCGCCCATCAGCGCGACGATCCGCGCGCGAAAACTGCCGAAGGTTTCGGGCACGTCCACCAGCCGGTCCTCGGCCCAGTGGGTGATGACATCAGGCAGATAGCGCGCGAATTCCTGCGCGGTATCGGGGGCCGGGATGCCGTGCTGCGCCTGCATCGCGTGGGCGAGGTTGAAATATGTCAGCTCGTTCAGGCGCACATCCTGCTGCGTGCTCGGGTATCCCATTGCGCTGGCGGTCTGGCGCTGGCGGGTCAGGGTGCCGGTGATGACGCGGTCGAAATGCGGCTCTGTATCGGTCAGCCACGTGCCCAGCCATGCCGCTTGCCGGTGGCCCAGATCGGACAGCCGGTCATAGCTGGCCTCGTCCGTGGCGCCGCTGTTCGCCTGTCCGTGTCGCACCAGAATGATTTCGGTCACGCGCGTGCCCCCTCATGTCGCCAGAGGGGCACAGTAGCGGCGCGGGGCCACAGGTGAAAGGCGCGAAGGCGCACAAAGAGACCGGCGCACGATGCCACTGACGCGGGCGCCGCTGGAAAACCGGACACCATTGGCGAAGGATCACACCAGAACGTCAAATTCCTGTTGCGCGCCCACCTCGAACACCCGTTTATACCGGGCGATTTCATCGGCTGGGCCCATCGCCTTTTTCGGGTTGTCCGACAATTTGACGGTGGGCCTGTCATTGGCACTGACCGGTTTGCAAACCATCGAAAACGGCGCCAGTGCGTCCCCCGGCACGAGGCCGCGAAAATCGTTCGTCAGATGCGTTCCCCAGCCAAAGGACACCCGGACGCGACCGGAAAACTGCGTCTGAAGCTCGATGATCTTTGCCTCGTCCAGACCGTCGGAAAAGATGATCAGTTTTTTCGACGGGTCTTCACCACGCGCCTTCCACCATGCGATGGCCATTTCGGCCCCCGCCGCCGGGTCGCCTGAATCGACCCGGATGCCGGTCCAGCGCGTCAGCCATTCTGGAGCGTTTTTCAGGAACCCCTCGGTGCCATAGGTATCGGGCAGGATGATGCGCAGATTGCCTTCGTGCTCTTCATGCCAGTCGCTCAGCACATCATAGGGCGCGCGGGCCAGCTCCGCGTCCGTCTGCGCAAGGGCGGCGTACACCATCGGCAGTTCATGCGCGTTGGTGCCGATCGCCTCGAGGTCGCGGTTCTTGGCGATCAGGCAGTTCGACGTGCCGACGAATTTTTCGCCCAGCCCCTCGTGCATGGCGCGCACGCACCAATCCTGCCACAGGAAGCTGTGCCGCCGCCGAGTCCCGAAATCGGCGATACGCAGATCCGGCACCTGGCGCAGCGTTTCCACCTTTTCCCACAGCTTGGTCATGGCGCGGGCATAGAGAACCTGAAGCTCGAACTTCTCCATCCTGTTCAGGACCGCGCGGCTGCGCAGTTCCATCAGCACGGCCAATGCGGGAATTTCCCACAGCATCACCTCGGGCCAGCTGCCTTGAAACGTCAGCTCGTACTGATCGCCGACGCGCTCAAGGTGGTAGGGCGGCAGGCGCAGCTTGTCGAACCAGTCCATGAAGGCCGGGTTGAACATCTGCCGCTTGCCGTAAAACATATTGCCGCGCATCCACGTGCTTTCGCCGCGCGACAGCGACAGGGACCGGATGTGATCCAATTGCTCGCGCAGTTCGCCCTCGTCCACCAGATCGGCCAGCGGAATATGCTTGGCCCGGTTGATCAGGCTGAACGTCACCTGCGTATCTGGGCGGTTGCGAAAGACAGACTGACACATCAACAACTTGTAAAAATCCGTGTCGATCAAAGAGCGCACGATCGGGTCGATCTTCCACTTGTGATTATGCACGCGGGCGGCAATGTCGACCATGTCAGGCTCCGGATTTGTTCCGAAATGTTAAATCAGGGCCGGACGAAGATTGAAAGCCTTGACGAGCGCACAACCGCCTAGCTGGTTTCAGCCATGGCGCGCAGCCCATCGCGATAACTGGGATAGCGCAAGGTCACGCCTAGGTCGCGCTTGATCCTGTCATTGGCCACACGCTTGGATTCCGCGTAGAAGCTGCGCGCCATCGGTGTCATCTGGGCCTCGTCGAACGGGATCGCCTCGGGCAGCGGCAGACCCAGCAGTTCGGCGGCAAATCCGATCACATCCTGCGGCGGCGCCGGATCATCATCACAGACATTGTAAACAGCGCCCGGATCGGGCTGCCGGATCGATGCGACCAGCACCTGCGCGATATCCTGAACATGCGTGCGGCTGAACACCTGACCCGGCTTGATGATGCGCCGCGCGGTGCCTGCGCGCACCTTGGCAAAGGGGCCGCGACCGGGGCCATAGATACCGGCAAGGCGAAAGATATGCAGGGGCAAACCGGGGATCGCCTGCCATGCCGCCTCGGCCTGCTTGCGCAGATGGCCGCGGCGGGTGCTGGGGCGCAGCGGCGTTGTCTCGTCCACCCAGCCGCCCTGATGATCACCGTAAACACCGGTGGTCGACAGGTAGCCGCACCATTTCAGGCGCGGCGCAATGCGTGCGATGTCCGCGCCCAGCGCGGCCAGCACCGGATCACCGCCCTCACTCGGACCGGCAGAAATCAGCAGATGCGTCGCCGCCTCCAGAGCCGGGCGCATGTCGGCGCCGGGCCAGATCAGCGGCTCTGCGCCCTCTTCCCTCAGCGTCTGCGCCTTGCCTGCGTTGCGCGTCGTGCCGATCACACGCCAGCCGCCTTCGGCGTGCAGCAACGCCGACAGCGCGCGGGCCGAGTAACCGTGGCCAAATGAAAGAAGCGTCCGTGTCATACTCCTGATATGTGGCAGGTCTATCGCCTTGGCAAGGGGGCGTTGCCCGCACCGCTTGAACCCCGGTGGCCCCCGTGCAACCGTGATGCTTGAACCTGAATAGGACAGATGATGACCGGCAATGACGATACGGCCCTGACGCCAGAAATACCGCGCACGCGCGAATTTACCGACGCGGCGGCGGCCGTCGATCACCTGTGCACGCTTTACGATATGTCGGTTGATTTCCTGCGCCAGAAATTCGCCGCAGCCATTGCAGGGCCAGTCCCTACGCAGCGCATACGGGCGTTTTATCCCGAAATCCGGCTGACCACGTCCAGCTTCGTGCAGATCGACAGCCGACTTGCCTTCGGGCATGTGGCCGGGCCGGGCACCCACGCCACCACCGTGACGCGGCCCAGCCTGTTTCGCAATTATCTGATCGATCAGATCGGCCTGCTGGTCGAGAACCATGGCGTGCCGGTCCAGATCAGTGCCTCGGACACGCCGATACCCATCCATTTTGCCGTGGCCGAGGATGCACACATGACCGTCCCGCACGAAGGTGCGGTTGGCTTTATCCTGCGCGATGTTTTTGACGTACCCGATCTGGACACCACGAACGATGATATCATCAACGGTCTGTACAAACGCACGCCGGGCACTGTGGCGCCATTGGCGCCGTTCACGGCGCAGCGGGTCGACTATTCGCTGTCCCGGCTGGCGCATTACACGGCCACCTCTCCTGAGCATTTCCAGAACCATGTTCTGTTTACCAATTACCAGTTCTACGTGACCGAGTTCGAGGTATATGCCCGCCGCGCGCTGGCCGATCCCGGCAGCGGCTACACCAGCTTTGTCGGGACCTTCGACGCCGAAATCACGGCAGCGGATCAGCCGATGGACACACCGCTGAGACTACCGCAGATGCCCACCTATCACCTGAAGAAGCCCGATGGGTCCGGCATCACCCTGGTCAATATCGGCGTCGGCCCCTCCAACGCCAAGACGGCGACCGATCATATCGCCGTGCTGCGCTCGCACGCGTGGATCATGGTCGGGCACTGCGCCGGGCTGCGCAATTCGCAACGGCTGGGCGATTACGTGCTGGCCCATGCCTATCTGCGCGAGGATGGCGTGCTGGACGCAGACCTGCCCACATGGGTGCCAATCCCGGCGCTGGCCGAAATCCAGATCGCGCTGGAGCAATCGGTCGAGGAAATCGCACAGATGGACGGGTTCGAGATGAAGCGCATCATGCGCACCGGCACCGTCGCCAGCGTCGACAACCGCAACTGGGAGTTGCGCGATCAATCCGGCCCGGTGCACCGCCTCAGTCAAAGCCGCGCGATCGCGCTGGATATGGAAAGCGCAACAATTGCCGCCAACGGGTTTCGGTTCCGCGTGCCTTACGGCACCTTGCTCTGCGTGTCCGACAAACCCCTGCACGGCGAGCTGAAGCTGCCCGGCATGGCCTCGGCGTTCTACAACGATCAGGTCGCGCGCCATCTGATGATCGGCATTCGCGCCATGGAAACACTGTCGCAAATGCCGCTGGACCGGATCCACAGCAGAAAGCTGCGCGCCTTCGATGAAACCGCTTTCCTGTGACAGGCGTATTTTTGCGCAAAAAACACCCGGTAAGTTCGCGGTTTGCGTTGTATTGCCTTTCAAAATAGCGTTACACCTTGGGCCGAGGCCCATACGCGGGCAGTAGAAGGAGACCACTCTGATGGCAAAACCGATGACCAAGACCCAGCTCGTCGCCGCTCTGGCAGAAGAAATGGGCAGCGATAAGAAATCAGCCGGAACGGCGCTCGATGCGATCATCGACGTCATCACGCGCGAAGTGTCCGGCGGCGGCGCCGTCACCCTTCCCGGCGTCGGCAAGATCTACTGCCGCGAGCGTCCCGAGCGTATGGTACGCAATCCCGCCACAGGCGAGCAGATCAAGAAGGACGCCGACAAGGTGGTCAAGATGACCATCGCCAAGGCGCTCAAGGACAGCGTTAACGGCTGATCTTGCATCTGGAACGAGTTTCCGAAAGGGTCGCCCTAACAGGCGGCCCTTTCGCATTTTGCACATGGCCCACAGGAACGGGGCCCACAGAAACGGGACGGTCATGGACATACGCAGCATAATAATGGGCGTCACCTTCTCGCTCATGTGGTCCAGCGCATTTACATCCGCACGCATCATCGTGGCCTCGGCGCCGCCGGTCAGCGCGCTGGCGATACGTTTTCTCATCTCGGGTCTGCTGGGGGTTCTGATTGCGCGGGCATTGGGCCAGACATGGCGGCTGACAGCGCCGCAATGGCGGGCCTGCATCATTCTGGGGATCTGCCAGAACGCGCTATATCTCGGGCTCTATTTCGTCGCGATGCAGACGATCGAGGCATCGCTTGCCGTCATTATCGCCTCGACAATGCCACTTCTGGTTGCACTGGCCTCGTGGGTCTTCTTTGGCGAACGGCTGTCGCCACTGGCCGCAGCAGGACTGCTGGCAGGAATCGCCGGGGTGGCACTGATCATGGGCAGCCGCTTTTCGGGCGGTATCGATCCGTTCGGCCTGACCTTGTGCATCATTGGCGTCATCGCGCTGACCATCGCCACCCTCAGCGTGCGGGGCGCAACGTCGGGCGGTAACTTCATGATGATCGTCGGCCTTCAGATGCTGATCGGCGGCGGCGTGCTCAGCGTCGTGGCGGTCGGCACCGAAACACTGGTGATCGACTGGAGCTGGACGCTCGTCGCCGCTTTCGTATGGACCACCTTCATCCCCGGCCTTGCCGCCACGCTCCTTTGGTTCCGACTGGTCCAGAGGATCAGCGCGACACGCGCGGCCACGTTCCACTTTCTGAATCCCTTTCTCGGCGTCGCCACCGCCGCCATCATCCTGGGCGAGAAACTGCACCCGACCGACCTGATCGGCGTCGCGGTCATAATGGCGGGCATCCTGACAGTGCAACTGTCACGTCGCCCGAAGGCGGCGTAGCGCCCCCCCGGGGCTTTTCTTGGTGATAATACCCAATCGTACTACCGGCACCGGGCGCCCGGTTATCCGACCTTGCACGCCGCCAGCACAGCCATGTTGACGATGTCGGTCGCTGTCGATGACGACGAACAGATCTGCACCGACTTATCCAGCCCCGACAGGATCGGGCCGATCACGGTGGCGCCCGCCATTTCCTGCATCAACTTGACCGAGATCGAGGCCGAGTGCCGCGCCGGTACGATCAGAATGTTCGCCGGACCGGTCAGGCGCTGGAACGGATAGGCCTCCTGCGCGACCGGATTCAGCGCAACATCTACGGTCATCTCGCCTTCGAACTCGAAATCGACGCCGCGTGCCTCCAGAACAGTCGGCGCGCGGTGCATTTTTTCGGCGCGCTCGGATTTTGGGTAGCCAAAGGTGGAAAAGCTGACAAAAGCCACACGCGGCTCCAGCCCCAGATTGCGGGCAACCGTCGCGGCGCGTTCGGCGATATCGGCCAGATCATTCTCGTCCGGCCATTCCTGCACCAATGTGTCAGCGATCAGCACGATGCGTCCCTTGTACATCAGGGCGGTGACACCCGCGACGCCGTGTTCGGCATCCGCATCGAAGACGTGGTTAATCAGATCCAGGATGTAGGTCGATTTGCGCGTCGCCCCGGTGATCAGGCCGTCACCATGCCCATGCGCCAGCATCAGCGATGCGAACACATGCCGGTCGCGGCTGGCCAGCCGGTTGATATCGTGGCGATCAAACCCTTTGCGCTTCAGGCGATCATACAGAAAGTTGCGGTATGTCTCCAGATGTTCGGTGTTGGCGGCGTTCACGATTTCCAATTCGTCCACCGCATCGGCCATGCCCGCCCCCGCCAGATTGGACTTGACCTCATCCGCGCGGCCCACGACCAGCGCCTTGCCCATGCCTGCGCGCTGATACTGCACGGCAGCGCGCAACACGCGCAGATCGTCGCCCTCGGCAAAGATCATCCGTGCCTGCGCCTGGCGCGCCCGCGCGTTGATCGAGCGCATGATGCTGGCCGTCGGGTCCATTCGCGCCTTGAGCGAGGCCTCGTAGGAGTCCATATCGACGATAGGCCGCCGCGCGGCGCCAGTGTCCATGCACGCCTTGGCCACCGCGGGCGGAATCATGTAAATCAGGCGCGGATCGAACGGCGCGGGGATGATGTAGTCGCGCCCAAAGGCCAGCTTGCGGCCATAGGCCATGTTCACCTCGTCCGGCACGTCCTGGCGGGCCAGCGCGGCCAATGCCTGCGCGCAGGCGATCTTCATCTCGTCGTTGATGGCGCGGGCATGGACGTCCAGCGCGCCGCGAAACAGGTAGGGAAAGCCAAGCACGTTGTTCACCTGATTGGGGTAATCGCTGCGCCCGGTGGCAACGATGGCATCCTCGCGCACGGCATGCGCCTCCTCCGGGGTGATTTCCGGGTCGGGGTTGGCCATGGCAAAGATCACCGGATCGGGCGCCATGCTGGCGACCATGTCCTGTGTCACCGCTCCCTTGGCCGACACGCCCAGAAACACGTCGGCGCCCTCCATCGCGTCCGCCAGCGAGCGTCGGTCCGTTTCGACCGCATGCGCGGATTTCCACTGGTTCATCCCGTCCGAGCGGCCCTGATAGATCACCCCCTTGGTGTCGCACATCATGGTATTCTCGTGCCGCGCGCCCATTGTTTTCAACAGCTCAAGGCAGGCAATCCCCGCCGCCCCGGCCCCGTTCAGCACGATGCGGACATCCTCGATCTTCTTGCCAGATAGATGCAGCGCGTTGATCAGACCTGCCGCGCAGATCACCGCCGTGCCGTGCTGGTCGTCGTGAAAGACGGGGATGTCCATCTCTTCCTTCAGGCGCTGCTCGATGATAAAGCATTCCGGCGCCTTGATATCCTCGAGGTTGATGCCGCCGAATGTCGGCCCCATCAGGCGCACCGCGTTGCAGAATTCGTCCGCGTCTTCTGTATCCAGCTCGATATCGATGGAATTCACGTCGGCAAAGCGTTTGAACAGCACCGCCTTGCCTTCCATCACCGGCTTGGACGCCAGCGCGCCCAGATTGCCCAGCCCCAAAACGGCAGTGCCGTTGGAAATCACGGCGACCAGATTGCCCTTGTTCGTATAGTCATAAGCCGCTTCCGGGGTATCCTGAATGGCAAGGCATGGAACGGCCACCCCCGGCGAATAGGCCAGGCTCAGATCGCGCTGCGTCGTCATCGGGACGGTCGCGGTAATCTCGAACTTCCCCGGTGTCGGCTCTAGGTGAAAGGCCAGCGCCTCTTCTGGGGTGAACTTTGGGTTTGCCATGTGCGCGTGCGTCCTGAAAATGGGTTTGATCCTTGCATAACCGTCTAATGCGTCCGCCTCAACAGGTCAGACATTCGGGGCTTTCGCAGCGCGGCGTTGGTTTGTAGGTTCGCGCCGATAATAGGGAGCATGCAGTGACCACCGACACAGTCACGCCGATGATGGCGCAGTATCTGGACATCAAGGCCGAGCATCAGGACGCCCTGCTGTTCTATCGCATGGGCGATTTCTACGAGCTTTTCTTTGACGATGCCGCCCTCGCCGCCGAGGCGCTGGATATCGCGCTGACAAAACGCGGCAAACATGCGGGCAAGGATATCGCCATGTGCGGTGTGCCCTTCCACGCGGCCGAGGGGTATCTGCTGACGCTGATCCGCAAGGGGTTTCGCGTCGCGGTCTGCGAGCAGCTGGAAAACCCGGCCGAGGCAAAGAAACGCGGCGGAAAATCCGTGGTCAAACGCGGCGTCGTTCGGCTGGTCACACCCGGCACCCTGACCGAGGAATCGCTGCTGGAGGCGCGCCGTCACAATTACCTGGCCGCCATCGCGGAGGTGCGCGGCGCGCATGCGCTGGCCTGGAGCGATATTTCGACCGGCGCCCTGCATGTGATGTCGCTGGAGGCGGCGCGCATCGGCCCGGAACTGGCCCGCCTCAGCCCGAGCGAAGTGTTGATTGCTGACGGATCAGAGACTGATTTGGCCGGTTTAGTGACTGAATCGGGCGCTGCAGTCACACCCTTGGGCCGCTCGGCGTTCGACAGCACCGGCGCGGCAGCGCGGCTATGTGCGCTGTTTGGCGTCACTTCTCTGGATGCGTTCGGCCCGTTCGAACGGGCCGAAATCGCCGCCTTGGGCGCCGTGGTTGAATATCTGGAGATCACGCAGAAGGGCAAGCTGCCCCTGCTCCAGCCGCCGCAGCGCGAAAACCTGGCCGGTGTCATGCAGATCGATTCCGCCACAAGGCGCAATCTGGAACTGACGCACGCGCTGTCGGGCGGCCGGGCGGGCACCTTGCTGTCAGTCATGGACCGCACGGTTACCGCGGGCGGCGCGCGTCTGCTTGAACGCCGCTTGTCCGCGCCGTCACGGCGGCTGGACGTCATTCAGGTCCGGCTGGATAGGGTATCCTTTGCCGTGGAGCGGTCTGGCTTTAGACAATCTCTGCGCGATCATCTGCGCAAGGTGCCCGACCTTGACCGCGCGCTGTCGCGTCTGGGGCTGGATCGCGGCGGGCCGCGTGATCTGGCCGCCGTGCGCAACGCGCTGGAGGGCGCAGAAGCCATCGCCATCTTGATGCGCCGTGACGATATACAGCCTGAACTTGCGCAGCTGGCCGATGATCTGACCGGCCATGATACGCTGGCCGATCTGCTGGATCAGGCGCTGATCGCCGAGCCGCCGCATCTGGCGCGCGACGGCGGGTTTATTGCTGCGGGATATGATTCCGACCTGGATGAGGCCCGCCAGCTGCGCGACGAAGGGCGCGGCGTCATCGCGAAAATGCAGGCGGAATACGCGCAGCAGACCGGAATTTCGTCGCTAAAGATAAAACATAACAATGTCTTAGGATATTTTGTCGATGTCACGGCGACCCATGCGGAAAAAATGCTGTCTGCGCCGCTGAGCGAGACGTTTAAACATCGGCAGACCACGGCAAATCAGGTGCGGTTTACCACCGTTGCGCTATCCGAAATGGAAACGCGTATCCTGAACGCCGGCGGTCGCGCACTTGAGATCGAAAAACGGCTGTTTGATACGCTGAGAACTGCCATTCTGGCCGATGCTGCAAAGCTGACTCAGGCGGCCCGCGCGCTGGCCGAGCTCGATCTGAGCGCCGCGCTGGCCGATCTGGCCGTCGAATGTGGCTGGTGCCGCCCCGACGTCGATGACAGCCGGGCGCTGAAAATCGTGCAGGGCCGCCACCCGGTCGTGGAACACGCCCTGCGCACGCAAGGCAGCGGGCCGTTCGTGGCCAATGATTGCACACTGGGCGCGGCCAGCGACATCTGGCTGCTGACCGGCCCGAACATGGCGGGTAAATCCACGTTCCTGCGGCAGAATGCGCTGATCGTCCTTTTGGCGCAAACCGGCAGCTTCGTGCCTGCCAAATCAGCCCATGTCGGCATGATCAGCCAGTTGTTCAGCCGCGTCGGGGCCTCGGATGATCTGGCGCGGGGCCGGTCGACCTTTATGGTCGAGATGGTCGAAACCGCCGCGATCCTCAATCAGGCTGACGACAAGGCGCTGGTGATCCTGGATGAGATCGGGCGCGGCACGGCAACCTATGACGGGCTGTCCATCGCCTGGGCCACGCTGGAACATCTGCACGAGGTCAATAGCTGCCGCGCCCTGTTTGCCACCCACTACCATGAACTGACCAACCTGACGGAGAAACTCGCCCGCGTCGATAACGCCACCGTCACCGTCAAGGAACACGAGGGCGACGTCATTTTCCTGCACGAGGTCCGGCGCGGCGCCGCCGACCGGTCCTATGGTGTGCAGGTGGCGAAACTGGCCGGGTTGCCGCACACGGTGATCGAGCGCGCACGCGTCGTCCTGGACGCCCTGGAGCGGGGCGAACGCGAAGGCGGCAGCGCGCGGCAGGCCCTGATCGACGATTTGCCACTGTTCTCCAGCCGCCCGGTGCCGCCGCCTGTCAAAACCGCGCCGTCAAAGGTCGAAGCCGCCGTAAGAGGCATCTTGCCCGATGATCTGAGTCCGCGCGACGCGCTTCAGATCATTTACGATCTAAAAGCGATGCTGGATCAGGCTGGATCGAACTAACGCAAAGACGCCCCGAACGGCCATTCGGGGCGTCTTTGTTTCACGGTTTCAGTGCAGCGTTCAGCCCTGCATCGACGACACGCCCACCTGCGCCGGGCGCAGTATGCGGTCGTGCAGCATGAATCCCTCGGCCGAGACCTGGATGATGTCGCCGGCCTTGGTCCCCGGCAACGGCGCCTCGAACATCGCCTCGTGATGCTGCGGATCAAACCGGTCCCCGACCTGCGGCGACACGATGCGCACGCCGTGCCGGGCGAAGATCGCGATCAGCTCGCGCATCGTTAGCTCGATCCCTTCGATCAGGGCCGCGGACGCTTCGCGCTGATCCTCGCCAATCGAATCGACGGCGCGTTTCATGTTGTCATAGACCGGCAGCAGATCGCGGGCCAGTTTGGACCCACCGTAATTTTCAGCCTCGCGGCGATCCCTGTCCGCACGCTTGCGCACGTTTTCAGCGTCCGCCAACGCGCGCAGGAACTTGTCGTGAAACTTGTCCCGCTCGGCCCGGAGCGAATCCAGCTCGATCGCCTCGTCGGAGATTTCGGCTCCGGCGTCGTCATACGCTTCGGCCTCGGCCTCTGCGATGTCATCCAGAAAATCGTTCTCGTTGCGCTCTGCCATGTCATAGTCCTTCAACTTCTGTCGGCGATCAGCTTGCCCACCAGCTGCGCCGTATAATTCACGATCGGAACGATCCGCCCATAATTCAGCCGTGTGGGTCCAATGACCCCCACGGCACCGACGATCTTCCGGTCAGCGTTCATATATGGAGAGACAACCAAAGAGGAACCCGAAAGTGAGAAAAGTTTGTTCTCAGACCCGATAAAGATGCGCACACCCTCGCCCTCGTCCGCCAGTTCCAGAAAATTGGCAATGTCGCGCTTGCGCTCCAGATCATCGAACAGCGTTCGTATCCGCTCCAGCTCGCCCTCATCTCCACCTGCGTTCAACAGATGGGACCGGCCCCGCACGATCAGGCGCTCCGGCCCCTCACCCTCTCCGGCCCAGACGGCAAGGCCGCTTTCGACCATCGCATGGGCCAGTTGATCGATTTCCTGACGGCGGTCCTGAATGTGGCGGGCGATGACGGTCTGCACCTCGCTCAGCGTCTTGCCCTCGACCAGCGCATTCAGGAAATTCGCAGCCTCGCGCATGGAACTGGGGGTTTGTCCGGGCGGGGGCGCGAAAATCCGGTTTTCCACATGCCCATCGGCAAAGACCAGAACCACCAGCGCGCGGTCATGGCCCAGCCCGACAAATTCGATATGCTTGATCGGCGCCTCGTGTTTCGGCGCCAGAACCAGCGACGCGCCCTGCGTGACACCCGACAGCGTCTGGCCGATCCGGTCCAGCACGCCCGCGACGTCCTGTGCATTGGACGACATGGAGCTGTCCATCAGCTCGCGGTCGGCGGTTTGCAGATCGCCAACCTCCAACAGACCGTCGACAAACATACGCAGCCCGCTTTGCGTGGGGATACGGCCGGCACTGACATGCGGGCTGTCCAGCAGGCCCATGTATTCGAGGTCCTGCATGACATTGCGCACGGTCGCGGCGCTGATCTTCTCGCTCATGTCGCGGGTCAGGTTGCGCGATCCGACGGGCGATCCGGTCGACAGATACCCCTCTACCACCCGGCGAAACACCTCGCGGGAGCGGTCGTTCATCTCTTCCAGCAGTTTTCTGCCGTCGCTCATCTCGGGTTCCTTGCGTTGCACGGCAGTTAAGGCCGCCTTTCGCCCCACGTCAATCGGGGTTGCCATACCAGCCCGCGCCCCTGTATTGGCGCGGTAAACAGCCAAGAGGTATCACCATGCGCCCGTCCGGACGAGAACTAAGCGAAATGCGTGCCGTTTCAATCGAAACCGGCGTGACAAAACATGCCGAAGGATCCTGCATGATCCGCATCGGCGACACCCATGTATTGTGCACCGCCACGATTGAGGACCGCGTACCGCCCTTCATCAAGGGGTCTGGGCTGGGCTGGGTCACCGCAGAATACGGCATGTTGCCCCGGTCGACAACATCGCGCATGCGCCGCGAGGCAACCGCCGGCAAGCAAGGCGGCCGCACCGTCGAAATCCAGCGCCTGATCGGGCGCAGCCTGCGCGCGGGCGTTGACCGCGTGGCACTGGGCGAACGCCAGATCACCGTCGATTGCGATGTCATTCAGGCCGACGGCGGCACCCGCTGCGCTGCCATCACCGGCGGCTGGGTCGCGCTGAAGCTGGCCGTGCAGAAGCTGATCAAGACCGGCGCCGTCGTGTCCGACCCGCTGGTTGATCCGGTCGCGGCGGTGTCCTGCGGGCTCTATGCCGGGCAGGCCGTGCTGGATCTGGATTACCCCGAAGATAGCGAGGCAGGCGTCGACGGAAATTTCATCATGACCCAGTCAGGCAAATTGATCGAAGTGCAGATGTCCGCCGAAGGCGCCACATTCAACCGCGATCAGATGAACCAGTTGATGGACCTTGCTGAAATAGGCGTGGCGCAACTGGCCGCAGCCCAACTGGCAGCGGTCAATGCGTAAATTCACCGGCGATACGCTGCTGGTGGCAACGCATAACGCAGGCAAGCTGGCGGAGATCGCCAGTTTGCTACAGCCCTACGGCATCAAGGTGATCGGCGCCGCCGAGCGCGATCTGGCCGAACCGGACGAGACTGAAACCAGCTTTGCCGGGAACGCGCGGATCAAGGCGCATGCCGCCGCCGCGGCGAGCGGCCTGCCCTCCCTATCGGATGACTCTGGGATCGAAATCGACGCGCTTGGCGGCGCCCCCGGTGTCTATACAGCAGATTGGGCCGAAACGCCCGAGGGTCGTGACTTTGCCATGGCAATGACCAAGGCACATGACAAGCTGCGCGCCAACGGCGCGGCCCAGCCATGGTCCGCGCGGTTCTGCTGCACCTTGGTGCTGGCCTGGCCCGACGGTCATAACGAGGTGTTTCCCGGCACCGTCGAAGGGCGGTTCATCTGGCCAATGCGCGGAGAAAATGGCCACGGTTATGACCCGATATTCCAGCCCACCGGCTACGACATCACGTTTGCGGAAATGGACCCGGATCTGAAAAACCGCATCAGCCATCGCGCCGATGCCTTTGCCAGACTGGTGAAGGGCTGCTTTGATTGAAGATTGGCGATATGGGGGTTTTGGCCTCTATCTGCACTGGCCATTCTGTGCGGCCAAATGCCCCTATTGCGACTTCAACAGCCACGTATCGAACGTCATTGACCACGACGCCTGGCGCACCGCCTACCTGCGCCAGATTGACCGCTATGCCGCATTGACTACGGGCCGGGTCCTGAATTCGGTGTTCTTCGGCGGCGGCACGCCCAGCCTAATGCCCGCCGAGACGGTTCAGGCGATCCTGGATCGCATACGCCATCATTGGACGCTGGCGAACGATCTGGAAATAACGCTAGAGGCGAACCCCGGCTCGGTCGAGGCAACGCGTTTCGCCGGTTATGCCGCTGCGGGCGTAAACCGCATTTCCATGGGCATTCAGGCGCTGAATGACACGGATCTCAGGCGTTTGGGGCGCATCCATTCCGTTGCCGAAGCGCGCGCGGCCTTCGACATTGCCCGGTCCCATTTTGATCGGGTCAGCTTTGACTTGATCTATGCCCGGCAGGATCAGACGCTGGCCGATTGGCGCGCCGAACTGTCCGAGGCGCTGTCGATGGCGGTCGACCACCTATCCCTTTACCAGTTGACGATCGAGCCGGGCACAGCCTTTGGCGCGCGCCAGGACGCGGGTGGGTTGCGCGGATTGCCAACCGACGATCTGGCCGTCGATATGTATGAAGTCACCCGGGACCTGTGCGGCGCGGCGGGCATGCCCGCCTATGAGGTGTCAAATCATGCCGCACCAGGCGCTGAATCGCGGCACAATCTGATCTACTGGCGGCAGGGCGACTACATCGGGATCGGGCCAGGCGCGCATGGCAGGCTTACATTGGATGGCACACGTTGGGCGACCGAGGCCTTCTCCAATCCTGCCAGATGGCTGGGTAGCAGCCATGATGCGAAATCGGAAAAACCCTGGGCCGCTGTCCCCCATCGGGACCGGGCTGGCGAATACCTGATGATGGGCCTGCGCCTGTCCACCGGGATAGACGTCCTGCGTTACGAAAATCTGGCCAAGGCCCCGCTTGACCCGTCTGTGATAGCCCGGCTGACAGATCTTGGCATGGTCCAATTCGACGGCACGACGCTTGCCGCGACCGCGCAAGGGCGGATGCTATTGAATTCCGTCATTACCGAGCTGTTGCCGGACTGAGCATTACCTGCCGGTCGACATGATGCGGCAAAGCTCGTCGAGCTCGTCCAGCGTCTTGTAACTGATCGTAATGACACCGCTTTCGGCCCCATCTTTATGATCAATGGACACTTTCATCCCTAGGTTAGCTGCCAGATCATCTTCCAATGCTTTGGTGTCAGCGGACTTGGTTGACGGGCGATACGCGGGCTTGCTGGTCAAGCCATCATTTGGCCTCGCAGCGTCTGCGGCCTTGCGGACCAGCTTTTCGGTATCCCGCACCGAAAGGTCGCCCGCGATGACCTTCTTGGCCAACGCAAGCGGATCAGCGGATGTGATCAGCGTCCGGGCGTGGCCCGCCGACAGCTTGCCCTCCGTCACATAGACTTGCACCGCCTCCGGCAACTGCATCAAGCGCATTGTGTTGGCAATGTGGCTCCGGCTTTTACCCAGGGCTTCGGCCAGTTTTTCCTGCGTATGGCCGAACTTATTCATCAACTGAACATATCCGGCGGCCTCCTCGACAGGATTGAGGTCTGCGCGCTGAATATTCTCGATGATCGCGATTTCAAGGACTTCGGTGTCGTCAAAGTCCCGGATCACAACCGGGATCTGGTGCAGATTCGCCTTTTGCGCAGCGCGCCAGCGACGTTCACCGGCAACAATCTCGTAGCCCTCGCCTTTGCGACGCACAATCAGGGGTTGAATTATTCCCTTTTCCTTGATTGATGCGGCAAGATCATTCAGCAGATCAGGATCAAAACGTCGACGTGGCTGATCGGGATTCGCCACGACACGTTCGATCGGAACCATCATATCCGGTTGGCGCGGCGCAGATTCGCCCCCAGTGGTGCGATCATTCACATCCGCCATCAACGCGGACAGACCACGCCCCAGTCCGCGCTGCCGTTGAACCTTGTCCACCATGTTACGCTCCTTCGATTACGCAGCCACCGGCGCGCGGTTTTTCATCAATTCCTTCGCCAGCGCTCTGTACGCTTCGGCCCCCCTGGAATGAGGGTCATAATCCAGCACCGACATCGCATAGGACGGCGCTTCGCTTAGACGGACGTTCCGTGGAATGAGCGTCCTGAAAACCAAATCACCCAGATTGTCGCGCGCGTCCTTTTCAACCTGCCCCGACAGGTTATTGCGCGAATCGAACATGGTAAGCACCACGCCTTCGATACCCAGCGTCGGGTTGGCCGATTGCCGAACCTCGCGGATGGTCAGCATGAGTTGCGACAGCCCCTCCAAAGCAAAAAACTCGCTTTGAAGCGGGACCAGAACGGAATGCGCAGCCACCATCGCATTGACGGTCAGCAAATTCAGCGATGGCGGGCAGTCAATCAGCACATAGTCCAGATCATATCGGTCCATCGCCGTCTGGCGCAGCGCGTCATGCAGAAGAAAGCTGCGTTTTTCGTTCGATATCAACTCGATATCGGCAGAACTCAGATCAACTGTCGCTGGAATAACCAACAAGTTTTCCGACCGGGTCGGCTGAATAACCTGACCCAGATCTATGTCATCGAGCAGCAGATCATATGTCGTGAATTCACGGTCTTCGACTTCGATCCCCAGCCCCGTCGAAGCGTTCCCCTGGGGGTCAAGATCAACGATCATGACGCGCAGCCCCTTTTCGGCAAGGGCCGCCCCGAGATTGATCGTGGTGGTCGTTTTACCCACCCCCCCTTTTTGGTTTGCCACTGCGATAATGCGTGGCCCATTTGGACGTGTTGGATCAGGCACGGGACAGTTCCCTTATACTTAAAATTGCGGCGTCCGGGTCAAGATTGCTTGTAGCAACTGCATGATTGAACTTCCACTTTGTTTCTGCTTCGGACAATTCAGTGCGCCATTTGGCGCCTTTGGCGAATATACACGTCGCATCGGCATTCATATGCGGCTTTGCAAGCTGGAGTAGGCTGGCCAGATCGGCCAGCGCGCGAGCCGAAACCACATCTGCGTTCTGAGGTCTAACCTGTTCTATTCGGTCATTGATGACCGTCGCACGCGCGCCCGTCTCCCTTAAAGCGGCCCTTAAAAACGCTGCTTTTCTTGAGTCACTTTCGATCATCGTCACAGTACTGGGTGTTTTTGAAGCTTCAGACAGGATCGCCACGACCACACCAGGGAATCCACCGCCAGATCCAAAGTCCACCCATCTGGAAAATCCCTTGGGGGCCAGGCTATACATCTGCATTGAGTCCAGTATGTGCCGATCCCAGACGACGCTCCGATCCTGTCGTGAGACCAGATTGATCTTCGGCGTCCACTTCACAACTATATCCTCAAAGGACCGAAGGCGATCAATTGTTTCACGTGAAACATCTTGCAGGAGATCGATCATCCCTTACGCGCTCCAGAAGCCCGCCGAATACGCGTCAGCAGAAGCGTAAGCGCGGCCGGTGTCATCCCATCAATACGCGAAGCATGCGCCAGATTTGCCGGTCGCACTTGCTCCAGCTTAGATTTGAGCTCGTTCGACAGGCCGCCTAAGCAATTGTAATCGAAGTCCTTCGGAATCACATGGGCTGCGTCCCGCTCCAACACGGCAACATCTCGCTCCTGACGCGCGATATAATTCGAATAGAGCGCGTCTCTCTCCAACTGATCCGCAGTATCTTGATCTATGTCGGACAGCGAGGACTCCAGCCTTCGAAGATGCCCAAAGTTCGCCTCCGGAAACGCCAGAACCTGAAACCCGGTACGACGAGAGCCATCCTGGTTCACCGTAAGGCCAAGAGATTCCAGATCGCGTGGCGTAAAAGACAGGCTTTCTATGCGCCGCCGTGCAGTCGACAACTGTTCCATCTTTTTATCGAACAAAGAGCGACGGCCGTTAGAAACACAGCCGATCTCAACCCCACGGCCCGTGAGCCGCTGGTCAGCATTGTCAGCGCGAAGCGATAGACGAAATTCAGCGCGTGACGTAAACATGCGATATGGCTCTGATACTCCGCGCGTAATCAAATCGTCGATCATCACGCCAATATAGCTTTGCGACCGGCCAAATATCTCTGGATCCTCCCCGCGCGCGCTCAAAGCGGCATTTAGTCCCGCGACCAGACCCTGAGCCGCAGCCTCTTCATAGCCAGTAGTCCCGTTGATTTGGCCCGCAAGGTAAAGTCCACGCACGCTCCGTACCGCAAGCGTCGCATCCAAGGCCCGCGGATCGATATAGTCATACTCAATCGCGTAGCCAGGCTGAAGAATCTCGGCCTTTTCCAACCCTGTAATCGACCTGACATATGACAGTTGCACATCCGCAGGCAGTGATGTGGAAATGCCATTCGGGTAAATCGCGTGATCTGTCAGGCTTTCCGGTTCCAGAAAAATCTGGTGGGATGTTTTATCCGCAAAACGGACAACTTTATCCTCAATTGATGGGCAATACCGCGGTCCCACGCCGTCAATGTGACCACCATACATTGCCGATTTACCAAGGTTATCGCGTATGATTTCGTGGGTGCCCTCGTTGGTTCGGGTAATGCCGCATGAAATTTGCTCTGCCTGTACAGCGCTGGACATAAAGGAAAAAAGCGTAGGACTATCATCCCCCGGCTGCTTCTCTAGAACGCCCCAGTCGATCGTA
This sequence comes from Roseovarius sp. M141, assembly GCF_024355225.1. Taxonomy (NCBI): domain Bacteria; kingdom Pseudomonadati; phylum Pseudomonadota; class Alphaproteobacteria; order Rhodobacterales; family Roseobacteraceae; genus Roseovarius; species Roseovarius sp. M141. The sequence goes on from NZ_VCNH01000008.1 coordinate 625,460, forward strand.
CGCCCATCCAGCCGCGGTGGCGTGCCGGTTTTCAGACGACCCATGGCAAGGCCGAAGCTATCAATACGCTCTGCGAGCTTGACCGACGGCTCTTCTCCCATGCGCCCGCCCGGTCGCGAGACATCCCCGATATGGATAACGCCTCGCAGGAAGGTTCCTGTCGTCAGGACAACAGATCCTGATGAAACTTGCGATCCATCTTTTAGAATAACGCCCGAAACCTTGCTATTTTCCATCAAGAAATCAGTGGCTTCCGCCTCGATGATCGACAGATTTTTCTGATCTGTCATCTCAGCACGCATTTTGCGCCGGTAGATATTCCGGTCGGCTTGCGCTCGCGGCCCTTGAACCGCCGGGCCCTTTCGCCGGTTGAGGAGCCGGAACTGAATCCCGGCCGCATCAGCGACACGTCCCATAACACCGTCCAGCGCATCAATCTCGCGGACAAGATGCCCCTTACCCAACCCACCGATAGCTGGATTACAAGACATGACACCAATACCGGCGCGTGTGAGTGTGATCAGCCCCGTACGTGCGCCCATTCGCGCGGCTGCATGCGCAGCCTCGCAACCGGCGTGACCGCCGCCGATAACCAGAACGTCGAAGTCATAATGTTTCACGTGAAACACTCCTCATTTCCCGAGGCAAAAACTGGCGAAGATCTCATCCAGAACATTGTCGATATCTACACGACCTACCAGAGAATCAAGCGCCCGAACAGCGCTGCGCAACTCTTCTGCCGCCAGATCTGCCATATCCGGAGCAGTATCGATCAAATTCTTCGCCGCACGAAGACAGTCAATGCCCCTGAGCATCGCGTCGCGGTGCCGCAGCCTGACCGCGATCCCCGCCCTCGCGGCACGCTGGCTCAAGATATCGGCTATTTGAGCTACCAACTTATCGATACCCGCGCCGGTCTGCCCTGAAATACCGGGGTAATCACCGGTTTGAATATCACTTTTCGCGAGCAGTACAATATCGTCGGCAAGTGGTTCCAAGGGAGGTGTTTCGCCAGGTTCCACCAAAAAAACCCGCAAATCTGCTGATACGGCCCTCGATTTTGCTCTTTCGACGCCAATCGCCTCGACACGGTCGGCTGTATCACGCAGGCCCGCTGTATCCAAAAGCGTGACCGGCAACCCCCTGAGATCCATCCGCACCTCGATCACATCCCGCGTGGTACCTGCGACATCTGAGGTGATGGCGGCATCGCGGCCCGCCAAAGCGTTCAACAATGTCGATTTACCGACATTCGGCGCGCCAAGGATCGCCACTTCGAACCCTGTTCGGATCCGTTCAGCTACGACGACGCCTGAAATTTCGCGATCGAGATCGCCAATTACACCAGAAATCAGCCCTGTGACCTCCGGCGATACGTCTACAGGAACATCCTCATCCGCGAAATCAATTGTCGCCTCAATCAAAGCAGCCGCGCGGATCAGATCGCGCCGCCACCCTTCGGCCCGCGCGCCAAGTTCCCCAGACAGAACCCGTAACGCCTGAGTGCGCTGCACCTCGGTTTCAGCATCGATAAGATCGGCAAGACCTTCGATCTGGGCAACATCCAGACATCCGTTATCCAACGCGCGGCGCGTGAACTCTCCGGGATCAGCCATCCTGAGATCTGGCATGTCCGCCAACCTGCTCAATACAGCAGAAACAACTGCAATGCTTCCATGTACTTGGAATTCAACACTTTCTTCACCGGTAAAACTGGCCCCTTTTGCAAAGGTCAGTACCAGGGCCTGGTCCAGTAACACCCCGTCAGCATCCGTCAGGAGGCGGAGCGACGCGACACGCGTAGGCGGAACATCGCCGCACAGGCTGCGGCATGCATCAAACGCCTGCGGACCGGAGACACGCAGCACAGATACACCCGCCTTGCCCTGCGCTGAGGACATTGCAAAGATCGTCTCCACGACCGTTCCCCCGTTGACTGAAGTGTCAGGTATTCATCGAATCGAAGAACTCGGCATTCGTCTTGGTCTGTCTGAGCTTGGAAATCAGGAACTCGACGGCGTCCGTTGTTCCCATCGGGTTCAGAATGCGGCGCAGAACGAACGTCTTCTGAAGGTCCATCTTGTCGACCAGAAGTTCCTCTTTGCGGGTGCCCGATTTGAGGATGTCGATGGCTGGGAACACGCGTTTATCCGCGATCTTGCGATCAAGCACCAGCTCGGAGTTACCGGTGCCTTTGAACTCTTCAAAGATGACTTCGTCCATGCGGCTGCCGGTATCGATCAGCGCAGTCGAGATAATGGTAAGCGATCCGCCCTCTTCGATGTTGCGCGCCGCACCGAAGAACCGCTTGGGCCTTTGCAGGGCGTTTGCATCGACACCGCCTGTCAGAACCTTGCCCGAGGACGGCACAACCGTATTGTATGCCCTACCAAGTCTTGTGATAGAGTCCAAAAGGATCACAACATCTCGTTTATGTTCGACCAGACGCTTTGCCTTTTCAATCACCATTTCAGCAACGGCAACGTGGCGCGTTGCGGGTTCGTCAAAGGTCGAGCTGACGACTTCGCCCTTGACCGAGCGTTGCATGTCAGTGACTTCTTCGGGTCGCTCGTCAATCAGCAGGACGATCAGATAAATCTCCGGGTGGTTGCGTTCGATGCTTGCCGCGATGTTTTGCAGAATCACCGTTTTACCCGTGCGCGGCGGCGCGACGATCAGCGAGCGCTGGCCCTTGCCGATTGGCGCGACCAGGTCGATGATTCGCGCAGTTTTATCCTTGATCGTCGGATCGTCGATTTCCAGCGTCAGACGCTCGTCAGGATAAAGCGGCGTCAGGTTGTCGAATGCGATCTTGTGACGTGCCTTTTGCGGATCCTCGAAATTGATCTGTTCAACGCTGGTCAGGGCAAAGTAACGCTCGGTATCATCGGGCTGCTTCATTTCGCCTTCGATGGTATCCCCGGTGCGCAGCGAATAGCGCCGGATCATCTCGGGCGACACGTAGATATCGTCCGGGCCGGGCAGATAGTTCGCCTCGGGCGAGCGCAGGAACCCGAAACCGTCCTGCAAGACCTCAATCACGCCATCGCCGAACACGGTCCACCCATCCTCGGCCCGCTCTTTCAGGATCGAGAACATCATCTCGCCCTTGCGCATGGTCGAGGCGTTCTCGATCTCCAGCTCTTCGGCCATAGACAGAAGATGCTTGGCGGTATGCGCCTTTAGATCGCACAGGTTCAAACGGTCATCATCGGACATGGATCAGCCTCACAGGCGCGTCGGCGCAAACATCGATTGGATCATCAGGGAATTGCATAGCCCCGGACGGGGCGCTTGGGCGGTGAATACGCGTGCAAGCCGCCCGAGTCAATCAGCCTAGAACTTCAGAACAACGGAAAAAACGATGACAATCAGCAGAAGGGTCGGCACCTCGTTCATAATCCGGAACGTACGACCGCTGACGGTGCAGGTACCTGCTGCAAGCTCCTTGCGACGCAGGCCCAGCCATTGATGGAACCACGTCATTCCCAGCACACCGGCTGCCTTGGTCCAAGGCCAGACAGACGACCAATCGACAATACCAGGTGTCAGAACCAGCGCCAGACCAAACAGCCAGGTGGCAACCATCGCCGGGCTCATTATCGCGCGCAGAAGTCTGCGCTCCATCACCTGGAATATTTCGTCGCGGCTGTCGCCCCTCCGCGCTGCTTCGGTGTGATAGACGAACAACCTGGGCAAATAGAACAGACCGGCCATCCAGGCGATGACCGACACGATATGAAGCGCCTTTGTCCAAAGGTAAAGCTCTGCGAGAATTGGGATCATGGAACGTCTCCGCCGGGATGGACTTACTAATAAATGAAAGAAATATAGAAAAAGATGATGATTAGGTAGGGCCGCCAGACTCTGTGGATTATTGTATTCCCCACAGATCTGTCCACAGTGATCCACCCTGTGGATAACACTGTTCATTCACTGCGACACATACGGATATAGCGTGGACAAATACCCTTGTGTATAAGGCTTTTTACCGATGTTTCTCTTTCCCTGAGGATGATCCCCGCCTTTGGGATAAACTTCGCGGCAGGTGATTCCTACAGCCGCAGATTCCATACAATCCACAGTGGTATGACACCCGCGAACGGGGCTGGCGCAGCTCGTCTGTCCCCATCTGCGTGGCGGTTGCACCAAAATGTGGATAACACGGGCCAACCCTCCCCCACTTGCTCATGGAGTTGTCCACATGTCTGTCCGCATTATCCTTGCCTCGAACTCGGAAATTCGCAGTACGTTGCTGCGCAATGCCGGAGTCGTCTTTGATGTGATGGGCGCTCGCGTCGATGAGGATAGCGCCAAGGCATCGCTGATCGCCGATGGCGTATCGCCGCGTGATATCGCCGATGCCCTGGCCGAGATGAAAGCGCGAAAGATCAGCGAACGCTATCCAGAGGCTTTGGTCATAGGCTGCGATCAGGTTCTGGATCTGGACGGACTAATCCTGTCCAAACCCGGTACGCCAGAGGCCGCGATCACCCAACTGGCGCAGATGCGCGGTCAGGTCCACCGTCTGATATCCGCCGCTGTCATATGTCAGGGAGGTGCGTCTGTCTGGCGTCATGTAGGTGTTGTGCAGATGCAGATGCGTGATGTATCCGATTCCTATACGGATGATTATGTGGCGCGCAACTGGGACAGCATCCGCCATTCCGTCGGCGCCTATAAACTGGAAGAGGAAGGCGTGCGGTTGTTCGGGCGTATCACCGGCGACTATTTCCATGTGCTGGGCCTGCCCCTGCTGGAGCTGCTCGGCTTTCTGACGACGCGGGGAGTGTTGGACACATGACGGATCAGACCATACCTCTGGCGGGTGTGATAGGATCGCCTATCGCCCATTCGAAATCCCCCAGAATTCACCGTCACTGGCTGACGGTGATGGATCTTCCGGGGCATTATGTTCCGATGAATGTCAGTCCTGAAAACCTGGCCGAGGTATTGCGGACTCTGCCCAAGGCCGGGTTTGTAGGTGCCAACATCACGATCCCGCACAAGGAAAAGGTGCTGGGACTGGTCGATATAGTAACCGATCGCGCGGCGCTGATCGGGGCCGCCAACACACTGATTTTCGGCAAGGATGGGAAAATCCATGCTGATAATACAGATGGTTACGGATTTATCAATAATTTGAAAAATGCCCCGTGCGGCTGGGACGGCGCCAACGGGCCTGCGGCTGTGCTGGGGGCTGGCGGCGCATCGCGCGCTGTGATCGTGGCGCTTCTGGATGCGGGCGTGCCGGAAATTTTGCTGTCGAACCGTACCCGCATGCGCGCCGACGCGCTGGCGCAGGAATTTGGCAAGCGGATACGCGTGTTCGACTGGAGGCAGGCGGGAAACATGCTGGAGCATTGCGCGACGGTGGTGAATACCACGTCGCTGGGAATGGTCGGCCAGCCCTCCTTGGATGTGCCGCTGCAGGGTCTGCAAAAGGGTGCCGTCGTCACTGACATCGTCTATGCCCCGCTGCGCACGCAGCTATTGGAAACTGCAGAAGAAATGGGATGCCATACCGTCGACGGCCTTGGGATGCTGCTGCATCAGGCGGTTCCAGGGTTCGAGCGGTGGTTTGGCAAGAGGCCCGAGGTCGACGCCGCCACGCGGGATGCCGCGCTGCGATGACGTATCTGGTGGGACTGACCGGATCGATCGGCATGGGTAAATCGACCACGGCGCGCATGTTTGCGGACCTGGGCTGTGCCGTCTGGGACGCGGATACCGCGGTGCATGACATGTATGCGCCAGACGGCGCAGCCGTTGCGCCGATGCGGTCCGAATTTTCGGACGCGATCGAGGATGACGGTGTGTCGCGCACCCGGCTCAAGGCGATCATCGCGGCGGATGACACCGCCCTCGCCCGGATCGAGGCTATTGTTCACCCGTTGGTCGCTGCCGACAGACAGGCATTTTTGGCCGCAACAGAGGCTGATATTGCCGTTCTCGACATTCCTCTGCTGTTTGAAAGCGGGTTTGACGCGACGATGGACGCCACCATCTGCGTGACCGCCCCGCCCGAGGTTCAGCGCGCCCGCGTTCTGGCCCGCAACACGATGAGCGAGGCGCAGTTCAGCGCGATTTTGACCAAACAGATGCCGGATGCTGAAAAACGCGCCCGCGCGACATGGGTGGTCACCACCGATACGCTTGAACATGCCCGCGCGCAGGTGCAGGCTATTGTGGATGACATCAGGAAAGGTCTGCACCATGCGTGAGATCGTGCTAGACACTGAAACCACTGGATTCGAGCCTGAACAGGGCGATCGTATCGTTGAAATCGGCGGTGTCGAGCTGCTGAACCACATGCCGACCGGGCGGACGTATCACCAGTATATCAACCCGCAGCGCGCCATGCCCGAAGATGCGTTCAAGGTGCATGGGCTAGGCGATGATTTCTTGCGGGACAAGCCGCTATTTGCCGATATCGCGCAGGCATTTCTCAGCTTTGTCGGCGATTCCAAACTGGTGATTCATAACGCTGCGTTTGACATGAAATTCCTGAATGCCGAACTGCGCTGGCTGCGCCTGCCCCAATTACCATGGGAGCAGGCCATCGACACGCTGGCCATCGCGCGCAAGAAATTTCCCGGCTCTCCCGCGTCCCTGGACGCGCTGTGCCGCCGTTTCAACATCGACAATGGCGCGCGCACGCTACACGGCGCCCTGCTCGATTCCGAAATACTGGCCGAAGTGTATCTGGAGCTGATTGGCGGGCGTCAACCCGACCTGGTTCTGGGTGCAGATCAGACCCAAACCAAGGGAACAGAGACACATAATGCATGGCGCCCTGCCCCCAGGCAACACCCCCTGCCCGCCCGCCTGAGTGACGCCGAGGCCCAAGCGCATAGCGCGTTCGTCAAGACATTGGGCGATGCGCCGCTATGGGATAAGCCGGGTTAAGGTCTTTCAGGCCACGCCGTGACACAGGTGGCCTGAAAGAGTGCCGCACCGCGCGATCAGGCGTCGGCGCGCTGGCCTTTTTCGGCCTGAATACGTGCGATTTCCTGACGGTAGATCGCCACGAAGTCGATATTTTCCAGATTCAGCGGCGGGAAGCCACCGTCGCGCGTCACGTCCGATACGATGCGGCGGAAGAACGGGAACATCATGCGCGGGCATTCGATCATCAGGAACGGATGCAGCTGATCCTCGGGAACACCTTCGATGTGGAAAACGCCCGCATATTCCAGTTCCAGCACGAACAGGTCCTCATCGGTGCCCTTGTTCTTGGAATTGATCTTGAGCTTGGCGATCACCTCATACTGGTGCTCGGCGTTGCGCTTTTTCGGCTCCAGATGGACGTTGACCGTGATAACGGGCTGTACTTCGCCGCCGGTGCCGCGCTGTGCCAGAATATTTTCGAACGACAGATCGCGCACGAACTGCGTGAGGGTGTTCATTTTTACCTGGGGCTGTTGCTGCTGTTGGTCCTGCGCGCCATCGGCGCCGTTTTCCTGCTCGGCCATCGTTGTCTCCTCGTTAGGCGGAATATGCGCCTGAAATAGCAGGTTGGCGTGGCTGTCTCAATCCCTCGTCCAGCCTGATGGGCCGCGTGGCTCATCGTCAGGCGAAACCTCGTGATAATCACCCTCTATGGTGGTCGGGCCTTGTGCGCGCGGCGCGTCTTGCGGTCCGGCGGCGAAGCTTTGGACATTGATCCGCTTGCGCAGATAGGCGAATGCCGCGCGCCGAAACGGCGGCGTGAGCAGCGCGAACCCCAGCGCATCGGTGAAAAACCCGGGCACCAGCAACAGGACGCCGGCGATCAGGATCATTGCACCATGCGCCAGCGGTTCGGTCGGGTCGGTCTGCTGCGAAAACGAGCCGCGAAGCTGTCCCAAGGTCACCGCCCCCTGCGCCCGGACAAGCCAGGTGCCCAGAATCGCCGTCAGCAGGACGATCAGAAGCGTTGGCCACAATCCGATGATGCCGCCGACCTGAATAAACAGACCGATTTCGATCAGCGGGACGACGATGAACGCCAGCAATAGCCACATGAGGGGGCAACTCCTTTGTTTTACGGCGCGCCAAGGTGGACTTGCCGCGCACTCATGCCTACATAAGGTCAACAATACACGTTTTTCAACGCTTTGCCTGAATGAGGTATCAATGAACTCGCCCGTTTTGCAGCTTCTGGTGCTTGCCGGCATCGCTGTTTTCCTGATCCTGCGGCTCAGAAGCGTTCTGGGAACCCGCGACGGCCACGAGCCCCCGCACGAGGTGCAGGGTGCGCCCACACCGCGTACCCACAATCTGGAAGTGATCGAAGGTGGCCCGGACCACGACATTATCGATCACGTGCCCGAGGGCAGTGATTCTGCCGCAGCCCTCGCCGAGATGAAGCGCGCCGAGCCATCCTTTGGCGTGACCGATTTCCTCGGCGGTGCGCGCGGCGCATACGAGATGATCCTGATGTCGTTCGAACGCGGCGAAATGGACGATATGCGCCCCTTCCTGTCGGAGGATGTCTACAATTCATTCGCCGAAGTAATCGCCATCCGCGAAGAAAAAGGTCTGACCATCGAGGCTGATTTTATCGGGATTCGCGATATGACACTGTCCTCGGCCGCGTTTGACGCCGCTACTCGAACGGCGGAAATCACCGTTAGATTCGTGGGCGAGCTGGTTTCGGTCGTGCGCGGCCCGGACGGTGAAATCGTGGAGGGCGAGCCTGACAAATCGAAGCGTCAAAAGGACGTCTGGACCTTCGAACGTGTCATGGGTGCCGACGATCCCAACTGGCGGCTCGTCGCCACGGGCGAATGATCAGGGCGGCTGTTGTCGCGATAACGCTGGCGCTGCCATGGCCCGGCTGTGCCACAGCGTCCGATGTGAACTACGATATTCTCAGCTTTGCCGATCTTGAAGGTTGGGAGGCTGACGATCATGCCAGCGCGCTGGGTGTTTTTACCCAGACGTGCCCGGACATGAAAGACATCGATTGGCGCCCCCTCTGCGCGTTTGCTCAGCAAAAGCCGGGGGCGCGCGATTTCTTTGAGCTGTTTTTTCGCCCCGTCCTGATCAGCGAAGGCAGGTCTGCCCTTTTTACTGGCTATTTCGAGCCCGAGCTTGACGGATCGCTGCGCCGCTCAGGACGGTTTCAATATCCGCTCTATCGCCAGCCGCCCGAGGCGCAGATCGAGGGGCCATGGCTGACGCGCCGCGAGATCGAAACAGGCCCGGACATGAAGGATCGCGGCCTTGAAATTGCATGGGTCGATGACCCGGTCGAACTGTTTTTCCTTCAGATCCAGGGATCGGGTCGGATTCGCCTGCCAGATGGGCGCATGATCCGCGTGGGCTATGGTGGCTCTAACAGGCACGAATACCGCTCTATCGGGGCCGAACTGGTCCGTCGCGGCATTTACGAGGTGCATCAGGTATCGGCGCAGGTGATCAAAAACTGGGTGCGTCGGAATCCCGAAGAAGGGGCCGAACTGCTGTTTCACAATGAGTCCTATGTCTTTTTTCGCCGGATCGACGATCTGGATCCCGCTGACGGGCCGCGCGGTGCGATGAACCGATCGATTACCACAGGGCGGTCGATCGCGGTCGACCCGGCCTTTGTCCCGCTGGGCGCGCCGGTCTGGATCGAAAAGGCGGGGGTCCAGCCCGTTCACCGCCTGATGGTGGCCCAGGATACCGGATCGGCGATCAAGGGCGCACAGCGGGCTGATCTGTTCATGGGGACGGGTGACGCGGCAGGCCGCGCTGCCGGTACGCTGCGCGATGAGGGCCGGATGCTGGTTTTGATGCCGATTCAACGCGCTTATGCGATGGCACCGGATGCCATGTGATGAGCAGCCGACGCCTTCGCCCTGATGAGCTTGACCTGTGGACGCAGGTCGCCCGCACCGCGACACCGCTGAACCCGGTTCAGCCGCGTCCGAAACCACCCGCGCAAACGCTTGACCGTCCGGTCCAGTCCGCGCCTGAGGCGCCCCAACCGGTCAAGCCATTTGCGCTGGGGCAAAAGGCGGCGCGCGGTGGACCGGTGCATGACGTTCTGCCAGGGCTGACGGACCGAATGCGCGCGCTGCCGGTCACCATGGACCGCAAGGCTTACGGCAAGCTGAAACGGGGCAAGCTGTCGCCAGAGGCGCGCATTGACCTGCACGGTATGACGGTGGACCGCGCCCATGGTGCGCTGTCAGGGTTCATCTTTCGCGCCCACGGGCAGGGTAAACGGCTGGTTCTGGTCATCACGGGCAAGGGGCGTCGCAGCGATACAGACGGTCCGATGCCGGTGCGCCAGGGTGTGCTGCGCCATAATGTGCCCCACTGGCTAAGTATTCCGCCGCTGTCCGGTCTGGTGATGCAGGTGACGAATGCGCATAATCGCCACGGCGGCGGTGGTGCCTACTACGTTTATTTGCGACGCCCCCGGTAACAGGGCCGCCGCGCCGGATGGTAGGCCGGAATTGGGTATTTTCACCAAGAAAAAGCCCGCAAGCGCTACACCGTCAGAGAACGTACCGGCTGAGATCGGTGGATTTGGCCAGCTCGCCCAGGTTCTTGTCGACGAAGGCCCGATTCACCGTGACCTCATCGCCAATTCGTTCGGGCGCGTTAAAGCTGAGTTCTTCGAACACCCGCTCCATCACCGTATAGAGACGGCGGGCGCCGATATTTTCGACCGATGCGTTCACCTCGGCCGCGATATGCGCAAGGGCGGCGATACCGTCCTCGGTGAAGGTGACAGTGACCTGCTCGGTTTTCATCAGGGCAGTGTATTGGCGGGTCAGCGCGTTGTCGGTTTCGGTCAGGATGCGCACGAAATCGCCTTCGGTCAGGGCGCGCAGTTCGACCCGGATGGGCAGGCGGCCCTGCAATTCCGGCAGCAGATCGGACGGTTTGGCGATGTGAAACGCGCCCGACGCGATGAACAGGATATGGTCGGTTTTCACCGTTCCGTACTTTGTGCTGACATTCGTGCCCTCGATCAGCGGCAACAGGTCGCGCTGCACGCCCTCGCGGCTGACGTCGCCGCCGCGTGCGTCGCTGCGCGCGCAGACCTTGTCGATCTCGTCCAGAAAGACGATGCCGTTCTGCTCAACCGCGTCCAGCGCTGCGCGGTTGACCGTTTCGTCATCCAGTAGCTTGTCGGCCTCTTCGCCGATCAGGATGTCATAGCTGTCGGCGACGGTCATCTTGCGTTTCACGGTGCGCCCGCCGAATGCCTTACCGAAGATATCGCCAAGGTTCATCATCCCCATCTGGCCGCCGCCGGGCTGGCCGGGAATGTCCATCATGCCCATGGGGTTCGAGTTGTCGGCGACGTCCAACTCGATGATTGTATCGTCCAATTCACCCGATTTCAGCTTTTTGCGGAACAATCCGCGCGTGCCTTCGCGGGCATCCTCGCCGGCGATGGCGGTGATGACGCGCTCCTCGGCGGCCGTGCGGGCGGCGGAGGCGACATCCTCGCGCATCTGCTCGCGGATCATGGCGATGGCGGATTCGACCAGATCGCGGATGATCTGCTCGACATCGCGACCGACATATCCGACCTCGGTGAATTTCGTCGCCTCAATCTTGATAAAGGGGGCGCGGGCCAGTTTGGCCAGACGGCGGCTGATCTCGGTCTTGCCGACGCCGGTGGGCCCGATCATCAGGATGTTCTTGGGATAGACCTCGTCGCGGAGGTCATCGGCCAGTTGCCTGCGGCGCCAGCGGCTGCGCAGGGCGACGGCGACGGCGCGCTTGGCGTCCTTTTGGCCGATGATGAAGCGATCCAGTTCGCTGACGATTTCGCGGGGGGTAAGGTCGGTCATTGGGGGTCCTTTCGGCGGCTTATTTGGCGATCATCTCGACCGTCAGATTGCCGTTGGTATAGACACAGATGTCAGCGGCGATCGCCATCGCGTCGCGGGCGATCTGCTCGGCATTGCGATCGCTGTCCATCATGCCGCGCGCGGCGGCGAGGGCGTAGTTGCCGCCCGATCCGATGGCGGTCACGTCATGTTCGGGCTCCAGCACGTCGCCGGCGCCGGTGATGACGTAAAGCTCGGCGCCATCGGTGACGATCAGCATCGCCTCCAGCTTTTGCAGGTATTTGTCGGTGCGCCAGTCCTTGGCCAGTTCGACACTTGCGCGTTGCAACTGGCCGGGGGTCGCCTCCAGTTTGCTCTCCAGCCGTTCCAGCAGGGTAAAGGCATCGGCGGTGGACCCGGCAAATCCTGCGACCACGTCAAAGCCACCGGGGCTGAGGCGGCGCACCTTGCGCGCGGTGCCCTTGATCACGGTCTGGCCCAGACTGACCTGCCCATCGCCTGCGATCACCACTTCGCCGCCCTTGCGCACGCCGATGATGGTGGTGCCATGCCATCCGGGGAATTGCTCGCTCGCCATGTGATCGCTCCTTATGTCTTTGGGACTATATGGAAGCCGTGCCGCCAGACTGCAAGTTCTGCGGCGCGGCATGCAAAAAGGGCGCCACATGCGGCGCCCTTTGGATATCGTGAAACAGCAAAGATCAGATCGAGTCTTCGATCCAGCTTTGGAGGGCGGCCTTGGGTGCGGCGCCCGAGCGGTTCGACACCACTTCGCCGTTCTTGAAGATGAACAGCGCCGGAATACCGCGCACGCCCATCGCAACGGCCGAGTTCGGGTTGCTGTCGACGTCGACCTTGACGACTTTTATTTTGCCCTGCATTTCGGCTGACAGTTCTTCCAGTGCGGGTCCGATCTGCTTGCAGGGGCCGCACCATTCGGCCCAGAAATCGACCACGACGGGGATGTCGGAATTCTTCACTTCGGCGTCGAAAGTATCGTCAGTGACGGCTACGGTGGCCATGTTGCTCTCCTGCGTTTGGGTTCTGTCGATACCTAAGTAGCGATGCCGCCAAGGTCAAGTTGCCCCGGTCCGATGCAGTGCAGCGGTCACGGCCTCAAGGGGCAGGGTCATCAGCGTTGCGGTGGCGGTCCAGAGAATAGCGGTTTGGATATGGCGGTCAGGGTAGGTTTCCGCGGCCATGGCGGCGTAGGCGCCCATCTGCCGCAGCAGGCCTTCGGGGCAGTCGCCCGGGCTGCCGGGAACCAGAATGTTGGATTTGAAGTCAACGATTAGCACGGTGTCGCCGCGAATGATCAGCCGGTCGATGATGCCTTGCAGACGCCCCAGACCGGGAATGTCGCCGATGATGCCGACCTCGGGCAGGGCATCCGGGCCCCATAGGTGGGCGAGGGACTTGTCTTGCAGGACGTGCGCCGCCTCGGCGTGCAGCGCCTCTGTCTGGGCCGGATCTGCTGCATCCGGCCCCTGGCCCAGGATGGACGCGGCTGCGCCGGGCCAGTCAGCCTCGGGCAGGGTCGGCAGGAATTCCAGCAGGGCATGGATCTGGCGGCCGCGCTTCTTGGCGGTTTCCTCGTCCTGGCCGGGATCGCCGGGCAATGCCTTGGCGCCGCCCAGATCGGATGGGCGGCGCGTTTGAACCTCGTCCGGTGGCGTGGGGGCAGGGGCACGAAAATACGGCTCTAGCTGGGTCTTTTGAGCCGGTTCCGCGACGGACGGGACTACATTGACCGCCGCCCAATCGCCGCGCTCCAGCCGCAGGCCGTCGCCGCCGTCAAAGCGGTGCGGCAACGCGCCCAGCCGCGTCATGCCTTCGCGGATCTTTGCCAGCCAGCTGTCGCCGCCATCGCCGGGATCCTTGGCCGCAGCGACGATCAGCCATTTTTCGGCGCGCGTCATCGCCACGTATAGCAGGCGATCGCGCTCGGCCTCTTGCGCGTCTTTCATGGCCTCGACGATGGCGGTCTGGGCCTCTGGCATTGCGCCCGCGCGCATGCGCCACAGCGGAGCGCCGCCGGTTTTCAGGATCTGGTCGCGGATCGTGATCTGCCGCTTGCCCGCTTCCGGCAGGATGACAACGGGGGCCTCCAGCCCCTTGGCGCCGTGGACCGTCATCACGCGGATGCGGTCGCCGGCGCTGTCCATCTGGCGCTTGATTTCCATATCGTCGGTTTCCAGCCAGACCAGAAACCCGGTCAGGCTGTCCACCGCGCGCCGCTCGTAGGCCATTGCCTGCGACAATAGTGCGTCGATGCCGTCCTCGGCCTCGGACCCCAGCCGGGCCAGCATGCGGCGGCGGCCATCGTGGCGCGTCAGGATACGTTCGATCAGATCATAGGGGCGCATGTATTCGGACTGATCGCGCAGATCGTTCAGGATTTGCATGGTTTCGGGGAATTCCGCCGCACGCTCGCGCAGCGCCTCCCACAGATATTTATGCCGCCGCCCCTGCGCCAAGCCGTATAGCTGCGCCTCGTCCCAGCCGAAAATGGGCGAGCGTAGGGCAACGGCGAGCGACAGATCATCCTCGGGCGTGGCGAGAAAGGACAGGATCGCCGCCAGATCCTTGACCGCCAGTTCGCCAGCCACCTTCAGCCGGTCGGCCCCGGCGATGGGCAGATCGCGCGCTTTGCAGGCGCGGATGATCTCGTGAAAGAGCGCGGCGCGGCGCTGCACGAGGATCAGGAAATCGCCGGCGCAAACCGGACGCATGCCGTCGCCCTCGGGGATGGGCTGCGCGTCAGAGATCATTTGGGCGATGGCATCCGCGATCTGCCCGGTCAGTACGATGTCGGGGTCGCTTTCGGCGCGCACGTCGACAGGCATGTGCCATGGCGGATCATCGGATGCCTCAGGCGCGGGTTTGACCGGCCACAGATCGACGCGGCCGGGCAGGGCGGACCAAAAGGGAATGTGGCTCTGTTCCGGGGAAAACCCCGATTCCTCGCGCCCGTGAAACGTGGCGTCGACGGTATCGAGAATGGCGCTGGAAGAGCGGAACGAATGTTCCAGCCTCTGGGTTTGCAGGGGCGTACCGGCCGCCTCCAACCGCTCGGCAAAGTCGCGCTGCATCCGGTCGAATTCGCGCGGATCGGCGCCCTGAAAGGAATAGATCGACTGTTTCTTGTCTCCGACGACAAAGATCGTGCGCTGCACATCCTGCCGCGCGCCAAGGCCACTGGTGAATTCCTGCGCCAGCCGGTCGATCACCTGCCATTGCACCGGGCTGGTATCCTGCGCCTCGTCCACCAGAATGTGATCTATGCCGCCATCCAGCCGGAACAGCACCCACGCCGCCACGTCCGATCGGGTCAGAAGGGCCCGCGCCCGCAGGATCAGATCATCGAAATCCAGCCAGCCGCGCAGTTGTTTGGCGCGTGCATAGGCGGGCAGGAATATCTGGGCGAATTCGTGCAAGGCGGTGCTGAAATACAGCGCCTCCAGCGCGATGCGCTGCGGGCGGGCAGCCTCGACACGGTGCATCCACGCATCGATCAGATCCATCGTATCGCTCAGCGCGGCGCGGGTCGCCTTGGTCGGAAAGCGGGTGGAGACGGTGAAGGGCGCCTTGCCGGATTTCGTCAGGAATGCGTCCTCGAGGATGGGAAGGGAGCTGAAGTCCAGCGCATTGATGCGCTTCAGCTTGGCTGCAGCTCTGATGTCGTTTGTGCTGCCGACGCTCAAGGCAGATACTAACTTGGTCAATAGCTGGGTTTCATGGCCATGAAACACGTCGCTTTCGAGGCCGCGTCGCGTTGCATCCGGGCGCAGGCCCAGCGCCTTGGCCATCCCGGCCTGGGTCCAGGTTTCATCGAACAGGGGCGCCTTGCCAGCGATCTCAGCGGTCAAATCATCCAACGTTTCGCCGGTATGGTGACGCGCCAGTGCATAGAGTTTGGCCGCATCAGGACCAGCTGCGATCTGCTCGACGATCTCGGCACGCAGCAGCTTGGCGGTCCGGTCCTCCATTTCGACAAACTGCGGGCTGACCCCCGCCTCCAAAGGAAAGCGGCGCAGCAGGGAGGCGCAGAAGGAATGGATCGTCTGGATCTTCAACCCGCCGGGCGCTTCGATCGCGCGGGCAAACAGGCGCCGCGCATCGCGCAGGGCGGTATCGCTCAGCGGTCCGGCGACGCCCAGATCACTCAGCGCGGCGGTCAGTGTGTCCTCTTCCAGCATCGCCCACGCGCCCAGCCGCAGGAACAGGCGGTTCTGCATCTCGCTGGCGGCGGCCTTGGTGTAGGTCAGGCACAGGATATGCTGCGGATCGACCCCGTCCAGCAGCAGGCGCGCCACCCGGTCGGTCAGAACCCGCGTCTTGCCCGAACCGGCATTGGCGCTGAGCCATGTCGACATGTCCGGGCGCGCCGCTGCCATCTGGCGCAGTGTGGCATCGTCGCGCTGCATCATGGCATCTCCTGCGGGGCCGGATCGTCGGTGATGTCCCACTCGCCAAAGCGCGCAAGCTGGTCGTAATCGCCCACCTCGTCCTTGCGCTGGATCGCGCGGCGGGCCGTGTAACCCTGCCGCAGATCGCGGTAGGCAGAAATCAGATCGTGCAGGCCCTGCCAGACCTTTTCGGCGGGCTCGTTCTCCAGCGGTGCGGGCACTTCGGCAGGGGTGCTGCCAAGGCCGATATAGATCGCGCGGGCCACATCGCAGGGCGCCAGATCACCGAACCCTGCGCGCTGGGCAATCGCGGCCTCGAGCAGCAGTTGTTTGTCAAAAATCGCCTGCTCTTTCTTCGAGGGAGGCTTGCCGGTCTTGTAATCATACAGATGCAGCCGCCCGTCCGTGTCGATGTCGATCCGGTCGGCCTCGGCCACGAGGGTAAAGCCAAGATCGGCCATCACCGCCTGCCCGCGCGCCTCGAACGCGGTGGGCGTCGCCAAGTCGCGGCGCGCGATTTCAGTGTCGATGAACCAGTCGGCGACACGTTCCAGACGGGCCAGCCACAGGGCCCGCGCCTCGGCCCAAGGCACGTCGCGCGTCAGAACCTGCTGCGCCAATTCCATGAGCGCCTCGCGTGTCAGGCGGTTGGGATCGGCGACGCTGTCCTTGATAAAGCGTTCCAGCACTTCGTGCAGGACAATGCCGCGCAGCAAGGCATCGGGGGCCTGCATCAAGGGGTTCAGCGGGCGCAGGCGCAGGACGTGCTTGGCGTAAATGGCGTAGGGGTCGCGGATCAGGCGCTTGATTTCGGTCACTGACAGGCGGTTTGGCCTGACATCCACCGGCGGGCAGGGGGCCGGGCGCGGGGCGGGCGGGATTGGGGTGACGGCCTCCAGCAAGGCGGCCTTATCCAGCCAGATCTGCCCGCGTGCACGCATGTCGTCCAGCGCGGTCTTGCCCCCTTGTTCCGGCAAGCCTGCCAGCAGGTTTTGCAGACGGTTCAGCCAGCGCGAAACGACCGTTTCGCTATCGTCCGACCGCACGCTGCGGGTGATCCACACCTCGCCCGACAGGACCGCCTGCTGGAAATCATGCGCCGCCAGGCCAATCCGCCGTTCAGGCAGCAGCAGCCCGGCCTGATGGCGCAGCGCGCGGTTCAGCCACGGATCGGGCGGCTGGGATTCCGGCCAACTGCCCTCGTTCAGGCCGGCAAGGATCAGCATGTCGGCGCCTTGAACGCGGGCCTCCAGCGTGCCCCAGATCAGGATACCGGAATGGGGATTGGTGGCGCTGCGCACTTCTTCGCCCTGCAGGATCGCGGTAAATAGGGTCGCGTAGTCGGTCGCTATCATGTCGCCGCCATGGGGCGCCTCGGCGACCAGCATATTGCAAATCTCGCGCGCCTTCTTGCCCGCGTCCTTCTGCCAAAGTTCGCTGGCCGCGCCTGTGTCGCAGCCCTGCGCGATAGCCTCGGCTGCCACGATATGAGCGTTGGCGCGTGCGTCCAGCGGTAGGGCGTCGGGTGCGTCCTGCCCGGCGATATGGCTGGCGATCCAGCCCGCCCAGTTTGCCGCCAGTGGCTCGCTCAGCGTCGCCGCCCAAGCTGTGATGTCGCTGGGTCCCGGGTAGGGCGGCCCATTGCGGCGCAGATGCAACTCCAGCTCGTGGGTCAGGCGCAGATGCGCGCCGCGTTCGCCGCCGGTATGGGTCAGCGGGTGTTTGAGCAGCGTCAGCAACGACTCGGCCGTCAGCGGCCCAAGCGACAGTTCGGCCACATGGCGCAGGAACCGGCCCGGCGGTGACAGGTGCAGCGGCACCCCGGCGCTGTCGTCGGGGAGGATGCCCCACCGGTCCAGCGCCGCAGCAACGCGGCGCGTCAGGCTGCGGTCGGGGGTGATCAGCGCGGCGGTCTGGCCGTTCTCAGCCGCCGCGCGCAGACGCATGGCGATGCACTGCGCCTCGATCCGCTGGGAAGGGGCCTCCAGCAGGGTCACGCCCTGCATGGCGCCCACAATACCCTCCAGCCTTGGCCCTTCTTCCAGCCATTGGTCGGTGATCGGGGCAGGGCGCAGGGCCAGCGACACAAGGCGCGCACGCGCCGGGCTGGGTGGGCGCGCCTCTGACCAGCGCTCGATCCCCTCCAGCCCCAACGCGGCGCGGAGCGCATAAAAACGATATTGCGGATGATCCTCGCTGAGCATGGGGTCGTCCAGCGCGCCCCAGACGCTGGCCCGCATGTCGAAATCATAGCCGGGCAGAATAACCGCGCCTTGCGGCAGGTTGGCCACCGCCTGCATCAGCAGCTGAGTCGTGCCGCGCGACCCGGTGGAGCCGGCCAGCAACACAGGATGCTGTGGCGGCGCATCCTGCCAGCCGCTGATCGTGCGCCGCACCACCTGCCGCTGACGCGCCTCGGCGCCGGCCGCGCCGCGCCCTTCGGTAAAGTGGCGCACGATATTCAGAAAGGCGCGGATGCGTTCCCAATGGCCTGATTGGTCACTGATATCCAGTTGATCGATGACGTCAGGCGACACGCCCTCGCCCTCCATCTCGTCCATCAGCCTGGCAAGGCTGTCGGCCAGATCATACAGCGCGGTGCGCGGCGCCAGCCCCGGCTGCTGGTCCAGCAGGGACGAAATAAGCTGGATCAGCTCCAGCCGCCGGCGTAGCGGCGGCGCGGGCTGGGCGATATCCGCCATCCGCCAGTCGCGCCCCAGATCGGTGACCAGCGAGATCCGGGGAAGCAGCCGCGCGGTCCCATCGCTCAGCAGCGCTTGGATGCGCCGCGCCATGCGCCTTGTGTTGACGATCAGATGCACGCGGCCCATCGCCTCGGGCGGGGTATCCCTCAGCCGGTCCAGCACGCCATCGACCAGCGCGGCGGGAAAGTCGACGCCGGGCGGCAGGCCAAAGACGCGCGCGTGTTCCGAGGGATCAAACATCAGGCGCGCTCAGCATGTCCTGGGCCAGCGTGATACCACCGGGATGGCCCACATCGCACCATTTGCCGGCATAGATGCAGCCGTGCAGCCGCCCCGTTGCCAGCAGTCTGTCCCAAACCATGTTCAGCGAAAACGCACCTTGCGGTGTATCCTCCAACGTCTCGGCCTTGATGATCTGGACGCCCGAGTAAATCAGGTCGGCGCCCCGCGACAGGGTGCCGTCCTCGGACCGCAGGAAATCGCCCGGGCCCACATGCCCGATTGCTTGGGTTGGGGGTAGGCACAAAAGCAGCGCATCCATGATGTCGGGCTGCCACGCGTCGGACAGCAGGCGCAGGGGATTAGGCCCGCGCCAGACGGCATCGGTGTTCATCGTATAGATCGTGGCCGCATCCAGCATCGGCAGCGCGGCACGCAGACCGCCGCCAGTGTCCAGAATTTCCGGTGTTTCATACGCGATCTGTATGTCACGCCCGCTCAAATGCGCCGCGATCTGGTCGGCCTTGTAATGGGCGTTAACCACAATTCGCGATACAGGCACCGCCGTCGCGATATCTAGCGCATGATCCAGCAAAGGCTGCCCTGCAACCACGATCAACGGTTTTGGGCGATCCGCCGTCAGCGCGCCCATCCGTGTGCCAAACCCGGCGGCAAACAGCATTATTGCGTCTGGTTCAGTGCGCATCGGCTTTTCAGATCCTCACGGAAGGTTAATGTTGGTTCGGGCAATGCCCGGCGGACAAGCGGCGCGGCGTCGGCCATTGCGGGGTGGTTCAGATCATGCATCAGATGTGCCCAGACGCGCGGGATCAGATCGACGTAATGGGCCTTGCCATCGCGCAGGCAAAGCCGCGCAAAAACCCCGAGAATCCGAAGGTTACGCTGTGCACCCAGCACATGATAGGCCGCTTGGTACGCCGCATCGTCCTGCCCTGTCATCGAAACATACCGGTCGATCATCTGGGTCGCTAATCCGGCTGGCACATCGCGCCGCGCATCCTGAAGCAGCGACACCAGATCATAGGCCACATGCCCGCGCATCGCGTCCTGAAAATCCAGCAGGCCAACACGGGCAGCCCCAGAGCGGTCTGGCAGCCACAACAGGTTCTCTGCATGGTAATCGCGCTGGATCAGCACCTCGTGGCCTGCGCAATGCGTGGCCAGGGTCCGGGACATCACATTAATGAAGTCCGCGCGCAGAGCCGCGTCATCAGCACCAGCATACCAATCGAGAGCCAAGGCCGCCATCTGCGCCATGAGTTCGGTATCATATGACGGCAGATCGGCCGGCGCGACGGCCTTGTGCAGTTCAATCAGCACGTCAGTGGCGGCGCGGTAAAGGTCGATCTCGATTTCCGGATGCCTCGGGATGATCCGCGCAAACAGATCGTCGCCCAGATCCTCGATCAGCAGAAATCCCTGATCGATATCCTGCGCCAGAATGCGCGGTGCGCTTAGCCCAAGCGCCAAAAGATGCTCGGCAATGGTGATGAAAGGGCGCACGTCTTCGCCGCGTTCGGCCGGCGCGTCCATCAGGACGGCTGTCTCGTCGCCTTTCCGGATGCGAAGATACCGGCGGTTCGACGCATCCCCGGCCAGCGCCGCCGCAGTCGCCCCCGCCCAGACGGTTTGGCTGAGAAAATTCATGGCCTTGGCCGTGCGGTCAGTCATCCAGGAGATCCTCAATACGTTTTGTCCAGTTCTCGCCGCGCCATTCAAGGGTCAGCAATCGCGCGCTTGGGTCGGCAAGTGCGGCCAGCGTCAGACGAAGCGCCCCGGGTGGCGCCAGATCGCCCAGCCGGTCCGGCCATTCGATCAGACAGATCGCGCTGTCAAACGCATCGATGAGACCGAGTTCAAAAACCTCGTTTGTATCCGATAGCCGATACAGGTCCGCATGCCAGATTTCCGATTTGGGACCGGGGTAGGTCTGAACCAGCGTGTAAGTGGGCGACGGCACGTCTTCGGGCACCGGCAGCAGAGACTGGATCAGGCAGCGGGCAAAGTGGGTTTTGCCGGCGCCGATGTCTCCTGTCAACAGCAGGACGTCCCCAGACATCAGAAGCGGCGCCAGCCGGTGGGCGATGGCGCAGGTCCGGTCAGGACTGTCCGAGGTAAGCGTGCGTGTGTGCGACTTGTGCATGACGGGACACTACACATGGCACCGATGCCTGCAACCGCGTTCAGCCTGCTATGGCTGCGACGGCTGCCTTCTGGGGTACTCCCGGCTGAGTCTGAAGGGTCATCATGCAGGCGCCGCCCGGCAGTGGCTCCAACCGGCATTGATGATTGTGACCGTGCCCCGGCACGGTTTTATGTATCCCGCCACTCTGGCCGCGCGTCCTGAGGCTGGCCTCGATGTCGCGCCAGACTGCCGGGGCAGGCAGCACGGCGGCGCAGGCGCCTATCAGATCGGGCACTGTCATATCGTCAAAGCAGATATCGGGATCGATCCCCAGCAGCCGCGTTGCCGCAGCGTTGCAGAAGGCCAGAACGTTGTCAGCGCCAATCACCATCACCGCATCTGGCAGGCAATCCAGCGCAGATTGCCGCAAGTCCAGCTGCGCCCGGAACCGCCGGGCCAGCATGACTTCGGCGCTGATGTTCTCGAACAGAAAGGCGACCGCGCCGTCGGGATGGGGCCGACCGGTGACGCGGTAGGTCACGTCGTTCGGCAGTGACCAGGTTTCCTGATACAGACCTCCCTGGGCGCTTTCGATCACGTTGCTGATTTGTGTACGCCACGTGGCGTAGCTGCGCGGTTCGGGCATGACGCGGCGGTTGCGCAGGTTGTCGAAGAAGGCCATCAGATCCGGCTGCGCGCTGAGAAAATGGGCCGGAAGCGATGTCAGATCCACCAACGCGGGATTGAACAGGGCAAGCTTTCGGTTGCGGTCGAAAACGGCGAGTCCAATGGTCAGATAGGCGAATGTCTTGGTCAGGGTCTGAACAAAGTCCTTCTGCATGGTTTCGGCTGTCACGATCTTGGTTATGTCGATGGCGTGATGCAGCACCAGCGACGGATAGGCGGCGGAATGCACTTCGTACCATACCGGGCGGCCGCCATTGACAGGGGTGATGGAAAATCGGCTGACGCTGTTCTGGTCGGGTTCCGGAATGGTCACCTCTTGCGCGTCGGGATCAAAAGCCGCGCGGCAGGCTGCATTTTGCCACAGGGTCGTGCCGTCATGGGAGGTCTTCCAGATCGGATAGTGGGCGGCGTGCAGCACCTCTGTCTCTTCGATCAGGCGCGTGCGCTGGGCCAGCATCTGGTGTCGCTCACCGGGGCAGGAATGGGGGGGATCGCACAGCGTTACGCGGGTTCCGTGCTGGGTGCGCAGCAGGCGCAGTTCGGCGGTGTCACCGTCTTCGCATGAGCGGATGGAAAGCCCCTGATCTTCTGTCAGATGTTTCAGCGTCTGTGGAAGGCCGGCAAAGCGCGGTTCAAACCATGCGCGCAGTTCTGGCCAGGCCAGCGATGTATTCGGTGTATCCGGCAGGGCCCCGGAATGGTGATCGAACATATGATCGTCCTGAAAGAGAAATACCGCATCATTGCCGCCAGTTGGCGAGATGCCCCGCCTGCCATGCGTTTCAGGTGTCCACCGACCGATCAGCCACAGGACAGCGACTGAAATCGCCCCGGCCATCGCGGCCAATCCCAGCCATAGCGTCAGCGGTATCGCAGCCATGCGTCTGTCCCTTTTGCATTTTCCCTGACGAAAACACTGCGCAATCTGAGTTAACGGCGAGTTAAGTAACGCGCAGATCCATGCGTATTTCAGAGAAAACCGGCGAATTCAGTGCGTAAAGGGGATATTCTGGCCGATCCCGCCGCTGCCTGCGGTGCTGTATTGCGCCAGTTCAGCGAGCGGCCAGACCACTTCGACCACTGCGCCAATACGTTCGCGCCGGATCGAATCGCCCCGGAACGAATCGGCCCCGTTGGCGAAGCTGAGGGTCGCGCCCGACCGCTCCAGCAGCGTTTTGGCAATGAACAAACCAAGGCCCATCCCCTCGTATTCGGGCCGGTTGGAAATGGGGCCGCGCGCGCGGCGGCGCATCATCGGATCGCCAATCCGGCCCAGCAGGTGGGGTGGATAGCCGGGTCCGTCATCCATGATACGCAATGCGATCATTTGATCCGACCAACGGGTTTCGATCCAGACGCGGCTGTCTGCGAAATCCACGGCATTCTGGATCAGGTTGCGCAGGCCGTGGATAATCTCGGGGCGGCGCGGGATGACGGGCGGCTCCTGGGGTGCGCTGCCCACCGGGGCGTGATCGAACAGCAGCGCCTTGCCGCGCTGGGCGTGCGGGCCGGCCGCCTCGTCGATGACGGCGGTCAGGGGGGCGTGGCGCAGATGCAGATCGTCCTTACCGGCGCGGCCCATCGACCGCAGGATATCGCGGCACCGGTCCGCCTGATCGCGGATCAGCAGCGCATCGTCGCGCGCATCACTGCCTTCGGGCAGATCGTCCGCCAGCTCGGCGCTGGTCAGCTTGATCGTGGCAAGCGGTGTGCCCAGCTCATGCGCTGCGGCTGCGACGACACCGCCCAGGTCGGTCAGCTTCTGCTCGCGGGCGAGGGCCATTTGCGTGGCCTGAAGCGCGCCGGACATGGCGCGCATTTCATTGACGGTCCAGCGTGAATAAACCCCGAGGAATACGATCCCGATGACGATCGCCACCCAATTGCCGAACAGGAAGATGACCGGCACCCGCATGACAAAGCCGTCATCGGTGGTCAGCGGCAGGTTGAACCGCGCCAGAACTGACACGATCAGGATCGCCGTCAGGCCCAGAAATATGGTCGAACGCGATGACAACGAGGACGCCGACACCACAACGGGCCCGACAATCAATATCGAAAACGGATTGTTCAAGCCGCCGGTCAAATAGAGCAACACCCCCAGCTGGATCAGATCGAACAGCACCATCGCCAGGTTTTCAGCCTCGGTCAGGCGCTTGTTGACCGGGAACACCAGCGACGCGACCAGATTGCTGATGATCGACGCGCCAATCACCATGTAGCACAGGCCAATTTGCAAGTTCAGATGCAGCGCGCGTTCGGCGACGATCAGCGCCGTGATCTGGCCGATGACAGCCCACCAGCGCAGCAGGATCAGCGTGCGCAACCGAATCCAGCTGCCCCTGCGCTTGGGCGCGACCTGCGCCTGTGATGGTTGGTTCGCCATATGCGGTAAATCGCCCCGTTGCGTGCCCGGTATCTTTTGTTAGATGTGGCACAGTAGGGCGTTCTTGCCCAGAAGCCGGGTTCGCAAACCCGTTCTAAAACCCTGAAGGATCCAATATGTCGCGTCTGTTGATCACCACCATAGCCGCCGCAATCATCGCTTTGGCCGCGGGCATTTACATGATGACGACGGGGCGTTCGGGAGGCGATTTCGCCGAATGCCGCAGTACAGCGGTTGCCGGCGGCGGAGATATCGGCGGCGATTTCACGCTGATCGACGAAACAGGCAAGACCGTGACCAGCGCCGATGTTCTGGATGAGCCGGCGTTGATCTACTTTGGCTATACATTCTGCCCGGATGTCTGCCCGCTGGACGTAGCCCGCAACGCCGAGGCGGTCAGCATCCTGGAAGAGCGCGGCGTGATGGTCAAGCCGGTCTTTATCTCCATCGATCCAACCCGGGATACGCCCGAAGTGGTCGCGGACTACACCGACGCGATGCACCCCCGGATGCTGGGCCTGACCGGATCGCCCGAGCAGGTGCGCGAAGCCAGCCAAGCCTACCGCACCTATTACAAGGCGCAGGAAGCGGCGCCGGGCGAGGAAGACTATTATCTGGTCGATCACTCGACCTTCACTTACTTCACGATGCCCGGCCATGGGTTTGTCGAATTCTTCCGCCGCGATGTGACGGGCGAGCAGATGGCAGACCAGGTGCAGTGCTTCCTGAACGCCGATTGACTGGCTGGACGGCCCGGTTTGACCAGTGCATGGTAACGGACTAAATCCTCGCTCGGGGACAATCAGGAACTGGAAGCGCGCCATGGCCGATACCGAACTGGATCTGGGCGACGATAAATCGCTGCTTTTGGTCGATGATGATGAGGCGTTCGTGCGCCGACTGGCCAAGGCCATGGAGAAGCGCGGGTTCGACGTGGATGTCGCCACCTCGGTCAAGGCAGGGCGCGCCAGTGCGACGGCCCGGCCCCCTGCATATGCCGTCTGTGATCTGCGGTTGGAGGATGGCAACGGTCTGGACGTGGTCGAAGTGATCCGCGAGAAACGTCCGGAAAGCCGCGTGGTGGTGTTAACCGGCTATGGCGCCATCGCCACGGCCGTCGCGGCGGTCAAGATTGGTGCGACCGACTATCTGTCAAAACCTGCCGACGCCACCGACATCATCAACGCCCTGATGGCCACGGGAGACGAACTGCCGCCACCGCCGGAAAACCTGATGAGTGCCGACCGCGTCCGGTGGGAGCATATCCAGCGCGTATATGAGCTGTGTGACCGCAATGTATCCGAGACCGCGCGGCGTCTGAACATGCATCGGCGGACGCTGCAGCGGATATTGGCAAAACGGTCGCCCAGATAAGGGCGGCCTGTGCTTTAATCGACATTATTTGAGTATTTTTGGAACATTGAAAGGGCAGGTTGCGCTGCCCTTTCAAGCGGGTTTCAGCCTTTCAGACGGCGATCCCGCGCGGCGAGCAGTTTCAGCCGCAGGGCGTTCAGCTGGATAAAGCCGGCGGCGTCCTTTTGGTCATAGGCGCCTGCATCGTCCTCGAACGTCACATGCGCCTCGGAATACAGCGAATGGTCCGACCAGCGACCGACCGTGCGTGCGCTGCCCTTGTAGAGCTTGAGCCGGACAGTTCCGGTGACATGCGTCTGGCTGGCGTCGATGGCGGCCTGCAACATGCTCCGTTCGGGTGAGAACCAGAAGCCGTTATAGATCAGTTCGGCGTATTGCGGCATCAGCTGGTCCTTGAGGTGCATCGCGCCGCGATCCATCGTGATGCTTTCGATCCCGCGATGCGCCTCAAGCAGGATCGTGCCGCCGGGGGTCTCGTAGATTCCGCGTGATTTCATGCCGACAAAACGCCCTTCGACGAGGTCCAGCCGGCCAACGCCATGTTTGCCGCCCAGTTCGTTCAGTTTGGTCAGGACAGTTGCGGGGCTCATCGCCTCGCCGTTGATTGACACGGCATCGCCGCGCTCGAACCCGATTTCGACGAATTCAGGCTCGTTCGGTGCATCCTCGGGGTGGACGGTGCGCTGATAGACATAATCGGGCGCCATTTCGGCGGGATCTTCCAGCACCTTGCCTTCGGATGAGGTGTGAAGAAGGTTCGCATCCACCGAAAATGGCGCTTCGCCGCGCTTGTCCTTGGCGATCGGGATCTGGTTTTTCTCGGCGAAATCCAGCAGTTTGGTGCGGCTGGACAGATCCCACTCGCGCCACGGCGCGATGACCTTGATATCAGGGTTCAGCGCATAGGCTGCCAGTTCGAAACGGACTTGATCGTTGCCCTTGCCGGTCGCGCCATGTGCGACCGCATCGGCGCCGACTTCTTCGGCAATCTCGACGAGCCGCTTGGAAATCAGGGGCCGCGCGATGGACGTGCCCAGAAGGTACAGCCCCTCATAGACCGCATTGGCGCGGAACATCGGGAACACGAAATCGCGCACGAATTCCTCGCGCACGTCCTCGATATAGATGTTCTTTGGGTCGATCCCCAGCATCACGGCCTTTTCGCGGGCGGGCTCCAGCTCTTCGCCCTGGCCGAGATCCGCGGTGAAGGTCACCACCTCGCAGCCATATTCGGTTTGCAGCCATTTCAGGATGATCGATGTATCGAGGCCGCCGGAATAGGCCAGCACGACTTTCTTGGGCGCGGACATGAGACAGTTTCCTTTGTCAGGGTCGGGCAGGGGCTTAGCGGGTTTTGCCATGGCAGGCAAGGCGGGCAGGCGTTGCTGCATGGGTGCGAGGACCGTTATATGACGCGGAGGCGCAAAGGAGCGCCGCACTGCGCGGGGACTGGCGGCGGTTGCAAAGGTTGCGGGCCGGAAAATGTCCCGCCCATCCATGGAAAAGCGATGCCCGGCGGTTCGCCATGTCTTGCGCCGGGCAGGCGGTTGAGGCAGGCATGTCCGCATGAGTGATTTTCAGCAAAACGCCCGCGCCGCCGAAGCTGCGATGCGCCCGGTCTTTGACCCGACTCCGCTTCAGCGCAACGAGCATCTGTCCGAGCGCTACGACGCCAACATATTGCTAAAAAGAGAGGATTTGACGCCGGTCCGCTCTTACAAACTGCGCGGCGCGTTCAATGCCATGCGCAAGGTGTTGGCGCTGGGCGACGAGACGCCGACCTTTGTGTGCGCCAGCGCGGGCAACCATGCGCAGGGCGTTGCGTTCATGTGCCGACATTTCGGCGTGCAGGGCGTTATCTACATGCCGGTCACGACGCCGCAGCAAAAAATCGGCAAGACGCGGATTTTCGGCGGTGACAACGTCCGTGTCGAACTGACAGGCGATTATTTTGACGTCACGCTCGCTGCGGCGCAGGAGTATTGCGTGCGTATCGGCGCGCATTTCCTGTCGCCATTTGACGACGAGGACGTGATTGAGGGCCAGGCCTCGGTGATGGTCGAGATCGAACGCGACCTAGGCGGAATGCCTGATCACATCGTGATGCCTGTCGGCGGTGGTGGACTGTCGGCCGGCGTTTGCAGCTATGTTGGTGATCGGGCCGAATTGACACTGGTCGAGCCAGCCGGGGGCGCCAGCCTGCATGCGGCGCTGATGGCCGGTGCGCCCGTGCGGCTGGAGCATGTGAACACCTTTGCCGATGGCGCCGCCGTGGCGCAGATTGGCGCGCGAACGTTTCAACGGCTGCGCCATCTTGACCCCGGTCAGGCGGTGACCGTCGACGAGGACCGTTTGTGCACGACGATGATCGAAATGCTGAACATCGAAGGTATCGTGCTGGAACCCGCTGGCGCGCTGGCCGTCGACGCGCTCAAGGACATGAAAAACCGTATCCGTGGCAAGACTGTGGTCTGCGTGACCTCCGGTGGAAACTTCGATTTCGAGCGCCTCCCCGAGGTCAAGGAACGCGCGCAGCGCCATTCCGGGGTCAAGAAGTATTTTATCCTTCGTATGCCTCAGCGACCCGGTGCGCTGAAGGATTTCCTGAATTTGCTGGGCCCTGAAGACGACATTGCCCGATTTGAGTATCTCAAGAAATCCGCGCGCAACTTTGGCTCGGTCTTGATCGGTATCGAAACGAGCCGCGAAGAGAATTTCGTGCGTCTGCTGGGGGCTTTCACGTCAGCAGGGTTTGACTATCGCGATATCACCGACGACAGGGTACTGGCCGAATTCCTGATCTGACCGACGCCCGGCATTTTGCCTTCGTATTTCCCCAGCCTTCCTGTTGATCGCCGACAGGGGCTGTTTCATCGGCTTTGCTGGTTCAGGCGTGTCAGGAACTCTGTTTTTGAGAGATCGTAGATGGTGCGCGTTGCCGGGACATCAATCTGTGAGTGTTGGCTCTGTGCTGCAGCCGTTTCACCGGTCTGGCAATGTTCGGCAAATGCCCGGAAGCCCAAATTCAGCGCGCTCCCTCTGAGCGAGTGAAATTTGTACTCCAACTGCGCCGGATCGCACCCGGCATGCAAATCAGCGATCTCGGACTCGACCTCCTCCAGGAATATTTCAACCACCTCGCCGAAATCTTCGGCGCCGATTTCATTTTGCAATTCTCTGACCCGACTCCAATCAATCATGTCGCCTCCGCCATTTGCGGTTGAAAATGGCGCATATCTCTTAACAAGGCGTTACGGGGAGCGGCCTGGTCAAAAATATCGACTTTCACCGAGTGTTAATCCTTTGTGCGCTAGGACTGGTGAATTATTTTCAAAGGGAATTTCCGTGTCCCATATTACTCAACTGCCAACCGATCCCGCGCTGGATGTAGCCGCCTCGACCCGTGCGATTCAGCGTGTTCTGATTGTCGACGATAGCCGATTGCAGCGGCGTATTCTTGCCGCATCTCTCAGGAAGTGGGAGTTCGTGGTGGCCGAGGCCGAGTCAGGCGAAGACGCGTTGCAGATCTGCCGGTCCGACCCGCCGGATCTGGTGTTGAGCGATTGGATGATGCCCGGCATGTCCGGTTTGGAATTCTGCGATGAATTTCGCCGTATGGACCGTGAAAGCTACGGATATTTCATCCTGCTGACGTCAAAATCGGACAAGGCAGAGATTGCCAGTGGTCTGGATGCAGGTGCGGACGATTTTCTGACAAAACCGGTCAATTCCGGCGAATTGCGCGCGCGCATCGCGGCGGGCGAGCGGATTTTGCAGATGGAACGGCAACTGACCGACAAGAACCGCTTGATCAACGCTACCCTTGGGAAGCTGAGCGCGCTCTATGAATCGCTGGACAATGACCTGATCGAGGCGAAAAAACTGCAGCAGTCGTTGGTCAGTGATCGCCACCGGGATTATGGCACCGCTGAGGTGTCGATGCTGTTGCGATCATCGGGGCATGTGGGCGGTGATCTGGTGGGGATGTTTCCGGTCAGTGACACGCGCATCGGTCTGTACGGCATCGATGTGTCGGGCCATGGAATCAGTTCGGCGTTAATGACGGCGCGGCTGGCGGGGTACCTGTCGGGCGCGGCACCTGAGCAGAACGTCGCGATGCGCCGAATGCCCGATGGCACCTTCGCATCGCGCCCGCCCGGGCAGACGATCGCCGCGCTTAATGACCTATTTCTTAGCGAACTGGAGACGGAGCACTACTTTACCCTGCTGCTGGCCGATGTGGATCTGGCGACCGGCCGGGTGGTGATGGCGCAGGCCGGCCATCCGTATCCGGCTGTCCAGCGCGCGAACGGTTCGGTCGAGATGATTGGATGTGGCGGATTACCGGTCGGTCTGATTCCGGGGGCCGAATTTCAGGAGTTCGAGGTTCAGCTTGCCCCGGGGGATCGGCTGATGATTCATTCGGATGGGGTGACAGAGTGCGCCGGGATGGACGGCAAGCTGCTGGATGATGAGGGGCTGGCACGACTGCTGGAGGATCTGCGCGGCACGCGCGCGATGGCGTGCCTGGAATCGTTGATCTGGAAACTGGCCGATTTCGCAGGCGATGACAGCTTTGCCGACGATGTGTCGGCGATCCTGCTGGAGATCAAGCCAATCCGGCCCAGTGGCTGACGAACATGCGATCGCCTTCGTTGCCCAGCTGTTCGGTGGCATCGGGGGTGCTGATTGTCAGGGGGCGATGACCGGCCTCCGTCGGGGCACAGATCGCCCGTACCGGTCTGGCGACATAGATCGTGCACAGCTTTTCGGCCCACATGTCATATTCCGGCATATAGACGAAGCGGCGAAACGCACCGATCCGGCGGGGCGCCGCGATGATCCACCCGGTTTCCTCCATAACTTCGCGGTGAAGCGCGCGCAGTGGCGATTCGCCCGGATCTATTCCTCCGCCCGGTAGCTGTAATTCCGGCTTTGGTTCCTCTTGCAGAGTGACCAGCAGACCGCCCTGCCGCGGCAGGATTGCATAGACCCCGTGGCGCATCCGATAGGAGATATCGGGCCGGGGCAGATTTCCCACGCGTCGGATCATATGGTTTGCTCCTCTTGGACGGCGGGTTGCCCCTGCCTATATCTTCGCGATATGCCAAGGTCCGGCACATAAGGAAACCCCCATGACACTCGGTGAAAAACTTGCCTGGGACGACACGGTTCTGCCGTTCCAGCTGGATAATTCGGATATTCGGGGTCGCGTTGCGCGGCTTGACGGGGTGCTTGGCGGCATCCTGAAGCAGCATGAGTACCCCCCGGTGGTCGAGGCGTTGGTCGCGGAAATGGCCCTTTTGACCGCGCTGATCGGCCAGACGATCAAGCTGCGCTGGAAGCTGTCGCTTCAGGTGCAGTCGAACGGCCCTGTTCGCATGATCGCCACCGATTACTACGGCCCGCAAGAGGACGGAGAGCCTGCGCGCATCCGGGCCTATGCCAGTTATGACGCGGATCGCCTGACGGATGCCGCCCCGTTTGCACAGGTTGGCGAGGGATATTTTGCCATCATGATCGATCAGGGCAAGGGCACCACCCCTTACCAGGGTATCACGCCGCTGGCAGGGGGCAGCCTGCGCGCCTGCGCCGAGGCATATTTTGCCCAGTCCGAGCAGATTCCCACCAGATTTGCCCTGAGCTTTGGCCGCTCGACGGAACAGGCAGGTTCCGAGCATTGGCGGGCCGGCGGCGTCATGCTGCAACATATGCCCAAGGCGTCGCCGCAGATTGCCGGTGCGGGCAGTGGCGAGGAACGCTTGTTGCAGCCCGCCGATGTCGCCCCGGACGGCGAAGAGGGTGAGAACTGGACCCGTGCGAACGTGCTTTTGGATACAGTCGACGAGTTGGAACTGATCGGCCCCAGCGTCGCGCCGACTGACCTTTTGCTGCGGCTGTTTCACGAAGAGGCGCCGCGTGTTTATGATGCGCAGGCTGTCCGGTTTGGTTGCACCTGCTCGGCCGAGCGTGTGCGCCAGAGCCTGTCGATTTACTCGGCCAAGGATATTCAGACGATGACGAGGGACGATGGCCGCGTCACCGCCGATTGCCAGTTCTGCGGCGCGCATTACGATCTGGACCCCGAAACACTGGGGTTCGAGTCCACGCAAGGCAAGGCAGGCAGCAAGGATGACGGCGGCGCGGCATGAGTGCGTCAGATCCCATCGCGGCGGTCGCCACTGCGCTGGGCCGCGCAGGGGGGCCGACGTCTGATTTCGATCTGAACCCCGAAACGGTCCTGGCCGAGGGGCGCAGGCTGCGCCCGGCCGGCGTTCTGGTGCCGCTGATGATGGGTGCGACCGGCGCGCGTGTTGTGCTGACGCAGCGGTCATCGGGGCTGAAACATCACCCCGGCCAGATTGCTTTTCCGGGCGGAAAGCAGGACGAGGGCGATGCCGACGTGACCGCCGCTGCGCTGCGCGAGGCGCGCGAGGAGATCGGTCTTGACCCTGCCAATGTCGAGGTTCTGGGATATTTGCCCACGCATGAGACGGTGACAGGGTTTACCGTGACTCCCGTGGTCGCGCGCGTGCTGTCCCCCTACATCCCCGTCCCGGAAGTGGCCGAGGTGGCCGAGGTGTTCGATGTACCGCTCGGTCACGTGCTACGGCGCTGCCGTTACCGGATTGAGGCGCGCTATTGGCGTGGCACGATGCGGCGGTATTATACCGTGCCATTCGGCCCCTATTATATCTGGGGCGCGACGGCGCGGATGCTGCGGTCGCTGGCCGAAGTGGCGGGCCGCCCGTGAGGATCGACGCGCCTTGGCTGGCCGCTGCGCCGCTTCAGGCGGTGTTCGCCGCGTTCCGTGATGCGGGTCATCGGGCGTGGTTGGTGGGCGGCGCGGTGCGCAATGCTGTCCTGGGCGAGCCGGTCGGCGATCTGGACCTTGCCACCGACGCGACACCCCAGCAAATGACGCAGCTGGCCAGGGCGGCGGGCATCAAGGCCGTGCCAACTGGCGCCGATCACGGCACCATGACACTGGTCGCGGATGGTGTGCCGCACGAAGTCACCACGTTTCGCCGCGATGTCGAAACATTCGGGCGGCGCGCGACTGTCGAATTCACCCGCGAGATGGCCGAGGATGCGCGCCGCCGCGATTTCACGATGAACGCGCTCTATGCCGATGCCGATGGTGTGGTGATCGACCCGCTGGGCGGGCTGCCGGACGCGCTGGCGCGGCGCGTGCGCTTTGTGGGTGACGCGGGCCAGCGTATCGTTGAGGACTATCTGCGCATCCTGCGGTTTTTTCGGTTTCACGCCCAATATGGTGGCGATCGCGGCATCGACGCCGATGGGCTGGCTGCCGTCGCTGATAATCTGGATGGTCTGGACAGCCTTGCCCGCGAACGGGTTGGCACCGAAATGCGGCGGCTACTGGCTGCGCCTGATCCGGCGCTGGCGATTGCTGCGATGGCACAGGTCGGAGCATTGGCGCGGGTTCTGCCGGGGGCGGATATGCGGGCGCTGGCGCCGCTGGTGCATCTTGAGGATCAGACCGGCACGCCGCCCGAATCCATGCGCCGCCTTGCGGCCCTTGGCGGTGAGGCACCGCGCGAGCGTTTGCGCCTGTCGAATGCCGATGGGGCGCGGCTGGATCTGCTGCGTGGCGAGGTCGGCGCGCCAACAGGCCCCGCTGCGCTGGGCTACCGACACGGGCTGTCGAGCGCGCGCGATATTTTGCTGCTGCGTGCGGCCATGCTGGAGGGGCCGCTGGACGTTGCCGCGCTGGATGCGGCATCGATTGGCGCCGAGGCGGTATTTCCGATCAAGGCGCGCGATCTGATGCCGCAGCATCAGGGCGCAGCGCTGGGCGCACGGTTGAAAACGCTCGAAGAGCGGTGGATCGCCTCGGGCTTTGCCCTGACGCGGCAGGAATTGCTGGAAGGGACGCCATGAGCTATCGCATCGACCGTCTGGGCCATCAGGGGGACGGCATCGCCGCCGGCCCGGTATTCGCGCCCATGACCCTGCCCGGCGAGGTGGTCAGCGGCACGCTGAACGGCCAGCGGCTGGCGGATATTCGCATCGATGAGCCTAGCGCGCGCCGGGTCTCGCCGCCCTGCCGACACTTCAAGGCCTGCGGAGGCTGTCAGTTACAGCATGCGGATGACGCCTTTGTCGCGACGTGGAAAGAAGATGTCGTGCGCACCGCCCTCGCTGCGCACGGGATCGAGGCGCCGTTTCGTCCCATCGCAACGTCCCCGCCGCAGGCGCGGCGGCGTGCGACCCTGTCGGCGCGGCGCACCAAAAAGGGCGCGATGGCCGGGTTTCATGGGCGTGCGTCGGATGTGATTGTGGAAATACCGGAGTGCCGGCTGCTGCACCCCGATCTGATGCGCGCGATCCCGGTGGCCGCGGCGCTGGCGCGGGAAACGGCCAGCCGCAAGGGCGCGCTGGACGTGGCCGCCTGCCTGTCGGGCGGGGGGCTGGATGTAAACGTCACGGGCGGCCGGGCGCTGGACGGTCCACTGCGTATCACGCTTGCCGGGCTGGCCGAGGCGCATGATCTGGCGCGCCTTGCGTGGGAGGGCGAGGTGATCGCCACGCGCAATTCGCCTGTGCAACGCTTTGGAAACACCCAGATCGTCCCGCCGCCCGGCGCGTTCCTGCAAGCGACGGCCGAGGGCGAGGCGGCGCTGCTGGCCGATGTCATGGCGGCGGTGACGGATGCGGCGCGGATCGTCGACCTGTTCGCCGGGTGCGGCACATTTACGTTGCCGCTGTCTGCGCGGGCGCAGGTTCATGCGGTCGAAGGCGAGGCGGCGATGATCGAGGCGCTCGACATTGGCTGGCGCAAGGCGGCGGGGCTGAAACAGGTGACGGGGGAGGTGCGCGATCTGTTTCGCCGCCCACTGCTGCCGGACGAACTGAAACGCTTTGACGGGGCGGTGATCGATCCGCCGCGCGCCGGGGCCGAGGCGCAGGTGGCGCAGTTGATCGCTGCGGCGATCCCGCGCATCGCTTATGTTTCGTGCAATCCGGTGACCTTTGCACGCGATGCGGCGGCGCTGATCTCGGGCGGGTATACCCTGTCCGGATTGCGCGTGGTGGACCAGTTTCGGTGGTCCAGTCACGTCGAACTGGTGGCCGATTTCGCCCGGATGTGACGCGTGCCTGCGAATTTCCTCTATCTCGGGGCCCCCAAACTGGGGTATACATAGAAAAAAACGGATCGAGTAGGGCACATGAGGATTATTAGATTTTTTGCGATCGCGCTGGTCGTTGTTGGACTGTCGGCATGCGGTTCCAAGTTCAAGACGTATAAAGGCCCCGAAGTCACGCATGTCGTGCTGAAAAAGGCCGAGCGCAAGATGTATCTGCTGCATCATAACAAGGTGCTGGAGGATTACGATTTCGACCTTGGCTTTATGCCGGCCGGTCACAAAACCGAAGAGGGCGACGGGCGCACGCCCGAGGGCACGTATCTGATCGACCGCCGCAATCCGAACAGCAAATTCCACCTGTCCATCGGAATCTCCTATCCCAATGTGGTGGATCGCGCGCAGGCCTATTCGCGGGGCAAAAGCCCGGGAGGCGATATCTTTATTCATGGTCAACCCAACGGAGCCAAGGGGCGTCGTCAGGGGCGCGACTGGACCGCCGGGTGCATCGCCGTCAGCAACAAAGAGGTCGAATGGATCTATGCAATGGTGAAGGACGGCACGCCCATTACGGTATATCCATGACAGGATGTCGGGTTGCGGCCCGGGCATTAGTATAATTAGGAAGACGAAAGCGCCGGAGCGGATTTGACCCCGTTCCGGCGTTTTGACATTTCAGGCGGGCAGGGCAGTGGGGCGTCAGCCGCCCATCACCATGGTCCACCAGATCTTGCCATTGTTTTCCTGAAGCCAGGAAAACCCCAGATCGCGGGCGTTGGGCGATAGCACGACCTTGCGCGTCGAGGGTTCATCCATCCATGCGGCGAGGGTTTCCAGCTCGGTCTCGTAGGTTTCCGAAATGTTTTCGCCGACGAGGTTGCCCGTATATCCCACGCGGCGGATCCGGTCGATCGGGGACGACCCGTCCGAGCCGAAATGCCACGGCCTGTTCTGCACCGACATATCGCGCGAATGGGTCGCTGCGGCTGCGTTCAACTGCGCGTTCAACGCGACCGGGCTACGGCCCGCGGCGCTGCGCAGGGAATTGACCGAATCCAGCATGCGGTACTGGATCGTCGACGTGTCGCGGGACCGGATAGGGTAGACCTTCGGCAACGGCTTACCATCGGGGCCGATCTGCGGTTGCGACGGAAGAGAAGGCGCACAGGCACTGAGAGCGAGCAGTGCGGTGAGGAGAAGAACCAGAATTCGCGACATAGACTAAGGACCACCCAGCATGATTTGTGTGTGCAAGCTGTACAGTGCCCGGCGTTGCGATTCAAACCCACATGGCCGGAACCTCGCGGTTGTGGTATAGTTTGAATTGCGACTGCGTCTTTCGCGCAATATGGTCAACCGGATCAGAAGCATCCCGCCGCCTTGGAGGCAGATATGAATCAGAATACCCCCAAGATGTTGAATCGTCGCAGCTTTCTGGCTGCATCAGTCGCTATGATAGGTGCCCCCGCAATAGGGCAGAGCGTGAACACCACCCAGATGGAGGCGGATGTAAGCTCCACCGTGCGTCGCAACATCTCGAGCTTTCGGTCGCTGACCTGGCAGCCTTACTTCTCAAGCCTCAGAAACGGCGCCGTATTGGTCGATATCGATTCGCGTGCCCTGCATTTCTGGAGTGCGGATGGCAAGACCTACAGGCTTTATCCGTCCTCCGTGCCCATGTCCGAGGGTCTGACGCGCCGGGGCCGCACCAGCATAACCCGCAAGGTCGTGGGGCCCAGCTGGAGCCCGACGGCAAACATGCTCAAGCGCAATCCGGATTGGCCCAGATATGTGCCGCCCGGCCCGGATAATCCGCTGGGCACCCATGCCCTGTATTTGGGGTGGAAGTATTACCGGATCCACGGCACGCACGATAAACGCAAGATCGGGCGCAAATCGTCGAGCGGCTGTATAGGCCTGTACAATCAGCACATCGCCGAGCTTTTCAGCCTCACCAAAGTCGGCACGCAAGTGTTGCTTATTTGACGAAGTGGCGACGCCTCTTGGCCAGCTCAGCCCAGAATTAATTGCAATCACGAAAAATTGCTGTCTACAAAGTTGACACGAGGTAAACGTCTTGGGTGCTTGCTGTCGCGATACGCGGCGCAGGCTAATTTCTGGAGAATACTATGAAAAAAATCGTTCTCGCCGCTGCTCTTTCCGCTGCTGCTTCGACTGCCTTCGCTGGCAACATGGAGCCGCCCGTCATGGAAGCGCCCGTCATCGTCGAAGAAACCAACGCTAGCTCGTCGTCCGCAGGTGTCTGGGTTCCGCTGGTTCTGCTGGCAATCGTCGCAGCTGTGGTCATTGCTGACTAAAGCGTTTCGCGATTTTTGCTACGGAATAGGCGCTGGACCATCGGGTTCAGCGCCTTTTTCTTTGCCGGTCAGTCAGATCCAGCCTTGCAGATTTTCGCGGATCATATCCGCCAGCGCGTCGATATGCGCCGGGCTGTCGTTGAGGCATGGGATATAGGTGAATTCCTCGCCTCCGGCCTCTTCAAAGCTTTCGCGGATCTCCTCGTTGATCTCTTCCAGCGTCTCGATGCAATCGGCGGAAAAGGCGGGGGCGACCACGGCGATCCGGCGCTTGCCTTCTTCGGTGGCTAGGCGCGCGACCTCTTTGACGGTGTAGGGTTTCAGCCATTCTTCGGGACCAAAGACCGACTGGAACGTCGTGGTGATCTGGCTGTCATCCCAGCCCAGCCGTTCCTTTAGCAGGCGCGTCGTTTTCTGGCATTGGCAATGATACGGATCGCCCTGCATCAGGTAGCGCTGCGGCATGCCGTGATAGGATACGACCAGAATTTCGGGCCGTGCTGCGCCTGCATAGGCCGTCTCGACCGAGGTCGCCAACGCATCGATATAGGCAGGCTGGTCGAAATAGGGCGCGATGGTGCGCGCGGCGGGCTGGCGGGTTTCCTTCATCAACGCGCGAAAGAATTCGTCATTTGCCGTGCCGGACGTCGCCCCGGCATATTGCGGGTAAAGCGGCACGAACAGGATGCGCGTGCAGCCTGCTTCGGTCATTTCGCGCACTTTTGACCGGGTCGAGGGATTGCCGTAGCGCATACAGAAATCGACCATCACGTCGTCGCCATATTCGGCGGTCAGTGTGTTGCGCATTGCGTCGGTCTGGTCGCGGGTGATCGTCATCAGGGGGCTTTCGCCCTTGGCCTCGTTCCAGATCGATTTATACGCCTTGCCCGAGGTGAAGGGGCGCTTCGTCAGGATCACCAGTTGCAGCAGCGGCTGCCATTTCCACGGGGAATAGTCGATCACGCGGCGGTCGGACAGGAATTCGTTCAGGTAGCGGCGCATTGGCCAATAGTCGTAACTATCCGGCGTGCCGAGATTTGCCAGAAGGATGCCTGTCTTCTCACGTGGGATCGCGGGGTGATCTACGGGCGCATGCGCGGGGCAGGTGGCCTGAAGGGTTGGCTGCGTCATGGGGTCGTCCTTTATCCTGCGCCGGTCTGAAACCGGGACATAAGCGAATGACGGCGGGGGTCAATCGTCCAGCGGTGTCTCTTTGGTGTTCAGGGCGTCCGCCAGCCGCGTTGTGGCCGACCCGGGGCGGAGTGGCTGCTGCTGTGACGCATGCGGTGCCCAGCCGGTGAGAAAGATCAGATCATAGGTGGCGATGATCCGTCCTGCGCCATCCCCGAAGGCATCGGCATAGATCTGCGCGGCGCGGTCGAACACGGCGCGTCGGGCGAAATGGCGGGGCCGCGCAGCCATGGCGTTGCCTTCGCCCATGGCGCGCAGATCGCGCATCAGGGCGGTCATATCGGTATAGCTGGCGGTCAACGGTACGCTGTCCACAACCGGCAGGGCCAGCCCGGCGCGTTGCAGCAAGCCGCCCAGATCGCGCACTTCGCCGGTGGGGGCGATCCGGGGCGACAGGCCGCCCGTCACCTCGGATTCTGCCTGCGCCAGGCTGGCGCGCAACTGGTGCAGCGTCGTGCCGCCCGACATGACGCCCAGAAACAGGCCGTCAGGTTTCAGCGCGCGGCGCGCTTGGATCAGTTGGCCCACCGGGTCGTCCGACCAGTGCAGCGCCATGGCGTGAATGACCAGATCATGGGTTTCCGGCTCCAGCGCGAGGGTCGGCTCGTCCGCGATGATCGTCGCCTCGGGAAAGGCGGCGCGCCATGGCGCCGGCCAGCCGGTGATGATTGCAGGCGCTGTAAACGCTTTGTTAACCATCGAAATGCGATCCTGCATCTCGTCGGTTGCCGCCTCGTGCAGGAACAGCGCCGGACCTGCGTCAACGGCGCGGGCGCGCTGGCGCATCAGGGCGGCGCGGTCTGTCAGTTGCGCGGTCATCGGGGGAACATCATTCGCATGGATGGGACATATAGGTGAAGGCCACGCATTTGCAATCGGCACTGCGGCTGGTCTATCCGCCGCGCTGCACCGTCTGCGGCGATCTGGTGGACAGCGATTTCGGTCTCTGCGGGCCGTGCTGGCGCGATACGCCTTTCGTGATGGGGCAGGTGTGCAACCTGTGCGGCGTATCGCTGCCTGCCGGGCCGGACGCGCCGGGCGACCTGCTGACCTGTGACGATTGCCTCAGAACACCGCGACCATGGGACGCAGGGCGCGCGGCGCTGACGTATTCGGGCACTGGGCGCAAACTGGTCTTGGCGCTGAAACATGGTGACCGGCAGGACATGGTGCGCCCCGCCGCTGTCTGGATGGCGCGCGCCGCGCAGCCGCTGCTGCGCCCCGATACGCTGTTCGCGCCGGTGCCGCTGCACTGGCTGCGGCTGCTTCGTCGCCGCTACAATCAGGCCGCGCTGCTGGCGCGCGCGGTTGCCGCCGAGGTCGACCGCCCGATGTGCCCCGATCTGCTGATCCGTCCGCGCGCCACGCCGTCCTTGGGCGGTTTGGGGCGCGATGCCCGGTTTGCGACGATGGAGGGCACGATCCGCGTGCATCCCCGGCGGCGCATCCGTCTGGCCGGGCGGCATGTCCTGTTGGTGGACGACGTGATGGCATCGGGCGCCACCTTTTCAGCGGCGGCGAACGCGTGCCTTGCGGCGGGGGCGGCGGGCGTCGATATTCTGGTACTGGCGCGCGCGCGCAAGGATGCCTAAATTCAAAGGCACGCCCTGAACCAAAAGAAGGCCCGCCATGCAACCCGTCGAAATCTACACCTCGCCGCTTTGCGGTTTTTGCCACGCGGCCAAGCGCCTTTTGTCGCAAAAGGGCGTCAACTTTGCCGAGATCGATATCGCCCGCCAGCCCGAGCGGCGCTCCGAGATGACACAGCGCGCCAATGGCGGGCGCACCGTGCCGCAGATTTTCATTGGCCAGACGCATGTCGGCGGCTGCGATGATCTGTTCATGCTGGAGCGGGCGGGCAAACTGGACGCGCTGCTGGCGGCATGAGGGCCGCGCTGGTCCAATTGTGCAGCAGTGACGATCCTGCCGCGAACCTCGCAGCGACGGCGGCGCTGATCGAGCAGGCTGTCGCAGGCGGCGCCGGTTTCGTTCTGACGCCCGAGGTCACCAACTGCGTATCGGCCAGCCGCACCCGTCAGATGGACGTGCTGCGGCCCGAGGGCGAGGATGCGACGCTGGCCGCGCTGCGCGATCTGGCGGCGACGCGGGGGATCTGGCTGCTGATCGGCTCGCTGGCGCTGAAGACGGGGGATGCGGACGGGCGGTTTGCAAACCGGTCGTTCCTGATCGCCCCGGATGGGGGCATTGCCGCGCGGTATGACAAAATTCACATGTTCGATGTTACCATCTCGGACAGTGAAAGCTATCGCGAATCGGCTGGCTATCTTCCCGGTACACAGGCGGTATTGGCGGACATGCCCTTCGGCCTTTTGGGGATGACAATCTGCTACGATGTCCGGTTTCCGCATCTCTACCGCAACCTTGCGCAGGCAGGCGCGCTTGTTCTGACCGTGCCGTCGGCCTTTTCGCCGGTCACCGGCGCGGCGCATTGGGAAACGCTGCTGCGTGCCCGCGCGATCGAAACGGGGTCCTATGTGCTGGCCCCCGCCCAGACCGGCACGCACAGCGCCAGCCATGGCAAGCCGCGCCAGACCTATGGGCACTCTCTGACCATATCGCCATGGGGCGAGGTGCTGGGGGATGGCGGCACCGCGCCGGGGGTGATTTACGTTGATCTGAGCATGGACGAGGTGGCACAAGCGCGCCAGCGCATCCCGGCGCTGATGCATAACCCTGGATTTGACGGCCCCTGAATGGACGATACCCCCACCAACGCCCTTGCTGTCGCACTGTTCAGTGAGATCCTGACGAACGACCAGTTGATCCGCAATCAACTGAGCCGCGTTTTGCCCAAGGGGATGGAGATATCGCATTTTTCGGTGTTGAATCATCTGGCCCGGGCGGGCGCCGAACGTAGCCCTGCCGAACTGGCCAAGAACTTTCACGTCACACGCGGCGCCATGACCAATACCCTGCGCAAGCTGGAATGGGCCGGGTACGTCCATATCCGGCCCGATTGGGATGACGCGCGGCGCAAGCGGGTGTCGATCAGCCCGTCAGGTCGCCGCGCGCGCGCGGCGGCGATATCGTCGATCACGCCGCTGATTTCCGAGGTCGTTTCGGAACTGGGCGAAGACAAGGTGCGCGCGGCCCTGCCGGTGCTGCGCGGCCTGCGCGCCCGGCTGGAGCCGGATGCCTAGCGCGGTTTGCGGCTGGCGGTGACGTAATTCACGCTCAGGTCGCGGTCGGAAATCGACCATTTCCAGCTGATCGGATTGAACACGAATCCCTTGCGATCCACCGGCTCCAGCCCCGCCTGTCGCAGCAGTTCATATAGCTCATCGGGCGTGATGAATTTCGCCCAGTCATGCGTGCCCTTGGGCAGCCAGCGCATCACATGTTCGGCGCCGATGATGGCCGCGACATAGCTTTTCGGATTGCGGTTGAGGGTGGAGCAGATCTGCAAGCCACCCGGTTTCAGCAATGCGCGGCAGGCGGTCAGGTAGGCCGCCGGATCGCTGACATGCTCGACCACCTCCATGTTCAGAATGGCGTCGAACTGCTCGCCCGCCGCGGCCAGTGCCTCGGCTGTGGTGTGGCGATAGTCGATCTCCAGCCCCGATTGCCGCGCATGAACCTGCGCGACGGGAATGTTGCGTTCGGCGGCATCGGCGCCGACCACCTCGGCGCCCAGACGGGCCATCGGTTCGGACAGCAGGCCCCCGCCGCAGCCGATATCCAGGATGCGCAGGCCCGTAAATGGCGCGGCGTCGCTCAGATCCCGCTGAAATTCGGCGGCGATCTGCCGGGTGATGTAGTCCAGCCGACAGGGATTCATCATGTGCAGCGGCTTGAACTTGCCGGTGGGATCCCACCACTCTTCGGCCATGGCCTGGAACTTGGCAACTTCGCCCTGGTCTATGGTGGATGCTGCCCTTTGCATTTCGCTCTCCGTATGATTCATTGCGCCAGAGGCGCATCACCTTTTATCCTGTGTGCGCGACATAACATAGGGCGGGCATGGATAAAATCTCGGTGCATAAAAGCGCGATCCAGTATCTGTATCCCCCGGTCGAGCCGTTCGACCGCCAGATGCTGGACGTGGGCGATGGCCATCAGGTTTATGTCGAACAGTCGGGAAACCCTCAGGGGCGCGCCGTCATCGTATTTCACGGCGGCCCCGGTGGGGGGTGCAGCCCGGCGATGCGACGCTATTTTGACCCGGCGACCTATCGCATCATCCTGTTCGATCAGCGCGGCTGCGGACGCTCGAAACCCCATGCATCGGTCGAGGCGAACACGACCTGGCATCTGATTGATGACATAGAATTGATCCGCCAGACGCTGGGGATCGAGCGGTGGATCGTTTTCGGCGGCAGCTGGGGCGCCACGCTGGCGCTGGTCTACGGCATCACCCATCCGGATCGCTGCGCGCATCTGGTGCTGCGCGGCGTTTTCACCATGACCCAGGCCGAGCTTGACTGGTTCTATGGCGGCGGGGCCGGGCGGTTCTGGCCCGAAACATGGGCCCGATTCGAGGATCTGATCCCCGAGGAGGAGCGCGGGGATATGATCGGCGCCTATCACCAACGGCTGTTTTCTGGTAATTTGCACACTGAAATCCTGCATGCCAAGGCGTGGAGCGCGTGGGAAAACGCGCTGGCCACCGTCAATTCCACCGGGGTCGGCGGCGACAGCCCGGCGGACTACGCCCGCGCCTTTGCCCGGCTGGAGAATCACTATTTCAGCCATGCCGGGTTTCTGGATCACGACGGATGGATCCTGTCCAACGTCGGCAAACTGGCGCAGGTGCCGGGCACCATCGTGCAGGGCCGCTACGACATGATTTGCCCGCCCGCGACGGCCCATGAGCTGTCAAATGCCTGGCCCGGCAGCCGCCTGCATATGATCCCGCTGGCCGGTCACGCCCTGTCCGAACCCGGGATCAGCGCTGAATTGGTGCGCGTGATGGATGGGCTGGCGCAGCGCTGATTGCCGGGGGCGTGCCAATCCCCTTGCATCCTGCCGACCGCTTCGCTATATGCGGATTGATAGCGGCGCGGTTCGGGTCC
Source organism: Roseovarius sp. M141 (assembly GCF_024355225.1). Classification (NCBI taxonomy): domain Bacteria; kingdom Pseudomonadati; phylum Pseudomonadota; class Alphaproteobacteria; order Rhodobacterales; family Roseobacteraceae; genus Roseovarius; species Roseovarius sp. M141. The sequence goes on from NZ_VCNH01000008.1 coordinate 668,821, forward strand.
ACACCGAAGCGCACCACCGGATAATGCAACGGGCCGCGCGCCCGTTTTTTTGTGCTTGCCGACACCTATGAGAAAGACTGACCTGATCGCCATGAACAACGACCTTATCGCCAAAGCCGCCATCGACCGCCGCATGGCCGAGATCATCACACCCGTGATCGAGGATCTGGGGTTCGAATTGGTGCGCGTGCGGCTGATGGGCGGCAAATATCACACGCTTCAGATCATGGTCGAGCGGCCCGAGGGCGGTATCGAGGTGGATGACTGCGCGCAGGTCAGCACCGCCGTCAGCGCCACGCTGGATGTCGAGGATCCGCTGACCGAGGCGTATACGCTTGAGGTCTCCAGCCCCGGCATCGACCGCCCGCTGACCCGGCTCAAGGATTTCGAGGCGTTCGAGGGTTACGAGGCCAAGATCGAGACGAACGATCTGATTGATGGTCGCAAACGCTTCAAGGGGATACTGGCCGGGGTTGAGGGCACCGAGGTGCTGATCAACGTCGACGAAGGCACCATTGGCTTGCAATTCGACTGGCTGGCCGACGCCAAGCTGGTCCTGACCGACGAGTTGATTAAAGAAATGCTGCGCCAACGCAAGGCGGCGGGCACCATAGACGAAACCGAATTTGACGAAATCCAGACTGACACCGGTTCTGAGGAGGACTGATATCCATGGCAATCACATCTGCAAATCAGCTTGAGCTGCTGCAAACCGCCGAGGCCGTGGCCCGCGAAAAGATGATCGACCCCGGTCTGGTGGTCGAGGCGATGGAAGAATCCCTGTCGCGCGCGGCCAAGTCCCGCTATGGCGCCGAAATGGACATCCGCGTCAGCATCGACCGCAAGACGGGCCGCGCGACGTTCACCCGCGTGCGCACCGTGGTCGCCGATGACGAGGTCGAAAACTATCAGGCCGAATTCACCGTCGAGCAGGCCAGGCAATACATGGCCGAGCCCACGATCGGCGACGAATTCGCCGAAGAAGTGCCGCCTGTGGAAATGGGTCGAATCGCTGCCCAATCGGCCAAGCAGGTGATCCTGCAAAAGGTCCGCGAAGCCGAGCGTGACCGCCAGTTCGAGGAATTCAAGGACCGCGCCGGCACCATCATCAACGGTCTGGTCAAGCGCGAGGAATACGGCAACGTCATCGTCGACGTGGGTCGCGGCGAAGCCATTCTGCGCCGGAACGAGAAAATCGGCCGCGAGGCATATCGCCCCGGCGACCGCATCCGCTGCTACATCAAGGATGTGCGCCGCGAACAGCGCGGCCCGCAGATCTTCCTGTCGCGTACCGCGCCGGAATTCATGGCCGAGCTGTTCAAGATGGAAGTGCCCGAGATCTACGACGGCATCATCGAGATCAAGGCCGTCGCGCGCGACCCCGGCAGCCGCGCCAAGATCGCCGTCATCAGCTATGACAGCTCCATCGACCCGGTCGGTGCCTGCGTCGGTATGCGCGGCAGCCGCGTTCAGGCCGTCGTGAACGAGCTTCAGGGCGAGAAGATCGACATCATTCCGTGGAACGACGACCAGCCGACATTCCTGGTCAACGCGTTGCAGCCTGCCGAAGTGACCAAGGTGGTTCTGGACGAAGAGGCCGGCAAGATCGACGTCGTCGTGCCCGAGGAACAGCTGAGCCTCGCCATCGGTCGCCGCGGTCAGAACGTGCGCCTCGCCAGCCAGTTGACCGGTCTGGACATCGACATCATGACCGAGGCCGAGGATAGCGAGCGCCGCCAGAAGGAATTCGAAGAGCGCACCGGCCTGTTCATGGAAAATCTGGATCTGGACGAATTCTTTGCCCAGCTGCTGGTCTCCGAAGGCTTCACCAATCTCGAAGAGGTCGCCTATGTCGATCTGGACGAACTGATGGTGATCGACGGCATCGACGACGACACCGCAAAGGAACTTCAGGCCCGTGCCCGCGATATCCTCGAGGCCAAGGCCAAGGCCGCGCTGGACAAGGCCCGCGAACTGGGTGTCGAGGACAGCCTGGTTGAATTCGAGGGGCTGACACCCCAGATGGTTCTTGCGCTGGCCGAGGATGGCGTGAAAACGCTGGAAGACTTCGCAACCTGCGCCGATTGGGAGCTGGCCGGCGGCTGGACCATTCAGGACGGCGAACGCATCAAGGATGACGGCCTGCTGGAGCCTTTCGACGTCTCGCTTGAGGAAGCGCAGGACATGGTCATGACCGCGCGCGTGATGCTGGGCTGGGTCGATCCGACCGAGCTTGAGGCCGAGACAGAAGAAGACGAGACCGAGGAGGATTCCGAAGCCTGATCGCAGGCTTCGGAGAGACCTTATGGGCCGCGGTGGGCAACCCAAAGACCGAGATGACGGTCCCGAGCGCAAGTGCATCGCCACAGGCGAGGTGCAGCCGAAATTCGGGCTGCTCCGTTTTGTCATCGGGCCGGAGGGGCAGATTGCCCCCGACCTGATGGAAAAACTGCCGGGCCGGGGCATCTGGGTGGCTGCCGACCGTGCCGCACTGGACAAGGCGGCAACCAAGGGCCTGTTCGCCCGCGCCGCCAGGCAGCCGGTGCAGGTGCCCGAGGGGCTGACCGACTGGGTCGAATCCCTGCTGGCGCAGCGGGTGGTCAACCTGATCAGCCTCGCCCGCAAGGGGGGGCGCGCGGTTTCGGGTTATGAGAAGGTCAAGGCCAGCCTGGACAAGGAAGAGGCCGAGGTTTTGATACAGGCCAGCGACGGGTCGGAGCGGGGCAAATCCAAGCTCAGCACGCCGCATTACGGCAGTTTTATCGGCTGGCTGACGGCCGATGAGCTGGGACAGGCCTTCGGGCGACAAACCACAATTCATGCGGCACTGTCCGCTGGTGGTTTGACGCAACGTGTTGTAGATGAGGCGGCAAGGCTCAAGGGCCTGCGCGTTTCGGACGATGGCAGCGGCCATCGGAAAGGGAAAAAGACCAAATGAGCGACAACGACGGAAAGAAAACATTGGGTGTTCGTGGCGGTCCGCGTGCGGGCAACGTGAAGCAGAGCTTCAGCCATGGCCGGACCAAGAACGTCGTGGTGGAAACCAAGCGCAAGCGCGTCGTCGTGCCCAAGCCGGGCGCAGGCAACCTCGCTGGTGCTGGCAAACCCGCGCCCGTTGGTGATCCCTCCAGACGTCCCGCAGGCATATCCGACGCCGAGATGGAGCGCCGGATGAAGGCGCTTCAGGCCGCCAAGGCCCGTGAGGGCGAGGATGCCGCGCGCCGCGAAGCCGAAGAAAAAGAGCGCGAGGTAGAGCGCCAGCGCCGCCGTGACGATGCCGAGGCCAAGGAGCGCGAAGAGCAAGAGCGCATCGAGGCCCTGAAAGCCAAGGAAGAAGAGGACGCACGCCAGCGCCGTGCCGCCGAGGACGCAGCCAAGCAGGCTGCCACCCCGGCCGAGCCGGACGCCGCCCGCGTCGCCCCGCGCGGCGGTCCCGCGCCCGCGTCGACCCCGCGCAAGCAGGATCGCGACACGGAAACCAAACGCCCCGCCAAGGGCAAGGGCATGGGCGAAGACCATCGCCGTACGGGCAAGTTGACGCTGAATCAGGCGCTGTCGGGCGGCGAAGGTGGCCGCCAGAAATCCATGGCCGCGATGAAGCGCAAGCAAGAGCGCAACCGTCAAAAGGCAATGGGTGGCACGCAAGAGCGTGAGAAGATCATCCGCGACGTGCAGCTGCCCGAAACCATCTCTGTCGCCGAACTGGCCCAGCGTATGGCCGAGCGGGTCGCCGACGTGGTCAAGGCGCTGATGAACAATGACATGATGGTCACGCAGAATCAGGCGATCGACGCCGACACTGCCGAGCTGATCATCGAGGAATTCGGCCACCGCGTCGTGCGTGTCTCGGACGCGGACGTCGAGGACGTGATCGCAAAAATCGAAGATAAGGCTGAGGACATGCTGCCGCGTCCGCCGGTCATCACCATCATGGGCCATGTCGACCACGGCAAGACGTCGCTGCTGGACGCCATCCGCGATGCCAAGGTTCAGTCTGGCGAAGCGGGCGGGATCACGCAGCATATCGGGGCTTATCAGGTCAAGACTGCCGGCGGCTCCGTTCTGTCGTTCCTCGATACGCCCGGCCACGCGGCGTTCACGTCGATGCGCTCGCGCGGCGCTCAGGTGACGGATATCGTCGTTCTGGTGGTGGCCGCCGATGATGCCGTCATGCCGCAGACCATCGAGGCGATCAACCACGCCAAGGCGGCAAAGGTTCCGATGATCATCGCGATCAACAAGATCGACAAGCCTTCGGCGAACCCGCAAAAAGTACGGACCGACCTGCTGCAACACGAGATCGTCGTCGAGGCGATGTCGGGTGACGTGCAGGACGTCGAGGTCAGCGCCAAGACCGGCAAGGGGCTGGATGAATTGCTGGAGGCCATCGCGCTTCAGGCCGAGATCCTCGAGTTGAAGGCGAACCCGAACCGCGCGGCCGAAGGCGCCGTGATCGAGGCACAGCTGGATGTGGGCCGCGGCCCCGTCGCGACCGTGCTGATCCAGAAGGGCACGTTGCGCCAAGGCGACATCTTTGTCGTGGGCGAGCAGTACGGCAAGGTCCGCGCGCTGATCAACGACAAGGGCGACCGCGTCAAGAAGGCAGGCCCGTCCGTTCCGGTCGAGGTTCTGGGTATCAATGGCACGCCCTCGGCGGGTGACGTTCTGAACGTCGTCGACACCGAAGCGCAGGCCCGCGAGATTGCAGAGTACCGTGCCAATGCCGCCAAGGAGAAGCGCGCCGCAGCCGGTGCTGCCGTCACGCTGGACCAGTTGATGGCGCAAGCCAAGGAAAGCAAGAACGTGGCCGAAATGCCAATTCTTGTTAAGTCCGACGTACAGGGCTCGGCCGAGGCGATCAGCCAGGCGATGGAGAAGATCGGCAATGATGAGGTGCGCGTGCGCGTCCTTCACTCGGGTGTCGGTGCCATCACAGAATCCGATATCAGCCTTGCCGAAGCGTCCGGTGCGCCTGTGTTCGGCTTCAACGTCCGGGCCAACGCACCCGCACGCCAAAGCGCGAACCAGAAGGGTGTGGAGATCCGGTATTATTCGGTGATCTACGACCTGGTCGATGACGTGAAGGCAGCGGCTTCGGGCCTTTTGGGCAACGAGATCCGCGAAAAGTTCATCGGCTACGCCAAGATCAAGGAAGTCTTCAAGGTTACAGGCGTCGGCAATGTCGCCGGTTGCCTTGTCACCGAAGGCATCGCGCGCCGCTCTGCCGGTGTGCGCCTGCTGCGCGACGATGTCGTGATCCACGAGGGCACGCTGAAAACGCTCAAGCGCTTCAAGGATGAAGTGAAAGAGGTTCAGTCGGGTCAGGAATGCGGCATGGCTTTCGAGAGATACGACGATGTCCGTCCGAACGACGTGATCGAGATCTTCGAGCGTGAGGAAATCGTTCGCACGCTGGAGTGATCCAGTCGGGCGATGGACACTAAAAAGGGCGCCTTAACGGGCGCCCTTTTGCTGTGTTCCAAGGCGTTTCGCGAAACGCTCCAGCTACAGCCAGTCGCGCAATATCGGGATCAGCGGCACATCCGCAGGCGGCATCGGATAGTTTCTCAAATCCGCTGCGTGCGCCCATTTCAGCGCCTGCCCCTCACGCCCCTGCACGATGCCGTTCCATTTGCGGCAGGCAAACAGTGGCATCAGCAGGTGGAAATCCTGGTAGGAATGGCTGGCAAAGGTCAGCGGCGCGAGGCAGCTGGCCCATGTGTCGATGCCCAGTTCTTCGTGCAGTTCGCGGATCAGCGCGGCCTCGGGTGTCTCTCCCGGCTCGACCTTGCCGCCGGGAAATTCCCACAGACCGGCCATCGACTTGCCCTCGGGCCGCTGCGCCAGCAGGACACGCCCATCGACATCGATGAGCGCGGCCGCCGAAACCAGAACGACCTTCACGATCGATAATCGGCGTTGATGTCGATGTAGCCATGCGTCAGATCACAGGTCCAGACCCGCGCGGTGCCACCGCCCAGACCCAGATCGACATGAATCAACAGCTCCTGTTGTGTCATGTAGGCTGCGGCGCGGGTTTCGTCATAGTCGGGACTGACCCAGCCATTTTCGGCCACCTTGATATCGCCGAACCAGATCGCCAGCGTATCGCGATCAGCGCGCGCACCGGATTTGCCGACGGCCATGACAACGCGGCCCCAGTTGGGATCCTCACCGGCGATGGCCGTCTTGACCAGCGGTGAATTGGCGATCGCCTTGGCGTGTTTATGTGCATCTGCATCGCTGGCGGCGCCGGTGACGGACACCTCGACCAGCTTGGTCGCGCCCTCGCCATCGCGCACCACCTGTTGCGCTAGGTCCAGCATGACGCGGCGCAGCCCTTCCATGAAGCCGATGGAATGTTCGGTGATGCGCACGCCCGAGGCCCCCGTTGCGCCGACCAGCAGGGTGTCGGAGGTGGACGTGTCGCTATCCACCGTGATGCAGTTGAACGTGGTGCGGTTCAGCGCACTGACCATGGATTGCAACACCGGCTGGTCAACCTGTGCATCGGTGAAAATATAGACCAGCATCGTGCCCATGTCCGGCTCGATCATGCCGGAGCCTTTGGCGATGCCGGCAATCTGCACGATCTTGCCGTCGATTTCGATCTGGGTGGCCGATCCCTTGGGAAAGGTATCGGTCGTCATGATCGCACGGGCGGCGTCTGCCATGCCGTCGTCGCTCAGCGTGTCGTTCAGCGCGCCGAGGCTGGCGACGATGCGCTCGTGCTTCATCGGCTCACCGATGACACCGGTGGAGGCGGAAAAAACCCGATGCGCCGGCAGGCCCAGCACATCGGCCACCCCGGACGTCACCGCACGGACAGATTCCACCCCGTGGCGCCCGGTGAAGGCGTTGGAATTGCCCGAATTCACGATGATCGCCGCCCCCTCGCCGCCGTCACGGCCAATCTTGGCCTGACAGTCCAGAACCGGCGCCGAGCGCGTGGCCGAGCGGGTGAACACCCCCGCCACCGTGCTGCCCGGCGCAAGATGCGCCAACATCACATCGGTGCGCCCGGTATAGCGCACACCGGCGGCGATGCTGGCGAAACGAACGCCCTTGATGGCCGGAAGATCCGGAAAGGCAGCGGGCGCCAGCGGCGAGACGGAGGTGATCTTGGCCACGTTTGCTTACTCTTCCAGCAGGTCGAACTGGTTCAGAACTGCCGGGTCCAGCGCGTCGCCGGCTGCGCGGTCAACGCTGCCCGCCTCCTCCAGTTCGGTGATGCGGGCCTCGATGGCCTGCTGGCGCAGCGCCTCTTCGATTTCGGCGCGCACGTCCTCCAGCTTGGGGGCGTCCTTGATGCGGGTTTCCTCCAGCTTGATCACGTGCCAGCCGAATTGCGACTCGACCGGGTCACTGATGCTGCCCGGCTCCATCTGCGCGACGGCCTCTTGAAACGGCTCTACCATCATGCCTTCGCTGAACCAGCCCAGCTCGCCGCCGCTGGGGCCGGAGGGGCCGGTGGAGTGTTCTTTGGCCAAATCGGCAAAGCTGGCGCCGCCGCGGGCCTCGTCCACCAATTTCTGCGCGTCTTCTTCGGCCTCGACCAGAATATGCGCGGCCTTGAATTCGGTGACGTCTTCGCCGTTCGTATAGTTGTCGTCGAAATAGGTCTGGATCGCCTCGTCTGTCACGGCGGTTTCCACGATGTCGGCCATCTCCTCGGAGGCGATCAGCGCGCGGCGCTCGTTTTCCAGTGCCAGTGCGGCGCGTTTGGGCAGATCGCCGTCATGGGCGTTCACCAGCAGCGTTTGCTGCACCAGTTGGTCCATAATGCCCTTGTAGAGCACGTCGGCGGGCACTTGGGTGAACTGTTCGGGCAGACCGGCCCGCAGCGTCAGCATATGGCCCAGCGTGATATCGGTGCCGCCAACGGTGGCAACCACGGTATCGGCGGTCGGGGCGCTGTCATCGGCCAGGACCGGTGCGGCGCCGAGTGCCCCCATCAGAATGACAGAGGTGGCAATCGGTTTGAGACGGTCGAACATATGGCGGTTCCTTCGCAGTTGGGTCGGTTGGTGCCGCGCACGGGGGCGCGACGTTGACACTTAGCCAGCAGGCCCTTACATCGCCTGTCAATACAGGCTTTCCCGCTGATACCTTGCCCCATGTAGGGTGGCAATGGAAACGGGACAAGGCATCGCCACGCGCAGAGCTGATCACAAACGGGATTGAGATTGAACATGCTGGGTATTCGAACGGTCGCCCGTAAGGTTTTCGGTACGCCGAACGACCGCAAGGTCAAGGCAACGCGCCCGCTGATCGACAAGATCAACGCACTGGAGCCCGACATACAGGCGCTGGACGACGCTGGCATCATCGCCAGGACGAACGAGCTGCGCCAGCGGGCACAGAACGGCGAGTCGCTGGATGCGCTGCTGCCCGAGGCCTTTGCCAACTGCCGCGAGGCGGCGCGCCGGTCGCTGGGGCTGCGCGCCTTCGATGTGCAGCTGATGGGCGGAATCTTCATGCATCAGGGTAACATTTCCGAGATGAAGACCGGCGAGGGCAAGACGCTGGTCGCCACCTTCCCGGCCTATCTGAATGCGCTGACCGGTGACGGCGTACATATCGTCACGGTCAACGACTACCTGGCCAAGCGTGACGCCGAATGGATGAGCGCCGTTTTCGGCGCGCTCGGCATGACCACCGGCGTTGTCTATCCGCAGCAGCCCGAGGACGAGAAGCAGCGCGCCTATGCCTGCGACGTGACCTATGCCACGAATAACGAGCTGGGCTTTGACTATCTGCGCGACAACATGAAATCCGAGCTGACCCAGATGAGCCAGCGCGGCCATAACTTTGCCATCGTGGACGAGGTCGACAGCATCCTGATCGACGAGGCGCGCACGCCGCTGATTATTTCCGGCCCCGCGCAGGACCGCAGTGACCTGTACCTGTCCATCGACAAGCTGATCCCCGAGCTGAAAGAAGAGCATTACAAGATCGACGAAAAGGCGCGCAGCTGCACCTTTACCGACGAGGGCAACGAATTTCTGGAAACCCTGCTGGTCGAACGCGGAATCCTGCCCGAGGACCAGTCGCTGTATGACCCCGAAAGCACGACAATCGTGCATCACGTCAATCAGGGTCTGCGCGCGCACAAGCTGTTCCTGAAAGACAAGGATTACATCGTTCGCAATGGCGAGGTCGTGCTGATCGACGAATTCACCGGGCGCATGATGGCGGGCCGCCGCCTGTCCGACGGCCTGCATCAGGCCATCGAGGCCAAGGAAGGCGCGAATATCCAGCCCGAAAACGTGACGCTGGCGCAGGTGACGTTCCAGAACTATTTCCGGCTCTATGACAAATTGGCGGGCATGACCGGCACCGCCTCGACCGAGGCCGAGGAATTCGCCGAGATCTACGGCCTTGGCGTGGTCGAAGTGCCGACGAACCGCCCTATCGCCCGTGTCGACAAGGACGACGCGGTGTTCCGCACCACCGCCGAAAAATACAAGGCCGTGATCGAAGAGATCAAGGTGGCAAGTGAGAAAGGCCAGCCGACGCTGGTCGGCACCACATCTATCGAGAAATCGGAAATGCTCAGCCAGATGCTGACCGATGCGGGCATCACTCACAACGTCCTGAACGCGCGCCAGCACGAAAAAGAGGCGCAGATCGTCGGCGACGCCGGAAAACTGGGCGCCGTTACCATCGCCACCAACATGGCCGGGCGCGGCACCGACATCAAGCTGGGCGGCAATATCGACATCAAGATCCTTGAGGCGATCAATGCCGATCCCGACGGCGATCCCGCCGAGATCCGCACCCGGATCGAAGAGGGCCACAAGACCGAAGAGCAGGCGGTCAAGGACGCCGGGGGCCTCTTTGTCCTCGCCACCGAACGCCACGAAAGCCGCCGCATCGACAACCAGCTGCGCGGCCGCTCGGGCCGTCAGGGTGATCCGGGGCAATCCTCGTTCTTCCTGTCGCTGGACGATGACCTGATGCGTATCTTCGGCTCGGAGCGTCTGGAAAAGGTTCTGTCGGGCCTTGGCATGAAAGAGGACGAGGCGATCATTCACCCGTGGGTGAACAAATCGCTGGAACGCGCGCAGGCCAAGGTCGAGGGGCGCAACTTTGACATCCGCAAGCAGCTGCTGAAATTCGACGACGTGATGAACGAGCAGCGCAAGGTGATCTTCAAGCAGCGCCTCGACATCATGCGCGCCGCCGACCTCAGCGATATCGTCAAGGACATGCGCGGCGAAGTGATCGACGATCTGGTCGATCAGTACATGCCGCCCAAGACCTACGCCGATCAGTGGGACATGGACGGCATGCACGACGCCGTCATCGACGCGCTGAACATGGACCTGCCGGTGCAGGCATGGGCAGACGAAGAAGGCGTCGATGACGAGCAGATCAGCGAGCGCATTGAAAAGCACGCGAACGAGATGATGGCGAAAAAGGCCGTCGCGTTCGGACCGGCCAACATGCGTCTGGTGGAAAAGCAGCTTCTGCTTCAGACCATCGACGGCAAATGGCGCGACCACCTGCTGATGCTGGAACATCTGCGCAGCGTCGTCGGATTCCGCGGTTATGCGCAGCGTGACCCGCTGAACGAATACAAGAACGAGGCGTTTCAGCTGTTCGAGACGATGCTGGACACCCTGCGTCAGGACGTCACCCGCAAGCTGGCACAGGTGCAGCCGATGCCGCAGGCCGATCAGCAGGCCATGCTGGAACGGATGCTGGAGGAGCGCGCGGCGCTGGAGGCCCAGACCGAGGCGGCGACCCCGCGCGAGGATGGCCCTCAGAAAGCCGAGACCACGCAGAAGGCCGCGCTTGAGGGCTTTGATGAGAGTGATCAGTCGACATGGGGCAATCCGGGCCGCAATACGGCCTGCCCCTGCGGTTCAGGCCTGAAGTTCAAGCATTGCCACGGGCGCCTTGCCTGATCCTCGCCAGCGTATTGTCGTCATCGGGTCGCCGTAAGGGGCGGCCCGGATGACTTTAGGGGTCTTGCACGGCCAGTGCCAAGGTGTGTGCCGTGCGATTCCGAGGCGCTGATGGCCGAGATTTATACCTTTCCCACGTTTGAACAAACATGACGGGCCGACGCCTTTCCGGTCGATGCCACGGTAGCGCAGCCTATTTGCGCCCGTGATATCGGGGCGCAATTCCCGCATGTGACGCAGTGGCGGGCTTTCTGGTGTTGAAAAACCTGCTGAATGACCTCACCATCGCGCGCAACTGAATTTCAGCGTCCGAGGTCCCCTGATGGCAATTCTGCGTGCGGCGACCCTCGCCGCACTTATCATGATTTGCGCTGGCCTGCCCGTCGCGGCGCAGGACGTCACGCTGACGTCGCGCGCCGGCGACATCGAGATTTCAGGCAACCTTCTGGGCTTTGACGGCGAATTCTACCGGGTCGATACGATCTATGGGGAATTGACTGTCGATGGGTCGGGCGTGCTGTGCGAGGGGTCCGAATGCCCGGACCTGAAGGCCTATGTCGCAAATGTCACACTGTCCGGCGCTCCCACCATCGGCCGCGTCCTGATGCCGGCCCTGATCGAGGCATTCGCCCTGCGCCAGGGGCTGGAACTGTCGCGCCAGCCCACCTCTGACATCGCCATGACCTATACGTTGAGCGACCCGGGTGGCGGACAGCCGCGTGGCAGGTTTCACGTGCGCCTGACCAATACCGACGAAGGCTTTGCCGATCTGCTGGCGGGCGAGGCGGAAATGGTCATGTCCCTGCGCGAAGTCACCCGAAGCGAGGCGATCCGTGGCCGCGAGGCGGGGCTGGGCGATCTGCGCGACGCGCGGCGCAGTCGCGTTCTGGCACTGGATGCGCTGGTGCCGCTGGTATCCGCAGGCAATCCGGTAACGACCATTACGACCCCGCAACTTGTCAAAGTGCTGTCAGGTGAAATTACCAATTGGGCCGAACTGGGCGGCGCCGATGCGCCCATCGCGGTCCATCTGCACGACCCGGATACGGGGCTGGGGCAGGTGACCGAGCGGCAGATGCTGATCGGCGGCGCGCAGGGTTTTGCAGCGGGCGCCATCCGGCACGCAACGGGCGAGGGGCTGTCGCAAGCGGTATCGCAAGACCCCCTTGCGCTGGGAATCGGCAGCCGCTCGGAAATGGGGCCGACATTCGAATTGGCGCTGACAGGTGCCTGCGGTTTTGCGATGCAGGCCACGCGCCGCGCCGTCAAGACCGAGGATTACCCCCTGACGGCGCCCATGTTCCTTTACCTGCCGTCCTATCGCCTGCCCAGGCTGGTGCGCGAATTTCTGGTCTTTACCCGGGAATCTGCAGCGCAACTGGTCATCCGGCGCGCGGGGTTTGTCGACCAGCTACCCGAGGAGATCGAGATCGACGCGCAGGGCGACCGCTTTGCCAATGCGGTGCTGCGGGCGGGCGGGGACGTGACGCTGGCCGATCTGCAACGCATGGTCCGGGTGCTCGGCCCGCTGAAACGCCTGACCACCACCTTCCGGTTCGAGCCGGGATCGATCCGGCTGGACCCGCAATCACGCTCGAACGTCGATAGTCTGGCCCGCGCGCTGGAAAGCGGGTTTTACGATGGGCGACAACTGGTCTTTGTCGGTTTTTCCGATGGAGAAGGGCTGGCATCGGCCAATAATGCCATCGCATTACGCCGCGCCGATGCTGTTCGAAACGCCGTTGTGCAGACTGCGGAAACCGCGCAACTGGACCGGCTAGAGATGGATGTCGAAACCTTTGGCGAGGCCATGCCGATGGCCTGTGATGACAGCGAATGGGGGCGCCGCGCAAATCGCCGGGTCGAAATCTGGATTCGATAGACGGCCGCGCCCGGCTGGCAGGCCTTCTTGCCCGGTGGTGAGGGCGGGATTTGGGTATTTGAACCAAGAAAAAACCAAGGCGGCTTTCATCGTTCTAAACCCACATTTCCCAAGTAAGGCGCTGATTTCGCTGTCCTGACCATTATATTTCCTATATAAAACATGGTGTTGAAGGCTGCGAGGGGCGCGTTTCATGGATCACCCAGAGGGTGCGGGCTTGCAACGGGCAGATCGGGTGGATTTCGACCCTCGCGTGCGGCTGGAATTTCGCGGCACGCAGCTCAGTTCCGACGGCGGCCTTCTGGTGATGCGCGAGCTTGATGACGCGCTCGGGTTGTCCGATTTGGCGTCAGCGGCGCTGCGCGATACTCGCTCTGGCAAGAACACGGTCCATCGGCTCGACGGCCTGTTCCGGCAATCAGTCTTTGGGCGGCTGGCCGGATACGAGGATGTCAACGACGCCAACCGTCTCGCCTGCGATCCGGTCATGCGCCAAGTTGTCGGCGGCAGAGCGGTCGATGCACAAGCGGCCTCGGCATCGCAGATGGGACGGTTCGAGACCGAGACGCTGGCTCTGGCCGGGAACCGTGCCGCGCTGGCCGACCTGAACGGGCAATGGATCGACCGGTTCCATGACCGTAACGGGCTGAAGTACATCGTTCTGGACATGGACAGCTCGGTCAGCCCGACCCATGGCGACCAGGAAGGGTCCGCCTGGAATGGCCATTTCGACTGTAGCTGCTATCACCCCAACTTTCTGTTCAACCAGTTCGGGATGCTGGAACGCTGCGCCCTGCGCCATGGCAACGTCCACAGCGCCGATGGCTGGCGTGATGTTCTCGACCCCGTCATTGCGCGCTACGCGGAGCGCGACCTTGGGCCGTCACTGACCAAGGTCAAGCGGTTCTTCGAGGAATTCGAGTATCAGGCGGCGTCCTGGGACAAGGAACGCCGGGTGATCGCCAAGATCGAATGGCATCCGGGCGAACTGTTCCCGCGTGTCGGCTTCATCGTCACCAACCTGCCGATGGAGCCGGACTGGGTGGTGCGGTTCTACAACCAGCGCGGCACCGCCGAGCAGCACATCAAAGAGGGCAAATACGCCTTTCGCTGGACGCGGCTGTCGTGCCGGAAGTTCCGCGACAATGAGGTGCGGCTGCAACTGCACGCCCTGGCGTACAACCTGGCCACCTTCTTGCGCTGCATCGAGCTGCCCGAGGCCATGGCCGACTGGTCGTTGACCAGCCTGCAACTGAAGCTGATCAAGATCGGGGCACGTGTGGTCCGTCACGCCCGCACCATCACCTTCCAGCTGGCCGAGGTCGCTGTCACCGGCACGATGGTACGCGCCATCCTCGCCGCTATCCGCCGATTGCGAGCGCCACCGCTATGCGCATGATCGCGATCCACGCTCAAACTGAACGAAAGCGGCTGGACAGATCTGTCCGCTGCGCTGAAAAACGCCGCCCCTGGGCAAGGAAACAGCGGCTTCGCGGTCTGATCCGTCCAGATCCAGCAGTCTGCGCGACCGCAGGTGCCGCTTGCGGCAGAAAATCCTTGTCTAGCGCTCGGATACAGGCGATCTTCACCTCAAACGACACGCCACTTGGGGAATGCAGGCTAAAAATACTCCCGCCGGAGGCGGCCTGACTGTCGGGCTTCGGCTTCGACCTGCTATTGATGTATCAACCGTTGCCATTGCGATCGTCAGCCCTCATCCGGTCCATGGCGGCTGTCCATTCGCGATCGCGCAGGATCCGGCGGAAGGCGCGGCGCAGCTCGGCCACGGCATCTTGGCGATACCAGCGGCCATGCGCCAGAATCATGCGCTGCGGATCCCATCCGATCATCGCCTCGACCGATTCGGCCAGCGCCGTCTTGCGGAAGGTCAGGCGCATGTCGGGCGGCATCTTGCCATCGCTGTCGTCGATCCCGGCCAGCCAGACCAGCGGGCGCATCCAGACCGGTAGTTTCGCAGTTTCGAAGTTTTCGATCAGATCAGTGAGGATAAGGGTAGAGGAGGCGCGGTGAAAGAAGACGGCTTCGCGGTGCTGCTTGCTGCCCTGAACGATCATCTGGTCGATTTGATCGGCCCAAGGGGATTCTGCCGTTTGTCCCAAATCATGATCGAACCTGAGCGTCAGCCCCTTTTTTGCCGCACGGTCGGCTACGCCGGGTGCCGCATAGGATAAAGCATCGGGACAGGCCTGTTGCCAGTCCCCCACGTTCACATAGTGCAGCCAGTTTGGCGCAATCAGATAGCGCACCGGCCCCAGCGCCTGCAATTCAGCGCGCAGCCCCTCTGTCAGCAATGTGGGCGAATGAACCCACAGGTCGCCATTGGCCAGCTTCACCACGGTGCAGCGTGTCGAATAGGGCATCCCGTAAAATCGCACGGCAGGCCCGTCGATCAGCCAGATGTCTGTTGCCACGGGCTTGAGCGTGTTCAGCGGCTCATGGCCCGTGGCGTGTTTATGTGGTGCCAAGCTTATTCGACAACGGTCACGGAGGTCATCACATCGGGCTGGCCGACGACGGCGCCATTGCCGCCCGTGCCACGCTTGATCGCGTTCAGCACCTCCATACCTTCCGTGACCTTGCCAACTACGGTGTAGTCTCCATTCAGGTGGCCCGCAGGTGCAAAGTTGATGAAAAACTGGCTGTTGGCGCTATCGGGGCTGGCGCTGCGCGCCATGCCGACGGTGCCGGCCTCGAACGGACGGTCCGAGAATTCGGCCTTGAGGTCGGGCAGGTCCGAGCCACCCGAACCGGCGAGGCTCATATCGCCACCGTCCGTCTTGCCGTATTGCACATCGCCGGTCTGCGCCATGAAGCCGTCGATCACGCGATGAAACACCACGCCGTCATAGGCGCCCTGTCTGGCCAGCGTGGTGATGCGTTCTACATGGACGGGCGCGACGTCGTCGAACAACTCGATTGTGATGGTGCCGTTCGCCTCGCCCGCAACATCGATTTTCAGATCGGTCGCCAGCGCGGGTGCGGCGGCCAGGATCATTGCGATGGCCAGAACGTTACGCATCCGCGGCCACCTTGACGCTGATCATGCGGTCGGGGTTCGCGGGCGGCTCGCCCTTGGCGATGGCGTCGACATGCTCCATCCCTTGAATGACGCGGCCATAGACGGTGTATTGACCGTTCAGGAAATGGTTGTCCTTGAAGCTGATGAAAAACTGGCTGTTCGCGCTGTCGGGGTTGGCGCTGCGCGCCGCGCCCAGAGCGCCGCGATCATGCGGGATCTTGGAGAATTCGGCCTTCAGGTTCGGCAGGTCGCTGCCGCCGGTGCCGGCGGCGCGCGGGTTGTAATCCTTTTCCATGTTGGCGTTGGCCACGTCGCCGGTCTGCGCCATGAAGCCGTCGATTACCCGGTGAAAGGCCACGTTGTCATAGGCGCCGCTGCGGGCCAGTTCCTTCATCCGCGCGCAATGGTCTGGCGCGACGTCGGGCAGAAGCTCGATCGCGACGGTGCCGTCTTTCAGCTCGATCAGGATGGTGTTTTCAGGATCTTTGATCTCGGCCATGTGGGCCTCCTTTTGATGGGCATTGGGTGAATATCTAGGCGCTCGGGGCGCGATTGCCAAGCGCCCGACCTTGACGCATGCGCGCCCAGACGCCAAGACATGCGCGGTAGATGATACGGCAAGGATATGGGCGGATGAGCTGGAAAACCCTCGACGATATGGATCTGAGCGGCAAGCGCGTGCTGACGCGCGTCGATATCAACGTCCCGGTCGAGGCCGGGCGCGTCACCGATGCCACGCGGATCGAGCGGATCGTGCCGACGGTGCACGACATTCTGGAACAGGGCGGCAAGCCGATCCTGATCGCACATTTTGGCCGACCCAAAGGCAAGGTGGTGCTGGACCTGTCGCTGCGTGTCCTGCTGCCGACCCTGGAGGCGGCGCTGGGCCACAGCGTGCGCCTGATCGAAACGCTGGACGGCGCCGAAAACCTGACCGCCGAGGCGGAGGCTGCGGATGTCCTGCTGCTGGAAAACATCCGCTTTTATCCCGGCGAAGAGGCGAACGACCCCGATTTCGCCGCCCGCCTCGCGGCATTGGGCGACATCTATTGCAACGATGCGTTTTCTGCCGCGCACCGTGCCCATGCCAGCACGGCTGCTATTGCGCAGCTGATGCCATCCTGTGCAGGGCGGCTGATGCAGGCCGAATTGCAGGCGCTGGAGGCCGCGCTTGGCACGCCAAATCGGCCCGTCGTTGCCGTGGTCGGCGGCGCCAAGGTGTCGACGAAACTCGACCTGCTCAGCAATCTGGTCGAACAGGTCGACAGTCTGGTGATTGGCGGCGGCATGGCCAACACGTTCCTTGCCGCGCAGGGTTTGCATGTGGGAAAATCCCTGTGCGAACATGACATGGCGAAAACCGCGCGCCAGATTATGACCAAGGCCGCCGACAAAGGCTGCGAGATCATTCTGCCCGCAGATATCGTCGTGGCGCGCGAATTTGCCGAAAACGCCCCTCACGAGACGCTGGCAGTGCATCTGTGCCCGGATGACGCGATGATCCTTGATGCAGGCCCGCAGAGCGTCGCGCGCGTGGCGCAGGCTTTGGACGGTGCGAAGACGCTGATCTGGAACGGCCCGCTGGGAGCGTTCGAGATCGCGCCATTCGACGCGGCCACCGTTTCTGCCGCACGCCACGCGGCACAGCGCACAAAAGCTGGCGAGCTGATTTCCGTCGCCGGCGGTGGTGATACTGTCGCCGCGCTGAACCGCGCAGGCGTCGCCGAGGATTTCACCTACATCTCGACCGCCGGCGGCGCGTTTCTGGAATGGATGGAGGGCAAGGACCTGCCCGGCGTCGCGGCGCTCAAGGGGTCAGGTCGTTAGCGCGACCATAATTGCAAGCGCAAGGGCCCTGCAATAGAAGCAGGCGCAGAACAGTGAACATGATATGAGCGGAGCCGAGATTATGCCGAACGCAGCCCAAGCAGAAAAAATTCGCGCCGGGAACGGCTTTGTTGCGGCGCTTGACCAATCGGGCGGCTCGACCCCCAAGGCGCTGGCGCTCTATGGCGTGCCCGAAAGCGCCTATTCGGGTGAGGCCGAGATGTTCGATATGATTCATGCCATGCGCGCGCGCATTGCGCAGGCGCCGGATTTCAACGGTGACAAGGTCATCGGCGCGATCCTGTTCGAGATGACGATGGACCGCCAGATCGATGGCAAACCGTCGGCCACCTACCTGTGGGAAGAGCGCGGCGTCGTTCCGTTCCTGAAAGTCGACAAGGGGCTGGAGGACGAAGCGGATGGCGTGCGCCTGATGAAGCAGATGCCGGACCTTGATGCGCTGTGCGAACGTGCGGTGAAGGCGGGTGTCTTCGGGACCAAGATGCGCTCGGTCATTGATGCAGCGTCACCCAGCGGGATCGACGCGGTCGTCGCCCAGCAGTTCGAGGTCGCCCAGCAGATTTTGTCCCACGGCCTGATTCCGATCATCGAGCCGGAAGTCACCATTTCCATCGCTGACAAGGCCGAGGCCGAGGCACTGCTGCTCGAGACGATCAAGCGCCATCTTGACGCGTTGCCCAAAGGCACAGAAGTGATGCTGAAGCTGACCCTGCCCGAAAAGGCGAACCACTATAAGCAGCTGGTCGATCACCCCGCCGTCATGCGCGTTGTCGCGCTGTCGGGCGGCTATTCGCGGGAAGAGGCAAATAGTCGCCTGGGGCAGAACACCGGCATCGTCGCCAGCTTTAGCCGCGCATTGACCGAAGGGTTGTCAGCCGATCAGACCGACGCCGATTTCAACAAGGCAATTGGTGCCACCATCGATAGCATTCATGCGGCTTCGGTCGGTGGGTGATCTAAACCGGTGACAGGGGGCCAGCCCCCAAGTTGAAAATCAACAGAATTTTCAACTTTCCCCCGGGATATTTGACGGCAAGAAGAATGGGGGGTGTTCTTCTTGCTAAAAATATCCTCGCCGAAGGCATGAAATCTCTTTCTGTCTGGATTACAAGCCGGGCGAGGATTGCGGAAATGTCGACCCCCTAAATCGCGCTGCGACCTCGATCGCCGATGAGGCGGGTGGTCCCTGTCGCCCTTTACCCACGGCACCGCAGCATACCCGGCGCCCAGGCGTTATCGCGCAAGGGGCCGGATCTCCCACGGGTTCAGGCCGTCATGCGGCGGCTGGTGGGGGACGCCATGAGTGTCCAGTTCGCCATGTTGCCGCGAACTGCGCATCGGCAGTTATTTTTTAGCGAGTGCAGTTGAGCGATCGCGCCGCAAGATTGCAACGCTCTCTGACCGCTTACCCTGCCCGTGCAAAATGAGATTCCAAATCTGTGGCGATTGTGGCAGGGTTCTCAAAAGGCCCGCCAGAGGCCAACGCAAAGAGGCAAGTGTCGTGACAAACCGCAAAAAACCCGCGCTGGGCGTGTTCGTTTACTTCGCCATAGCGTTCGCGCTGGGGACCTATTTCACTTTTGCCGCCGTTCAGGGTAATTTCGGGCTGTTCAGCCGGGCCGAGATCGAGGCCGAGGCCGACGCGCTTCAGGTCCAATTGGATCTGCTTAACACTGATATTGCCGTGATGGAAAACCTCACGCGCCGACTGTCAGACACTTATCTGGATCTCGATCTGCTGGACGAACAGGCGCGGTCCGTGATCGGACTGCTGCGCAGCGATGAGATCGTCATTCGCTAACGCGTCTTGCGTTTATGACGCGCCAATGCCTATCCTTAGGGTCTGCACGCAATCAAAACAGGCCTGCAATCGTTTGTGCCAAGTATAGTTTAGCGTTAAACTATAAAACGATACATGTGCCACTCAGGGGGATATCTGCCAATGGCTGCCCAGAAGAAAGCAAGAAAATCAAACGCTTCGGCGGAGGATCTGAAAGCATACTATCACGACATGCTGCTGATCCGACGATTCGAGGAGAAGGCAGGGCAGCTTTACGGCATGGGCCTGATCGGGGGGTTCTGTCACCTTTACATCGGTCAGGAGGCCGTCGTCGTCGGTCTCGAGGCCGCTGCCGAAGAGGGCGACAAGCGCATCACCACCTACCGCGATCACGGTCATATGCTGGCCTGTGGCATGGACCCGAACGGCGTCATGGCCGAATTGACCGGTCGTGCGGATGGCTACAGCCGTGGCAAGGGCGGCTCTATGCACATGTTTTCCAAGGAAAAACATTTCTACGGCGGCCATGGCATTGTCGGGGCCAACGTGCCGCTGGGTGCGGGGCTGGCGTTTTCGGACAAGTATCGTGGCAATGACCGCGTGACGTTCACTTATTTCGGTGATGGCGCGTCCAATCAGGGGCAGGTTTACGAGACGTTCAACATGGCGGCCCTGTGGGAACTGCCGGTCGTTTTTGTTATCGAGAATAATCACTATGCGATGGGAACGTCGCAGAAACGCTCGACCTCGACGCCGGAGATCTACACGCGCGGCGAGGCCTTCGGCATTCCCGGTGAGGCGGTCGATGGCATGGACGTGCTGGCCGTCAAGGAAGCCGGCGAAAAGGCCGTGGCGCACTGCCGATCCGGCAAGGGGCCGTATATCCTTGAGATCAAGACCTACCGTTATCGTGGCCATTCGATGTCGGACCCGGCCAAGTATCGCACCCGCGAAGAAGTGCAGAAGGTGCGCGAGGAAAAGGACTGCATCGAGCATGTCCGTGACCTGCTGCTGACGGGCAAGCACGCGACCGAAGAGGATCTGAAAGCGATCGACAAGGAGATCAAGAGGATCGTCAACGCATCCGCCGAATTCGCCAAGGACAGCCCCGAGCCGGACGAGGCCGAGCTGTGGACAGATGTCTACGCCGACGCCGTGCCGCAGAAAGCCTGAGGAGCCATACACATGCCAACAGAAATTCTCATGCCCGCCCTCAGCCCCACGATGGAAGAGGGAACGCTGGCCAAATGGCTGGTCAAAGAGGGTGACACCGTAAGTTCGGGCGATATCCTCGCCGAAATTGAAACCGACAAGGCGACGATGGAATTCGAGGCCGTGGATGAGGGTACCATCGGCAAGATCCTGATCGAGGCCGGCACCGAAGGCGTCAAGGTAAACACCGCCATCGCCGTGCTGCTGGAAGAGGGCGAAAGCGCCGATGATATTGGCGCGGCCAAGGCCGAGGCGCCGAAATCCGAGCCGAAAGATGCGCCCGAACCCGCTGCATCCAAGGCTGCTCCGGCCAAGGCGGCAGCGCCCGAACCCGACCGCAGCCCTGACTGGCCCGAAGGCACCGAGACGAAAAAGCAGACGGTGCGCGAGGCGCTGAACACCGCCATGGCCGAGGAAATGCGCCGCGACGGTGACGTGTTTATCATGGGCGAAGAGGTGGCCGAATATCAGGGCGCCTACAAGATCACCCAAAACCTGCTGGAGGAATTCGGCGCCAAGCGGGTGATCGACACCCCCATCACCGAGCATGGCTTTGCCGGGATCGGCGTCGGCGCGGCCTTTGGCGGCTTGCGCCCCATCGTCGAGTTCATGACGTGGAACTTCGCCATGCAGGCGATTGACCAGATCATCAACTCGGCGGCGAAAACGCTGTATATGTCGGGCGGCCAGATGGGCTGTCCCATCGTGTTCCGCGGCCCCAATGGCGCAGCGGCGCGCGTGGGCGCGCAGCACTCACAGGATTATGCGGCGTGGTACGCGCATATTCCGGGGCTGAAAGTGGTGCAGCCCTATTCGGCCTCTGACGCCAAGGGCCTGCTGAAGTCGGCCATTCGCGACCCGAACCCGGTGATCTTTCTCGAAAACGAAATGCTTTACGGCAAATCATTCGATGTGCCCGTACTGGATGATTTCACTGTTCCGTTCGGCAAGGCGCGCATTTGGCGCGAGGGCGAAGATGTGACCATCGTCAGCTTTGGCATCGGTATGACCTACGCGCTGGAGGCAGCCGAAAAGCTGGCCGAGGATGGGATTTCCGCCGAAGTGATCGACCTGCGCACGCTGCGCCCCATCGATTATGACACGGTGATCGCGTCGGTGATGAAAACCAACCGCTGCGTGACCGTCGAAGAGGGCTTCCCTGTAGCCTCCATCGGCAACCACCTGTCGGCGGTCATTATGGAGCGCGCGTTCGACTATCTGGACGCGCCGGTGATCAACTGTCTAGGCAAGGACGTCCCGATGCCCTATGCGGCGAACCTCGAAAAGCTGGCCCTGACCTCGACCAAAGAGGTCTTGGACGCAGTGCATAAAGTGACCTACCGGTAAGGAGAGATAGCGATGCCGACAGAGATTCTGATGCCCGCGCTGTCCCCCACGATGGAGGAGGGCACGCTGGCGAAATGGCTGGTCAAGGAGGGCGACACTGTGTCGTCCGGTGATCTGCTGGCCGAGATTGAAACCGACAAGGCCACGATGGAATTCGAGGCCGTGGATGAGGGCACCATTGGCAAGATCCTGATCGAGGCCGGTACTGAAGGCGTCAAGGTGAACACCGCCATCGCCGTGCTCCTGGAAGAGGGCGAAAGCGTCGATGATATCGATAGCGATTCGAACCCTGCGCCTGCCAAGGATGCGAAAAAGGACGCGGCCCCCAGCGAGGATGCGAAGACGGATACGCCTGCCGAGGCTTCCACTGAGGCACCCGCCGCGCCCAAGGGAAAGGATGGCGAGCGTATCTTCGCCTCGCCGCTCGCGCGCCGGATCGCCGCGGACAAGGGGCTGGACCTGAGCCAAATCAATGGCTCCGGCCCGCATGGACGTATCGTCAAGGCGGACGTCGAAGGCGCCCAGCCCGCGCCCAAGGCCGCCAAGGCTGACACTGCCCCCGCGCCAGCCACGAGCGAACCGGCGAAGATGGGTCAATCCGCCGATGCCGTCGCCAAAATCTACGAAGGTCGCGAGTATACCGAGGTCAAGCTGGACGGCATGCGCAAGACGATCGCCGCCCGCCTGACCGAGGCCAAGCAGACCGTGCCGCATTTCTACCTGCGTCGCGATATCCGTCTGGACGCGCTGCTGAAATTCCGGGGTGACCTGAACAAGCAGCTGGAAGGGCGCGGCGTTAAACTCAGCGTCAACGATTTCATCATCAAGGCCTGCGCGCTGGCCCTGCAATCCGTGCCGACGGCCAATGCCGTCTGGGCGGGGGACCGGGTGCTGCAACTCAAGCCGTCGGATGTGGCCGTTGCGGTCGCTATCGAGGGCGGGCTGTTTACGCCCGTGTTGAAAGACGCCGACATGAAATCCCTGTCGGCCCTGTCCGCTGAAATGAAGGACTTGGCCGGCCGCGCCCGTGACCGCAAACTGGCGCCGCATGAATATATGGGCGGCAGTTTCGCCATCTCCAACCTTGGCATGTTCGGCATCGACAATTTCGATGCGGTCATCAACCCACCGCATGGCGCGATCCTGGCCGTTGGCGCAGGCGTGAAAAAGCCCGTCGTCGGCGCGGATGGCGAATTGGCTGTGGCGACCGTCATGTCCGTCACGCTCAGCGTCGACCACCGTGTGATTGACGGCGCGATGGGGGCCGATCTGCTAAAGCACATCGTGGAAAATCTGGAAAACCCCATGGTGATGTTGGCCTGACACGGCTGAAACACGATTGGATATTGTCAAAGCGCGCCAGACTGGCGCGCTTTTTCATTTGTGCGCTGCGCCGTGCGCGCCGATGGTCCATGCGCGTGTTTTCGCCCATATCGCCCGCTTTGCCCGACCATTGAACCGGGCGGGCAAACACAAATGGAAACAACAGCTTGAAATTTCCTACCGCATTATGATTCACTGCCCTCATAAATAATAATAAAAAACTGAGGTGAGCATCATGAAAATCACACAAGGCAGAGTATTGGCTTGCGCCCTGTTGGCCGTGCCCGGTGCCGGACTGGCGCAGGATTTTGAAGGCAGCGCAACGATAGGGTACGACTATTCTTCCGTCTCGAATGGCCGCCCCGACGTGAACAGTTATGCGATGGATGGCGCGGGCACTCTGGGGTTTCAGAACGGGTTCAGCCTGGACTTGGATGGATCGTTCCACCATGCCAATCCTGATCGTGGCAGCAACATGGGCGTGTTCGATGCAGGCGGTGTGCTGAACTACCGGTTTGTGACCGGTCCGGTCGTCGGTGCGTATCTTGAATACGCCAGCCTCGACAGCAACGGCCTGCTGGGCGCGGATATCAACGCAACGTCGTATGGCTTGACCGGCGGCTATGAGGGCCAGCTATTGCAGGCCAAGCTGTTCTACGGCGGCACAGACGCCAGTGCTGTCGTCGGCGCAACATCGGACTGGACGGATTACGGCCTGACGGTGGCCTATACGCCGACCCAAAACACCACCGTGGCCGGCTACTGGATGCGCAGCGATATCGACGCGCCCTTTGGAAACACGGATGCGACCAGCTTCGGCGTGGGTGCCGACTATAATTTCGGCAATGGGTTCAGCGGATTTGGCGGCATCAGCCGGTTGAACTTCGATGCTCTCAATATTGACGCCACGTCATATGGTCTGGGCGTCGGCTATGATCTGAACCAGGTCGCAAGGGTTCCTGCACAGATTTCGCTGGAACTGGCGCGCACCACGATAGATCCGGTCGGGCGCAACACGGACGTCGACTCCATTCGTCTGGGCGTCACGATCCCGCTGGGTGCGCGCAACACTGCTGGCGCCCCGTTGAACAGCGCCGCAAACAACGCCATGTCGCCGCGCCACAACGCGGTATCGACGTTCTACGATAATCTTTACTGACATTTTGGTGGGACGGCTATGAACGCAAAAGAGCGGATGACATCATCCGCTCTTTTGTATTTGTCAGACAGGTTCAGTCTTTGGCTAGGCAGATATCTCGCGCCGGGTCAGCATTACCGCACGCCCAGAAGCTGGTCCATGCGCACGGACGGTTGATCGCATCCTGCCTCGCCCACGATCTTGGCTGGAACGCCGGCTACTGTTTTGCAGGGCGGCACCTCCTGTAGCACCACCGAGCCTGCGGCGATGCGGCTGCAATGGCCGACCTTGATGTTGCCCAGTACCTTGGCGCCCGCGCCGATCAGAACGCCGTTCGCGATCTTGGGGTGCCGGTCCTCTTCTTCCTTGCCCGTGCCGCCCAGAGTGACCGAGTGCAGCATCGACACGTTATCGCCCACAACCGCCGTTTCGCCAATGACGATGCTGTGTGCGTGGTCGATCATGATCCCCTTGCCAATTTTCGCGGCAGGGTGGATGTCGACTCCGAACACCTCGGACACGCGCATCTGGAAAAAGCGGGCCATGTCGCGGCGCCCCTCGCGCCACAGCCAATGCGAAATGCGGTAAGCCTGAAGCGCCTGAAATCCCTTGAAGAACAGCAGCGGCAGGATATAGCGGTCGCAGGCCGGATCACGGTCATAGACCGCCACGATATCGGCGCGCGCGGCGGTCCCGATATCGGGATCGCTGCGATAGGCCCAGTCGCAGATTTCCCGCAGGATCTGCTCGGGCATCTCGTTCGAGGCCAGCTTCATTGACGTGCGGTATGCCAGTGATGATTCCAGCGACTTGTGGTGCAAAATACTGGAATGGACCAGTCCGCCCATCAATGGCTCGTCACTGACGGCGGCCATTGCTTCGGATTTGATCTGGTCCCAGACCGGATCGCATTCGGTTAGCTTTGCGTGCGACTTGCCCATGTCCATGCTCCTTTTTCTTGCGGCTCAATATAGCACGCGCGTGGCAATGGCAAAACGCAATGATGTGACGGATATCATCGATCCGATGAATGAGTGCGGTCTTGGCCGCCTCCGGGGCCACGCCGTCGCCTGTCCGGGCAAGCGTTTGGGCGTGGAACAAAGATGGCGCACTCAACCGTCCCTCGGGCAAAACGCCCGCAGCCGGACCTGGGTCCGGCCACGGGTTTTTCCGGCCCACGCAACCCGGGTCAGCCCCCAACCACGATTTTAGCGAACACCCCCGCCCCGAACTTGGCCGAGATTTGTGCAACATGCACCTCAAAGGGCATGACAGCACCATCCGCGTCCTGCATTGGCGCCGCGTACAGCCATTCGGGCGCCGTCAGCACAGTCTCGCGCAGCACCGCGCCGTCCTTGATGACACGCAAGAGATAGCTCTCACTTTCTTCGCCCAAGGGGACTTCGGGCGTGTCCCACCTGTCCCCGTCGATGCGCGTTCGCCTGATCCAGCTGACGTCGACGGCACCACCGGGCTTGCGCAGTCCGCGCAAATGCGCCGGGCTGTAGGGGCGCAGCCCGACACCCTCGAACGCCACGATCTCGTGCTGGAACGATGGATCGTCCACCGGTCGGCCCGCCGGTCCGATGCGATAGTGCTGCGCCCGGCGCCGCATGGTGTCCGGCAGGTTGATCTGGTTTGGGATGCCGTCCAACATCACGATGAAACTGCGCTCGTCCCATCCGAGGTCACCTGCCGCCTCGGTGCCCAACTGGCCCCGCAGCCGGTGGCTGAGAATATAGGTGTCCTGCCCCACCAGAACGGCATCACGAAATTGCACCAACTCCCAGCCATCGCTGGTCCCATCGCCAATCGCGCACAGGTTTGCGCCGCTCAGTAGTGCATCGTCATCGACACTTTCCAGCTGCCCCGACAGCATCCGCACCGTCATGCCGTCGCCCCGGTCGATCAGCCCGGCGGGCGCGGGTGCCAGCGCGGTCTCCAGCACGCCGACGGTCGCGCGCGCTTCGATCAGGCTGTCCAGCCGGTAATTTGCATCACTCGCCCCGACATGCAGTGCCACCGCCCCCGGCCAAGGCTGCGCGGTCACGGCCAGATGCGGCGCATGCGGCACTTCGTCTCCGGTCATCAGCGGCAGATCCAGAAACAGCGGCAGGACAGGCACCGGCGGCACAAAGGGCCGCACCGAGGGCGCGATATCGGCGATGTGGATCGGGCGATAGCTTTCGGGTTCGATCCGGACGCCGTCAATACGCTGAGCATTACCCATCTGTTCGACTCGGTCGATGCGGAACAGACCTTTGCCGCCTGCCTCATCCAGTCCGATGACGTCCCCTGCGCCCAGTGCCAGTTGCGATGGTGGTAGCGTCAAACGCACGGTATCGGTCGATACCCGCGCCTCCGACAGCCACCGCTCGGTCACGGCACGGCCCTCGGCCCGCGTCATGGCCAGCGGTATGTCCGACGTGGACACCGCATGCGTCGCGTCATCCGGCAGCACCGCCTCCTCTGCGATGACCTCAAAATCGCCGTCTGCCTCGATGAACCGCAGGCGCACCCGGCCTGCAATCTCGGCCGCGCTGGCGCGTGTTTCCTCTAGCCGCGTGCCGCTTTCTGGATCGCGCACCAGATGGTCCATCCCGATCCGGATATCGGCTAGGCCGTCGCGCATGCGAAAGACCAGCAGCCCGTCTCGCTCGATCGCGTCGAACCCGTAGCGCAGCATCAGTGGCTGAAGCGCCGCGCGCGCATCTGCAACCTGATCGACGATGTAACCGCTCACATAGCCATGCAACCGTGTGGTATCGACATGCAGCAGCCCGGCACGCGCCGTAATTTCCTCAACCACCGACGCCAGCGACCGGGACGATGTGCGCCCGGTGATCCAATGCCCCAGCGCATGGTTGCGACCATCGTCCCACAGCGCCTGATTGTTTGGAAAAAACGGAAACGGGCGCGCGTCCCACGCCCACACATGAGCGCGGTCCATGTCGATCATTGGCGCCCCATATTCGTCAGACACTGGATTATGCGCCGGATCGGCCCAATAATCGCGCATCGCACGCAGGTATTGCTGTTGGATCAGCTCGTCACGTCGCCCATCGGAAAATTGCGGCAAAGCCGATTCCGATGATTTCACGTCGACGAACTTGTTCGGCTCGTTCGTGGCCTTGTCGACAGCAGCGCAACCGATCTCGGTAAAGCGGATGGGTTTTGATCCCGGCACCCACGCGCTTGGCTGCGCGGCGCGCGCACCGGCAATGCGGTCGTGATGCCCGTTCAGCCACCAGTTTCGGATATCCTTGTAGCGCCAGATCCAAGGTTCGCCATGGGCATCGTCGGTGATCGGCGTTCGGATTTGTGCCACCCTTGCCTCGGGCGAATGATAGAACCAGTCATAACCTTCGCCGCCTTCGATATTGGCCTTTAGATAGTCCAGATCGTAGATTGCCCCCCAGTCGGCATCGGCGTGATCCACACCATTGCGCCAGTCCGATAGCGGCATGTAATTGTCGATCCCGATGAAATCGATGTTCTCATCTGCCCAAAGCGGATCAAGGTGGAAATACCTGTCGCCGGTTCCGTCCTGCGGCTGATATCCGAAATACTCCGACCAATCGGCAGCATAGCCAATTTTGACGTCAGGCCCCAACAGTGCGCGCACCTCGGCAGCCAATTCTATCAGCGCCGTAACCGCAGGAAAGCTGCCACCGGGCCCGCGGATCTGCGTCAGCCCACGCATTTCCGATCCGATGCAGAAGCTTTCGACGCCGCCTGCGGCAGCGCACAGCGCGGCATTGTGCAGGATGAACCGTCGATAGCCCCATTCATCCGGGCCGCTGTAGTAGACTGGCCCCGCATATGAGGCATTACCCAATTGCGGCCATTGGAAGGGCGGACGATCCCGGCCCGGTATGAGAGGGCGCGAAGGCGCTGTCGGCGCTGGTGCATCTGTCTGGAAATTGCGTGCCGCCGCCGTTCCGAAAAATGCGGCGACCTCGGCTTCGGCGGCCGCGCTTCGGTCTGGACTACCGACACGTTCCGGTGCTTTGGACAGGGTGATACGCCCACGCCACGGCAGCGCCGGTTGATCATCTGCGTCGCTATAGGGGTCCGGCAGTGCGTTGCCTGCGATCTGATCCATCAGGATGAAGGGGTAAAACATTACATCCTGACCTGCGGCTTTCAGTGCCTCTATCGCCTCGATGACGGACTTGTCCGTGGGAGTGCCGCCATAGATCGTCTTGCCATCGGATTGCGGCACCTGCTGCGCGGTGCTGCGGGTCAGGCCCGCAACCGCCCATGGCATGTTGCTGGAATCGTATTTCTTCTGCTCGACTTTGGGGCGCAGGTTGCAATCGCCGCAGCGCAGGTCGTCACCGAACCAGCTGACTACCAGCGAGGTCGATCCGCATTGCGGCAACTCGCCCGTCATGTTGTCCAGCGCGGTGACAAAATCGGACTTGCCCGACGGTGTATTGACATTCGCCAGCTGCGATGACCCCGGGCCGAAATTCATCGTGACCGGTGTTGTTGCCAGCGTGTATTCGCCGCTGCCCGGCAACAATGCGACCGCGCGCACGGATCTCACTGGATCCAGCCCCGCGGGATCCTGGTCGGCCTGCGACGGGCGTGTTACCTCAAACGTGAATTGCGGCACGCGGTTGCCAAAATCGCCCAGGCCCAGATCCTCGATCACCACGTAGGCCGTGCCCCGGTAGGCAGGCACCGTGCCCGCGCCCTCGACAGCCTCAATCCGGGGGTCGGGTACCTGATCGCGCGTGCCGGTATAGACTCGCATCGTCAGACTGTCGCGCGCGACTTCGGTGCCATCCGCCCAGACACGTCCGACATGGCTGATCTCGCCCTCGCACAGCGCCAGCGCGACACTGACCGAGTAGCTGAACTGCCGCACCGTTGGCCCCTTGGGCGCGCCCTTGCCGCCGCCGCTCGCACGGCTGACGTTAACCTCTTCACGAAATTCGGTGGCCCAGATGATCTGTCCGGCCACACGCATACGCCCATAAACCTGCGCAATGGCATCGCCCTCACCCGATCCGGTCAGGCGCAGGCGATTGGCCCGGCCCGTGTCCACCACGTCCGAGCCCTGGCCCATCAGGCGCTGATCGATAGACCGCCCGATGATGCCCCCTGCAAAACGCCCGACGGCGGCCATCGACAGGCCCGCAATGGTGCCGCCCACGGATCCGCCTATTGCCGCGCCTGCGGCCGATAATAGAATAGTCGCCATCAGATACGCTCCTTGGGAAATGTGAAACGCGCCACGATGCGGCGCCGCCATGGCAGGCTCAGTGGGCTTTCGACGACCGCATGGCCAGAATAGGCATGGACAAAACTGGCCTCGGCGCCGATGCGCCCCGCGATCCCCAGATGCTTGGCCACCGCGCCATCGCGCATGCGAAACAGCAGCACGTCACCGGGTGCTTCTTCGGCCGAGGCCTTGGGCAACAAATGCCGCTGCGCGGCCTGCCACAGCGCCTCGATGCGGGCGGGCTCTGACCAATCCATCGAATAGGCCGGTGGCACTTCAGGTTCGATGCCCAGCACCTCGCGCCAGACGCCGCGCAGCAACCCCAGACAATCGGTGCCCGCGCCCTTGCAGGAGGCCTGATGCAGATACGGTGTCCCGATCCAGCCGCGCGCGGCGCCAAGGATGTGATCCCCCAGAACGTAAGTCATCGGCGACTCCCCCCGTTCAGGCTGCCGGACTTCGCTGGATCGGAAATGGACCAGTCGTCGCCCGGAATGTCTGGAAATCCCTGATAATTCGCAAAGTTCTGAAATTTTAGCCGACAGGTTAGCGCCCGCTTGTCGCACCCCGCCTGCAACCTCAGGCTATCGCCCGCGCGTACATCCGCGCGCAGCGGGTGCCACAGCTCGATCACGCGCTGCACGCCGATCATCCCGTCACGTTTGATGACGCCGCTCAGCCCCTTGGCCGCGCCGTCCAGCACGATCAGTTGCCCATGCTGGAACCAGCCCGCGTCGAACCCGCCGAACGCCTCGAAATGAAAGACGCGGCGCGCGTCAATCTGGACCGCTGCCAATTCGTTGGCATAGCCCGGCGTTGCCATATCGAATGTACAAGCGCCGTCGCCCAGAACTGCCGAGCATGGCTTTTGAAAAACCCGCCCCAGCGGACGGTTCAGCGCCTCGGTCAGCCCGCGAAGCTCTGCCTCGAATGCCCCGCCCGAGCGACGCAATTCGCCGATCGAGCCGCGAAATTGCAGATGACGCTGGCGCACGTCCTGCCAGTTGACCAGCCACGCGCGGATCTCGGCCCCGTCATAGCGGCCCGCCTCGATATCCTCCTCGCGGATCGACACATCGCTCAGCGCGCCCAGTGCTTCGGTATTGTCCACCGACAGGCCGGTGGTCTGCTGTATCGCCAGCGCGCTCAGCCCGGTATCGGCGCGAAATGTGATCCCGTCGAACTGCAGGGAGCCGTCATGGTCGGTAAACCCCAGCACCGTGCCATCCTTGCGCGCCAGCGCCCAGGCGCGGCAGGTCGTGGTGACACCCGTCTGCAAATGCGCGTGCAGCTCTGCGTTCAGCCCGCTCATACCCGGATCTCCACCACCGGCACATTCGGCGCGTCCCCGGCGTGAAAGCTGGCAACGCTCACCATGATCCGGTCCGTGTCGAACCGCACCGGCACGTCAAACTCGAAGCCTGCAGTCACGCGGTCGCCGTCATTGGGCGGATGATTGAAGGTGACGATCCCGGTGGACGTGTCCACCTCGTAATGAACGCCTTCCTTCTGCTCGTCCCCGCCAATGCCAACCCGAACGGTGCCGCGCACCGGCTTGGCGATGGGTCGTGCATACTCGTGCGCGCCCGAGCGATAGGTTTTGGTCAACTGAAACGTCGGCGTCACGTCGTCGCCGATCGCGATCAGCTGGTCGTCATAAGCCGGATCCAGCAACGCACTGCCGGATTTGAAGTCTGCCCAATCCTTCCAGCGAAAACCGTGAATCTGCCCGCGCCGCGCCTCGAAAAACGCGATCAGCTTTTCAATATCGTCCAGCCCGCGCATCGCCACGCCTGCATCATACCGCCTGCGCGAATGCTGCCAGGGCGTGTTGCGCTCCTCAAACCCGTTAGCCAGCGTCACCACATCGGTCAGCCGCTCAGGCCCCCCGACCGAGCCAAAGCTCAGGTTCGCCGGAAATCTCACTTCGTGAAAACCCATGGTTTCTCTCCTTTACCGATTGCGCTGACCGCGCCCGATGGCCCGGCTCATCTGCGCCGCGATCTGGCCCTGACTGCGCCGGAACCCTTCGGTGTCGGGCGTCGAGATGTTCATCACCACGCTCACATTGCCGCCCCCACCGCCGCGCACGCCCAGCTTGCCGTCAGTGCCCCGCGCCAGCGGCATGATCGCCTCCGGCCCGGCCTCGCCCATCAGCCCCGTGCCGCCCCGCATCGGGAAGGTCACAGGTCCGCTGACGACGCCGCCACTGGCAAAGGGCTGCACGCGCCCCTGCGAAAAACTCGCCCCATTTGCAAAAGGCATCAGATTTCCGACCAGACTGCCGACCCCGCTGGCCAGCAGCCCGCCGACATGGTCGGCCACCGGCTTCACAGCGGCGTTAAACGCCGTGTTGATCATCGAATTGGCCAGCGTGCGCAGCGACGTCGACAGGCTGTCGCCATCCACGACCGCCCCTTGAATCGCGCGCCGCAAACCCCGGCTCATCCCGCGGTCCAGCGTTGCCACGTCATACCCGGTCCTCTCGAACGAGCCGCGTACGCGCGCCAGCTCTGCGTTGAACGCCGCCGCCATGTCGGTCGCCGCGCCCAAGGACCCGTCCAGCGCCTCAATCTGCGCGTCCAGCGTGCCCAAGTCTCCACCGTCACTCATCATTCTCTCCTCGCGTATCGGGATAGGCCTGCATCAACGCCTCTAGGCGGTCTCGCACCAGCGGCGCACCGCCCTGCGTCTCGCCCAGCATCAGCCGCAGCTCGGCCGGGGTCAGCGCCCAGAATTCGGCGGGCTTCAGCCCAAGGCCGCGCAGGCCCGCCTGCATCAACCCCGGCCAGTCAAACCCGCTCATTGCGCCTCCGGCAGCATGAAGGCCCGCGCCAGCAGCTCTGCCGCCGCGCGGGCCGCCGCCAGCGGCCCGCCTTCGATATCAGCGGCGATCAGATCACCGCTGGACCCCTGCCAGCCGCCACCGCGCAGCCCCGCGACGATCAGCGCCAGGACGTCGCGGGTTGAGAACGCACCCGCCTCGAACCGCTCGACCAGATCCACCAGCGATCCCGCTGCCAGCCCTGCCTCCAGCTCGGCCAAAGCGCCCAAAGTCAGCTTCAGCACGCACCGCTCGCCGTCGATGACCACCGCCACCTCACCTGCCCATGGGTTTGCCATCTCAGATCGCCGTGAAAATCATGCGGCCCGCCGATGCCAGCGACATCTCATAGGTCGCCTCGCCGTCATGCGTCCCCGCGTATTCGATCGACGTCACCTGAAACGGCCCCTCAATGATGCCGAAATCGGGGATCACCACCTGAAAGGCGGGCGTCTCGCCGTCAAAGAAGATCTGCCGCGTCCGCTCATCTGAATCCGCATCGCGGAAAATGCCTGATCCGCTGATCGCCGCCGATTTGACGCCCGCGCCCGACAACAATTCGCGCCAGCCGCCCGCACTCTCCAGACTGGTCACATCCACGCTCTCGGCGTTAAAGCTGATGCGCGTCGCGCGCAGCCCCGCCACCGATTCAAAGTTACCGTCGCCCGTCAGATCGACCTTGATCAGAAGGTCCTTGCCGTTTTGAACTGCCATGTCTCTTGTCTCCGATTGAAGTGATTAAACCGCGTCCTCGACGCGCGCGCGGAACGTCAGATCGATCCGCCGCAGCTGATCGTCCCGCCGCGCCCGCGCCTTGTAGAAATTCAGCGCCGCCAGATGCCCCCGGTCCAGCGTCAGTTCCGCATCCGTCAGCGCGTCGCCCACCGCCGCGGCCGCCTGCTTGGCAGCCGCAAAACCTGCGGCATCACTGACGACCGACACGGTGAACCGATGCCATGCACCGCCCGAAGTCGCATCCGAACGGTCCCGCACATCCTCCGGGCCAAGCGTCACATAAAGCGAGGGCAGCGCGCCCGCCGGAGGCGCGTCATAGATCGCCCCGCCGACCAGCGCCGACAGCTCCGCATCCCCGATCAACTGCCCGTAAACGGCCGCCTGTAGTGCCGCAGATCCGCCATAGCTCATACCGCCACCTCCTCTTGCGCATAGCAGGTCAGATAGCGGCCCAAAGGGTCGCGCTCCGTCACCGCCTCGATCCTGAAAACACGGCTGCCACCCCGCAGCCGTTGTTCGGGCTTTGGGCGCGAAGGCGCACCATAGGGCGCCGCTCGAACCGTGATCTTGTAGCCCGTGCTGGACACCTGAGCTGTCCCGTCCGTCACTTCGCGCCCCGTGCGCGCGATGATCTCGGCCCAGACCTTGCCGATAGGCTGCCACGTCTCGGCGTAACCGCCCGCACCATCGGCAATGCGCTCGGGCGCCTCCAGTACCAGATGCCGGTTGAGGTTGATGTGCTTCATTACATGACACCCCCGCCCAGCAGCCTTACCGTGCGATACCGCTCGATCAGGCTGGTCACACCAAAGGGCGTACAGCCGCCGCCCAGCGCCGTATCGGCGCGGTATTCGTAGTAATGCGCCGCCAGCAGCAGCACCGCCTGGCCCAGATCTGCCGGCAGATCGCCCCAGGCTGCGCCAAACCCCGCGCGGAATCGGACCACGACGGCACCTCCCGAGGGCACCGGCGGCAGGACAGTCCCCACCGGCATCAGACGCGGCCGATGTGCGTCCTTCTCCAGCCGAAAATACGCCGGGTTCGCGACCTCTTCGCTGCCCGACCTATGGCGCAGCAAAACCTCCTCGATCCCCGTCACCGGCGCCACCGGCAGCGCCTGACCATAGCCCGTGCGCCAAGCGACCAGCTCCCACGAGAATACCCGCTCGATCAGCACTTTGCCTGTCCGCGCCTCGATCGACGCGATGGCCGCCCTCAGGAAGCTTGCCAGAACCGGGCCTTGCATATCATCGTCCGAAAAACCCGTTCCCAGCCGCAGATGCGCCTTGAATTGCGCTATCGGCAGCGCGGCCTCGGGCACGGCGGTTTCTTCTATCAACATCATGGAATAACTCCGATAGTCCCGGATCCCTCCGGTGGTTCAGGCGCGCGCCACCCACGTTGCTCGGACGGAGGGGAGCAGCTGGACAACGCATCAAGACTGGCGGCGCACGCCCCGGGCGGGGATAAATCCCCCGCCCGACCCGCGCCTCGCTTAGGAGGCCGCGAATTTCAGCAGCTTGATCGCCGCATAGTCGCTGACGTCACCGCCGACGCGCTTGGTCGCGTAGAACAGGACGTGGGGCTTGGCACTGAAGGGGTCGCGCAGAACGCGCAGATCCGGGCGCTCGGCGACCGTGTAGCCCGCACTGAAGTCACCGAACGCGACCGACATGGACCCGGCGGCCATATCCGGCATGTCCTCGGCGATCAGCACGCGGTAACCCAACAGACGTGCAGGTTCGCCCGCCGCCAGACCGTCCGACCACAGGAACCGGCCATCGGCATCCTTCATCTTGCGCAGGGCACCTGCCGTTTTCGAATTCATGACAAAGCTGGCATTGGCGCGGTACTCGGCGCCCAGCGCATAGACCAGATCAATCACCGCATCGGCATCGTCGAATGCGCCATCCGCGCCGGTCGGCACATATCCCAGATTGCCCCAGGTCCAGACGTCATTGTCGACCGTCGGCTTGGTCAGGAAGCCGGTCGGCTTGTCCACACCGTTTCCGGCGACAAACGCTGCCGCCTCGGCACGCGCGAACTTGTCTGCGATACGGCTCGCAAGCCAGCCCTCGATGTCGAACGCCGAATCGTCCAGCAGACGCTGCGACGCTTTCGGCAGCGCGCTCAGCTCGTGCAGCGGGATAGTGATACGGTCGATGCCCGGCGTCGCCGTCTCGGTCACGCCAGCCGCTTCGGTGGCCCAGCCATGGCCGACATCGCCGTGGTCGATCAGCACGTCAAAGCTGGTCGCCTCGACCGCTACCACATTGGCAATCGCACGGATCGATGCCGTCGCGCTCAGCGTCGACTTGATCGTGCTGGTCGTCTGGGGGTCCACCAGATAGCCGCCATCGCCTGAGACCGACGTGCCCAGCGCCTTGCCTTCCAGCTCCAGCCCGCGCAGACCGTCATCGTCGCCCGAGCGCAGATAGGCGTTGAACGCCTTCTGATGCGGGGCAGGGCCGTCGTTGCCGCCCGCCAGAACAGGACGCGCAGGCACAAAGGATTTACGTTCGAACATGGTCATTTTCTCTTCTTGTTGTTGCAGTCGTTCTTCGATGTCGGACTGAAAGCCCTTCAACTCAGCTACAAAGCCCGCCACAGCGGACTTCACCTCGGCCACCGGTTGGCTGTCGTCAGACACACCCTCCCCGGCACCGGAATTCCCAGTTTCATTCATCACCTGCTCCTTGTTTTGGCGCCTTGGTTGCCCGGCGCTAGCCGCGCGCCAGCTCCCGGCGTGCGGCATTGAACGTCGCCGCCAATTCACGCAGATCGCCGCCATCCAGGGCATCGCCCTTGGCTGCCACCCGCGCACTGGGAAGCATTGGGAACGTCACCAGCGACACCTCCCACAACTCCAGTTCCTGCAAAAGCCGTCGGCCCTTGTCATTCTTCGTCGCCCGCACCGTGCGATAGCCGATGCTCAGACCGTCAATCGCGCCCGCGCCGATCAGCGCCGCCGCCTCGCGCCCACGGCCCACGGCCTCCAGCAAACGGCCCTTGACGTATAGCCCGCGCTTGTCCTCGCGCACCTCGTCCCAGACGCCGATGGGCTGCGCCGGATCGTGCTGCCACAGCATCTTGACCTGCCGGGCCTCGGCGCTCAGCCTCGCCAGCGACTTGGTATAGGCACCCGCCACCACCACGTCGCCGCCCTGATCGGTGTCGCCGAAATAGCTGGCATAGCCTTCGATCCCTACGCCGTCCTTGACGGTCAGATCCGCATCGAACCGCGCGAATTTCCGCTCCAGCCCCGTGTCGATATCCATAAACCTCATCCTTTCAAAATCTCACGGCAGCGCCGACAAAAGCGGCTGCAACGCCTGCGCTATAATCGCGCCCGCGATCCCGTAAACGGCCAGCCACAGCCGCCGCTCCAGCCGCTCCATCGCCTCTTCCAGCTTCTTCTGCCGCTCGGCGACAGCCTGGAACTTCAGCGTGGCCACCCGTTCGTTCGCCTCCAGCCGCAGCGCCGGCGCACAGTCGAACGCCTCAAAGCCGTAACGCTCTGACCTGCGCTCCTCATCCATCCGCGCACCCGGGCTCGGGCAGGGCGGGCAGCCCCAGCAATGACCGCTTTTCGCCTTCCGTCAGGAAATCGGCCCCGGCGACCCGCGCCCATTGCGCATCCCGCTCGGCGGCTAGCGCAGGCACCTGATCCAGATCCGGCTTCAGCTCCAGACCATGGTCATCGAACCCGCTCAACCAGTCCGAGAGGCTGGCTGCGACCCGGCTGGCAAGCGGCAGAACTGTCAGCCTGAAAAACGCCCGGTTCGCCTCCTGATAGTTGGAATAGGTTGCATCCCCGGGCACACCCAGCAGCATCGGCGGCACCCCGAACGCCAGCGCGATCTCGCGCGCCGCGCTCTCCTTGGTTTTCTGAAACTCCATGTCCGAGGGCGAGAATCCCATCGGTTTCCAGTCCAGACCACCCTCCAGCAGCATCGGCCGACCGGCATTGCGCGCGCCCTGATGATGGCTCTCCATCTCGTCCACCAGCCGTTGATACTGGTCCGTGCTCAGCGTGCCCTGACCCTCGGCGCCCCGATAAACGATGGCACCCGAAGGCCGCGCCGCGTTATCCAGCAGCGCCTTGGACCAGCGCGACGCGGAATTATGCACATCCACCGCCTGCGCCGCCGCCTGCATGGGCGACAGCCCATAGTGATCGTCCTGCGGATGAAAGCTCTTGATATGGCAAACCGCCGGATGGCCCTGGCTGACATCGAACCGATGCTTGCGCCCTGCCACGGCATATTCATACGCCACCGGCCAGCCATCCGCGCCCGGCACCACGCTCATCCGGTCTGAGCGCAGCACATGCAGCTCCACCGGCGCGCCGTCCGCATCGCCGACCGCTTCGACATAGGCGTTGCCGGTCAGCAGCAATTGACCGTAGAGCGCCTCCAGCAGCTCGGCGCGCCCCTGCGCCGGGTTCGGGCGGCGCGTCAGCGACAGCATCGGGTGCTCGGCATACCGCTGCTCTGCGTCCTGCAAGACCAAGGGCAAGGACGCCGCCGCCTCCGCGATCATCTTGACACAGCGGAACCCCACGGGATTGGCGGCAAAGCCCTGCCGCGTCAGCGTCCCGGTATCGCGCGCGCTCCACGCCACCCGGTTCGATCCGTGCCAGGCCATGACACGGCCTGCCGCGCTGGCCTTGGCTTCGGGCGCCTCGGCACTTTTGACATCGGTCTGCGCCGCGCCTTGCCGAAAGAAGTCCATGATCATCTGCCCTTACTCCTTGCTGTTTCGCGTCGAACCTTGGGCCGTTGCCTGTCGATCCGCTGTTGAAGGCATCAGACACCTAAAGGTTTAAGAAAACTGAACGGGACCGTGCGCTGTTCGGTGCGCGGCCCCAGAACGCCGCAAAACCCCAGCAAAGACTGGCGCGGTGTGCCTCCCGCCGCTAACCT
Organism: Roseovarius sp. M141; assembly: GCF_024355225.1. NCBI lineage: Bacteria > Pseudomonadati > Pseudomonadota > Alphaproteobacteria > Rhodobacterales > Roseobacteraceae > Roseovarius > Roseovarius sp. M141. The sequence continues at coordinate 707,021 of NZ_VCNH01000008.1, forward strand.
TTCCCGCAAAGGAGACCCGCCCATGCGATCCGAATCCCTGCAAGATTTCCTTGCTGCTGCCCGCACCGCCTTTGCCGCGCATGTCGACCATCCGCGCGCGACAGACTCATTGCACCGTATCTTTGCGGCACTTGAAACACCGGGCGAATGGTCCGAAACGTTTGGAGCGCGCCTCCCGGCCTGTGCGCATCTTGCCGAAGCCACAGACCTGTCGCACTTCACCGACCCGTCCCTGCGCGCGTTGGTAAAAAGCTTCCTCCGGCTCGAACCGGACCTCTACTGGCGTCCGCGCAGTGGCGATTGCACCAATGCCGGACCGGGCTTTGCCGAAAACCACGCGAACGCCTATATCGTCGGCCCCGGCGGGATCGAGCGGCGCAGCGACGTCTGGATCGGTATGTCGCTGGTCGCGCCGAACATTCGCTATCCCGATCACACCCATCCCCCGGAAGAGACATACCTCGTCCTCAGCCCCGGCCAGTTCATGCAAGGCCACGACAACTGGTTCGAGCCGGGCGTCGGTGGCACGCTCTATAACCCACCGGGCATTTTGCACGCGATGCACTCCGGCGCCGCGCCGCTCCTCGCCCTTTGGGCGCTATGGGCAGAGCCGAAGGGCCAATGACAAACACAAAAAAGAGGCGCAACGAATGACCGTTGCGCCGCTTTTCCGGGCCTCCATACATCCCGCCCCGTCGTCACACCGCGCGCACCCTTGGATGTCGCCATTTCGCCGCCGGTTCGATCATCAGCTCATGCAAGGCCCAGACCAGCGCATCGACGCGGTCGGGGCTACCTTTGCCCTCAAATCCCTGCACCGTCATCGCGCACATCTGGTCCTCCAGATCGCCCAGACCGCGCAAATGATGCACGCGTTCCTGCTCATAGAGCGCCGCCACAGGCTCCGCCCGCGCCACCTTGCCGCGGCTGGCATGAACGGCTCTGACAGGCACCGTGGGGTCGATCTGCCGGATGACCTCCGTCACCATATCGCCCCCCTGGTTGACCTCGGCCACCAGCCGCTCGGCCCCCCAGTCCTGCATCGCCCGCACCGCTGCCGCCGCCCATTTGGCGGGGCTGGCCGCGCCAACCGATGCATCGGCCAGCACATAAGCGCGCCAGTCCTGCACCGGCCCGCGCGTCACCGCGCCGACCACGACGATCCCGCATTCGTCCGACTTGGCGCCGCCCGTCACCGGTGGATCGACCGCCACCACGATCCGGTCCATTTCGGGCGCCAGATCCACGCGCACCGCCTCCAGCGCGCTGGTCGTCCACAGCGCGCCTTCGGCGCCCTCCATCAACACACCATCCAGTTCCTGCCGCCCCAGCCGTGTCCCGGCATAGCGCGTGCGCACTTCCTCCAGGAAACTCTCGGCCAGAAACGCCTTATTCGCCTCGGTGGGCGCGCTTGTCACCACGGTCGAGGGGGATTTCAGCAATTCCTTCAGCACTCCTACATTGCGCGGCGTCGTCGTCACGCACACCCTTGGCCGCTCCCCCAAACGCAGCGCAAACTGCAACATGTCCCACGTCTCGCGCGCCTTTTTCCACTTGGCCATCTCGTCCACCCAGGCCCCATCGAACTGCGGCCCGCGCAGCCCCTCGGGTTCATGCGCCGAAAATACCTGCGCGATCGCGCCATTGGGCCAGACCAAACGCGCCTTGGTCGCCTGCCATTCAGGCCTTCGGTCGGGCGGAGAGCAGGCCAGTATTCCGCTTTCGCCGAACACCATGACGTCCCGTACCTGCGCCACGGTCTCGCCGATCAATGCCAGCCGCCGACACGGCCCCGCGTCCAACGGCGTCGCCCCTTCAACGCAGCTACGCACCCATTCGGCCCCGGCGCGGGTTTTCCCCGCGCCGCGACCGCCCATGATGACCCACGACCGCCAGTCCCCCTCGGGCGCCAGCTGATGCTCCATCGCCCAGAATTCGAACAGATAGGGCAGCGCCAGCAGCTCACCCTCGTCTAGGCTATCTAGGAAAGCGTCCCGGACATCCGGCCCTTCGGAGGCGATCCAGACGGCACCCGATCGAATCCCGTGCCGCGTCCATGTCGAGCGCGTATCCATTGACGATCCCCTGCTCTTTCTTTTTGCGTTGCTCAAGTTGTGTCTCCGCTTCAATTGCCATTTTCAGCCACTGCCGGATGTCGCCCAGTATCCGGCTCTGGTTCTTGATGTCGTCGAACTGCTGCGCCCTGACCTTGTCGGACAGGGCTTCCAGATCCTCGCACATGCCGCGCAGCTGACGTTCCAGCGTGGTGACAGTTGCGCTCAGACCCGAAGGGCCCTCTTGGGGTGTTATCAAACTCATTCGTGATCACTGCCTTATGCGATTGCGTTGCTTGCCCCACCGCCCGCGCGAAATGAAAAATCGACCACCGGGGATTTACCCCCGGGGCCGCTTGCCCATCTCTTCCAGCATGTCACAACCTATACGCGAAACCGTTCGCAGAGTCAATCTATTCCAGATCGAAGGGCGCCACTAACCGCCCGTAACTAATACACTTTGTTAACGATTTCGGCTCGTAACGCAGCGGGCGCATCCTGCTCTGATGCGCCCGCAAATGGTACGGAAACTGCGGTAGGGGTCGCGCGAAATCAGAACGTCTTGGTCAGAGTCATCTTGACATTGCGCCCGGGTGCAGGCCGCGTCGACAGGCTTGGCTGATACTGCTGATCAAACACATTCTCGATCCCGATACGAAATGCGGTTCCCTTCCAAACACCGCTTTCCGGCGCGATGGTCGCGCGGATATTGTGAACCGCGTAATCCGGCGACCGGACGCCTGCCAACGTGATCGAATCGTTCGCCACCATTTCCCAACTCACGTCATAGGCGCTGCCGATCTTCTTGCCGACGGTCAGGCGCAGACTATCTGCTGCCAGGTTCTGCCAGTCCTGCGCGACCCCGGCGATATCGGTCTGCCGTCCGTCCGTGATGTTGGCGTTCAGGTCCATGTAGAACCCGTTGACCATCGCATAGGCCGCTTCGATCTCCATGCCCCGCGTGCGTACCTTGTCCAGCGCGATGGTCGGCGGCGGGCCCATTGGCGGGCCGACCGGGGGCAGCGTGGCGACATAGGACGTCACATCGCGCAATGTCGTGTCGTATAGGTTCACCTTGACCGCCAGCCCGTCGCCCGACTGAAAGACTCCTTCACGCTCATATGCGCCGCCGATCTCATAGGTCAGCGCCTTTTCGGACGTGGATATGCGCATGGTGTTGCCCAGATCGTCGATGGGCGGCAGCACCTCGGTATAGGCGGCCGATCCGAACAACGAGACTCCGTTCCGGAACGCGTAGCGCACCGAAACGCCGCCCATCAGCGCGTCATTGTCGTAGGATCGGCTCAGACCGGTGACCGGTGCCGGGTCGATGCTGGAGGTCTCGTAGCGCAGGGCCGGCGTCACCGTCCAGCCGCCGCCAAACGACATCTCATCGACGGCGAACATGGCCCAGCGGTTGTCTTCGCCGCCCGGCGCGCCGGCAGCCGACTGATCCCTGCGCTTGCGGTTGATGTACTCCACTCCCGCCGTCAGATCGTGGCTGACCGCGCCTGTGCTGAACAGCGCTGTGTTCTTCAGCGTGACAGTCGTCGTCTCATATCGGTGGTCGGCATCTTGCAGCGGGCTGATGACCGGCCCGACCGCCTGCTGGTCGATCCGCTCGTCCGAATAGGAATATTGCAGGCTCAGGTTCACTAGATCGTTGCCGATAGGGTCGAACCTGTAGCGCAGCACGGATGTCTTTGATGCCACCTGCCGGTCCACATTGCCAAAGAACGGGGCCAACCCAAAGGAATCATACGGCACATCGTTCTGGGTCGATTCCGATTCCATATGCGACGCCATGATCGAATGGGAATCATCCTCGCCAAAGGTCAGCTTGCCCTTGATCAGCCATGACGGGTCATTCACGCCGCCCCCTGCCGGGTTGATCAGGTTGCCATTGCCGTCGGTCATCGGATTGCTGTCGCGGTAGGTGTAGTTCGCCAGAAACTCCAGCTTTTCGGTCGGTTGCCAGGCCAGGATGCTCGACGTCGCGAACCCCTCGCCATTTGTTGCCAGTTCGAGCGTCTGTTGCATCTTCAGCCCGGGCACACCGCCGGTAAGGTCGGAGGCGTCCTTCGTCTCCAGCCGGACGACACCGCCCACCACGCCCGACCCATACTGAAACGACCCTATCGTGCCGCGTATGACCTCGACCTTCTTGTAGAGCGCGGGATCGGTGAACAGCTGATTGCCGATCCGGTACAATTCCTCGCTGCCCCGCGTCGCGCCGTCGATCTGGATCAGCACTTTGTTGTCCGTCCCCAGATCCGCCCGCGCGCCATAGCCGCGAATGGTGATGCCTGACCCCTGCGGTGTCGCGCCGTTGACCAGCGTGACACCGGGGACCGAATCGATCAACTCGGCCACTGTCCCCGCCTGCCGGTCGTCGATCTCGGTCTGGTCGATATCGGTTACAGGCACGGCGGTATCGGTGCGCACCTCTCGCTTGCTTTCGCCCAGCACGATGGTGCCCAGATAGGCGCCGCCATCCTGCGCGGCGGCAGTTCCACCATATCCCAGACACAGGGCGGTTCCGCTCCACAGCGCCGCACGCATTGTTCGTTTCATCACGTCTTCCCTCACATGGCTTTGGTCTTGACCGGGGCTTGCGAAGGGCTGGCGCGGCAGGTTTTTGCGGATCCCGAGAATTGGGGCTTGTGTCGGATAGTGGAGTCCGACTAAAAAAGTCAAGAATAATCGGGCGCTGTTTTCCCGCGCCCGAAGCCACGCAAGCGCCAAAGCGCAGCGCAGCCAGCCTTCCAGAACGCACAAACGCAAAGAGGACGCCATGGCCGCCCCCACTCCCGAAGAAATCCGCACCGCCCAAGCGGACAACCCGAAGCTGCGCGACCGCGATCTCGCAGCTAAAATCGGCATTGCCGAGGCGCAGCTTGTCGCCGCCTCCTGCGGTATCACCGCCACCCGGATCGCCCCGCATCCCGACCGCATCATGGCCGCCGCGCAATCGCTGGGCGAGGTGATGGCCCTGACCCGCACCGACAGCTGCGTGCATGAAAAGGTCGGCACCTACGCCAACTATACCTCCGGCGCCCACGCATCGATGGTCCTGACCGAGGATATCGACCTGCGCATCTTCCCCTCGCACTGGCGCCACGCCTACATGGTGGAAAAAGAGACGGATACCGGTCCCCGCCGCAGCCTTCAGGTTTTTGACGCAGCGGGCGATGCGGTTCACAAGATTTTCCTGCGCGACACCTCGGATTTGGCCGCGTGGGAGGCCCTGCGCAGCGATCTGCCGCTGGACGATCAGTCCCAGACGCTCACCGTCCAAGACCGCAAGCCCCCCGAGGCGCCCAAGGCCGAGCTGTCCAAGCTCGACATCCTGCAAAAGGAATGGGCGCGCATGACTGATACGCACCAATTCATGCGCCTGACCTCCAAGCTGAAAATGAACCGCCTCGGCGCCTACCGCATCGTCGGCGCCCCATTCGTGCGCCAATTGGCGACCGGTGCCGTCAATCAGGCGCTTGAAACGCTGGCCCGGGACGGAACCGAGGTGATGATCTTTGTCGGCAATCGCGGCTGCATCCAGATCCACACCGGTCCCATCATCACGCTCAAGCCCATGGGCCCGTGGCAGAACGTGATGGACCCGCGCTTTAACATGCACCTGCGCCTCGATCACGTGGCCGAGGTGTGGGCGGTCGATAAACCCACCCAGCGCGGCCCCGCCGTCTCGCTTGAGGCATTTGATGCCGACGGCACGATCATCTTCCAGATCTTCGGCGTCGGCAAGGAAGGCCGCGACAGCCGCCCGGCATGGCGCGCGCTGGTCGCAGGCTTGCCCGGCGCCCCAGTGACCGAGCCAGCCTGATGCGCGCCCGCCTGACCAACCGCACGACGACACTGGCCGGCAGCATCGCCATCACTCTCGGCCTCATCGTCCTGTTTGGCCCGTGGCACCCGGCCCGCGCCGAAGCGCCCGCCGACGTCGTCTCTATCGGCGGCTCGGTGACGGAAATCATCTACGCGCTGGGCCAGCAGCACCGCATTGTTGCGCGCGACACCACATCGACCTTCCCGCCCCAGGCCGAAGCATTGCCCGATATCGGCTACATGCGCGCCCTCTCGCCCGAGGGCGTGCTGTCCGTCCGTCCCGCCCTGATCCTCAGCGAGGCCGACAGCGGCCCGCCCGACGCAGTGGACGTGCTGCGCGCCGCCGGCGTCGAGTTCGTCATGCTGGGTGCCGCAACAACCGGCGAGGGCATCGCGACAAAAATCCGCAGCATCGGCGCGGCCCTCGACGTCCCGGACAAGGCCGGGGCGTTGGCCGCCCAGATCGAAAAGGACATGCTGGCCGCCACCGCCAGCGGGACCGAGGCCGCGGGCAAAACCCCCAAACGAGTTCTCTTCATTCTCAGCACCCAAGGCGGGCGCATCATGGCCTCGGGCACAGGCACAGCAGCAGATGCCATGATCGGACTGGCGGGCGGTATAAATGCCATTACCGAAATCTCGGGCTACAAGCCACTGAGTGACGAGGCGATCACCCGCGCCGCCCCCGACGTCATCCTTGTCATGGATCGGGGCGGTGATCACGAAATCACCCGCGATGCCCTGCTGGCAACGCCCGCCATCGCCACCACCCCGGCTGCCGCCGCTGGTGCCGTTATCCGCATGGATGGTCTCTATCTGCTGGGCTTTGGTCCGCGAACGCCGCAGGCCGTGGCGGACCTGACCGGCGCGCTCTACGGCGGCGGCTGACATGGTGGCAATCGATGCATCCGGCAGCGCCACCGCCCGGCGGGGCGACAGGCGCAGCCTTGCCCGTCGCGTGCATGTGGTGCTGGCGCTTCTCTGCGTCGGCTCGATGGTGGCCAGCCTCGCCATCGGCCCCGCCGGAACGTCGCTCTGGGCTGCGCTGGGTCAGCTGCTACGGGGCGAGCCGCTTGCACCGCTCGACGCCGTCATCCTGTGGAACATCCGCATGCCGCGCACGGCGCTGGGCGCGCTGGTCGGCGCATCGCTGGCGGTGTCGGGGACGGTGATGCAGGGTCTTTTCCGCAATCCGCTGGCCGATCCCGGCATCGTCGGCGTCAGCGCCGGCGGCGCGCTGGGCGCGACCGGCGTGATCGTGCTGGGCGCGTCCCTGCCTGCGTGGCTGACCGCTGCGGCGGGGGCCTACCTTGTCCCGATCGCGGCGTTTCTCGGCGCATGGGCATCGGTGCTGACGCTCTACGCCGTGTCGACCCACCGGGGCCGCACATCTGTCATTACCATGCTGCTCGGCGGCATCGCACTGGCCGCGCTGGTGGGGGCGGCGATGGGCGTGCTGGTCTACATTGCCGATGATGCGCAATTGCGCGACCTCACGTTCTGGAACCTCGGCTCGTTGGCTGGCGCGACGTGGTCCAAGGTGCTCGGCGCCGGCCCGCTGATTATCGCCGCCACCTGCGCGGCGCTGTTTCTTGGCCGCTCGCTCAATGCGCTGGCCCTGGGCGAGGCGGCAGCCCATCACCTCGGCATCCCGGTGCAGCGCATGAAATCCATCGCCATCCTTTGCGTCGCCGCCGCCACCGGCAGCGCCGTCGCAGTTGTCGGCACTATCGGATTCATCGGCATCGTTGTTCCGCACCTGCTGCGCCTGTCGACCGGCCCAGATCACGGCCCCTTGTTGATAAACGCCGCACTTCTGGGCGCGTCCCTGTTGATCTGGGCCGATGTGATCGCCCGCATGATCGTTACCCCTGCCGAGCTTCCCATCGGTATCGTCACCGCGCTGATCGGCGCACCGGTTTTCCTGTGGATCCTCCTGCGCGGACGCGGGTCGCTGGGCTTGTGAGCGTTCACGGGCAAAACATCCGCCTGTCCCTCGGCGGTACACCGATCCTGCATGGCATCGATTTTGTCGCCCAGCCGGGTCATGTCACCGCCATTGTCGGGCCGAACGGATCGGGTAAATCCACCCTTTTGCGTGTCCTCAGCGGCGAAGAGCGCGCCGACGGCAGCGCCACCATCAACGGCCTGCCCATCGTCGGCAATGCGCGCCAACTGGCTCGGATGCGCGGCGTGCTGCCTCAGGGGGCCAGCATGGCCTTCCCCTTCACGGTTGCTGAGGTGCTGCGCATCGGCTTGTCCGCCGGCCCCTATGCCGCCGAGGCCACCATCCCGGCGCAGGCTCTGGCCGCGGTCGGCCTGACGGGTGCGGGGCATCGCTACTACCACGAACTGTCCGGCGGCCAGCAGCAGCGCGCACAGCTTGCGCGCGTTCTCTGCCAGGTCTGGCAGCCTGTGCTGGGCGGCACGCCCAGCTGGCTGTTGCTGGACGAGCCGGTGGCCAGCCTCGACATCGGCCATCAGTTGATCATCATGGACCTTGCGCGCCGCTATGCGCAGGCAGGCGGCGGTGTCATCGCCGTCATGCACGATCTGAACCTGACGGCGCTCTACGCGGATCGCGTCACCCTGATCGAGGCCGGCCGGGTCGCCGCCACCGGCACCCCGGCGCAGGTGCTGACGGATGCGATCCTGTCCAAGGCCTATGGCTGCCGTCTGTCGGTCAACACAGCGCCACAGCTCGGTACGCCCTACATCCTGCCGCATAGCGCGCAGGTGCTTTAGCGTCCTTCGATATTGATCGAAAAATTGCGCTGTGCACCCGGCGGTGGCGGCGGAAACGGCGCGGCACTGCGGATCATGCGCAGCGCCGCCCGGTCCAGCGCAGCCGAGCCTGAACTGCGCGCGATTGACGCCCCTGCGAGCCCTCCTGCGCCGGAGATGCTAAAGGCCACCACGGCAGTCCCGCGCGATCCGGTCCTTGGACGTGGCACCCGCGACACGCGCCGCATCACCAGCCCCGGATAGTTGCTGGCCGCCGCATTTCCCGACGCCGCAGAGCTGCCGTGCGCGACGCCCGCTGCCGTTGCCGCAGCACGACTGTTGCCGCTGGCTGCACCGGCCTTGTGGGCCTGCTTGGCATTGCCGCGCGGCTGTTTGGCAGGTTCACGCTTCTTTTTTGGCTGTTTCTGCGCGGCCTTCTGAGCGGTCTGCTCGTTCTTCTTTTCGAATGCTTCACTGCGCGGCTTTGGCCGCAGGGACCGGGCGACGGCAGGCTCGGCAGTATCGTCTGCCTCGATAACCTCCTGCGCCATTTCGGGCGTCACAGCTTCGGTCTGCGCCAGAGGTGCGGCAATGGTCGGTACGGCATCATCTGCTATCTGCTCAACGGCGCGAGGCACCTCGGCAGGTGTCTGGGTCGGTTGCGCCGGCGTTGCCTCCACCCGTTCGGCTGGTTCCGGCTGCACCGGCTGCGCGCGTTCGGGCGGTTGCGGCTCCAACACTTCGGTCATATCGGTTGTTTCTGTCGCCTCCAAGGTGCCGACCGCCATATCGGCAAAGCTGGTGCCGACCTGCACATCCTGCGCGCCCGCGCCGCTTTCGATGGCGACCTCCTGCCGGGCCATCAAGGCCCAGCCCAGCACAGCGTGAACGGCCAACGCCACGGCCAGCGCCAAAACCCAAAGACTGCGCGATGCGGCAATCATTCCAGCCCCCGTTCGGTGATGATCAGAACACGCCCGGCCCCTGCGCTGCGCAACTCGCGCGTGATACGCACCAGGTCCTGCGCTGACAGCTCTCGGTCGGGAATCAGGCGCACATCCGGCTGCGCGTGATCCTCCTGCCGCAGCATAAAGGCTGCGGGCGACAGGATTTGCGTGCCCTGATAGCTTAATATGCCATCCTCATCGATCACCAGCGCATCGGGTGGTGCGCGCCCCTCCAGATCGGCGGTGCGGATCAGTTTCAGGTCGCGGTCCAGCGGCTGCGCCAATGTGCCGGCAACCATGAAAAAGACCAGCATCAGAAACACGATGTTGATCAGCGCGATGGTCGGCTCGCGTCTGGATTTTTCGCGCGCGCGTCTCATGTGCCACCCAGAACGGTCGGCGCGACGCTGCGCAGGGGACGCAGCGCCACCAGAAGATCGGTCAGCCGCTGCGCCGTCACGTCACTGCGCAGCGAGATCAGCAAGGGCACAGGGGCGGCGTCCGCATCAGCCACAGGCAGGGCAGGGGCCAGTCCGGCCAGATCCAGAACCTCGCCGTTCAGGGTTATGTCATCTGAGCCCAGTTGCAGGAACAGCGGTTTCACATCGGGCGCCAGCGCGGCGCCGCCGCTGGCCGCCGACAGTTCAACCTCGGAGAATTTGGAAAAGGTCGAGGTCAGCATGAAGAACAGCAGCAACAGAAAGATGACGTCGATCAGCGACGTCATCGACAGCTTGGTCCGTTTGCGGCGTGGCTTAAACACGCAGCGGTGTGGCGGCAGGTGCTGCATCCTCCGCATTCCCTGTTGCCGTGCCGCGCGGGCGCAGGACGGTGGCGATGGCGCGCTCGGCGGTGACGCGCTCGCGGTCCATTCGGCCCTCGAACCAGCTGAGGACCAGCGCGGTCGGCATCGCCACGACCAGCCCGACGGCGGTGGTCAGCAGGGCGACCCAGATCCCCCCCGCCAGCAGCGAGGGGTCCACCTGCGCGCCCGCCTCCTGAAGCGAGCGGAACGCCTCGATCATGCCCAGAACCGTGCCGAACAGGCCCAGCAGCGGGGCCAGTTGCGCCACCGAATCCAGCAGGCGAAACCCGGATTCCAACTTGGCAAAGCGCGTCTCGGCCTCGGCTGTCAGGCGTGGCATATCGCCGGTATCGCAGGCAAAGGCCATGTCGATCACCGGCGCCAGATAGCTTTTGGATTGGTTCAGGGCGGCGCGCGCCCCGGCGCGGTCACCCGCATCCCATGCCTCGACCGCCTGGCTGAGGGCGGTATGGCGCCCCACGCCCGCCACCGCGAACTGCCATGCCTTGTACAGCATCGTCGCCAGGGTCACGACAGAAACCGCGATCAGCAACAGCACGACAGGGCCGCCCAGATCGGCGATCTGGCGCAATGACTCCAGCAGCGCGGTCATCCCTGCACCTCGATATCCGTGCGCGAGCCTGTCATCAGCCCGGCGTCACAGGCCGACGGGCTCAGACCCGGAGCCTCACAGGTGCTGGCGCCATTGATCAGAATCTTGCCCAGCCCGTCGCAGGCAAGGCCCGGCACCGAAAATTGCCGCACGCGGGGACGTGCCGGGGGCAGGGTGCCGAAATCGAACAGGGTCAGCCGATCTACCTGCCCTTCGCTGTCAAACAGAACCGTCTCGTAGACCAGCTTGTCGATCTGGCTGGGATGACCGTTGATGACCAGAAATGTCAGGGTGCAGCCGTTATCGGTCGACTTTACCGCGTTCAACTCGACCGACACGGCCTTGTCAATCGGGGCTTCGTCCGCTGCATGCGCAGGCAGGATCGGGCCGCACAGCATGGCGCCGATCAAGGCCGTTTTCAGGTTCATGACAGATCCTTCCGCAAGAATGATGTCGCCAGAGCCGAGGGCGCGCGCAATTTGAGGAAGGATTCACCACATTTTCTACCGTAAATCAATACCCGATAATTTCAATCGGGTATTGATTTGATTCAAAGACCTATCCCCTGCCGCATATCCGGTCGGCTCAGGCGTTCACATCCACAACAATGCGGCCTTTCACGCGACCTTTCAGAATGTCGCGCCCCAGATCGGGCAGGTCTGACAGCACAGCGGGCTGCACCATCGATTCCAGCTTGTCCATCGGCAGATCACTGGAAATTCGTTTCCACGCCTCATTGCGGCGCGCATAGGGCTGCATCACCGAATCGATGCCCAGCAGGTTCACCCCCCGCAGGATAAACGGCGTGATCAGCGCCCCCTCGATCGGCGCGCCGCCTGCCAGCCCGATGGCGGCGACGGACGCGCCATAGTTCATCTGCTTCAGCACCCGTCCCAGCATTGCGCCGGCCACGGCATCGACGCAGCCCGACCACTGCTCGCCCTCCAGCGGCTTTCTGGTAACTTCCGTCAGATCCTCGCGCGGCACGATCTGGGTCGCGCCCAGACCCGTCAGGTAATCTGCGGTCTCGGGGCGTCCGGTCACCGCCGCCACCTCGTAGCCCAGCTGCGCCAGAACGGCGACGGCAATGCTGCCCACGCCGCCTGCCGCGCCCGTTACCAGTACCGGATCGGCCCCCGGTGTCAGGCCATGATCCTCCAACGCCATGATCGCCAGCATCGCGGTCAGGCCCGCCGTGCCAACCGCCATGGCACGACGCGTATCCAGCCCCTCGGGCAGGGGCACCAGCCAATCGGCCTTGACGTTCGCCTTCTGCGAATAGCCGCCCCAATGCGCTTCGCCCACGCGCCATCCGGTCAGCACGACCTTGTCGCCGGGTTTGTAGCGCGCATCGCTGGAACTCTCGACCGTGCCGGCAAAATCGATGCCCGGCACATGCGGATAAGTCCGCACGAGGCCGCCACCGGGGCCGATGCACAGGCCGTCCTTGTAGTTCACCGTCGAATAGTCGACCGCCACCGTCACTTCGCCCTCGGGCAGATCGCTGTCGGAAATCTGCTGCACGGACGCGCTGGTTTTGCCGCTCTCGGCGTCCTTCTCTACGACCAAAGCGTTGAAAGTCATGCGGGTATCTCCTTGTTGTGGGGTTGGCATCAAAACGCGCGCCGGTCCTGCCCGTTCCGCTAGGGTGCCCAACTCATATCACGGTCCAGCGGGAAAATCGGCCTTTGCAGTTTCTCGAACGGGAACAGATCGAAATTCGAACTGGTGATACCCTCGCTCGCACATTCCACCAGCGCGCGCGACAGCGGGCCAAAGACCGGGCGGCAATACATCCGCGATTTCAGGATAAGGAAGCGCGCGGCGATGGGGTCGATCCCGGCACAAGCGAACACGCCCAGATCCCAAGGCTCGTGCGGCAGCTCCGTCACCAGAACGGTCGCGCCGCCGCTTTCCAGGACCACAGCGCGCCCCATTGTGCAGGTCTGGCCGGTATAGATAGGTCCTGTCACAACATAGGTGCCGTCGCTGATCTGCCCAACCGTGCCGGTCAGTGCCAGCGGCGCTTGGGGCGGGAGTCCGGGCAGCGGCACCTTGTGGCCGAGCTGCACCGTGATCGCGGCGCCGGTCCCGGCCTCGATCATCTGCGCGACTGTTTCAGGATCGCAGATCGGCCCGGCGACGATGCCGGTCATCCCGGCTTCCAGCGCCGCGCGCAGTACACCCACGGTATCGCAGGTGCCGCCCGACATGCAGTTGTCGCCGTGATCCAGCATCAGCACAGGCCCGTCGCCCGGCCCCTCGGCGGCGCGCACCGCCTCGGCCAGCGAGGCTGCCAGCGGCGCTTCGTCATAGACGAAGCCTTCGCGCCCCTCCCACGCCATGCGCGCCAGATCGTCTGCCAAGGCCGTGGCGATTCCTGCATCATCCGCAACCGTCACGATGGACACGCCCGTTTCCGCCAGATCGGCGATGGGAAACCCGCCAAAGATCGTCGCGCCATGCACCCCCTCGCGCGCCTCGCCCACGCGGGCGGCGGCGACAAGGTCGGTCATCAGGCACGGCTCTTCTGTGTTCATCTTCAGCGTATGGGCCAGAATGGGGGGGTGGGTCAGCGCCATCTTCGGCTTTAGCCCCTGATGCAGCATCGCATCCACGATGTCGGTCACATGGCGCCCGGTCTCGAACATATCGATATGCGGATAGGTCTTGAAGCCGACGATGCAGTCGCAGTTTTCCACCATGCGCGGCGTGATGTTGCCATGCAGATCCAGTGCCACGCCCAGCGGCACCCCCGGCGCGGCGGCGCGCACGCGGGCCAGCAATTCACCCTCGCAATCGTCGATGCCTGTCGCCACCATCGCGCCGTGCAGATCCAACAGGATCGCATCGCAGCCTGCCGCTGCGGCGTCGACGATGGGGGCGGCCAGCGCCTCGAACACCTCGGCCGTCGCCGGGCCGCTGGGGTTGGCCGTGGCCGAGAGCGGCGTGACCAGCTCGGCCCCCTGCGCATCGGCGTATGCGATAAACCCGCCAAGCGCCGTGGCCGACCCCCTGCCGAAATTCAGCGCGTCGGCGCCATGCAGCGGCGCAAAGGACTCCAGCGGCGTCGCCACCGGCGAGAATGTGTTGGTCTCATGATTGAACCGTGCGGCGACGATACGCATGTTGTGCCTCCTTCATATGGCGCGGGGCAGGGCGGTATCAGACGCCCACGCCCAGATAACGGTCGCGGATCTCGGCATCGCGGACGAAATCGGCAGCGCCCGATTCATGTACGATGCGGCCCAGCTCGATGATGTAATGCCGGTCGGCCAGTTCGGCGCAGACGGCCAGATTCTGCTCGACCAGCAGGATGGGCACGCCCGCGTCGCGTACCTTTTTGACCTGCGCGACGATCTCATCGACGATCACGGGCGCCAGCCCCTCGACCGGCTCATCCAGCATCAGCAGTTTGGGCCCGCACAGCAGGGCGCGCGCGATCGCCAGCATCTGCTGTTCACCGCCCGACAGCTGCCCGCCGCCATTCTTGCGCCGCTCCTCCAGCCGGGGGAAAATATCATAGACATCGCGCAGGGACCATTGCGACCCTTTGCGCTGCGAGATGCGCAGGTTTTCCTCGACCGTCAGCAGGTGGAAAATCCCCCGGCTTTCGGGCACCAGCGCCAGACCGTTCTGCGCCGATTTATGCGCCGCCCAGCCCGTCATGTCCTGACCGTATAGCGTGATCTTGCCGCGCCTCGGCGTCACCAGCCCGGCGATGGATTTCAGCGTCGTCGACTTGCCCGCGCCGTTGCGACCCAGCAGCGTGACGATCTCGCCCGCGCCGATGCGCATCGACAGGCCCTGAATGATGTGGCTCTTGCCGTAGTAGCTGTGGATGTCCTCGACTTGCAGGGCGTCGGTCATGCGATATCCCCCGTCAGCATGTTGCCAAGGTAGGCGGCCTTGACCTCGGGGTCGTCGCGCACCACGGATGGCGGCCCTTCGACCAGGGTGCGGCCCAGTTTCATCACCGTCACAACGTCGCTGATATTCATCACGATGCCCATATTATGTTCGATAAACAGCACCGTATGATCGCGGCCCAGATCGCGGATCAGCGCCTTCATTTCGTCAATGTCGTTGATGCCCATGCCCGACGTAGGTTCGTCCATCAGGATGACGCGCGGCTTGGCGGCCATGGCCATGCCGACCTCCAGCCGCCGCTGCTGCCCGTGCGACAGCTCGCCCGCCGCGCGGGTGGCCACGTCTGCCAGCGACAGCCGGTCCAGCATTTCATCCGCGATGGCCATGACGGCCTTGTTGCTTTCGGGCCATCGCCACAGGGCCAGCGCTTGCCAGGGCGTGCGCCCCTGGGCGGCCAGCCGCAAATTCTCGCGCACGTCCAGATCGGGGAACAGGCTGGTCACCTGAAACGACCGCGCCAGCCCGCGCTGTACACGCTCGGTATCGGACGCGCGGGTGATGTCGTGCCCGTTCAGCATGACCTTCCCGGAGGATGGTTTGACCTTGCCCGTCAGCGCGTGAAACAGCGTCGTCTTGCCCGCGCCGTTGGGGCCGATGATCGAATGAACGCTGTTCTTGCGCACGGTCAGATCGATTTCGGCCATGGCCACGAATTTGCCATAGGTCACGCCCAGGTCGTGGGTTTCCAGCGCGATTTTGTCCGCGGTTGCCTTGGGTGCCATGCGCCTATCCTTTCCCCGAGGTCAGATCGTCCGGCAGGGTATCGCCCTGCGCGGGCGCCCGCTGATGGGTGATCGCGGCCCATAGCCGTTCGACCAGACCCCACAGACCCTTTTGCAGGAACAGCGCGACCGTTATCAGAACCAGCCCGAGGATCAGCAGCCAGCGGGGCATGATCGTCGACAATGCATCGGCCAGCAGCATGTAGAACCCGGCGCCCAGCACCGACGCAAACAGCGACGAACTGCCCCCGATGATGGTCATGATCAGGATCATCTCGCTGGTGTGGTATTCGATGTTCGACAGGGGCGCGACGCCGATCAGCATCGCGTGCAGCCCCCCGGCAAAGGCGGTGACGGCCCCCGAAATGGCGAAGGCCACGATCTTGAATATCCGCACCGGAAACCCGATCGCCGCCGCCCTCTCGGCGTTTTCCCGCACTGCGATCAACGTGCGTCCGAAGGTCGAGCGCGTGACAATCAGCATGGCGCCGAACAGCACCAGAAAACAGACGGCAACGAACCAGTAATAGGGCCATGGATCGACCAGATAATTGCCCGCCAGCGTAGGACGCGGCACGTCCAGCAGGCCGTTATCGCCACCCGTCAAACCGCTGAACGTATAGGCCAGAAAATAGAACATCTGCGCAAAGGCCAGCGTCAGCATGACGAAATAGACACCCGACTGACGGATCGACAGGGCGCCGACGATGGTGGCGATGGTCGCGCCCATGACCGCCGCCAGCGGCAGGACCACGCCCACCGGAATGCCCGTGCGCGTCAGCAGGATGCCCGCCGCATAGCTGCCCACGCCAAAGAATATCCCCTGCCCGAAAGAGAGCAAACCGGTATAGCCCAGCAACAGGTTGCACGCCGCCACGACCAGCGCAAAGACGAGGATTTCACCCGCCAGAATGCCAGATGACAGGAATAGCGGCAGCGCCAGAACGGTGATGACGGCCAGCGCGAATTGAACGGGGGGTTTGTTGATGACCATGGTTCAGACCCGCCCGAACAGGCCGCGGGGCATTGTGACGATCACCAGCCCCATGGCGACATAAATCATCAGCCGCGCGCCCTCGGGCCAGATGGTGGCCATCAGGCTTTGCACGACGCCGACCAGAATTCCGGCCACCAGTGCGCCCACATAGCTGCCCATGCCGCCGATCACGACGACGACGAATGCGATGCTCAGCGCTTCGATGCCCAT
This sequence comes from Roseovarius sp. M141, assembly GCF_024355225.1. Taxonomy (NCBI): domain Bacteria; kingdom Pseudomonadati; phylum Pseudomonadota; class Alphaproteobacteria; order Rhodobacterales; family Roseobacteraceae; genus Roseovarius; species Roseovarius sp. M141. The sequence continues at coordinate 723,866 of NZ_VCNH01000008.1, forward strand.
GAAGGGGTCGACGCCGCGGATCGGCGCCGCCAGCGCCCCGGCCAGCCCGGCAAGGCCCGCGCCAAGGCCAAAGACGATGGTGTTGATTTTCAGCGTGTCATAGCCCAGCAGTGACATCGTTTCGGTCGATTCCGATCCGGCCCGCAGGATCGCGCCCAGCCGCGTGCCCTCCAGCGCCCACCACAGGATTGCGGCCAGAACGACGGTGAATCCGATCACGAACAGGCGGTAGATCGGATAGATGAAATCGCCCAGAATGATGATCCCGCTCAGGATTTCGGGCGTTCTGACGCTGCCGCCCACAGGCCCCCAGACGATGATGACGAACTCCTGAATCACCAGCGCGATGCCCACGGTGACAAGGATATGAAAGGTGTGTGGCAGCTTGTATATGCGCCTGAGCAGTACCGCCTCGGTCAGGGCGGCGACACCGGCGACGATCAACGCGGCGATGGGCATGGCCAGCCACAGGCTGAAATCGCGCTGTGTCAGATCGTATGTCAGATAGGCACCCAGCAGGTAGAACGCCCCATGCGCGAAATTGACGAATTGCAGCAGGCCGAAAATGACGCTGAGTCCGACCGCCAGCAGGAAATAGAGCATCCCCAGCCCGACGCCGTTGAGGATCTGGAATAGATAGGTCAAGCGATGCGCTCCTGCCAGGAATGGGGCCGGGCGCGTGATGTGCGCCCGGCCATGTCATGTGCGGGCCTCAGCCCAAGGTGCAGCCGGTATCGCCCGGTGCCAGGAACGACTGCCCCGAGCTGACGATCTCGGCGTAGTCGTCCTTGTCGCCCATGTCGGCCTTGGCCTTGCCCTTCAGCAGGTAGTAATCCTTGATCACCTGATGATCATCGGGGCGCACCATTTCGGGGCCGGTCAGGCCGTCATATTCCAGCCCGCTCAGCGCAGCTGCGACGGCGGCGCCATCGGTCGATCCGGCCTTGGCGGCGGCGTCCAGCAGAAGTTTGGTGATGATGTAGGATCCGGCGATGGAATAGTTCGGGTTCTGGCCGTATTTCGCCTGCGTGCGTTCGACCAGTGCCTTGTTTGCGGGGGCGTCGACGGTGTGCCAGTATTGCGCGCCGAAATAGATCCCCTCGCAGGTGTCGGCGCCCAGCGCCTCGAACTGCTCCAGCCCCGAGGCCCATGCGATGACGATGGTCATCCGCTCTTTCAGGCCGAAACTGATGGCCTGGCGCAACGTGTCCGACGATTGCGAGCCAAAGTTCAGCAGCAACAGAACGTCAGGCTTGGCCGCGATCGCGTTGGTCAGGTAGCCGCTGAATTCACGCTCGGCCAGCGAATGATAGCTGTTGCCGACATGCTCCAGCCCCTTCTCCTCGAATATGTTCTGCGCGGCGCTCAGCAGCCCCTCGCCGAACACATATTGCGGCGTGATCGTGTACCACCGCTTGGCCTCGGGCATCAGCTCGATGATCGGGCGCACCGTCTGTTCGACCGCGCCGAACGTCGGCACGCTCCAGCGGAAGGTGGCGGCGTTGCAATCTGATCCGGTGATCTCGTCCGCGCCGGCAGTGGTGATGAAGGTGCCGCCGCCGCGCTCGATCTCCTTGCCCATGGCCAGCGATTCCGACGACAGGATGCCGCCGGCAAACAGCTTGACACCGTCCTGCGCGATGGCGTCCTGCACCTTGCGCACCGCGGTGGCGGGCTTGCCCTCGGTATCCATATCCATCGGCGTGACGTCAACGGCGCCAGCCTCGGCGGCCTCCTCGGCGGCCAAGATCGCGCCCATCGAGGCGAATTTTCCGTTGGCGGCAAAGGCGCCCGAAATCGGCACCGGGATACCGACCTTCAGCGCCTCGGTGGCGGCATAGGCCCGTCCGGTCAGCCCCGGAAAGGCAAGCGCAGCGCCGCCAGCGGCGGCACCAGCCAGAAAATTGCGTCGGTTTGTCATGTGTTTTCCCCCGTTGTTGGCGCCCTGCTGCGGGCGCGCACCACGCCTCGGCCTGCGCCGGGCACGATTGCTGGGGAACTATAGGTGGAAGAATTTTGGCTTGTCTACCCCGCGCATTTACCCGGCACGTTTGGCCAGCGGCACGCGTGGCCCCCGGCCTTTCAGCGTGATGATGATGGATAGAACGATCAGTCCCAGCGCCAATATCTTTTGCCACGAAACCGGCTCGCCCAGTAGCAGGATCGACGACACGACACCGACCGTCGGTGCCGTCAGGATCGAAATTGCCGCCACTGTCGCAGGCAGCCGGCGCAGCAGAACCGCCCACAGCAGGTAGCATGTCGCCATCGGTCCGGCGACGTGGAAGGCAAAGACCGCGATGACCGGCAGGGGCGGCAGGTGGCGCGCGCTGGCCGGCTCCAGCCACAGGGCCAGCGGCCAGGCCAGCAGCAGCGACAATACAAAGAACCAGAAGGTCAGCGCCAGCGGCGACAGCGACCATTGCCGCCCCTGCACCAATACATTGCCGATGGCCCACGACAGCGCCGCCATCAGCATCAAAAACGGCCCCAAGGGCGCCGCGATCAGCGCCGGGAAATCCGCTGATGCCAGCACGCCAAGGCCGCACAGCCCGATCAAGACCGCAAGGATGCGCCGCGCGGTCAGCCGGTCCCCCAGAAAAACTGCGGCAAGAACAGCCGTCATCGCCGGCATGGTATAGGCGATGATCGCGGCGCGCGACGCCTCGGTAAACTGCTGGCCCAGCGCGGTCAGGATGTTGAACCCGAACAGCACGAACAGCCCGGCGGCGATGATCGGCCCGATCTCGCCGCGCGCGGGCTTCAGGCGATGGCCCAGCGCCCGCACGATGATCAGCAGCACGATGGCGCCCCCGGTGAACCCCGACGCGCGCAGCGTGAAGGGCGGCACCTCCGTCAGCATGTATTTCACCGCGGGCCAGTTCAGCCCCCACAGGATACCGACCAGCGCGACCAGCATCAGAGTAAGGGGCGTCAATCTGTCCTGCACGGTATGGCCCCGCCCATATGCCCTGCGGGCGTTACAACGCGATCTCGCCTTGGGATTTCGTCAGATCGTCCAGGGCGCGCAGCTGCCCGATCAGCGCCTGCATCTTGTCCACCGGGATCATGTTCGGCCCGTCGCTGGGCGCGTTGTCCGGGTCTTCATGCGTTTCGATGAACAGCGCCGACACCCCCACCGCGACCGCCGCGCGCGCCAGAACCGGCGCAAATTCGCGCTGCCCGCCGGATGTGGTGCCTTGCCCGCCGGGCTGCTGCACCGAATGGGTGGCATCAAACACCACCGGATACCCGGTGCGCGCCATCGTTGGCAGGCCGCGAAAGTCACTGACCAGCGTGTTATAGCCGAACGACGTGCCGCGATCGCACAGCATGATCCGTTCGTTTCCCGTGCTGGCGATCTTGTCCGCGACATTACCCATGTCCCACGGCGCCAGAAACTGGCCCTTTTTCACGTTGATCGCGCAGCCCGTTTCACCTGCCGCCAGCAGCAGATCGGTCTGTCGGCACAGGAACGCGGGGATCTGGATCACATCCACCACCTCGCCCGCCGGGGCGCATTGGCGGGCGTCATGCACGTCGGTCAGCACGGGGCAGCCGAATTCGTCGCGGATCTTGCCGAGGATTGTCAGCCCCTCGTCCATCCCCAGCCCCCGCTGCGTGGCCAGCGACGACCGGTTCGCCTTGTCATAGCTGGCCTTGAAGATGAATTTCGTGCCCGTCGCCGCGCAGGCCTCGGCAATCCGCCCGGCCATCATGCGCGCATGATCCAGGCTCTCCAACTGGCACGGCCCGGTGATCAGTGCAAAGGGGTGCAGCGCCCCGATCTGGATATCGCCGACGGTGATGGTGCGTGTTTCAATCATTGTGCCTCCAATGCCGCCTCGATGCGGGCGACGTCGCCGGGGTTGTTCAGCTCCCAGAACACCCGCCCGCGCGCGTCCACCTCGACGCAGCGCACCGGGATGCCAGCGGCGAGAAAGCGCAGCTGTTCAAGCCCCTCAAGGGTCTCCAATTCAGACACTGGCGCGTCCACATAGGATTGCAACGCATCGGGCCGGTAGGCATAGACGCCGACATGGTGAAACACCGGGATCGGCTGTGGCAGCTTGCCGGGGGCGATGTAGGGCAGCACCTCCTTGGAAAAATATAGCGCGTTCATATGCCGGTCGAATACCGCCGTCGTGCCGCCGACCTGCCCGTTCCTGCGGTCCTCGACGAAATTCTCGTAGGTTTGCCGGTCGCAGCGCAGGACGGGCGTGGCCATGGCGACGGTCGGATCGGCCTTCATCGCGGCAATCAGTTTTTCGACAAACCACGGCGGCGTCAGGGGTGCGTCGCCCTGAAAATTCACCACCAGATCGGGCTGATCGTCCAGCTGTGCCAGCGCGTCGGCGCAGCGCGCCGTGCCATTTTCACAGTCCTGCGAGGTCATCACGACCTGCGCACCAAATCCGCGCGCATGGTCTGCAATGCGCGCATCATCCGTGGCGACATAGACGGCATCGACGCCCTCGATGGCGCTGGCGGCCTCCCAGCTCATGCGGATCAGGCTTTTGGTCGTGCCGTCTTTCTGGCGCAACTCCACCAGCGGCTTGCCGGGATAGCGCGTCGAGGCGTATCGCGCCGGAATGAAGATCACCGTTTTCATGCGTCACCTCAGATGCTGTGTTGCGCGCGTTAGACCATATCGCGGGCGGCTGGGCAATCGCCCGGGCTCAGGCAACGCCGGCGCGCAGGCAGTCGTGGATATGCAGCACGCCGATGGGGCGCGTATCCTCGTCCACCACCAGCAGGACCGAGATTTTGCGCGCGTTCATCAGCGCCAGCGCGCTGGCGGCCAGCGTGTCGGGCGTGATCGTCACCGGATCGCGGGTGGCGATGGTGCCGGCCGTGCGTTCCATCAGATGCGCCATGTTTCGGCGCAGGTCGCCGTCGGTGACGATGCCCAGCAGCGCGCCATCCTCGCCGGTCACGGCAGCGATGCCAAAGCCCTTGGCCGACATCATCAGCAGTGTTTCGGGCATCGCCATATCCGCGTCTACCAGCGGTAGCGAATCCTGATCATGCATCAGATCGGACACCCGGCTCATCTGCGCGCCCAGTTTGCCGCCGGGGTGAAAGTCGCGATAATGCGCCACCTCGAACCCGCGCGCACGCATCAGCGCCACGGCCAGCGCATCGCCCAGCGCCATCATCATCGTGGTCGATGTCGTGGGCGCCATGCCCATCGGGCAGGCCTCCGGCACCGGCGGCAGGGTCAGGCGCAGGCGCGCGGCCTTCATCAACGTGCTATCCGGTTTGCTGGACATGCCGATCATCGGGATGGCAAAGCGCGCGCAATAGGCGATCTCATCCGCCAATTCCGGCGTTTCGCCCGAATTTGACATCAGTAAGCAGACGTCGCCCGTGGTGATCATTCCCAGATCGCCATGGCTCGCCTCGCCCGCGTGGACGAAATAGCTGGGCGTTCCGGTGCTGGCCAGCGTGGCTGAAATCTTGCGGCCCACATGCCCTGATTTTCCGACGCCGGACACGATGACGCGCCCTTTGGTGCCAAGGATCAGATCGACCGTGGCGCCGAAATCATCGGGCAGGGCATCTGCCAACTGGCGCAGTGCGTCCGACTCCAGCGTCAGGACATCGCGCGCCGCCTGCGCGCTTGGCCCGCTCACGGCGCGCCCCGTGCTGTGCTGATCGTTGCCCAAACTGTCATGGCCGCTCCTGCCTTGTGGCTGCTGCACCGGTTTGATGCGGATGGGGCAGGGCGTCAATGGCTGGCGCGCCACCCGACCCTCGACAGTCGGTGGGATATGGGGCAAATCCGTGGCTATCATGAACACCGATTTCCCCCTTACACGCGACCTTGTGCTGATCGGCGGCGGCCATGCCCATGCGCTGGTACTGCGCAAATGGGGTATGACCCCACTGCCCGGCGCGCGCCTGACCCTGATTGATCCGAACCCCAAGGCGCCCTATACCGGCATGCTGCCCGGCCATATCGCCGGGCATTATCCGCGCGCAGCACTGGACATAGACCTTGGCCGCCTTGCGCGTTTTGCCGGGGCGCGGCTGATCGTCGGGCACGCGGCCGGGATTGACCGCGCCGCGCGTCGCGTGCAGGTGCCGGGGCGCCCGGATGTGGCCTATGATGTGCTGTCCATCGACATCGGCATTACCTCGGCCCCCGCTGAAATCGACGGGTTCCAGACGCATGGCATCGCCGCCAAGCCGCTGGGCCCGTTCGCTGATCGCTGGGCAGATTTCGTCGGTGATGTGACTGCGGGTGCCGTGCCGCCCGACTGCGCCGTGCTGGGCGGCGGTGTCGCCGGGGTCGAACTGGCGCTGGCCATGCACCACCGGCTGGCCCAAGTGCATGCCGCCCCGCGCGTGCATGTGATCGACACGGGCAAGGCGCTGAGCGGCGTCGCCCCCAGCACCGCGCGTCTACTGCGCGCGCAAATGAAAATGGCGGGCATTGCCCTGACCGAAGGCGCCGGAATCGCGCAGATTTCCCGTGATAGTGTCGTATTGGCGGATGGCAGCCCCATTGCCGCCGCGCTCTGCGTCAGTGCGGCTGGCGCGCGGCCGTGGCCGTGGCTGGCGCAGACGGGGCTGAATCTGACGGATGGGTTCATTTCTGTCGGCGCGGATCTGCGCAGCGCGTCCGATCCCGTGATATTTGCCGCTGGCGACTGCGCTCACCTGACCCACGCCCCCCGCCCCAAGGCCGGGGTATATGCCGTGCGCGCCGCACCGATTCTGCATCACAATCTGCGCGCCGCCCTGACAGAACAGACACAAATCCGCCGATTCAAGCCGCAAAAGCGCTATCTCAAGCTGATCTCGCTGGGCGGCAAGGATGCAATTGCGGACCGCGGCGCGCTGGGCCTGCACCTGCCGGGCCTGTGGCGCTGGAAGGACCGGATCGACCAGCGTTTCATGCAGAAGTTCCGAGATCTGCCGACCATGCCCGCCCCGGCCCTGCCGCGCGAGATGGCGCAGGGCGCGGCGCAGGAGCTGTCGGACCACCCGATGATCTGCGGCGGCTGCGGTGCCAAGGTCGGCCCCGAGGCACTGAACACCGCCCTTGCCGGCGCACGCACCGGCCAGCGCGACGATGTGCTGATCCGCCCCGGCGACGATGCCGGCGCCCTGCGCATCGGTGGGCAGGTTCAGGTCATCAGCACCGACCACCTGCGCGCCTTTACCGCCGATCCGTGGCTGATGACGCGCATCACGGCGATCCATGCGCTGGGCGATGTCTGGGCGATGGGCGCCGCGCCGCAGGCGGCGCTGGTGAACCTCGTCCTGCCCCGGATGAGCGGCCCGCTTCAGGCCCGGACGCTGGCCGAAATCATGGCGGCTGCACAGGATGTCATGGCCGGAGCGGGGGCCGAGATCATCGGCGGGCACACCACTCAAGGGGCCGAATTGACGATAGGGTTCACTGTCACCGGCCTGATGGCCAAGGGGCGCGCGCCCATCGGAGTAGATGGCGCGCGCCCCGGTGACCATCTGATCCTGACCGGCGCGCTGGGCACCGGCGTGATTTTGGCTGCCGACATGGGCGGCCATGCCGATGGCGATGTGGTGCGTAATGCGCTGGACCATATGGCAACCAGTCCCCAGACCGCAGCGCACGGCCTGATGTCGGCCCATGCGATGACCGACGTCACCGGCTTTGGCCTTGCCGGGCATTTGCTGGCGATTTGCCGCGCCAGCGGTTGTGGCGCCGCGCTGGATATGGGCGCTTTGCCGCTGCTGGAGGGCGCGCAATCGTTGTTGGAGGCGGGACACAGATCGTCCCTGCATGGGGCCAATCGGGCCTGGTCCGCGCCCGATATGATCGATCTGGACGACACCCCGCGCAGTGAGATCCTGTTCGATCCGCAGACTGCCGGCGGGTTTCTGGCGGCGATGGCGCCAGAGGACGCAGCCAAGGCCCTTGCGCAGCTTGAGGTCGCCTGCGTTCCGGCGGTCCAAATCGGCGAAATGCTGGACGCGCCGCCACGCGTTACCCTGCGTCAGAACCTGCTGCACGCTCGATAGCGGCGATCAAGGCGGGCAGCGCGGCCTTCAACGCCGCATCGTCCAGTGCAGGCAGATCGACCGTCTCAGGGTCGGCCATGTCGTGGCGCGCGCGCGCGCGATCATAGCCGGGATCGTAGTGTTGCACGACCAATTCACCTGCCAACGCGTTGAAATCACGCGCATCGACCATCTGCTGCCAATGATCGACCGTCTCGTGGCCGCGCAAATGGCGCAGCAGATCAAGGCTGTTCTTCAGCAGATCGGGCTGATCCGTCATGTCGCCATAGGCCTTGGCCAGATAGGTCGCACGCGCCGACACGGGGGCGGCGACGCGCACCGACGGCGCTGCCTTCATCGCGCTCCACAGGCTGGGCGGCACGATGCGCGTGCCCACCTTGTGCGATTCCGCCTCGATTACCACGGGCCGGGCCGGGTCCAGCGCCGCGATGCGCTGCGCAAGCCGACCATCGAACAGTTTTTGCGAGGGCTGCCCGCCCGCCCGCGCCCCAAGCGCCGAGCCGCGATGATTTGCCAGCCCTTCGAGGTCGATGACCTGAACGCCCGCGCCCTCCAGCAGCTCCAGCAGGCGGGTCTTGGCCGTGCCGGTGTTGCCGTCCAGCAGGACCGGGGTCAGGGCCAAAGGCGCCTCGTAGAGCATCTGCACCACCAGCCGCCGATAGGCGCGATAGCCCCCCTCCAGCAGGGACACCCGCCAGCCGATCTGATCCAAAATCGACGCGAACGAGCCGGATCGCTGCCCGCCGCGCCAGCAATAGACCAGCGGCCGCCAACTGCCATCCTTGGCCGATAGCGGCCCCTCCAGATACGCCGCCACATTGCGCGCAACCAGCGCAGCACCGATGCGCCGTGCCTTGAACCGGTCTTCCTGCACATAGATCGTGCCGACCTCGGCGCGCTCGGCGTCGCTGAGGCTGGGCAGGTTGATGGCGCCGGGCAGGTGATCCTCGGCGTATTCGGACGGCGAGCGGGCGTCGATCAGCGTATCGACCGGCAGCGCGGCCAGCTGGGCGATGTCTGTCAGGACCAGTTTCACCGCCGGTTATCCGCGTGCATAGACATCCTCGTAACGGATGATGTCGTCCTCGCCCAGATAGCTGCCGGTCTGGACCTCGATCAGGACCATCGGCAGCTTGCCGGGGTTTTCCATGCGGTGAACGGCGCCGAGGGGGATGTAGACGGACTGGTTCTCGCTCAGCAGCCTGACCTTCTCGCCGACGGTGACGCGCGCGGTGCCCTCGACCACGATCCAATGTTCCGAGCGGTGGTGATGGCTTTGCAGGCTCAGCGCGGCGCCGGGGTTCACCACGATGCGTTTAACCTGAAACCGCCCGCCGATGGCGAGGCTTTCGTACCAGCCCCAGGGCCGGTAGTCGCGCGGCAGCTGCACCGCCTGCGATGCGCCGCGCGCCTTTAGCGCGCTGACTGCTTCCTTGACGCGCTGCGCTTGGGATTTGTGGGCGACCAGCACCGCGTCGTTCATGGCGATGGCGATGATATCGGTCAGCCCGATCCCGACCAGCTCCAGCCCCGGCGTTTCGGACCGCAGCAGCGTATCCTCGCACGAGATCGCCGTGGCGTGGTCTGAGCAGACATTGCCCTGATCGTCCGGTCCCGATTCCAGCCAGACGGCATCCCAGCCGCCCAGATCGGACCACCCGGAGGCGTAGGGCATGACGGCCAGATTGCCGGCCTTTTCCATGATCGCGTAGTCGATGGAAATATCGTCCGCCTTGGCCCAGGGGTCGGCGCTGAGCCGGGTGAATCCCAGATCGCAATCTGCATCCTCCAGCGCCGCCGCGACCGCGTCCAGCATGGCGGGGGCATGTGTGCGGTAGGCGTCGATCACGGCCCCGGCGGTGAACAGGAAAATCCCCGCGTTCCACAGGAAATTCCCGGCGTCCAGCATGTCCTGCGCGCGGGCTTCGTCGGGTTTTTCGACAAACCGGGCAAGGGTTTGGGGCGTATTCGCGGCGGTATCGGCGCCGGGGGCCAGCTCCAGATAGCCATAGCCGGTTTCGGGCCGGTCCGGCGTGATGCCGAACGTCACCAGATCGCCCGCCTGCGCGCGCGGCGTCGCGGCGGCGATGGTGGCGCGAAAGGCATCCGCGTCGGGGATCACATGATCGGACGGCGCGACCAGCATCAGCGCGTCGGCGTCCTGCTTGGCCAGCCACAGCGCGGCGGCCAGTACGGCGGGGGCGGTGTTGCGCCCTTCGGGTTCGATCAGGATGCCCTGCGGCGCTTGCTGGGCCTGCGCCAATTGTTCAGTCACGATAAAGCGGAACGGATCGCCCGTCACGATCAGCGGCGCGGCAAAGCCATCCCCGGACAGCCGCCGGGCCGACGCCTGAAACAGGCTCTCTTCGCCCATCAGGCGCGCGAACTGTTTGGGGTATGACTTGCGCGACAAGGGCCACAAACGCGTGCCAGAGCCGCCGCACAGAAGAACAGGATGGATCATCAATTACCCTTCATTTTCACGAAGCTTTCAAAGCATCATAAGGCTTCACTGAAACAAGTGCTTCTGGTTGCATTCTTTTGGCAACATTTTCAATGTTCCATAGTCAAATTAGCCAATTATCTGCCGAAACGGTCTTTGACACGAACAGGATGGCATTTTCAGCCGCCCTGTTTCAAATGCAAAGGCATTGGACAGAACCTGATCTACCACGGACAATGATATCATGAAAATAGCGGTCTGGCCGGGTTCGTGCATGCGCCGTGCGCATCCGGGCCATCAATGGCGCCCCTCCCCGTTGCCCTGCGCGTCGTTTTCTTGATGAATTGGACAGCTACGCGATGGCTGACGGTATGGAGGCGCGTCAGCGTCTCATCCAGACGGGCTGATGATATACAGCTTGCGCATATGCGCGTGGATCGTCCATTCGCCCTTCCAGCCCTGCGGCAGAATCAGCAGATCGCCGGGGCCGATGTCGCGGGGGTTTGACCCGTCCTCATTCACCACTGTCGCGCGGCCAGCGATGATGTGGCAATACTCGCCCGCAGACGTGCGGTCGGCGGTAAAGCGGCCCTCGGTGCATTCCCAGACGCCAATATTCGTCTTGCCATCGGGCGACGACCACAGATTGTTCGCGGCCTCTGTCTGGCCTTCGGTCAGGGTGGTTGGCTTGGGCTTGAACGGGCCGGTGTCGATGGCGGACAAATCGCCGAAACTGTCGAGGCTGATCATGGTCATGGTTCCTTTGAAACGCGTTACTCTGCGGTTGAGATACGGTATTGCGAGCGCGCCAGCCAGTCTGGCGCGATCTCGATACCCCAGCCGGGGGCGTCGGTGACGGTCGCGTGACCGTCTTCGATCTTGTAGGGGTCGCAGGTGAACAGCCCCTCCTGCCACGGGTAGTAATCGGCGCCCTCGATCGAGAATTCCAGATATTTTCCGGCGTTCGGAATGGCGCGCAATAGATGCATGGTAAACAACGTGACCAGCGACAGGTTGGCGCAATGGGGCGTCACCGGCAGGCCGGCCTCCTGCGCCATTTTCACCACGCGCAGGGTGCGCGCGATACCGCCCAGATACAGGATGTCTGGCTGCACGATATCGACCGCGCGCATGTCGATCATGCGCTTCCAAGTTGGCAGATCGCAATCCTGCTCGCCCCCGGTCACGTCGATATCCAGCGTATCGGTGACTTCCTTGGTCTGCTCCATCTCCCAATAGGGGCACGGCTCCTCGTAATGGGTGAATCCGTGATCCTCCAGCATCCGGCCCACTTCGATGGCGCGTTTCGGGGCGTAACAGCTGTTGGCGTCGATCAGCAAGGCGGCATCCGCGCCCATTTCGCGGCGCATCGTGGGGATGATGTCCTCGGTCCGGCCCGGCCATTCATCGCGTCCCCGGCCCACTTCGGCCCCGGCGCGTACCTTGAAGGCGTCAAAGCCGTGCGCGTCGCGCAGGCGCTTCATCCGCTCGGCCTCGTCGCGGGGGGGGATGTCGCGCTTCATCGAGCTGGCATAGGCGCGGATGCGCCTCGGCGTGCCGCCCAGCAGTTCGGCCACGGATTTGCCTGCCTGCCGCCCGCGCAGATCCCACAGCGCGGTGTCGAAACCCGCCATCGCCCGGCGCAGATAGGAGCCGGGGAACTTGTGCTCGCGCTCGGCGACCAGATCCAGCAGATCGTCCAGATCGGTACTGTCCCGTCCCAGAACGTGCGGCGCGACCTGCCGGTGCAGGACGAGGCAGGTGATATCCGAATGATAGGTCGATACCTGCCCCCAGCCGATGCTGCCATCCTGCGCCGTCAGCCGCACGAAGCCGACGAATTCTGTGGTGAAGGTTTCAATGCTTTTGATTTTCATGAGGCTCTACCGTTGGGTGATCAGGTCGAACGCGCGTTCGCCCACCATGACGGCGGGGGCGTTGGTGTTGCCTGTGGGGATGGTCGGAAAGATCGAGGCATCGGCGACGCGCAGCCCTGCAACCCCATGCACGCGCAACTGCGGATCGACGACCGACGCAGTGGCGTCCTGCCCCATCCGGCAGGTGCCGCATTGGTGGAACACGGTCCAGCTGTTGCGCCGGGCAAAATCGAGGATCTCGTCATCTGTCCGGCAATCGGGGCCGGGGTCCAGTTCGGCCTCTATGACGCTTTGCAGGGCCGGCATGGATGCGATGCGGCGCACCTCGCGCGTGCCTGCGATCATCAGCCGCCGGTCATGCTCGGTCGCGAGATATCCCCCGCGCAGGACGGGCGCCGCCATGGGGTCACGGCTGCGCAGGGCCACGCTGCCTTGGCTGGTCGGCTTGCAAGGGTTGAATCCGATGCGCACGGCGGGAAAAGGGTCAGGACTCATCAAGGGGCGCTTGCCGGTGGGTGCGCTGGAATAGCTGAGCGGCGAAAAATACAGCTGCGTGTCGGGCGGCCCGTCCCCTTCGGCCAGCCGGACAAAGCCGCCGCCCTGATTGAGGCTCATCGCCAGCGGGCCTTTCTGCGTCAGGATATATTGCAGGCCCGCCAGCGCCTTGCCCCACCACGGGCGCAGCACCTGGTTCAGGCTGGGTTGCGACGTTCGGAACAGATGATCACTGCCCAGATGGTCCATCAGGTTTTGCCCGACATGGGGCGCGTCCTGCACGACGTCGATGCCCGTTTCGTGCAGATGCGCGGCAGGCCCAATGCCCGACAGCATCAGCAGCTGCGGCGAGTTGATGGCCCCGCCGCAAAGGATGACTTCGGTTGCATTGGCGGTATGCATCTTGCCGCGCTGCGTGTACTCAACCCCGGTGGCGCGCCTGCCCTCCATCACGATCCAGGTGGCCATCGCGCCACATGCGATCCGCAGGTTTGCCAGCTTGCGCGCGCTGCGCAGGTAGGCCTGCGCGGTCGAGGCGCGCCGCCCCCCTTGGGTGCTGATCTGGTAGAACCCCGCGCCCTCCATCGCCGCGCCGTTATAGTCGGTGTTGGTCGGGATTCCCGCCTGCCCGGCCGCGGTGACAAAGGCGCGCGTCAGCGGGTGCATGGCCGGCCCCATATCCGTCACGCTCAGCGGCCCGTCGCCGCCGCGATGCGCGCAGGCGCCGCCTGACCACCTCTCGATCCGGCGAAACACCGGCGCCACGTCTTCCCAGCCCCACCCGGGCGCGGCGGCGTCCCATTCGGCGTAATCGGCAGGATGCCCGCGCACCCACACCATCGCGTTGATCGCGGACGACCCGCCCAGCACCTTGCCACGCGGCCAGTAGATGGGGCGGTCGTTCAGTTCCGGTTCGGGTTCGGTGCTATATTTCCAGTTGAATCGCGCATCGTGGAACACCTTGCCATAGCCCAGCGGGATGTTGACCCAAGGGTGGCGCCCGGTGCCGCCCGCCTCCAGCAGCAGGACGGATTTGCCCGCCCCTGCCAGCCGCGCCGCCAGCGTCGCGCCGGCCGATCCGGCACCGACGATGATATATTCATAGCGTGTCATCGGGCTCAGGACTTACCACGGCCAAACAGTGACGCAAGGATCATCATCAGCGTCGTCACAAGGATCATGATCGTCGAAATCGCGGCAATCGTCGGGTCGATCTGATCGCGCAGCGCGTTGAACATGTTGCGCGTCAGCGTCGGGTTGTCACCGCCCGAAATGAACATGGCGATCACCACCTCGTCAAAGGACGCAAGGAAGGACAGCACCATTGACGTGACCACGGCAAAGCGGATCTGCGGCAGGGTGATGGTCACAAATGCCTTCCACCGCGGCGCCCCAAGGCTGCGCGCGGCATTCTCCTGATTCATGTCATAGCCCTTCAGCGCCGATCCGGTGACGATCACCACCAGCGGGATCGCCAGCAGCGTATGCGCCAGCACGAGGCCCGTGATCGTGTAGAGGATCTGCAATTTGACATAGGCATAGAACGCGCCGATGGCGATCAGCACGACGGGCACCATCATCGGCGTGATCAGCAGGACGAAGGCCGCGCGCACATAGGGTAGCTTAGACGCGTGCAGCGCATAGGCCGCCAGCACGCCAATGGGGGTGGCGACCAGCATCGTCAGCACGGCGGTCTTCACCGAGGTCAGCGTGGCCAGCATCCATTCGTCCGAGCCGAAATAGTGCCTGTACCAGCGCAGCGACCACGTTTCCGGCGGAAATTCCAGATATTGCGAATCCGAGAAGGACATCGGGATCACCACCAGCGTCGGCAACACCAGCAGCACCATGATGATGCCGGAAAACGCATAGAGCCACAGGCGCTGGCCATGCGTCACCTGGGTCTCTGATGCGGGGGATTTCAGCCAGTTCAACATATCAGTGCCCCCCGCCTGTCATCTGCTCCAGCTTCAGGAACCGTGATGCGATCCACAGGATAAACACCGTCATCACCAGCAGCACGACGCCCAAGGCGCTGGCCGCGCCCCAGTTCACGAACAGCTCGATGTTGGAGACGATCTTCATCGACACCATGATCACGCGGCCTCCGCCAAGGACCGCAGGCGTGACGAAAAACCCAAGGCACAGCACGAACACCATCAGCGATCCGGCGAACAGCCCCGGCGTCGACAGCGGAAAGAACACCGTCCAGAACGCCCGGCGCGGGCTGGCGCCAAGGTTCGACGCAGCCTTCAGATAGTCGCCGTCGATGCTGCGCATCGCGCCGTAGACCGGCAGGATCAGGAAGGGCAGCATGATATGCACCATGCCGATCAGCGTGCCGGTCATGTTATGCACGAATTTCAGCGGTTCGTCCCAGAGGCCGATAGAGATCGCCCACTGGTTCACCAGCCCCTGCTTTTGCAGCAGCACCAGCCATGCATAGGTGCGCACCAGAAGCGAGGTCCAGAACGGCAGCAGCACGGTGACAAGGCACAGATTGGCCCATCTGGTCGGCAGCTGTGACATGAAATAGGCCAGCGGATAGCCGATGAGGATGCACAGGCCGGTGGTCAGCAGGCTGACCTGAAACGTGGTGATGAAGATGCGCGAATAGGATTTGCGCTTGATCATCCGCTCGTAGTTTTCCAGCGAGAAATTGCCGTCTGCCCCGATGAACGACACATAAAACAGCCATCCCACCGGGATCACGAGGATGATCAGGACCAGCAGCAAGGCGGGCGAGCTGAGGCCGAAGAGGCGCCAGCGCTCGGCCCGCTCATCGCGGCGCAGGCCCTTGGCGTTCAGCGTGGTGTGCAGATCGGTAACAGCCATCTAAGTGCCCCCGTCCGCGATCACCACCGTATCGGCGCGGTGCAGGCCCAGCCTTGCACTGTCCCCGGCGCGCGGCAGGCCGGCAAAGGTGCCCTCGCGGATCGCGCCGCGCACCGCGATTTCGGACCCGTCTTTCAGCCGGGCATACAGCAGGTAGCTTTCCCCCTGATAGACCAGTTCGGTCACGGTGACGTCAAAGATGTTGGTATCCCCGGGCGTCTCGCCGATCAACAGGCGCGCGCGCTCGGGGCGGATCATCAGCAGCAGATTGTCAGCCTGCGGCACGGCGCCATCCATCTGCAGCGTCATATCGCCAAACGTCACGCCGGCCCCGTTCCACGTCACGGGAAGGAAGCTGGAATCGCCGATGAAATCCGCGACGAACTTGTTTTCCGGGCGGTCGTACAGCTGCTGAGGTTCGGCCAGTTGCATGATGCGGCCATGATTCACCACGGCGATCCGGTCGGACATGGTCAGCGCTTCGCGCTGGTCGTGGGTGACGTAGACGGTGGTCATGCCCAGCTGTTCGTGCAGGTGGCGCAGCTCGATCTGCATGCGGTCGCGCAGCTTCTTGTCCAGCGCCGACAGCGGTTCGTCCATCAGCAGGATCCGCGGCTCGAACACGATGGAGCGGGCCAGCGCGACGCGCTGTTTCTGCCCGCCCGACAGCTGATCTATGCTGCGGTCGCCATAACCGCCCAGCTGGACCAGATCCAGCGCGCGCTCGATACGGTCCTTTGCCTCGGACTTGGGCGTGCGGCGCAGGCGCAGGGGATAGCCGACATTGCCGGCCACTGTCATGTGCGGGAACAGCGCGTAGTTCTGGAATACCATCCCGACGCCGCGCAGATGCGGCGCGGTGCGGATCATCTCATCCTCGCCGAATTTCAGGCTGCCCCGGTCGGGCCGGGTGAACCCCGCCAGCACCATCAGAAGCGTCGTCTTGCCCGACCCGGACGGGCCGAGAAGGGTCAGGAATTCGCCGCTTTTGACATCCAGCGACACGTCGTTCAGCGCATGGATGCGGCCATAGGTCTTGGTCACGCCGCGCACGGTGATGGGCAGGGCTTCGGATCTGGTGCTCACGAGGTGGCGGCCCCCTTTGTTGGGTCGATGTTCAGAAAATGCCACAGGCAGCCGCGCCGCCCGTGGCAGTCAGGCGCCTTATTCGGTCAGCATTTCCTGATACATCTCGGCGGCGATCTGCTCCCACTCGGCGTACCATTCCAGCGAGATCGGCAATTGCATGGCCATATTCTCGGGCGAGGAGGGCAGGGATGCGGCCACCTCGGCGCTGATTTCACCGGTGTCATAGGCGGCTGAATTGGTGGGGCCGTAGGTGATGAATTTCGGCAGATCATCCTGATAGTCGGCCTTGGAAATCTCGGCGATGAACTGCATCGCCAGATCTGCGTTCGGCGCGCCCTTGGGGATTGCGAAGCAGTCGTAATCCAGCAGGCCCTGATCGTAGAAATAGGACACTTTGGCGCCATCGGCGGCGGCATTGTCGAACCGGCCGTTCCAGCCGGTGGTCATGTCCACCTCGCCATCCTTCATCAGCTGGGCGTGCTGCGCGCCCGAGGTCCAGAAAACCGCGATGTTCGGCTTCAGCTCGCGGATCTTGTCCAAGGCGCGCTCGATGCCGTCCTCGCTGCTCAGCTCGGCATAGACATCCTCGGGGGCGACGCCCAGCGCCATCATCGCCGGTTCCAGCGCGCCCGAGACGGTGCCGCGATAGGCGCGCGATCCGGGGAATTTCTCGGTATCCCAGAAATCGGCCCAGCCGCGCGGGCCTTCGGCGCCGAACTTGTCGGTATTGAACGCGGGCACGACCGAGAAGACATCGCCGCCGACGCAGTATTCGCTGTAGAACGCCTCGGGGAAATTGCTGACGTCGATCACGTCATAATCCAGCGGCTCCAGCAACCCTTCGGCGCCGGCGCGCGCGGCAGAGCCCGATCCGCTGGCGACAACATCCAGCGTGACCTGACCCGAAGACACCTGAAGGCGCACGTCCGACATGCCGCCATAGGTTTCCTGTTTGATCGTGTTGCCGGTGGCGGCCTCGTAGGGTTCGAACAGGGCCTTGCTCTGGGCGTCCTGATACGATCCGCCCCAGCTGGCGACGGTCAGCGTGTCGCCCTCTGCGTTTGCCATGGGGGCCAGCGCGGTGGTGGCCAGCAGGGATGCGGCCAGTGTCAGTGTCATACGTTTCATTATGGTCTCCTCCATCTGTTGAATGATGGCCCCGGTTTTCCGGTGGCCTTTTTGCCTGTTGTCGTCAGTTTGCCTGCGCCCTGTCGCGCTGGCGGGTGTCGTTCCAGCGATACCACGCGACGGCGGCAGGCAGGAACCAGGGCCGTCCGGTGTAAAAGGGCCGCGTCGGAAACGGCAGATCGTCGAACGCCGTGTGCCCCTCGGCCAACCCTAGCATTTTTTGCCCCATGCGCATGCCCAGATACGAGGCCATCGACACCCCAGATCCGCAATACCCCATCGCGAAATGCATGCCCTCATGCGTGCCGGTATGGGCCAGCTCGTCAAAGGTATAGGCGACGGTGCCCATCCAGCTGTGGCTGATGCGCGTGTCCGTCAGTTCGGGGAAGATTCGGCACATGTCGCCGTGCAGGCGCGGGCCGCTGATGCGCGGATCGGTCTCGCCCGCCGAGACGCGGCCCCCGAACAGGATGCGCGTGCGGTCCGGCGAGGCGCGATAGTAATAGATCACCTTGCAGGTATCGCTGGCGACGCGGTCGGTCGGAAACAGCCGGTCGATGACGCCCTTTGGCAGAGGCTCGGTTGCGATGACGTAGCTGCCGATGGGGATGACGCGGCGCTGCTGCCAGGAGGTCAGGCCGGTGGTGTACCCGTTGGTCGCGATGGCCACGTCGCGGGCCAGTACCCGGCCGCGCGGTGTCTGCACGTCGTACCCTGTCGCCGTGCGGGTGATCGCCGTCACCGGCGTCTGGCCCAGAACCTGCGCGCCCGCGTCCAGCGCCGTGCGCAGCAGGCCGTGGTGATACAGTGCCGGGTTGACCGATGCGTGGGCCGCAAACACCGTGCCGCCGTGATAGACATCCGTGCCCAGTTCGCGCCGCTGCTGATCGCGCGGGACCATATGCGCCTCGATCCCCTCCTCCCGGGTCAATGCCTCGGCCTCGCGCGCCAGCGTCTCATAGGCGGCGGGGGTGTGGGCGGCGTGAAAGCGCCCGGCGCGGCGAAAATCGCAGGCGATGTTTTCGGCTTTGATGCGCTCTTCGATCCAGGCCAGCGCCGCCTTGCCTTCGTCGCGAATCGCGCGGGCGCGGTCGGGGCCGTGGCGTGCGGCCAGTTTTTCCAGTGACGGTTTGATCGACGTGCTGATCTGCCCGCCATTGCGCGTGCTGCACCCCCAGCCGGGTGTTTCAGCCTCCAGCACCAACGTACTGCGCCCGCCCCGCGCCGTTTCGATCGCGGCGTTGAGGCCGGTATAGCCCGATCCGACGATGACCACATCGACCCGCGCCGGCAGCGCCGTCTGCGGCAGAGCGGGCGGCGCAAGCCCGTCCAGCCAGTAAGAGCTGTCCTTCCAGTCCCTAGTCCAGACATCCCGTTTCGGATTTTGCACCAACGCCATATCGCCCCCTTGCGCGGTCCTGCATGGGGAAAGGTTAGAAAGAGGTTTTGAATATATCAATTCAATATAAAATATTGTTTCATTCGATTTCCTTATACAGCCGCCGGAACCCAGCCCATGAGCCTCAAGATCCGCCACCTCGAAGTCTTCAACGCCCTCTACGAGGCCGGGTCGGTCAGTCAGGCGGCGCAGCGGCTGAACCTGACGCAGCCCGCCGTCAGCATCGCGCTGAGCAATCTGGAGGAGGAACTGGGATTTCGCCTGTTCCACCGCAACCGGGGTTTTTTCGCACCAACGGGCGAGGCGGCGCAGCTGCGCGGCGAAATCACCCAAGGGCTGATGGCGCTGGCGCGCGTCGACCGGCGCGCCGATGAGATCCGCCAGGGCTGGGCCGGGGGGGTCAGCATCGCGACCAACGGCGTGATGGCGATGAACCTGCTGCCGACGCTGATCGCCGAATTTCAGGCCGAATTTCCGGGCACCCATATCGAGCTGCGTATCCATTCCTCGCGCCAGATCGCGGATTGGACGGCCAGCGGTCAGATCGACATCGGCCTGATCGACGCGCCCATTCCCGCCGCCGGCCTGAATGGCGAGCCGTTCGCGATGGAGTGCGTCTGCATCATGCGCGAAACCGATCCGCTGGCGGCGCGGGACATCATCACGCCAGCCGATCTGGAGGGGCGCACGATCGTCGGGATCAACGGCGATCACGTCGTCGACCGTCAGCTGAAACAGGTGATGTTCGAGGCCGGCGTGCCGCTGGGCTACAAATCGTTCAGCTATTACTACGCCATCGCGCGCAACATGGTCGCGGCGGGCTGCGGCATCTCGATCATCGACCCGATCAACGGCAAGGCCGAGCTGCGCGACGGTGTCCTCTGGCGCCCTTTCGCACCGCGCATCGTGCATGAAAGCGTGATGATCGCATCCCGGGATCATGCACCGGGGCAGGGCACGGGCGAAATGCAAGCCAGCATCCGCCGCCATGTCGCGCCATATCTGATTTCGGTCGCTGCCTGAGAATTTTGACCAAAAGTTAAATTTCTGGCGGCCGGCCCGTCGTCCTCTGTTGACGGGTGGGCGTAACTTGGGCCTATTGGCGGTGGCACAAATCTGCCCGCCCTGATCATGGGGCAGCATCCGCACGCGTCGGCAAACTGTTACAATCAAAAGATAGGGACGCGGCGTGGTTCACCAGACAAGCCAATGGGAGACAGACATGAAAATCATTCTACGCACATTGACCGCGGGCGTCGCAGGCGCGGCCCTGCTGGTCGGCGCCGCGCAGGCCGACACGTTGCGCCTGCTGACATGGGGCGGCTACGCCCCCGAGAACGTGATCGAGAAATTCGAGGCCGAAACCGGCCACACAGTCGAAGTCACGATGTCCAACAACGAGGAAATGATCGCCAAGCTGCGCGCGACAGGCGGCGGCGGGTTTGACCTTGCCCAGCCCAGCCAGGACCGCATCGCCGGCCCGCAGGCCGAATTCGGCATCTACAAGCCCATCGACATGAGCCAGATCAAGACCGAGCAGTTCGTGCCGTCCATGCTGGACGCGACCAAGGGGAACTCGACCGTCGATGGCGAGGTTTACGCCGTCCCGCATATCTGGGGCACCAGCGGGCTGATCGTGAACACCGCCGATGCCGATACGGTCAAGGACTACACCGACCTGTGCGATCCGTCGCTGGAGGGCAAGGTGTCCTACCGCCTCAAGCGCCCGACGCTGATCGGGTTTGCTTATTCAATGGGTCTGGACCCCTTCGCCGCCTATGGCGACGAGGCCGCCTATACCGAGATCATGAATCAGGTCGAAGCCAAGCTGATCGAGTGCAAGCCGGTCGTCAAAACCTACTGGAGCGGCGGTGACGAATTGCTGAACCTCGTGCGCTCGGGCGAAGTCGTCGCCGCGATGGCATGGGACACCGGCGGCTGGAAGCTGAACGCCGACAATGCCGACATCAACTTTGTCGCGCCTGCCTCGGGCGCGCTGGGCTGGATCGACACATTCGTTCTGCCCGCCAAGGGCAAGGCTGATCAGGCCGCCTATGACTACATCAACTTCGTGATGCAGCCCGAAATCGCGGCGATGATCACCGAATCCGCCGGCAATTTCACCGCCTCCAAGGGCGCGGACGAATTCGCCTCGGACGCGCTGAAGGCGCAGTATCAGGGCAGCTTCCCGCCCGAGGCCGTGGACAACATTAAGTGGTATCCGCCGGTCCCCGCCGGCCTGGAAGCCATCGAAGGCGGCATCCTGGACCGCGTCAAAGCCGCGCAATAATCTGCAAATGGCGGGCGGCCCGGTCCGGGCCGCCCCCACCCTGTTTAGACGGAAATCCCCATGACCCCCGATCTGGAATGCACCGCCCTGACGCGCCGCTTTGGCGAAACGCTGGCGGTCGACGACGTCTCTTTCTCGGTGCCTGCCGGGTCGTTTTTCTCGATCCTCGGCCCATCGGGCTGTGGGAAAACCACGATCATGCGGATGATCGCCGGCTTTCTTGAACCCACCTCCGGCGATATCCAGATCAAAGGCCGCTCCGTTCTGGACGTGCCGCCGAACAAGCGGCCGGTGAACATGGTGTTCCAGCATCTGGCGCTGTTCCCGATGATGAATATCGAGGCCAACATCGGCTATGGCCTGCGCCGCGCGGGCATGTCCAAAGGCGAAATCGCCCGCAAGGTCGATGAGGTGCTCGACCGCATCGGCCTGCCCGGCGTGGGCAAACGCAAGGTCGACGAGCTGTCGGGCGGCCAGCGCCAGCGTATCGCCATCGCCCGCTGCATGGTGCTGGAGCCGGACGTTCTGCTGCTGGACGAACCGCTGGGTGCGCTGGATCTGAAACTGCGCGAGCGCATGAAGATCGAGCTGAAATCGCTGCAGGCCGAGTTCGACACCACTTTCGTCTACATCACCCACGACCAGTCCGAGGCGCTGGTGATGTCTGACCGTATCGCGGTGATGAACAAGGGCAAGTTCGAACAGGTCGGCAGCGGTCAGGATCTCTATTACCGGCCCGAAACCTCCTTTGTCGCCAGCTTTGTCGGGGACAGCAACCGCTGGCGCGGCACGATTGACCGAGTTGAGGGCGATACCGTGCAGCTGCGCACCGACACCGGCCTGACCATGCGCGCCGCCGCCAAGGGGCAGGCGGCCAAGGGCGCCGCCGTCGACATATTCGTGCGCCCCGAGGCGATCCGCCTTGCGCGCAGCGCCGCCGATCTGGCGCAGTTCGACAACCATATTTCCGGCACTGTCGGCAGCCTGCTGTTCAACGGCGCGGCCAGCCGCATCCTTGTGCAAAGCGACGAGACCGGCGGCGAGGTCGAAGTGACCCTGCCGCAATCGGGCGAATTTGCCGATCTCAAACGCGGCGCTCCTGTCCACATCGCCTGGTCCGCGGCGCAGGCGAGCTGCTTTGCCGCGAGCGAGGGTTAGGGCATGGCCGCCAGCGCCCGCCTTGGATTTATCCTGCTGCTGATGCCGCTGCTGCTGTGGCTGACGCTGCTGATCATCATTCCGCATGTCGACATGCTGATGCTGTCCCTGCGCGAGCGGATCGGCGTGGGCGAATACCAGACCAGCATCGCCAATTACGCCACCGTCCTGACCGAGCCGCTCTATATGCGGACCTTCATGCGCACCGCCGTCATGTCGATCATAGCGACGCTCATCACGCTGCTGATCGCGTTCCCGGTGTCTTACTACATCGCGAAAATGGTGCGCGGGCGCGCGCGGTCGGTGCTGTTCCTGCTCTGCCTCATCCCGTTCTGGGTGTCCGAACTGGTGCGTACCTTTGGCTGGATGATCCTGCTACGCGAAACCGGCGTGATCTCGCAATTCCTGCAATGGTCGGGGGCGGTCTCCGGCCCGGTCGAGATGCTGTATAACGACGCGGCCATAATGACCGGCCTTGTCTATACGTCGATGCTGTTCATGGTCGTCCCGTTGGTCACGACGCTGGACAGTCTGGATGATGCGGTGATCGAGGCGGGCTATGATCTGGGCGGATCGGGCTGGTCGGTCATGCGCGAGATCGTCATCCCCCACGCGGTGCCGGGCATCGTGTCGGGCTGTATCGTGGTGTTCATGCTGAGCCTTGGCAATTACCTGACCCCCACCATGCTGGGGGGCAAGGACAGCCTGTGGTTCACCGAAATGATCTATTCGCAGTTCATCGTCAGGTTCAACTGGGAGCTGGGCGCGGCGTTCGGCTTCATGCTGCTGTTCCTGTCCTCCTTCATCATCTGGGCCATGCTGCGCCTGACGGGCCAGACGCTGGAAAGGACGATGGGCTGATGATACCCACCATCCCCACCCCCCGCGCTCTGACGGTCATCTGGACCAGCTATGTCGCGCTGTTTTTCGTCTACCTGACGCTGCCCTTGGCGGTTGTCGCGGTGTTCGCCTTCAACGACAGCCAGTTTCCGTCCCTGCCGTGGAAGGGGTTCACGCTGGATTGGTTTTTCGGCAGCACCGCGCCCAAGATCGGTGTGTTTCACGAGCGTGCCATCCTCGGCGCCATCGGCACCTCGGCCCTTGTCGGGGCGTGCGTGGCGATCCTGTCGGTCGCGGTCGGCACGTCGAACGCGTTCCTGTTCAACCGCTACAAATTCCGCGGGCGTGGCCTGCTTTATGTGCTGATGCTGCTGCCTCTGGTGGTGCCGGGGATCGTGCTGGGCATATCCATTCTGGTGTTTTCCTCCAACGTCGCCAACGTGATGTGGGACACCGCGAAGGTGGACGCCGAATTCCTGCGCCCCGGTCTGGTGCTGGTCGTGCTGGGGCAGTTTTCCTTCATCACCACCATCGCGACGCTGGTCATCTCGGCCCGCTTGCAGAAATTCGACACCACGCTGGAGGAGGCCGCACTGAACCTTGGCGCCAGCCGCCTGACTGCGGTGCGCACCATCACGGTGCCGTTCCTGATGCCCGCCATCGTCGGGGCGGGCGTGGTGGCGTTCCTGATGAGTTTCGAGAATTTCAACACTACGCTGATGCTGGTCGGTTCGGACGCGCCGCTGACCATCGCGATGTTCGACCGGCTCAAGGAAGGCTCGACCCCGCTGCTGAACGCGGTGTCGCTGCTCCTGATGCTGGGATCAAGCCTGCTAGCGCTGATCCTGATCGCGTTCCAGAAACGCAGCTAATCGGCGGCGCCGATCCCCGGCGCCGCCTGCACATTCAGATCAAACGCACCTGCGTGCCCACGGGGCAGAGCGCGAAAAGCTCTGCGATCTTGGCGTTATAGAGCCCGATGCACCCGTCCGACGACTTGCGCCCGATCTTGCGCGTATCATGCGTGCCGTGGATCAGGTAGGCGGGCCAGCTCAGATACATCGCATGCGTGCCCAGCGGGTTATCCGGGCCCGGCGGCATGTATTTATACTCGGGAAACCGCTCCATCATCGAGGCGGTGGGCGTCCAGTCGGGGCCGACCTTCTTGCGCACGATCTTGGTGTAACCGCGCTTGGTCAGATCCTCGCTGATCGGGACGGAGGTGGGGTAGACGCGGTAATCCTTGCCGTCGCCGCTCCAGAAATGCAGGGCGCGGGACTGCGTGTCGGACACAATTGTCGCCACGCCCAGATCGTCGAAATGGTCCTGCCAGTTCTGCACGGCAAAGCTGGAGGCGTTGCGCCGGGTGAATTCCTCGGCCCGCAGCACCGACGGCATTGCCAGTCCCCCGCTCAACCCTCCGGCCATCGCCAGACCCGACATCAGCGCATCGCGGCGCGTCATGCGATTCGTCATGATTTTTCCTTTCTGCTCTGTCTTTGCAGGAAGGTGGATCGCATCAGGCTTAAGGCCAGCTTAAGGCGCGTGGGGTCGGCGTCGCGCCTATGGCCGCCCTTCTATCAGCTTGGCCAGCGCGCCGGTCTGACACGCGACGCGGGCCTTGAGCGTATCAAGCGTCATGGCGTCATCCTTGATGAATTCGATGAACATCGCGTTGAGATTGTTGAATATAACTTCGCCCAGGCTCTGTACGTCCAGCCCCGCTGCCACCTCGCCGCGCTGCTGCAACCGCGTGATCAGCGCGACGACCTGCGCGGCCAGCGCGCCGTCCAGCTCGGAGTATCGCGCGCCGTTCTGTGTATGGGGCGCCTCGATCGACAGGGCCATCGCGCTGCGCCACATTTCCTTGCTCAGATAGTCAAGCGAATGGTCGTAATAGCCATTGATCAGGGTCGAAACAGCCTGCTGCACGCCCTTGGGCGGGTCCGCGACGATGGCCGCGCCCGCGCTCAGCACCTCTTCGACCTCCAACGCGACGGTGGCGATCAGGATGTCCCCCTTGGACCCGTAATAGTTATAGACCGTGCCCGGCGACACCTCGGCCATTCCGGCCAGATCCTCGATCCTTGCGGCGCGGTATCCGTCGCGGCGAAACAGCGTGACCGCTGCGTTCAGGATGCGGGCGTGGCGATCCGCCTTATGTTTGGCGCGCAGTCCGGCCATATTCTGTCCCTTTCGCAGTCTCGACTTGTTTTTACAGTTGACTTCAAAATTGAAGCAACTCATTTTTTCACCCAAGAGGCGCGCCAGCCGCCCCATCCCAACAAGGAGAGACCGACATGACCCATTCCCCCCTGCGCCGCGCTTTGATGAGCAGCATCGCGATACTGGCGCTGCCCGCGGCCGCTATGGCCGCCGAAGACCTCAATGCGCTGGTCTGGTGCGATCACACCGACCCCGCCCTGATCAAGCCGTTCGAGCAGCAGCACGGCATCCGCGTCAACCTGCGCGAATACGAAGGCACCGCCACCGCGCTGGCCCTGCTGGAGCAGTCCCGCCCCGGCGACTGGGACGTTCTGGTGATCGACGCCATCGACGTGCCCCGCGCCGTCGATGCCGGGCTGATGGCCGAACTGCCTGCCGGTGACCTGCCGACAGCCGATTTCTGGCCCGGCGTCGCGATGGAGGCGCAGACTCAAGTGGACGGCAAGACCTACGCCGTGACCGAGAAATTCGGCTACAACACCATTTCCTTCAACGCGGACAAGGTCGATGCCGCCGACATGCAGGATCTGGCGACTGTCTGGAGCGACAAGTACAAGGACCGCATCGCCGTCTATGACTATTACCTGCCGGTCATGGGGCTTGCCGCGATTGCGAGCGGTCTGGAAACTGCAAATCTGACCGCCGATGACCTGCCCAGCATCAAAGAGACCCTGTTCACCATGAAGGAAAACGCGCGTTCGGTGGGCGAGGTCGTCGCCAGCCAGACCGCGCTGGCCACCGGCGAGGTCGATATCGTCATCGGCGGCGGCGAATGGCTGACCGCCGTTCTGGCCGAGGAACAGCCCGAGCTGACATGGACCATCCCCGATCAGGGCGCGGTGCGCTGGGCACAGTCCATCGGCGTGCTGGAAACCAGCGAGAGCAAGGATATGGCCGTCGAATTCGTCAAATACATCACCGGCCCCGAGGGGCAGGCGCGGCTGGCGACCTCGTCGTGCTACTGGGGGATGCCCGCGAACCAAAAGGCGGGCGAGCATCTGAGCGACGCGCAAAAGGACGTGCTGCGCTGGGACGACCAGCCCGACTACCTGAAGCGCGCGCAGCTCTACCCGTCGCCTGACGCCGGACTGGACGGCCAGATGCAGGATGTCTGGCTGGAAATGCTCCAGCACTGATGGCAAAGCCCGAGACGATACGCGGCTGGGGCTTCGTTGCCCCGGCCCTGCTCTGGACGCTGGCGTTCTTCGTCGTGCCGTTCGCCATCATGGCCGCGATGAGCCTTGCCACCCTCGACGGGCGCGAATTGATCTGGGGATTTTCGCTTGAAAACTACACGCGTCTTTTCGGGCAGAGCTACCTTCTGCGCGCCATCGTGGTATCGCTGGAAATCACTCTGACCGTCACGATCGTGTCGATTGTCCTCGCCTACCCGCTGGCCTGGATCATCGCCTATCGCGTGCCCGCGCGCTGGCAGAGACTAGCCCTCTTGCTGGCGATCCTGCCGTTCTGGACGTCCTATGTGGTGCGCTCCTACGCGTGGCTGCTGGTGCTTTCGCGCGAGGGGGTCATCAACCAGGCGCTGATCGGGTTGGGCGTGATATCCGAGCCGCTGACGCTGGCCTCGACCCGGTTCGCCACCGTCACCGGGTTCGTGCATTTCTTCGTCATGCTGCTGACGCTGACGATCTACGCCAACCTTATCCAACTGCCCGCGAACTACCGCCGTGCGGCAGTCGATCTGGGCGCCAGCAGTTGGCAGGCGTTCCGCCATGTCGTGCTGCCCCTGACGATGCCCGGCATTGCCACCGGCGCCTTTCTGACGTTTGTGCTGTGCATCGGCGACTACATCACGCCGCAGATCCTGGGCGGCAATAACGAGCTGACCGGCCCGCAGATCATCATGGTCCAGCTAGGGCGCGGCGCCAATTTTCCGCTGGCCGCCGCCATGTCGATCGTGCTGATGGCGCTGGTGACGCTGGCCTATCTGGCCGCCTCTCGCTGGCTGCGTCTGGCCCGGTTATGAGGCGCGCGCTCCCATGGATCTACATGGCGCTGGCCTACGCGTTCATCTTCCTGCCGGTGGTGACGCTGGTGCTGTTTTCCTTTCAGGACGGCCGCCTGCCGGTGCCACCCTTCAACGGGCCGACCCTGAAATGGTATGCCGACGTGCTCGGCGATTCCCGCCTGATGTCGGCGCTGCTCAATTCGCTGCTGGTCGGCGCAGGCTCTGCCGCGCTGTCCTGTGCCTTGGGGTTCCTTGCCGCCTACGGTCTTGCGCGGCACGTCCTGCCCGGCACGCTGTTCCTGCGGGGCCTGCTGATCGCGCCGATGACGGTCAGCTACCTGATCATCGGCCTTGGCCTTCTGATCGTATTCAACAATTACGGCCCCGGCCCGTCGCTCTGGGCCGCCGGCGTCGGCCATGTGGTGATCAACCTGCCGCTGGCCTTTGCCATCATCTACGCCTCGATGGGGGCGCAGCAGGAGAACGCCGAGCGCGCGGCGCGTGATCTTGGCGCCAGCGAGTGGCGCGTGCTGGCGCTGGTGACGATCCCGATGCTGGCGCCCGCGATCCTTGCCGCATTTTTCCTGTGCCTCACGCTCAGCTGGGACGAATTCATCATCGCGTTCCTGATGACCCGCTTCGACGTGACCCTCCCGGTCGAGATCTGGAGCCTGCTGCGCTCGGGTCTGTCGCCGCGCACGAACGCCATCGGGAGCCTCGTCTTTCTGATCTCGGTCGCGCTCGTGATCGGGCTGGAACTGTTTATCTTCGGAAGGAAACGCCGTTGACCGCCCCCATTTCCCTGTCCGGCATCAGCCACGATTTCGGCGATTTTCGTGCCTTGGACGATATCAACCTTGAAATCGAGGCGGGCGAATACATCGTCCTCCTTGGCCCCTCGGGCTGTGGCAAGACGACCCTGCTGTCGGTCCTTGGCGGGTTCATCAAGCCGGGGCACGGCACTGTTGTGATCGGCGGGCACGATATGACCGGCGTGGCCCCGGCCAAGCGGCCCACGACCACGATGTTTCAGGATTACGCGCTGTTTCCGCATATGAATCTGCGTGACAATGTGGGTTTCGGCCCCCGCATGGCGGGCGTCGGCAAGGCGGCGCGTAACGCCAAGGCGGATGAACTGCTGGATCTCGTCGGCCTGCGCGATGCCGCCCTCAAACGCCCCTATGCCCTGTCGGGTGGGCAACGCCAGCGCGTCGCGCTGGCCCGCAGCCTTGCCGTCGATCCTGACGTTTTGCTGCTGGACGAACCGCTGGGCGCGCTGGACCTGAAACTGCGTCACTCCATGCAGGACGAGCTGAAGCAGATCCAGCGCAAGATTGGCACGACCTTCGTGCATGTCACCCACGACCAGGAGGAGGCGATGGCCATCGCCGACCGCATCGTCGTGATGAACGGCGGGCGGATCGAGGATTGCGGCCCGCCGGATCGGGTGTACCGGCGGCCCGGATCGCTGTTCGCCGCCGGTTTCATGGGCGAGATGAACCGCATACCGGCCAGCCGCCAAGGTGCGTTGATAGAGACTGATCTGGGCGCCTTGCCCGCGCCGGACGGCACGCCGACAGGCGCGCTCACCCTCTGCCTGCGGCCCGAACAGATCGGCATGGGCAAGGGCGGCTGGGATATGGGGCGCGCGCGCATCACCGACGCCGCCTTCTTTGGCACGCATTTCCGCTGCCACCTGCGCCCCGAGGCCGCGCCGGACCTTGCCCTGATCGCGCATCTGCCGCCCGATGCCCGGCCAGAGATCGGCAGCAGTGTCACCCTTTCGGCCGATCCCGCCGACCTGTCGATTTTCGAGGCCCGGACATGAAACGCGCAAAGCCTCAGGATTGGTATCGCACCGACAGGCGCGCCGATGATGTCACCTATATATGCGAGCCGCATATCGAGGAATTCTACCGCTGCAACATGTGGCACGTCCGGGGCCGCGACCGCGATATGCTGGTCGATAGCGGGATGGGCGTGGTGTCCTTGCGCGAATGGGTGCCGCTCGTGACCGAGCGCGCCCTGACGGCAGTGGCCAGCCACACCCATTTCGACCACATCGGTTGTCATCACGAATTCGACGACCGCTGCGTGCATGAGGCCGAGGCGCACATATTGGCGGACCCCACCAATGCCGCGACCTTGGCCGATCCCTACGTCACCGACGAGATTTTCACGCAACTGCCGCCGCTGCCCTATGGCTCTGCCGATTACAGGCTCAAATCCGCCCCGGCGACCCGTATTCTAAGCGATGGCGATATGATCGATCTGGGCGACCGCGCGTTCGAGGTGATCCACACACCCGGCCATTCCCCCGGCGGCATTGCCCTGTGGGAAACGCGGACCGGGATCCTGTTTTCCGGCGATATCGTCTATGACGGGCCGCTGATTGAGGACACGTATCATGCCGATGCTGCTGATTATCACCGCTCGATGGTGCGGCTGTATGATCTGCCGGTGCAGGTCGTGCATGGCGGCCATTTTCCCAGCTATGGCGCGGACCGCCATCGCCAGATCATCAAGGATTGGTTGCAAGCGCATGAGCGGCTGTAGCGGTGCCGTTTTCAGGCGGGTTTGAGGGGGCGCGCGCCTGCCGCCATCCTGCGATTCGCCGACCACCGCCGTCAAATTACGGAAGTGAAAGGAAACGTTAGGTTAATTATTTCTGATAAAATCAGGATCTTATCCATATTTTGATCACATTTCCGTCCGCGCCCGTCGCTACCCGCACCAAGCCAGCTTGCGGTTGCCGCAAACACCCGCGACAATACAGGCGGATGAACCAGACGCACGCACCACAAGACGGCCTGACACACGATGAGCTTGACCAGCTTATCGCCTGTCCGCATTGCGACCTGGTGTATTCCACGCCGCATGTGGCGCAGGACGAACGCGCCTATTGCCACAGATGTCATTCTGTCCTGATCGCGCCGCGCCGCAAGGCCGGCAAACGGCTGATCGCGCTGGCCAGCAGTATTTTGATCCTGATTACCGGGGCGATGTTCTTTCCCTTTCTGTCGATCGGGGCGGGGGGGCTGCATCACGGCACGTCGATCGTGCAGACCAGCCTTGCCTTTACCGGCATGCTGGCGGTGCTGACGCCGGCCATTCTGGCCTTTATCGTCATCATCCCGATGGCGCGCCTGTTCCTGCTGATCTACGTGCTGGTGCCGGTCATACAGGACAAACCGCCGGCGCGGCTGGCACGGCCGGCCTTTCGTCTGGCCGAGGATCTGACGCCATGGTCCATGGCCGAGATTTTCGCCATCGGTTGCGCCGTCGCATTGGTCAAGCTCAGCGATCTGGCCGAGGTCAGCCTGGGCCCCGCCGCATGGATGTTTGCGGTGCTGATGATCATCTTCGTGATGACCGACAGCCTGATGTGCCGCTATTCGATCTGGAAATCGCTGGAGCCATGAGAACAGCGCGTGAAATGGGCCTGATCGGCTGCCAGCGCTGCACGCGCGTGTCCCCTGCGGGCACCGAAATCTGCGCGCGCTGTGGGGGCAAGGTCCAGTCGCGCGACCCGATGTCGCTGCAAAAGGTGATGGCGTGGTGGGCGCTGGGCGTGGCCTGCTATATCCCCGGCAACCTCTATCCGATGCTTGAGACGAAAACGCTGGTCAACTCGCAGAGCAGCACGATCATCGGCGGCGCGGTGGAACTGGCCCATCATGGTGCCTGGGGCGTCGCGATCATCATCCTGCTTGCCAGTGCCGTCATTCCGATGGCCAAGTTCATTATCATCCTTGGGCTTGTCATCGGCGTGCGGCGCGGGCCGCAGGTTTCTGAGGGGCGGCGCCAAAAGCTGTACGAGGTTGTCGAATATATCGGCCGCTGGTCGATGGTCGACGTGTTTGTCGTCGCGGTCCTGTCGTCCCTGGTGCAGTTGCAAACTCTGGTAAATATATCACCCGGACCGGCGAGTATCTTTTTCGCTTTGTCCGTCATCTTCACCATGATATCCGCACAAAGCTTCGACAGTCGGCTGATCTGGGATACGGGCAAGTCGCCCAAGCCTGAATTACCGCCCGAACCTACGGCTCATAAGGAACGCTCGGCGTGACACAAGGCAATCAGACACCGCCCCTCCCGCCGGTCAAACCCGCAGGCCAAAGCCCGTTCAGGCGCCTGTCGATGGTTTGGATCATCCCGGCCATTGCGTTGTTCGCAGTGGTTGGCGTGGCGGTCAAAACGTATCTCGACCGCGGTCCGGTGATCGAAATCGCGTTTGAGAATGCCTCGGGCATATCGGCGGGGGCGACGGAATTGCGGTATCGCGATGTGACCGTCGGCATGGTCGAGAAGATCGGTTTCACCGACGGGCTGGACCGGGTGATGGTGTCGGTGCGCCTGAACAAGGAGGTTACCGATTACGTCGATGCCGACGCCCAGTTCTGGGTGGTGCGTCCGGAGGTGACAGCCCAAGGGGTCTCGGGGCTGGCTACGGTGTTGTCTGGCGTCTACATCGAAGGGCTGTGGGACAGTGAGCCTAGCGGAGCGCGTCGCAAATTCGACGGCCTCAGCGATGCCCCGCTGGAGCGGTTGAACCAGAAGGGCCTGCTGCTGACGCTGCGCGCTGCCGGAAAGGCGTCCCTGACCGAGGGCGCGCCGGTGATTTATCAGGGCATAACCGTGGGCAAGATCGGCAGGACGTCGATCAGCGATGACGGCAGCACCGCCGAGGCGCAGGCGATCATATTCGAGCCACATGACCGGCTGATCGACAGCGCGACCCGGTTCTGGGATACGTCGGGTTTCTCCTTTACGCTGGGGCCGGGTGGTGCGGCGCTGGATTTCTCGTCCATCGCGTCGCTGATTTCGGGCGGCGTGACCTTTGCCACGATGGTATCGGGCGGTGTCCCGCTGGAGCAAGGGGCAGTCATGTCGATCTATGCCGATGAGGCATCGGCGCGCGCTGCCGTCTTCTCGAGAGACGAAGGCAAGACGTTGACTCTGTCGGCGGTGTTCGAGGACAACATTGCCGGGCTTGCCGTCGACGCCCCCGTCGACATGGCCGGGCTGAATATCGGGCGCGTTTCAGCGCTGAACGGTCTGGTGGATCCCGAAACCTTTGGTGACAATCGCGTGCGTCTGGTCGCAACCCTGACGATCCAGCCCGGGCGGCTGGGGCTTGAGGGCAAAAAGGATGATACGACGGCGATGGAGTTTCTCAGCACGCGGGTAAAGGGCGGGCTGCGCGCGCGGCTGGCAACCGCGTCGATCCTGACAGGCGGCCTGAAGGTCGAGCTGACCGAGGTGCCGGATGCGCCCCCCGCCGAAATTGTTGCCCTGCCCGAGGGCGGCGCGCGTATCCCCACCACCGCAAGCGACATATCGGATGTCGCCGCCACCGCCGAGGGCGTGTTCAATCGCATCAACAACCTGCCCGTCGAAGAGATCATGAATCAGGTGCTCAGTCTTTTGGGCAACGCCAACGCGCTGATCACCAGCGAGGGCGTGCGCAACGCACCAGAGACGCTGAACAGCCTTCTGGTCGACGCCCGCGATGTCATCACATCGGACGATATCAAGGCGCTGCCCGGTCAGCTGAGCGGCGTGATCGACAGGCTTGCGACGCTGATCGATGGCTTCAACAGTCAGGAATTGTCCAACCGTCTGGGCAAGGCGCTGGATGACGCCGCCGAGGCGGCAAGCGGGGTGAATGCGGCGGTCGAGGGCGTGCCGGACCTGGTCGCGCGCATCAATGCGGTTGCCGCCAATGTCGAAAAGGTCGCCATCGACAAGATGGCAGACCAGATGACCGAACTGCTGACCACCGTCGACAGCTACCTGAACCAGACCAGCACAAGGGAGCTGCCCGCCAGCCTCAACATGTCGCTGACCGAGCTGAGCGCAGTCCTGACCCAGCTGCGCGAGGCCGGCGTCGTCGAGACGGCCAAGAATACGCTGAACTCGGCCAGCAATGCCGCCGACAGGATTGCGGATGCCAGCGCCGATCTGCCCAAGCTGATCGAACAGGCGCGCCGGGTTCTGGCGCAGGCGGGCACGACCATCGAGGGCTATCAGGCCAATACCGGCCTTGGCCGGGATGCCCGCGATGCGCTGCGCGAGGTGCAGCGCGCCGCGCAGGCCGTTTCGTCGCTGGCCCGCGCGATCGAACGCAATCCAAATTCCCTTCTGACAGGAAAATGATGCCATGTTGAAAACAGGAACACTCGCCATGCTCGGCGCTGCCGCTACGCTCGCGGCCTGCGGCGGCACTCCGGACGAGCGCGTCGCGGTCCCCCGCACCGATCCGGTCCAAAGCCAGCGCATTTCCTACAGTACGGTCGCCCTGCGCGAGGTGTCGCTGCCGACCTATGCCGCGTCCGAGGAGATATACGTCTCCGGCCCCGGTGGCGTCATCAGCCCTGACGAGGGTCTGCTATGGGCCGATGAGCCGGGCCGCGCGATCACGCTGGAACTGACGCGCTATCTGGCGCAGATCACCGGCGCGCGCGTCGCGTCCGAGCCGTGGCCGTTCGTCGACCGCGCTCAGGTCGAACTGGAGCTGCGGGTCGAGGAAATGCTGGCCCATGTCGACGGCACCTTCCGCCTGTCCGGCCAGTATTTCGTCGCGCCCGAGAATGGCCGTGACCGGGCGAACCTGTTTGCGGTGGTCGTGCCGATTGGCGGCACATTCAGCGCGCAGGACATCGCCGCCGCGCGCGGCTCTGCCGTGCGACAGCTGGCGGGCGAGATCGCAGCCAAGGGCCTGCGCTGACCGGGTGCAGACCTTTGGGGCGGGTGACGATTTTTCGCGAAAAATCGGGCGCTTGGCCATGGGCGCGTCCTGCACCGTTCCTCAAAGTTGTCTTTTCACGTAATGGTGCGCCGCCGCCCCTTGCCGCAGATGCCATATTGACTATTGTCCGCGGGGTTGGACACGCATGCCTATTTATCTGGACTCTGTACATATGACCCATTTCCTTTCTGTCGCGCGCCGTGTGGCGTTGCTGATCGCCCCGCTTGTTTTGGCTGTCCCGGCGCTTGCGCAGCAAGGGGACAGGCCGCCCCCCGCCGTGACCGTGGTGACGGTCGAGGCGCAGGATGTCGATCTGACCACCACTTTGCCGGGCCGCGTCGTCGCTTCGGCTGAGGCGGAGGTGAGACCGCAGGTGGCGGGCATCATCACCGAGCGCCTGTTTCACGAGGGCGGGCGCGTTGAGGAAGGCGATATCCTGTACAAGATAGATCCGGCCAGCTACGACGCCGCCGTCGCACAGGCCAAGGCCGCCGTCGCGCAGGCGCAGGCGCAGGTCAAGGCCAGCCGCCGCGAGGCCGAGCGGCTCGAGACACTTTCGCAGCGCAACGTGATCAGCGAACAGGCACTGGATTCCGCCATCGCCGACCGCGACGGCGCTATTGCCAGCCTTCAGGCCGCGCAGGCGCAGCTGCAATCCGCCGAAATCGAGAAGGACCGCACCATGATCCGCGCGCGCCTGTCAGGCGAAATTGGCCGCTCGATGGTCAGCCCCGGCGCGCTTGTGACGGCCAGTCAGCAGTCCCCGCTGGCAACCGTCCGCAACATCGATCCCGTCTATGTAGACGTGACGCAATCGGCGGCGGAAATGCTGGACTTTCGCCGTGGCAACCGCGGCGACCAGACCAAGAGCCAATCGCAAGAGGTCAAGCTGACGCTGGCCGATGGTACGGTGTTCAAGCAATCGGGCCATTTGACGGCGGCAGAGCCTGTGGTCAATCCGCTGACCGGGGTCGTTGTGTTGCGCATTACCTTTGATAATCCGGACCAGCTGTTGCTGCCGGGCATGTATGTACAGGCTGAAATGCCCAGCGGACAAGCCGAGGGCGCGTTTTTGGTGCCCCAAGAGGGCGTCTCGCGCAACCGCCGTGGCCAGCCAACCGCGCTGGTCGTCGGGCAGGACGGCACGGTCGAGCAACGCGTGCTGACGGTGCAGCAGGATCTGGATCGTTACTGGGTCGTCACGGACGGACTGAAGGGTGGCGACCGCATCATCGTCGATGGTCTGCAAAAGGCATCTCCGGGCGCCGTGGTGACACCGCAGGAACGCGAGAGCGCCGAAGCCGCCACGGCGGCACCCGACATGGCCGCCCCCGAACAGGCCGCGCCAGAGCCGGAAGCAGAGCCAGAAGGCGATCCCGCCGCCCCCGAAAAGCCCGCCGAATAACCTTCCGATTTTGCACCAGTCCCCTGTTGCATATCTGATCCCGATCTGACCGGAGCGCCCCAGCATGGCACGTTTTTTCATTGACCGACCGATCTTTGCCTGGGTCATTTCGATCTTCATCATGGGCGTCGGCATTCTGTCCATCGTGACCCTTCCGGTTGCGCAATACCCCGAAATCGCGCCGCCGACGGTGTCGGTCAACGCCTCGTATCCCGGTGCCAGCGCCGAAACGGTGGCCAATACCGTCACGCAGGTGATCGAACAGCAGATGACCGGTCTGGACGGGCTGCGCTATATTTCCTCCAGTTCGACCAGTGCGGGTGGCGCCAGTATCACGCTGACGTTCGAGACCGGGACAGACGCCGACATCGCACAGGTGCAGGTCCAGAATAAGCTGGCGCAAGCCTCCGCGCTGCTGCCCGAGCCGGTGCAGCGGCAGGGTGTGACGGTGCAAAAATCGTCCTCGGGCTTCCTGATGGTGATCGCGCTGATTGCCGAGAACGGCGATTATGACGCGACCGATCTGGGCGACTACCTGAGCAGCAACATGTTGAACGAGCTGAGCCGCGTCGATGGCGTCGGCAACGTCCAGGTGTTTGGCGCGCAATATGCAATGCGGATCTGGCTGGACCCGTCCAAGCTGGCCGCGTTCGAGCTGACACCGGCGGATGTGGTCAATGCCGTGCGTGCGCAGAACGCGCAGATCTCGGCGGGTGAGTTCGGCTCGCGGCCCGCGGTT
Source organism: Roseovarius sp. M141 (assembly GCF_024355225.1). Classification (NCBI taxonomy): domain Bacteria; kingdom Pseudomonadati; phylum Pseudomonadota; class Alphaproteobacteria; order Rhodobacterales; family Roseobacteraceae; genus Roseovarius; species Roseovarius sp. M141. Next base: position 760,520 of record NZ_VCNH01000008.1, read on the forward strand.
GACGGGCAGGTTCTGAACGCCACGATCACGGCGCAATCGCTGCTGACCACGCCCGAGGATTTCCGCCAGATCGTGATCCGCGCCGAAACCGACGGCGGTCTGGTGCTGGTCAACGACGTCGCGCGGGTCGAACTGGGCGCGGAAAACTACGGCACGATTTCGCGCTTTAACCAGCAGGCGGCGTCGGGCTTGGCGATCAGTCTGGCGTCCGGCGCCAACGCGCTGGACACCGCCCGGGCGGTCGAGGCGCGGGTGGAGGAACTGGCTGAGTTCTTCCCCGAGGGGGTCGAATATGTGATCCCTTACGACACCACGCCGTTCGTCGAGATTTCCATCGAAGAGGTGGTCAAGACACTGATCGAGGCCATCATCCTCGTCTTCCTCGTGATGTATCTATTCCTGCAAAACCTGCGCGCGACACTGATTCCGACGCTGGCGGTTCCGGTCGTGCTGCTGGGTACGTTCGGGATACTGTCGCTGCTGGGCTATTCGATCAATACGTTGACGATGCTGGCCATGGTCCTGTCCATCGGCCTGTTGGTCGATGACGCCATCGTCGTGGTCGAAAACGTCGAACGGATCATGGAGCAGGAGGGGCTGAGCCCCAAGGAAGCCACGCGCAAGTCGATGGGCGAGATCACCGGCGCGCTGATCGGCATTGCCGTCGTCCTGTCGGCGGTGTTCGTTCCGATGGCCTTCTTTCCCGGCTCCACCGGGGTGATTTACAAACAATTCTCGGTCACGATCATCTCGGCCATGTTTTTGTCGGTCATCGTGGCGCTGACGCTGACGCCGGCCCTGTGCGCGACGCTGCTGCAAGCCAAGCATACCGGCGCAACGCAGCGCGGCCCGTTTGGCCTGTTCAACCGCGGCTTCGAGAGGCTGCTGGGCGGCTATGCAGGCACGGTGGGCTGGATGGTCAGTCGGCCGGTGCGGATGGGCATCGTCTACCTGGCCATCGTCGCGGTGATGGTGGGCCTGTTCCTGCGCACGCCCGAAGGGTTTCTGCCCGAAGAGGATCAGGGCATCATGTTCACCCTGATCCAGGGCCCGACCGGCACCACGGCCGAGCAGACGATGGACGTATTGAAGCAAGTCGAAAACTACTACCTGACGCAGGAATCGGACATGGTGGAATCCGTGTTCGGCGTTGTCGGGTTCAGCTTTGCCGGGCAGGGTCAGAACCTGGGGCTCGCCTTCGTGCGGCTCAAGGATTGGAGCGAACGCGAAGAGGCGGCACTAAGCGTTCAGGCGCTGGCGGGCCGTGCCTTTGGCGCGTTCAGTCAGATCAAGGGGGCGATGGTGTTCCCCATCGTGCCGCCGTCGGTGATCGAACTGGGCAACGTGTCGGGTTTTGATTTCTACGTGCAGGCGCGTGGCGGACAGACGCATGAGCAGCTGCTTCAGGCGCGCAATCAGATGCTGGGAATGGCTGCCGAAAGCCAACTGATCGCCAGCGCCCGGCCCAGCGGGTTGGAGGATGCGGCGCAGTTCAATCTGGATATCGACTGGCGCCGTGCGGGCGCGATGGGCGTGTCTGCCACGGATGTCGGCACCTTGCTCAGCACCGCGTGGGCGGGCACCTATGTCAACGATTTCGTCGACGAGGGTCGGATCAAGCGGGTCTATGTGCAGGGCCAGGCGGACGCGCGCAGTGCCCCGTCGGACATTGAAAAATGGCGCGTGCGCAACGCCAATGGCGGGCTGGTGCCGTTTTCGAACTTCGTCACCGAGGGATGGGCGCAGGGTCCGCAGGGCGTGAACCGCTATAACGGCGTGCCGTCGATGCAGATCCAGGGCTCGCCCGCGCCGGGTGTGTCCACTGGTGAGGCGATTGCCGAAATCCATCGTCTGGCCGAGCAACTTCCGCCCGGTTTCCAGATTTCGCTGACCGGTCTTTCCCTGGAAGAACAGGAATCGGGCAGTAAGGCGCCGTTGCTCTATGCGCTGTCGCTGGCCGCGATCTTTCTTGCGCTGGCGGCGCTGTACGAATCCTGGTCGATCCCCTTTGCGGTGATGCTGGCCATGCCTATCGGCGTGTTGGGCGCGCTGGCCGGGGCATATTTCGGCGGGTTCGAAAACGGTGTCTTTTTCCAGGTGGGCCTGCTGACGGTGATCGGTCTGACCGGCAAGAACGCGATCCTGATCGTAGAGTTCGCGCGTGACAAACGCGAGGCGGGCGAGACGATATTTGAGGCAGCGGTCGATGCCGCGCGGCAGCGGTTTCGGCCCATCATCATGACATCGATGGCGTTTTCGCTGGGTGTCCTTCCGCTGGTGCTCAGCTCTGGCGCGGGGTCCGGCGGGCGTACCGCGATCGGTACCGGTGTTCTGTCGGGGACCATTTCTGCGACCGTTCTGGGCGTCCTGTTCGTGCCGCTGTTCTTTGCCGTGATCGCGCGCATGAGCCGTCGCAAGGATGGTTAAAGCGGGGGCAGCGTGCCCATGATATATCGGGGTAGTGCCGATTTGATGAGACAGCCGCCGATGCGATCATCGGCGGCTGTCTCATTTTCTGGGGCAAGGCGGCGCGAAACGCGGCCTTGGAATTTGGGCCTCAAATGCCGGTATCAGAACGCGGCGAGCTGCGTGATCGCTTCGTCTATGGGGTAGTGGTGGTTGCCGACGAACAGGCCGCGCGTATCCAGGTAATCGGCATTGGGCAGATCGCCGTGGATGTCGAAATTGAAATGCTTGACGATTTCCTTGCGGGCGAAATTGCCCGCGACGATGGGCCTGCATTCAAAGCCAAGCGCCTCAAGCCCGCGCACCACATCGGCGCGGCTGCCCGGCAGGTCGGGGCGCAGCATCAGGCTGAAGCCGAACCAGCTGCTGTGGCCGATTTCGCGCTGGATGGTGAATTTCGGATGGTCCTGCATCGCCGCTGTGAAGGCTGCGCCATTGGCGCGCCGCCCGGCGATCAGCCCGTCCAGCTTGGCCAGTTGCGCGATCCCCAGCGCGCCAGACATTTCCAGCGGGCGCAAGTTGTAGCCGGGCAGCACGAAGCGAAAGCTCTCCTCGAACGCGTCGTCGCTTTTGCTGCCGGTGACGTGGTTTTCCGCGGGCAGGTTGCGCGTCCAGCCATGGGCGCGCAAGGATAGCATGACATGGTACAGTTCTTCGTCGTCGGTCACGACAACGCCGCCCTCCATGGTCGAGATATGGTGGGAAAAGAAAGTCGAGAAGGTGCCCATGACGCCGAACGTGCCGCATTGGCGGCCGCCGAAGCGTGCGCCCATGGATTCGCAATTATCCTCGATCATGACGATATTGCGCCCGCCCGTAATCTGCGCGACGGCATCAAAATCATTGGGGTTGCCCAGCAGGTTGACCACCATCAGCGCGCGGGTGCGGTCCGTCACGGCGTCCTTGAGCGCGTCCAGATCGTAGTTCAACGTATCGAGGTCGATATCGACGAATTTCAGCTTCAGCCCGTATTGGTGCAGCGGGTAGTAAGTGGTGGACCACGACACCGCGGGCACGATCACCTCGTCGCCGGGCGACAGTTTCAGATCGGGGTTTGACGTGTAGGCCAGCGCCGCCACCATCAGCAGGTTGGCCGACGATCCCGAATTGACCATGACCGCGAATTTACTGCCGAAATGGGCGGCAAAGCGACGCTCGAACTCGGCGACCTCGGCGCCCATGGTGAAGCGGTCAGACGCGATGACGCGTTGCAGCGCGTCCTGTTCGGCGTGATCCCAGGACGATGTGGCAAGGGGGAAACGGGCGCTCATGAGGACTGCCTTTCGAGGAAGAATTGATAGGTGGCGGCCATGCCGGCGCGCAGGTCCGTCTGCGGTGCCCAGCCCCAGGCCTGCTGGCGCGACGTATCGCACAGCTTTTGCTTCATGCCGGTGGGTTTGGACAGGTCATGGGCGAATGTGCCCTGCCAGTCGACCACTTCGGCGGCGGCGCGGTAATAGTCGGTGACCGAATGGTCATGGCCCACGCCGACATTCATCAGATCGGGCAGGGCGTCCATATCGGCGGCGGCGCGCAGGACGGCATCCGCCAGATCGCCCGCATACATGAACTCGCGCCGCGCAGTGCCGTCGCCCCAGATGTCGACGGTGTCGTGGCCTGTCATCTGCGCCTCGTGCAGCTTGGCGATGACGGCGGGCACCATATGCGAGGTGGCGGCGTCGAAGCTGTCGTGCCGCCCGTAAAGGTTGCAGGGGATCAGCGTTTTATACAGCAGATCGGGCGTTTCCGTGCGGATGTATTGGCAAAGGCGCAGCGCCATGATCTTGGCCAGCGCGTAGCCTTCGTTCGTCGGCTCCAGCGGACCGGTCAGAACGGCCTCTTCGGCCAGCGGACCCGGCGCGGCGCGCGGATAGATGCAGGTAGAGGCGAGGTTGATCAGATGCGGGACGTTTGCGGCGCGGGCCCCCATGATGACATTGCGCCCGATAGTGGTGTTGATGTCCAGAAAATCGACAGGATTTGCCATGTTGGCCTGGATGCCGCCGACCTTGCCCGCCGCATGGATGACGATATCGGGCTTCTCTGCCTGTAGATATGCGGCTGTCGCGGTGGCATCGGTCAGGTCCAAGTCGCGGCTGGAGGGCGCCAGAATGGTCCAGTCGGCGGCGCGCGGATGCTCGCGGATGTTGCTACCGACCATGCCGTTTCCACCGGTCAGCAACAGGGTGCCGCGGCGGCTCATGCGTCGTGCCCGGGCGCGCTGTCATAGCCATGCGCGCTCAGCAGCGCCTGCCGGCGCGCGGCGCGCAGATCCTCGGCCACCATTTCGGCGCACATCTCGCGCGCGGTGATCTCTGGCTGCCAGCCCAGCTTGGCCTTGGCCTTGGACGGATCGCCCAGCAGCGTTTCCACCTCGGCGGGGCGGAAATAGCGCGGATCGATGCGCATCACCACTTGGCCGGGTTTGAGGCCGGGCGCGTTGTCCCCGTCGATCTGCCGCACGATGGCGATCTCGTCCAGACCGGTCCCCTCAAACCCCAGCGTGACGCCCAGATCGGCGGCTGCCCAGGTGATGAAATCGCGCACCGAATGTTGCACCCCGGTGGCGATCACGAAATCCTCGGGGGTGTCCTGTTGCAGCATCATCCACTGCATGCGCACGTAATCCTTGGCATGGCCCCAGTCGCGCAAGGAATCGATATTGCCCATGTACAGCATATCCTCCAGCCCCTGCGCGATATTGGCCAGCCCGCGGGTGATCTTGCGGGTGACGAACGTCTCGCCCCGGCGCGGGCTTTCGTGGTTGAACAGAATGCCGTTGCAGGCATACATCCCGTAAGCCTCGCGGTAATTGACGGCGATCCAGTAGGCGTAAAGTTTGGCCACGCCGTAGGGCGAGCGCGGGTGGAACGGCGTGGTTTCGGTCTGCGGCGTCTCCTGCACCAGTCCGTACAGCTCGGAGGTGGAGGCCTGATAGAACCGGCAGGTCTTTTCCATCCCCAGAAAGCGCATCGCCTCAAGCAGGCGCAGGGTGCCGATGGCATCGACATCGGCCGTATATTCCGGCGCCTCGAAGCTGACGGCGACATGGCTCTGCGCGCCCAGATTATAGATCTCGTCGGGCTGGATCTCGGACAGCAGGCGCGTCAGGTTCGATGTGTCGGTCAGATCGCCGTAATGCAGGCGGAAGCGCGGCTCTTCGTGAATATCGCGGAACAGATGATCAACCCGCTGGGTGTTGAAGGACGACGCGCGACGTTTCAGCCCGTGCACCTCATAGCCCTTGTCCAGCAGCAGCTCGACCAGATAAGAGCCATCCTGACCCGTGGTGCCGGTAACGAAAGCTGTCTTCATCATCGTCTCCGTTCAATATCCCGTTGGCCGACACGCAGATATACCGCGATGCCCCTTGCCGGGATAGGCCACCGGACAGGCCCATGCAAGGTGACAGGGCGGCGGGGTTGTCGCGCCGCAGGGAAGGTGATCCGGCACATCAGACGCCGTAATAGTCCCGATACCAGTCGACGAAGCGCTGCACGCCGACCTGCACGGGCGTGCGCGGCAGCGGCCCGGTCAGCGCCTCCAACAGGCGGGCGTCGGCCCAGGTGGCAGGCACGTCGCCCGGCTGCATATCCATGAAGTGTTTTTCGGCTTTGCGCCCGGTCGCGGCCTCGATAGCGGCGACAAATTCCATCAACGGAACGGACATGCCGTTGCCGATATTCACCACACGCCATGGTGCGACGGGGGACAGGCTGTCATGGGCCACGGCCTGCGCGGGCGCGCGCGTCGGCGCGGCGTCGATCAGGCGGGTGATGCCGATAATCAGATCGTCGATATAGGTGAAATCGCGGCGCATGTCGCCGTGGTTGTAGATGTCGATGGGTGTGCCGCTCAGAATGGCCTTGGTAAATTTGAACAGCGCCATATCGGGGCGCCCCCACGGCCCATAGACGGTGAAAAAGCGGAACATCGTCGTCGGCACGTCGTAGAGATGCGCATAGGAATGGGCCATCGCCTCGGTCGCCTTCTTGGTCGCGGCATAGAACGACATCTGATGATCGGCCTTGTGCGTCTCGGCGTAGGGCATTTCCGTATTGGCGCCGAACACCGACGAGGTCGAGGCGATCAACAAATGCGCAGGCGGGGTGTTGCGCGCGGCCTCCAGCACGTCGAACGTGCCGATCAGGTTGGCCTCGACATAGCTGCGCGGCGCGTCGATCGAGTGGCGCACACCGGCCTGCGCGGCCAGGTGGATGATCGCGTCAAACTGTTCCTTGGCGACCAACGCGCTCATCAGGCCCGGCTCCTCCACGCGGGCCTCGATGGCGGTGAAATGCGGCGATTGCGCCAGCATCGCATGGCGGCGCTGTTTCAGGGTGACGTCATAGTAATCCGTCATCGCGTCCAGCCCGACCACCTGCCAGCCGTCTGCCAGCAGCCGCTGCGCCAGATGGTAGCCGATAAAGCCTGCCGATCCCGTCACCAATGCCTTGCGCATACTGCCCATCCCTGCTGTTTGCCGCGTCGCACTGTCCTGTCCTGCCAAGGACCCTGAGGTCAAGCGCGATGTGCCGCCGAGCGCCGCAATGCGCCGCGCAGGGCGCGTGCCGCCAGCGGTTCCAGCAAGTGCGGATCGGTGGCAAAGCCCATACGCGCCATCGCCTGCGTCTCCTGCGGGTGAGGCTGCGCGAGAATCGAGGCGATCAGCAGGCGGGCCATCTGCCCCTTGCTGACGGCCGCTGTTTTCAGCCGGTCCAGCGCGGGCAGAAGGGCGCGTTCGGTATGGTCGAAATCGGTTCCCAGCGGAAAATCAGGCAAAATGTTACCGCGCCAAGGCGCCAGCCATGCGGCCACGCGGTCTGGCGTATTATGGCGATGCGCGTGGGGCAGCCGCCAGTCGCGGTTCAGCTTGCCCGCCTTTTGCGCTTCGGCAATCAGTTGATTTTGGAACCTGCTGTCGGCGATGGCGATCATGCGTTTGATCACCTCTTCATCGGTCTGGCCGCGCAGATCGGCGGTGCCGTATTCGGTCACGACGATATCGCGCATGTGGCGCGGCACGGTCACGACCGGCGTTGTCCATGCGATGTTCGACGTTACCTTGCCCGCGGCGCTGCGCGTTGCCGACAGGGTGACGATGGCGCGCGCGCCCTCCAGCGCAAAGGCCTGCTGAAAGAAATCGAACTGCCCGCCGACGCCGCTGACCACCTGTCCGGGCCTGGCGGAATCCGACATGATGTCGCCCAGCACGCTGGCCTGCATCGCCCCGTTGACGAACCGGGCATGCACGCGCGCGGCCCGCTTGGCTGCCTCATCGCCGTAGAGCGCGTTGGTATAGCTGACCGGCATCATCGCGATCTTCGCGCGCTGCGCCGGTGGCATGTCACGCAGGCGCTGATACATATCCCGCGTTTCGACGAAAAAACCGGCGTGGATGACGGCGCCCTCCACCTCGCGGCGCAGGATGCCCGCCTCGAACAGGGCGATCAGCCCGCCGACCAGCATTTCGGTGACCGCATACAGCCCGACCTTGAATGGGCCGACTTCGTTGCCGTCCAGCGAAAAGGGCGATGCGTGCCAAACCTCGTCCAGTTTGCCCGCCTCGCGCAGCAGAAGCGCGTTCGCCACCGCATCGCCTATCGCCCCGATCCCGATTTGAAGCGTCCCGCCATCCCGGATCAACCGCGAGACATGCAACCCGATGGCGTGCTGCACCTCCGATACGGGCCGACGCACGGCGGAAAAGAGGCCGTAGGGCGCTTTGGGCCGCAGCTTCATCGCCAGTTCGTCCATCTCCATCTCCAGCACCGCCGCGCCCAGCATGAACGGCATCTCGTCCGACACCTCGCCCACGGCGATGAAATCCATCCGGCCCGCTGTGCGAAAGGCGAACAGATCAGCGGAAATGTCCGTATTGCATGCCATGCTCAGCCGACCGCCCTCTTCGGCGAACAGCTGCGCCACCACGTTGGGGCGCTGCGCGATCAGCACGTCACGCGCATGGGTGTAGTTGGCCGAGATATAGCGGCGCTGCGCATAGTCATTGCCCAGCCAGTCACCGGCTTGAAAGAAGAACTCCGACACGGTGATGTTACCGGGCAGCGTGCCATCCCGGATCAGCTCCGCATAATGCAGGCCGGGATAGGCGCCGAACAGACGGTCCAGCGCAGGCTCCAGAAACCGCCGCTGCATGTCACCCTCAGGACGCGGACGGCTGAGCGTGAGGGCGGTGAAGATCGACAGACGCAGCGACGGGTCCGCCGCCGCGGCGCGGGTCAGCGCGTTGACGATGCTGATCGGCTTGCCCAGCCCCAAGGGCAGCGCCAGCCGGACCTCGCCCCCGGTCGCCGCAAAGATGGCCTGCGCCATGTCATCGGCACAGGCGTAGACCTCGGGCCTAGCCAAGCGTCTGCCATCCCGGATCGGGCGCAAACCGCGGCCCGTGCGCCTGCTCAAGCTCTTTCAACCGGCGCACAACCTCATCGATACCGCGCGCGCGCGCATACTGCATCGGCCCGCCCCGGAACGGCGCCCAGCCGGTGGCGAAAATCATCGCCGCGTCGATATCGTCCTCGGCCGCGACCACGCCCCGGCGCAATACCTCGACGCAGGCGTCCAGCATCGGCAGGATCAGCCGGTCGGTCAGATCGTCGGGGCCATTTTCCTCGCTATGGGGGTGAGGGGTGCCGTCTGACCAGTCGTAGAACCCGCGACCCGCCTTTTTGCCCGTCTCGCCGGCGGCAACCTTGTCGCGCAGGGTCTGCGATATCGGCGCCATCGGTTTGTCCAGACCCTCAGCAAGGCTTTCGGCGACATGCAGGCCGATATCCAGCCCTACCTGATCGGCCAGCGTGACAGGCCCCATCGGCATGCCGAACCGCAATGCGGCGCTGTCGATCGCTTCCTTGGGCACGCCTTCGTCCATCAGCGCCATCGCCTCCATCAGGTAGGGCGTCAGCGCGCGGTTGACGAGGAAGCCGGGGTAGTCGTCCACATGCACCGGCAGTTTCCTGATCGCGCCGCAGAAGGCGGCGAGGCGACTGGCGGTGTTTTGGGACGTGTCCGGGCCTTTCACCACCTCGACAAGGTCGATTTTCGAGACCGGGTTGAAAAAGTGCAGCCCGGCGAATTGTGCCGCATCGGGTGCGTGCGTGCTCAGCTCGTCAACCGACAGGCTGGACGTGTTGCTGGCCAGTATCGCGCCCTCTTTCATGCGCGAACACAGCGCCTCAAAGATCTTCTGCTTGATCTCCACCGTCTCCGGACCGGCCTCGATGATCAGATCGGCGGCGGGGATGCCATACCCCTCGGGGTCGGGCATCAGCCGGTCCAGCGCGTCACGCTTTTCGATACTGCCGAGGTGTTTGGAGTCGCATATCTCGCCCGCCAGCTTGATCGCCCGCCCCAGAGCCTGAGCCGAGGTGTCGCCCAGCGTCACCCGCTTGCCCCGGATCGCGGCCATGGCCGCGATCTCGGCGCCCATGGCGCCTGCGCCGATGACATGGACATGGGCGATACCATCCTCGCCCTTGGCATTGCCGCGCAGCCGCTGGCGCAGGAAGAACGCGCGTTGCAGGTTCTTTGACGTGTCGGTCTGAAGCAGCTGGCCGAACGACGCGATTTCGGCCTTTTGCATCGCGGCTGGGTCGTCGCCATGCTCCTCCCACAGATCGATCAGGGCATGGGGGGCCGGATAATGCACCTTCGGCGCCTTCTTCTCGGTCTGGCTGCGCATCTGCCGCGCCGCATAGCTGCGCGCGGTGCCAAGCGAAAATGCCCGCGCCTTCAGCCCTTGTTCATGCTCCTCCAGATCGCCGTTCGCGGCGGCCTGCACGGCGGCGGCGACGTGGCGCTCCTCGACCACGGTATCCAGCAGGCCGAGTGCCTTGGCTTTTTTGGTATGCGCGGACTTGCCGGTCAGCATCAGGGTCATCGCCTCGACCGGGTCGATCAAAGCCACCGAGCGGAACGTACCGCCCAGCCCCGGATGCAGGCCCAGCTGCACCTCGGGAAAGGCAAAGGACGCGCCGCGCACCCCGATGCGCATGTCGCAGGCCAGTGCCAATTCGAACCCGCCACCCAACGCCGCGCCATGCACGACGCAGATCGTGGGGCAGGCCAGCGCAGCAAGCCGGTCAAGCACCGCGTGCCCCTCGCGCAGCAGGGTTTCGGGATCGCTGGCGACGTCCTTGAATTCAGAGATATCGGCGCCTGCGGCAAACCCGGACTCCTTGGCCGAGCGGATCACCAGCGCCTTGGGCAGGTCCGCCTCGGCGGCGGCCAGATGCTGGTTCAGTTCTTCCAGCACCTTGCGGGAAATGACGTTCGTGCCGCTGTCCTCGCAATCCATTGCCAGCCACAGGATGCCGACCGCGTCCCGCCCGATGCGCCAGTTGCCGACCCGGTCGCCCGCGCCGCCCATTTCGCGCAGTTCGGCGCCCAGAAAATCCATCACGACACCGCTCATTGCACAGCCTCCAACAGCATGGCGCCGCCCAGACCGCCGCCGATACACTCGGTTGCGATGCCGCGCTTTGCCCCGCGTTTCTTCATGGCGTTCGCCAGATGCAGCACGATCCGGTTGCCGCTGGTGCCCACCGGATGGCCCAGCGCAATCGCGCCGCCGTCGACGTTCAGACGGTCCCGGTCGATCCGGCCAAAGGCGGCATCATATCCCAGAACCTCGCTGCAAAACGCATCGTCGTTCCACGCGGCCAAACATGCCAGAACCTGCGCCGCGAACGCCTCGTTCAGTTCCCACAGATCGATGTCATCCACGCCAAACCCGTGCCGCTGCGCGATGGGGGTTGCGGCCATGACCGGGCCAAGCCCCATGACGGCGGGATCAAGCCCGGCCCACTCGCTGTCGGTGATCTCGGCCAATGGCTCCAGCCCGTGCAGGTCCACGGCCTTTTGCGAGGCGACGATGACCCAGCTGGCGCCATCGGTGATCTGGCTGGAATTGCCTGCCGTGACCTTGCCGTAAGGTTTCTCGAACACCGGCTTGGGTTTGGCCAGCCCCTCCATATCGCTATCGGGGCGCACCCCGTCGTCATGGTCGTAAACAGTCCCGTCGGGGCCGAAGGCAGGCGTCACCTCGCCGTCCAGCGTGCCGTCCTTCTGCGCCTGCGTCAGACGGTGATGGCTTTGCATTGCGTAGGCATCCGCCGTCTGCCGGTCGATGCCAAAGCGGTGCGCCAGTATTTCGGCGGTCTGGCCCATGCCCAGATGGGTGATCGGGTCTGTCAGGCCGCGCTCCAGCCCGATGACCGGCTTGAAGAACTCGGGCCTGAGGCCCGCCATCGCGCGCACCTTGTCCACCGGGCTGCGCGCGGCGCTGAATTCACCCAGCCATTCGGCAGCCGACTGGCGCAGCGTCAGCGGCGCGTGGCTGAGGGATTCGGCCCCGCCGGCAAGGATCATGTCATGACTGCCCGACCGGATATAGCGATAGGCGGTGTCGATGCTCTGCATGCCGGACCCGCAGTTGATCTGCGTGGTAAAGGCCACCGTCCGCTCGCTCAGGCCCAGACGCAGGGCGGCGACGCGGGCGGGGTTCATTTCGTCCGCGATGACATTGACGCAGCCGAGGATGACCAGATCGAACGCGTTCCGCTCGAATGGCTGGCGCGCCAGCAGGGGGCGCCCGCATTGCACCGCCAGATCGACGGGGGTGAAGGGGCCGGGCGCGCCGCGCGCCTTCAGAAACGGTGTGCGCGCGCCATCGACGAGATAGACACGCTGGCCATGGGGTTGCGTCACTGCGCGGCCTCCTTCGGGTTGAATTCGCCGCGCCCGCCATCATAGCGGTTCTGCGCGTTCTGGCTGTAATCGTTGAAATAGCGGGGCAGTTCGTCCGGTGTGAAATCATCCACCGCGATCACGCGCGCGACCAGATCGTTCATGGCGGTGATCTGCTGCATTTCCGCGTCGCTGACGATACCGGCCTCCAGCCCCTGCTGCGGGGACTTGCGCGCGTCGCGCAGGCGCTTCATCACCGGGGCCATGGCGTTGACCTGTGCGTAGCAGTCATTCAACAGCGACACGCCCGGATGCAGGCAGCCGCCACCGACGCCGCCGGTAATGCGGTCACGGGTGGGCGAGGGGGCATAGATCAGATCGCTGCAGGCCTCGACCAGCCTGTCGCTCGGTCCTTTTTCGCGGCGGCCCGGCCAGGTGACACCGCGCAGCAGCCACGCGGCCCAGCGGGCGGGCAGGTTGACGATGACATCGTCCAGTGCGCTTTGGATGCGCTGAAATCCGGCCTCGGCGGCGTAGGTCAACACTGGCAGATCGGCCTGCTGCCGCCCCTCGTCGTCCCAGCGTTTCAGCGCGGCGGAAATGATATACATCTCTGACAGGATATCGCCCATGCGGGAGGAGATCATCTCCTTGCGCTTCAGCGCGCCGCCCAGCGTCAGAAAACAAATATCGGCGGTCAGCGCATAGGCCGCCGACCAGCGCCCCAGTCGGCGATAGATATGCGTGGCGCCCGCCGCATCGGGCGCGGGGGCGAAACGTCCCCCGGTCAGCGCCCGGCCCCACGCCCGAAACAGCGTGCGGGTGGTATGCCCGATATGCGCCCAGATGGATTTATCGAACGCCTCCAGCGATTTTTGGGGGTCCGGCTCCTGCAAGGCCATCATGTTGTCCAGCATATGGGGATGCGCCCGGATCGATCCCTGACCAAAGATGATCAGGCTGCGCGTCACGATATTGGCGCCCTCTACCGTGATGCCGATGGGCACCGCGCGGTAGAACGCCAGAAGATAGTTCGATGGTCCGTCGATCACCGCCTTGCCCGAATGCACATCCATCGCGTCATTCAGCGCATCGCGCATGCGATAGGTGGCGTGCGCCTTCATGATGGCGGAAATCACCGACAGGGATTTGCCCGCGTCCAGCCCGGCGCAGGTCAGATGCCGCGCGGCGTCCATCGCATAGGCATCCGCCGCCAGTTTGCCCATGCAGATCTGCACGCCGCCGAATTTGCCGATCGGCAGGCGGAATTGCTCGCGGATGCGCGCGTAGGCGCCGGTGGTGTGTGCGCTGAACGCGATGGCGGCGCAGCCCATCGAGGGCAGCGAAATGCCGCGTCCGGCGGCAAGTGCGTTCATCAGCATCATCCAGCCGCGTCCGGCGTAATCGGGGCCGCCGATGATGTATTCCAGCGGGATGAAGACATCCTTGCCGGTGGTCGGCCCGTTCATGAACATGGTCGAGGACGGGATATGCCGCCGCCCGGTTTCGACGCCCTCCAGATCGGTCGGAACCAGCGCGCAGGTGATGCCTATCTCCTGCGTGTTGCCCATCAACCCATCGGGATCGCGCAGCTTGAACGCCAGCCCCAGCACGGTGCAGACCGGCGACAGGGTGATATACCGCTTGGCCCAGTTCAGACGGATGCCCAGCACCTCCTGCCCGTCCCATTTTCCCATGCAGACGACGCCATTATCCACCATCGCGCCTGCGTCTGACCCGGCTTCGGCGCTGGTCAGACCAAAGGCGGGCAACTCGCGGCCATCGGCAAGGCGGGGCAACCAGTAATCCTGCTGCGCCTTTGTGCCAAACCGGTGCAACAGCTCGCCCGGCCCCAGCGAGTTGGGGACCATCACGGTCACCGCCACCGCGACCGACCGGGTCGAGATGAAGCGTACCACTTCGCTATGGGCGAAGGCCGAAAATTCGAGGCCGCCGTGCGATTTGGGGATGATCATGCCGAAAAACCCGGCGTCGCGCAGGAATTTCCAGACATGGGGCGGCAGGTCGGCGGTTTCATGGTTGATCGTCCAGTCGTCGATCATCGCGCAGAGTTCATGGCACGGACCGTCAATAAAGGCCTGCTCTTCGTCCGTCAGGCGCGGCGCTTTTACGGCGTGCAGAAAGTCCCAGTTCGGGTTGCCGGAAAACAGCTCGGCCTCCCACCAGACGTCACCGGCATTCAGCGCCTCGCGTTCGGTATCCGACAGGGCGGGAAGGGCCTTCTTGGCCCAGCGGTGGATGGGGCGGGTGATGTAGGTCGCACGGAAGGAGGGCATAGAGATCTCCGAATTACCGAAGCCAACGCGCCAAGGGGCGATTGCGTTCCGGGCCGGGCGGCAGCAGCGCCGCCCATCGCCATCTTCGACCCTACCGGCCCGCAATGTCCAGTCTGCCGTCACGCGCACACGAAAAAGACCCCTGCTACCGCTGCCCCGATGTTCACCACGGCCCGGAACGAAAAAGGGGCGCGCCGTCGGCACGCCCCCAAAATCATGTATTGCAGCGCCTTACAGGAACAGATCCGCAATGAACGCCGATCCGATATAGGTGCCCGTCATCACCAGCACCGCGACGATGAAGATCTTCCATCCCGATGTCTTGGCGATGTCAATTTCCTGCTTGGCAATGGCGATGCCCGCATAGGCCAGGCACGGTGTTGCCAGCGTCAGGAAGTTGACGTTCTTGGCCTGCGCGATCACCCATTCGCTGCCCGGTGTCCAAGGCAGCGTCACCACAATGCCGATCAGCGAAATCCACGCGACCGACGGCAGCTTGACCGGGACCACTTCGGTCAGCACCAGACCGACCATCGAAATCACGTAGAGCACGATCAGTCCGACAAACCCGTCGGCGATGGGAATGTCCGTCGCCACCGTGTTGCCGACCAGACCGATGGCGCAGATGATGACCAGCACCAGCGCATGGGCCGATAGGCTCAGCTTGCGCTCTGCGATGAGGTCCAATTCAGTTTCGCTCGTGTTCATGGTCACTCTCCCGCCTTGATGGTTGCGTCCTTACGACCCAGAAGGTCGTAAAGTTTTTCTGTCAGCGGCAGGGCGACGAAGACGCCCAGATAGATGCCGGTTGCATAGGTCAGCACGTTGGACGCGCCGGCAAGCGCAAGGATCTGTTCCTTCATCTCCGGCACCGCACTGGCCAGCGCCCCGGTGCAGGCCGCCATCATCGAGCCTGACCCGATGCCGCAGGCCATCGCCAGCGCCTCGACAGAAAAGATGCCTGCCGTTGACAGGATCGACGCCAGGATGGCGAAGATGAACGTGCCGAACAGCGTGCCGATCACGTAGACCCCCATCACGCCGGTGCCCTCCTGGCTTTTCAGGCCGTATTTGTCGGCGATGATCGCGATGTTCGGCTCGCGCGCGACGGAAAAGCACGCCCCGATCGATTCGCGCCCCATCCGCAGCACCAGAACGGCAATCGGGAAGGCGATGACGATGGTGCCAAGGTTGCCCAGCTCCTGCAACAGCAGGGCAGGGCCGGCGTCGATGATCTGCTCCATCTGCGGCCCGATGATCGTGCCGAACTTGGCGATAAAGGGCATGATCGCGATAACGATCAAAGGCGACGCGGCGCTGACGTCACTGTCCTTGATCCAGACGCCTGCGCGCTTGATCACTTTGGGGTTGATGAGCATCCCCAGAATGAATGCATACAGCAGCGGCAGCAGCAGGATCGATCCGATGCCGATAGGCACGATGATCACGCCGATCAATTCGCTGATGACGGTGATGATCAGCACGCTGACATGCAGCCGCCAATCCAGCACTATCTCCATGGTTCGTTGCATTTCGTCCCTCCCTCTTTTTCGCGCCGTTCTGGCGCTTGTGTCGTCTTGTGTCAGTTGATCTTTTCCAACGCCGCTTGGCAACCTTGTGGATCAGCCCGGCGCATAGCCAAATCCGGTAACCGGGTTTTCTGCCGTCTCCACCCAGACCGATTTGGTCTGCGTGTAGGCCGCCAGCGCCTCGCGCCCGGAGGACCGGCCATAGCCCGACCGCCCGAAGCCGCCAAACGGCGACATGACGTTGATCGTCTTGTAGCTGTTGACCCAGAACGTCCCGGCGCGCACGCGTGCTGCCGTCCGGTGCGCGCGGCCGACATCCTGCGTCCAGACCGCCCCGGCCAGCCCGTAGGGCGTGTCGTTGGCCAGCGCGACGGCCTCTTCTTCCGTCTCGAAGGTCAGGACGGACAGGACCGGTCCGAACACCTCTTCGCGGGCGATGTCCATATCGGGCGTCACACCGGTCAGCACCGTGGGCGCGTAGAAATATCCGCCGCTGTCTGCCAATGCGTCGGGCTTGGCGCCCCCGGTGGCGAGGTGGGCACCGTTTGAGGCTGCAGCGCGTACCATCGCGTCGATCTTCTGCCATTGCGCGGCGTTGTTGACCGGGCCGATCTGCGTTGCGGGATCGGTGGGCAGGCCCACCGGGATACGCGCGCTGGCGGTTGTCAGTTTTTCGACCACCTCGTCATGGATTGACCGCTGCACCAACAGGCGCGAACCGGCGACGCAGCTTTGACCGCAACTGGCGAATATGGCGGCCTGCGCACCGATCACGGCGCGGTCGATATCGGCATCGGCAAAGACGATATTGGCCGATTTTCCGCCCAGTTCCAGCACCGCCCCCATGGGTTTTAACGCAGCGCGCGCGGCAATCGCGCTGCCCGCCTGCGCCGAGCCGACGAATACGGCCAGCCCTGTCGCCGGATGGTCGATCATTGCCTGCCCACTGCTCGGCCCGGCGCCTGCGATTACATTGACCAGACCGCGCGGCACGCCCGCCTTTTCGCACAGCACGCCGATGACGAGGCTGCTGAGCGGCGTCAGTTCGGATGGTTTCAGCACCACGCCATTGCCCGCGCAGATCGCCGGGGCGACCTGCCAGCAGCAGGTGAACAGCGGCGCGTTCCACGGGGTGATCTGCGCGACGACGCCGATGGGTTCGTGGCGGGTGTAGTTCAGATGCGTGCTGGGCACCGGGATCACGTCGCCGGTGATCTTGTCGCACCAGCCGGCGTAGTATTCGAACATCTCCGCCATGCGCCCCGGCTCGCCGCCGGTGTCGCGGATGGGGCGCCCGGTCGAGATGCATTCAAGCTCGGACAGGGGCGCGGCATGGGCGCGGATCTGGCGCCCGATCTCGAACATGATGCGCCCCCGCTCGGATGCGGTCTTGGCCCACCACTCACGCTGCGCCGCCTCGGCGGCATCCGCCGCCTGCGCCACCACATCGGCGCCCGCGTCGCGATAAGTGGCAAAGACGGTTCCGGTGGCCGGATCGGTCAGCGCCAGATCATCGCCCGTGCCGGGCAGGAAGGCGCCCGCGACGTAGCTTTGCACATCTGGCGTACCCAGCAACTGTTGCAGAAGGTCGCGCACGCGGTTGGAAATATCGCTCATTCTTTGTCTCCTTCAAAACGATCCGCCTTCGGATCGCCCATCAGCATGAAATCGTCACTGTCGCTCAGCCCCGAGCGTTCCTGGCTCCACAGGTCGGCCACCAGATCGGCCAGCGGCATGGCGCAGCCCGCCTTGGCCGCCATGTCGCGGGCCAGCCGCACATCCTTGCGCATCAGCCCGGTCGAGAACCCGCTGTCAAAGCTGCGCGGCAGCACCCAGTTGGGGTAGTGGATCTCGCTGATCGCGCTGCGCCCGGTGGCCGAATTGACCACCCGCAGCGCATCCTCGGTGCTGACGCCCGACGCCTCGGCCAGCTTCACGGCCTCCAGCGTTGTCACCATATGGCTGGCGACCAGCATGTTGTTGACCAGTTTGGCCACATTGCCTGCGCCGCTGGGGCCGACATGGATGATCTTCTGCCCCAGCGCCTCCAGCACGGGCATGGCGCGGGCGACATCGGCGTCATCGCCGCCCAGCATCATCGCCAACGTGCCAGCGGCAGCGCCTGCCGGTCCGCCGCTGACCGGGGCATCGACAAAGCCATGTCCGGCCGCGTCCAGCGCGGCGGCCAGATTACGGCTGATCTCGGCCTCGGAGGTCGACGTGTCGACCACGATGCGGGGCGCGGCGTCTGGTGCCAGATGCCCGGCACTGACGGCATCGGCGATCACCGCCTTGACATGGTGCGCGGCGGGCAGGGACAGCACGATGATATCGGCAGCGCCGAACACGTCTGCCGCGCTGGGCATCGGCGCGGCGCCGGCCTCGGCAGCGCGGGTCAGTGCGGCATCGGACAGATCAAAGGCCGCCACGGCGAACCCCTTGGCGGCCAAACTCTGCGCCATGCCAATACCCATGGCGCCAAGGCCGATGATCCCGGTGCGTATCTGCTGTGTTTCGGGCATCCTGCCCTCCCTGCTGGCGTGATTGCAATTTCGCCAGACTATCCAGAGCGCGGGCGCACACAAATAGAGCGTAAAGCAGGTACAGTGCGTTGCGCTGGGCGCAACACACCTTCAGTCGTGGAAGGCCACCATACGGTCGGCCAGAAACTCTGCCGCCAGTTCCACCGACTTTGGCAGACGGCGGCGCGCGCGTACCATCAGATGCGCGCTGACCTGTTGCAGCGATGCCTCCTCGACCGGAACGATGGCCAGTTCGCCGCGGTCTGCCTGTATCGATGCGGAAAAGCGCGGCAGGAATGTCACGCCCATCCCGGCGCAGACATAGCGGATCAGCAGCGTGATCGAGCTGGTCTCGATCTGCGGGTGCAGCGCCAGCCCCTGATCGCCCGCCGCGCGGCCCACCAGCGCACGGATCGCGTGGCGCCGGTCCAGCAGGCCGATGGGGTGCTGCAACAGCTCGGCCAGCCGCACCGACGCGCGCCCGGCCAGCGCAGATCCGGTGGGCACGATGGCGCACAGCGGCTGGCGCCCCACGGCGAGCGACCGGATCGCCTCGGACAGCGCCGGGTTGTAGGCGATGCCGATATCCGCCTCGCCCAGCGCGACACGATCCTGTAGCGCGTCCGTGCCGGCCTGATCGATGCGAAACCGCAGATCGGGATGCGTGGCGGCCAGCGCAGACAGGCCGTTCTGCATCAGATCGGCGGTGAACCCTTCGCCCACGGCGATGCGCACCTTCTGGCCCTCGCCCTTGCCGAAGCGGCCCAGCTGATCCAGCAAAAAGGCCTGCTCGTCCTGCTGGTGCAGGGCATGTTCGCGCAGCAGACGGCCCGCATCCGTCAGGTGTACGCCCTGCGCGCTGCGCTCCAGCAGGGGCACGGCCAGCCGCGCTTCGATATCGGTGATCTTGCGGCTGATCGCCGAGGGCGCCACGTTCAGCCGCGCCGACGCGCGCCGGATCGACCCCTCCTGCGCGACGCAGAGGAATTCGCGCAGGAACCGCGGGTCAAGGGCGTCCATCAGCCGCGCGTCGCGCGCCGGGCCAGCCGCACCCAGAATTCGGCGCCGGTGGGCAGGATCGCATCGTTGAAATCATAGCTGGTCGCATGCAGGCCCGGGTTGGCGCCCTCGCGCGCGCCGCCCAGCCACAGATAGGCGCCGGGCACCTTTTCCAGCATGAAGGCGAAATCCTCGGACGCCATGCTGGGATCTGCGGTGGTGGTCTCCAGTCCCATGGCCTCGCCGATGTCGCGCGCAATGGCGGCCTCGGCGGGAGTGTTGATCGTGGCGGGATAGCGGCGCTGATAGTCGATCCGCGCGGTGCAGCCCTGCGCGGCGGCGATGCCGTGCGCCACTTCGCTCAATCGCCGCTCCAGCGTATCGCCTGCGTCTGCGTCGAACCAGCGGGCCGTGCCTGCCAGCGCGGCAGTATCGGGACAAATGTTGTAGGCCGATCCCGAATGGATCTGGGTGATCGACAGGACACCGGGCGTCAGTGGCGACAGGCTGCGCGCCGGGATTTCCTGCGCGGCGGCGGCGATGCGGGCGGCGGCGGCGATGACCCCGTCGCTCTGCTCGGGCATGGCGCCGTGACCACCCTTGCCGGTGATGGTGATGTCAAAGACCGCGAAGGCCGCCATCATGGCATCATCCCGCGCCACCATCCGGCCCGGCGCCAGCCCCGGCCAGTTGTGGATGCCATAGACTGAATCGCAGGGGAACAGGTCAAGCAGCCCGTCCTCGATCATCACGCGCGCGCCGGCTTCGGATTCTTCGGCCGGCTGAAAGATCAGGTGAACGGTGCCGCCGGTCACGCCTTCGGCGGCGATCCGGCGCGCGGCCAGCAGCAGCATGGCGGTGTGCCCGTCATGGCCGCAGGCATGCATCATGCCGGGGATGGTCGACGCATGCGCCAGCCCCGTCACCTCGTGAATCGGCAGCGCGTCGATATCGGCGCGCAGGCCGATGCGCGGGCCGTTGCCACCCCCCAACGTGGCGACAACGCCGGTGGTCGCCAGACCGCGATGCACCTGCCAGCCCCAGCCATCCAGCAGCCGTGCAATCATGTCGGATGTACGGGTTTCCTGATACGCGATCTCGGGGTGGCGGTGCAGGTCGTGGCGCCATGCCACCGCCTCGTCGATATGGGAGCTGTCGAACATGGAGTTGCCTTTCTCTTAGTGCGCTCGGCAAAAGGTCAGGAGGATCCCGCCCAGCCGATCGACTTCTGTCAAAACGAGTGTATCGCCAATCTGGTGATGGGTGAAATCCCCTGTCGCAAGATAGGATTTCAGCAACGCCATATCGCGCGTCTTGATGTCCAGCGACACGACCGACGGCGCACCATCCGGCGCCAGCCCCTCGGGCACGGGGCCGAACAACGCAGCAGCGCCCGCGCGATCCGTCACGCGCCACAGCCCACTGCCCGTATCGACGGCAAAGCCCCGATCGGTGTCATATACCGCGTCCGCGCCATGCAGCACCGCCAGCCAGTCGCGCACGCCGGGCTGATCGCGCCTTGCGGCAAGAATGGTGGCCGAGGCAAATCCCATCGCGCCGTTCGGGTGGTCCATCCATTCGGGAAATTCGATCAGATCGCGGCGGTGTTGCTGGCAGGCGAGTATCCCCAACCGCTCCAGCCCCGGCCGTGTGAAGATCTGCAATGTCGTCGCCGTGCGATCCGGCGTGCCATCGGCGCGCACCACGTCGCGGCCGAAGTCGATACGGCCCTCGCAATGAGCCCCGCGCGCGATCAGCGCAGCGGCATCGCGATCCGTGTCCTCGCTGCACAGCGCGGTTAACGGCACGCCCTCGCGCTGGGCCAGATGCGTCTGAACATGACGGCCAAAGCGGAAATTTCCGGCCGGGTAACCGTCCAGCAGGGAGGCATCGCCGATGCCGACCAGTTCCAGCAACTGACGCCGGAAAATCACCAGCGCGGTCGAGGTGCCCCACGGGTGCATTCCGGGTGGTTTCATCGCGAAACCCAGCGATTGATAGGTGGCGCGCGCAGCGTCCAGATCGCGCACGCAGACCAGCGGATGATCAAGCCCCAGTGTCATTACCGCCCCTCCGGTGCAGGGCGCAGGAAGGCTAGCAGTTCGGCAGAAAGCGCCGCGCGAAGGTGGCGTGGAAAGGGCGAGGCGGTCATGCAGCGTATCCTCGTGGCGGGAGGTCCGGCGTCCCTGCGCGACTTCAACGAAGCGTTCAACCGCTTGGCCGCCGGTGACACGATCCACCATATCACGAAGTCGACCAGAGCAAAATTTGGCCCGGCCCCAGATGGCGCCGGGCAGGCCGGATCAATCGACCCCGGCGGGGTTTTCCACATCGCGCCCCATGGCGGCCAGATCAGCATAGCGATCCCCGATCCGGTGATGCGGCCGCCCGCCCATCGCCGCGCCCAAGGCGACGACCAGCTCGTCCACCGCCGGGGCGTCGGGGATCGAGAATTGCACCGTCAGGTAATGGGACCGCCGCCCGGTGTCATGCTTGTCCATCAGCGGGATCTGGATCTGCGTGTTCGCCGGGCCGCGCGTGTTGGTGAAGCCCAGATAGCTTTTGGCGCCCACGGCCTCGCGGTAGAAATTGCCGAATTGCAGGGTGTGGATCAGCGCCGAGGCATGCTCCAGCTCGCAATTCGTGCCGGCAAGGCACGCCTTGCCATAGGCCTCGATCGCATCCCCGGACCCGGCCAACGCGATCAGGCGGTCCGTCAGCATCCGGCCCAGCGGCGGTGCCATGCGGCGGATTTCGGGGGCCAGATCCTCGACATAGCCTTGGCCGGCCCATGGGTTCGCCACCACGGCGGCGACGCCGATCATGCGCAGCGGCGGATCGGCGGGGCGCTGCCCCTCGCGATGGATGGTTTCGTCGAATGTCACGACTTTGCGAAGCTCTGCAAGCATGGGGTTTTCCTGTCCTCAGTTGGTAAAAGCGGGCCCGGCGGCGATCCTGTGGACCGTCCCGGCAATCTGGTCGCCTTGGTAGATGCCAAAGCTGCCATGGCGGAATTCGTCGCGATAGCGCGTCAGCATGCTGCGCTCGGTCGGCGATGTGACGGCGTCCCATGCAATGTCGTCCAGCGCATGAAACCGCATGCCGGCGGGCGGCGCGCCCGATACGCTGCCGTGATAGTAGATCGATTGCCGCCCGGTCTGGTTATCGTGAAACACGGCGTAAAGATGCCCCAGCGCGGGGGTCAGTCCCGCGCGCGTCAACCCTGCGATCAGGTCGCTCAGGCTGTCGGCCTTGGGGATGCTGAGCGCGCCGTCCGGCGCCGTATTCAGCAGCACCTTGCCGTCCTGGGCCATGACAGCGCCGATGGCGACATTGCCCGCCTCGGCAGCGGCCCGCACCAGCGTATCCTCAAGCCCGATTGAAAAATAGCCGCCGCGAAAATAGCCCAAAGGCTGCCTTTGCGCCGCCTCGAACGATATCACGCGCCCGATCAGCACCAGATGATCGCCCGCATCGACCAAGTTATGCCGCGCGCAGGCAAAGCTGGACAGCACACCGTCCAGCAGCGGCACGTCCTGCGGGCCGGCATGCCATGCGGATTGGTCAAACTTGTCCGCCGCGCGCGAGGCAAACAGGCCCGACACCGCCTTTTGATCCTCGGCCAGGATGTTCACGGCAAAATGGTCTGCTGCGGCAAAGATATCGCAGCTAAGCGCCGTTTTCGCGATGCAGACCAGCAACAGGGGCGGGTCCAGCGATACCGACGCAAAGGAATTGGCCGTAAAACCGCGCGGCGTGCCATCGGCCTGCCGGGTGGTGACGACTGTCACGCCGGTGGCAAAGCTGCCGAACGCGTCGCGCAGGGCGCGCTTGTCCTCGTCTGTCATGTCTGGTCCCCCGGGTTCGGCTGTGTCACGCGGTCCAGAAACCGGCGCAGCGGGATGTTCACCGCGCCCGGATCCTCGGCCAGCGCCATGTGGCGCAGATTTTGCAGAATGTGCAGCTCGGCCCCGTCAATCTCGGACGCGATGGCGCGGGCCATTTGCGGGCCGTTGCCGAAATCCTCGTCCCCGGTAAGGACAAACGCGGGGCAGGCGATGGGTGGATCGGGCTGGACGATGTCGTCAATCCCAGTCGCAAAAACGCTATAGATCGTGTGATAGACGCTGATGTCATTGGCCATGACCCAGCCGCGCACCAGATCCATCACCGCTGGATGATCCGCTCGAAAGCTATCCGTGAACCAGCGCTCCAGCGCGTCCTCGACCGTGGCGGCGGGGCCGTTGGTGCGCGCCTGCGCGACACGCTGCAGAATGGCGGCCTGCGCGTCCGGCGCGCGCCTGTGCGGCGAATTCAGGATACCCAGCGCAGCGATCCGGCCCGGCATGGTCTGTGCTGCGTGCCGCGCGATCATCCCGCCCAGCGAAAAACCGACCAAGGCCCCGCTGCGCAGACCGGCGTGATCCATCACCCCCTGTATTTGCGCTGAAAACAGCGCCAGCGATGGCGGGCCGGGCGGCACCGGCGACTGGCCGTGCCCGTAAAGGTCATAGGCCAGCACGCGGTAGCGATCCGTCAGTGCGGGCTGCGTCCACTGCCAGCAGGCCCGGTTCAGCCCCAGCCCGTGGATCAGGATAACCGCTGGCGCATCAGACGGCCCGGCCTGTTCATAGGCGGTGCCGTCAGTGGCGAAAAACCGTCATTCAGCGCCCCTCGTCGGCGGCGATGATTGCGTCCTGATGTCATCTGCCATCTTCAATGCCTTCTGATCCCCGGACACCTGCGGCGTCCTCTTGCGGTTACCTTAAACGTGGATCGCGGTGCCATTCTGCGTATTTTTCGACATTGGATGGCGAAAAAACACGGTCGCGGCGGGCGGAACGGTAAATAGTGGTCACCGCACTACAGGATATGAGGCGACGGCAATGACAGATGTTCAGACCTACCAAATGCTGATTGACGGTGACTGGGTAGAGGCGTCGAATGGCGGCACTTTCGACAGCGTCAATCCGGCGACCGGCGCCGTCTGGGCACGCTTCGCCGAGGCGACCGAGGAAGACGTGGACCGCGCCGTGCGCGCCGCCCACCGCGCCGGGGTCGGGGGGGAATGGGCGCGCATGACCGCGTCCCAGCGGGGCAAATGCCTGCGCCGTCTGGGCGATCTGCTGGCGGATCAATCCGAGGCGCTGGGGTGCACGGAAACCATCGACACCGGCAAGATGCTGACCGAAACGCGCTGGCAGGCAAGCTATATCGCCGAGTTCCTGCACTTTTACGCCGGCTGCGCCGACAAGATCGCGGGCGACACCCTGCCCATCGACAAGCCCGACATGTTCGTCTTTACCCGGCGCGAGCCGCTGGGCGTGATCGCCGCCGTGGTGCCGTGGAACAGCCAGCTGTTCCTGACCGCGGTCAAGATCGGCCCGGCGCTGGCGGCCGGCAATACTGTGGTGCTGAAGACCTCCGAACACGCGCCGGCCGCCATTCTGGAATTTGGCAGGCTGTTCGCCGAGGCCGGGTTTCCCCCCGGCGTGGTCAACATTGTCACCGGCCATGGCGAACCGTGCGGCCGCGCGCTGACGGCGCATCCGCTGGTGGCGCGCATTTCCTTTACCGGCGGGCCGGGCGCGGCGCGCCATGTGCTGGAAAATTCCAAGTCGAATTTTGCCGAAGTGTCGCTGGAGCTGGGCGGCAAATCGCCCTTTATCGTGTTCGACGATGCCGATCTGGACAGCGCGGTGAATGCCTCCATCGCCGGTATCTTTGGCGCGACGGGTCAAAGCTGCGTGGCGGGATCGCGGTTGTATCTGCACGAAGATATCGCGGACGCGTTTCTGGCGCAGATGATCGCGCAGGCCCGCGCCATCCGCATCGGTGATCCGCTGGACGAGACGACGCAGATGGGCCCGCTGTGCACCCAGGGGCAGCTGAACCATATCGAGGCTGAAATCGCCCATGCCATCACCGAAGGGGGCACGGTCCTGACAGGTGGCGCCCGTCCCGAGGGGATGGACCGGGGCCTCTATTTCCAGCCCACAATCATCGACTGCCCCCGCCAGGACCTGCGTATCGTCGATACCGAGCTGTTCGGCCCGGTCCTGTGCATCCAGCGGTTCCGCACCGAGGACGAGGCCATCGCGCTGGCCAATGACACGCAGCATGGGCTGGCCGCCGGGATCTTTACCCGCAATGGCGCGCGGTCCCTGCGCGTTGCGAATGCCGTGCGCGCCGGGATCGTCTGGGTGAACACCTATCGCGCGATATCGCCCATCGCCGAATTCGGCGGGGTCAAGGGATCGGGCCACGGCCGCGAAAGCGGGTTTCAGGCGATGTACGATTACACCCGCCCCAAGACGGTGTGGATCAACACTTCGGACGAACCGATGGCCAACCCTTTTGTGATGCGCTGAACCAACCAGAACCAGGAGTCTACCCACATGAAATTTCACCTTGCGATCAATCTGGAGCGTCTGGATAACAGTCTCGATATGAATGATGTCGCGCGCCACACCATCGAGATGGTGCAGATGGCCGAGGAGGGCGGCTTTGACATTGTCTGGTCGGCCGAACATCACGCGCTGGAGATGACCATCGCGCCGAACCCGCTGCAGCTGCTGACATGGTGGGCGGGCGAAACCGACCGGATCCGGCTGGGCACTGCGGTGGCCACGGCGGCCTATTGGCACCCGATCAATCTGGCTGGTGAGGCCGCGTTGCTGGATCTGCTCAGCGGCGGGCGTCTGGAATTCGGCATCGGATCGGGCGCCTATCAGCGCGAGTTTGACCGGATGAAGCCGGGGCTGAAGCAATCGGATGCCTACCGCTACATGCAGGAAATGCTGCCTGCCGTGCGTGCGCTGTGGCAGGGCGATTATGCCCATGACGGCGAATACTGGCAGTTCCCGACCTCGACATCTGTGCCCAAGCCCGTGCAGGATGACGTGCCGGTCTGGGTCGCAGCCAGATCGCCGATCACCTACGATTACGCGGTGCGCAACAAATGCCACATCAACTGCTGGCCCCTGACGCGCCCCTTTGCCGAGGCCGAGCTGTACAAGGCGCAGCTGGACGAGGCGATCGCCAAGGCCGATAACGGCTGGACCCCGCGCTTTGCGCTGATGCGGCACGCCTGTGTCTATGACGATGCGCAGGGCCGCGAGGCGGCGCTGAACGCCATCCGGACGCTGATGGGCCAGTTCGAAAACCTGTTTCGCAACGCCGGCGATGTCGTCAACGGCTTTCCCAAGCAGATCCCGCTGGATCAGCTGGCGGGCCGCGAGCAATACGATCCGGCCATGCTGGAGGAAAACCTGATGTTCGGATCCCCCGATGAGTGCATCGCCAAGCTGAAACGCTACGAGGCGCTGGGTGTGAATGAATTCATCTACTACGCGTCGATGGGACTGGGCCACGAGGCGCAGAAACGGTCGCTGAGAATGTTCTGCGACGAGGTGGCGCCGGCGCTGCGCTAGATTGCCGGGCAGCGCGCAGTCAACTGCCTTTCTGCCGGTTCTTCTTTTGCAGGTCTGACAGGAATTCCGACAGGGTGCCGGGCCATGTCGGGGTTGCCTGATCCCTGGGCCAGCCCTCGCGATAGTCCGAGGGTCGGCGGCCAAAGCATTTGCGGAACGCAAAGGCGAAATGCGACAGGGTGTTGAAGCCTGACGCGGTCGCCACGTCGCGCACGCTGAGCGGGGTCGAGATCAGCAGCACGCGTGCGTGCTGCAATCGCAGCAACAGGCCGAACTGCACGACCGAGCAGCCGATATGCGTCTTGAACTTGCGCTCCAGCTGGCGCTGCGACAGGCCCAGCGTCCGGGCGATGTCCGGCACGCTGGGCGGTTCGGTCATGCTGCGCTCGATCAGCTCGATGGTGCGGCGCACGACGGGCGCCATGGCATCGGTGCTGCGACCCGCCAGATGGCGTTGCGGTGCGCTATCGGCGCGGATCGGATGATGCATCATCTGATCGGCCACCTCGCCTGCCAGACCGGCGCCGTGCGATTCCTCGATCAGGCGCAGCATCAGATCGACGCCCGCCAGACCGCCCGCGCAGGTCAGCACGCGTTGATCCATGGTGTACAGTTGCTCGACCACGTCGGTATCTGGAAAGCGTTCCTCAAAACCCGACAGCCACGACCAATGCGTTGTGGCGGTTCGCCCCTGCAACAGCCCCGCGCGCGCGACGATATAGCACCCCAGTTCGACCGCGCAGATGCGCGCGCCCAGCCGCGCGCGCTTGCGCAGCCAGCCAATCAGCGCGCGGTTGTCGTAATGCTCGGCCCCCCAACTGCCGAGAACGCAGATCAGATCACCGGTCGCAATGCTGCCTGTATCCGCGTTGGTCGTGACCGCCATGCCGTTGCTGGCGGTGATACGGGGGCCGTCAAACGACGCGACCTCCCAGGAATAGGCGCGCGCAGGCAGCAGGTAATTGGCGATGCGCATGGCTTCGATCATGGTGATCAGCGTGGTCAGGTTGAACCTGGGCACGATGACGAAAATGACATGGCCCTGCGCGTTCGGCGCCGCCTCGCCCCCTGGATCCAGCTGCATATGGCCCCCTCGTCACCCGCCTGTCCTGTGCTATTAGCGGTAATTCGACGTGGGATCTGTCGAGAAATCGACAGCTTTGCGGGTGGAGCCGTCAAAAATGTAAGCAGCTGTGCCCACCTTCCTGATGACAGCTGCCCGTTCCCAAATTTTGAACGGGGCGGCGTGGTCGGATATATAGAGCACCATATTGAGGATATTGCCCCCAAAAAAAACACCGTGAAAACGGTGCGGAGGGATGTAAGCAGAATAGTGAAAACGAGCCTGATGCGTCCGCTCATTCACAAGGTGGCTCTGCCGGACAGCTTGATCGCCGGAAACGCGACCGCAACGAGGGCCGTCACAGCGGCTTTAACAGCCTTGATCAAAGGCGCATTGCGCGACATCCAAGTCATACGGCTGGCATCTGCTGCGTGGCACAATGGATGCCGCCGCCCATCTCGCCCAGAGGGTCCACGTTCAACGTGACAATTTCGCGGCCCGGATAGTGACGCGCCAAAGCCTCACTTGCGATCTGATCGGTCTCGGAATCTCCAAACTGCGCGGCGATGACACCGCCGTTGCAGACGTAGTCATTGACATAGGACGCCACGAAATCGATGCTCCGCACGCGTCGGCGATGGGGTTCTGGGATGACGTCTACCTCCAGCCCTTCTGCCATCAGCCGATCATGGGTGTCGAGGGCCGCTTCATGGAACGGATCATCCATGTCCGGCGCGTCAGGCAGGTTGATCAGGATGCGGCCCGGTCCGGTGAAACGCGCCAGACTGTCGATGTGGCAGTCCGTAATGTCTTCGCCCCAAACGCCGTCCGACCAGATCAAACGATCTGCCCCGTATGCCTTTAGTAGACGTGGTTCGACCTCGCCGCGCGACAAGCCGGGATTGCGGTTCTCGTTTACCCAGCTGCTTTCATGGGCAAGCAACAGACCGTGGCCGTCCTGCTCGACCCCTCCGGCCTCACCAACCAAACCTGTCGGTAACAGCTGCAATCCAAGCCGATCCGCAACACGGCCTGTAATCTGCGAGTCGCGTCGGTTCCCTTGTGTGGCAGACCGTGGAGCACTTTCCGAATGGCTTTATCAAACTGCGTGGACAGCGTCGAGCGTCGTGGCAACGTCTATTATCTGCGCTGGCGTGTCCCGGTCAAGTTTCGTGAAGTCGAGACCAAAGCCGAGATCAACCAATCGCTGAAGACACGAGATCCGGTCGGGGCACGGGGCCGCGCCGTTCTCAAGAAGAAGGCGTTTCAGAAGGTCTGGCAAGCGAAACTGCTGAACCAGAATTGGGGGCCATCCCCTGAGGCCTTCTCTGCGTCGATCGCATTGCTAGAGGATTTGCATCTGCCATACGTACCCTTCGAGGGGCTGGTGTCAGGACCGCTTGAAGAGCTTGTCTCCCGCATCGAGAAGATCACGCAGATTCCGGCGGACTCCCCAGTAGTGTCTGCGGCGTTGGGTGTGTGCGACGTACCCCACATCCGGATACTTGAAATGCCGAAGATCCTGGAGACGCGGTGGGATCACAAGATTCGTAGCAAGAACGCCGACCAGAAGCGGCAATGGCGAAATCGTTACAAGCACGCCGCCCGGATTTTTTTGGAGGTCATCTCGAACAAGCATGTTCATGAGATTACCGAAGACGACTCGCGGCGTTATCACAAGCATTGGCAAGACCGCGTGAATTCCGGCAGTATCTCTGATGACCAGGGGGAAACGGGTGCGATATCTGCGGCAGATGATCGATGAGTATCACGAGCTTGCAGGGACTCTCCCAAGCCAGCGATTCAATTCCATTGCCGGGTTCAAAGTCAAAGCGCTGCCGAAGAAGAAGTCGTCAAACGAGGGCGGTAAACTTGCTTTACCGAAGCCTTGGGTCCAGCGCTTCGTGCTTGGTGAGCTTGCTGACGGTATTGAAATCGATGAGCGAGTCGATGCAGGGATCATCATCGCCGAAACGGGCTGCCGTCAGACAGAAATCGTTCATATACCACCTGAGGACATCATCCTGGACCATCCGATTCCGCACCGTCGGATCAGATATGTCGAAGAGGGCGAGCATGTTCGCGACATTAAGAACCAGGCCTCGATAAGGATGGTGCCTTTTCTTGGGGCCGCCCTCGACGCAATGCGCCGTAATCCGGGTGGGTTTCCCCGGTACCGATCAAAGGGCAGTTTTTCCGGCGATATGAATAGTTTTTTGCGCCAGTATAATCTCTTTCCAGAACCGCCTGAGGGAAACAGGAGCTACAAACACGTCACACTTGGGAAGAACGTGGGCGTGCTGCGCGAATGTCGAACGAGGAGCGCGCGTTCCTATTGGGACACTCCATTGGCAAGCTGCGTGGACGCCCAGTATATGGCGATGGGCCAGAACTGAAGCTCCGCTCTCTCTATGTGGAACTGGTCGCCTTCCCCACAAACACATGGCAACCGCGGCCCAAAGAGGAAGTTTGGGCGCTCATCAAGGAAGGGCTGGCTGAGTAGGACTACCACATTGCCTGAGCGGTTTCCGTCATTTCAGAAACGATCCGACCTCCCTTCCAGAAAAGAGGAGGGATCGTTTCATGACCCCAGAAGGACTCAAAGCCGCATACCACCACATCCTGGAGCTTCTGAAGACACGAGAGTATGGACGCAAGCTCGTCCCGATCGCGAAGCATCTTGAGCGCGAGCTTCACGTGTTACGGAGCGACGAGGACGACTTTAAGCGATATCTGCGCATCGCTAAAATTGACGGCTCAAAAGCCTGCCGAGTCTGCGTGTTCCGGGCGTCAATCTCCCCTCTGACGCTGGCGCTGATGGTCCGTTCTGACAACTTTAATCGGTTCGGACAACTGGTCGCTGTGGCGTGCGGCCAGTGCCTTGTTCTTCGCCTTGGACGGATCATGCCCGCCCGTGTCGAGATCAAAACCACGCAGTTCGGCGACCGCCTCGATTGACCTTTGTCCACGGATGAAATCACCAGCCTGTTCCGGGTGCTCCTGACAAATCAGGACCTCACCACATGTCGCGCGATAGGCGTTCAACATTTCGAGGTTCGTGGTTTTTTCGAACTTCTCGGTGAGCTTCTTTGGATCGCTGTTAAGCGAGACGAACCAAGCACCTAGGAAGGCATCCTGGCTGAAATCCAGGGGGCGACCTTGGGCGATGGCCGCAACGTCAACACCGACGGCCCTTCCGGCCGCTGCCTCTGTTCTCGCGATGATGCGAGCTTTACGTCGGATCTCCGCTTCCTCAAGACGGCTTGCCTCGGCAGCGTCGGCCTCACTTTGCGCAAGATCAGCTTCCTTCTGGCGAAGCCCGAAGGTTTTCTTGGCGAACTTGACCAAGAAGTCGTAAGCGGGTCGGATGAGCGAGATCAACGCCGTTCTCTCATCTTCGTCTTTTGGCGCGTTCGGCCCATAATTCAGGCCTTCCGGCCTTCCGGCCTTTTTGGCTTTGGCGGCCGATAGTCGATCTGACGATGTTCAATGGCATCGACGCCGACTTCAATGGCTTTCATCTTCGCCTCGGCATCATGCGACATCTGACGACCGCGCGTGAATCTCTTGTTTGGCCCGCACTGCCTTGCTGTCGGCATCGCCTTCGCGGACCAGCAGATCGATTTTTTGCCTCGTGACCCCGTTTGAAGCCTTGGCGCTCTCTTGAAGGGAACTGTCGGCTTGTCTGACGATGTTTGCGAGGGCACCTTCGTAGGTAGCCCGCGCCGCCTTCGCAGCTTCAGCCAGCTCACGGTCTTTCTTCTCCTGTGCCTTTGATGCCTTGGCCGCATCCGACGGTGGCTGATTATGCACCACAAATACGGGGACCGGTGTGCTCATTGGGCGGCCCAGATCAGCCGTCCGCATCGCTCCTCCTGGTCGGCTCCGCAATAATGCGGACCTGACCAAACTGCCGGGATTTCTCCTGCCCCGGCGGTCTTGACGACATCGATGAAATCGAAACGCGCGGATTGCACGTCGTCCGTCTGCGCCAGGAGATCCCCATGAACGTTCACTATCTGAACAACGAAGCCCGTGAAGATATTCTGGAAGATGCCATCGAAGATGCGCGAAAGTTCTTCGCACGCGAGTGCACCACGCTCAGGGAGGTCTGCGACTGTCTCGACGATGCCGTAGCGCGGGACGCGGTCGAAGAGCTGGTTGGGCTGTTCGATCACTTAAATCCGGCCCGGAGAAGATCGTCGTGATGCTGGGCCGGATCGTTGGTTGCTTGATGTCGGTGCCTTTCGCGTTCGTCGATCTTCTCGATCAAGAAACAAGGCTCAACGGTACCATGAGCAACGCGCTTAATTTCTACGGACCACGACTTACGGTAACCGCGCCATTGAGACCGCAGCTTATGCGGCTTGACTGTCGGTTGTGGATGCCAGCGGCGCCCAATTCCACGGTAATAATTCATCGAGCCTGTTGATCTTGTGATCGTGGATGCGGTCGAGGATGTCGGCGAGATAGGCCTGCGGGTCGAGACCGTTGAGCTTGGCGGTTTCGATGATGGTCATAGCGCGAGCGAGGGTTTCCGCACCGGTATCGGCCCCTGCAAATAGCCAATTTTCCTTCCAATGCCAATTGGACGCAAGGCGCGCTCGGCGGGATTGTTGTCGATAGCGACGCGGCCATCGGTCAGGAACAGGCTGAAGGCCTCCTGTCGACTGAGGCCATAGCGGAATGCCTTGGCCAGATCGCTTTTGCCCGGAATGCGCAGGAGTTGTTGCTCTGACCAAGCAAAGAAGGCCGTGACCTTTGGTTGGCTCAACTGTTGACGCGCGGCATGGCGGACACCAGCGGGTTGACCGTTAATGTCGCGCTCGATGTCGTAAAGCTTGCCGATCCGGTCGAGCGCCTCGCGGGCAATCTCGGATTTTGTCGAGGTCCAAAAATCATGGAAGTCACGCCGCAGATGGGCCTAACAGGCTGCCTCTCGCAAACGCCGCCCACTATTGGATTCAGGCTCGTAAAGCTTGGCATAGCCCTTGTAGCCGTCCGCCTGCAGGATGCCGCGGGCATTGGCCAGATGGCTGAGGACGTGCTCTTCCTTCCAGTTCGGTGCGAACCGATAGACCGCACCGGGTGGCGCGGCACCCGCCCATGGGCGCTGATCGCGCACATAGGCCCAGATCCGGCCTTGCTTCACACCTTTGCCAAGCCCTTTGTATTTCTTGGAGCGGTCCAACACCCGGATCGGCGTATCATCTGCGTGCAGCAAATCGCTGCCCATGATGTCAGCCTCAATGCGCTCGATCAGCGGCGACAGGGTCTTCATGGCGCGGCCACCCGGGGCTCCGCCCGTTCACACCTCAGACTGTCCACTGGACAGTCTGTCGCTTCGCGAACCGGTGTTCACCCAGCCGACCAGCGTGCTTTCGGGGATGTCTGCCCCCATGCGTTCGAAGATCTCGTGCTGGCGATATAACGGAAGGTGGTCGTCGAACTTCGAGACCAGCACATGCGCCAGCAGGTTCGGGCCTGCCATACTGCCCGGGATCGGACGGCTTGGCGCGGGTTCCTGCACGATCCGCTCGCAGCGGCGGCAGGACTTCTTGATCCGGGCGATCTGGATCACCTTCATCTGCGCGGCGATCATGTCGAGGAGTTCGCTGACATCCTCCCCCACCACGCGAAGATCGCCGCCACAGTCAGGGCAGCAGGTGCCGGGGTCCAGTTCACGCCGCTCGCGTGGGGTCGTATCCTCGAAAAAAAGTTTATGGGCTAACCATCACAGCCCGCTGCGATTTTGCCCAGAGTAAATACCCAGTGTTAAACTATCTCCCAATAGTTACACTTCATGACTGGTTCAGGCGTGATGGGTTGGAAATTTTGATGGAGGCCGAGTTAAGCGAGCAGGAGGGAAATATCAGGAAGATGCTAAGGGATGCATCCATACCTGAAAGCATGCCTAAATCAGTACCGCTGACGACCATCGCTTCTACTCATTTTCCTCTGGATGCGGGTACAAGAAAAGAGAAAGACAAATCAAAGAGGTTTCACGATTTAGTGGATGCTTACTGTGATTTTCAAGGCGTACAAAACGGGTGTTCGGATGATGTTTACGCTTGGTTCGCCCGGCATAGGTCAAGAAAAATTACAGATCTGATAAGGCGATTAAGCAAGCATGCTGTCGCAGGGCATTATTTGCTTGAATATATATCAGAAGACGAAGAAATGGCTTCGGGCTATGTGTGCTTGTTAAGAGAGGTGAGCACCATCCCTCGCGTGATTGCTGAAAAAATTTCGGTAGGCCTCGATGCGCAAAC
Organism: Roseovarius sp. M141; assembly: GCF_024355225.1. Classification (NCBI taxonomy): domain Bacteria; kingdom Pseudomonadati; phylum Pseudomonadota; class Alphaproteobacteria; order Rhodobacterales; family Roseobacteraceae; genus Roseovarius; species Roseovarius sp. M141. The sequence goes on from NZ_VCNH01000008.1 coordinate 794,806, forward strand.
CCATTCCGATCTGTCTGGTGGCGGATGCATCAATGTAAGCGCCTTGGAGATTGATCACGGTGATATGGCTATGCCGGTTTCCGAAATAGCCTCGCCAGCAATAGAACACATACTGCAAGCCTTCTCTCTGCTTTATGGAAGGATTGGCATAGCTGATCCACATATGCCAACGATAGAATTGCTGGAGAGGGCGTGCCTCGAAGCGTCAGATGGAGCTTAGAATGAGATATATTTGTATAGATGATGGCGCTGTCGCAGAGCTAATTTCGGGACGAGAATTCCAGTCTGTCGACTTTGAAGAAGGCGATGAATTGATCAGGTCTTTGTCTGGTATTGGCGCCTTTATGATCAGAGATCGTGTAATAACACACTTTCAGGATGCAGATGGCGTATTTTTGACGACAGGTGGCTCCTGGAAAAATAAAAAATATCTGGTTATTGATTGCGATCAATCCAAATTATTCACCCAGCTCCCAAAGTCAGATTCTCTCACTTCCTTTCAAAAGTTACTCCGATTCTGTTCCAAGATATGGAGTAATGGGCTGTACAATAAGTCGGAAAAGATTATCACCGGAACCACGAAAGCAATTGTGTTTCCCTTGAATTACGCCGCGAATTCGCGATTCAGGATCGCAATAGAGCGGGATCCGAGCAATGACCGACTGACCAAAAGAGACATGCAAGGTCGTTTTCTTTTAGTGTATAAGTCTGGTTCCGCCGGTGCGGACTCGGCTACCGAAGTCGCGGACGAGAGTAACTTTCGGAAAGTGTTTGAAAGGCTTCCTGAGGTTTACCGTAATGTTCACAAGCTTTTGGACGAAAAACGAACTGAAAAGGCTCAGGATGGACAAATGGTCTCCACGGCGCTTGATTATGCGCCAAGTGTCAGACGTTCTGCATTCTTGCCTTATGGGGAATGGATGCCACTTCTGACTTCTCAACAGCGCAGCTTCATTCGGTCGCCGTTTTCAACTCCTCACCGACTTCAAGGTCCGGCCGGAACAGGGAAGACCTTAGCACTGATGCTCCGGACCATCGAATGTCTGAACAAGGCAGAAAATAAGCAAACGCAGTGCAACGCATTGATGGTGACGCACAGCGAAGCGACGCGGCAATCTATTAAAACGTCTTTGGCCGCGATCGACGAGAACAAATTTCAAGATCGAGAGCGTAAAGTCGAACTGGCAACCTTGTCTGTTGAGACCTTGGCATCTCTTTGTGCAAGATTCCTGAGTCAGTCCATTAGCGAGAGTGAGTTTATAGATCGAGATGCCCAAGACTCAAAAATTCTTCAACGGTTCTATATTGAGGAAGCGATTGGCCGAGCCCGCGAACATGATTACGCTGCATACAAACCGCATCTGAGCCCGCAATTTAGGGATTTTCTTGAAGGGTCCGATGTGGAAAATTTAGCACCGCTTTTTCAGCATGAAATTAGCATACTAATAAAAGGAAGGGCAGGCGACTCGTTCAATACCTATCAGAACTGCCCGCCCATTTCGTTTGGCCTTCCAATTGAAAACAATGCTGATAAGGGTTTTGCATTTTCGGTTTTTGAGCGTTACCAGGGACAACTTGCTCAAAATAGTCAGTTTGATACGGATGATGTCGTAATATCGGCCATAGGGCAGCTCGATACACCAATCTGGAGAAGGCGTCGTGCGCGTGAGGGCTTTGACTTTATCGCAATTGATGAAACTCATCTATTCAACATAAATGAGTTGCACGTGTTCCATCATTTTACGAGAGGAAGCGATCAACTTCCAATTTCATTCACGGTCGATCAAGCTCAGGCCGTTGGAGATCGCGGATGGGGGAGTGTCGAAGCCTTTTTTGAAGGAATGTCAGAGCCATCTGGCAAACACGTGCAAAAAACGGTGCTGTCAGCGGTTTTCAGAAGTTCACCGGCGATACGTGATTTTTGCCACTCGATACTTGCTTCGGGCGCGACGCTTTTTTCGAACTTTACTGACACACTGAATCAGACTCAAAGTGCCTTCACAGTTGAAGATGAGCGACGATCTCAACCTATCAGCTACTCCGAGTATGCGGATGATGCTACTTTGATTTCATCCGCCTTTGAAACGGCAGAGGCACTAATGTCCAAAACTGACTCCAGTAAATCGCAGGTCTTAATTACTTCTCTGGATGACAGCTTGATCGAAAAGATGCAGGAATATGCAAGAGGAAAAATAAACCAATTACATATCTTGATCGACGAGGCGATTACACGACAATCCAAAAAGCGGAAAATTCTGGGCATTTTGTTTTAGGTCACGCGGATTTTGTTGGCGGCCTTGAATTCAACGTTGTAGTGGTCGTCGGCGTCGATAAAGGGCGAGTTCCCAAGGAAGGTGAGTCGACTGACTCGAACTCAAGAAATTTCTCGTCTTATGTTGCTCACAATCGTCTTTATGTGGCCGCCTCTCGGGCAAGATACGCTCTTCATCTATGTGGAGTAAGATCAAGAGGTCCAAGTCAACTTCTTGAAGTTGCATTTTCGAATGGCATCATTAGCAAAGACTGACTGTGTACCAACGCTGGTTCGCAAACGTGCACGGACTTGGAAAGCAGATTTAGCACGAGGGCGTTTTCCCCGCACCGCATCAGGTGCGCGTGCCTTTGTGACGCACCTGACGCGGGACGGCTGCGCCGGATGAACGGGTTTCGTCGTGTCGGTTTTCTCACCGACAATGGGAGAGTATTATGTTCGACCTTTCCTATCCCACCTGGACCGAGCCGCCGACCGACGGCGAGATCGTCTGTTCCGTTTTCCCGTATACGAGGAACCCAACGAGCCTCGTGTCAAGGTGCGTCAATGTCTTGCTGTGGATCGGCGCGATATTAAATTTATGGTCGCTATCCGTTGTGACCTTGTGCTTGCGCGTTCGCACGACCGATATGCCGTTCTGACGCATCAAACGGCCTACGCGGCGATGCCCAACGTCCAAGCCAATCTCCTTCAGCTCCTCCGTCATCCGTGGATAGTGAGGTCGAGGCACATTGCATCGTTCCATATCTCGGTGGCCAATCCTTCACTAACAGCGGTATCCACAAGGTGAGACACGGTATGAAAAAGTGCGCAAACATCGAAGCCTTTGCCGCCTTGGATTTCGAAGCCTCGAGTCTCGCGCCGGATAGCTGGCCTATCGAAGTTGGCCTTTCTTGGCTGGAAAGCGGGAATGTGCAGACGTGGAGTTCGCTGATCCAGCCCGCGCCGAGTTGGAGCCTTTCCGCATGGTCCGTACAGAGTGCCGCCGTTCATGGCATTGCCCTTGAAGTATTGCAGGACGCTCCCTCCGCGTCCGCGGTTGTAGATGATTTATTCGAGCGGTTGGAGGAAAAAGTGCTCGTGTCCGATGCGCCCGAATTCGAGGCACGTTGGCTATCACGGTTGCTGCACGCCGGTGAATACTTCCCAGTGCCGGAGATCCAAGATTATCATCATGTTTCTTTCGCGCAGTTTTCCGGCTTGGCGCTTGATATGCTGTACGAAACCCTTGAACGGCATCCGCCACCCCACCGCGCAGGACCGGATAGCGCCCGTCTTGTCCAAGCCTGGCTAAAAGCCCAGCAAAATAGTTGATTGGTGAGGGCCACATCCTGCTGCGTCGGGCTTGCTCAGTGGAAAGATTTGTCACTGCCGGCCACTGCATTTCTCATCTGATCGGCCATTTCCACCCCGTGGGCGACCTTCCTCACCATGAGGAACACGCCCCCCGTAGTGCGGGCCCAAATCTTGCCGATGGCATCCTTCTCGCGAGCCTCAGGTGCGCCGATCAGATGCTCACCCTTGTATTCCACGACGAAGATGCGGCCATCACGAAGCTTCGCGACGAAGTCCGGGAAAAACCTTCGGCCGACCCGGGGCAAGGAGAAGGAGTCCGGGTGGCGAGCCACATTGCGCACCCAGACTTCAACCTCCTCAAGGCTGTCAAGGCTCCAGGCACACTGGAATTCCTCGCCGTTGAGGTCCCCGTCGATGAGAGGGGCCCTGTCGGCGCCGAGGAGGTGCCGGTTGAACCGGAAAGCGCCGGTCGCCTGCGTCGGCACATTCTGATAAATTGTGTCATCGAACCGGATCACGCGGTTTTCGGACCAGGTCGGCTTTGCCTGACGGTCAAACAAAGCCATCTGGTGTGCACGGGTCTTCTCCTCGTCGCGGATCGCCTGGATTTTCCACCGGATGCGGGCCGCGATTTGATGCTGCCAGTCGATCAGGGTCCGAATGTTTACCTCCCTGTTCGTGACCAGATCGGCAACCACCGCTGCAATCCATGGCAGCATCTCGGCCTGCGAGATATCCGCAACCCGGCATTCGCGCTCCAGCCACTGCACGAGTGATGCCTCAAGGTCCGCATCAGATGGAGTATGCAGGCCCGACAGGATCGGCTGATCCTCAGTCGTCCGGCTGTAGACCAGCTTCTCGCCCTCCAGGTCGATCTCAATGACATCCTGCGACCGGTGGAAGCTCAACTCTTGCTCGGACAATCGTGCCGAATGGCGATCCAGAGACCAGTCGACGCGCTCCATGATCGCGTCGGTCTCAGCGAGAAAGGTCTCGCCCTCCATCTCCACCAGAAGCTGGGGAATCTCGATGGCATGGCCCTTCTGGGCCAACGTGCGGCTGGCCTTTACCGTCGCCCGGTGTTTTTCGAGCTGAGCATCGAAATGGGCGTAGTCTTCCTCGCGCGTAATTTCGCGGACGCCTTGTGCGACCTCGTCAGTCACTTCGCCCTTCATACCAACGACCAAGGTACCGTCGTCGCGGTGGATGTAATCGACACCGGCGTCCTGCATATTGTTCAGACGCGCACGGGCATCCTCGCTGTCAGGCACTGTAACTTGGAGAACCGGCTTCGGCCGGACAGGATCCGGGTCGAATAACTCTCCCTGGTCGTTCTGCTCCACCCCACGCGGCTTCAGCGATTCACGGACTTCCTCATCGGTGAAGCCCATGTCGATTAGCTTGTCGGTCAGGGCCTGGGCCGCTTCGCGGAACGAGGGTTCCGAAACATGGGCATAGGCACTGTTCAGGGCGGCGTCCTTGCGGCGGGCAGCATAGGGCATCCGCAGGACACGCCCCAGGAGCTGCTCGACCGCCCCACGGCTCTGGAGCCGCTGGGTGGCGCAGAGAACATAGGCCGAGGGGCAATCCCACCCCTCCTTCAGCGCGTCTACGGTGATCACGTGGCGGGTCTGCTCGGCGGGATCGCGCAGGTTCACGCCGTCAAGTTCCCGCTGCTCGCCCGTGGCAATCTTGATCCGATCCTCGGGGATCAGCTTTTCCTCGACCAGATAGGTCTTCAGCTCCGCCACCGTCGGGTGACGCAGGCACGCCGGATGGCGTGTGGGGAGCAGGCTCGGCGGCGGCCATGCGACGCTATCAGACCGCGGAAGAATTGCCGGACACCGGCGCACCGGATCGGGCGACATTGAAGCATATGGGACTGGAGTTTTGATGCCGCGAAGCGTTGCGTGATCAGCGGCCGATGCTTGGCACATGACGTGTGGCGAAGGAAAATCGGGGGACGTATTCGAGGTTTCTACGGTGTCTCGTCGGAATCAAGTCCCAAGAACTGGCGATCTTTCTTGTTGGTGATCCGCTTGCGAACAGCGGCATAGGCCTTCTCTGTGTTTTCAGGTGACAGCGCGTTTGCGTATGCCAAGAATGCTGCACCGTAGATGATCTTTTTCCGTGTGTCATCGCGCCTTCTTTCCTCCTTTACCTTCTGCGCAAGGTCCGAGAGCAGGGCGTTCTTTTGCTCGATCTCTTTCGTCAGCGCGGCAATTTTCTTCTCTGTTCGGGACATCCTCGATCTCCTGTTGGCTGGGCTCCGAGAAGGATGTCGTTCCCTTGGTGGCGCGCCGCTCCATTTATTTTGCGAGTGGGATCGATCGGTTGGGTTTCAAAACCTGACGAACCAAGAGTTCGGAAGGCGCAATTACGCAAACTCCGTTTGCAGCGCGCCTGCCGCGGGCCTTTTTCAGTAGCGAGATCCTGGCCGGGGCCTGATCTCCCTGAGCATGAGACATGCTGCATGCCACTTTTCAGTCACCACCCTGTCGCGCGGCAAGACCGCGGGGGCCGTCGCCCGGGCCGCCTACATCGGGCGCTGCCGCTTCCATGATGAGCGGACCGGGCAGACGTTCTCCTACCGCGCTCACGGCGGGCTGCTTGGGGAACCTTGCGCTGATGCGGTTGATCGACGTGCAGTTCCTCGACACGCCGTTCTTCGGCGTTCGACAGATGACGTGGCACCTGCGCAACGATGGCCATGCCGTGAACGAGAAGCGCATCCGTCGGCTCATGCGGCTGATGGGCCTTATGCCGATCTACCAGAAACCCAACACCAGCAAGCCGACGAAAGGGCACAAGACTTACCCCTATCTGCTGCGCGGGCTGCGTGTGGACAGACCAAACCAGGTCTGGTGCGTGGACATCACCTATCTACCGATGCGTCGCGGGTTCCTCTATCTGGTGGCGATCATGGACTGGCATACCCGGATGGTTCTGTCGTGGCGCATCTCGAACACGCTGGAGGCCGACTTCTGCGTCGAAGCGCTGAACGAGGCTATCTATCGGTTCGGTCCGCCCGACATCATGAACAGTGATCAGGGATCGCAGTTCACATCCTTCGCCTGGACAGACCGTCTGCGCCGGTCCGGCATCCGCATCTCGATGGACGGCAAGGGTCGCTACTTAGATAATATCTTCATCGAACGCCTGTGGCGCACCCTGAAATACGAATGCGTCTATCTGCATGCATGGGAGACCGGGTCGCAGGCACGCGCCGGTGTCCGCAACTGGATGGAGTTCTACAATAACCGCCGCCCGCACAAAGCACTTGGCGGCCGACCACCGGCAGTGGTCTACTCACGGCAAATCGAAGTCACGCAACCCGATCAGCAGGAGCAAAGAAGAGCTTAAAAAGCGCCAGATCCTGTCCAACAAATGGGGAGTAGCTCAGCCAGTTCGGCGCAGGCTTCGTGGATCCAGCGGTTATCCTTCGCTTTTTCCGGGCCGACGGCCGCTGCGAAAACGCTCGTTCGAGCACTATGTTCGCCAGGGAACCGCGCGGGCACGAGCGCCATCTTGCCTCGGACAGCGTTGTCCAGCGCATAAAGAAGGCCATGGACAAGTCGCAGAGCAAGAAAGCTCCGCTGGCCGTCGCAGAGAAACCGGACGACGTGATCCGGGATTACATAGGTGTCATCGATGGGCATGTGAGCTCCTGTGCTGATTGTTGCACAGAGCAATTGGTCCCCACGGAACCCCGTTCAAAATGCGGATTGATCCGTTTTGATGCCAAGTCACCCCGCGCAGAGGCGCTTGTTGTCCCGGGCAAATACTCAGGGGACGCCGGGGGCGGGATCCCGAACACTGAACGCCTGACAGCAGGTTAGCACATTTCGCAATACGTGATCCCGTGCTGACGACCTGACGTGGGTTCCAAGCTTCTGATATCGCTATCGTTATCATGAATTGAGTTCTAAGAACCATTAGAATTAAGAAAGCTTTGGTATCTTGAGCGGCAGTGCTGCAATCAAAAAAGCGCCCGCCACTTTCAACGCCGCTACTATGTGAGCGGCGTTGAAAGTGGCGGGCGTACTGAAAATAAAAAATATTGCTTGGGGTGGTCTTGCGGAATTCGGAAACCGCCGAGGCGCTGTCAGTGTTTCGACATGTTTGATCACACACCAGGAGGTCGGCGCGATCTGCACCTGCGCTACTGTCGCGAATGGCCTTTTTTGCGAGACCATTCTCGAGAGCAGCGCAGCAGAGATAAAGAGCAGATACCAGAATTTGGCATGCCATCGACGGACCGGAACATCCGGGCATGTCGGAGTGGGTCGGCGACGACGTCCCTGCGTCCCTGATCCAAGCCGCCGCGACCTCCTTCGCGGCGGTTCTTGACACGATGGTCGGCGGATTTTCCGAGGCGGCATAATGCCGCCGGTCCCCGGCAATAGGAGGACCCAAATGGGTAAACTACAGACAATCAACATCAACCCCGCCACCGGCGTTCCGCAAAACACCGCGATCAGGCTGACACAGGATTTCCTGGACCGGCACGCCAGCGGTCTCGACGACCTGCTCAGGCGTTTCCCGGGCCTACATGGCCCGTCCTTCCGCCGGGCCATCGAAGCCTGCTTCGCGCCATCGGAAACGGCACCCGAACTCGCCATGGCGCTCGAAGAAGCCGTCGACACGCTGCTCTCACTGCAAGGCGAAGACTGCCACCCGCTTCCCGTTGATAGCGGACGGCGCCTGTATGTCGACGCCGGCATTCGGTGGTATGCTGCAAGACTTTACGACCTCTCGCGCGCCGCGCGAACGACGTGAACCATCCGGCTGCCAAACAGCGCCGTGTGTTGCACATTGTGGGGCAGATTTTGAGGTGATCCTGTCGAAAACCCCTGAAAATCAAGCATACTTGGATTTTAGGGGTTGATTTTGGTGCCCAGGAGAGGACTCGAACCTCCACACCGTTGCCAGTACTAGCACCTGAAGCTAGCGCGTCTACCATTCCGCCACCTGGGCAGGTCACGTGAGGGGCCGTTTAGACGTAGGCAGAGGGCGTGTCAACGGGCTTTTTGCGGCACCGGCGACGGTGACCTGACGCGGCATCGTGGCATACTGGGGCATAGCGCCTTGCCGACGGGGTGTTGCAGGGGTAGGAGTAAGTCAATATACGTAAAAGCGGGCGTGACGGGGGTATCCACATGTCGAAATTGGTCACAATCTTTGGCGGATCGGGCTTTGTCGGGCGTTATATCGCGGATCGCATGGCGCAGGCCGGATGGCGTGTGCGCGTTGCCGTGCGCCGCCCCGAGCAGGCCGGGTTCGTGCGCCCCTACGGCGAGGTCGGTCAGGTCGAACCCGTAATGTGCAACATTCGCGACGATGCCAGCGTGCGCAGCGTCACGCGCGGGGCGGATGCGGTGATCAACTGCGTCGGCACGTTCGACCGCAAGGGCAAGAACAACTTTGGCGCCGTGCAGGACGAGGGCGCGACGCGCATCGCCCGCATCGCCGCCGAAGAAGGTGTGCAGCGCATGGTGCATATCTCGGCCATCGGCGCGGATGCGGATGGCGCCAGCCTTTATGCCCGCAGCAAGGGCCGGGGCGAGGTCGGTGTGCTGAAGCATTTCCCGACTGCCGTCATCCTGCGCCCGTCCGTCGTGTTCGGCCCCGAGGATCAGTTTTTCAATCGCTTTGCCGGTATGACACGGTTTGGCCCGGTCCTGCCTGTCGTCGGTGCCGATACGCTGTTTCAGCCGGTCTATGCCGATGACGTTGCGCAGGCGGCGGAGATGGGCGCGCTGGGGACTGCCGCACCGGGCGTTTACGAACTGGGCGGGCCGGATGTGCATAGCTTCCGCGAGTTGATGCAGCTGATGCTCGACACCATTCGCAAGCGTCGTCTTGTCGTGAACATACCCTTCTTTGCCGCCAGCATCATGGGCGCCGGGATGGAGCTGGTTCAGACGCTGTCCCTGGGCCTTATCAAGGCGCAGATCACGCGCGATCAGGTGACGTCGCTGAAATCGGACAATGTGGTGCAGGACGGTGCGCAGGGCTTTGATGCCCTTGGGATCGTGCCGGATTCGATGGCGGCGGTGCTGCCGGACTATTTGTGGCGCTTCCGCAGTTCGGGGCAGTACGCCGCGATCAAGGAATCAGCAGGCAACCTGCGCGAAGGCTGATGCCCGGCGCCAATCGAATCGGATCCATCCATGTCTGACACGACCCTCGTCGCGGCGGCCCTCGGGCTGATTGAGGGCCTGACTGAATTCATCCCCGTATCTTCTACCGGGCATCTGCTGCTGGTTGGCCATTTTCTGGGCTTCCAAAGCGCCGGCCGCAGTTTCGAGGTGGTCATTCAGTTGGGTGCGGTGCTGGCAATCCTGTCAGTGTATTTCACGCGTCTTGCGCAGGTTTTGATGGACGCGCCGCACAGCCCCGGTGCGCGGCGGTTTCTGGCATCTGTGATTATCGCGTTTCTGCCGGCGCTGGTGGTCGGCGTGCTGGCGCATGGCTTTATCAAGCATGTGTTGTTTGAAACGCCGATGTTGATTGCCGTGATGCTGATCCTCGGGGGGGGCGTGCTGATCTTTGTCGATCGCTGTGCGCCGACGCCGCGCTACCACGATGCCGCGCATCTGCCGATCTGGGTGACGCTGCGGATTGGCCTGTTTCAATGCCTTGCCATGATCCCCGGCACCAGCCGGTCGGGCGCGACCATTGTCGGCGCCCTCCTGATGGGGGTGGATAAACGCGCGGCCGCGGAATTTTCGTTCTTTCTGTCGATACCGACCATGGCGGGGGCGGTGGCCTATGACCTTTACCAGAATCGCGACGTGCTGGATCTCAGCGCGATGGGCGATATTGCTGTGGGCTTTGCCATGGCCTTTGTCAGCGGTCTGCTCGTGGTCAAATGGCTGCTGAACTTTGTCAGCCGCAACGGATACGCGCTGTTCGGGTGGTGGCGAATCATTGTCGGGTCGCTCGCCATGGGGTTTCTGCTGGCTGGTTTTTGAGTAAAGGTAAGCAGTAGTGTCATAATGGAGATACGATACTGCCACTATTTTTCATCTGACCGCAAAAATAACTATATATAGGGCAGTGTTGCTGTCTTTTCAGATAGTCCGCGTCTGTCTATTCATGTCTGGTTGATTAGGAATAGGTGCGCGATGGCTGACAATCCCATGCTGAAATTCACAACCGTCCAGCGCGATATGCCGCAAAAGCGTGCGCCGGATCTGAGGGGGCGCGACTTTCGCGAAATCTATGCTGAATACGCCGGCGATAAGGCCCGCGAGCAATCCAGCAGATGCAGCCAATGCGGCGTCCCCTACTGCCAAAGCCATTGCCCCCTGCACAATAACATCCCCGACTGGCTGCGCCTGACCGCCGAGGGCCGCCTGCGCGAGGCCTATGAACTCAGCCAGGCCACCAACACATTCCCGGAAATTTGTGGCCGCATCTGCCCCCAGGACCGCCTGTGCGAGGGCAATTGCGTGATCGAAACGGCGGGCCATGGCACCGTCACCATCGGCGCGGTCGAAAAATACATCACCGATACCGCGTGGGAAGAAGGCTGGGTCACGCCCGCCAAGCCCACGCAGGAGCGCGCGCAAAGCGCTGCGATCATCGGCGCCGGGCCGGGTGGCCTTGCGGCGGCGGACGTACTGCGCCGCGCTGGAATTCAGGTCACGGTCTATGACCGATATGACCGGGGTGGCGGGCTGCTGACCTATGGCATCCCTGGTTTCAAGCTGGAAAAGGACGTCGTGATGCGCCGTATGCAGCAGTTGGAGGAGGGCGGCGTCACCTTCCGGCTGAATTGCACCATCGGGCAGGACGTCAGCTTTGCCGATCTTCGGCGCGACCATGACGCTGTCATCATCGCCACCGGCGTCTACAAATCCCGCGATCTGGCCGGGCCGGGGTCGGGCGCCAAGGGGATCGTGCGCGCCATCGACTACCTGACTGCCAGCAACCGGCGGTCCTTTGGCGATGACGTGCCCGATTTCGACAGCGGCGAACTGAATGCCAGCGGCAAGCGGGTCGTCGTGATCGGCGGCGGCGATACGGCGATGGATTGCGTGCGTACCGCCATCCGGCAGGGTGCCACATCGGTCAAATGCCTCTATCGCCGCGACCGCGCCAACATGCCGGGCAGCCTGCGCGAGGTCGCCAACGCCGAGGAAGAAGGCGTGATCTTTGACTGGCTCAGCCTGCCCAAGGGGTTCGGCGGCGATCCGGTCAGTTCCGTGCGGGTACAGCAAATGCGGCTTGGTGCGGCCGACGTCACCGGGCGGCGTGCCCCCGAGGAAATCGACGGCGCCGTCCATGATGAGCCCGCCGATCTGGTGATCAAGGCGCTGGGCTTCGAGGCCGAGGCGCTGCCGACACTCTGGGATCAGCCCGAACTGGAAGTGACCCGCTGGGGCACGATCAAGGCCGAATTTACGACAGGGCGCACGTCGCTGCCTGGCGTTTATGCGGTGGGCGATATCGTGCGGGGCGCCAGCCTCGTGGTCTGGGCCATCCGCGACGGGCGCGACTGCGCGGCCGCGCTGCTGGATGATCTGACCACCGCCGCACAGCCGGTCGCCGCCGAATGAAAACAGCCCGGCACCATAGCTGCCAAGCCAAGGGGATTTCCGAATGACACAGTATGATGATGCATGGGCCGCCGCCGAAGCAGCCAAGCGCGACTGGATGGCCGACAACGGCATGTATGCCCACGCGGAGGAACATTCCTCCTGCGGGGTCGGCCTTGTCGTCGCGGTCAATGGCAAACGCTCGCGCCGGGTGGTGCAGGCGGGCATCGACGCGCTCAAGGCGATCTGGCATCGCGGCGCGGTAGATGCCGATGGCAAGACCGGCGATGGCGCCGGCATCCATGTGCAGATCCCGGTCAGCTTTATCTACGACCAGATCCGCCGCACCGGCCACGAGCCGCGTCAGGATCAGCTGGTCGCGGTCGGTCAGGTGTTCCTGCCGCGCACCGATTTCGGCGCCCAAGAGGCCTGCCGCACGATTGTCGAAACCGAAGTGCTGCGCATGGGCCACACGATCTATGGCTGGCGGCATGTGCCGGTGAACGTCTCCTGCCTGGGGGAAAAGGCGAACGCGACCCGCCCCGAGATCGAGCAGATCCTGATCTCGAACGCCAAAGGCATCGACGAGGAGGATTTCGAGCGCGAACTGTACGTGATTCGCCGTCGCATCGAAAAGGCGGTGATCGCCGCCGGAATCAATCATTTCTACATCGCGTCGCTGTCGTGCCGCAGCATCATCTACAAGGGCATGATGCTGGCCGAGGAGGTCGCGGTATTCTACCCTGACCTGATGGACGAGCGGTTCAAATCCGCCTTTGCCATCTATCACCAGCGCTATTCGACCAACACGTTCCCGCAATGGTGGCTGGCGCAGCCCTTCCGCATGCTGGCCCATAACGGTGAGGTCAACACGCTCAAGGGCAACGTCAACTGGATGAAAAGCCACGAGATTCGCATGGCTTCCTCGGCTTTTGGCGATCTGGCCGAGGATATCAAACCCATCGTGCCGGCCGGGGCGTCCGATAGCGCCGCGCTGGATTCGGTGTTCGAGGTGCTGGTGCGCGCGGGCCGCTCTGCCCCGATGGCGAAAACCATGCTGATACCGGAATCATGGTCCAATCAGGCGCAGGAATTGCCGCAGGCGTGGTGCGATATGTATTCCTATTGCAACTCCGTGATGGAGCCGTGGGACGGCCCCGCCGCACTGGCCATGACCGATGGCCGCTGGGTTTGCGCCGGGCTTGACCGCAATGGACTGCGCCCGATGCGCTATGTGGTGACCGGCGACGGTCTGGTGATCGCCGGAAGCGAGGCCGGAATGGTCCCGATCGACGAGGCGACCGTGCGCGAAAAAGGCGCGCTGGGGCCGGGCCAGATGCTGGCTGTCGATATGCAGGACGGCAAGCTGTACCACGACGTCGAGATCAAGGACCGTCTGGCCGCCGCGCGCCCGTTCGGCGAATGGGTCGGCAAGATCAAGGAACTGGATGACACGTTGACCGTGGTCAGCGAGGCGCCGATGTACACCGCGGGCGATCTGCGCCGCCGCCAGATCGCGGCAGGCTACACGATCGAGGAACTGGAGCAGATCCTTGCCCCCATGGGCGAGGACGGCAAAGAGGCCATCGCGTCGATGGGTGACGACACGCCCAGTGCCGTGCTGTCGAACCAGTACCGCCCGCTTAGCCATTTTTTCCGGCAGAATTTCTCGCAGGTGACAAACCCGCCTATCGACAGCCTGCGCGAATACCGGGTGATGAGCCTGAAGACACGTTTCGGCAATCTCAAGAACGTGCTGGACGAGAGCGGCGCGCAGACCCAGATCATCGTGCTGGACAGCCCGTTTGTGGGCAATAGCGAGTGGGACGTGCTGATGCAGCAGTTCAGCTCGGACGTGGGGCATATCGACTGCACCTTTACCCCCGGCCCGAATGCGCTGCAAAATAGCCTGACGCGTATCCGCGCCGAGGCCGAGGATGCGGTGCGCAGCGGCGCGGGCCATCTGGTGCTGAGCGATCAGGCGGTGGGCGAGGGGCGTATCGGGATGCCGATGATCCTGGCCACCTCTGCCGTGCACAGCCACCTGACGCGCAAGGGCCTGCGCACCTTCTGTTCGCTCAACGTGCGCTCTGCCGAGTGCATTGATCCGCATTATTTCGCCGTGCTGATCGGCGCGGGCGCGACCATCGTCAACGCCTATCTGGCGCAGGATTCACTGGCCGACCGGATCGACCGGAACCTGCTGGACGGCAGCCTGACCGAGGTGGTCGCGCGCTATCGCAAGGCCATCGATTCGGGCCTGCTGAAGATCATGTCCAAGATGGGGATCTCCGTCATCTCGTCCTATCGCGGCGGTCTGAATTTCGAGGCCATCGGGCTGTCGCGCGCGATGTGCGCCGAATATTTCCCCGGCCTTGTCAGCCGCATCAGCGGCATCGGCGTCAGCGGCATCCAGACCAAGCTGGAGGAGGTCCACGCCCGGGCGTTCAGCACGCCCGACAATGTCCTGCCGATCGGCGGGTTCTACAAATCGCGCAAGACGGGCGAGACCCACGCATGGGGCGCCCAGAACATGCACATGCTGCAAACGGCGTGCAATACCGCCAGTTTCGATCTGTGGAAACGCTATTCGGCGGCCATGCAATCGGCCCCGCCGATCCACCTGCGCGATCTGATGGCGATCAAGCCGATGGGCAAGGCGATCTCGCTGGACGAGGTGGAGTCCGTCACTGCGATCCGCAAGCGGTTCGTCACCCCTGGCATGTCACTGGGCGCGCTGTCCCCCGAGGCGCACAAGACCCTCAATGTGGCGATGAACCGTATCGGCGCGCGCAGCGATTCAGGTGAGGGCGGCGAAGATCCGGCGCATTTCACGCCCGAGCCGAACGGTGACAACCCCTCGGCCAAGATCAAGCAGGTTGCATCAGGCCGCTTCGGTGTCACCGCCGAATACCTCAACCAATGCGAAGAGCTGGAGATCAAGGTCGCCCAAGGCGCCAAGCCCGGCGAGGGCGGCCAGCTGCCCGGCATGAAGGTGACCGAGCTGATCGCGCGCCTGCGCCTGTCGACGCCGGGCGTGACGCTGATCTCGCCCCCGCCGCATCACGATATCTACAGCATCGAGGATCTTGCGCAGCTGATCTATGACCTCAAGCAGATCAACCCCCATGCCAAGGTCACGGTGAAACTGGTCGCCCAATCGGGCGTCGGCACCATCGCCGCCGGCGTGGCCAAGGCCAAGGCCGACGTCATCCTGATTTCGGGTCATAACGGCGGCACCGGCGCCAGCCCGGCAACGTCGATCAAATACGCGGGGCTGCCGTGGGAAATGGGCCTGACCGAAGCGCATCAGGTGCTGTCGATGAACAACCTGCGCGACCGCGTGACGCTGCGCACCGATGGCGGGCTGCGCACCGGGCGCGATATCGTCATGGCCGCGATGATGGGGGCCGAGGAATACGGCATCGGCACAGCCGCCCTGATCGCCATGGGCTGCATCATGGTGCGTCAGTGCCAGTCCAACACTTGTCCCGTGGGGGTTTGCACGCAGGACCATGCGCTGCGCGCCAAGTTCACCGGCAACGCCGAAAAAGTCGTGAACCTCATCACCTTCTACGCCCAGGAGGTCCGCGAAGTGCTGGCCGGTATCGGCGCACGCAGCCTGGATGAGGTGATTGGCCGCGCGGATCTGTTGACGCAGGTCAGCCGGGGCAGCGCGCATCTGGACGATCTGGACCTGAACCCCATGTTGATCACGGTCGCCAGCCAAAGCGCCCCGCTGAACCGCACGCGCGACCGCAACGCCGTGCCCGATACGCTGGACGCTGAAATCGTGCGCGACGCCGCCCGCTTCCTGAATGACGGTGAAAAGATGCAGCTGCACTATGCCGTGCAGAACACGCATCGCACGGTGGGCACGCGGCTGAGTAGCCATATCGTGCGCAAATTCGGGATGCGCAACAATCTGCAACCCGATCACCTGACGGTCAAACTGTCGGGCAGCGCGGGCCAAAGCCTTGGCGCGTTTGCCGCGCCGGGACTGAAGCTGGAAGTGTCGGGCGATGCGAACGATTATGTCGGCAAGGGCCTGTCGGGCGGCATCATCGTGGTGCGCCCGCCGATGTCCAGTCCGCTGGACGCCAGTCGGAACACGATCATCGGCAACACGGTGCTGTATGGTGCGACCGCTGGCCACCTCTTTGCCGCCGGGCGCGCGGGCGAGCGGTTTGCCGTGCGCAATTCGGGCGCGCATGTGGTGATCGAGGGCTGCGGCAGCAACGGGTGCGAATATATGACTGGCGGCACTGCCGTTATTCTGGGCCGCATCGGCGCCAATTTCGGTGCGGGAATGACGGGGGGCATGGCGTATCTCTATGACCCCGAAGGGCAGACCGACCCCCTGATGAACCGCGAAACCATCGTCACCGGCCCCGTTCAGCATCCCCATTGGGAGGCGCAGTTGCAGGACCTGATCCAGCGCCACGCGGATGAGACGGGCAGCCTCAAGGCGCTGGATATCTTGCGACACTGGGACGTCGAAAAAGTGCATTTCCTGCAAGTTTGCCCGCGTGAAATGCTGGACAAGCTGCCCCATCCGCTGAGCGACGCGCAGATGGCCGTGCCTGCCGAATAAGAGCTGCGATAGAAAAATCCCCGGGCGCGTGCTTGGCGTCCGGGGATCTTGAGTATTTTTAGAACATTGAAAGCTCAAAGCGTTTCGCCTTAAACTTGAGACACTCACTTGAGGCGAAACGCGCGCAACGCCAACATGTTGCGCTGCGTTTCGCGAAGAGCTGTGAGTCAGGTTTTTCGCGAAACGCTTTAGATGCTGGCCTCGTAAAGCGCGCGCAGGTTTGCCTCGGTCAGCTTGACGGGATTGCCGCCGCAACTGGGATCCTTGATCGCCTCGTTCACCAGATCGTCGATGCGGGCGGCGTCCACGCCCATATCGCTCAGCTTGCGGGGGATGCCGAGCGCGTCGTTGAATTCCTGAACGAAGCTGCAAAAGCCGTCAAAGCCGCCTTCGATATCCAAGTATGCGGCCGCTGTGCGAAAGCGGTCCTTGATCTGGGGCGCGTTCAGTTTCAGCACGGCGGGCATGCAGACGGCGTTGGTGGTGCCGTGATGCGTGCCAAAGACCGCGCCGACTGGGTGGCTCATCGCGTGGATCGCGCCAAGGCCCTTCTGGAATGCGGTCGCGCCCATCATCGCGGCGCTCATCATGTGCGCGCGCGCCTCAAGGTCGTTGCCATTGGCATAGGCGCGGGGCAGGTAATCCTTGACCAGACGCATCCCTTCCAGCGCCATGCCCTGGCTCATCGGGTGGTAATGCGGGCTGCTGAACGCCTCGACGCAATGGGCAAAGGCATCGAGGCCGGTGCCGGCGGTGATGAATTTCGGCATGCCTGCGGTCAGTTCGGGATCGCAGATCACGACCGTCGGCAGCACTTTGGGGTGGAAGATGATCTTCTTCACATGCGTTTCGGAATTGGTGATGACGCTGGCGCGCCCCACTTCCGAGCCTGTTCCGGCGGTTGTCGGCACCGCGATGATCGGCGCGATGGCGTCCGCATCGGCGCGCGTCCACCAGTCGTCCACGTCCTCATAGTCCCAGACGGGGCGCGTCTGGTCGACCATGAAGGCGACCATCTTGCCCAGATCCAGACCCGAGCCGCCGCCAAAGGCGATCACGCCGTCATGGCCACCCGATTTGTAGGCGGCGACGCCAGCATCAAGGTTCTTTTCGTTCGGGTTGGGATCAACCTCCGAGAAGATGCCCCGCCCCAGCCCTGCGCCTTCCATGATGTCCAGCACCTGCGCGGTAATCGGCAGATCGGCCAGCCCCTTGTCTGTGACCAGCAGGGGGCGTTTCATTCCAGCCTGCGCGCAGGCGGCGGGCAGTTCGGCAATGCGGCCAGCGCCGAATTTCACGGAGGTCGGGTAGGACCAGTTTCCAATGAGGTTCATTTTGTCACCTTCTTGAGATGGTAGGATTTGGGGCGCGTCAGATTGTGATAGCCGATGACCGACAGTCCGCCGCCGCTACCTGTATCCTTGCAGCCTGTCCAGCATAGACCGGGGTCCAGATAATCGGCCCGGTTCATGAAAACGGTGCCGGTTTCGATCCGGTCGCCAACGGCCTGCGCACGGTCCAGATCGGCGGTCCAGAGGCTGGCGGTCAGGCCAAAATTGCTGTCGTTCATCAGCTCGATCGCCTCGTCATCCGACGCCACCTTCATGATGCCGACCACGGGGCCGAAGCTTTCGTCGCGCATGACGCGCATGTCATGGGTCACGTCGGTCAGGATTTGCGGCGTCAGGTAGGCGCCGCCGTCATCTGCCGCCATCGGCGCGATATGCGCCGTCGCGCCTGCCTGCACGGCCTCGTCGATCTGGGCGCGTACTTCCTTGGCAAAGCGAACATGCGCCATCGGGCCGATGCTGGTGGCGGGGTCCAGCGGATTGCCCAGGGTATAGCCCTGTACGATCTTCACGGCCTTTTCGACGAAAGCGTCATACAGGCTCTCATGCACATAGATCCGCTCGATCCCGCAGCAGCACTGGCCCGAGTTGAACATCGCCCCGTCGATCAGCGTATCGACGGCGGCATCCAGATCGGCGTCCTCCATGACATAGCCGGGATCCTTGCCGCCCAGTTCGGTCGCTACCGATGTGAATGTGCCGGCTGCCGCCTGCTCCATCGCGCGCCCGCCACCGACCGAGCCGGTGAAGTTCACGAAATCCACCGCGCGATCCGCGATCAGCCGTGATGTTGTGTCATGACCTAGGAACACGTTCTGAAACACATCCTCTGGCACGCCCGCGCCGTGAAACGCCTGCGCCATCCGCTCGCCCACCAGCAGCGTCTGGGTGGCGTGCTTGAGCAGCACGGTATTGCCGGCGATCAGCGCCGGCGCGACCGTGTTGATTGCCGTCATGTAAGGATAGTTCCACGGCGCCACGACCAGAACCACGCCATGCGGCAGGCGCTTGATATACCGCGTGAAGGTCGCGTCTTCGCCCACCTCGATATCGGCCAGCGCATCCGCCGCGATCTTCGCCATATGCGACGCCCGCTCGTCAAAGCCGCCGAATTCGCCACCATAGCGCACGGGGCGTCCCATCATATGGGCCAGTTCCGGCACGACCTCGTCGTTCATCGCGCCCACGGCGGCGACGCCTGCCATCACCAAACGGATACGGTCATCCAGTGGGCGCGCGGCCCAGTTGACTTGGGCAGCCCGCGCCCGATCAGCGGCAGCGCGCGCGGCGTCGGCATCCAGCGCCGCGCGCGTGGCGAAAACCGATCCGTCGATCGGTGAAATGCAGGTAAGTGTCTCGCTCATTGGCAAACCTATCTAGTTTTTAGCAGGGCCAGTCATTCTTCTTGCCCAAAATATCCCCGCCGGAGGCTCCGGCGATCTCAGCCAGCGCAAACGTCAGCGGCTTAGCACCGCTCAAAGCCACGCGCGATTTCGTAGTCGGTGACGACGGCCTCGAAATCTTCGATTTCGATCTCGGCGGCGCGGGCGTAGTGATCGATAACGTCATCGCCCAGCGCAGCACGCAGCATGTCCGACCCCTTGAGCGACGCGTAGGCGCCTTGCAGGTTGGTCGGTATCATGCCCTCGTCGCCGGAATACGCATCTCCCTTGAACGGCGGCGCCAGTTCCAGCCCCTCCTCGATGCCCGCAATCCCGGCGGCCAGTTGCACGGCCATGGCAAGGTAGGGGTTGATGTCCGACCCGCCGACGCGGCATTCCACGCGCACCGCCTTGGTGCCGTCACCGCAGAGGCGAAAACCGGCGGTGCGGTTGTCCACGGACCAGATCGTGCGTGTGGGCGCGAACGTACCCTTTTGGAACCGCTTGTAGCTGTTGATATAGGGCGCGAGGAAATAGGTGTAATCGGGTGCGTATTTCAGCATCCCGGCCATGTAGTTCTTCATCAGCGCGGACATGCCCAGATCGTCGCTCTTGTCAAAGAACACGTTCTCACCATCTTTCCACAGCGATTGATGCACATGGGACGAGCTGCCGACGCGGTCCTTGTGCCATTTCGGGAGGAAGGAGGCGGCATGGCCCTGTTGCCATGCAATCTCTTTCACCGCGTGCTTGGCAATCGTGTGGTAATCTGCCGTGTCGAGCGCGGCGGCATATTTGATGTTCAGCTCTTCTTGGCCCACCTCGGCCTCGCCCTTGGTGCATTCGATGGGCAGCCCGGCGTTCCACAGGTGGTTGCGCAAGGGGCGCATCACATGTTCTTCCTTGGTGGTCTGGAAGATGTTGTAATCCTCGTTAAAGCCCGAAATCGGGGCGAGGTCGCGGTAGCCACCCTTGCGGATCTCATCAAAGCTTTTCTCGAACAGGAAAAACTCCAGTTCGGTCGCCATCATGGCGGTGAAACCCATCGTCTCCAGCCGCGCCAGTTGCTTTTTCAGCATCGCACGCGGCGAATGGGGGACGGGTTCGTGGGTGCGGTGATCCAGCACGTCGCACAGCACCATGACGGTGCCCTCCAGCCACGGCATCGGGCGCAGCGTGTCCAGATCAGGCGCCATGATGTAATCGCCATAGCCCGTTTCCCAGCTGGTGCTGGCATAGCCGTCAGGCGTGGACATTTCCAGATCTGTGGCCAGCAGATAATTACAGCAATGCGTTTCCTTGTAGGCGCCATTGATGAAATGCTGCGCGTGGAACCGCTTGCCCATCAGGCGCCCCTGCATGTCCACAAAGCAGACCAGTACGGTGTCGGTGGTGCCGTCCTTCACCTGTTTTTTCAGCGCGTCGAATGTCAGGGCGGGGGTCTGTGCAGACATGGGGAACCTCAAAGTAGCGGTTGGTGAATTCAGGGGGGGGCCAGCCCCGGCAGGATGCCGGGGCTACCAGTTGCCACAAGCGATCAGTCGAAGGAGTAGGGCACGCCCGCCTTGCCGATCACATCGTTATAGTCGCGGAAGATCTGCACGACCTGCTGGTGAACCTCGCCTTCCTGAGCGATCTCGTCCCAGAATATGACGGCAGCGTCTTCGACGGTTTTCCACTCTTTTTGCGGGATCGAGCGCAGCTTCAGCTTGTCGCCCTGCGCACGCAGACGCGCCTCGCCGCCCCAATACCACTGGTTGCGGTAGGTGTGGCTGGCCTCGATTCCGGCCATGACGATCTGCTTCAGATGCTCGGGCAGGTCCGCCCACTGTTTGGGATTGACGAAGAACGATCCGATCCACGCGCCCGAGATGTTGTTGGTCAGGAAATAATCGGTGACGTTCGCCCAGCCGACCGTGTAATCCTCGGTGATGCCCGACCATGCCATGCCGTCCAGCTCGCCGGTTTGCACGGCGACCTCGGCATCCTCGTAGGGGATGCTGACCGGTACGACGCCGAACTGCGACAGGAACCGCCCGGCGGTGGGGAAGGTGTACAGCTTGAGACCGTCCAGATCCGCCAGCGACGTGATCTCGCGGGTGGTGTTGAAGTTGCAGGGGTCCTGACCCGCGGCCGACAACCATTTGACGCCGACCTTGTCGTATTCGGCTGTCCAGATATCGGCCAGCCCGTACTGGTTGAACAGGACGGGCACGTCCAGAATATGCTTGGTCGCCAGCGGGAAATATCCGCCGAACTGTTGCAGCGGCGTTGGCGAGGCCATCGAATCGTCGTCCGAATGGACGCCGTCGATGGTGCCGCGCTGAAGGGCCTGAAACATCTCGCCGGTGGGCACGATCTGATCGGCGTAGAACAGTTCGATCTCCATCTCGCCATTGGCGGCGGCGTTGATGTAGTCGATGGCGGGTTTCGTCACATGTTCGCCCAGTGCGGCGCCGGCATAGGTCTGAAACCGCCATTTGATCGGCGCTTGCGCACGAACGATGGACGGTGCGCCCAGCGCGGTGGCCGCCGTACCGATACCGGCGGAGGCCAGAAACTTTCTGCGTGTCGTCATCTTTTCTCTCCTTGTTGGTTCACGTTGGCTCGAATGCTCCTTGGCGGAGTTCTTATGTTGTCAGTTATACACCAGATTCGGCAGCCACAGGGCGATCTGCGGGAAGGCCATGACAGCCGCGAGCGCGACGACCATCACCGCCACGAACGGAATGATCGACCGATAGATATCGCGGATCGAGATTTCGGGCGGCGCCATCGCGCGCATCAGGAACAGGTTATAGCCGAAGGGCGGCGTCATATAGGCGATCTGGCAGGTGATCGTATAGAGCACGCCGTACCAGATCAGATCAAACCCCAGCTCGCCCACGAGCGGAACGTAGAGCGGCGCGACGATGACCAGCATGGCCGTATCGTCCAGAAACGTGCCCATCACGATAAAGCTGAGCTGCATCAGGATCAGGATGATCCACGGGTCCAGCCCCCATTGCGCGGTGAACAGATCCGAAATCGCCTTGACCGCGCCCAGCCCGTCAAAGATCGCGCCAAAGCCAAGTGCGGCGAGGATGATCCACATGAACATGCACGAGATGCCCAGCGTGTTGCGCACCGAATTCTCGAAAACCTCGCGCGTCATCCGCCCCTTGAGGACGGCGGCGAGGAAGGCCGCCATCGCGCCGATCGCACTGCTTTCCACCAGCGAGGTCCAGCCCTTGACGAAGGGCACCATCATCACCGCAAAGATGACCAGCGGCAGGATGCCCGCCGATAGCAGGCGCAGCTTTTCGCGGGTGCCGACATTGCGTTCCTCGACCGGCAGGGGCGGGCCCAGATCGGGCTGCATCCGGCAGCGCACATAGATGTAGATGATGAACATCGTCGCCATCATCAGGCCGGGAATGACCCCCGCCAGCCACAATTGCCCGACCGGCTGACGTGCGATCATCGCATACAGCACCAGCACCACCGAGGGCGGCACGAGAATGCCCAGGGATGACCCCGCCTGAATGACCCCCGTCACCATGATCTTGTCATAGCCGCGCTTCAGCAGTTCGGGCAGCGCGATGGTCGCGCCGATGGCCATGCCGGCGACCGACAGGCCGTTCATGGCCGAAATCAGCACCATCAACAGGATCGTGCCAATCGCCAGACCGCCGCGCACAGGCCCCATCCAGACGTGGAACATGCGGTAGAGATCATCGGCAATGCGGCTCTCGCTCAGCACATAGCCCATGAAAATGAACATCGGCAGCGTCAGCAGCGGATACCACTTCATCAGCTTCATCGCGGCGGAAAACGGCATATCCGCCCCGCCCGTGCCCCACAGCAGCATGCCACCAGCGGCGGCCACAAAGCCGATGGCGCCGAACACCCGCTGACCCGTCAGCAGCATCAGCATCATCGAGCTGAACATCAGGATCGCAATCATCTCGTATGGCATCAGATTTCTTCCCCGCGAATGCGGCCAATATCGCGAAAAAATTCAGCGGTGACTTGCAGCAGCATCAGCGTGACGCCGATGATCATTATGGTCTTGACCGGCCAGATATAGGGCCGCCACGCGGTCGGGCTGCGCTCCATGAAACCCATCTGCTCCTTGGCCGCTGACGGGCCTTCGGTGAGGAGCGTCTTGAACAGATCCCAGAAAAAGCTGAACGGTTCGCCGGTGAAATGCCCCAGCGAATAGGCGGTTGACCCGATGGCGCCGTAGAGCAGTACGCCGAGGTAGAACATCAGGAACAGCACGGTAATGGCGTCCATCCACGCCTTTTGCCGCACGGTCCAGTTGCCGTAGAACAGATCCATCCGCACGTTCGACCCCATCTGAATCGCATAGGGCCCGCCCAGAACGTAAAAGGCGACCATGACGAACTGCGCCATTTCCAGCGTCCACAGCGTCGGCTCGAAAAACGTCTTGGACACGGACGACCACATCAGCACGCCGATCAGCGCAAAGATCAGATACATCGCGATGCGGCCGATGAAATAATTCATCGCATCGACGCCGCGCACGAAACCCCGGATGACCTTAGGCATGTCTGGCTCCTTGCGTTTGAAGGCCCAGATGGATCAGCGCGGGGGCGATCATCGCGCACAGCTCGTCGCCCATCCGGGCGACATCCTCGGGCGTTTTCAGCAGATCGTTGCGCACTTCGATCATCACATTCGCCAGGCCATGCGCCATTCCGTGAATTCGCAGCGAATGGGTGACGCCGTCCTCGGGACCATAGGGCTGGTTGCGGTGAATCGTGCGGTGCGCCACCTTTGCCGCGCTGTGCAATATGGCATCGGCCAGCGCGGTGTCGGTATCGTGCAGCACGCCGATTTCAGTCTCGCGCGTTTCGCCATAGTAAACCGGGGTAAAGCTGTGAACCGTAATGATTGCCGTGGGCTGCGAGCGATGCTGCCGCGCGGCGATGGCGCCTGCCACGGCAGCGCAGAACGGGCGATACACCGTTTCGGTCCGCTCGGCGCGCTGGGCATCTGTCAGGTTGGCATTGCCGGGCACGTCGATCAGTTCGGATTTTTCCGGCATGGCCGATGCGGCCTCTGGCGGGCGGTTGCAGTCGTAAACCAGCCGCGAAACCGTGGCGGCAATCAGCGTGCCATCGAGGTAACCGGCCAGATACTGCGCCAGATCGCGCGCGCCGGGATCCCATGCCGCATGGCTCGTCGCCGCCTCGGGCGTCAAGCCCAGCCCGCCGTAGCGCGCGGGAATATCATGCGCGGCATGTTCGCACAGGATCAGCGCCGCGCCGGTGGCATCGGCGCCGATAATTTCGACTACTGCGTTTTCCTGCGGCTCGCCTGACATGACGCCCCCTCGTTGCTTGGAAAAATCTTTCCACGCCGCAGAAATTCTGTCAATATCTTTCCAGACCTTTTCGGAGAAACCTTGCGATGAGCCAGACTTCCCGACCTACAGGCCATGCCACAGGCCAAACGGTGCGCGAGGCGATCCGCACGCATTATGCCGCGTTGACCCAGTCCGAACGCAAATTCGCGCAGGCGCTGCTGGATAATTACCCGGCGGCGGGTCTTGCCTCGATCACCATCGCCGCGGCCAATGCGCAGGTTTCGACGCCGACACTGGCGCGGCTGGTGCAAAAGCTGGGGTTCAAGGGCTATCCACAGTTCCAGCAGGCCCTGCTGGCCGAGCTTGAGGCCAAGGCCTCCGGCCCCACCCAGCGCCGCGACCAATGGGCCAGCGAGGTGCCGGAATCGCACCTGCTGAACCGCTTTGCCACGGCGGTGGGCGACAACATCCAGCAGACGCTGGCCAATCTGGACAGCGCGCAGTTCGACAGCGCGACGCGGCTGCTGGCCGATACCGACAGGCGGCTTTATGTCGTCGGCGGGCGGATCAGTCGCGCGCTGGCCGACTATGCCTTTACCCATTTTCAGGCGATGCGCAGGCGCATCACGCATATGACTTCCAGCTCGGCCACATGGCCGCATTACGTGCTGGACATGACCGAGGGCGACGTGCTGCTGCTGTTCGACATGCGCCGGTACGAGACGAACCTGCTGCGCCTTGCCCAGCTGGCGACCGAGCGCGGCGTTGCCGTGATCCTGATCACCGATCAATGGGCCAGCCCGGCCGCCGCCCATGCCGCGCACACGTTTCATTGCTGGACGCAGATCCCGTCGGCATGGGACAGCAACACCTCGACCATGATGCTGCTGGAGGCGCTGATTGCCGCCACTCAAGAGGCGAACTGGCCCGAAACGCGCGAACGCTATGAGCGGCTGGACAGTATCTTCGACGCCGCGCGCCTGTTCGAGAAGTGACGCACAGGTATCGCCGTCGCCAGCAGCGCGGGTTTCGGATTCAAGTTGTGCTTCAACTTGAACTCGAAACACTCTAACAAGCCCGGAACGCCAGAAACGGGAGTCTGCAATCATGGCCAAGATTACCTATGTCGAGCATAACGGGACCAAACATGAGGTCGACGTTCCGAACGGTCTGACCGTCATGGAAGGCGCGCGCGACAACAACATTCCGGGGATCGAGGCCGATTGCGGCGGCGCCTGCGCCTGCTCGACCTGCCATGTTTATGTCGATGCTGCATGGGTGGAAAAGCTGCCCGCCAAGGACGACATGGAAGAGGACATGCTGGATTTTGCCTACGAGCCCGATCCCGCCCGCTCGCGTCTGACCTGCCAGTTGAAAGTGACCGACGATCTGGACGGCCTCGTGGTTCAGATGCCTGAAAAGCAAATCTGATAAAACAGATCTGACTTTGGCCGGGGCGCGGCGTCTGCCGCTGCGCCCGTGGCCCTGCTGCGCACGCCGCACGCTGCCGGTGTCGCGCGTGTGGCGGTCGCAGGTCAGCTCAGATAGAAACGGTCTGCCTTCATCGGTGCAGGCACGGGCATATCCAGATGCGGCGCAAGGCTGATTTCGATGGTGCGGCACATCGCGTCAAGCGGCAGGCCGTTCACCGTCTCGCCGAAAGGGTGGGCCAACTCCTCGGTCACTTCGGCGAGGCCGATAAAGATATAGGCCATCATCCCCACGAAGACCGGCGACAGCCAGCCGGCCGTTTCGATCAGGCCGAACGGGATGAGGCCGCAATAGACATAGGTCGTCCGAAAGATCAGCAGCGAATAGACATAAGGCAGTGGCGTCGTCGCGATCCTTTCGCAGCCGCATTGCGACTGTACGATTGCTGCCAGGCGTTCAGCCAGGGCGCGGCGGGCAAAGCCATCGGGCGCGGCGCGCACGATCACCTCGGTCATCTGGTTCAGTTTGGTGCAGGGCGGGTGCGGGGTGGCCAGATCTTCGGCGCTCAGCCAATTCAGGGGCGCCGATTTCGACGACAGCTGCCGCAGGTTCAGCCTGTGCGCGTGGATGAACCCCAGCGCAAGGGTCAGCACGCGGTGCCGGTCGGCGCGTTCGGGCAGGAAAATCTCGACCTCGCGCGACAGGGAGCGCATGTCGGCGATCAGGCGGCCCCACAGCTTGCGCCCCTCCCACCACCGGTCATGCGCGGCGTTGTTGCGAAAGCCGAGGAACAGCGACAGCGCGATACCGAACACCGCGAAGGGGGCGGCGCTGGTATGGGGCAACTGCATGTAATTCTTGTCGATCCAGACCAGCCCGGTGGCGAAAAGCGTCACGACGAAAATACGCGGCAGAATTCGGGGCAGGACCGAGCCGCGCACTGAAAAGAGCAGTTGCAGCAGCCCCGGCTTGTCGCGGATGATCACAGCGCGCGCCAGCCGATGTCGCGACGGCAGAACCCTTCGGGCCAATCGATCCGGTCGACGGTATCGTAAGCGCGATCCGCCGCCTCGCGCAGGGTGGCGCCCCGCGCGGTGACGCCCAAAACGCGCCCGCCCGCTGCTGTGGTCTTACCATCCTTGGCCGCAGTGCCGGCGTGGAACACCATGTTGAAGCTGTCGGCCGGGCAGTCCTCCAGCCCGCCGATGACGCTGCCCTTGGCATAGTCGCCGGGATAGCCATCTGCGGCCATGACGACGCAGAGCGCGTGATCCTCGCCCCATGTCACATCCGACTGATCCAGCCGCCCCTCGGCCGCGGCGTGCATCAGGTCCATCGCCTGCGCGCCAAGGCGCATCATCAGCACCTGGCATTCGGGATCGCCAAAGCGCACGTTGTATTCCACCAGACGCGGCTGACCATCCTGGATCATCAGCCCGACATAGAGCACGCCCTGAAACGGCATCCCGCGTTTCGCCATTTCGGCCATGGTGGGGCGCACGATTTCATCCATCGCGCGCGCTTCGATCCGGGGCGTGAGGACCGGCGCGGGGGAATAGGCGCCCATGCCGCCGGTGTTGGGGCCGGTATCGCCCTCACCCACGCGCTTGTGATCCTGCGCGGTGCCGATGGACAGGATGTTTTCCCCGTCACACAGGACAAACAGCGATGCTTCCTCGCCCTCCATGAATTCCTCGATCACCACCTCGGCGCCGGCCCCGCCAAAGGCCCCGCCAAACATGTCGTCGATGGCGGCATGCGCTTCCTCGACCGTTTCGGCGATGATGACGCCCTTGCCTGCCGCCAGCCCATCGGCCTTGACCACGATGGGGGCGCCTTGGGCGGCGACATAATCTCGCGCGGCGGCGGCATCGGTGAAATGGCCATAGGCGGCGGTGGGTGCGCCGCAAGCGTCGCAGATTTCCTTGGTGAAGCTTTTCGACGCTTCCAGCAGCGCCGCCGCCTTCGACGGTCCGAAGGTCAGCACGCCGGCCTCGCGCAGGCGGTCGGCGACACCGGCGGCCAGGGGCGCCTCGGGGCCGATGATGACGAAATCAATCGCCTCCTGCTCCGCAAATGTCACGACGGCGCCGGGGTTCATGATATCCAGCGTCGCGCAATCGGCGATGGCCGCGATCCCGGCATTTCCCGGCGCCACTATCAGGCGGTCGCATTTGGGATTTTGCAGCACGGCCCATGCCAGCGCATGTTCGCGCCCGCCGCTGCCGAGGATCAAGATGTTCATGCCGCTCTCCTGCTGTTTTCGCCTGCGCGCACTGAATAGGGCCAAGGTGCCGCGCAGGCAAGCGGCAGGGGATGGAACGCAGCCGCGCGGCGCGCGTTGGGCCGACAGAAGACACCAAGACACGGAAGGAAAGACAATGGCTGATATTTCAGGACGCAAGGTCGCAATTCTGTCAACGCACGGCTTCGAGCAATCCGAACTTGAGCATCCGCTCAAGGCGCTGAGGGAGGCAGGCGCGACCGTGCATGTCATCGCCCCCGAGGGCGGCGAGATTCGCGGCTGGGACGGCGGCGACTGGGGCCAGAGCGTCAAGGTCGACCACACGCTGGATCAGGTCAAGCAGGCCGACTACGACGCGCTGATGCTGCCAGGAGGCCAGATGAACCCCGATATCCTGCGCGCCAACCCCGACGCCGTCGCCTTCGTGCGGGCCTTCTGGGATGCGAAAAAACCCATCGGCGCGATCTGCCACGCCCCGTGGCTGTTGATCGAGGCGGATATCGCCAAGGGCCGCGACATGACCTCCTACCATTCGATCCGCAAGGATGTGGAGAATGCGGGCGCCAACTGGCACGACAAGGATGTGGTCTGCGACAAGGCGCTGGTGACCAGCCGCAACCCCGACGATCTGCCCGCGTTCTGCGCCAAGCTGATCGAGGAAATCGGCGAGGGCAAACATACCTCGCGCGCTGCCTGACGGCACGTCTTTTCAAGCGCGCCGGGATGGGGCATTGATGGGGCATGTCTGACCTTATCGATGATCCCCATCCCGGCGAAAACGCGCCCGAATTCTCCGTCTCGGACCTGTCGGGCGCGATCAAGCGGCTGATCGAGGGCGAATTTGGTCATGTCCGGGTGCGCGGAGAGGTGGGGCGCGTGTCCCGCCCAAAGTCCGGCCATATCTATATGGATCTCAAGGATGATCGCGCCGTGATCAACGGCATCATCTGGAAGGGCGTCGCAGGCCGTCTGCCCGTCCAGCCCGAGGAGGGGATGGAGGTGGTCGCAACGGGCCGCCTGACCACCTTCCCCGGCCAATCGCGCTATCAGATCGTCATCGAGGATATCAAACCGGCAGGCGCAGGTGCGCTGATGGCGATGCTGGAGAAACGCAAGGCGGCGCTGGCCGCCGAGGGGCTGTTCGCGTCCGAACGCAAGCGCCCCTTGCCCTACCTTCCTGAAATCATCGGCGTCGTCACCTCGCCCTCGGGCGCAGTGATTCGCGACATCCTGCATCGTCTGCGCGACCGTTTCCCGCGCAAGGTGCTGATCTGGCCCGTCGCCGTTCAGGGCGAACGTTGCGCCGGGGAGGTCACGCGCGCCATTGAGGGATTCAACGCCATGACGCCCGGTGGCGCGCTGCCCCGGCCCGATCTGATCATCGTCGCGCGCGGCGGCGGCTCGATCGAGGATCTCTGGGGCTTCAACGAAGAATCAGTCGTGCGCGCTGCGGCGGCCAGCGACATTCCCCTGATCTCTGCCGTGGGCCATGAGACGGACACGACCCTGATCGATTATGCCTCGGACAAGCGCGCGCCGACCCCCACCGCCGCCGCCGAACTGGCCGTGCCGGTGCGGCTGGAACTGCTGACATGGCTGGACGGGCAGGAGGGGCGGCTGATCCGCGCGCTGACCACGGGGGTGGCGCAGCGCGGCCAGCGCCTGCGCGATCTGGCGCGCGCCCTGCCCCGGGTGGAGGCGCTGCTGGATACCCCGCGCCAGCGACTGGACGTCTGGGGCGACCGCCTGCCTGCCGCGCTGATCCGGGGCGTGCAGATGCGCCGCGTCGCCCTGTCCGAGGCTGGCGGCGCCCTGCGCCCCGGCGTGCTGCGCCGGATGATCGACAGTGACACCCGCCGTCTGAATGCGGCGTCCGAGCGGCTGGGCGGCACGCTGCTGCGCCGCACCCGCGACGATGCCAAGCGTCTGGAGGGGCTGGCCGCGCGGCTGACCGCCCGTGCGCCGGGCGATGGCATTGCCACGCGGCGCGCGGATCTGGACCGTAGTGTGCAACGCCTGTCCGCTGCTGGCCAGCGGCAGACCGTCACATGGCGTCAGCGTATCGACGCGCTGGATCGCTTGCGCGAAACGCTGGGATACAAGGCCACGCTGGAGCGCGGCTATGCCGTGGTGCGCGCGAGCGGTGCATTGGTCACGACACGCAAGGCGGCAAAAAAGGCCGGAACGCTGGAGATCGAATTCGCCGATGGCCGTCTGGAGACCGGCGCGGCGCCTGCGGCCAAAAAACCGGCGCCCAAGTCGGCCGGACGCAAGCCCGATCAGGGCAGTCTGTTCTGACATCCCGCGATGAGACGTCCCGGAAACGGGTGTTTCCGTGTTTCCATAGCGTGAACGATTTCCGGCAATACCCCGAGATTGTCGAAACCGCGCCGCTATTGCGCCTGAATTGCCGGGCATACCCGAGGCTGACAGACAGTCGCAAGGATGCGTTAAATGGATCGCCTGACAGAAATGGAAGCCTTCGCCACGGTTGTGGATCAGGGCGGCTTTACCGACGCAGCGCGCAAGCTGGGCATGTCCAAATCGGCGGTGTCCAAGCATGTCTCGTCCCTCGAGGCGCGGCTGGGCGCGCGGCTGCTGAACCGCACGACGCGCCGCGTCAGTCCGACCGAAATCGGGCTGGCCTATTATGACCGCGCCCTGCGGGTTCTGAACGACGCAGGCGAGGCAGACGCGCTGGTCAGCTCGATGCAGAGTGATCCGTCGGGCCTGCTGCGGATCAGCGTCCCCACGGATTTCGGCGTCAATCACATCAGTCCGGTTTTGGGCACGTTTCTGGATGAGTTCCCTGAAATCACGGTGAACATGGTGCTGAACAACAGCTACGTCGAATTGATTTCAGAAGGCTTCGACATGGCCGTGCGGATCGGCGATCTGGAGGATAGCAGCCTGCGCGCCCGCAAGCTGACCGACACGACCCGACGGATGATCGCCGCGCCCGGCTATATCGCCAAATACGGCCGTCCCAGGAAAATCGACGATCTGAACGCGCACAAGCTGTTGCATTATTCCAGTCAGGCGGGCGGATCGGTGTGGAAACTGACCGCGCCCTCGGGCGAGAAACGTCAGGTGCGTACCGCCGGGGGTCTGTCGGTCAATGACGGCCAATCGCTGCTGAATGCCGCGATATCGGGGCTCGGCATCGCGTATCTGCCCAGCTTCCTCTATGCGGCCGCCATGAAACAGGGGCTGGTCGAGGATGTGATCCCCGATCTGCCGGATGAGACCCAAGGCATCTATGCACTCTATCCGCCGGGCCGGTTTACCCAGCCCAAGGTGCGGGCCTTCATCGATTTTCTGGTAAACGCCTTCGCCGACAAGGGGCCGACCGAATGGTAGGCCCGCCGTCCCGGGATGCGCGGCTGCCGCGCTGTTCCGTCTGGCACTGCCTGCTTGCTTTTGACGTGCGGCAGCACAGATAAGGGGGCAACGCCAACCGAAAAGGAATATTTGATGAGCGCCCCCGTCCTTCTGACCATGTCCGGATCCCTGCGCAAGGGGTCCTACAACCGTATGTTGATCGCCGAAGCCGTGCGCGCCTTTGGCGAGGCCGAGGTGATCGAGGGCGATCTGAACCTGCCGCTATATGATGGCGATGTCGAGGATGCAGGCACGCCGCCCGCCGTTCAGACCCTGATGGATCAGGTCGTGCGCGCCGATGCGCTGGTGATCGGTGCGCCGGAATATAACAAGGGTATTTCCGGTGTCCTGAAAAACGCGATCGACTGGCTCAGCCGCGCCAATCCGCCGGTGCTGAAGAACAAGGTTGCCGTGATCCTGTCCGCCGCCGGTGGCCGCACCGGGGGAGAAACGGGGCATTTCATGACCCATTCGATCCTGACGCAGCTACAGGTCAACGTGGTGCACGGCCCGCTGATTCTGGTTGCGGCAGCGCAGAATGAATTTGGCGAGGATGGCACGCTGAACAACGATTTCCTGAAAGGTCAGGTTGAGGATCGAATGGCGCGGCTGCGCGATATGATCGCCTGACGTCCAAAGACGTGCCGGACGATTTTTGCCCGGCACGTCCTAGGACCACCTGAACCTGTTGGCGTCGAACGGCTGCAAATCTGCATTGCCGCGCCCGCCGATCATGTCGGCCACCCAGCGCCCGGTCTTTGGCCCACCTGTCAGCCCGATATGCTGATGGCCAAAGGCCGCAAACACGCCGCTGACGCCCATTTCCCCGATCAGCGGCAGGCTGTCCGGGGTCGACGGGCGATAGCCCATCCATTCCTCGACGCTGTCATAGCGCAGACCCGGGAACACCCGTGCGACGTTACGCGCCAGCAGGTTCAGCGGCCCGCGCGACATTTTGGCCGACGTTCCGCCCAGCTCGACCATGCCGGCGCAGCGCAGTCCCTGCTCCATCGGGTTCACTGCGAATTTGCCGCCGGTCATCATCAGCGGCATTTTTGGCACCTGCGACGGGCCTTTGAATTCCAGATGGAATCCCCGCTCGGCCACCAGCGGCACGCGCACGCCCAGCTTGCGCGCCAGCGGCTCGGACCAGATGCCGGCGGCCAGAACGGCAGTGTCGCAGGGCAGGGGGCCTTGGTCGGTCAGCACCTCGGTGATGCGCCCGTCCACCATCGCCACATCGCGCATTTCGGCGCGGCGCAGGGTGCCGCCCTCATCCTCCAGCACCTGCGCCAGATCGGCCATATAGGCGCCGGGATTGACGATATGACCATGCCCCTTCAGCCGCACGAGGCAATTGGTGGCGGGGCCCAGCATCGGCACGACCTCGCGCACGGCGGGGCCGTCGATCACGTCGGGCACATAGCCCGCAAGGCGCCGCAGCTCCCACGTGTAAGCGTCCTTTTCAAACGCGGCGCGATCGGCGTAGGCCCAGCCGAAATCGCTGGAGGCGATCCATCGCTCGGCCCGGGTGCCGCGTGTCAGCGCGCGGTGCTGATCGACGCTGTCATGTAGCAGATGCGACAGCGCGGCTGAGATCCGGCGCGTGCGCGTGTCGGTGGAATTGCGCAGAAACTGCGCCAGCCAAGGCGCCAGTCGCGGCATCTGTGACCATTGCAGCGACAGCGGCGCATCGCGCGACATCAAGTATTTGAGGCCCATCCACGCAATCCCCGGCCCGCTGACCGGCACGACGGCCCATTCGGCCAGCAGCCCGGCATTGCCATAGGACGCGCCCGCGCCCGGCCCGTCCTTGTCGATCAGGGTGACGTCATGGCCCGCGCGGCGCAGCCAGATCGCGGCGGACAACCCGCAGATTCCGGCCCCGACGACAATGATGTTCTGCGTCTTCATGTCCTGCCTCCCGCTGCACAGTCACAGCTAAAGCGTTTCGCCTGCCATGGGCAAGAGAGCGGTTTGCAAGCGCGCGCGGGTCAAACAAAAACCCCGCCTCGGCTGAGACGGGGTTCTCGAAATCATCCATCCCGTAGGAGGATTGCCAGCTTAGCCCTGACGGGCCTTGAAACGGCGCTGGGTCTTGTTGATCACGTAAACGCGGCCTTTGCGGCGCACGACGCGGCAATCCCGGTGCCGGTTCTTGAGCGAGCGGAGCGAGTTGCGAACTTTCATCGTTCATCTCCTGATCTGTCGCGGCGCGGGCCAGCGCCTGAGGTTGCGGGCGGTGCCGAATTCGGCGCCAGTGAATTCATGGTGGGCGATACAAGGTTCGAACTTGTGACCCCTTCGATGTCAACGAAGTGCTCTACCACTGAGCTAATCGCCCATGAATACCGCCGCCATCGCCGTGCCCCTCACAAGAAAGGGGCGCGAAAATACGCGCCGGTCCGCTGGTCTATAAAAGGAGTCGCACGGGGGATCAAGGGGCTTTTGCATAACGTAAACTTCGGACTATCATATCACGTCGCAAGCCGGAGATATCATGCCCAGGGCCGCCTTTCATCTGCACGTTCCCGACCGGCGCGATACCTGTATCGTATTCGCATCGCCGCATAGCGCGCGTGACTACCCGGCGTGGTTCCTGCGTAGCTCGCTGCTTGATTCGCTGACCCTGCGCAGTTCGGAGGATGCGTTTGTCGATCACCTGTTCGCCGCAGCGCCGCGCCATGGCGCGCCGTTGCTGCTGGCCGGGGCGCCGCGTGCGTTCGTCGACCTCAACCGCAGTGCGGACGAACTGGACCCGGCCCTGATCGAGGGTTTGCGCCATGCGGGTCACAATCCGCGCGTCGCCGCCGGACTGGGGGTGATCCCCCGCGTCGTCGCAGGTGGGCGCGCGATCTATCGTGGCAAGCTGCCCCTGGCAGAGGCGCAGCGGCGCATCGACGACATCTGGCGGCCCTACCATGCCGCGCTGGCGACCGAGATGGACCGCGCATATGCGATGTTCGGGCGCGCGATCCTGGTCGACTGCCATTCGATGCCGCACGAGGCGATGGACGGAATGGCGCGCACCGGCGCGCGGCGGCCCGACGTGGTACTGGGCGACCGCTTTGGCGCGTCGGCGGCCGGCGATATTACCGACCGGATCGAAGAGGCGTTCACCGCCGCCGGGCTGACGGTCGTGCGCAACACACCCTTTGCCGGGGCCTATGTCACGCAAACCTACGGGCGCCCGGCGCGGGGGCGTCACGCCATCCAGATTGAAATCGACCGCGCGCTCTATATGGACGAAAAGACGGTGCGCCCGGCGCCCGGCTTCGCGGCATTTCAGACGTTGCTGGATCAGATCGTCGCCGGGATTACCGATATCGGGCGCGCCGCCAGCATGCCGCTGGCCGCCGAATAGCGCCCGTCACCGCAGCGCGCGCCCCTTCAGGATCGCGCCGTCGCCGAACCTGCGCCTGATTTCGTCGCTGGCGCGCTCGGCCTCACTGCGCCGGGTGGCGCCGGGGTCCAGCAGATCGCCCGACAGGTCGGCGGCGCTGTCCGGCACCAGATCCGACAGGCCCACCCCGATCAGGCGAAACGGCGCCTCGCCCGCCGCGCCGTCCATCAGCGCGCGTGCGGTGCGATAGATCGTGTCGGCCATCTGGCTGGCATCGCGCAGGGACTGTCGCCGTGTCAGGCTGGAATGATTGCTGCGCTTCAGCTTCAGCGTCACGACGCGTCCCGCCAATTGCCGCGCCTTGGCCCGGCCGGATACCTTTTCGGCCAGCCGCCAGATATGGCCGTCCAGTACATCCAGATCGCCGGTGTCGTCGTTGAATGTGGTCTCGTTCGAGATCGACTTGACCGGCGCGCGCGCATCGACGCGACGGTGGTCCTGCCCGCGCGCCAGATGCCACAGGCGGTCCCCCATCGCACCGAACCGCGCATGCAGGTCCGTGCGCTCCCAGCGCAGCAGATCGGAAAAGGTGCGAATGCCCGCCGCTTCCAGCGACAGCTGCGCCGCCCGCCCGACGCCCCAGATCAGGCGCACGGGCTTGCTGTGCAGAAACTCCGCCGTATCGGCGGCGCCGATCACAGAAAACCCGCGCGGCTTGTCCAGATCCGATGCGATCTTGGCCAGAAACTTATTGTGGCTCAACCCGATGGAGCCTGTCACGCCCAGTTCGCCGTGCATCCGCTGCACCAGCCGCGCCAGCATCACGGCCGGCGGCGCGCCGTGCAAACGTGCCGTGCCGCGCAGATCCATGAAGGCCTCGTCCAGCGACAGCGGCTCGATCGCGGGGGTCAGATCCTCCATCATCGCGCGGATCTGGCGCGACACGGCGGCATAGACCTCCATCCGCGGCTTGATGACCACGGCATCCGGGCACAGCTTGAGCGCCTGAAACATCGGCATGGCCGAGCGCACACCGCGTATCCGTGCGATATAGCACGCGGTCGACACAACCCCGCGCCGCCCGCCGCCGATGATGACCGGCTTGCCCTCCAACTCGGGGTTGTCGCGCTTTTCGACGCTGGCATAGAAGGCGTCGCAATCCATGTGGGCGATGGCCAGATCAAACAGCTCAGGATGCGAGACCACGCGCGGACGCCCGCAAACGGCGCAGCGGCGCTGCTCAGGCTCGTTGGCGCTCAGGCAATCTCGGCAAAATGCGGGCATGGGCCAATCATACACACCGCCCGGACCCGCTTCCAGACCGCTCGTTCTTCTTGCTGAAAATATCCCCGCGCGGAGCGCATATTTCTCTTTTGGCGATGCCTCAGATAACGCGAATGACATCCTTGTCTATCGCCAGAACATAGCCCTGCCGCGCGATGTTGCGTACCAGCAATTCGCTGACCATCTGGTTGCCCAGTGTATCGCGCAAACGCTTGATCCGCGTGGCGCCGGCGGCCTCGTCGCAATCGCTGGCATCGCGGCCCGAAATCATGCCCTCGATCTGCGCGCCGGTGAGGATGTCGCCATCCATGCGCGCCTCGGCCAGTATCGATAGGGTCTCCATTGCGGCTTCGGTCAATTTGAACCCCATGTTGTTCAGATACACCGATTTCTCCGCGCGGCTGATCAGCAGGGAATTCACCTCGATCCCCGACCTCTCTATCTGGGCCATGCGGCGGTTCAGAGTGACCAGCATCACCAGAAACACCAGCGCCGATATCAGCAGCGCGGCGCTGAACACCAGCAGCACAAAGATCACCATGCGGTAACTGACCAGCGTTTCGCTGAACGCTGTTCCCGACAGCGCAAGGATCTCCAGCAGCTTGATCTCGGCGTCGCTGGTCAGCGCGTCGTTCTCGACAAAGATCCGCTCGACCCGCGCGTTGAAGGCGCCCGCATCTGGCAGCGACAGGAACAGCAGGATCGCGGCCAGCGACAGGATTGCCACGATGGCGGCAACGCCAAACACCACCACCCGGTTGCCGGATCGGCGCGCATCTGCCGCGATGGGGCGACCCATCGTGCCCGGCCCGCTCACTCCTGCGTCACCGACAGCACCTTGAGCAGGGTCATTCCCTGCGCCGACAGCTGATTCTTCAATTGCGCGGTCGCGGCGGCGACTGTGCAGGCACCGCTGACCTCGATCGTGCCGTAGAACAGGCGCAGCGGGTCGTCCCGCTTGGCCTTGTATTCGGCGATGCAGGCGGCACTGGCAGGACCGGCGATCAGCGCGGCGAGAGTGAGGGAGGCAATCATTTTCATCATGCACCGAACATGACCTGCACCGCGCTGCTATTCAATATCCAAAGCGGTAGCGCAGCACTGCTATCGGATAACAGCGCCGCGTTATTGCATGCGCAGCGCCGGGCGGGCCAGCGTGGTGGCACAACTCGGAATTGATATGAAAGGACCACAAAATGGCTGGCAAGTTCATTACCCTCATTCTCGCTGCATCGGTCGCCGTGACCGGTATGACAGTTACCCCCGCCCGTGCGGCTGACCGGGATCTCGCCCTGGGGCTGGCCGCGCTGGCCGGTATCGCCGTTCTCGGCGCTGCAATCCACGACGCAAAGAGGGACAAGCGGTACGTCGCGCCCCAGCGCCATGTGCAGCCCATTTTCGGCGCCCGTCGTCCGCACAAGGCCCACAAGCGTCACAAACGCCATAACTCCAAGGCAGACCGCGCGTATCGGCAGGGATATAATGACCACCGCCGCGAGGTGCGTGACCGCCGGGCCGAGCGCCGCCAGTATCGCCGCGACCAGCGTCCGCAATATGGCTACAGCGCGCGTCCCTATCGCTACGGAAAATAGGCGCGCATCACTGCCGTGCCGGCTGGCATGGTTGGAAAAGTGCCCCGCGTGGGGCCTTTTCTTTGGCCGCGCCCTGTGGTCTGAGCCTTGGCTATGACCGGCCCCGATTATTCATATGAGACCGAGGCGCTGATGCAGGGCGCGCACCTCGTCGCCGGCGTTGACGAGGTCGGGCGCGGTCCGCTCGCCGGCCCTGTCACCGCTGCCGCCGTCGTGCTGGACGCGACGCGCATCCCCGAGGGGCTGAACGATTCCAAGAAACTGACCGAACGTCGGCGCCTTGCGCTTTATGATGCGATCGCCGCCAGCGCCGAATTCAGCATCGCCCATGCCAGCGTGGAAGAGATTGATCAGCTGAACATTCTGCGCGCGTCGCATCTGGCGATGGAACGCGCGGTCGCCGGGCTGCCGCGCCGCCCCTGCATCGCGCTAATCGACGGCAACATGATTCCGCGTGGCCTGACCATCCCCGCGCGCGCGATCATCAAGGGCGACGCGCTGTCGGTGTCGATTTCGGCGGCCTCAATCATGGCCAAAATATGTCGAGATTATGTCATGCGGGATTTGGCGCAACACTATCCCGGATATGGCTGGGAGACGAATGCAGGATATCCGTCGAAAAGCCACAAAGAGGCCCTTCAAAATCTGGGGGTAACTCCACACCATAGACGTTCATTCAAACCGGTACACAATATCTTGTATCAAGATAAATAAATAACCTATTGATTCAAAAAGAAATTGACGGCGAATCGCCCATGACTCATCCTTGTCCTCAAGCAGACAGAGCGCAAAAACGCGCCGGGACAGAGGCAAGACATGACAAAGATGACGAATATCAAGGGGGCTCAGACGCTTCCCCTTAACACCATCCTGAGCGGCGATTGCATCGAAGCGATGAATGCGCTGCCCGAAAACTC
Organism: Roseovarius sp. M141; assembly: GCF_024355225.1. Lineage (NCBI taxonomy): Bacteria > Pseudomonadati > Pseudomonadota > Alphaproteobacteria > Rhodobacterales > Roseobacteraceae > Roseovarius > Roseovarius sp. M141. Next base: position 833,752 of record NZ_VCNH01000008.1, read on the forward strand.
GGTCGATCTGATTTTCGCCGATCCGCCCTATAACTTGCAACTCAAGGGCGACCTTCACCGGCCCGACAACAGCCAGGTCGACGCGGTCGATGATGCCTGGGACCAGTTCGACAGTTTCGCTGTCTATGACAAGTTCACCCGCGAATGGCTGAAAGCGGCGCGCCGCCTGCTGAAACCCAATGGCGCGATCTGGGTCATCGGATCCTATCACAACATCTTTCGCGTTGGCGCGGCATTGCAGGATGCCGGCTACTGGATCCTGAACGATGTCGTGTGGCGCAAATCGAACCCGATGCCGAATTTCCGCGGCAAGCGCCTGACCAACGCGCATGAGACGATGATCTGGGCCTCGAAGGAAGAGGGCGGAAAATACACCTTCAACTACGAGGCGCTGAAGGCGCTCAATGACGGTGTGCAGATGCGCAGCGACTGGGTGCTGCCGATCTGCACCGGGCATGAACGGCTGAAGGACGAGGCCGGCGATAAGGCCCATCCGACCCAAAAACCCCAAAGCCTGCTGCACCGCGTCATCGTCGGCAGCACCAACCCCGGCGACGTCGTGCTGGACCCGTTCTTTGGCACCGGCACCACCGGCGCCGTGGCCAAGATGCTGGGCCGCGACTATATCGGGATCGAGCGCGAAGAGGCCTATCGCAAGGTCGCTGAAAAACGCCTGAGAGGCATCCGCAAATTCGACCGCGAGGCGCTGCAGGTCAGCACGTCCAAACGCGCCGAGCCGCGCGTGCCCTTCGGCCAGCTGGTCGAGCGCGGCATGCTGCGCCCGGGCGAAGAGCTTTATTCGATGAACCAGCGCCACAAGGCCAAGGTACGCGCCGATGGCACGCTGATCGGCGACGACATCAAGGGCTCGATCCACCAGGTCGGCGCCCATCTGGAAGGCGCGCCCAGCTGCAATGGCTGGACCTACTGGCACTTCAAGAAGGACGGCAAGCGTGTGCCGATCGACCTTCTGCGCCAGCAGATCCGCGCCGAAATGGCCGAGCGCCCGAACTAAGAGTTCCCCAAGTTTTGCAAGAACACCGCCGGTGCCTGTGGTCTGACGCTAGGCACCATCAACTGCGCCCTGCCGTTTGTCGGTAGGGCGTTTTTTTGAGTATTTTCAGAACATTGAAAATGCGCCATGACAGGCTTTCAATGTTCCAAAAATACTCAAATCCGGAATTGGCCATCACAATGCCCACGCGGCCTTGAGTCCGTCCAGCACAGCCTCTTCCGCGGTCCTTGGCGCCATGCAGTCCCCGATGCCGATGATCTCGCCCGCATAGTCATCGAGCGCGGTCAGCAGGGCATCCGACACTTCGGTACCTTGCGCCAGTACCAGCGTATCGGTGCCCTCGACCAGCATCGGCTCGTTATTGGCGGCGTTGATGAAATAGGCGGTGTCGTCATCGGCACCAAAAAGCTGAGCGTAGGGGATGATCTCGACCCCCAGTTTTTGCACGCGCCCGACCATTGTGTCGCGTACGTAACTTTGCAGCATTTCGCCCGCATGGGTGCCGTTCACGCAGAGCCGCACCCGGCGGCCCGCGCTGGCCAGCAGTTCAGCGACGCCAAGGCCCACCCAGTCGGCGCGCCAGTCGGCAATTGTGACGGAGCCGCCGACATTGGCGTGGCTGCGCAGCACGTCCCAGGCGGTGACGATATGCGCGTCGTCGCTGAATTCCATCCCTTGCGGTATGCGCGCAGTGCCGCCGGTGGCGACGATGACGGCATCGGGGGCGGCTTTGGCAACCGCGTCTGCTGTGATCCCGCTATTCAGACATACGGTGACGCCTGCCAGCTCCATCTCGCGGCTGAGATTCGTGATGATACCGCCGAATTCGGTGCGCCCCGGCAGCATCTGGGCCAGCAATGCCTGACCGCCCAGTTGCGCGGCAGCCTCGTGAAGCGTCACGTCATGCCCCAATGCGGCGGCGGTCGCGGCGGCCTTCATACCTGCGGGGCCGCCGCCGATCACCATGACGGTTTTGGGCATAGTGGTCTGGCGGCGCGTGCCATAGGTCAGTTCGCGGCCCGATTCGGGGAACTGGATGCAGGAGATCGGCACGCCCTTGTGGAAATGGCCGATGCAGGCCTGATTGCAGCCGATACAGGCGCGGATGTCGTCGGGGCGGTCCGCCTTGGCCTTGAGCGGCATCATCGGGTCGCAGATCAGCGCGCGAGTCATGCCGCACATGTCGGCCTGCCCGGTGGCGATGATGCCCTCGGCCTCCTGCGGCTGGTTGATGCGCCCGGCGACCATCACGGGGATATCGACCGCCTGTTTCACCATGTGGGCGAAGGGGGCCAGATAGGCGGCGTCCTGAAACATCGGAGGCACGATGTGGATCGCCCCGCCAAGGCTGGCAGAGGTGCCAGCGATCACGCTGACGTAATCGAGCCTGGATGCCAGCGCGCGGATCACCTCAAGGCTATCGGCGTCCTCCATCCCGCCCTGAATATGTTCGTCGCCCGAAATGCGCAGGCCAATGACAAAGCCGGGTCCGGTCGAGGCCGCGCGCACTGCCTCGACCAGCTCGCGTACGAAACGCAGGCGATTGTCGAAGTTTCTGCCATAGTCATCCTCGCGCCGGTTCACCTGCGGGCTGAGGAACTGCGCGGGCAGGTAGCCGTGACTGGCGACAATCTCGACCCCGTCGAGGCCCGCTTGCTGCATGCGCCGGGCGGCGGCGGCGTAGCCAGCGACGACCTCGCGGATCATGCGCAGGGTCATCGCGCGGGGGATGACGTGAAAACGATCCGACGGCGTGGCCGACGCGGAGTAGGCAACTGGTGCGGTGCCGTCCGCGACCTCCATGATCTCGCGGCCCGGATGAAATAGCTGGGCAAAGATGCGGGTGCCGTGGGCGTGGACCACCTGTGCCAGCCGCTCAAACCCCGGCAGGCAGCCGTCATCGGTGCCCATCAACACATGCGAGGTATAGCGTGCCGTTTCATGCACGCCGACGACTTGGGACACGATCAGCCCTGCACCGCCGCGTGCCCGCGCCTCGTGATAGGCGATCATTGCGTCCGTCACGCGGCCCTCGTGCGCCATTGACGTGTCGTGGCCTGTCGACAGGATACGGTTCGCCACCTCGACACCGCCGATTTTCAGCGGCATGAACAGATGTGCAAACAGCTGTGATCCATCTGGCATGAGGCGGCCCCCCGGCTGGCATTGGCTGCTACGCTAGCCCTCTGCCCCGGCACCTTCAAGCGGGGGGCGGATTGGTCGCCTTGTTATAGGGTTTCCAGTCGGTGGTCTGGGGGTAATTTGCCTTGCGCCACGCGCGCACGCGGGGGTTCATTACGCGCCGCCAGAGGGGCGGGACCATCGCGGCCATCGTCATGACGGGATAGCCATAGGGCAGCTGCGGGGCCTCATCCTCGGCATAGTTTTGCAGCAAGGGAAACCGGCGGTCGGGTTTGTAGTGGTGGTCCGAATGGCGCTGGAGGTTGATCAGCAGCCAGTTCGTCGCCTTGTGCGCAGCGTTCCAGCTGTGGCGCGGCTTGATATGCTCATACGCGCCATTTCCCAGATGTTCGCGCGTCAGGCCGTAATGTTCGACGTAATTGACCAGAGCCAGCTGCCAGACCGCGACCAGCGCCTGCCACAGAAACAACGCGAGGCCCACCCAGCCGCCCAAGGCCAGCGCCAGCGCCAGCATCGCGCCTTGTAGCGCCCAGTAGCGGAAAAACGGATTGCCGGGATGCGTCCACTTGCGCCCGCGGCGCGCCTGCATCGCCGCCTCGGCGCGAAACGCCGATGTGACTTCGCCCGGTAGGACGCGGGCAAAGAAGCGGTGAAACCCCTCGTTATAGCGCGCCGTGACCGTATCGCGCGGGGTGCCGACATGGCGGTGATGCACCAGCAGATGTTCGGATCGGAAATGTGAATAGAGCACCATGGCCAGCAGGATATCGGCCATCCAGCGCTCGACGCGCGGTTTTTGATGCATCAGTTCGTGCGCGTAGTTGATGCCGATGGTGCCGGTGATGACGCCGACGCCGAAGAACAGGACGATTTTTTCCAGCGCGCCCAGATGCGCCGCCTGCGGCACATACCAGATCATCCACAGCAGCAGCGCGCATTGTACCGGCGCCCAGATCAGCGTGATGGCGCGATACCATGTGACGTCATCCTCGGGGTCCAGATTGTTCAGGTTGAGGCCCAGGAACGCATCCAGCAGCGAAAAGAAGTACCAGGTAAAGACCGGCAGCAGGATCACCGTCCAGCCGCCGTGAAGCGCGCCGATCACCGCGATGGGAACCAGCAGCAGGGACATCCAGAATGGGATGGCGTGCCTGATATGGGGGGCGGTGGACATGGAGCGGCTCCGTAACATTGCGCGCAGTTTAGCCGGGATCTCGCAGGATTCCACGCGCCAGATCAAAGACCTTGCGCATCACGGTCGGCAGTTGCGTCGGCTGGAACCGGGCAATCGGGACGAAGTCGCCCGTATGTGGATCTGCATCCATGCCAACCTGCGCCACTTCGACGCGCAGGCGCAGATGGAAATGGGTAAATGTGTGGCGCGCCTCCTCGTTCATTGTCTGCCAATCGGTGTCTACGGGCGGGGCGGGCAGGGCCGCGTCCTCGGTCCAGTCGCTGCCGGGCCAGCCCAGCATGCCGCCCAGCAGGCCACGATCCTCGCGCCGCTCCAGCAATATTGCGCCGTCGCTGCGCTGGGCGACATAGGCGATGCCATGGCGGATCGGTTTGGCCTTTTTGGGGGTCTTTTTCGGCAGATCCGGCGCGGTGCCCGCGATGCGCGCGGCGCAAGGATCGCGCCACGGGCAGATGCCACAGGCCGGGCTGCGCGGGGTGCAGATGGTCGCGCCCAGATCCATCACCGCCTGCGCATAGTCGCCGGGGCGCTGCATTGGCGTCAGGGCGGCGGCGGCGGCGGTCAGGTCGGGCTTGGCGGCAGGCAGGGGCGTGTGGATGTCGTGCAGACGGGCCATCACACGCTCGACATTGCCATCGACCACCGTTTCGGGCGCGTCAAACGCGATGGCTGAAATGGCAGCAGCAGTATATGGCCCGATGCCCGGTAGTTTCAGCAGCGCCGCGTGATCGGAGGGAAAGCACCCGCCATGATCCGCCACCACCACCCGCGCGCATTTCAGCAGGTTTCGCGCGCGAGCGTAGTAGCCAAGACCCGCCCATTCGCCCATGACATCGCCATCCTCGGCCCCGGCCAGATCGGTGACGGTGGGCCAGCGCAGGGTGAACCGCTGAAAATAGGCGGTGACGGCGGCGACGGTGGTCTGTTGCAGCATGACTTCGGACAGCCAGATTCGGTAGGGGTCGGGCAATTCGCCCGCGCCGCGCCGCGCCGGGCCGACGCGCCATGGCATGTCGCGGGCATGGCGATCATACCATTCCAGCAAATCGGCCGCTCTCGCCATCTCACGCATTCTTTATGTTCCATTCGTGCTATCTGCTGGCCTCGCCCGCCCCATGCCCTAAAATGGCGCCGGACGACAGGAGATCAACCGATGCCGCCCCGCCGCCCCACAACCAAGGGTTTCGCCCGCTCCAGTACCCTGCTGCAAGAGCGGATTCGCAAGGCATCCGAAAGCCGGGGCTTTGCCGAATCGCGCCTGCTGACCCAATGGGCCGAAATTGTCGGCACTGATGTCGCCGCCATCGCCCGCCCGGTCAAGGTCGGGTACGGGCGTGGTGGCATGGGCGCGACGCTGACGTTGCTGACCACCGGCGCGCAGGCGCCGATGCTGGAGATGCAGAAGGAAACGCTGCGCGCCCGCGTCAACAGCGTCTATGGCTACAACGCCATTTCGCGCATCACCATCACCCAGACCGCGCCGACGGGCTTTGCCGATGGGCAGGCCAGCTTCCAGCATCGCGCGCCTGCGAAGGCCCCGCGCGGGCCGGACCCCGCAAAAGCCGAGGAGGCGCGCCATATCGCCGCGCCGGTGGCCGACACCGGGCTGCGTGCCGCGCTTGAAGCCCTTGCGCAAAATGTTCTATCCAGACCCAAACGCTGACCCGAAAGGAATATCCCCATGAATCGCAGACTGTTGCTTGGCGCTGCTGCGCTGGCCCTCCTTGGCGGTGTAGGCTGGTCCCAACTGGGCGGTAATCAGACCGCCGGGGCCGCAAATGCCGACGCGTCCGACTATGCCGATATCGACACGTCTTCCATCGTCGAAATGACGATGGGTCCCGAGGATGCGGCGGTGACGGTCACCGAATACGCCTCGCTGACCTGTCCGCATTGCGCCGAGTTCCACAAGACGACGTTTCAGGAGCTCAAGCGCGACTATATCGACACCGGCAAGGTGCGCTACATCTACCGTGACGTGTTCTTTGACGGGGCTGGTCTGCGCGGATCGCTTCTGGCGCGCTGCGCCGGGCCGACGCGGTTCTTCGGCATCAACGATCTGCTCTATACCCGCCAAAAGGAATGGCTGGACGCCAAGACGATGGGCGATGTGATGGATAATCTGGTCCGCATCGGCAAGGTCGCGGGCCTTGGCGAAGATCAGATCGTCGCCTGCATCGAGGATCAGAACAAGGCCGAGACGCTGGAGGCATGGTTCCGTCAGCACGCGGCCGCGGACGAGATCACGTCGACGCCGACCGTCGTCATCGACGGTCAGTCCTATGGCAATCCATCCTATGCCGAGTTGAAGGCGCTCTTGGACGAAAAGTTGGCGCAATGACGACCGCGCCCCTTGCCGGCCTGAAAATCGTCGAATTGGCGCGCATCCTGGCCGGCCCATGGGCCGGTCAGACGCTGGCCGATCTGGGCGCCGAAGTCATCAAGGTCGAAAGCCCCGAGGGTGACGACACCCGCCGCTGGGGCCCTCCCTTCGTCGAGCGTGAGGGCGACCGCACGGCGGCCTATTTCCACGGCTGCAACCGGGGCAAGATCAGCGTCACCGCTGATTTCCGCACGCCCGAAGGGCAGGCCAAGGTGCGCGACCTGATCGCGGATGCCGATATCGTCATCGAGAATTTCAAGGTCGGCGGTCTGGTCAAATACGGGCTGGATTACGCGTCGCTGGCGCAGGAGCATCCGGGGCTGATCTATTGCTCGATCACCGGGTTCGGGCAGGACGGCCCCTATGCGCACCGCGCGGGGTATGATTACATCATTCAGGGCATGTCGGGCCTGATGTCGATCACCGGCGCCCCCGAGGGGCAGCCGCAGCGTGTGGGCGTGGCCGTGACGGACATCTTCACCGGCGTCTATGCAACCACTGCCATCCTCGCGGCGCTGCACCAGCGCAGCGTGACCGGCAAGGGCCAGCAAATCGACATGGCGCTGCTGGACGTGGCGGTGGCCGTGACGGCGAACCAGTCGATGAACTACCTGACCACCGGCGAGGCGCCGGGCCGGATAGGCAACTTCCACCCCAACCTGGCACCCTATCAGGTGTTCGATTGCTCGGACGGCTACATCATCATCGCTGTCGGCAATGACGCGCAATATCAGCGGCTGTGCGGCCTGCTGGGCGTGCCGGAATTGGCAGTTTCGCCAGATTATGCAACCAATTCCGACCGCGTGGCGCGCCGCGACCAACTGAGCGCGCTGCTGACCGAGCGGACGCGGACATTCACCAAGGACGGGCTGCTGACCGCCTGCGAGGGCGCGGGCGTGCCCGCCGGTCCGATCAACAATATGGACGAGGTCTACGCCGATCCGCAGATCATCGCGCGCGGTATGCGGATCAATCCCGATGGCGTGCCCGGCGTGCGCACGCCGATCCGGTTTTCGGATGCGGAATTGTCGCTGGATACCGCGTCTCCGAAGCTGGGCGACGGCGGCTGAGCCAAGGCCGCCCGCCGCGCGCCTTGCTACAGGCCGAGCGTCTCCAGTCGCGTGTCCAGTTCCGACCAATCTGCCACTTCCAGCCTGACCGGCAGCGTCAGCACCTTGGGCCGGAACGACGGGGGCAGGCGCACGGCGTCCTTTTCGGTCGTCACCAGTTGCGCGCCCAGGCGTCCCGCCTCGGCCTCGAGCCGCGTCAGCAGCGCGGTGGTAAAGGGCTGATGATCGTCCAGCGCCTCGAACCCGGCCAGCACGGCGCCCATGCTGCGCAAGGTTGCAAAGAACTTCTCCGGGTGGCCGATTCCGGCAAAGGCCAGACAGCGCGTGCCAGTCCAGTCCATGCCGGTCTGCAACGGCGCCAGCGCGCCGCGCAGATGGGGCAGGCGCACCGCAGCCCCCCATGCCGCATCAAACGCGGACTGCGCCGATGCGCCGCCGATCGACAGCAGCAGATCGGCCCGCGCCAGCCCTACGTCCACTGGCTCGCGCAGCGGCCCTGCCGGCAGGCAGCGGCCATTGCCAAAGCCGATGACGGCATCGACCACCAACAGCGAGATATCCTTGTGCAGGGCCGGGTTCTGGAACCCGTCATCCAGCACGATCACCTCGGCGCCGGCCTGCACTGCCGCCTGCGCCCCGGCGGCGCGGTCCTTGGCCACCCATGCAGGGGCGAAGGCGGCAATCAGCAGCGGCTCGTCACCCACATCAGCGGCCTCATGCGTGCGTGGGTCCACCCGAACCGGGCCGTCCAGCCGCCCGCCATGGCCGCGGCTGACCACATGCACGGCGCGCCCGCGCGCGGCCAGATGCTGCACCAGCGCGATCACCGTCGGCGTCTTGCCTGTGCCGCCGGCGTTCAGGTTCCCGACGCAGATCACCGCCGCAGCAGCGCGGGCAGGCACGCCCTTTGCCAGGCGCCGCGCCGTGGCGCGCGCATAGAGCGCGCCCAGCGGTGCCAGCAGCCGCGCGCGCAGACCGGGCGCCGAGGCGGGGCGGTGCCAGAAGTCCGGCGCGCGCATCAGCGCAGCTCCAGATCGTCGAGCATGTCGTGCAGGATTTCCAGAATATGGTCCGTTACCTGCGCGCCGGCCGTCGCCACCTCCCACGCGGCATGGGCCATGGTGGCGCTGCGATCGGCGGCGATCAGATGCGCCAGCGCCCCGGCCAACGTCTCGGCGTCGCGCACGATGCGCGCCCCGCCGGCGCCGGCATAGCGTTTGTAGCTGGGCAGATAGCGGCCCACATTGGGGCCGTAAATGATGGCCGAGCCGTGGGCCGCCGGCCCGTTCGGGTCGCTGCCGCTCATGCCGGGCATCAGCGATCTGCCCATCAGCGATATCGTGGACAGCCGATACCACAGCCCCATCTCGCCGGGCGTGTCGGCCAGCAGAACCTGCGTCGCTTCCTCGGGCATGCCGCCTTGGGACCAGATGGCGTGGCGCCATTTGCCGTGTCTCAGGGTATCGCGGAAGGCGTCCGTTTCGGACATATCGTTGGGTACCACGATCAGGAACAGCCGGTGCGCCAGACGGCTGGCCTGCCGGTGGGCGCTCAGCACGATGTCCAGCTCGCTATGGGTGATCATCGCGGCCAGCCATATCGGGCGCCCGCGCAGAGCGCCTGCCATCTCGTCGCGCAGCGGTTCGTCATAGGGCAGGGCGATGGCACCCTCCTGAAAGAGGCCGGTGACGCTCAGCCGGTCCTCGGCCACGCTGTGGCGGCGCAGGATGCGCGCGGTCGCCTCGGACCGGGCCATGATCTTCTGGAACCGGCCCAGCAGCGCGCCGGTGGTGTCAGGCAGCCAGCGCCAGTTGGACGGCTCCAGCAGGGCCGCATCGGCATCGACCAGGATCAGTGGCACCCCGGCGCCGTCTGCGGCCTTCAGCAGGACAGGGCGCAGATCGCCCCCGGTCCACAGGCAGACATCGGGGTGCCAATGCGCCAGAAACGCTGCGGCGGTCGCGGCGGTGTCGCCCTCCAGCGGCTGGTGGATCGTCAGCGCGCGGGCGTGGCCGGGCAGTTGCACGCCATCCCCGGTGGTCAGCAGCAGATGCAGCCCGCCGCCGGCCATGTCGGGCGTATTGCCGCGCTGCGCCGACAGGCGTTCGACCAGTTGCACCAGCGCATTGGCATGTTCAAGACTGGTGGCATGGCCCCAGACCACCGCGCCGCCCGGCCGCTCGCAGGTGGGCACGAAACCCGCGCCCGCGCTTGCGCCGCCGCGCCGAACCCAGGCCAGATAGGCGGCCAGGCTGAGCGGGGCCGCCATTGTTCAGCCCAGCTCTTCGGTGGGCGAGGCGGGGGTTTCCTCATCCCGCAGGCGGTGCAGATGGGCGATGAAATAGCGCATATGCGCATTGTCGACGGTGCGCTGCGCTTCGGCCTTCCAGGCGTGATGGGCGGCCTCGTAATTGGGAAAGATGCCGACGATGTGCAGGTCGTCCACGTTCTTGAACACGTTTTTCGACGGATCGGTCAGCTCGCCGCCGAAGACAAGGTGAAGGCGTTGGGTCATGGAGGGCTCCTTGCGGGTATGGTCGCGCTGAAACTATGGGCTGGGGCAGGTGGGGGCAAGGGTCCAGCGGTTCATCGCCGCGCTGCGCCGCGCGCCCTACTGTTTGTCATAGCCCTGCTTTTGCGCCTGATACAGTTGCGCATACAGCCGGTTCTGGCGCAGCAGATCCTCGTGCCGCCCGTCCTCGACCAGTTGGCCGGCCTCCAGAACAAAAATGCGGCTCGCGTCCGCGATGGACGACAGGCGGTGTGCGACAACGATGGTCGTCTTGCCGCGTGTCAGCCGGTCCAGCGCGCTTTTGATCCGCGCCTCGGTCGCCTGATCCAGCGCCGATGTCGCCTCGTCCAGCAGAAGAATCGGCGCGTCGGTCAGGAAGGCGCGCGCGATGGCGATGCGCTGTTTCTGCCCGCCCGACAGTTGCGCGCCCTTGGGGCCGACGGGCGCGCTGCCGCGCGCGCGGATCAGATCTGCAATCTCGGCGTTCTCGGCGGCCTGCCAGACCTCTTCATCGGTCGCGTCGGGGTTGACGTAGCGGATATTTTCCCAGATCGAATTGTTGAAAATCACGATATCCTGCGCGACCACCGAATAGGCCCCGCGCAGCGCGCCGACCTTCAGCTGGTCAATCGGCTGGCCGCCGATGGTGATGCGCCCGCCCTTGGTGTCATAAAGCCGTGTCAGCAGCGACAGGATCGTCGTTTTGCCCGACCCGGTCGAGCCGACGATGGCCGATACTTCGCCGCCCTTGAACGTCATGTCCAGCCCGTGAAACAGCGGATGATCGGGGCTGTAGGAGAAATGCACATCCTCCAGCACGATATCGCCGCCGGTGTCGAATTCGGCCACTGCGCCGTCCTTGTCGGTGATGCTGGGCACCTCGTCATAGATGCGGCGAATACGCTCCAGCAGGACCAGATTCGACGGCAGGCTGCCAAAGAACAGCGCCAGCAGGCGGGCCGGATCGAACACCATGACCATGCCCAGAAGGAAGGTGATGATGCCCGCGCCGTCCATGTCAAAGCTGGGCGACAGCACCATGTAACCGCCCCCGCCGATCACCAGAACATAGACAAAAGCCGAGCTGAGGTCGATCGACGGCATCACCAGCGCCTGCGTGATCTGCACGTGGTTCATCAGGTCGCGGATCGCGCCGGTGCCCTTCATCAGGCGGTTGGTCTCGACGCCTTCCTGACTGGCAATCTTGACGGTGCGCATGCCATTCACGGTCTCTTCGATGCCGTTCATGTAATCGCCCATCGCCGTTTCGGCCTCGCCCTGTGCGATCTTTACCCGGTCCGAGACGTAATTCATGATCCAGATGATGAACGGCAGCACTATGACGGCGGTGGTGAACAGGATCGGGTTTTTCCAGATCAGGTAGCCCGAAACGATGATGACAGTGACAGCGTCGCGCACGGCGTTCGCCACAGCCTGCCCGACGAATACGCCCAGAGCCTGCGTCTGCGTGACCAGCCGCTGAATGATCTCGCCCGATTTTGTCCGCTCGAAATAGGCCAGATCCAGCGACATCATATGTGCGATCAGGTCGCGTCGCATCTGGAATATCGCGTCGTTGCTGATCCAGATCGTCACGCGCGGCACCAGATAGGACATCAGGCCACGCACGGCGAACAGGATGAAAACGACGATACATACCATCACCAGATCAGCCACGCTGCCGCTGTCGAAAATGACGCGCAGGCCGCTTTCGGTCATCGACAGGAACTGCTGATAGACGACACCCTGCACCAGGATCATGCCCAGTACAACAAACAGCCAAGGCGCCTTTTTCTGTAGGTAACGCGACCAGAGCCAGCGCAGGTTTTCGCGGTCACGCTCGGTATAGAGCGCCGTGCGTTTCGTCTTTGGGGGCTTTGTCATAGGGGGCCACGCCTCGGGATCATGTATCAGGCCCGGTCTTAGCGGGTTCCGGCGGCGGCGTCACGCGTCGTCGTCGCCGGTCATTTCGTTACTCCCAGCAACTGACCAGCACGGTCATGCCGATGGCGCGCTCTGACATTTGCGCGGGGGTCAGCGCCCCGCCAGACCGGTTTGCAGTTGCGGGCGTTGCGCCGGCATCGGCCAGCACGCGCGCCAGCGCGCCGGCGCCAGCGGCAAACGCGACATCGTCGGGCAGGGTGCGCGCGCCGCCAGCGCGCGGCAGCAACATGCCCAGCACCGCCCCGCCCGCGTCCATCACCGGCCCGCCGGCATCGCCTTCCAGCGCGGCCAGGGTCAGGCGATTGATGCCCTGCTCGCCGTTGAGGCCGCGAATGTCGGACACCGTGCCGAAGGTCAGCGAGGGCGCGCCCAGAACGCCGCCATAGGAATATCCCGCCAGCGTCACTTCGGACTGGATGCGCGGCGCGCCCTGGCTCAGCGCGGCGACACCGATAGGGGCCACGGTGCCGCGCGGGCGCAGAACCGACACGCCCAACGCCTTGTCGGTCGCGGCAATGTCGACCTCCTGACCGTCCTCGATGGTGACGTGGCCGCAGCCATTGGCCAATTCGGCAGTGGTGACAACCGTGCCACGCCCGTCGACGTAAAAGCCCGAGCGCGAGAATTTCGGCTTGCGGATCTCCAGCCCCGAAATCAAATCGATGCTCTGCGCGTCGTTATGTCCGGCGCTGGGGTCCAGCACCCCGGCCGTGCGGGTGAAACTGTCCTGCATGACGCGCAGAAGGCGCGTGCGCCGCTGTTCGTCGCCTGCAGGCCATATCAGGGTAAAGCCCTTGATCCGCCCATTCTCAAGCCGCGCCTCGGTATGCGACACGATGCTGGCGTTTTCGCCAGTCAGGGTAAAGCTGTCGCGCCCCCGTTCGCGCGGCCCGTCCCGCGGGACGATTTCCAGCGTCTGCATGATGTCATATAGACCATAGAGCGTGTCCTTTGTGCCCTCTTGGCTGATCATCAGAACGCGCGCGGGGCTGTCGCCGGTGGCGTCGAAATGCGCAAAGGGCGGCTCGTATTTGGTGAATTTCACCACCCCCAGCGGGATCTGCATTTCGATCCCGGCCTTGGGATCGGCGACGCGCGTCAACTCCAGACCGTCGAGTACGGCGTTATATTGGCCCAGCAATTCGGCCCGCTGAAGCGTTGTCAGAATACCGGTGCCCTCATGGCCGTTGGCGGACTGCCATCTGGCCATCGACCGGCGCGTGCCTGCGCCGAACTGCGCATCGATGCGCCCCGCGTAATGCCCGGCCCATTCCAGCGCGCGCTGAAGATTGGCCCGCTGTTCGCGGCTGAGCGTCGCCTCGCTGGCGCGCGCCTGACGCGGGGTTTCGTCGACGAATTCGGGCGCGGGCTGATTGGTTTCGGGCTGCGCACCTGATTGAGGCGTGTCGATCCGGTCCAGTGCGGTGGCTAGATCGGTGTCGCGTGCCGGATTTTCCGTCGCGGCCCCTGCGCCCTGCGTCAGATAATCGGCGCCGACCGGCCAGATCTGGCGCGCGTAATCCGTGCTTTGGGTGATGTAACTGTCGCGGGGGATGCTGCCGTCGCTGCGCAGCACGCGCAGGACTTCGGCTGCCGTATCGGGGTCATAAGGCCCCAGCGCCACGACGTACCATCCCGATCCGTCCAGATCGAACCCGTTCACGTTGATCAGCGACGCGGCGCGGCGGCGCAATGCGGCGTTGATCGCGGCCAGACTCGGCTGTGCCTCGATCTGGACCCAGACCAGATCCCGGCTGCTGCCTGTTTGCTGCGCCTGCGCCATGCCGAGTCCTGCGACAATCACGAAAACCGTCGCCAGAAATGTCCGTATCATTCTCTTCGTCACCCTTGAAACTCAGCGCAATTTCCGTTGCATTTAACGTGTTCTAACAAAAAGGCCATGGTATGCACCCGAAATATGCCTATTCAGAACGCTGACAGGGCCGGATGGGCGTGACGATCCGACTGAGATGCGTCAAATTATGCCCGCCCGCCTGATTGACCCTTTCTGCGCCCCGCCGTAGGTAGGGGGCGCGATTTCAGGGGCGCAGGCCCGATGACATCCTCAAGGGGCCCCGCATGACCGAAACCACCGCCAAACCGCGCAGCTTTCAGGACATTATCCTGCGATTGCAAAGCTATTGGGCCGCGCAGGGCTGCGCCATCATGCAGCCCTATGATATGGAGGTCGGCGCCGGCACGTTCCACCCCGCGACCACGCTGCGCAGCCTCGGACCGCGCCCATGGGCCGCCGCCTATGTGCAGCCCTCGCGCCGCCCCACCGACGGTCGCTATGGCGAGAACCCGAACCGTTTGCAGCATTATTACCAGTATCAGGTGCTGATCAAACCCAGCCCGCCGGAATTGCAGGCGCTCTATCTGGGCTCGCTTGGGGCCATCGGCATCGACATGACCCTCCACGATATCCGCTTTGTCGAGGATGACTGGGAATCGCCCACCCTCGGCGCATGGGGTCTGGGCTGGGAGGTCTGGTGCGACGGCATGGAAGTCAGCCAATTCACCTATTTTCAGCAGGTCGGCGGGCATGATTGCGCGCCCGTCTCGGGTGAGTTGACCTACGGGCTGGAGCGTCTGGCGATGTATGTGCTGGGCGTCGATCACGTCATGGACATGCCCTATAACGACCCGTCCGCGCCCATCCCGCTGACCTATGGCGACGTGTTCCGCCAGACCGAAGAAGAATTCAGCCGCTGGAATTTCGACATCGCCAATACCGAGGTGCTGCTGCGCCACTTCGAGGAGGCCGAGGCCGAGTGCCGCGCCAGTCTGGACGCGCCCGACACCGACCAAAAGACCGGCAAGCGCATCGTCATGGCGCACCCGGCCTATGATCAATGCATCAAGGCCAGCCACATCTTTAACCTGCTGGATGCGCGCGGCGTCATCTCGGTCACTGAACGCCAGGCCTATATCGGCCGCGTGCGCGCGCTGGCGAAACAATGCGCCGATGCATTCGTGCAGACCTCCGCAGGGGGCTGGACGGCGTAGATGGGAAAGGTCCTCACCGTGTTATTGCTTGTCTGCGGCATCGGCGGCGGCGCCCTGATGTATTACCAGCAGGTCTATGCCTATTATTACGAGGTGGCGCCCAACGGCGACACCGATGTGCAGATCACGTCGCTGATCACGGACACGCCCGAACCGGCGCTGTATGATGGCTTTCGCGCCATCGACGCCGACAGCTCGCCCATCCGCTATCGCGCCTGTTTCACCACGTCGATGAGCCTGCCGATGCTGACCGAAACCTATATTCTGGACGAGGACGCCGTGCCGCTGACCGCGCCCAAATGGTTCGACTGTTTCGATGCCAAGGAGATCGGCGCAGCGATCGAGGCAGGCAGCGCGCTGGCCTTTCTCGGCACTGAAAATGTCAAATACGGCATCGACCGCATGGTTGCCATTCACGACGACGGGCGCGGCTGGGCGTGGGACCAGATCAACCGCTGCGGCGAGATCGTGTTTGACGGCAAGCCCGCCCCCGACGATTGCCCGCCAGCCCCCGAAGGATACTAAGCCATGCCCGATCTGCTGATCGAACTCTTCTCCGAGGAAATCCCGGCCCGGATGCAGACCCGCGCGGCGGAGGATCTGAAATCGCGCATCACCGATGGGCTGGTCGAGGCCGGTCTGACCTACGCGGGCGCCGCCGCGTTTTCCACGCCCCGCCGTCTGACGCTGGCGATCGAGGGGCTGACCGCGTCCTCGCCCACGATAAAGGAAAAGCGCAAAGGCCCCCGCACAGATGCGCCGGAAAAGGCTATCGAAGGCTTCCTGCGCGGCGCCGGTGTCACCCGCGACGATCTGGAAATCCGGGACGAGAAGAAGGGGCAGGTCTACTACGCCACCATCACCAAACCGGGCCGCGATGCCGATGTGATCGTCGCCGAAGTGCTGGAAGGTGTCATTCGCGGGTTTCCGTGGCCGAAATCCATGCGCTGGGGCACTGGCAGCCTGCGCTGGGTGCGCCCGCTGCACTCGATCCTGTGCATCCTTAGCGATGAGGCGGGCGAGGCCAGCATCGTCGATCTGGACGTGGACGGCATCAGTACCGGGAACACGACCGAGGGGCACCGCTTCATGGCGCCGGGGCGGTTTGCTGTCACCGGTTTTGACGATTACGCGGCCAAACTGAAGAAGCGCCACGTCGTTCTGGACGCCGCCGAGCGGGCCGATGCGATCTGGCAGGACGCCACCAATCAGGCCTTCGCCGCCGGGCTGGAGGTCGCCGAGGGCCGCGCCCTGCTGGCCGAGGTCGCCGGGCTGGTCGAATGGCCGGTTGTCCTGATGGGCACGATTGATCAGACGTTTTTGGGCCTGCCGCCCGAGGTGCTGCAAACCAGCATGAAGGAGCATCAGAAGTTCTTTTCCGTGCGCAACCCCAAGACGGGCCGGATCGAGCGGTTCATCACAGTCGCCAACCGCGAGACGGCGGACAATGGCGCGACCATTCTGGCTGGCAATCAGAAGGTGCTGTTCGCGCGCCTGTCGGACGCGAAATTCTTCTGGGAGAATGACCTGCGCATCGCCGAGGCGGGCGGACAGGCGTGGCAGGACGCGCTGGCCAATGTCACCTTCCACAACAAGCTGGGCAGTCAGGCCAACCGGGTGAACCGCATCGCCGCCCTCGCGCGCGAGATCGCGCCGGTGGTGGGCGCCGATCCCGATCTGGCCGAGCAGGCCGCGCGCTGGGCCAAGTCCGACCTGCCCTCGGAAATGGTCTATGAATTCCCCGAATTGCAGGGGCTGATGGGGCGGTATTACGCAGAGGCCGCTGGCCTGCCTGCCGAAGTCGCAGCGGCCGCGCAAGAGCATTACGCGCCGCTGGGGCCGTCCGATGATGTGCCGACCGCGCCGGTATCCGTGGCCGTGGCGCTGGCGGACAAGCTGGATATCCTGACCGGGTTCTGGGCGATCGACGAGAAGCCGACCGGGAGCAAGGACCCGTTCGCGTTGCGTAGGGCGGCGCTGGGGGTTATTCGGTTGGTTTTGGAGAATGATTTGCGGTTACCGCTTTCAGCCACCTTGGATAAACACAGTGATTATATTGATAAGCACACGAGTATTATCTGGAGCCGTTTTACCGATGATAGAGTTGATGGTCTCTCGATAATTGAACAGACTCGGGCAGAACTCCTCTCCTTCTTCCACGACCGCCTCAAAGTCTACCTCAAGGACCAAGGCATCCGCCATGACGTCATCGACGCCTGCATCGCCATGGAAGGCAATGACGACCTCGCCCTTCTGGTCAAACGCGCCACGGCACTCAGTGATTTCCTGAAAACCGAGGACGGGGGAAACCTGTTGCAAGGCTTCAAGCGGGCCAACAATATCCTCAGCCAAGCCGAGGAAAACGACGGCGTCGAATACTCCTTTGGCGCCGATGCCAAATTTGCCGAGACGGACGAGGAACGCGCGCTGTTCGCCGCGCTGACCCGCGCCGAGCCGCAGGTAGCCACCGCCCTCAAATCCGAGGATTTCGCCGCCGTCATGTCCGCGCTGGCGGGCCTGCGCGCGCCGATCGATGCGTTTTTCGAGGCGGTGCAGGTGAATTCCGACAATCAGATCGTGCGGCGCAACCGGCTGAACATGCTGGGCCAGATCCGCAAGATCGGGCTGGCCGCAGTGGATCTGACGCGCATCGAGGGCTAGGCAGCGCCCCTTTGGCCCGGAATCAAGCGCGTAGCGCGCCCAGCTTACGTTGCGCCCCTCACCCGCAGTTTCCCTTGCCATGCGCGCGATCACGCCTATGCTGCACCCACACATGAAAGGCGCCGCAGTGCAGCATCGCGATACCGACATCACGCTTGTCACCCCCGGGGCGCCGATTGGCGCAAACACGCATGGCGGGCGGGCGAAATGCCTGCAACGCCTTGCCCGGCTGAAGATGCCGGTGCCGCCGACTGTCGCGCTGTCCTTCAAGGTGGTTCACGGCATTGCGGCGGGCGGCATGCCGGACCTGCGCGCGCTGCTGTCGATGCTGGACGGCTCGGCGCTGCTTTGCGTGCGGCCCTCGTCGGAAGACGGCGATTGGGGTGGTCCGCGCGCGGTGCTGAATATCGGCATGTCGGATGCGATGCGCGATGCGCTGGCAGACCGGATCGGCCTCGCTGCCGCGACGCGGCTGTACCTGCGGTTTATCGAAAGCTACGCGATCCACGTGGCGCGGCTGGACCCCGACATGCTGGACGACATGCCCGACGATCCGGATGATGCAGTGGCCTTTGCGCTGCGGGTCTACCTTGAAGAAACAGAAGAGCCGTTTCCGCAGGACATCGCCGTGCAACTGGCCGAGGTCCTGCGCTCCATGGCGCGCGCGTGGGAGGGAACGACCGCCCGCCTTCTGCGGCAGGCCAAGGGCGCGCCGGCGGATGCGGGGCTGGGCCTTGTGGTGCAGGAAATGGCCATCGGCCTTGGCCATGGCGAGAGCGGCAGCGGCGTGATGCAGCTGGTCAACAGCAAATCGGGCGCGCGCCAGATCACCGGGCGCTACCTCAGCCAAAGCCAGGGCCGCGATGCGCTGAGCGGCACAAACGGCACGATCTATCTGGAGCGCGATGCGCGCGGCCCGTCACTGGAAGACCTCGCGCCCGAGGCGTTCGCACAGCTGAAATCGCATCTGGTGCTTATGCGCGAAAAGCTGCGCGAGGAAATGCAGGCCGAATTCACCATTGAAAACGGCAAGCTTCACCTTTTGGATGGTATGCGCGTGGCGCGCAACGCGCGCGCCGCCGTCAGCATCGCCGTGGCGCTGGCCGAGGATCGCATCATCACCCGCGAAGAGGCGCTGATGCGGATCGAGCCGCGCGCGCTGAACGAATTGTTGCACCGGCAGGTCGATCCCGAGGCCCGCCGCGACGTTCTGGCGCGCGGTGTTGCCGCCAGCCCCGGCGCGGCCACCGGCAAGATCGTGTTCACCGCCGAGGCGTCGCAAGCCGCCGCTGCGCGCAGCGAGGCCTGCGTGCTGGTGCGGCGCGAAACCAGCCCCGAGGATATCCGCGGCATGCATGCCGCCGTCGCGGTCCTGACCGAACGCGGGGGGATGACCAGCCACGCGGCCGTGATCGGGCGCGGCATCGGCCTGCCTTGCGTGGTCGGCGCGTCCTCGATGCGGTTTCAGACGGCGGCGCGCAAGCTGACGGCGCCCGATGGCCGGGTGTTGAAGGAAGGCGATGAAATCACCATCGATGGCACCAATGGCGAGGTGCTGTTCGGGCAGGCGCCGCTGCTGGACGCGGGCCATGATGACAGTTTTCAGGTGCTGATGGCATGGGCCGACGACGTGCGCGACATCGCCGTGCGCGCCAATGCCGACACGCCCATGGACGCCAAGATGGCCCGAAATTTCAACGCGCACGGCATCGGCCTGTGCCGGACCGAGCACATGTTTTTCGAGGAAGGCCGCCTGCGCGTCATGCGCGAGATGATCTTTGCCGGCACCAGCCCCGACCGCGCGGCGGCGCTGGAGCGGCTTTTGCCCATGCAGCGCGGCGATTTTGCCGATCTGTTCCGTATCATGCAGGATCAACCGGTCTGCATCCGCCTGCTCGACCCGCCGCTGCACGAATTCCTGCCCAGCGACCGCGCCGGGCATCGCGCGCTGGCCGAGGCGCTGGATCTGCCGCTGAGCACGGTTATTCGCCGGGTCGAGGCGCTGTCGGAATACAACCCCATGCTGGGCATGCGCGGCGTTCGGCTGGGCATCACGGTGCCTGAAATCTACGAAATGCAGGTGCGCGCCATTTTTGAGGCGACGATCAAGGTCGCGAGCGAGGGCGTGCAGATCGTGCCCGAAGTCATGATCCCTCTGGTATCCGCCAGTCGCGAGGTCGAACTGGTCAAGGCGCGCGTCGATGCTGTGGCCGCCGCCGTGCGCAGCGAGACGGGACAGGATTTTGCCTACCGCCTGGGCGTCATGGTCGAAACGCCACGCGCCGCGCTGCGGGCGGGCGATATCGCGCCGCAGGTGTCGTTCCTCAGCTTTGGCACGAACGATCTGACACAGATGACCTACGGTCTCAGCCGTGACGACGCCGGACGCTTCATGTCCGACTATGTCAAGCAGGGTGTCTACGCTGAGGATCCGTTTCATACACTGGATCTGGACGGCGTGGCCGAACTGCTGAGCATCGGGGCCGAGCGCGCGCGCGCGGCCAAACCGGGAATCACGCTGTCGATTTGCGGCGAACATGGCGGCAATCCCGAATCGATTGCCTTTTGCCGGGCGGCGGGATTCGATTATGTGTCCTGTTCGCCCTTCCGCGTGCCGGTGGCGCGGCTGGCTGCCGCCCAATTGGCGGTGCGGGACAAGATCGGGGAGTAACGCCCTTGATATCCCACTATATAATGGGTAAAGGGCCGGTGTTTACACCACCGCCCATCGGCGGAATACGGCACGAAACCGCCCAAAATCGGCGCGGACTGGACGGGTGCGGCCAAAATCGGTAGGTCGCCCTGATCCTGGGGGGCGTGGCCTCTCGTTATTCGCAGGTTGACCCATGTCACCGAGTCTCAGATATATTGCCGTCGCGCTGGCCCTTGCGCTGACATCCGTCCTGCCCGCCGGGGCGGATACCGCTATCGCAAAACTGCTGGGGCAGGAACGTCGCGGCCTCAGTGCCATGTCCCAGACCCGTGTCGCCAGCTACCTCAAGGCGCCGGCCGCTACCTCGGGCTATACCCGTGAGTGGCTGGATTCCCAGCGCCCGGTCAAGGGCGGCGAGGATTGGCGCTGCCTGTCCGAGGCGCTGTATTTCGAGGCGCGCGGCGAGACGGTCAAAGGCCAGTTTGCCGTTGCCGAAGTGATCCTGAACCGCGTCGACAGCCCGCGCTATCCGGGCACCGTCTGCGGTGTCGTCAAGCAGGGCACCGGCCAGCTATATGCCTGCCAGTTCACCTATACCTGCGATGGCCGCGCCGAAGTCATCGCCGAGCCGCGCGCGTTCGAGCGCGTCGGCAAGATCGCGGAGATCATGGTCAGCGGCGCGGAACGCCCGCTGACGGGCGGCGCAACGCATTATCACACCAGATCGGTCAGCCCCGGCTGGGCCCGCGTTTTCCCGCGTACCGCGTCCATCGGAACCCATTATTTTTACAAGCAACCGACGCGGCTGTCGCAGAACTGACCCTGTGCACCGCTTTGCGGATTTGTGCGCGGTCCGGCGCCATGCTAAGTCGCGATCAGCGCGGATGTTCTCGCGCCGCGCAACCAGCAGGAATACGCGATGAGCGATGAGATTTCACTGGCCTTCGGGCATCCGGACGCCCGTGCCGAGGCGACGGCGCCCGATGGCCCGCTTGACCGCATTTCCCTGCGCGATCACATGGTCGAGGTCGAAATAGGCGCCTTTCAGGCGGAGCGGGGCATCACCCAGCGCATTTGCTTCAATGTCGTGGTCGAAGTGCGCCCGGCGGGCGAGGATCTGGAGGATGACGTCGATCGCATCCTCAGCTATGACCGCGTGACCGAGGCGATTGCCGCCGAACTGGCCGAAGAGCGGTTGAACCTGCTGGAAACCTTGGCCGAGAATGTGGCCGAGCGTATTTTGGCCGAACCGCAGGCCGTGCGCACCTTTGTGCGTATCGAAAAGCTGGATCGAGGGCCGGGCGCGCTGGGCGTTGAAATCGTCCGCTCGGTCAGCGATCTGGCGACCAAGCCGGTCGGCGCACATGATCAGACCGCACCGCGCCCGCATGTCGTATTTCTCAGCAATGGCGCCGTGAAATCCCCCAACCTGATCCGTTGGCTGGACCAGCTGGAGCAGCGCGCCGAGCCAGTGATTCTATGCGTTGGACGTGCCGATGTGATGCCGCCCCAGACCGGTCACCGCATGACCCAGCGCCGGGTGGACCTGTTGGCGATCGAGCAGAACGCATGGGTGCTGGCCGGGCGCGACGATCGCTTTGTCGTGGTCGACACGCGGACCGAGCTGGACTGGGCCATGCGTCACGGCCGGATCAGCGTCTGGGCGCCGTCCAAGATTGTGCTGGACGCTGTCGACGGGCCGACCGTCGGCCCCGACAAGCCCGTCGCACTGGCCGCGTGGTTCGCAGGGCATATGGACGCCTCCGACCTATTGCTGATCGGTGAAGATCCGCCCGAAAATGGTGCCAAGGTACCCGTTCTGGTGCAGGACATCGCGCAATCGGGGCTGTGAGATGAGCCGCGTCTACTACCGCCCTATCGCGCAGACCGATCCCTGCCGCCCGGCGGGCGCATTGCCGCTGGCGGGGGGCTGGACATGGTTTGACCGCGCCGAGCGTCTGACCCGCGATGGCGGCAGTGATCTGATCGCAGCCCACGATATTCCGGGCGACGTGCGTGACCGCCTGATCGCGCCGCGCGCGCCGGTTGCGCGGCTGGGGTTCGATGCGCCGCGCCTTATGGGTATCCTCAACGTGACGCCTGACAGCTTTTCCGATGGCGGCCAGTTCAATGGTTCCGAGGCTGCACTGGCGCAGGCCCATGCCATGGCCGAGGTGGGCGCGGACATGATCGATGTGGGGGGCGAATCGACTCGCCCCGGCTCTCTTCCGGTGCCGCCCGAGGAAGAGATCGCGCGCACAGCGCCCGTCATCGCCGCCATCCGTGCAGGGCTGCAAACGCCGATCTCCATCGACACGCGCAAGGCGTCCGTCGCCAGCGCGGCAATCGCGGCAGGGGCAGATCTGGTCAATGACGTGTCGGGATTTACCTACGATTCGGCGCTTGCGCCATGGTGCGCCGAGGCCGGCCTGCCGGTTTGCGTGATGCATGCGCAAGGCGATCCGCAGACGATGCAGGACAATCCGGTCTACGATCATGTGACGCTGGATGTCTTTGATTTCCTGTCGGGCCGGATCGACGCGCTGGTGGTGCAGGGTGTCGCCCGGTCGCAGATCATTGTCGATCCCGGTATCGGATTCGGCAAGACACAGGCGCATAACCTGACCTTGCTCAGCCAGCTCAGCCTCTTTCACGGTCTTGGCTGTCCCGTCCTTCTGGGCGCCTCGCGCAAGAAATTCATCGCCACCATCGGCGCCGCCCCGGATACTGCGGCGCGCATGCCCGGTTCGGTCGCCGTGGCGCTGGCGGGGGTCGCGCAGGGCGTGCAGATCATCCGTGTGCATGACGTGGCGGCGACGCGGTCTGCCATTGCGTTGTGGCGGGCGACGACATCCGGACGCCACTGAGATTATTCGCGAATACTCTCAGGCCCGGCGGCGAGCGGTGAACAGGCGTCGCAGCGCCCCCGCCTGGCTGAGGCCGAGGCCGAACAGGATCAGCAGTAATGCCCAATAGATGTTGGTCGGCAGCTCCTCGCCCAGAAAAACGATGCCCAGCATCATCGACCACAGCGGCACCTGATAATTCAGCAATGACATGAACACTGGCCCGGCGCTGCGGATCACTTGCACCAGCAGCAATTGCGCCGTGCCGGTCGGCAGCGTGCCCAGGTACAGCAGCGCCAGAAGGCTGGTGGTCGGAACGCTGTCGGGGATGCCTTCGACCATCAGGGCATAGGGCACGAACAGCGCCGCTGCGATGGTCAGCGCTGCTGCGGACAGCGATATCATGTCCACATCCGGGCATAGCCGCGTGAGGATTGCGCCGATCGCATAGCTGAGCGCAGCCGCAACGCAGGCAATCCGCGCCGTCAGTTCGAACTCGGTGCCCGTCGCCGCAAAGGCAGCGGGGCCGATCAGCACGACCACCCCACAGGTGCCGATCATGAACCCGATGAAGCGGCGCAGGTTCATCCGGTCGCCCGGCACCAGAAAATGCGCCAGCGGCAGAATCAGCAATGGCACTATCGCCATGCAGACCCCGGCAAAGCCCGAGGCGACGAATTGCTGGCTCCAGCTGAGCAGGAAGAACGGCAATGCGTTGGTGAAAATGCCCATGCCGAGGGCAAAGCTCCAGACAATCCCGGCGCCCTTGCCGCGGATGGGTGGCAGGCCGGTGCCACGCGCGTAGGCGATGGTCAGCAGCAAGATCGCCCCGAGGCCCAGACGCGATGCAACCACCAGACGCGGGCCGACGCCCTCGAGGGCGAGCTTGGTAAACATGAACGCGGCGCCGAACATGGCACCGAGAATCACAAGGCGCAGCCAATTGATCGGACTGATGGGTGTCATGGCCTCGGCCCCGCGTTTGGACGTTAAAAAGGGCACCCGGCGACCGGATGCCCCTTCGATGGTAATGTCGGTGCGATCAGTTCTTGTCCTGATCGACCAGCTTGCCGGCGGAGATCCACGGCATCATGCCGCGCAGCTTCTTGCCGACTTCTTCGATCTGATGCTCGTCGTTCATCCGGCGTCTGCCCTTGAAGAACGGCTGGCCAACCGCGTTTTCGGTCATGAAGTCACGCACGAATGCGCCCGACTGGATGTCGTTCAGGATCGCCTTCATCTCTTTCTTTGTCTGCTCGTAGGGCAGGACGCGCGGGCCGGAGACATATTCGCCATATTCGGCCGTGTTCGAGATCGAGTAGTTCATGTTGGCGATGCCGCCCTCATAGATCAGGTCGACGATCAGCTTGACCTCGTGCAGGCACTCGAAATACGCCATTTCGGGCGCATAACCGGCCTCGACCAGCGTCTCGAAGCCCATGCGGATCAACTCGACCAGACCGCCACACAGGACGGCCTGTTCGCCGAAGAGGTCGGTCTCGCATTCTTCGCGGAAGTTCGTCTCGATAATGCCCGAACGGCCACCGCCGATGGCGGAGCAGTAGGACAGGCCGATTTCCAGCGCCTTACCGGATGCGTCGGTGTCGACAGCCACGAGGCAGGGCACGCCGCCGCCCTTGACGTATTCGCCGCGCACGGTGTGGCCGGGGCCCTTGGGTGCCATCATGATGACGTCGATGCCTGCCTTCGGCTCGATCAGGCCGAAATGCACGTTCAGGCCGTGGGCAAACGCGATCGCGGCGCCTTCGCGGATGTTGTCATGCACGTATTTCTTGTAGGTCTCGGCCTGCAATTCGTCGGGCATGGTGAACATGATCAGATCGGCCCAGGCGGCTGCCTCGGCGATGCCCATGACCTTGAGGCCTTCGCCCTCGGCCTTCTTGGCCGATTTGGAGCCTTCGCGCAGGGCGACGACGAGGTTCTTGGCACCGGAATCGCGCAGGTTCAGCGCGTGGGCGTGACCCTGGCTGCCGTAGCCGAGGATGGCCACTTTCTTGTCCTTGATCAGGTTGATGTCGCAATCGCGATCGTAATAAACGCGCATGATTTTGTCCTTTCGTTGCACTGTTGGCGCTGAAACTACGCGATGTGCCCCGAGAGGAAATACAAAAGCCTGTTGATGGGCTGGTTTTTTTGAGTATTTATTCGAACATTGAAAGATTGGCGGGATAATCATGCTGGACGATACGGACAGGCGGATCTTGCGGCATTATCAGCACGACCCACGGCTGGGGCTGACCGCATTGGCGGATCTGGCGGGGGTGACGGCCAATACCTGTGCCCGGCGGCTGGAGCGGATGCAGGCGGGCGGCGTGATTCTGGGCAACCGCGCGGTGATCGACTGGGCAAGGCTGGGCTATGAGGTCGAGGTGTCGTTGCGCGCGCAACTGGACAAGACGCAGCCGCGTGCGTTTGACGAATTCACGGCGGCGGCGCGGGAGGTGCCCGAAGTGATCGAGATTCAGACCTTTCTGGGCCGGGTCGATCTGCGGCTCTACGTGATCGCGCGGGACATGGCACATTACCAGCATATCTATCGCACCGCGATTCTGCCATTGCCGCATATCACCGATATCGAGGCGTTGATGCATATGGCGCGGATCAAGTCGGACGAGGGGTTGCCACTGTGATTGATCTGGATGAGACGGACCGCCGGATCTTGCGTGCGCTGGTGGCGGACGCCACGCAGAACGCCAGCGCGCTGGGGCGCAAGCTGGGCCTGTCGCAGCCCGCAACGTGGCGGCGGGTGAAGCGGCTGTATGATACGGGCGTGATCAAGGGGCAGCGTCTGGATCTGGACCGCGAGCGGCTGGGATTCGGCGTCGCCGTGTTTCTGGGGATCAAGCTGGCGACCAAGGGGCGCGTCAGCCTTGATGATTTCGAGCGGGCGGTCAGCGCCATTCCCGAAGTGCAGAGTGTCGAGCATATTCTGGGCGTCTATGATTATCGCCTGCGGGTTGTCGCGCGGGATATCAGCGATTTCGAGCGCGTCCTGCGGCGCCGGATCATGACGCTGCCCGGCGTCGGCGATGTCGAGGCCAACGTTTTGCTGAGCGAGGAGCGCAGGCCCGGCCCTATCGGGTAATATTAGTATGCCGATGTATCCGTTGCCATTGCGATTGTTGCGCGCTAACAGTTGGCAAACCTAATCCCGGAGATGCAATATGACTGCCCTTCTCGATACTGTCGATCCCGATGGCCTGCTGGAATATTCGGTGGTGTTCACCGACCGGTCGCTGAACCATATGTCGGCCGCCTTTCAGGGCGTAATGCGCGATATTTCAGGAATGCTGAAAGATGTGTATAACGCCGATGCCGTGGCGCTGATCCCCGGCGGCGGCAGCTATGCGATGGAGGCGGTCGCGCGCCAGTTTGGCAGCGATGCGCATGCGCTGATCGTGCGCAACGGCTGGTTTTCCTATCGCTGGACGCAAATTTTCGACGCGGGCAAGTTTACGTCCGAGGAAACCGTTTGCATGGCGCGCCAGTCGGGCAATGATGCCACCGCGCCATTTGCTCCGGCTCCGATCGAAGAGGTAACGGCGCGTATCCGCGAGGCCAAGCCGGACGTGGTGTTCGCGCCGCATGTGGAAACTTCGGCGGGGATCATCCTGCCCGATGACTACCTCAAGGCGCTTGCGGATGCGGCGCATGACGTGGGCGCGCTGTTGGTGTTGGATAGCATCGCGTCGGGCTGTGCCTGGGTCGATATGAAGGCCACCGGCGTCGATGTACTGATCTCGGCCCCGCAAAAGGGCTGGTCGGCCTCACCCTCGGCGGGGATGGTGATGATGTCGCAACGTGCGGTGGACCGGATGGAAGGCACGCAGTCCAACAGTTTTGCGATTGACCTCAAGAAGTGGCACCAGATCATGCTGGCCTATGAGAATGGCGGCCATGCCTATCACGCCACCATGCCGACCGACGCGCTGCGCGCGTTCCGCGATACCATGCTGGAAACCAAGGAATACGGCTTTGAAAAGCTGCGCGCCGCGCAATGGGCGCTGGGTGATGGCGTGCGCGCGATGCTGAAGGAGCGCGGCGTGAAGTCGGTCGCTGCCGAGGGTTTCGGCGCGCCGGGCGTCGTGGTCAGCTACACCGACGATCCCGACATCCAGAACGGCAAGAAGTTCGCGGCCGAAGGCCTGCAGATCGCCGCAGGCGTGCCGCTACAGGTGGGTGAACCCGAGGGGTTCCGTACCTTCCGGTTGGGCCTGTTTGGCCTGGACAAGCTGTACGATGTGGACGGTGCGCTGTCGCGGTTGCGGGCTGCGTTGGACAAGGTGCTTTAGTCAGCCGCCTTGTGTCCACGTGCGCCGAGGCCCAGACGCATCAGGCCCCGGCGCACCGGCGCCAACGCATAGAGCGCGTTCAGCCCCATTGCGCGTGCATCGCGCAGGGGCTGCGCGTCCACCATCGACGCGCGGTTCAGCAGGTCAATGCCGACCGTGCGTGCGACGATATCGGCGTGGCGGGCGCGGTGATAGGCGTCCAGCATGGCGGTATCGCCTAAGGTTTCGGGTGACTTTTCCGCCAGATCCAATAGCGCAGCGACATCGGCAAGGCTCATGTTCAGGCCTTGCGCACCGATGGGCGGCACGACATGCGCGGCCTCGGCGATCAGCGCGACGCGCTGGGCGCTCATCCGATCCGCGCGCTGGGTGATGATCGGCCACACTGTGCGGCGGCTGGCCAAGGTTAGCGGGCCGAGGATGTGGCAGGAGCGGATGTTCATCTCGGCCTCGAACGCCGCCTCATTCAGCGCGGCAAGGCGCTGCGCCTCGGCGCCGCGCTCCATCCAGACGATGGCTGAAGACGGCATGCCCTCGTGATCGGGCAGCGGGACCAGCGTGAAGGGGCCGCCGCTACGGTGGATTTCGGTCGATACATTTTCGTGCGGGATCGGGTGCGTGACGGCAAAGGCCAGCGCCTTTTGTCCGTAGCGCGTGGTGCATACGTCGATGCCCGCCGCGCGCCGAATGGGCGAATTGCGCCCGTCGGCGGCCAGAACCAGCCGCGCGGTGACGCGGGCGCCGTCCGACAGGGTGACGATCGCCTCGTCATCGCGGGTCAGCAGATCGCCGGTGCCGGTGCCGGGGCGGAACTGGACGCTGGACAATTCACCGATTCGGGCCAGCATTTCGCGGCGCAACAGCCAGTTGGGCAGGTTCCAGCCAAAGGGCAGGTCTGACAGCTCGTCCGCCGCAAAGGCGCGCACAAGGCGCGGTGTGGCCTCAACCCCGCCCGCGTCGACGATGCGCATGGTCTCAAGTGGCGTGGCATGGGCGGCGAGGCGATCCCAGATTCCCGCGCGCGTCAGTAGCGCCTGCGCAGGCTGCAAGAAGGCCGTGCTGCGCAAATCCGAACCTTCCGCTTCGCGGTCGGTGATGGGCGCAGCGGGATCGACGCATAGCACGGTGAACCCGGCATTGCCGAAAATGCAGGCTGCAGTCAGTCCGGCCACGCCGCCGCCGGAAATCAGAATGTCGAAATCAGCCATATCGCCCTCTTGCCGTTGATCATTCCGCGCGCGGATACCTTACGGCCGCGCGCGCGCGGACGCCAGTTGGGCGCAGGCCCTATTTCCCCAAGGTTATGGCAATGAGCGCGATCCAGATCACCGGAACCATCGCCAGTGCGGGCAGGTACAAGCCGGGTACGCCCCAGATGAACACGCACAGCCCCCATGCCACCAGCGCAACAAGAACCGTCAGCAGGATTTTTGCGGCGACAACGTTCTCGGATGATTCGGTGCGGCGGCCGGTTGGGGCGGCGTCGGTTTGGGTCATGGGGGCATTGGGCATCTGGCGGCCTTCCTTCTTTGTTCGGATGAATAGACAGATACCGCATTTGCCTGATCATTTCATCTGGCGAATGCGCGCGCTAATTGCCGCAGCCCTAAATGATCTGCGCCAGAAAACCGTTGAGATCGTCGGTGTGGTGATGGATATGCGCGGCCTGTTGCGGATACGGCGCGACATGTACCGTGCGCAGGCCCATGGCGTGCGGCACGGCCAGATTGCGCGGGTCGTCCTCGAACATGGCCGCCCGGCTGGCGGTCAGGCCATCGGCATCGAACACGGCGCGGAACGCTTCGGCGTCCGGTTTGGGCGAATAGCCGGCATGTTCGACGCCATAGATTGCGTCGAACACACCGTCCAGTCCGCGCGCGGCGGCGACGCGGGTGGCATAGGGCGCGGTGCCGTTGGTGTAGATGATCTTGCGCCCCGGCAGCGCCGTGATGCGGTCGCGCAGGGTGGCATCGGGGGTAAGGGGGGCCATGTCGATGTCATGTACCGCGATCAGGTAGTCATCCGGCGCCATGCCATGCACGCGCATCAGCCCGGCCAGTGTGGTGCCGTGTTCGTGCCAGTACAGGGCACGCAGGCGATCCGCCTCGGCGCGGTCCACGTCCAGCGTGTCCATGACGAACTGCGTCATCCGCACCTCGATCTGATCGAACAGGCGGATGTCGGGGGAATAAAGCGTGTTATCCAGATCGAACACCCAGGTGTCGACATGGCTGAAATCATGTTTCGGCATGGCGCTAGAGGTAAGCGCAATTCAGGCGTTGTCAACATGCGCGGGCTTGATTGGCCCGCCCGGCGCCCCTAGGGTCTGGCGACCCTTTCAGATGACCGGAAACCTCGCCATGAAACCCGCCCCGACCGACGCCTATGCCCTGATCCTCGAGGCGATCGACATGGGCATGTTCAAGCCCGGCGACCGTCTGGTCGAAAGCGATCTGGCCGAGCGGTTCGGCGTGTCGCGCACACCGATTCGCGAGGCGCTGCAACGGCTTGAGACGCAGTCTTTGGTGGCGCGCGACGGGCGCAGCCTGATCGTGGCATCACTGGATCACAACCAGCGCGCCGAGCTATACGTCGTGCGCGCCGAGCTTGAGGGGCTGGCCGCCAGCCTTGCCGCGCGCCATGCCACCCCCGAAGAGGTGACGGTGCTGCGCGGCATGGTCGAACATGACCGCGCCCTGATTGGCCGGCCCGATCTGATGGCGCGCGCCAACCGGCGGTTTCACAAGCAGATCCATCTGGCCTCGCATAACCGGTTTTTGGTGCAGCAACTGGACCTTGTCCATCGGTCGATGGCGCTGATGGCGACGACGTCGCTGGCCGCCGAGGGCCGGGGCGAGGTGGCGATTGCCGAACACGAGGCCATCGTCGCCGCGATCGAGGCGGGCGATGCCCGCGCCGCGCATGACGCGCTCAAGGCGCATATATCAAAGGCGTTCATGACGCGGCTGCGGCTGGAATCGGGTGAGGTTGAGTCGATCCTGTGATGCTCCGGGCTAAGGTGTGCGGATCGGCGCCCCCGCCTTTTTCGCCGACCTCGTTAGCGAATGGCCATGGCTGGTCTTGTCCCAATAGAACGGCGCGACGATCATCTCATACAGCGCCTTGATTGCCGCAATGGTGCCCAGCGGCGTGTACAGATGCATCGTCGGTGCCCATAGCAGCAAATGCCGGTGCTGACGTCCCGACACGCCCAGCATGTAAAAGCCGATATTCAGGAACTCGACCGCCAGAAACAGCTGGCCGAACCGCGCCAGCGTTGTCTGGGGCAGAATCGAGTCCAGCGGATGCGGTAGCCCGAACACCACCAGCCAGAACGACCACAGG
The DNA here is from genome assembly GCF_024355225.1 of Roseovarius sp. M141. Lineage (NCBI taxonomy): Bacteria > Pseudomonadati > Pseudomonadota > Alphaproteobacteria > Rhodobacterales > Roseobacteraceae > Roseovarius > Roseovarius sp. M141. The sequence goes on from NZ_VCNH01000008.1 coordinate 864,840, forward strand.
AACGGCGCCAGCAGGAATTGCGACAGCGCCGCCACGAAATGCGCCTGAAATCCGCAGAATTGCCACGTGCCAAGCTGGCGATGCAGCGTCAGGGGCCGGCGCATATGCACCAGGTACGTCGTCATATAGCCCTTGAGCCAGCGCGATCGCTGCTTGACCCACGGCCAGGGACGGCAATTCGCTTCTTCCCCGGTGACGGTGCCGATCATTTCGGTGCGATAGCCGTGCCGGGCGAGACGAAAGCCCAGATCGGCATCCTCGGTGACGTTATGCGCGTCCCAGCCGCCGAGGGCCTCCAGCGCGTCGCGCCGGAAATACAGTGTTGTGCCGCCCAGCGGAATGGCAAAGCCCAGTCGTGCCATACCGGGCAGCATGACGCGGAACCATGTCGCGTATTCGATGGTGAAACAGCGCGCCAGCCAGTTCTGGCGCGGGTTGTAGTAATCGAGGACGCCCTGAAGGCAGGCCACGTCGGGCGGGGCGGCCTGAAACCGGCGGGCGATCTGGGTGATCTGGTCGGGGTCCGGCGCGTCTTCGGCATCGAAAATGCCGACGATGTCGCCCTCGCAAAAATCCAGCGCATAGTTCATCGCCCGCGGTTTGGTGCGGGGTTGGCCATCGGGGACGACGACGGCGCGCATCCAGGGCGGCAGGTCGATCTCGGCCAGAGTCTGCCGTGTGGTGTCGTCCTTTTCCTCAAGCACCAGAATGACGTCGAGCAAGCATTTGGGGTAGGTCAACCGGGTCAGCCGGGTAATCAGCGCATGGGCGATCTCGGTCTCGCGGAACAGCGGCACGAGGATCGAAACCTTGGGCAGTCTGGCGCCGGACGGGAGCGGAGGTTGTACCCCTTCGAGCGGGCCCATGGCGACACGCGCGCAGACCGCCGCCATTTTCAGCGTGGCCGACAGAATCAACGTCAGCGTGGCCCAGCCGACCAAGCCGACAAAGACCGTGGCCGGATACAGCGCGGTCAGCGCAATGCAGACCACCATCGCGGCCAGCGCCAGCAAAATGCGCCGCGCGGGCGAGGCGCTCCAGGTGCGGCAGCTTTCCTGCTCGGGGGTGCGGGTCTGTGCATCGATGGTCAGGCGGCTGCGGGCGCTTTGGGCGACTGAGGTCTGGATGGCGCGGCGCGGCGCGATGATGCGCGGCAGATCGTGCAGGCCGCCGGGCAGATTGTCATTGGCTGCACGTGTATCGGGGCTGTCCACCGCCAGCCGCAGCTGACCATCCGCGCCTCGCAGCGGCGCTTGCGTGGTTTTGATCAGATGGCGGGCATCCACGCCATCCGGCAATTCGGCACCGTGCGCCAATTCCTGGGGCGTCGCCAGACGCAGGTTTGCGCGCGTGGCTTGAGCGTTCAGGATGTCGGGCGCATCCACCAGCCCTTCGGCCAGCAGCACGCGATGCAGCGGCGCATCGCAATGGGCCTGAACGATCTGTGCCAGCTCGGCGTCCGAACGGGAAATCACCCCGGTCCGCACCAGATAGCGGCCCAGATCACACAGATCACTGCCCTGCGGCCCGGTGCCCCGTCTGCGGACGCCATGCCAGGACTGCGTGTCCAGCTCTCGCAGTTCCGAGATGCCCATAAGATACCTTCCGCCCTCACTCTTGGCGTAAAGGTTCGTCCATTGGTGTTAATGGAACGTGAAGATTTCCTTAACGGGCGTCAGGAAACGGCTGTTTTCAGGGACATCGACGTTGCAAACCGTTCGAACAGGTAAAAGCTGTCCTGCGGTCCCGGGCTGGCCTCGGGGTGGTGCTGCACCGAAAAGACCGGGCGATTCTTGACCGCGATGCCACAGTTCGACCCATCGAACAGCGAAACATGCGTCTCTTCCACGCCGTCGGGCAGGCTTTGGCCGTCTACGGCAAAGCCGTGGTTCATCGACGTGATCTCGACCTTGCCGGTGGTGTAATCCTTGACCGGATGGTTGGCGCCATGGTGGCCGTGCCCCATCTTGACGGTCTGGGCGCCCAGCGCCAACGCCAGCATCTGATGGCCGAGGCAGATGCCAAAGATCGGGATATCGGCGTTCAGCAGATCCTTGATCACCGGCACGGCGTAGACGCCCGTCGCCGCGGGATCGCCGGGGCCGTTCGACAGGAATACGCCGTCAGGCTTGTGCGCCAGCACGTCTTCTGCCGTCGCGGTTGCGGGCAAAACGGTGATGTCACAGCCCGCCGAGGCGAGGCAGCGCAGGATATTGCGCTTGGCGCCGTAGTCGATGGCGACGACCTTGTACTTGGCATCGGTCTGGCGCGGATACCCATCCGGCCAGGCCCAGCGCATTTCGTCCCAGCGGTAGGATTGCGCGCAGGTGACGTCCTTGGCCAGATCCAGCCCCTTCAGCCCGGCGAACCCGCGCGCCCTGGCGATCAACGCATCGGTGTCGAAATTGCCGTCCGGATCATGCGCCAGCGCAACGTGCGGTGCACCCTGCTGGCGAATTGCGCGGGTCAGGCGCCGCGTGTCGACGCCCCCAATCGCGATGCGCCCGCGCTGGGCCAGCCAATCCTGTAACCGCTGGGTGCTGCGCCAGTTGCTGGGCTCGGTCGGGTCCCACTTGACGACCATGCCGGCGGCGACGGGGTCTGCGGTTTCGTCATCCTCGGGGCAGGTGCCGGTGTTGCCGATATGGGGAAAGGTAAACGTCACGACCTGGCCCGCATAGCTGGGGTCGGTCATGATTTCCTGATAGCCGGTCATCGCGGTGTTAAAGCAGAGCTCTGCCACGACTTCACCGGTGGCGCCGAAACCGCGTCCATAAAGCAACGTGCCATCGGCCAGCGCAAGGCAGGCGGTGGGGCGGGGCTGGGGCGCATGGGGCATGGCGGCTCTCCGGTGATCTGGAATGACGGGATATCTGGAAGGTGGGGGCAAAATCTGCGCGAACCTAAAGCGTTTCGAGTATAAGTTGAAGCGCAAATTGACCTCGACCTGCGCGCGGGAACGGTCAAGTGTCAGGCGCCGTCAGGGTAGTCGCACATGACGCGGGGGCATCCGGCTACCCTTGGTTGCCAGCGACGCCCCATTTGTATAGGGATCGAAGGTTGTGACAGGGGCCGGATCATCGGCCGGGGTCACGACTGTGAGGATGGACATGGATACGACATTGCGCGAACGGGTCGATGCGGCCCTGAAACAGGCCATGCGTGACCGGGATGCCCCGCGTCTGGCAACCCTGCGGCTGATCAACGCCGCCATCAAGGATCAGGAAATCGCCGAGCGCGCCAAGGGCGGCGAAGTCGCGCTGAACGACGATGACGTTCTCGCCATTCTGGGCAAGATGACCAAGCAGCGACGGGAATCCGTGCGCGCCTACGAGGAGGGCGGCCGCATCGATCTGGCCGAGCGCGAAGAGGCCGAGGTCGCCATCATCGCCGAATTCCTGCCCCGTCAATTAAAGGAGGCCGAAGTCGACGCCGCCATCGAACAGGCCGTCGCGGAAACCGGCGCGACGTCGATTCGCGACATGGGCAAGATCATGGGTACGCTCAAGGCGAAATACGCCGGCCAGATGGATTTCGGCGCCGTCGGTCCCCGTATCAAGGACCGTCTTTGCTAAAGCGCTGCTGACTGTCGGCTGCCTATTGCCCGGCTTTCATCGTTCTGAAAATACTCAAAAATCCACCGCCGACCCGTATCGTTCCGGTCAGCACTTGGCGCGCGCGCGACCAAGAGCGCCGCGCAACTCTCCATACAAGGTCTTGCGCTCGTCCTCGGACAGAAACGCGCCCAGCTCCACCTCGCGGCCTGCGCCGCGCAGGGTGATGTAATGCGCCACCGGCCCACCCGATGGATAGATCTGCGCCTGCGCCCAATAGCAGTTGCAATCCCAGGTCTTCACATCGCCCTGCGGGCTCGTCCGTGTCAGATGCACTTCGCAATCGTCTATGATCAGCGCCTCGTGCAGTCTGCCTGCGCGATAGCTGTGCTCCAGCGCCCACCATAAAAGGACAACGGTCCCTGCCAGAAATGGCAAAAGCCCCCACAGCACGGCCGTGCCGAGCAGCGCAAACAGCGGGATCGAGATCATCACCGACGTTGCCAGCATGAACCACGCAAAGCCGCGCCGCGGCAGTGACTGATGGGGCCACAAATCCAGCCGTTGAGCGCCCTGATCAGAGGCGGGAAGGGACCATTCGTAGGGCATGACAGTCAATCTAAGTTGGTTGGCGGTGATGAAAAGTGTCCCGGCGCGTCGCAGCGGTCAAGGAGTGCGGTTAGTCAACTGATGTCCGGCAGCATGAACACTCCATTCCGGCCCCCTGTCATCACGCATGACACCGGCATCTTTGCCCGCCAACTACAGTGCCAGCCCAAGAAATGCTATCTGGATATGTGGCGTCGCAAGGTACGGTAACTGTTGGTGCAGGCAGACAGCATACCGGATCAACGCCGCATCCTCGCGCCCGCGCCGCATGATGCCCCCCCGTAAACTTATACGACGGATGCGCGGAACCAGCGCCTTGTTTGCGTCGTTAGGCTGTAGCGAACGGGCACTATAGCTGCATACGCGAATGTTTGATTTGCATGTTGACCGCAGGGGGCGCCACCCTGCGGTCGCCCCGCAGTCCGCGCAATCAAGGAGATCCCAATGGGAATTATCTGGACCATCATCATCGGCTTTGTCGCCGGCATCATCGCAAAGTTTATCACTCCGGGAGGCAATGAACCCTCCGGTTTCATTTTGACCACCATTCTCGGCATTGTGGGGGCTTTCGTCGCGACTTGGTTGGGTCAGGCCGTGGGATGGTACAGTGCAGGTGAGGGCGCGGGATTTATCGGCGCCATTGTCGGCGCGGTGATCGTGCTGCTGGTCTGGGGTGCTTTCTTGCGCAGCCGCGACTCCTGACGAACCTGGAAAATTCACAACCCACAGAAAGGATTCATCATGGCACGAGGCGGCTTTCCCTCTATGACCGCGCTCCTTGGCCTTCTGGCCGTGGCGGGCTACCAGAACCGTGACAAGATATCGCAGATGCTCGCGAACCGTGGAGGTGGCGCTGGCGGCGAACGTCTCGCCGACGCGCCCGGCGGCGCGACAGAGCGCAGTCCGGAACCCCCATCGGGCCTTGAAGGTCTGCTGGGCAAATTCTTTGGCGACGCAGGCAGTGACGGCCTTCTCGGAGGTGCGCTGGCAGAACTGTCCGAACGCTTTGGACAGAGCGGCCAGTCCGAGACCGTGGAGTCCTGGATGGGTACGGGGCCGAACAGAAACGTTGCCCCCCGCGATCTTGAACAGGCGATCGGCTCCGACACTCTCGCAGAGCTGACCGAGCATACCGGTCTGTCACGCGAGGAATTGCTGGAACGTCTCTCTCGCGACCTGCCCGGCGCGGTGGATCAATACACGCCTCAGGGGCAACTGCCACGGCAGACCGGATAGCGCGCCAGCTGAACGCCCATGATCCCATGATGGTGCGACGACGTTCTGCCGGGCGACGACCTCATTGCTTAACCGCCAAAGCCCGTGCGCCCGCCACCGGCCTTGCCGAAACCACCGCGCGAAGTTGCGGCGGCCCGGTTCATCGGGGCCTTGCCGACGGTCGATGCCGGGCGGGTGAATTGCGACGTACTGAGTTTGGCAGCGCCCTTGTTACCGGAATATGCGCTGGAGCGCGCGGCATTCGTGAACCGCCCGTCCGCGGTTTTATACAGCGGCTGCCCAGCTGACATTCCCGAACGCCCACTCAGCATATTGCCGATCAGATACCCCGCCAGAAGGGGCATGAAGATGCTGCCCGAGCCGCCCGGCGTTGCGGCCTGTTCGGTGCTACAGGCGCCGACGCCGTGCTGTTCTTCGCACACCTCGACGCTGTCGTAACGGGGGGCCGCTTCGACATGCAGCGTCTGGGCGTCGGCAAAGGCCGCCTCGCAATCCTGAACGGAAAACAGCCCGCCATTCGTTGCCTCGCTGGTGCAGCTTTGCAGATCCGGGAAGGCTGCGGCGTCCACCTGTTCTTCGCGGCACCCGGCCAGCGTGAAGGCGGCAGCGCCGAGGATCGTGATGGCGACACGGTTGGAGCGTTTGGTCATGACAATCTTACCTTTTGGATAGAGAGGGCGAAAAGCAGCGGGTGGGTTCATCCGGTAATATAGTGCGGCTTGAACCGCGATAGATCCTGCGTGATGCGCGAGCGGTCTTCGCGAATACCGATCCCGGCGCAAGCCTCGCCCACGATCCATGCCCCAATTACCGGACGAAAGCCATCAAACTGGGGCAGGGGGGAATAGGCCTGAATGATCCGGGGATGCTGGGCGTATTCGGTGTTCTGGGCTTGCTCCACGATCTCGCCTGATTTGACGATCGTAACCGAGGCGCCTTCGCGCGACAGGATCGGTTTGGACACATGGCCCGCCACAAGCTGCGCCCCGGCGCGGTCAAAAGCATCGGCTACATTTGCGCAGGCCGTACCCTGACCTGCGATGGCGTCGCCGATGTCCTGCTCGAAAAACGCAGGAAGCAGATTGGGGTGGCCTTCGAACATTTGCCAAAGCACCGGCAAAAGCCCCTTGTTGGACAAAAGCGCCTTCCATGCCGGTTCCAGAAACAGGCAGCGCGATCCGGCGATGTGATCGGCATACTCATCGCGCAAGAGGTCTTCCCAAGGGTAGAGCTTGAACAGCACCCCCATGACGCGATCTTCGTCATCCAGAAACTGGCCGTCCTCGCTGAGCGCGATCTTGTCCAGATCACAGTAATGTGCCCCAAGCCCTGCCTCGCGCGCGGCCCAGCCCATCGCCTCGACTGTGCCGTAATCTTCGGGATTGCCGCCGACGGCGGTGAAATGCAGATCGCTTCCGGGTTCAAACACCGCGCCGAACCGCGCGACAAGCGCCTCGTGAATGCCGTTGAATTGATCCGATCCCTCGGGCAGCACGCCAGCGGCGAGCTGATCCTCCAGCCATTGCCACTGAAACGCGGCGCTTTCATACAGCGAGGTTGGGGTATCGGCGTTATATTCCAGCAGCTTGGCCGGGCCTTTGCCGTCATAGGCAAAATCAAAACGGCCATAGATTTCAGGATCGCCGCGCCGCCAGCTTTCGGCGATCAGGTCGCGATGTTTTTCGGGAATGGCAAGGCGGTCCATGAGCGCCTCGTCAGCGACGATATTGGCCACCGCCTCGCGGGACATCGCATGAAGCTCGGTTGCGGGATCCTCAAGATCGGTCTCGATCTGATCCAGAGAAAAGGCATAGGCCGAGGTTTCGTCCCAGTAGGGTTCGCCGTGCATATCGGCAAAGGTAAAGCCGACTTCGCGGGCATGGTCGCGCCAATGCGGTCTTTCGGGCAGCGTGATTTTCTGCATTCGGCTCTTCCTTGTCAGATCTTGGATCCCGTTTAGATGGTTTTCAGCGTGGCAGCCAGACTTGGTATTCTTGCGCAGGGGATATCGTGCGTGCGCGCATCCGCACTGCCACCGCGCGGCGCCTTCGGCCAGATTTCGCCGGTCGCCAGATGGGCCAGCGCGTTCGGCTAGGTCGGGGGGCTTCAGCTTGACAGGCTGTCGGGATTCGGCGAAAGCTGCGGGTGTGTTGGTGCCTGCCTCGGCAGGTGAAAAGGGAATGTGCAATCGCGATGCGTCGCGGTCAAGCGCAGCCGCCCCCGCGACCGTGAGCGGAAAGGCCGATCAGCGCCACTGGCATATGCCGGGAAGGCAGATCGACCGCAGGGCCACCAGCCCTGAATCCGCAAGCCGGGAGACCTGCCAGACACATGACGACGAAACCGGACGGGGTGCTTCCGGTGTCGGGGCGACTCCGGCATCTGGAGTGTCCTCGCCACCCTTGCCCGCGTCCCATGACATATGGGGCCGAGATCCATGAAAGATCAGGCAGAAACGCCGCCAAATCCTACAGAATTGCTGGTTTGCGTCAAATGTCGGCGTGGCCGCGAGCTTCCGTCCGATGATCGTTGGCCGGGGCAGGCGCTGTTTGACGCGCTGGGCGCTATGGTGCTGCCCGAGGGCGTGCGCGTGACGCCGGTCGATTGTTTGCAGAACTGCAATCACGGTTGCACCGTTGCGCTGCGCGGCGGGGCGCGTTGGGCCTATGTTTTCGCAAATGTCGATGAGGTGGCGGACCCGGCCATGATCCTTGACGGCGCCGCCCGCTATCACGCCACCGCCGACGGTTTGATCCCGTGGCGCGAACGCCCCGAACATTTCAAGCGCAACTGCGTCGCCCGACTTCCCCCACTGGAGACCTCGAATGTCTGATCTTGCAAAACTGCCCGTCACCGTCATCACCGGCTTTCTCGGCTCGGGCAAGACCACGCTGGTGCGCCAGTTGATGCAGAATTCGGGCGGCAGACGCCTGGCCGTGATCGTCAACGAATTCGGGGATGTCGGCGTCGACGGCGACATTCTGAAATCCTGCGCGATCCCCGATTGCCCTGCCGAGAACATCATGGAACTGGCGAATGGCTGCATCTGCTGCACCGTTGCCGATGATTTCATCCCCACGATCGAGGCGCTGATGGCGCTGGATCCGCGCCCCGATCATATCCTGATCGAAACCTCGGGGCTGGCCCTGCCCAAACCGCTGCTCAAGGCGTTTGATTGGCCCGAAATCCGTTCCAAGATCACCGTCGACGGCGTGATCGCGCTGGCCGATGCCGAGGCGGTCGCTGCGGGCCGTTTCGCGCCGAACGTGGCGGCCGTGGACGCGCAGCGCGCAGCTGACGACAGCATCGACCACGAAACGCCCCTGTCGGAGGTGTTCGAGGATCAGATTTCCTGCGCCGATATCATCCTTCTGACCAAGCCCGACCTTGCCGGCCCAGAGGGCGTGGCCCGCGCCAAGGCGATCATCGCCGCCGAAGCGCCGCGCCCGATCCCCGTGATCGAAGTGGCCGAGGGCATGATAGATCCGCGTGTCATTCTGGGGCTGGAGGCCGCCGCCGAGGACGATATAGACGCGCGCCCGTCGCATCACGACGGCGCCGACGATCACGAGCATGACGATTTCGAAAGCATCGTCGTGGACATCCCCGAAGTCACCGACCCCACCGATCTGGTCCGCGCCATCGAGGGGCTGGCCAACGATCACAACATCCTGCGGATCAAGGGCTATGCCGCCGTCACAGGCAAGCCGATGCGCCTGTTGGTGCAGGCTGTCGGCGCGCGGGTGCGTCACCAGTTCGACCGCCCGTGGGCACCGGGCGAGGCGCGCGCCGGGCGGCTGGTGGTCATTGCCGAGCATGACAATATCGACGCAGGCGTGATCCACGCCGCACTGGGCACCGCGCGCGCCCAAGCAGCCGAGTAACGCCATGCATGTTGTTTTCCGCGAAAGCCACGGGCTGGAAGAGACCGAGACACCCACCGATCTGGGGCAGGACGCCGCAGATCTGGTGGTGCTGTCGCTGTCGGATTCCGACCTTGGTGCTTTTGCGGAGGGCTGGCATCGCGGCGGCGGTCCCGAGGGGCGGCTGCCCACGCTCCGGCTGGCCAATATCGTGGCGCTCAAGCATCCCTTGTCGGTCGATACCTATGTCGAGCAAACGCTGAGCGGGGCAAAGGGCATTCTGATCCGCCTGATCGGCGGCGTGCCTTATTGGCCCTACGGTCTGCAACAGATCCGCGCCCTGGCGCAGCAAAAAGGTATCGCGCTGGCTGTGCTGCCCGCCGATGGGCGGCCTGATGCGCGGCTGGACGCGTTGTCGACCTTGCCGAAATCCACGCTGCGGCGGCTGGCACATTTGTGCGATACTGGCGGCGCCATAGCGGCGCAGGCGGCGCTGGCGCAGATGTCGCTGGCGGCGGGGCTTTATGCTGGTCCGGTACGCGGCGCGAAATCGCTGCCGCAGGTGGGGGCGTGGATGCCCGAGCAGGGCGCGTGCTGCCCGGTTTTCGCACTGGGGTCTGCGCCCGCTTTGACAGACGCGCCGCGCATCCTGATCGTCTTTTATCGCTCCTATCTGGTTGCCGCCGACCTTGCGCCGATCACGGCGCTGTTCGCCGCCTTTCGGGCGCGCGGCTTTGATGTGATCGCGCTCTTTGCGCCGTCGCTGAAGGCATCCGAGGCGGCGGGCTGGTTGCGCCGTCAGGTGGCGCATCTGGCCCCTGCGGCCATCGTCAACGCCACCGCCTTTTCCGGCAAGGGCGAGGGCGGCACGTCCCCGCTCGATGCCGCAGATGTGCCGGTATTCCAGATCGCGCTGGCCACCTCCACGCGCAAGGCGTGGGCGGAGGCCGAAAGGGGCCTGTCGCCTGCGGACCTTGCCATGCATGTGGTCCTGCCCGAGGTGGACGGGCGCATCATGGGCGGCGTCGCCAGCTTCAAGGATCCGGGCAAGCGCGACGCACATCTGCAATATTCCCGCTTTGCCCACTGCGCCGAGGCGGGACGGATCGAGGCGATTGCCGACCGCGTTCAGGGCTGGACGCGGCTGGCGGCGACACCGGCAACGCAGCGGCGGGTTGCGCTGGTGCTGTCCACCTATCCCGGCAAGGATTGGAACATGGGCCACGCCGTCGGTCTGGACGCGCCGCAATCGGCCGAGGCAATCCTGAGCGATCTGCGCGGCGCCGGGTACGACATCGGGGCAGGGGGCGCGCCCTTGCAGGAGGCGCTGCTGGCGCGCAGCACGGTCTGGCCGCTGGACGACTACAAGGCGGCGTTGGCCAAGCTACCCGAAGAGTTGCGCAAAACGCTGGCCGAGGTGTGGGGCGAACCCGAGGATGACCCCGACGCTCATGACGGCGCATTCCACTTCGCCGCCGCCCCGCGCGGCAAATCATGGATCGCGCTCCAGCCCGAGCGTGACACGCCCAAGGGCCGCGAGGACAGCTATCACGATCTGGTCCGCACACCGCGCCATGCCTACGTGGCCTTTTACCTGTGGCTGCAATGCCATGCTGACGCGTTGGTCCATATCGGTGCGCATGGCACGCTGGAATGGCTGCCGGGCAAGTCGGTGGCGCTGTCCGGCACATGCTGGCCCGAGGTTCTGACCGGCGCGCTGCCCGTCATTTACCCCTTCATCGTCAACGACCCCGGCGAGGCCGCGCAGGCCAAGCGGCGCATTGGCGCGGTCACGCTGGGGCATATCCCGCCGCCCTTGCGCAGCAGCGGCACGCCTGAGCGGCTGGCGCGGCTTGAGGCATTGCTGGACGAGTTTTCCAACGCTGACGGCCTTGACCCGCGTCGCCGCGACCGCCTTCAGGGTGATATCCGCGCTGAGGCGCAGGCGCAGGGGCTGGAGGAGGATCTGGGCCTTGACCGCGCCGGATGCAGCGCCGAGGCGATCACGCGAATCGACCGTTTCGTCTGCGACATCAAGGAAAGCCAGTTTGGCGAAGGTCTGCATATCTGGGGCCGCGCGCCGCGCGGCGCGGCGCCCTTTGCCACCGCGCAGTCGGTGGCGGCCGAGCGGCAGGCGCTGCTGGACGCGCTGGCGGGGCGCCGGATCGTACCCGGCCCCTCCGGGTCGCCCTATCGCGGACGGCGCGATGTGCTGCCGACGGGGCGCAACCTGTTCACCACTGATCCGCGCGCGGTGCCGACACGCGCCGCCTATGCGCAGGGCGTGCGGCTGGCCGATGAGCTGATCCGACGCCATTTGCAGGACGAGGGCGACTGGCCGCGCGGCCTGATCGTCGATCTGTGGGGCTCGGCCACGATGCGCACGGCGGGCGAGGAATTTGCCATGGCGCTGCATCTGCTGGGCGTGCGCCCCGTCTGGGATGCCGGCTCCGAGCGTGTTTCGGGCATCGAGGTGCTGCCGCTGGCCGAAATGGACTGCCCGCGCATCGATGTCACCCTGCGCGTCTCGGGTCTGTTCCGCGACGTGTTTCCGACGCTGTCGGCACTGTTTGCCCAAGCGGTGCGCGCACTGGCAGACCGCGACGAGGCGCCGGACTGGAACCCCTATGCCGGCCACAGCGATCTGGCGCGCGTCTACGGCCCGGCGCCGGGTCAGTTCGGCCTTGGCATGGGGGCGGCGCTGGACGACTACAGCGCCGCAGGCCGCGAAAAGGCGGGGCTGGCGTGGCTCGATGCCAGCACCTGGGCGCTGGACGGCGAGGCGGCAACCAAGGATGGCGCAGGCATCCGCGCCCGCGTGGCACGCGCCGATAGTTTCGTGCATCCGCAGGATTTGCCCGAAACTGACCTGCTGCTGGCCAGCGATTATGCCGCGCATGAGGCGGGATTTGCCGCGGCGCAGGCTGTGACAGGTGGCAAGGCTGCCCTCTATCATCTGGACAATACCGACCCCGAGCGCCCGCGTGCGCGCGACCTATCTGAGGAAATCGCCCGTGTCGTGCGCGCCCGCGCTGCCAATGGCGGTTGGATCGACGGCATGAAACAGCACGGCTTTCGCGGTGCGGCCGAGATTGCGGCGACGTTGGATCACATGGCCAGTTTCGCGCATCTGGCCGGGGTGGTGCCGACGTATCTGTTTGATCTCTACCATGACGCGACGCTGGGTGATCCGGAAACCGACGGGTTTTTGCAAGACGCCAACCCCGAGGCGCACGGCGCGATGCAGGCGCGGTTTGCCGCGCTGCTGGAGGCGGGGCTGTGGCAGACGCGGCGCAATTCGGTGATGGCCGCGCTGGGGCCAGGCGCATGAGCGCGCCGCAGATCAAGGGCTGGTGCCCCGGCGCACATCGCCCGATGTTGGCTGCCGACGGGCTGGTCGTGCGCATCCGCCCGCGATTGGCGCGGCTTGAGGCGGCGCAGGCGCTGGGCCTGTGCGATCTGGCCCGGCGCTATGGTCATGGCTATCTGGACCTGACGAACCGCGCCAATCTGCAAATTCGCGGCGTGGCCGAGGGCGATCATGCCGCGCTTTTGCACAGCTTGGGCGATCTGGGCCTGCTGGATGCCGATCCGGCGCTGGAGGAGCGGCGCAACATTCTGGTCTCGCCGTTCTGGCAGGAGGGGGACATCGTTCGTCGCCTCACGCTGGCGTTGCTGGCGCGCCTGTCAGACCTGCCGGATCTGCCCGCCAAGGTCGGCTTTGCCATCGATTGCGGCGCCGGTCCGGTGCTGACCGCAGACAGCGCTGATCTGCGGATCGAGCGCGCGGCCTCCGGCCTGATCCTGCGCGCGGATGGTGCGGCGGCGGGGCGCGCGGTCAGCGAAGACAGCGCAATCCCCGCGCTGATCGAAATGGCGCACTGGCTGGCAGACCATATCACGCCGGACCACCGCCGCATGGCGCGCGTCGTCGCTGCGGCGCCCCTGCCGCCGGAGTGGTGCGATACGCCGCTCTTGCCGCCTGCACAGCGGCCTCAGATCGGCGTGCAGGCGAACGGTGCGATGATCGGGGCCGCGTTCGGCCATGTCGATGCCGCGGCATTGACGCGGGTGATCAGGGCGCAGGGGCTGGCCGCCATTCGCGTCACCCCATGGCGCACCCTGTTTCTGGAGGGCGGCGCCCCCCCCGATGAACCCGCTTTCGTCACCGACCCGGACGATCCGCTGATGCGCGTCGATGCCTGCCCCGGCGCGCCCTACTGCCCCTCGGCGACCGTCCCGACACGCGCCCTTGCGCGTCGCCTTGCGCCCCATGTCACCGGCACGCTGCATGTCTCGGGTTGCTCCAAGGGCTGCGCACGCAAGCGGGCGGCGGATGTGACGCTGATCGGGCGTGAGGGACGCTTTGACATGCTGCGCCAAGGCTGCGTAGAGAACACCCCTGAGCAATACGGACTCAGCCCCGATGACATTCTGGCCGAAGTGAGCGCACTGAAATGAGCTATACCTATCAGACCGATGGCGCCGCGATCTACGCGCAATCCTTCGCCATGATCCGCGCCGAGGCGGATCTGGCCCGCTTCAGCGCCGACGAAGAGCCGATCGTCGTGCGCATGATCCACGCCGCCGGAATGGTCGGGCTGGAGCGCGACGTGCGCCTGTCGCCGGATTTTGCCCGCGCCGCCCGCGCTGCGCTGGATGCCGGCGCGCCGATCCTGTGCGACGCCCGCATGGTCAGCGAGGGTGTGACGCGCACCCGCCTGCCTGCCGAAAATCAGGTGATCTGCACGCTCTGGGACCCCGCCGTGCCGGACCTTGCCCGCGAGATGTCAAACACCCGTTCCGCCGCCGCGCTGGAACTGTGGAGGCCGCATCTGGAGGGCGCGCTGGTGGCCATCGGCAACGCGCCGACCGCGCTGTTTCATCTGCTGAACATGCTGGAGGATCCGGCCTGCCCGCGCCCTGCGGCGATCATCGGTTGCCCCGTCGGATTTGTCGGCGCCCGCGAGAGCAAGGATGCGCTCTGGGCAGATCAGCCGGTGCCGTGCTGCATCGTCGAGGGGCGTCTGGGCGGCAGCGCCATCACCGTCGCCGCGATCAACGCCATTGCGAGTCGCGCAGAATGAGCGGCGCGGCCCTGACCACCGGCACGATTCACGGCATCGGCCTCGGCCCCGGCGACCCGGACCTGATGAGCGTGCGCGCCCACCGGCTCGTCACCAGTGCCCGCCATGTCGCATTCTTTCGCAAGCAAGGGCGTTCAGGCCGCGCGCGCGGCATGGTCGAGGGGATGCTGCCCGCAGGCGTCGTGGAATTTGCCATGGAATATCCCGTCACCACCGAAATCCCGCTGGCGCATCCCGGCTACAATGCCGCCCTTTCGGCCTTTTACACGGATTGCACCGCCCATTTGCGCAGCTTGGCCGCGCGCGGCGAGGATGTTGTGGTGCTGTGCGAGGGCGATCCGTTCTTTTACGGCTCGTTCATGCATCTGTATACGCGGCTCAAGGACGACGTGCCGGTGCAGGTGGTTCCCGCAACTACCGGTATGTCGGCGGCATGGACGGCCTCGGGGCGGCCGATCACATGGGGCGACGACGTGCTGAGCGTGCTGATGGCGACCTTGCCCGAGGATGAGCTGGTTCGCCACATGGAAGCCGCCGACGCGCTGGTGGTGATGAAGATCGGCCGCAACATCGACAAGGTACGCCGCGCCCTGCACCGGGCGGGCAAATATGACGACGCGTGGCTGGTGGAATATGCCAGCATGGAAGGTCAGGCCGTGCAGAAATTGTCGCAGGCCGAGGGCCGCATGACGCCGTATTTCTCAATCGTGCTGGTGCATGGCAACGGACGCCGCCCATGAGCGGTTCGCTGGTCATCGCGGGGCTGGGGCCAGGCGCCGGGGATCTGGTGACGCCGCAGGTCACTGCCGCGCTTGAGCAGGCGACGGATGTGGTCGGCTACATTCCTTATGTGGCGCGCATTGCCGCCCGTCCGGGCCTGACGCTGCATCCCAGCGATAACCGGGTCGAGTTGGACCGTTCGCGCCACGCGCTGGAAATGGCGGCAGAGGGCCGCCGCGTCGTCGTGGTATCGTCGGGTGATCCAGGGGTGTTCGCCATGGCGGCGGCTGTGTTCGAGGCAGTCGAGTCCGGGCCGCCCGCATGGCGCAACCTGAACATCGAGGTGTTGCCGGGCATTACCGCCATGCTGGCCGCTGCCGCGCGCGTCGGCGCGCCCTTGGGCCATGATTTCTGCGCCATCAACCTCAGCGACAATCTGAAGCCCTGGGCGCTGATCGAAAAGCGTCTGCGCCTTGCCGCCGAGGCCGATTTTGCCATGGCGTTCTATAATCCCCGGTCCAAGGCGCGCCCCAAAGGGTTCGCCCGTGTTCTGGAGATCCTCAATGAGTCCTGCCGCGACGCCCGCCCGGTGATCTTTGCCCGTGCCGTGTCGACCGCCGAAGAGGCGATCCGCGTCGTGGCGCTGCCCGATGCGCGCCCTGAAATGGCCGACATGCGCACCATGGTGCTGGTCGGCACATCGACCACGCGGCTGATCACGCGTGACGGCGCGCCCTTTGTTTATACCCCCCGGTCGGTGCCGGAATGAACCAGCCACGCCAGCACCTCGGGCACCGAATGTGCTTCGGGCCGCGCTGGAATGGCGGGGCGGTCGATCATGATGACGGGCAGGCCCAGATCGCGCGCCGCCGTGATCTTGGCGGCGGCGCCGGTGCCGCCGGAGTTTTTCGAAACGACAAGGTTGATCCGGTAGTCGCGCATCAGCGCCAGATCGCCCGCAACGCTGAACGGGCCGCGATCCTGCACGATGTCGCAGGTGGCAAAGGGCAGCGGCGCATCGGGCGCATCGATCAGGCGCAGCAGGTAGAAATGCTGCGGATTGGGCGCAAATTCAGCCAGTTGCATGCGCCCGACGGCCAGCATGACGCGGGCGGGCGCGCGGTCCAGCGCCGCGACGGCGCCAGCAATATCGGGCACATGCGTCCAGCGATCACCCGGCCCGGCCTGCCAGGGCGCGCGGGTCAGCGCGATCAGGGGCACACGCGCTGCGGCGCAGGCGGCCACGGCATTGGCGCTCATCTGCGCGGCAAAGGGGTGTGTTGCATCCACGACGTGGGTGATTGCGTGATTTTGCAGGTAGCGCACCAACCCCGCCACACCGCCAAAGCCCCCCACGCGCTGCGGCAGCGGCTGGCGCACGGGCCGCGCAACCCGGCCCGCCAAGGAGACGGTTGCGCGAATACCCGCTGCGCTCAGGGCTTGGCAAAGTGCGGTGGCCTCACTCGTGCCGCCCAACACCAGAAGGTTTTCATGCATGGCTGACGCTCCGTGGCTGACCATCGTGGGATTGGGCGAAGATGCGCCGGACGGGTTGGCGCGCGCAAGCCTTGCCGCGCTGGAGGCGGCGGAAATCGTGATGGGGCCGCCAAGGCATCTGGGACTGCTGCCGGATCTAAAGGCCGAGCGGATTGCGTGGCCCGTGCCCTTCGCGGATGGGATTGCACAGCTTCTTGCCCTGCGCGGGCGGCGCGTTGTGGCGCTGGCATCGGGTGATCCGTTCTGGTTCGGCGCGGGTAGCAGTATTGCGCAGCATCTGGCGCCAGGCGAATGGATGGCCTTGCCCGGGCCGTCGACCTTCTCGCTGGTGGCGGCGCGCATGGGCTGGTCGCTGGAGCGCACGGAATGCTTTGGCCTGCATGCCGCGCCCCTTGCCCGGCTGCGGCCGGCGCTTGCCGCTGGCGTTTGGATGATCGTGCTGCTGCGCGATGGGGCGGCGGTGCGGGATCTGGCCGAGTACCTTGTCGATGCCGGGTTCGGCGCGTCCGATCTGGTCATCCACGAGGCCGTGGGCGGCCCCCGCGAGCGGCGCACGGATGGCACGGCGGCGGATGTCCCGAGTGTTGAGTTTGCCCACCCGATCTGCGCGGCGGTTCAGGTGCGCGGCGCGGGCGATGCGCTGCCGCTGGCCAGCGGTCGGCCCGATGCGTGGTTCGACAGTGACGGTCAGATGACCAAGCGGTCGGTTCGGGCGCTGACCCTGTCGGCGCTGGCGCCGCGCCCGTTTCAACATCTGTGGGACATCGGCGGCGGCTCGGGGTCTATCGGGATCGAGTGGCTGCTGTCGCATCCCAGCGTCAGCGCCACCACGATCGAGCCGCGCGGGGATCGCGCGGCGCGGATCACGCAGAACGCCGCGCGGCTGGGCGCGGATCGCCTGAATGTCGTGCAGGGCGCGGCGCCGGACGCGCTGGCAGATCTGCCGCGCCCCGATGCGGTATTCGTCGGCGGCGGGCTGACGCCAGCGCTGCTGGACTGGCTGGAGGCGCATCTGCCCGGCGGTACAAGGATCGTCGCCAATGCCGTGACGCTGGAGACCGAAGCGCTGCTGGCCCACGCCCACGCGCGTCTGGGCGGCGAGTTGCTGCGCATCGAACTGGCGCAGGCCGCGCCGCTGGGGACAAAACGTGGCTGGAAGGCCAGTTACCCGGTTGTCCAGTGGAGCGCGACGCTATGATCGTCGCGGGGTTCGGATTTCGCGCAAGCGCCGGTTTGGACAGCCTGCGCGCGGCGCTCGGCTTGGCATATAGCGGGCCGGATCCCGATCTGCTGGCAACTGCGGCTGGCAAGGAACACAGCATAGCGTTGCAGGCATTGGCGGATGAGATGGGCCTAAATATCCATGCGGTGCCGCCCCAGCGTCTGAGGGCCCAAACGACACTGACACGATCCCCCCCCTCACAAGCCGCCCATGGCACCGGCAGCGTGGCCGAGGCGGCGGCGCTGGCGGCTGCCGGCCCCGGCGCGCGGCTGATCGCGGCGCGGCACATTTCACCCGATCGCATGGCGAGCTGCGCTATCGCAGAAGGAGACGGACAATGACCATTCATTTCATCGGTGCAGGTCCCGGCGCGCCGGACCTGTTGACGTTGCGGGGGCGCGATCTGATCGCATCCTGCCCGGTGTGCCTCTACGCCGGATCGCTGGTGCCGGAGGAAATCCTGAGCCACTGCCCCGAGGGCGCGCATATCGTGAACACCGCGTCGATGGATCTGGATGCGATCATTGGCGAAATGCAACGCGCGCACGGCGCCGGTCAGGATGTCGCGCGGCTGCATTCGGGGGATCTGTCGGTCTGGTCCGCGATGGGCGAGCAGATCCGCCGCCTGCACGCCCTGGACATCCCGGTGTCGGTCACGCCGGGCGTGCCGTCCTTTGCCGCCGCCGCCGCCGCGCTGGGGGCGGAGCTGACGCTGCCCGGCCTTGCGCAATCGCTGGTGCTGACGCGCACGCCGGGGCGGGCATCCTCGATGCCCGAGGGCGAGACGCTGGTTAATTTCGCCGCCACCGGGGCGACGCTGGCGATCCATCTGTCGATCCAGAACCTGGCCCATGTGACAGACAGCCTGACGCCCGCCTATGGCGCGGAGTGCCCCGTCGCCATCGTATTTCGCGCCTCCTGGCCGGATCAGCGGATCATTCGCGGCACTCTGGCCGACATTGCCGGGCGGCTGGACGCGGGGATCACGCGCACCGCGCTGATCCTCGTCGGGCCTGCCTTGGGTGGGGAGGGGTTCGCGGAAAGCTGCCTTTACGCCAAGGATTACGACCGCCGCTACAGACCGCAAAGCGCGAACAGCCCTTGGGCCGGGTGGAGCGACAGCGATGAGTGATGCACCCGGCATAATGATCTCGGCCCCGTCCTCGGGGACGGGCAAGACGACGGTGATGCTGGGCCTGTTGCGTGCGCTGGCCGATGATGGGATGCGGGTGCAGCCGTTCAAATCGGGGCCCGATTACATCGACCCGGCGTTTCATCTGGCCGCCGCCGGGCGCGCGTCGTTCAACCTCGATACATGGGCGATGGGCGACGGGCTGCTGAACGCCATCGCGGCGCAGGCCAAGGGCGCCGAGATCTGCGTCGCCGAAGGGTCGATGGGTCTCTATGACGGGGTCGCCACGCGCGGGCAAAGCGGCTTTGGCACCAGCGCCGAAACGGCGTTGCGCATGGGCTGGCCCGTGGTGCTGGTCGTCGACGTCAGCGGACAGGCGCAATCGGCGGCAGCGGCGGCGCTGGGATTCAGGATGTATAACCCGGATGTGCCGTTTGCCGGTGTGATCCTGAACCGGGTTGCGTCGCCCCGGCATGAACGTCTGACGGCGCTGGGCATGGAAAAGGCCGGGCTGACAGTGCTGGGCGCCCTGCCACGGCGCGGTGATCTGACATTGCCCGAGCGGCATCTGGGCCTCATTCAGGCGGTCGAGCATCCCGATCTGGAGGCCGCTATCACAGGTTATGCCACGTTCCTGCGCGAACACGTCGATATAGACGCGATCAAATCGGCGGCTCGCGGCAAGGGCGCGGGACAGGGCGGCAGGTTGCCCCCGCCGCCCGCGCAGCGGATCGCGCTGGCGCAGGATGCGGCGTTTTCGTTCACCTATCCGCATCTGGTCGAAGGCTGGCGCGCGGCGGGGGCCGAGGTGCTGCCGTTTTCGCCGCTGGCGGATGAGGCGCCGGACCCCGGCGCCGATCTGGTCTGGCTGCCGGGCGGTTATCCCGAACTGCACGCAGGTCGGCTGGCGGCGGCGAATACTTTCCGCACCGGCCTGCGGCATCACGCCGAAACGCGGCCCGTGCATGGTGAATGTGGTGGCTACATGGCACTGGGCGCGGCGCTGATCGACAAGGAGGGACAGCGCCACGCGATGGCCGGGCTGCTGGGCCTCGTCACCAGCTATGAGAAACGCAAATTTCATCTGGGCTACCGGCAGGCAGTGCTGCATGCGCCCCTGCCGGGGCACGCGCCCGGCGCCCGGTTGCGCGGGCATGAGTACCACTACTCCACCATTCTGGAACAGCCCGATGCGCCGCTGGCGGCCGTGGGCGATGCCGATGGCAACCCGGTGCCGGAAACGGGGTCGTATCGCGGTCATGTCTCGGGCACGTTCTTTCACCTTATCACGGCGGAGGAGGAGGCATGACCGGTTTCGTCAGCTTTGTCGGGTCCGGCCCCGGCGATCCCGAGCTATTGACCCTGAAGGCGGTGGACCGTTTGAAACGCGCCGATGCGGTGCTGTTCGACGATCTGTCCTCGGGGCCGATCCTGAGCCATGCGCGCAGCGGCGCCGACCTGATCGGTGTGGGCAAAAGGGCAGGGCGGGCATCGCCGCGTCAGCACCATGTCAGCCGTCTGCTGGTTGAATATGCGCAGATCGATCAGCGTGTCGTGCGGCTGAAATCCGGTGACAGCGGCCTGTTCGGGCGGCTGGAGGAAGAACTGATCGCGTTGCGCGAGGCGGGCATTCCCTATGAGATCATTCCCGGCGTGCCGTCGGCCATTGCCGCCGCCGCCGCCGCGGGCATCCCGCTGACCCGCCGCCTGACCGCGCGGCGCGTGCAATTTGTCACCGGCCATGACATCAGCGGTCAGCTGCCGCAGGATATGAACCTGCAAGCGCTGGCCGATCCGATGGCAACGACCGTCGTTTTCATGGGGAAACGGACGTTTCCAAAACTGTATCAGACGCTGCATGCCCACGGGTTGCCCGCCGATACCCCCGCGCTTCTGGCCGAGGATGTCAGTGGTTCCGATCAGCGCCTGACGCGGATGAGCGTCGCGGCGCTGGCTGACCGGCTGAGCAGTGAAATAGGCGAGACGCCAGCGCTGATCCTCTACGGTCCGCTTGCCGAGGGATGATTTAGTCTTTGCGAGAGGCGGCTCTTTGACGTAGCGTCTGGTTACGGCGTCACATCTGTGACTTCAAAGGGAATCGGGTGAAACACCCGGACTGCCCCCGCAACTGTAAGCGGTGAGTGCAAAGGCGAAACCACTGGCCGAATGGCTGGGAAGGGCCGGCGCGCATTGACCCGCAAGTCAGGAGACCTGCCGTGAAACCGAAGGCCGATACGCATTCATTATATCCAACGTCGCCGGAGGGGCGGCATCACAAGGGACTTGTTTCATGCATATCGAACCGGGCGTCGTCGACGGCGCAAAAATGATATTTGCCTATGGCACTGCCGCCGCCGCTGCCGGGTATGCCGTCAAGCTGATCGCGGGCGATCTGGCCACGCACAACGTCGCCTCTTTTGCTGTCCGCACCGTGCTGGCCACCATCGGCGTCTTCATATTTTTCGAACTGATGCCGCATTTCGCCGTCGGCGTGTCCGAGGTGCATTTCATCCTTGGCACGACGCTGTTCCTGCTGCTGGGTTCAGCCCCGGCTGCGCTGGGTCTGGCCGTGGGTCTGCTGGTGCAGGGCATGTTCTTTGCGCCGACCGACATGCCGATGTACTTTGTCAACGTCACGACGCTGCTTGTACCGCTGTTTGCCATCGACGCGCTGGCGCAGCGCATCATCCCGCAGGACCGCGCCTATGTCGATCTGGCCTATGCGGACGTGTTCAAGCTGTCGGTCGCGTATCAGGGCGGCGTCGTCGCCTGGGTCGCGTTCTGGGCGGTCTACGGTCAGGGTTTCGGCGCGGCCAACCTGAACGCCGTCTGGACCTTTGGCGCGGCTTACATGCTGGTCGTTCTGGTCGAACCGATTGCCGATCTGGCCATTCTGGCGGGCGCCAAGGCGCTGCGCGACGGCAGTATCCGGGGGCTGTTCACGCATCGCCTGTATAACGCGTCCTGATCGCAGGTAGATATCTCCGGGTCCAGCGATGGGCCCGGATTTTTTATGGGATGACGCTGTGATTGAAGATCTCTGGCTGATCGGGATCGGGACCGGCAGTCCGGGCCATGTGACGGGCGAGGGGATGCAGGCGCTGCGCGACGCGGCGACGATCCTTGTGCCGCACAAGGGCGCGGGCAAGGACGACCTGGCCGAACTGAGGCGCCGCATCATTGCAGCCAGCGGCACGGCGGCGCGGATCATCACCTTTGACTATCCGGTGCGCGACCCGGACCTGCCGTATATCGAGCGGGTGGACGCATGGCATGATCAGATCGCCGCGCGCTGGCAGGCGGCCCTGGGCCCTGGCGGGGCAGACGGCCCCGTCGCCCTGCTGGTGTGGGGCGATCCATCGCTGTATGACAGCACCATGCG
The DNA here is from genome assembly GCF_024355225.1 of Roseovarius sp. M141. Lineage (NCBI taxonomy): Bacteria > Pseudomonadati > Pseudomonadota > Alphaproteobacteria > Rhodobacterales > Roseobacteraceae > Roseovarius > Roseovarius sp. M141. The sequence goes on from NZ_VCNH01000008.1 coordinate 887,142, forward strand.
TATCGCCGCGCGCCTGCCTGCGCCGCCTCAGGTCCGCGTGGTGCCGGGGATTACGGCGATTCAGGCGCTGACGGCGGCCCATGCCATCCCGCTGAACACGATAAACGGCCCGGTGCAGATCACCACCGGGCGGCGATTGCGCGATCACGGCTGGCCCGAGGACGCCGAGACGATAGTGGTCATGCTGGATGGCGAATGCAGTTTCCGAAATCTGGACCCAAAGGGCGTCACGATCTGGTGGGGCGCCTTTCTGGGGATGCCGGAACAGGTATTACATCACGGCGCCTTGGCCGATGCCGCGGATCCTATCGAGGCCATGCGCAAGGCCGCCCGCGCCGAACATGGCTGGATCATGGACATCTATCTGCTTCGCAGGAGGTGACGGGTGGTGTCCGGATGAGGACACTGCCATCGCGCGACGCGCCATTTTGCCAATGCTGGCGCGCCGCCGCCCGATCCGGCTTAGCGAACGACAAGCACCGGGATCGGGCTGTGGCTGACGACTTCGGACGTCTGGCTGCCCAGCAACAGACGGCTGATACCGCGTCGGCCATGCGAGGCCATGACGATCAGATCGCATTCCAGGCTTTGGGCGGACTCCAGAATCGCGTCGGCAGCCGAATCGTTGGTGTCCTGGCGCGTTGTGATGTCGACGCCGTGCTTTTCGGCAATCGCCTTGGCCTTGGCCAAAGCGTCCTGGGCGTGGGCCTTCTGGGCGGTGCTCCAGGAGTCCAGCGTTGCCGCGCTTTGCAGCGGGTAGGGTTGGCTGACCTTGATCACGGACACCTGGCTGGCGTTTTCCTTGGCCAGTCTGACACCATGCTCGACCCCCTTCAGCGACAGATCAGAGCCGTCGGTGGGAATCAGAATGTGCTTGTACATGTTTCACTCTCCTCGCGTTGTCGGGTCATCGTGACACATCCCGTCGCTGCAACAATGACATGGCGCAAAGAAGGCCAACAGATTTCGGAATAGGCTGTCATTGACTGCCTGAGATTGGGCAGTGTTCTGCCGGGTGCCGCGAGGCGGTGCCGGAAGTTGATGCCGATCCACGTGGAGGTCGCTACCATCACCCGCAATCATGGTCAGCAGATTTTGAACAGCAAAGGACAACAAGATGGCACGTCACGAAAATACCACCCCTGCGATCGAAGATGCACTGAATGCGTCGCAGGTTCTATTTACAGCGAATCCCCTGTTTCTGCCCCCCCAGAGCAAGCATTTGTTTCAGGCGCAGGAGCGGTTCTGGGACGAAATCGAAACGTTTTCGACAGCCTGGTTTCGCCGCAGGCAGGCTGCAACGCACGCGATAATCGATGCCGGCCGGCGAATCGCCTCCGAAGGTGGCCGCGATCCGGCGCTGATGATCAAGGAAGTGACCGAATTGCAATCCGGCGCCATGGAGCGCCTGACAGCGGATGCCAGAGAGTGCACCGAGATGTTGACGCATTGTGCAGATGCGCTGGCCCGCAATGAAATCACCGCGATTCAGGAAACCGCCGAAAAGACGCAAAGAGCCACGAAAACCGCAAAATCCGACCCTGTTTGAGTGGATACGGCGCGTGGTGGACCCCGGTTTGTCCGGGGTCGATCCTGCACGCCGCATCGTGCACACGATCTAGGGGCCTTCCAGCGCATCACAGGCATGGCGCGCCAGAACCTGTTCCTCATCGGTGGGTAGCATTAGGACCGGCAGGCGGCTGCCGGGTGTCGTCAGCACCGGCCCGCCACCCCCGTTGGCATCGTTGTCCAGCACCGCCCCCAGCCAGTCCAGCGCGCTGACCAGCCGCGCGCGCAACTGGGGGATATATTCAGCCATGCCCCCGGTCAGCACCACGCCGTCCACACCGCCCAAGGCCGCGGCCAGAGATCCGAAATTGCGCCTGCACTGATAGGCAAAGAAATCCACCGCCTCGGCGGCCTCGGGGCGGTCGCTTGCCAGCAGGTCGTTCATCTCGCCGCTGATTCCGGATACCCCCAGCAGGCCCGAGCGTTCGTACAGCATATCGCGCACCTCCTCGGGGCTGTGGCCGCGATCCATGATCAGGTGCAGCACGACGCCGGGGTCCAGCGCGCCGCAGCGCACCCCCATCGGCAGCCCGTCCAGCGCGGTCAGACCCATCGTGGTGGTAACGCTGCGCCCGTTTTCCAGTGCGCACATGCTGACCCCGCGCCCCATCTGCGCGACGATGATCCGCCCCGCCGCCAGTTCGGGATAGGAGCGGCGCAGTTCGTGCGCGATGTAATCATAGGACAGGCCGTGAAACCCGTAGCGCAGGACGCCGTCATCGGCCAAGGCGCGTGGCAGGCCGAATATCTGTGCATGGCGCGGCTGGGTGCGGTGAAATGCCGTATCGAAGCAGCCGATCTGAGGGACGCCGGCATAATGGTCCTGCACCTGCCGGATCGGGCGCAGGTTGTGCGGCTGGTGGCTGGGGGCCAGTGGCTCCAGCGTTTTCAGCTGTGCCAGAACGGCGTCGTCGATCAGGACAGGCGCCGCAAATGCGGCGCCGCCGTGGACGATGCGGTGCGAAAACGCCGTTATCGCGCCAAGGTCTGCGACCGTGTCCAACCGCGCAAACATATGCGCCAACGCTTCGGGATGGGCGCTGTCTGCGTTAGAGGGGGCTCCCAGATCGGTTTCGCTTTGCGTGCCGGTGAGTGTGTCCTTTTCGGTCAGAACCATGCCGCCCGGCAGTCCGCGAATGTGGAAATTGCGGACCTGAACAGGCCCGTCCCGGCCCAGTTTGAACACGCCGCAGCGCAGGCTGGACGATCCGGCGTTGAAGGTCACGACCAGTTTTTCAGACATTCTTCAGACCTTCCGCCATTTTCTTCGCGGCCGCGACAAGGCACACCAGCGCGGCCGAGGCGCAGCGCTGCTCGACCGTGTCGGCGCGGCTGGTCAGGGCAATGGGCACGATCGCCCCCATGACGATGCCGGCGGTTTCGGCGTTCGCCAGATAGTCCAGGTCCTTGACCAGAATGTTGCCCGACACCAGATCAGGCACGATCAGGATATCGGCATGGCCCGCCACATTCGACACGATGCCCTTGATCTCTGCCGCCCGGGGCGAGATGGCCAGATCCATCGCCAGCGGCCCGTCGACATCGGCGCCCGAGATCGTGCCGCGATCCGCCATCTTGCAGATAGCCGCGGCAAAGATCGTCGACTCGATCTTTTCGTTGATATTCTCGGACGCGGACAGCAGCGCCACCTTGGGGCGTTCGATCCCCAGCGCATGGGCCAGGTCGATGGCGTTTGCGGTGATGTCGCGCAGCGTGCCCAGATCGGGGCGGATGTTGATCGCGGCATCGGACACGAACAGCAACCGCTGATAGCTGGACACATCGACGGCAAAGACGTGACTGATCCTGCGGGTGGTGCGCATCGCCTTTTCCGAGATGACGGCGTGCATCAGGATATTGGTTTTCACCGCGCCTTTTTTCAGCCCCTGCACCTTGCCTGTGATGGCAAGGTCGACCGCCATCTGGGCGGCGGCCTCGGGCGTGTCCGCCTCGGTGATCTGGGTGTTGCCCAAGGACAGGCCCTCATCGGCGGCGACCTGCCGGATCTTGGCTTCGGGGCCGATCAGGACGGCCTCGATCAGGCCTCTTTTCTGGCTTTCCAATGCGCCGGTCAGGCTGGGGCCGTCGACCGGATAGACGACGGCGACCCGGACCGCGCCGGCGTCGCGCGCCAGCTGCTCCAGCCGGTCCAAGCGGTCGGGGCGCCAGCCTGATGGCGTGTTGGTGTTTTTGGTATCGTGCATGTTCAGTCTTTCCTTTGAATTTCGGCCACTCAGCGTTGCAAGACGTAGCTGCCCGGCGCGTCCGGCAGGGCCGAGCCATCGCCGGTGCCCATGGCGGGCGGTTTCCCCTCGCCGCTGGAATGGCTGCGCAGCCATGTCACCAGTTCAGGCCACCAGGATCCGTCCTGCAGGGCTGTCTGCGTGCGCCAGTCTTCGGGTGGGACATAGTTATCGTCATGGGATGCTATGGAGATCTGATAGCTGCGCCCGGCGTGGCCCGGTTCGCTGACGATCCCCGCGTTATGGCCACCCGACGTCAGCACGAACGTCACGTCGGTATCCGTCAGCAGATGCAGCTTGTAGACCGATTGCCACGGGGCGACGTGATCGCCCGTCGTCGACACGCAGAACATCGGCACCGAAATATCAGAGAGCGCAACCGGCCTGCCGTCAACCTGATACTGGCCCTGAGACAGTTCGTCGTTCAGGTAGAAACTGCGCAGGTATTCGCTGTGCATCCTGTAGGGCATCCGCGTTGCATCGGCGTTCCAGGCCATCAGATCGAACATCGGTTGCGGGCGTCCCATCAGGTATTCGTGCACGTAGCGCGACCATATCAAGTCGGTTGACCGCAGAAGCTGGAACGCGCCGGCCATCTGCTTGGTGTCCAGATAGCCCTGATCGCGCATCATATGCTCCAGATACGACACTGCGCTTTCGCTGATGAACAGCTGCAATTCGCCCGGATCCTCGAAATCGACCTGCGTTGCCAGAAGCGACACGGTTTTCAGCCGGTCATCGTGATCGCGCGCCATCTGCGCGGCCTTGGCCGAGAGCAGCGTGCCGCCCAGACAATACCCGATCGCATGGACGGGTGTATCGGGCACCGAAGCGCCGATTGCATCCAGCGCCGCGCCGACCGCATCCAGATAATCGCTCATCCCCAGATCGCGGTCGTCTGCATCCGGATTGCGCCACGAGATCATGAAGACGGTAAAGCCCTGCCGGGTCAGATACCGCACCAGCGAATTGTCCGGCGACAGATCAAGGATGTAGTATTTCATGATCCACGCCGGAACGATCAGGATCGGCTCGGATACCGTGGTTCCCGTTTGCGGGGCGTATTGGATCAGCTCCATAAGATGCGAGCGATAGACGACCTTGCCGGGCGTCGCCGCCACGTCGCGGCCGGGCAGGAAATCCTCAGCCCCGGCAGGGGGCTGGCCGGCGGCCGACCGCTCCCAATCCTGAAGAAGGTTTTGCCAGCCACGCACCAGATTTGCGCCCTGTTCCTTCGTGGTGTGGGCGATCACTTCGGGGTTGGTCCACAGCCCGTTGGAGGGCGACATCATATCCAGCATCTGGCGCGTGATGAACGACACGACCTGTTCGTCGCGGCGCGACAACCCGTCGATATCGTTGGTGGCATCGTACCACCATTGCTGCGTCAGCAGGAAATTCTGATAGATCAGGTCAAAGGGCCAGCGCTGCCATTCGGTGGCATCGAAACGCTGGTCCAGCGGCAGGGGCAGGATGCACGGATCCGACTGTTTCTGCCCGCCCGCGGCCATCGCCAGCCGCGTCGCCCGTCGCATGGTCTTTTCCATCAGCTCCATCTGCTTGCCCGGAGATGCGGCCAGATGCATCCACCAGTTGAAAATGCTGGAGGACATCCCAAAGGGCGACACGCCCAATGTCAGATGCGCCAGCTGCGCCTTGATCGCGTGATCCAGATTTTCCAGGCGATGGCTGCCGGGCTCGGGGCTGCAGCAACGCAGGCCCAGTTCCGGCGGCACCGGTTCCGGGGTCAGGGTGATCCGGGGCGCAGGCGTGTCAGCAGATGGCAGATCGGGCGCCGCCTCGGGTCGGATCGGCGATACGTTGCTTTTATGTTTGGAGCGTTTCTTTTTTGACTTTGACATCGGATCATCCTGTTCATCGTTTTGTATCATTTAGGCGCGCCGTCGCGCAGATCAGCTGCCCATAGTGGCGGCGGGCTGTGATCTGAATGTCCGGTCGGCTTGCCCAAGGGTTTCGTCGCGCCAGCCATGTGGCATCCATCGCGACTGACTGACCGGCAGACAGGGCCATGTGTGCCTTGTCGTGCATAATGTCATAGATGCGCGCGCCGACCTCGGGCGTATAGGCCGATTTCGGCTCGGTCAGAATGGTGTCGATCAGATCGGAGCCGCGAATATCCGCCTTGGGCGGTGCCATGGCATGGTCGCGGGCGATCACCTCACCCAGCGCCGCAGCCGTCGTGTCACACAGCGCGCCGCGCGCCAGCAGGACGATGGCGCCATGCGTGCGCAGGGTTCTGAGTGGCGTATGGTCCGCGGGGCCCATCCGGCTGGACAGGAAGGCGATGACCTTTGCCTGGGATTGCTCGCTCATGCCGACACCTTGCTGTTGCGCGTCCCCTCATCTGGCCGATGTGACATCTGCCATGGGGATCGGCGCCCAGTCTAAGGCATGTTCGGCGCTGCGAATTTGATGTCGGTTAAACTCTGTCGTTCGGGTGGCGGAACATAGCCGGTTTTTAGCGCCATACGGCGATCTGATGCTGGGGAAACCTGCGATATCCTACATCCGCTCGACGATCACCGCGATGCCCTGCCCGCCGCCGATGCACATCGTGGCAAGGCCGTAGCGCCCGCCGCTGCGCTGTAGCTCGTACAGTAGCTTGATCAGGATGATCGCGCCGGATGCGCCGATGGGGTGGCCCAGGGCGATGGCGCCGCCGTTTGGGTTCACGCGTGCCGGATCAAAGCCCAGCTCCTGCGACACGGCGCAGGCTTGGGCGGCGAACGCTTCGTTGCTCTCGACCACGTCCAGATCGCCGATGCTCAGCCCCGCGCGCTCCAACGCCTGTTGGGTGGCGGGAACCGGGCCCATGCCCATGATCTCGGGGGCGACACCGCCCAGCCCGTAGGCCACGATCCGCCCCAGCGGCGCCGCGCCTTTGCCGCGGGCGGTATCCTCGTCCATCAGCACCAGCGCGGCGGCGCCGTCGTTGATGCCGCTGGCATTGCCCGCGGTGACGCTGCCGTCCTTGGCAAAGGCGGGGCGCAGCCCCTGCAACCGCTCGGCGGTGATGTCGGCGCGCACATGCTCGTCCGTGTCGAACGTCGCTTCGCTGCGGCCCTGTTTGACCGTCATCGGCAGGATCTGATCGGTGAACCGGCCATCCGCGATGGCCTGTGCGGCGCGCTGGTGCGATTGCAGTGCAAAGGCATCCTGCGCCGCGCGGTCGATGCCATGGCGCTGCGCGATGTTTTCCGCCGTCACGCCCATATGGCCGTTGCCGAAGGGGTCGGTCAGCCCGCCGATCATCATGTCTATCGCGCGTGTATCGCCCATCTTCTGGCCGTGGCGCGCCGACGTCAGCAGATGGCCTGCGCGGCTCATGCTTTCGACGCCGCCGGCCAGCGTGATGCTTGCATGGCCCAGCATGATCTGCTCGGCTGCCGTCACCACGGCCTGAAGGCCAGATCCGCACAGCCGGTTCAGCGTCAGCGCGGGCGCGGTTTCGGGCACCCCGGCGCGGATGGCGACGACGCGGCTGACATACATATCTTCCGGGGCCGTGTGAACGACATTGCCCAGCACGGTCTGCTGCACCTCGGCGGCGTCTATCCCGGCACGGGCAATGGCCTCGGCGGCGACGGCGGCGCCCAGATCGCACGGGGACATCCCCGCCAGCGATCCTGAAAAAGTACCGATGGCGGTGCGCACGCCCGAGGTGATGACAACAGATTTCGTCATGGTTTATTCCTTTGCGATAGGGCCGGAGTCTGCCCGAAGGGAATCATAGCCGACCTTCAGTCAGAGATCTTGTACCGTATCGGCCATGGTGACTGCTTGGAATGCTATCGCATCGGGTGGCCTAATCAAGTGCCGGGGCGGTCACGATAGCGGTTTGCCACTCATCGCAGCGCGCCAGCAGATCGGGATGTACCCTGCGGTCAGTAAAGAACGTGTCGATCTCGCCCAGTGTGGCGATCCGCGCGGGGGCGGTGCGTTTGAATTTGCTGTGATCGGCGACCAGCAGTCGGCGGCGCGATCGTGTCAGAATGGCCTGGCTGACGCCGACCTCCTGCACGTCGAAATCCAGAATATCGCCATCGATATCGATGGCCGAACAGCCGATCACGCCAATGTCGAATTTGAACTGGCGGATTGATGATTTGGTGATGTCGCCGATCAGGCCGCCATCGGACTGGCGCAGGGTTCCGCCGGTGACGATGACCTCGCAATCGCGGTTCTGCGCCAAAATATTGGCCACGTTCATGTTGTTCGTCACAACCAGAAGGTTCCGGTGGTGCATCAGCTCGGCGGCGACGGCCTCGGTGCTGGTGCCGATGTTCAGGAAAATGGCGCTGGAGTCCGGGATCTGTGCGGCGCAGGCGCGGGCGATGGCGGCCTTGCCTTCGGCGTTGATGCGGCGGCGTTCCTCGTACCCGATATTCGTGGTGCCCGACGGCAGGACAGCGCCGCCATGCACCCGCTCGAGCCGACCCGAATCGGCCAGATCCGACAGATCGCGCCGGATGGTCTGCAATGTGACGCCGAAATGCCCGGCCAGATTTTCTACCGTGACCTTGCCGTCGCGGCGGGCGATTTCGAGGATCTCGGGGTATCGGATGGTCTGCGACATGAGGGCGTCCTGTCGGGCGGTGGGATCTGCGTCAATCTTCGCTTTTATCAAAGTTTGTTCGAAAAGGTGCGTAATATTGCGAATCTTGCGGTTTTGGTGCCGGTTTGGGCCGATCTAGATCGACATCGTGGCCGTTTTTGAGCACCAAATCAGAAGTTTGAAATAAATCGAACATAAACGAAAGTAATATCTATTCTTTTTGTCGCGGTTTGTTAGGTTAGAGTCTGGGAATACGGATTTGGGAGGGCCTGCGTGGAGGGCTCCAGGGGCATTTGCGATCTGCTGGTGATCGGCGGCGGCATCAATGGCTGCGGCGTCGCGCGCGATGCAGCGGGCCGGGGGCTGTCCGTCACCCTGGCCGAGATGTCCGATCTGGCGTCGGCGACCTCATCGTCGTCGACCAAGTTGTTCCATGGCGGGCTGCGCTATCTGGAATATTTCGAATTCCGCCTTGTCCGCGAAAGCCTGATCGAGCGCGAGACACTGCTACGCGCGATGCCGCATATCGCGTGGCCCATGCGGTTTGTGCTGCCCTACCACAAGGACATGCGGTTCGAGGGCGATACGCCCACCTCCAAGCTGCTGAGCATCTTCATGCCGTGGATGCGCGGACGGCGTCCGGCATGGCTGATCCGGCTGGGGCTGCTGCTCTATGACAATCTCGGCGGTCGCAAGATCCTGCCCGGCACCTCCACGGTCGATCTGATTCGCGCGCCCGAGGGGCGCCCGCTTCAGGACCGCTTTGCCAAGGCGTATGAGTATTCCGATTGCTGGGTCGAGGATTCGCGTCTGGTGGTGCTGAACGCCCGCGACGCCGAGGCGCGCGGCGCGCGGATCCTGACGCGCACGCAGGTCATGGCGGCAGTGCAAAAGGACGGCATCTGGCACGTCACGCTCAAGGATATCACCACGGATGAGACGCAGATCGTGCGCGCCCGCGTTCTGGTGAACGCGGGCGGTCCGTGGGTGGGCGACGTGATCCGCCACGCGATCCATTCGCATAGCAAGGACAGCGTGCGGCTGGTGCGGGGCAGCCATATCGTCACACGGCGCCTGTTTGATCACGACAAATGCTACTTCTTTCAGGGCAGCGACGGGCGCATCATGTTCGCGATCCCGTACGAGACGGATTTCACCCTGATCGGCACCACCGATCAGGAGCATTCCGACCCCGAGACAAAACCTGTCTGCACCCCAAAAGAGCAGGCCTATATGGTCGAGTTCGTGAACGCCTATCTCAAGGATCCGATCTCGACCGATGACATCGTGTGGACCTATTCGGGCATACGCCCGCTGTATGATGACGGATCTTCCTCGGCCACGGCGGCAACGCGCGATTATACGCTGAAGGTTGATACATCCGCCGGCGCGCCGGTGATCAACATCTTCGGCGGCAAGATCACGACCTATCGGCGGCTGGCCGAGGGGGTGATGGATCTGGTGGGCCACGAGGTCAGTGATCTGCCCGGTGACTGGACCGCCGGTGTTCCGCTGCCCGGCGGTGATTTCGCGGTGGATGGTGTGGACGACAAGATCGCCGAGCTTGAGCGCAGTTACCCGTTTCTGGGCACCCTATGGGCGCGCCGCCTGATCCGCGCCTACGGCACCGATGCGCCGCGCATGTTGGGTGCTGCGGCCAGCGCTGCCGCATTGGGCCAGGATTTCGGCGCCACCCTGACCGCATCCGAGGTCGATTGGCTGATGGACCACGAATATGCCTCGACCGCCGAGGACGTGCTGTGGCGCCGCTCCAAACTGGGGCTGAGGCTGACGGCAGAGCAGGCGGAAACGCTGGGCAATTACATGCGCACACGCGATACTGGACGCGTTTCTGCTGTGGCTGAATGAAATGGGGGGACGCGCGTGACACTGAAGCTGGACAAGGTGACGTATAGGGTCGGCGGTCAGACGTTCATCCACGACACCACGCTGACGCTGGAAAATGGCACGATGAACGTGCTGCTGGGCCCGACGTCGTCGGGCAAGACGTCGCTGATGCGCCTGATGGCGGGGCTGGACCAGCCGACCAGGGGCCGCATCATCTGGAACGGCGATGACGTGACCGGCCAGCGCGTGCAGGACCGCAAGATCGCCATGGTCTACCAGCAGTTCATCAATTATCCGTCGATGAGCGTCTATGACAATATCGCCTCGCCCATGCGCCTGATGGGCATCGACAAGGCCGAGGTTGACCGCCGCGTGCGCGAAACCGCCGACCTGATGCAACTGTCCCCGATGCTGGACCGCAAGCCGCTGGAATTATCGGGCGGGCAGCAACAGCGCTGCGCGCTGGCACGGGCGCTGGTAAAGAACGCCGGGCTGGTTCTGCTGGACGAGCCTCTGGCGAATCTCGACTACAAACTGCGCGAGGAACTGCGCGCCGAAATTCCGCGTATATTCGAGGCATCCGGCTCGATCTTTGTCTATGCGACGACCGAACCCGAGGAGGCGCTGCTGCTGGGCGGCAATTGCGCAACCCTGTGGGAGGGGCGCGTGACGCAGTTCGGCCCCACCGCCGAGGTCTATCGCAAGCCCGCAGATGCCACCACGGCGCGGGTGTTTTCGGACCCGCCGATGAACTTTCTCACGCTGGAAAAACACGGCGATACGATGCGCCACGGTCATACCGAATTCCCGGCGGGGGCGCTGGGCCGCGGGTTGGCCGATGGTCCCTATCTGGCAGGCTTTCGCCCCAACCACCTGAAGCTGGAGCCGTCGGACGGCGCAATCCGGTTTGATACGACGCTGAACGTGACGGAAATCACCGGCTCGGAAACGTTCGTTCATCTCGATCACGGGACCGAGCGATGGGTCGGCCTGATCCACGGGCTGCGCGATCTGAAACCCGGTCAGGCGCTGCCGGTCTATCTGGACCCCAGCCGCGTTTACCTGTTTGCGACGGACGGTGCGCTGGTCGCGTCGGCCCCCTATGCGGAGGCCGCATAATGGCGAAGATCACGCTGGAACATCTGGCGCATTCCTATCTGCCAAACCCCACATCCGAGGATGATTTCGCCCTCAAGGAGCTGAACCACGACTGGACCGACGGCGAGGCCTATGCCCTGCTGGGCGCGTCGGGCTGTGGTAAATCCACGCTGCTGAACATCATTTCCGGGCTGCTGATCCCGTCGCAGGGTCGGGTGCTGTTCGATGATCGGGACGTGACCACCGCGCCGACGGCGGATCGCAACATCGCGCAGGTGTTCCAGTTTCCGGTGGTCTACGACACGATGACAGTGCGCGCCAATCTGGCCTTTCCGTTGAAAAACCGCGGCATGGATGCCGCTGAAATTTCCCGCCGCGTACAAAAGGTCGCCGCGATGATCGGCATGGAGGATCAGCTGAACCGCAAGGCGCGAGGCCTGACGGCGGATGCCAAGCAGAAGATTTCGCTGGGACGGGGCATGGTGCGCGAGGATGTCAACGCGCTGCTGTTCGACGAGCCGCTGACCGTGATCGACCCTCATATGAAATGGGAGCTACGCACCCAGCTGAAAAAGCTGCACCGCGATTTCGGCCATACGATGATCTACGTCACCCACGACCAGACCGAGGCGCTGACATTCGCCGACAAGGTCGTCGTGATGCATGATGGGCGCGTGGTGCAGATCGGGACGCCGCAGGAATTGTTCGAGCGGCCCGCGCATACGTTCGTCGGCTACTTCATCGGCTCGCCGGGGATGAACCTGTTCGATGCGCAGATCGACGGCAGCCGCGCGCGCATTGGCGAGACCTCCATCGACCTTGGCGCCCACTATTCAGCGACGGGGCGCACCCAGATCGGCGTGCGCCCCGAATTCATCACCCTTGCCAGCGGCGGTGATGGCATCCCCGCAAGCGTGCGGCGGATCGAGGATGTGGGGCGTCACAAGATCGTCCGCCTTGACGTGGCCGGTCGCGAGGTCAGCATGATCGCAGCCGAGGGCGAGGCGATCCCGGCGAATACCGACCGCATCATCCTGGCCCCCGAGGGCATCAATATCTACGCCGATGACTGGCGCGTCGCGCCGCAAGGGGAGGGCGCAGCATGAACAAGACCGTCAACCAAAAGGCATGGTTCCTGATCCTGCCGGTCCTCCTCCTCGTTGCGTTTTCGGCGGTGATTCCGCTGATGACGGTGGTCAACTATTCGGTGCAGGACACGTTCGGCAACAATCAGTTCTTCTGGGCCGGGCTGGACTGGTTCAAGGAAATGCTGCATTCGGACCGCATGTGGAACGCGCTGTCGCGGCAGTTGATGTTCTCGGGTATCATTCTGGCGATCGAGGTCCCGCTGGGCATCTATGTGGCCCTGCATATGCCCAAAAGCGGGTTCTGGTCGTCCTTCTGCCTTGTGCTGATGTCGCTGCCGCTGCTGATCCCGTGGAACGTGGTGGGCACGATCTGGCAGATTTTCGGTCGGGTGGATATCGGCCTGCTGGGCTACACGCTGGACGCGCTGGGCATCGATTATAACTATACGCAGAACAGCTTTGATGCGTGGGTGACGGTGATCGTCATGGATGTCTGGCACTGGACATCGCTGGTGGCGCTGCTGGCCTTTGCGGGGCTGCGCTCCATCCCCGATGCGTATTATCAGGCGGCCAAGATCGATCAGGCCAGCCGCTGGGCCGTGTTCCGCTATATTGAGCTGCCCAAGATGGGGGGCGTGCTGATGATCGCGATCCTGCTGCGGTTCATGGACAGTTTCATGATCTATACCGAGCCATTTGTCGTCACCGGCGGCGGCCCCGGCAATGCGACGACGTTCCTGTCGATTGATCTGGTGAAAATGGCGCTGGGGCAGTTCGATCTGGGTCCGGCGGCGGCGTTCAGCCTGATGTATTTCCTGGTCATCCTCGTGATCTCCTATGTGTTCTACACGGTCATGACGACGCTGGACAAAAGGGAGGGCAACTGAATGGGCGACACAGCAACCCCTGTTGTCATAGACACCGAGGCCATGACCATCGAAAAGCCGCGCGCGGCCGCCCGCCGATATCGCCCCTCCGGGTCGGCCGTCGTCATGGCGCTGTACCTGATATTCCTGATGCTGCCGATCTACTGGCTGCTGAACATGAGCCTGAAGACCAATAACGAGATACTCGGATCGTTTTCGCTGTGGCCGCGCGACCTGACGTTGGCCAATTATGCCAAGATCCTGACCGATCCCAGCTGGTACATGGGCTATGTCAATTCGCTGATCTATGTCGTGATGAACACGGCGATTTCCCTGTCTGTCGCCCTGCCTGCGGCCTATGCATTCAGCCGCTACAGCTTCATGGGGGACAAGCATCTGTTCTTCTGGCTGCTGACCAACCGCATGGCGCCGCCCGCGGTGTTCGCGCTGCCGTTCTTTCAACTCTATTCCAGCATCAGCCTGTTCGACACGCATATCGCCGTGGCGCTGGCGCATTGTCTGTTCAACGTGCCGTTGGCGGTCTGGATATTGGAAGGGTTCATGCGCGGCGTGCCCAAGGAGATTGACGAGACGGCCTATATCGACGGGTATTCGTTCCCGGCCTTCTTCATCAAGATTTTCACGCCGCTGATCGCGTCGGGCATCGGCGTTGCGGCGTTTTTCTGCTTCATGTTCTCATGGGTCGAACTGCTGCTGTCGCGCACGTTGACGTCGGTAGACGCAAAACCCATCGCCGCCACCATGACGCGCACGGTGGGCGCGGCGGGCGTCGACTGGGGCGTGCTGGCGGCGGCGGGCGTGCTGACCATCGTTCCCGGCGCGTTGGTTATTTATTTCGTGCGGAATTATATTGCCAAGGGCTTTGCCCTGGGGAGGGTGTGATGCGCTGGTCGCTCGTGAAAGGAGCCGACAATGTTTGACTGGATGGCATGGACATGGCCCACCGCGACCTTCTTTCTGGTCATCGCGGGGCTGTTGCTGACCTTCACGATCCTCGCGGTGAAATTCCCCGAAGTGCCGCGCACCGGCATCCTGCGGATCGAGACGACGCGCGGCGACCGGTTGTTCATCACGCTGCTGGGGTCGGCCTTTATCAATCTGGCGTGGCTGGGGCTGGGCCTTGGGCCGCAATATTTCGCCTTGCTGGTCTGCCTTGTCTACGCTGCGGCGGTGTTCCGTTGGGTCTGACGGGGCACGCCCGCCCGAATTAAACCGTTCACCTATAAGGGAGGAAACCTAATGAACGTTCTGCTCAAATCATCCACCGCGCTGGGGCTTGTCCTTGGCATGGTGGCCGCACCTGCCATGGCCGACATGGAGGCGGCCAAGACGTTTCTCGACGAAGAGATCGGCGATGTGACAACACTGCCCCGCGCCGAGCAAGAGGCCGAGATGCAGTGGTTCGTCGACGCGGCCCAGCCGTTCAAGGACATGCAGATCAACGTGGTGTCCGAAACGATCACCACCCATGAATACGAGTCCCAAGTGCTGGCGCCCGCGTTCACCGCGATCACCGGTATCAAGGTCACGCATGACCTGATCGGCGAAGGCGACGTCGTGGAAAAGCTGCAAACGCAGATGCAGTCGGGCGAGAATATATATGACGCCTATGTCAACGACTCCGACCTGATCGGCACGCATATCCGCTATGGGCAGGTCCGCAACCTGACGGACTGGATGGCGAATGAGGGCGCGGACGTGACCTCGCCCACTCTGGACCTTGCTGATTTCATCGGCACGCAGTTCACCACGTCGCCCGATGGCAAGCTGTATCAACTGCCCGACCAGCAATTCGCGAACCTCTACTGGTTCCGCTACGATTGGTTCAACGATCCCGAAATCATGGCCGATTTCAAGGAAAAATACGGCTATGATCTGGGCGTTCCGGTCAACTGGTCAGCCTATGAGGATATCGCCGAATTCTTTACCGGCCGCACCATCGACGGCGTCGAAGTCTACGGCAATATGGACTACGGCAAGAAGGATCCCAGCCTTGGTTGGCGCTATACCGACGCATGGATGTCGATGGCCGGCATGGGCGATGTGGGCGAACCGAACGGCCTGCCTGTCGATGAATGGGGCATCCGCGTGAATGAAAATTCGCAGCCCGTCGGTGCCTGCGTGGCCCGCGGCGGCGCGACCAACTCGCCCGCGGCGGTCTATGCCGTGGACAAGGCGATCAAGTGGCTGCAGGAATATTCGCCCCCCGCCGCTGCCGGCATGACCTTCTCCGAGGCCGGCCCGGTCCCGGCGCAGGGCAACATCGCGCAGCAGATGTTCATGTACACGACATTTGTCGCGCCTCTGGTCGCGTCGGATGCGGTGATGAACGAGGACGGCACGCCGAAATGGCGCCTCGCCCCCAGCCCGCATGGCGTCTATTGGGAGGATGGCATGAAGGTCGGCTATCAGGATGTGGGGTCCTGGACGCTGATGAATTCCACCCCCGAGGACCGTGCGAAGGCCGCATGGCTCTATGCGCAGTTCGTCACCTCGAAAACCGTGGACGTAAAGAAGGCCGACATTGGCCTGACCTTCATCCGCGAATCGACCATCAATTCGGATCACTTCACCGCGCGCAAGGACAAGCTGGGCGGTCTGGTGGAATTCTACCGCTCGCCCGACCGCGTGCGCTGGTCGCCTACCGGAACGAATGTGCCTGATTACCCCAAGCTGGCACAGTTGTGGTGGCAGAATATCGGTGACGCCATGTCCGGTGCCAAAACCTCGCAAGAGTCGCTGGATCAGCTCTGCGCCGACATGGAGAAGGTGATGGAGCGGCTTGAGCGCGCCGGTATCCAGGGTGATCTGGGCCCGCTCCTCAATGAGGAGCAGGACGCCTCCTATTGGCTGGAGCAGCCCGGCGCCCCCAAGGCGAAGCTGGAGAACGAGGACGAAGAGCCGGAAACCATCGCTTATGATGATCTGGTCAGCTCTTGGAACCAGTAAGCTGAACACCACCGGGGCGCGCCATGCGTGCGCCCCGGACCCCGAAAACCCCGGACCCGAGACACCATGACCTATATTCTGGCGATCGACCAAGGCACCACCTCCAGCCGCGCGATTCTGTTCGACGATGCGCTGCGTGTGCGCGCCATCGCGCAGGAGGAGTTTCCCCAACACTACCCGCAATCGGGCTGGGTTGAACATGATGTGTCCGATCTGTGGTCGACCGTCGCCGGCACCTGCCGCGAAGTGATCGAACGCGCCGGGCTATCTTCGGCTGACATTGCCGCCATCGGCATCACCAATCAGCGCGAAACGACAGTTGTCTGGGATCGCAAGACCGGTCAACCCATCCATAACGCCATCGTCTGGCAGGACCGGCGCACCGCCGCGATCTGCAACGCCCTGCGCGACGAGGGGCACGAAGGTATGTTCACGGACCGCACCGGCCTGCTGCTGGACCCTTATTTTTCAGGCACGAAACTAAAGTGGATTCTGGACCATGTGGAGGGCGCCCGCGCAAAGGCGCGCAAGGGCGATCTGCTGTTCGGCACTGTCGACAGCTTTCTGATCTGGAACCTGACGGGTGGCAAATCGCATGTGACTGACGCCACCAACGCGGCGCGCACGCTGCTCTATGACATTCGCAAGGGGCGGTGGAGCCGGACGATCTGCGATCTGCTGGACATTCCGATGGAAATGCTGCCCGAGGTCCATGATTGTTCCCACGATTTCGGCGCCACGCGGCACGATTTGTTTGGTCGCGCCATTCCCATCTACGGCGTTGCTGGCGATCAGCAGGCGGCGACCATCGGGCAGGCGTGCTTCAACCCCGGCATGCTGAAATCGACCTACGGGACAGGATGCTTTGCGCTGCTGAACACGGGCGATACGCCGGTCTGGTCACAAAACCGGCTGCTGACGACGATCGCTTACCAGCTGAACGGCAAGACGACCTATGCGCTGGAAGGTTCGATTTTCGTCGCCGGCGCGGTGGTGCAATGGTTGCGCGACGGGCTGAAGATGATCCGCACGGCGACTGAGACGCAGCCCTTGGCCGAGGCCGCCGATCCGGGACAGAACGTGGTGCTGGTGCCCGCGTTCACCGGGCTTGGCGCACCTTACTGGAATGCGGAATGTCGCGGTGCGATCTTTGGTCTGTCGCGCAATTCCGGCCCCGCCGAATTTGCCCGCGCGGCGCTGGAATCGGTCGGATACCAGACCCGCGACCTGCTGGACGCGATGACGCTCGACTGGGACGGTGGTGCAGCGGGCGCCGCCACGCTGCGCGTCGATGGCGGGATGAGTGCGTCTGACTGGACGATGCAGTTCCTGTCCGACATCATCGGCGCCGAGGTGGATCGCCCCGCCACGCTGGAGACAACGGCAATGGGTGCCGCGTGGCTGGCGGGCGAGCGGGCCGGGATATACCCCGATCAGCAGGAATTCTCGGACATGTGGGCGCTGGAGCGCAAGTTTACGCCCATCATGACGCCCGAAACCCGCGATGCCAAGTACCGCTCATGGCGCCGCGCGGTCGAGGCCGCTCAGGTTTTCTAAGACGACCCAGCGGATCAGCATGGCTGTACTATTCCCCCGTGGGCAAATATGTTAGCGCTAGCTGGTGCCGCAGCGATAAGTATCGCACTCGATAGGGAGACGACGACATGGCCTTGCACCCGGTTCTGGAGCGCGTGACGGACAACATCATCGACCGCAGCGCGAAAACGCGCGGTGCGTATCTGCAAAGGATGGAGGCCGCCCGGTCCAAGGGACCGGCCCGCGCGCATCTGTCCTGTAGCGGGCAGGCGCATGCATACGCGGCAGCGGATGATGGCGACAAGGCCGCGCTGGCCACCACCAGCGCAGGCAATCTGGGCATCGTCACTGCCTATAACGACATGCTGTCGGCGCATCAGCCATTCAACCGCTTCCCCGAGCTGATCCGCGACGCGGTGCGGCAGGCAGGCGGCACCGCGCAGGTCGCGGGCGGCGTGCCTGCCATGTGCGACGGCGTCACCCAAGGCGAGGCGGGGATGGAGCTTAGCCTGTTTTCCCGCGACGTCATCGCGCTGGCCGCCGCTGTTGCGCTGAGCCATGACACGTTCGACGCTTCCGTATTTCTGGGCGTGTGTGACAAGATCGTGCCGGGCCTTGTGATCGCGGCGCAGGCCTTTGGCCACATGCCCGCCGTGTTCCTGCCCGCTGGGCCGATGACCAGCGGCCTGCCCAATGACGACAAGGCCAAGGTGCGCCAGAAATTCGCTACCGGCGACGCCACGCGCGAGGAATTGATGCAGGCCGAAATGGCCGCCTATCACGGCCCCGGCACCTGCACATTCTACGGGACTGCAAACACCAATCAGATGCTGATGGAGTTCATGGGCCTGCACCTGCCCGGTGCCAGCTTTGTCACGCCCAATACCGACCTGCGCGACGCGCTGACGCGCGAAGGCGCCCGGCGCGCGCTGGCGCTGAGCGCGCAGGGGAACAACTACACCCCGGTGTGCAAGATTCTGGACGAGCGGGCCTTTGTGAATGGCATCGTCGGACTGAACGCCACGGGCGGGTCGACCAACCTGCTGATCCACCTCATCGCGATGGCGCGGGCCGGGGGGATCATCCTGGACTGGCAGGATTTCTCGGCCCTGTCGGACATCACGCCCCTGATGGCGCGCGTCTATCCCAACGGTCTGGCCGATGTGAACCATTTTCACGCGGCCGGGGGTCTTGGCTACATGATTGGCAACCTGCTGGCGAACGGCCTGCTGCATCCCGATACCGCCACGGTTGGCGGCGACGGCCTGCACGCCTATACGCAAGAGCCGCGATTGCAGGGCAGTGATCTGGTCTGGCAGGACGGCGCCGGGCGCAGCCTGAACGACAAGATCCTGCGCCCTGCGACCGATCCGTTTCAGGCGTCGGGCGGGCTGGTGCGGCTGAGTGGTGCGCTGGGCACGGCGGTGATGAAGATTTCCGCCGTCGCGCCCGAGCATCGCATCGTCGAGGCGCCCGTGCGCGTGTTCGATGACCAAGATGCTGTGAAGATCGCGTTCAAGGCGGGCGAATTGACCGGCGATCTGATCGTCGTTGTCCGGTTTCAGGGGCCAAAGGCCAATGGCATGCCCGAATTGCACAGCCTGACGCCGCTTCTGTCGATCCTTCAGGGGCGCGGGCAAAAGGTGGCGCTGGTCACCGATGGGCGCATGTCCGGCGCCTCGGGCAAGGTGCCCGCCGCGATCCACATCTGCCCCGAGGCGATGGATGGTGGTGCCATCGCACAGCTGCGCGACGGGGATATCCTGCGGATCGATGCCGAGGCCGGAACGCTTGATATCCTCACCGATGGCGTGCTGGATCGCCCCGCCGCCACGGCAGACCTCAGCGCCAATCAGTTCGGCGTCGGGCGCGAGCTGTTCGCGTCATTTCGCGGCAATGTCGGCTCTGCCGAAACCGGCGCGACGATTTTTGGAGACTGACTCATGCCCATAACCGCACCCGAGGCCAGCAGTCAGACCCGTGAAATCTGCGCATTGGCCCCCGTGGTTCCCGTCCTTGTCATCCATGACGCCGCCCACGCGCGCCCCTTGGCCGAGGCGTTGATCGCGGGCGGTCTGCCCGCGTTGGAGGTGACGCTGCGCACCCCTGCCGCGCTGGAGGCGATTCGCGCGATGGCCGGGGTGCCGGGCGGGCATGTCGGCGCGGGCACGCTGATAACCCCCGATGACGTGCGCGCGGCCAAGGCGGCAGGCGCGCAGTTCGGCGTCTCGCCCGGCGCGACAGGGGCGCTGCTGGATGCCTGCGAGGCCGAGGGCCTGCCCCTTCTGCCCGGCGCCGCCACCGCGACCGAGGCGATGGCGCTATTGGCGCGCGGGTACGCGATGCAGAAGTTCTTTCCCGCCGAAGCCTCCGGCGGCGCGCCCGCCCTTGCGGCCATCGGTGGTCCCCTGCCGCAGATCACCTTCTGTCCGACGGGCGGCGTAAATGTAGACAATGCCGCGCAATATCTGAGCCTGCCCAATGTCATCTGTGTCGGCGGCAGCTGGATTGCCCCCCGTGATCTGGTGAAGGCCGAAGATTGGGGCGCGATCACGGCATTGGCCCGCGCTGCTGTGAAAATTGGACGCAAACTATGATGGGTGGGGGAAGTGGCGCCTGCATTCACCGATCCGCGCGCTTGGCCGGGAACCCGTATCCGTGAGAAACTGTACCCAGCCCCCCATGTTCGATGGGCCCGCAATCCCTATCGATGATCGGGCCTGATCAGAGGGTGCTTTGGATGTCGTCCACGGCCCGCTCCGGACCTGAGGTGGATCGCCAGGCGGTGCGGTTTCCCCGAAGGCGCGGGTCATGGTCGGCGCAGCACGCGCTAAAGATCGGCGACTATCTCGCCTTTCATCTCTCCTGTCATCCGGGTTTGATCCACCCGGTCGACCGATCTGCGAACCTCGTCGATCTTCAGTTCGGCTGCGTCCCTCGTGGCCTTGTCCGGCCATTCGGTGATAACCGCACTGGTCCGTTCACTGGTGCGGATCACCGTGATGCGGGTTGCCCCGAAACTCTTGAGCGCAGGAAGCCGCTTTTCCTCGATTGAGCGCAGGGCAAAATTGTAGTCGACCCCATCCGCAATCTCCCAGGTCGTGATTGTAATGTAGCGCATATCTCAGCCTCCTTAGGGTATCATTGCAGTCTATCACGAAACCGGTCCCAAGTTTACCGTCTGTCAGGCGCGGTGACGGCCATTCCTACTGAACATAATCCGGTCAGCGCCGCAGCCTTGAGCCCCTGAATCAGTCAATCATAGGCAACAGGGTGTTGATCGACACCTTCGCATCGCCATAGAACATGCGGGTGTTTTCCCGGTAGAAAAGCGGGTTTTCGATGCCGGAATAGCCTGTCCCCTGGCCGCGTTTGGACACGAATACCTGCGCCGCCTCCCACACGCGCAGCACGGGCATGCCCGCGATCGGCGAATTGGGATCGTCCTGTGCGGCGGGGTTCACGATGTCGTTCGATCCGATGACGATGACCACGTCCGTCTTGGACAGGTCGTCGTTGATCTCGTCCATTTCCATCACGATGTCATAGGGCACCTTCGCCTCGGCCAGCAGTACGTTCATGTGGCCGGGCAGGCGGCCCGCGACGGGGTGGATGGCAAAGCGCACGTTCTTGCCCTTGGCGCGCAGCTTGGTCACCAGATCCGACACCGCCCCCTGCGCCTGGGCGACGGCCATGCCGTAGCCCGGCACGATCACGACGCTGTCGGCGTCGTTCAGCGCAGCGGCAACGCCGTCCGCGTCAATCGCGACCTGCTGCCCCTCGACTTCCATCGCCGGGCCGGTCGTGTTGCCAAATCCACCGAGGATCACAGACACGAACGACCGGTTCATCGCCTTGCACATGATGTAGCTGAGGATCGCCCCGGACGAGCCGACCAGCGCGCCGGTCACGATCAGCAGGTCATTGCCCAGTGAAAACCCGATCGCCGCTGCTGCCCAGCCGGAATAGGAATTCAGCATCGACACGACGACCGGCATGTCGGCGCCGCCGATCCCCATGATCAGATGATAGCCGATGAAGAACGCCAGCAGCGTCATCAGCAGCAGCGTCCAGATGCCTGCGCCGCTCATAAAAAGGATCATCAGCAGCACCGACAGGCCCGCTGCAACCGCGTTCAGCGCGTGACCACCGGGCAATTTCTCGGCCTTTGACGTGATCTTGCCCGCCAGTTTGCCAAAGGCGACGACCGACCCGGTGAACGTCACCGCGCCGATGAAAACGCCCAGAAACACCTCGGCGCGCAGGATGGTATGCTCTGCCCCACTTTTGCTGGCGAGGGACTTGGCAAAACCGGTCAGGCCCTGCTGGTCCAGCCATGCGTCGCCGCCACTGGCGGGCATCGCCGCCTTGAGCGCCAGCACCGATTGCAGTTCCAGATAGGCGTTGAAGCCGATGAAAACAGCTGCAAGGCCAACAAAAGAGTGCAGCGCCGCGACCAGTTGGGGCATCTCGGTCATCTCGACCCTTTTCGCCACATACCAGCCAAGGACCGAGCCGCCGGCGATCATCACCAAGATGATGAACCAGTTGCCCATGCCGGGACCGAACACCGTCGCCACCACGGCGGCGCCCATGCCGACGATGCCGTACCAAACAGCGCGCTTGGCGCTTTCCTGCCCCGATAGCCCGCCCAGCGACAGGATGAATAGGACGGCTGCCGCGATGTAGGCCGCAGACACGATTCCGATTGTCATTGTTGCTGTCCTCTCAGGATTTCTGGAACATCGCCAACATGCGGCGCGTCACAAGGAAGCCCCCCACGATGTTGATGCTGGCGATAAAGACCGACACGGCGGCAAGAAGCACGACCAGCCATGAGCCGGACCCGATTTGCAGCAAGGCGCCCAGAATGACGATGCCGGAAATGGCATTCGTCACCGCCATCAGCGGCGTGTGCAGGGAATGCGAGACGTTCCAGATGACCGAAAAACCGATGAAGCAGGCCAATACGAAGACAATGAAATGACTCATGAAGCTGTCGGGGGCAAAGCCGCCGATCAGCACCATGATGACGGCGCCAAGCGCCAGCATACCCACCTGCGTTTTCGTCTGCTTGCGCACATGCGCCAGGTCGCTTGCCTTCTTTTCCTCGGCCGTCGGTACTGGCGTGGTCTGTTTCGGCTTGGCCGCGATGGCCTGCACCTTGGGCGGTGGGGGCGGATAGGTGATCGCACCCGCATGCACGACGGTCGCGCCGCGAATGACGTCATCCTCCATATTGTGCACGACCAGGCCGTTCTTGTCAGGCGTCAGATCCGTCATCATGTGCCGGATGTTCGTGGAATAGAGGCTGGACGCCTGCGCGGCCATGCGGCTGGGAAAATCCGTGTAGCCGATGATGGTGACGCCGTTATCGGTCACGATCTTTTCGTCCTTGACGGTCAGCTTGCAATTGCCACCCTTTTCGGCGGCCAGATCGACGATGACCGATCCGGGCTTCATCGCCTTGACCATGTCCTCGGTCCACAGCTCGGGCGCGTCGCGGTTCGGGATCAGGGCGGTGGTGATGACGATATCGATGTTCGGCGCCAGTTCGCGGAACTTGGCCAGTTGGGCCTCGCGGAATTCGGGGGATGAGACCGAGGCATAGCCCCCCGTCGCCGCGCCGTCCTGTGCCTCGTCGAAATCCAGATAGACGAACTCGGCCCCCATGCTTTCGACCTGCTCGGCAACCTCGGGGCGCACGTCAAACGCCAGCGTGACCGCACCCAGCGACGTGGATGTGCCGATCGCGGCAAGCCCCGCGACTCCGGCGCCGATCACCAGCACCCGCGCTGGTGGCACCTTGCCTGCGGCGGTGATCTGCCCGGTAAAGAAGCGCCCGAAATTGCCGCCCGCCTCGATCACCGCGCGGTAGCCCGCGATATTGGCCATGGATGACAGCGCATCCATCTTTTGCGCGCGCGAAATCCGCGGCACCATTTCCATCGCGATGACGCTGGCGCCCGAGGCGCGCGCCGCCTCCATCCCCGTATCGTTGCCGCCGGGATCAAAGAACGAGATCAGCGTCTGATCCTCGCGCAGGCGTTTCAGTTCCGTGCCATTCGGGGGGCGCACCTTGGCCACGATATCGCTGGCCTTCCACAGCGCGGCGGCGGTTTTGATCACCTCGACGCCGGCAGCCTTGTAATCGGCATCCGCAAACCCGGCGCCCCGCCCTGCGCCGCTTTGGATTGCGCAATCATATCCCAGCTTTTGCAATTGCGCCGCGCTTTCGGGCGTCATCGCAACGCGCGCTTCACCGTCTGTGACTTCTGCTGGAACACCAATTTTCACGTCTGCCTACCAATCCGTTTTGTTTGGCGCCGACGCGCCCGGGCAAGGCGTGTCGCGGCGCAAAATCTCTTGTGAGTAAACCACACCCGCAGCGTAACGTCGAAAAATAAGCATATGTGGGATAGCTTGGCAACGCCTAGGACGGGGCCGCGGCGTGGCTGGGCGCCGCAACAGCCGCCGCGCAGCTCAGCCAAGCCTTGATTTTCTTCTGTTGTTGGTGTGATATTCAGTAAGTGGAATTTGTGCCTGGGGATACCGCATGCAGTTCGGCAGACGACAGGTTCTTGCAGGTCTGGGCGGTCTGGCGCTTGGAAACGTGGCTCTGCCATCGTTCGCGCGCACCGTGATGCACCTGGGCGACGCCGAGGTGATCGGCCTCAGCGACGGTAATCTGGTCCTGCCTGCCGCCTTCTTTTTCCAAGGGCTGCCGCAGGATGAGCTGGATCTGATCCTGTCCAGACATAACGTGCCCCGTGATCAGCTGAAGCCGCCATGCAACCTGACCCTGCTGCGCCACGAGGGCAGGATCGTGCTGTTCGATGCAGGCGCCGGTCCGGCCTTCATGCCGAGCGCGGGCGAGATTCCGGACAGTCTGGAGGCCGAGGGGCTGACTCCCGGGGACATCACGCATGTGGTGTTCACCCATGCGCATCCCGACCATCTGTGGGGCATACTGGACGATTTCGACGAGCCGGTGTTTTCGCAGGCCAAGCTGATGATCGGGCAGGCCGAATGGGAGTATTGGACAGACCCGGACACGGTGGACACCATCGGGGCGGCCCGCGCATCCTTTGCCGTGGGCGCCGCGCGCAGGCTGGCCGCGATCGAGGGCCAGATCAGCTTGTTCAACGGCGGCGAAGAAATCCTGCCGGGCGTGATGGCCCATGCCACGCCCGGCCACACCCCCGGCCACATGTCATTCGAGATTCGCGATGGCTCCAGCGCCGTGATGGTTGGCGGTGACGCAATCGGCAATGATCACGTGGCCTTCGAGCGCCCGGACTGGGCCAGCGGCGCGGACCAAAACGCAGATCTGGGGGCCAGGACGCGGATGCGTCTGCTGGATCAGCTTGCGACGGATGATATCGCCTTGCTGGGGTTTCACCTGCCGCATGGCGGGCTGGGCCGGGTCGAGCGGGCCGCAGATTCCTATCAATTTCTACCGGCGGACGCATGATGCGCTGGGTTCTGCCTTTGATACTTGCCGCTGCCACTGCCCATGCCAGCGAGGATATCGCGGATAAATACCCCGGCTCGCTGCTCTATGATAAACCCTACGAGGTGATTCCCGGCGTCTTTTCCGCCATCGGCGCCACCGCGCCGCCAACCTACGAGAACGCGGGCCACAACAATAATCTCAGTTTCATCGTCACCGGCGATGGGGTCGTCGTGATCAACGGCGGCGCATCCTACGGTCTGGCCAAGGCGCTGCATGACGAAATCAGGGCCGTGACCGATCAGGAGGTCAAGCTGGTCTTTAACGAGAACGGTCAGGGCCACGCGATACTGGGCAACAGCTACTGGGCCGGGCAGGGCGTGCCAATTGTCGCGCATGTTGATGCAGCCGACGTGGTCGCGGAAAATGGCGGCACCATTCTGGAGGACATGAAACGTTACAACAAGGACCGCGCCGAGGGGACCGAAGTGCAAGGCCCGACCGAGACGTTTCAGGATGAATACATCGTCGAAATGGGCGATTTCCGGATCGAGGCGCGGTATCTGGGCCCGGCCCATTCGCCCGGCGACATCGTGATCTGGCTGCCCGGGCAAAGCCTTGTCATATCGGGCGATATGGCCTTTCACGAGCGGATGCTGCCGATTTTCGCGGACACCTACACCGCCGACTGGCTGGAGACGTGGGATAGCGAATTCGAGCCGCTGAAGGCCACCTATGTCATCCCCGGCCACGGGCATCCGACGAATATGGCGCAGGTGCGCCGCTATACGAGGGACTATCTGGTCTATTTGCGGGGCAAGATCGGCGCACATCTGGAGGCAGGCGGTGGTCTGGCCGAGGCCTATTACGTGGACCAGTCGCCCTATGCCAATCTGGACACGTTCGAGGAGCTGGCAACCAAGAACGCCGGGCGCGTATTCGAGCAGATGGAGTTTGAATAGCGCACCCGCACGCAGCGGTCAGGAAGGCTTCACGGCAAAGTCCGCACCAAGCGGGCGGTGCGTCGTCATCGCCAAATCGGTCGCGCATCGCCACCGACATCGTTATTGCCGTTATTCCAACGCGGCCTTCACGATCTCATCCAGCATCGCCTGCACGTCCTGCATGGGGCCGTCCGGATAGGTGCGGTAACCGATCATCACGTCGCCGCCCTGATCGGCCACGAAGATGCCATAGGGGCAATGTGCGATGTTCATCGGGTCCGCCTCCATCACCTGACGCGACAGTTGCGCCGAGCAGAAGAGGAAGATGTCGGCCTCGACGAACAGCTCCTTGGTGCTGCCCACGTCGGCGCCGGTCCGGTTCAGCATTTCGCCGGTATGGCTGACGTAATCCACAACCAGTCCGCGCCCGACGATGGCGTTTTCCACGGCAAAGGCCGCGTCGTCGAAACTGCCCTCAAAGGGGTAGGTGACGGCCTGATCGGCAGCCACGGCCGGGGCTGCGCCAAGCGCCAGTATCGCGGCGCTGATGAAGCGTTTCATGGGATGTCCTCCAGATGTCAGTAGGGTTGTAACATGGTGGCGCGCAGATTGGGTTGGCTCAGCTGCGCGCCTCTTTCTTAGCTGAACATGTCAGCGACGATACCGGCATACCAGCCTTCGGATTCCTGATAGGTGGCCTTGCGCAGGTCCGGGCTTTCGCCGGGGGCCGAGATGAAGCCGTCGACCTTGGCGATCTTTTCGTCCGTCGCCTCGTAGGTCGCGCCCACCTTGACGCCGTCATCGGCGGCGATCAGCGACCAGCAGGTGTTGGTGAACTTGGCCGGGAATACGCGTGATCCGGTCAGTGCGCCGCGCACCGCGTTGGCGCAGACCTTGGCCTGACTGTTGGCGGCAAAGCCGGATTTGGGCATGTCCCCCTGATCGGCCGCGTCGCCCAGAACATGGATGTCGGGATCGGCCTTGCTGCTCATGCCGGCGGCATTTACCGGTGCCCAGTTGCCATCCATGACGCCTGCCATCTCGGCGATGCGGCCCGCCTTCATCGCGGGGATGACGTTGCAGGCATCGACGCCGGTCGTCTCGCCGTCGATGGTGATGGTCATGGCGCTTGGGTCAACCGACACGTTGCCGCCGCCGAAATCCGCGCCGATCCAGTCGATCATGCCGGGATAATGGGTCAGCCAGCCTTCCTGAAAGAGGGTCATTTTCGAGAATTTCGGCTTGGGGTCCGCGATGATGATCTTGGCCGTCGGGTTCGCGTCTTTCAGCATATGCGCGACCATCGAGATCCGCTCGTAGGGGCCGGGCGGGCAGCGGAAGGGGTTTGGCGGCGCCACCATCGCGAATGTGCCGCCCTCGGGCATGGCGGCAACCTGCGCCCTGAGCAGCTCGGCCTGCGATCCACCCTTGTAGGCATGCGGCATGGCGTTTTGGGATGCCAGCGACCAGCCCTCAACCGCGCCGTCGATGAAATCAATGCCGGGGCTGAGGATCAGCTTGTCATAGGGCAGGGACGCGCCGCTGGCGAGGCTGACCGTCCTGGCATCGCGGTCCACGTCCACGGCCCAGTCATGCACCACGTTGATCCCGTATTTTGCCGCCAGCGTGCCATAGGTGTGGCCCAGATCGTCGATCTCCTTGAAGCCACCGATATAGAGGTTCGAGAAGAAGCATGTGAAATAGGCGCGCGACGGTTCGATCAGGGTGACGTCGACAGCCCCCTTGCTGTCCTTGGCGATGTAGCGTGCGGCGGTTGCGCCGCCGGCCCCTCCACCGATGACAACGACGCGGGGCTTGCCCGTGGCTTCGGCCAGCAGGGCAGGGGCGCCAAGCGTGGCGGCGCCGACGGCGGCAGTGCTCAGAAACAGGCGTCTGTTCAATCTCATCGGTCGGCTCCTCCCGGAAAATGGGCCTCGTTATTCGAGACCCTGAAAATAGGCGGCAAGTGCGGCAATCTCTGCGTCGTTCAGGCGGCCCGCCACCATCTGCATCACGGGATGCGGGCGCAGCTTGGCCTTGTAGGCATGCATCGCGACGACGAAATTCTTGGTCGGCCATCCGGTGATGGATGGTATGCCCTGCGCGCTGCCATCGGCCTGATGGCAGGTCACGCATTCATTCGACAGATACGCGCCATAGTCCGGGTCGCCCTCAAGCGCGAGGATCTCCGGATCCAGATCATGGCCGGTTCCGCGCGCAGTCGCTTCGATCTCAGGACATCCGGTGCAGGTGGCAGCGACGTCTGCCCCGGCATCTGCAAACCCGTCGGCAAGGGCTGTGCCTGCCGCAAGGACCGCGGCCAGGGCAGCAGGGGGCGCTGGCACACGGGCGGTCACTTGGGATGGCTCGCCAGGTAGGCGGCGATCGCGTCCAGATCCTCGTCCTTGGGCAATCCGGCAAAGCTCATCTTCGTGCCTTGCATGAACCCCATGGGATCCCCCAGAAATGCCCTGAGGGCCGCTGCGTCCCAGACCAGCCCTTCATCGGCCATGTCGGTCAGCGCATTGGAGTATTTGAACCCCTCCACCTGCCCTGCGGGCTGGCCCACTATGCCGGTCAGGACAGGCCCGACGCGGTTTTTCGCCCCATCACCTATCTGGTGGCATGCCTTGCACTTGCGGAAAACCTTTTCGCCTGCCGACACCAGTTCGGGGTTCGGGGCGGCTATTTGCTCCTCGGCTGTATCCTCTCCGGGGGCGTCTTGCGATGGGGTAGCGGCCTCCTCCTCGCCTGTGGGCGTTACATCCAGAACCATGGCGCGCATGGTGACGTCGACGTTGTCCTTGCAGTTTTCCATGCAAGGCGCGCCACTCCATATCGCATACTCGGTTTCGGCCCGGTCATCGACATGGAATCCGCCCGCGTTCGGCAGCGCGAAATCGCCAAACGTCTCATCAGACAGCACAAAGTCATCGTCCACCAGATCGTTGGAATAGAGGATATAGGCGACAAGCGCATAGACCTCGTCCGGCTGCAGCGACTGGGCATTGCCGTAGGGCATCGACCGGTTGACGTAGTCCCAGACGGTCGAAAGATGGGGCCAATAGCTGCCCACGGTTTTCACCGGGTCGTCACGGTTCAGCGTGCCCCTGCCGCCTGCCAGCTTTGGCCAATTATCCAGACCTTCGGCAAAATCGCCATGGCACGAGGCGCATTTGTCGGCGAAAATCTCTTCGCCGGTGAACGCATCACCGGACCCGGCGGGCAGGCCTGCGCCACCCGGACGCACGTCGATGTTCCATGCGGCGATTTCCTCGGGCAGGGCGTCACGGCCCAGTCCCAGACCCTCGGCATAGGCAGAACTGCCAAGCAACACCAGCGATGCGGCGATCCTAAGAAACTTCGACATTTTCCGCCTCCCCGTTCGGGCGCACCCACCATGTCTGGATCCCGTTGTTGTGGTAGATCGAATTCAGCCCGCGCACCTCGCGCAGCTGCGTTTTCGTGGGCTGCACATAGCCGGTGTCGTCCATGGCACGGCTTTGCAAAAGCATCTCTTCTCCGTCCCAGTCGGTATCGAGGTAAAAACGCGTCAGCGCCATTTTCTCGCCGGGTTTGGCCAGTCGCGCGGTCTGCCATGTCTTGCCGCCGTCCCTGGACACATCGACGCGGGTGATCGCGCCGCGCCCCGACCAGGCAAGCCCGGTGATGACCAGCGGCCCCGTGCCATGGGTGATCGGCGCCTGCGGGCTGGGCGAGGTGACGACGGATTTCGCATCCATCGCCCATGTCCATTTGCGCGACGTGCCGTCGGCCATCGTGTCGGTATATTTCGAGGTCTCCTCGCGGCTCTCGACGGGGCCATCCATGACCTCGATCCGGCGGATCCACTTGATCCACATGTTGCCTTCCCAGCCCGGCACGACGAGGCGCACAGGATAGCCATGTTCCTTGCGCAGCGCCTCGCCATTGGCCTTGAAGGCGATCAGGCAATTATCCAGCGCCTTCTCCATCGGGATCGAGCGGCCGTTCGAGGACGCATCGGCGCCCTCGACAAACACCCACTTGTCCGATAGATCGCCTGCCGCATTCAGCCCCGCCTCCTCAAGGATCGTGCGCAGGGGCACGCCGGTATATTCCATGTTGTGGATCATGCCATGGGTGAACTGCGCGCCGTTTAGCTGCGCGCCGGCCCATTCCATGCCACTATTGGCGGCACATTCGCAGAAATAGACGTGGTTTTCGCGCGGGAAACGCTCCAGATCAGCGTAGGTGAACACCAGCGGGCGATCGACGAGGCCGTTGATCATCAGGCGGTAGTCCTGCTTGCTCAGCTCGATCGCGCCGGAATGATGCCGCTCGAACGCGCAGCCCTGCGGCGTGATGGTGCCGTCCAGCGCGTGGATTGGCGTGAAGTTGATCGAGCTGATCGTGTCCGCCGTCAGCCATTCGACATTGCGGCGGATTACATCATCCTCGAACCGAATGGGCAGGCCGTAGGGGGTGGCGTCGACCGGATCGCCAAAGCCGCTGGCCCAAGGCTGCACCTCGGTGATCAGGGGGTCCGGCGTGGCGGCGCGGGCGGCGCCCCCCGCGATCAGGGCCGTTCCGGCGGCAGCGCCGCGCAGGAAATTCCGGCGTGAGGGTCCGCGCTGCATTGCTTGCTCCGGTTTCTGTGTCTTGTCACTCATAGGCCGACCACCTCGACGCTGTTGTTTTCGGGGGCGCTTACGGTGCCTTGCTTGCGAATATGCGCCTCGACCACGTCCCAGATCGGCGGGCCTTCGGTGCCCTCATTGACAGAGGCCCATCCGGCGACCTGATAGGTCTTGGCCGGGTCGATCTGTTCGCCGGTTTTCAGCAGGGTCATGTTGCTGATGCGGCTGCCCTGCGGTTTCGAGATGTCGATCCGGTAGCCCAGACCGCCAGTGCGCACCATGTCGCCGCCCTGTTGGTAATAGGGGTCAGGGTTGAACAGGTTGTCGGCCACGTCCTCCAGCACGATATGCAGGTATTCGCCCGTCATTTCCGTGCGATAGGCTGCAGGGTAGGACATCGAGGTGACTCCCCAGATATCCTCGCGGGTGATGTCCTGACCGGGCAGGAGAGACGGCCCCCAGCGCACGCCGGGGCTGAGCGCGATGTCGGCCTCGCGCTCGGACAGCAGCGCGTCGCAAATCACGTCGTCCCACGTGCCGTTGAAATTGCCGCGCCGGTAGAGCAGGCTGTCGGTCTTGCCGATCACTTCGGCCAGCGCCTCCTCATGGGGCGCGCGGACCTCGTCAATGACGGCGGCAACCTCGGGGTCGGGCGTGATGACGTCCGACAGGATCGGGATCAGTTTGTGACGGAACCCCATCATGCGCCCGTCGCGCACATCCAGATCGACGCGGCTGGCGAATTTGCCGTTGGACCCCGACGCGACGATGATCGTCTCGCCGACCAGCACAGGCTCGGGCAGGGCATCGTGGGTGTGGCCCGACAGGATCACGTCGATGCCGGTGACGATGCCGGCCATCTTCTTGTCCACGTCAAAGCCATTGTGGCTGAGGCAGAGGACCAGTTCGGCGCCCTTGCTGCGGACCTCATCGACCATCTGCTGCATATGTTCGTCGCGGATACCAAAGGAGTATTCGGGGAACATCCAGCCCGGATTGGCGATCGGCATATAGGGGAACGCCTGCCCGATCACGGCGATCTGCACGCCGCCGCGCTCGAACATCTTGTAGGGGGGGAACAGTTCGGCCGGCTCGTCCCATTCGGCGTCGAAAATGTTCTGGCCCAGCGCGGCAAAGGGCAGCCCCTCGACGATCTCGGCCACCCTTTCGGACCCCAGCGTGAATTCCCAGTGGAATGTCATCGCGTCGGGTTTCAGCGCGTTCATCACGGTGACCATATCCTGGCCTTCGGTGTGATGGCAGGTATAGCTGCCGTGCCACGTGTCGCCGCCATCCAGCAGCAGCGCGTCGGGCCGGTCGGCACGGATCTGGTTGATGACGGTCGCGACGCGGTCCAGCCCGCCAACGCGGCCATAGCCCTTGGCCAGTGCAGTGAAATCGCCCGAGGACAGCGCGTAATGGGCATAAGATCCGTCATCGATACCGTACATGCGGCGGAAATCAGCGCCGGTGACATGCGGCACCTCGCCCTTGTTCGGGCCGACACCCAGGTTGACTGAAGGCTCGCGGAAATAGATCGGCTTTAGCTGTGCGTGAATGTCGGTGATATGGATCAGCGAGACATTCCCGAAACTGTCGAACTCCAGCAACTGGTCCTGTGTCAGGGCCTGCTGCGCGGCGATGCGCGCCCACTGCCCGAAACCGGACGCCCCCAGGATCGCGCTGGCCGCCATGCTGGTCTGAAGAAAATCGCGCCGGGATATCATATGCGTGTTCCTGAATGTAGGAAGGTGAAAAAACCCCGCACGAATACCGTGCGGGGTCTTTTGGATCAGTTGCGGACGGACGGACCTTCGACGCCCAGCCCATTGCCGCGCGTTGCGACATACAGCTCGAGCGCGACGAACTCGGGGCTGCCGGGGGCGAAGGTTTCGGCGCGGGTGTCGCGCACGCAGCCCTTGAACCGTGCATGCGCCGCGTTCAGTTTGGTGTTTTTCAGCCGGTAGACGGGAAAACCGTTGATCTGGCCTTGGCTCAGGTGGTCGGCGCGGATCATCTTGCCATTATTCTGCTCATGGCAGGACGCGCACGCCAGTTCGAGCTGGCCAAAGCGCGTATAGTACAGCTCCTTGCCCTGCTCCCATGTCGATTGCGCCGGGCCGTCTGAGGCCACGTTGACAGGCATGCCGCGCGAAACAGAGGCGATCAGCGCGGTCATGTTGACCATGTCGCCGCCAGTGTACTTCCATGGCTCCGCGCCCATGCGGTTTTCGCGGCAGTCGTTGATCTGCATTTCCATGGTGCGGACCTCGCCTGCCTCCTCGTTCCACTTGGGATAGACGGGGCGCACACCGGCCATGTCTTCGGACGCGCCGTGGCAATCGGCGCAGGATTTGCCCTCCGAGCCTTCGGCCGTGTTCCAGACATCCTCGGCCTGTTCGACAAAGATCATGCCGGGGTTGTCAAAATCGTCCGCCTGCATGGCGCGGGTTTCGTCCCCGCGGTAATGCCAGCCCGAAATCACCTCGTCCAACACGTCCGACACGGCAGGCGGCGCGTCCGTTCGGGTCACGATGGTCATTTCCTCATTCAGGACAAGGGTATCATCCACCGGGTCTGCCGAGGCCAGCGTTGCGGCCATGAGGCCGGCGGTAAGGGTGACGGTCAGTCGTTTCATCCTTGTCCCTCCCAAGACAATTGGCTCATTCGACGGTGATCTTCTTGCTTTCTTCGTAGACCGATCCGTCATCGTCGTACCATGTGAACTTGAATTCACCCGACGCGGGTACGATTGCCTCGAACTCCATATACGGATTGGTCGAAATTGCCGGTTCCAGCACCACATCAACGACGTTCTCGCCATTGAAATCGCAGGTGAAACGGTTGATGATCGAGCGTGGAATGACGTTGCCGTCGCTGTCCTTGCGCTGACCGGATTCCATCTTGTGGCTGATCAGCGTCTTGATGGTGATCGCCTCGCCTGCCGATGCTGTCTTGGGGACTTTGACGCGGGGTTTTACGCCTTCTGCCATGACTTTAACTCCTTTTAGCCGCCGCAGCCGCCGATTGTGACCTTGACCGTCGTGGACGCCTTGACGAACGAGCCGTCCTGAAGTTTGGCGATGGCAATCACGTCCTGCGTCCCGGCAAGGCGGATGCGGGTCGACGCGGCGCGCGAGGCGGCCAGCGGCCCGAACTTGAATGTCGCCACTGCGGGCGTGGGGTTGCCAAGGGCCAGCACCATGATCTCGACCGCGCTGTCCGAAGACACCTCGATCGGAACGGTGTTGCCGTTTTCGGCGATCTCGGGTGCGGTCAGCGTTATGTCGCCCTCGCCCACCTCGGCGCCGCCGGTGAAGGCCGCGATCGCCTCGTCGCCCGTCGCTGCGGCAGCGGCGGACAGGGGAATGCCCGCCATAAGGGCGGCGCCGACCCCCATCAAAATTGCATCGCGTCGTGTCAGTTGCATCTATGAACCTCCAAAAGGCCCGCGCGGGCCGTTAGTCTGTCGGGGTGGTCAGGACTCCTTGAGCGTGACCAGATAGGCCACCACATCCTCGATCTGCTGCGCGTTCAGAAGCGGGCCGAACGTGTCATCCGCCGCCGTGCCGGTGTAGGCCTTGCCGGGGCGGATGAAACCGTCGACCTTGTAAAAGGACGGCATCAGGCTTTGATCGAACGTCAGTTTGGCGTTGGATACGATGCCGCGCAGCTGCGCCTCGCTCCACCGGTCGCCGGCGCCATCCAGCGCCGGGCCAATCTCACCCTGAAAGGGAATATCGGGCATTTCGCTGATCTGGTGGCAGGCGATGCAGTTGCCCAGCCCCTTGCTGCCGACGATCGTGCGCCCGTTCGCCGCATCGCCCGGAGCGCCGGTCAACGACGTTTCGATGCTGCCATCGACATAGGCCACATCGGATGGCGCTGTCTCAGCGGCGATGGCGGCACCTGTCGATGCGGCAAAGGCCAGTATCATGAGGATTTTGCGTTCCATGCGTCCTCCCAAACACATTCAAGTCTTGGCATACCCTAGAATGCGAAGCCGTTAGCAAGCAAGAACAAGTTCAGAAATATGAATTTGAGGTGACGTCAATCGGTCGTGCCGTCCTGCCGTTCCTGTATGCGTCGCGCGTGATAACGCTGAAAATCCTCATCGAAATCAGCGCCGTAACGTTTTTCATTTACCCATGTGAACATATCCAGCGTGGTGCCGGCCCCGAATGCGCCCGGCATCAGCGCAACCGCCGCACTCTGGGCCGTTGCGCCTGCCTCGACCTCTTCGGGCAGGAACAGAATCGACGGGGTGAACAGCAGGCCCCATTTGCGCGCCGCCTGCTTTTCGCTCAGCGTCTCGCCGTCGAAATCGGTCAGTTCGGTGTCGCCGTGCAGATTGACCTGCACGACAAAGAAATTGTCGCGGATGTAGCTGGCCACATTCGCGCGCGAGAAGACCTCCTCGTGCATCTTTGTGCAGTAAATGCAGCCGCGCTGCTCGACCATGACGACCAGTCGCTTGCCCTCGGCGTTTGCCTCGGCCAGATCCTCGGTCAGGTCCTTGAAGGTGTCGCGCATCCAGTCCTGCTTGTGCAGGCCGTCATCGCCTATCGTGGCAGCCATGACGAAGGCAGGCAGGAGGGTCAGGATGAGGGTGGCAAACAGGCGTTTCATGGCAAATTCTCCCTATATGTTCTGAAAGGCGGGGAAGGTTTCCAGCATCCACTGCGCGATGTAGTTGACGCTGTCGGTAGCGATCAGACCGGCAAACAGGATCATCAGCAGGCCCATCGCCTTTTCGACCTTGGGCAGATGGCGGCGGAACCTGGAGGCGAATTTCAGAAAGGGCCCGATGAACAGCGACGCCACGACAAAGGGCGCGGTCATCGCGACGCCAAAGACCAGCAGCAGGACCAACCCGCGCTGGGCGGTCGCCTCGGTGCTGGCGGTGAAAATAACCGCCGTCAGCACGCCGCCGACGCAGGGCGTCCACCCGGCAGCAAAGGCAAAGCCGACCACATAGGCACCCAAGACGGACATGTTCTGCGTATTTCCGGCGTCCATCTGAAAGGCCCGGTTCAGAAACCCGATCCGAAAGACGCCCAGAAAATGCAGGCCCATTACCAGCACCACCAGCGCGGCGAACAGACGGAATTCGGTCTGCATCCCGCGAAAGGTCTGGCTCAGCCCATAGGCGGCGGCGCCCAGCAGGACAAAGACGGTGATGATCCCCAGCGAGAACATGACAGACGCCAGAAACGCCCGCAGACGAACGCCCGGGGCCAGCGCGCCTTCGGCGCTGATTTCGGACATCGACGCGCCGGCCATGTAGCTCAGATAGAACGGCACGATCGGCAGGATGCAGGGCGAAAAGAACACGATCAGACCGCCCAGAAACGCGCCCATCAGGGAAACATCGAACATGGCAATTGCTCCGGCGCTTGTGCGGGTTACATATTCACGATATTCTATATTTTCTTGATCCGTCAATCGGAACTCCTATGAAGCGTTTGGCTCTGGTCCTCTTTCTGGGGTTCGTTCCCCCGTCGGCGACGGCGGCCGATCTTGTCATGGTCGAGCAAACGGGCTGTCACTGGTGTGCGCAGTGGAACGCCGAAATCGCGCATATCTATCCGAACACCGTCGAAGGCATGCGCGCGCCGCTGCGCCGTGTTGATTTGCGCGATCTGCCGGGGGACATCGAATTCATCTCGCGCCCGGTCTTTACACCGACCTTCGTGCTGGTCGAAAACGGGCAAGAACTGGGCCGGGTCGAAGGCTATGCCGGGCACGAATTCTTCTGGTTTTTGCTGGGCAAGCTGCTGGACGATAACGACGTGAAAGCAGCCAGCGCGCCCTGAGCCTGCTTGCATCTGCGACATTTCAGTAGAATTGCCATTCGGGTGCGCAGACGTTAATCAAGCCGGAAAAACACGGATTATCAGCCGAAATGTCATTGCCTGTCATCACGAACGACATGTCCGACGCCGAGATCGAGCGGATGATGCGAAACGCCCGCAACGCAGCGCAATTCCTCAAGGCGATCAGCCATGAAGGCCGCCTGATGATCCTGTGCCATCTGGCCACGGGCGAGAAATCGGTGACCGAGCTGGAAAGGCTGCTATCGTCGCGCCAGGCGGCGGTGTCGCAGCAATTGTCGCGGCTGCGCAGTGAAGGGCTGGTTTCCCCGCGCCGCGAGGGCAAGGCGATCTACTACAGTTTGACAGATCCGCGCGCCGTTCAGATACTCGATGTTGTCTACGATCTGTTCTGCAAGGACGGATAACCCGACGCCCGGTGACACCATCCCGGATGCGATGATGCTGGCCATCATCGGTCTGTGCGGTGCCTTTGCCGGTAGGCCTGTTCTTCGACGAAAGCATCGTTCCTAGCTGGAGTTCAGGTCGCGGTCATCGACGGCCTCTCGCATCCATTGTTGCAGCGCGTACACCGAGTGTTCAGAGTTCAGCCCGCAGGCCGGGTCCAGAACCAGCGGACCGGGCTTGTAGCCGCGGCTTTGCAGGCCGCGATACACGCTTTCGACCAGATGGATATCCTCTTCTACGGTGGTCGCGCGGTCCTGAATTGCCAGTCGGCGGATCACGTCGCTGTCTTCGCCGCGTGGTGTGAACCAGCCGCGCCAGACGGTGCATTGATCCACATCATGCGCGCGCCAGTGATAGGTGTTCAGCAGGTTGCCCGGATAGATCTGGAACGAAAACATCGGCCACAGGAACAGGCTGCGGTACTCGCCCGCATGGGGTTTGGACAGGTCGATATCGTAGGTCATTGCGTCCAGCGACTGGCATTGGGTCGTATGGCGCAGCACATGGCCCCGTTCTGAAGGCTGGATGTCATATGTCTCGGGTTTGATGACGCCGGTCGCAAAGGTCGGGTGATTCAGCGAGCAATGGTAGCATTCCGAGTAATTCTCGATCGAGACTTTCCAGTTGCACTGCTCGGGGATCTCGACCCATTCCAGTGGCTCCAGTGCGTCGATATCGGGCACATAGTCGCCCAGTTCGGCGCGCACGCCCGGATACCACTCCTCCATCGGCGCGGCGTCCTCGTCGAGATTGACAAAGATGAATCCATGCATGTTTTCGGTGCGCACCGGCGTCAGGGAAATTTCGCTGCGATCAAACCCAGGTACGGATTTGATATTGGGGCCGGCGCGCAATTCGCCCGTCATCTCGTAGGTCCACGCATGGTAGGGGCAGACCACGACCCGCGTGGTGCCCGCGCCGCTGACCAGCTGATGGGCGCGGTGCTGGCAGACGTTGTAGAATGTCCGCAGAACATCGTCGCGGCCCCGGATGCAGAACAGGCTTTCTCCGGCCAGGTCAAAGCTGAAATAGTCGCCCGCGCCCCGGACCTGGCTTTCATGGCCGGCAAATTGCCACGTGCGGGCCAGCAGGCCTTGGCGCTCGTTGGCGAAAATTGCGGGGTCGGTGTAATAGCGCGCCTCCAGCGAACGGGCCGGGGTGGGCGCGTCCTGAACCGTCATGAGTGCCAATCCTTATCCTCGACATAGATCCCCAAAGCCTGCCGCTGCGCGTGATAGGCATCGACCGAGGTAACGGCATCTTCACCAGCCTCGGCGATGATGAAGGCAATCAGAACCTCGAAAAACGCGCTGAGCGCAATTGTCGAGATGAAGAACTGCGGCGTGTCCGTCGGCACGACAAAGCGGTGCTGCGCGTCGACCATGATCGGACAGGCAAGGCTGTCGGAGATGGCGATGACCTGCACGCCCTGCGCACGTGCCACGGCGACCGCCTCGACGATCTCGCGGCGGTAGGGGCGAAAGGTCATGGCGATCAGGATGTCACGGCTGCCTGCGCGCGCGATGCCATCCACCGGCAGCGTGCCGCCTTGGGGCAGGGCGCGCACGCCGTCGATGGCCATTCCGGCGAGATAGGCAAAGTTCCGGGCGACGGCATTATTCACCCCGACCCCCAGCACATAACAGCGCCGCGCGGCGACGATGTCGCGGGCTGCGGCCTCGATCAGGTGATGGTCGGTCGCGGCGAACAGGCTCTCGATGTTGTCGATGGCCGATTCCGCGCTGGCGGCATAAAGCGCGCCCATCTCGCCGCGCTGCGCCAGCGATTGCAGCCAACGGGCGCGGTCGGGATAGGTTTCGCGGCCCTGCCGGATCTCGTCGCGGAACACTTCGCGAAACGCCTCGTAGCTGTCCATGCCAAGGGCGCGGGACAAACGTACCAGAGTGTTCGGCTTGACCTCTGCCTTGGTAGCAAGCTGGCGGATCGAGCAGACGCCGATCTCATAGGGGTTTTCCAGCAGGAAATCTGCAATTTTCCTTAGTTCAGGCGTCAGGTCCAAGCGCC
The DNA here is from genome assembly GCF_024355225.1 of Roseovarius sp. M141. Taxonomy (NCBI): domain Bacteria; kingdom Pseudomonadati; phylum Pseudomonadota; class Alphaproteobacteria; order Rhodobacterales; family Roseobacteraceae; genus Roseovarius; species Roseovarius sp. M141. The sequence goes on from NZ_VCNH01000008.1 coordinate 926,258, forward strand.
CGGACTGAAGCGTTTCGAGAAGGTCGGCTGGCGTGGCGGGCGAGGGAACATTTGTTTTATTCATATTGACGATGCTACATTTGTCTTTTACGCTTGTCCATGCAAAACATTTGTTTCAAGGCGATCTTCGCATGGTTCCATCTCACGCCCGTGTGGTCATCATTGGCGGCGGCATCATGGGCTGCGGCCTTGCCTACCACCTTGCGCACGAGGGCTGGAGCGACGTGGTGCTGCTGGAGAAGGCCGAACTGACAAGCGGGTCCACGTGGCACGCGGCGGGGCAGATCACCCATTCGACCTCCAGCTTCGCCTTGGGCACATGCGTTGGCTACAACATCAATCTCTATTCCCGCGTGCTGGAGAAGGAGACCGGCCAATCCGTCACCTGGCATGGCTGTGGATCGCTGCGGCTGGCCTATACCGAGGACGAGGTGGACTGGCTGCATCAGACGATTTCGGTCGGCAAGGGTTTGGGGTTCCCGATGGGGTTGGTCGGGCCGGAACAGATCCGCGAACTGCATCCCTTCTATAATCTGGACGGCGTCAGGGCGGCCCTGCATACGCCCGACGATGGCCATGTCGATCCGGCGGGCGCGGCGCTTGCGCTGGCCAAGGGTGCGCGGCAACTCGGGGTGCGGATCATCCGCCAATGCCGCGCCATGAATGTGACGCAGGCCGCAAGCGGTGAATGGCTGGTCGAGACCGAAGCGGGCGGTATCACCTGTGAACATGTGGTCAACGCCGGCGGCACCTACGCGCGGCAGATGGCGCTGTGGTCCGGTTACGACCTGCCGGCAACGTCGATGACGCATCACTACCTGATCACCGATACCGTTCCGGAGTTTCAGGATCTGGACAAAGAACTGCCCGTCGTGCGCGATGACCGGCTGGTGTCGGGCTACATTAGAATGGAGCAGAAATCGGGCCTGATCGGCATCTACGAGAAGGCCAACCCCAACACCGTCTGGGAGGATCACTGCCCTTGGGACGCCGAGCACGAGCTGTTCGAGCCAGATTATGACCGCATCATGCCATGGCTGGAAAGCGCGATGGGCCGGATGCCTGTGCTGGCGGATCTGGGCATCAAACGCGCCGTGCATGGCGCGATCAGCCATCCGCCCGATGGCAATCCGCTGATCGGCCCGGCGCCCGGCCTGCGCAATTACTGGTGCTGCTGCGGCACGCAGATCGGCATCGGCTGGGGGCCGGGCCTGACCCGCGAGCTGGCCCGCTGGATGGTGCATGGCGCGTCCGACATCAACATGCGCGAATTCGATCCGCGCCGGTTCGGCCCCTATGCGGATCAGAAATTCCAGATCGCCAAGGCCAAGGAGGATTACCTTCTGCGCCACGAAATCCCCTTTCCGCATTTCAACCGGCTGGTCGGCCGCCCGGTGAAACCCTCGCCGCTCCACGACGCGCTCAAATCCGAGGGCGCGGTGTTTGAGGAAGTGTGCGGCCATGAGCGCCCGCGCTGGTTTGCGCCGGGCGGCACGGAGGCGCGCGACATCTACGGCTTTCGGCGCACCGCGCTGCACAACATCATCGGCGCCGAGGTGCGCGCCGTGCGCGAGCGGGCGGGGACCATGGATATATCTGCCTTCGCCAAGGTAGAGGTATCCGGCCCGGACGCGGCAGCCTTCCTTGATGCGCTGGTGCCCAACCGCCTGCCGTCCGGGCCGGGGCGCATCGCGCTGACCCATCTGCTGACCGAAAAAGGCCGGATCGAGCTGGAAATGACCATTGTCCGACTGACCGCAGACAGGTTCTATCTGGTCTGCGCTGCGTTTTTCGAGCGGCGGCTGCTGGACTACCTGACCTTTGCGCACCAAGGCGAGGGCATCACCATCATCAACCGCTCCGCCGACTGGGGCGCGTTCACGCTGAACGGGCCGCGCGCGCGCGAAATCCTGTCGGCCTGCACCGGCGCGGAGCTCACGAATGCCGGTTTCAAATGGATGACGGCGCAGGAGATCACTATCGCAGGCCATAAACTCTGGGCGTTCCGCATGTCCTATGCCGGTGAGCTGGGCTGGGAATTCCACGGCCCGCCTGACGCGATCCTCGGCGCGTTCCTGGCTGTGAAGGCGGCGGGCAAGGCGTATGGCGTCGCCAATTACGGATCCTTCGCGATGAATGCGATGCGGATGGAGAAGGGGTTCAAGGGCGCGGGCGAATTGACCAACGAAGTGACACTGCCCGAGGCCGATGTGATGCGGTTTGTGCGCATGGACAAGGCGTTTCGCGGCAAGGCCGCGACCGAGATCGCGCTGGCAAAACCGCTGCGCTGGATCTGCACATATCTGGAAGTCGACGGCGACGGGACATCCGACGGTAATGGCGGCGAGGCGGTACTGTCGAATGGCAGGCAGGTCGGCACCGTCAGTTCCATCGCCTACGGCCACGGCATCGGCAAACTACTTGCCTTTGCCTATGTGAAGGCAGATCACGCCGCGCCCGGCTCGGAACTGGAGGTTGTCATCATGGGCGCGCCGCGTAGGGCCACAATCCTGACGGCCCCGGCCCATGACGCCGAAAACCTGCGGCCCCGCGCCGATGCACAGGAGGCAGCAGCACAATGAGCGACACCATGAAAGCAAGGGTGCTGACCGGGCATGGGGGCTTGGACAAATATGACTGGCACGAGGATTGGCCGAAACCCGAACCGGGCCCGATGGAGGCGCCGATCCGCGTGGATGCCTTCGGGCTGAACAACACCGACGTCAACACGCGCTCGGGCTGGTATTCCAAGACCGTCAGCGAGGCGACCACCGGCGGCGCTTATGCGACAGTGGCCCAGGATGACCCGACAGGGGGCGGCGCACCGATCACCTTTCCGCGCATTCAGGGCGCCGATGCGGTGGGCGAAGTCGTCGCCGTGAGCGCGGGGGCGGCTCCCGCACTGATCGGCAGCCGCGTCATGATCAACGGCTGGCTGCGCGACTGGTCCGATCCGCAAAACATGGACAAGGCGACCTATTTCGGCTCGGAAATCGATGGTGGTTTTACAGTCTTCACCAAGACCGACGTGCGCAACATGGCGGTCGTGGCCTCCGATCTGAGCGATGCGAAACTGGCGACCTTCACGTGCTCCTACTCGACCGCAGAAGGCATGCTGTCGCGCGCGAATGTCACGGCCGCCGACACCGTTCTTGTGCCCGGCGCATCGGGCGGTGTGGGCGGTACGCTGGTCCATCTGGCCAAGCTGCGCGGCGCGCGAGTGATCGCCATGGCATCGGACGCGAAACATGGTGATGTGGCCACGCTTGGCCCTGATCACATCCTGCCGCGCGCGCGGCGCGGGAGGGCGACAAGGTGAGTGTCGTGGCCGATATCGTTGGCGGGCCGTATCGGTCGACGCTCGTGGACATATTGGAGCGCGGCGGGCGCTACACTTGCTCGGGGGCGATTGCGGGACCGATGGTGACGCCGGACCTGCGCCCCCTTTATCTGCGCGATCTGACCCTTACCGGTTCTACCGTCATCCCGCTTGATGTTTTTGACAGGCTTATGGGGTATATTGAAGGCGGTGAAATCAGGCCGGTCCTTGCCGCCACGTATCCGCTGTGCGACCTTCGCGAGGCGCAGCAGGCGTTCATCGACAAGCAGTACACCGGCAATATCGTGGTGCAGCCATGAGCGATGCTTTGGACAGGTTGGAGGCAGCGGTCGCTGATCTGGTTCTGGCGACGCCCGCCTTGCGCGAATTTGTCGACTGGCCCGATTGCCCCAACCGGCACGCGCTGGAGCCGCTTGCGATTCCAGCGATTCCCTTGATCGAGGGAATGACCGCTGCGGCGTCGCCCCGGACCGTGCACGTCGTTGATGCGGTCAAGGTAGCGGCCCCTCTGGCGCATTGGCAGCAGACCTATACCGTGGCTGAGGTCGGGCGCGATTTTTTGAACCGATATGGCTGGTTCGAGTTGCTCGGGCCGACCGGGCATTTCCGGTCCGTCAGCATGCGCGCCTATATCGCATGGTGGGGCGAGGGGCTTCATTATGCGATGCACCTGCATGAGGCCGAGGAGTTTTACTATATTCTCGCCGGGGCCGCCGAATTTCACGCCGAGGGGCAGCCTTCGGCCATACTCGGCTCTGAACACAACCGGCACCACGCGTCCAATCAACCCCATGCAATGGATACCCACGGCGCGCCGGTGCTGACACTGGTTCTGTGGCGCGGGGCCGGTCTTGGCGGTTCTGCGAGGATGGGCACGGAATGAAAATTACCCGCATCACTGTCTGGGCGCTGGATCTGCCGCTGACGCAGCCCTACTGGCTGTCGGGCGGGCGGCTGAAATTCGAATGCCTCGACAGCACATTCGTGCGGATTGACACCGACGCGGGCGTCAGTGGCTGGGGCGAGGTCTGCCCGATCCCGCATTACCTGCCCGCATACGCGCAAGGCGTGCGTCCGGCGCTGATCGGGGGGGACCCGCTGGGGGCAGAGGCACTGATGACACGCGCGGATGCCTGGCTGCAAGGGCATGTCTGTGCCAAGTCGGCGCTGGATATCGCGCTTTGGGATATACCGGCAAGGTGGCGGGCCTGCCGTTGTATCATTCGATCAGCTGTGTTGCACCGGACGAGATCGCGCGCATGGCGCGCGAGGCGAAGGCCGAGGGCATGACCCAGTTTCAGGTCAAGCTGGGCGCTGATGGCGACTGGCAGTGCGATGTCGCCCGGCTGTCGCTGGTGCGCGCGGCGGGCGACGCGGGTGGGCCGCGCGGCAGTGCGCGCTGCCACTGGCCTGCCGATCAAGGTCGATGAGAATGGGCATGACACGGCGTCGCTGTTGCGGGCGCATGAACTGGGCTGCATGGATGCGGTGGCGCTGAAGCTGTCGAAATTCAGCGGGCCGCATCCCCCCACCCGAAGGCCCCGGTCTGGGCGTGACACCAGATGCTGAACCGCTTGGCCACGCTGTGGCCATCATAGATTAGGAAACCGCCATGCCCGACCAAACCGCAATGGAGACCTGGGCAACGCGCGCCCGCACCGTGCTGCCTGCCGGGGGCCTTGGTAATTTCGATCCGTCGCTTTTCATCCAGCGCGGCAAGGGCAGTCGCGTCTGGGACGAGGACGGGCGCGAATATATCGACTACCTGATCGGCTCAGGTCCGATGCTTCTGGGTCACGGCCACCCCGAGGTGCTGGAGGCCGTGGCCGAGCAACTGCAAAAGGGCATGACGTTCTTTGCCAACAACGCCCCCGCAGTGCAGCTGGCCGAGGAAATCTGCGACGCCGTGGCCTGCGCCGATCAGGTGCGGTTTCTGGCGTCGGGGGGCGAGGCGGATATGTATGCGATGCGCCTTGCGCGCGCCTGTACGGGGCGCGACAAGATCCTGAAATTCGAGGGCGGCTATCACGGCATGTCGGCCGAGGCGCAGATGAGTCTTGCGCCGTCGCGCCTTGTGAATTTCCCCCAAGCCGTGCCCGACAGCGCCGGCATCCCCGAGGCGGTGCGCGGTGAAATGCTGATCGCGCCGTTCAACGATCCGGGCTACCTTGAGAGCCTGCTGGCCGAATATGGCGACCAGATCGCCGGTCTCATCGTCGAGCCGCTCCAGCGGATCATCCCGCCTGCGCCGGGGTTTCTACAGGCGGTGCGGGATCTGTGCGATCGCTATGGCATCGTGTTGATTTTTGATGAGGTCGTGACCGGCTTCCGCTTTGCCTATGGCGGCGCGCAAGAGGCGTATGGCGTGACGCCTGACTTGTGCACATTGGGTAAGGTCATCGGCGGTGGGTTCCCCCTTGCGGCGGTCGCGGGGCGCAAGGATATCATGGATCATTTCGACAAGGGCCGCGTCGGCGCCGAGCGCTGGCTGATGATGCTGGGCACGCTATCGGGCAATCCGGTGGCGGCGGTGGCGGGGCTGAAAACGATGGAAATCCTGCGCCGCGAGGGCGCCTATGACCGCCTGAAGGCGAATGGTGCGCGCGTGATGGGGCTTTACCGCAAACATCTGGAGGCGGCAGGCATCGCGCACCGGATCGTTGGCCATGAGACATTGTTCGACGTGGTTTTCACCGGGCACGAGGTGCGCAGCTATCGCGATGTCGTGGGCGCGGATGCTGCCAAAATCGCGCGTTTCAACGCGGTGTTGCGCGAGAACGGCATCTTTAAATCGCCCGGCAAGACCTATCCGCATCTGGCCCTGACCGAAGAGGATTTCGAGATGACGAACGCAGCGATTGCCAAGGCGGCCGAGGCCGTGACGGCAGAGTGATCTGACTGCGCCCCGATGCGCGGCAGGGATCAGGTGGCTTTTCCGTTCCGACGAGCTGACTTGCCGCTGCCCGGTGTCGGCGCTACCCTCAAGAGGCTCGCCAGCAAGGAAGCCCCGACGTGCAGGACCGGCCCTCAGCCCTGACGCTGTTTCACAACCAGACGTTCCGTTCCCTGTGGATCGCCGCTTTGGCGTCGAACTTCGGCGGGCTGGTGCAGGCGGTCGCGGCGGGCTGGATGATGACCACCCTGTCGGACTCTCAAAGCATGGTCGCACTGGTGCAGGGGTCCGTTTCGCTACCGATCATGGTGTTTTCGCTGCTGGCGGGGGTCTTTGCCGATAATTTTGACCGGCGCCGCGTGATGCTGATCGCGCAGGGGTTCATGTTCGCCGTCTCGATCGGGCTGACGATCATGGCGTTCGAGGGGTTGCTGACGCCCTGGCTGCTGTTGGCGTTTACCTTCCTGATCGGTTGCGGCACGGCGCTGCACAATCCGTCATGGCAGGCGACCATGGGCGATATTGTCACCCGCGAAGAGTTGCCGACGGCGGTTTCGCTCAACAGCATGGGGTTCAACCTCATGCGCAGCGTCGGTCCGGCGGCGGGCGGTGCCATCGTCGCGCTGGCCGGGGTGGCAGCGGCGTTTGCCGTGAATGCCCTGAGCTATATTGCGATCATCCTCGCCCTTCTGCGTTGGAAGGCGCCGGTGCGCGACACGCACCTCCCGCGCGAGCCGATGGGCAGCGCGTTTTCGGCCGGGCTGCGCTATGTCGCGATGTCGCCAAACCTGTTGCAGGTCATATTGCGGGGGTTCTGGTTCGGCCTCACGGGTGTCGTGCTGCTGGCGCTGTTGCCCGTGGTGGTGCGCGAAACGCTTGAGGGGACGGCGTTTGTCTATGGCGTGTTGCTGGGCTGTTTCGGGTTGGGTGCTGTCGGCGGCGCGCTGATGAATGCCCGCCTGCGCGAGCGATTCAAGAACGAGATCATCGCGCGCGGTGCCTTTGTGGGCTTTGCCGTCAGCTGCGCTGTGCTGGCGATCAGCAGCTATGCGTCGCTGAGCGGCGCGGCGCTGGCGCTTGCCGGGGCATGCTGGGTGCTGGCGCTGTCGATGTTCAACGTGACGGTGCAGCTGTCCACCCCGCGTTGGGTCATCGGGCGGGCGCTTGCGCTTTACCAGACCGGGACGTTTGGCGGGATGGCGGCGGGCAGCTGGATCTGGGGTGCGATGTCCGAACGGGTCGGCCCATCGTCCACGCTGCTGCTGGTTGCGGGCCTTTTGATCGTGGGCGCGCTGATCGGCCTGCGCCTGCCGTTGCCTGAATCGCATGGCCTGAATCTGGATCCACTGGGCCGGTTCAAGGAGCCGACGCTGCGGTTCGATCTGACCTATGGCAGCGGCCCTGTCATGGTGATGGTGGATTATGAGATCGATCAGGCGGACGTGCCCGAGTTTCTGGCGGCGATGGCCAGACGCCGCCGCGTGCGCATCCGCGACGGTGCGCAGCAATGGGCGCTCTTGCGCGATCTGCAAAACCCCGAGCATTGGAGCGAAAGCTACCACGTCCCCACCTGGGGCGAATATGTGCGCCATAACGAGCGGCGGACCCAGTTGGACGCGGATCTGTCGGATCTGCTGCGACGGCTGCATCGCGGCCCGAACGGCCCGACCGTGCACCGGATGATCGAACGCCAGACCGTCCCCCTGCGCGACGATCTGGCGCTGAAGCCTGACATCGGGGATGAGGCGGGCAAGGCATAGGCGATTTGGCAGATGCGCCGGACCAACGCTCGATTTCAGTGCCGGGAACTTACAGGCCAGATTGCAAGTTAAAGTAGATGGAGTCGTCAAAAGGCAAGGGAGGTGACAATGCACCGTAAGGAGACATCTCGCGCCCGCAGATACCGCCCGTCCGTGCGACACATGCCCGAAAGCGGCCCCCTCATACCTGGCCCAACCGGGCCTGCCACCCGATGATCGACCTTGTCGGGCAGAACGCCCCATATCTGGCGCTGGGGATCCTGCTGCTTCTTTTTGTTGCGTTCACGCTGGAGAAATTCCCCCCCGAGGTGACGGCGTCAGGCGCCGCCGCGCTGTACATCGTGCTGGGGCTGGTGCCCTACGACCAGGTGATGGGAGTGTTTTCAAATTCGGCCCCCATCACGATTGGGGCCATGTTCATCGTTTCGGGCGCGCTGGTGCGCACCGGTGTGCTTGATGCATTGGCAAACATGGTAATCACGCGGGCGCAGGACCGCCCTGTGCTGGCGGTGGGGGTGTTTTTGGTTGCCGCCGTCGCCGCCTCGGCCTTCATGAACAACACGCCGGTCGTTCTGGTGCTGATCCCGGTTGTCATCCGGCTGGCAAACAGTCTGAAGCTCGCGCCGACCCGGCTGCTGATCCCGCTGTCCTACATGGCCATTCTGGGCGGCACCTGCACGCTGATCGGGACATCCACCAACATCATCGTCGACGGCATCGCACGCGAAAACGGGATGGAGCCGTTTTCCATCTTCGAGATCGCCCCCGTTGGTCTGGCCGCCACGCTGGTGGGCAGCGTGACCTTGCTGATCCTCGGTCGTTGGCTGCTGCCCCATCGCAAGGTGGATGGCGGCACCGAGGGCGAGGGCGAAACCCGGTTCCTGTCGGAAATAACGATCCTCGAATCCTATGCGCATATCGGCGAAGCGCTGGGCGAGGTGACCGATTTCCAACGCGAGGCCGTGCAGGTCAAGGGGATGAAACGCGCGGGCAAGATCGACCGTAACGATCTGGAGGAATGCGTTCTGCAAAAGGGGGACGTCGTGATCGTGGTGACCACGACATCCGAATTGCTGACCTTCGCCGAACATGCCGGGCTTCGGGTCGGGATGCGGCGCACGTTCGAACCCGACCCCGACGTGGAACTGATGACGGTCGAGGCGATCGTGACCCCCAAACGCTATAATGTCGGGCGCTCCATCGCCGATCTTTCGCTGGGTCGAAACGCCGGAATTCGGGTTCTGGCCGCGTTCCGCCATGGCCACATCGCAGGCGCTGATCTGTCCAGTGTGCGCCTGCGCGCGGCAGACAAGCTGCTGCTGGAAGGGCCTGCCGACGGTTTCCGCGCGCTGGCCGAGGCCGGTGATGTTGCCTCGGTCAGCGAACCCTCCGGGCGCGCCTATCGGCGCAGGCAGGCGCCCATTGCGGTCATCGCGCTTCTGGGAATCGTGGTGTTGGCTGCGCTGAACGTCATGCCCATCGGTATTCTGGCGTTGGTCGCTGTGGCCGTTATCCTGCTGCTGCGCTGCATCGACAGCGACGAGGCGTGGCAATCGGTCGACGGGTCGATCCTGGTGCTGATCTTTGCGATGCTGATCATCGGGGCCGGGCTGGAACATACCGGCGCGGTCCAGCTGATCGTGGGCATCCTCACGCCTCTGCTGATTGATCTGCCACCTTTCCTGACGCTTCTGACCGTGTATTTCGTCGCGTCCATTCTGACCGAAGTCGTCACCAACAATGCCGTCGCCGTCGTGTTTACGCCCATAGTGATCGCGCTTGCATCGCAGTTGGGCGTCGATCCGCGTCCTTTGGCCGTGGCCGTGATGATCGCCGCCAGCGCCAGTTTCGCGACACCCATCGGCTATCAGACCAACACGTTGGTTTACGGCGCCGGGAATTACCGGTTCACGGATTTCCTGAAGATCGGCGTTCCGATGAATCTGATCGTCGGGCTGACCTCGTCCTTCGCGATAAGCATCTTTTTTCCGCTGTGACGTCGGTGACCCTGATTAACTGAAACGTGCCGCCGCGTTACAGCGCGCGCGCAGTCGCATAGACGGTGTGGGCCTTTCGCGAGGCGGTGACTTCATAAATCCAGGCAATCGCCAACATAGCGATGATTCCCAACGGAGGAAGGGAAAGCGGGTTTAGCAGCGCGCCATTCGCACCTTTGAGGAGCACATTGAATATGAGCGCCAGAAGAGTGCCCGATGCAAACACCAAAAGACCGTGTCGCCCCAGCAGACGAAGCGGCGCGCTAATGCGGCTGGCCGTCGCCCGAAAGACCGAGCTTAGACATGAAAGAACATATACCAGAGCAAGGCAGTGCAATAAGCGCGGGAGCGCAAGAAATGTCTTGTCGTGCGACACGATGTTGAAGGGCACACCCATCGCCCCCAGACGCGCCATCTGATGGTTCAGATAGGGACCAACGCCCGGCACATAGCGCCACGCGGCGACAAATAGCAAAAATCCGATACCCAGCCCGAAAAGCACGCGTGATTTTGGGACGAACCGCTCATTTCGGCCCAGGGAAAGGCCGATCAGCAGGCCGCACACAAAGACGGCCTGCCATGCGAAGGGATTGAAAAACCAACCACCGGGGTTGGGGAAATTCGGCAGGTTCAGACGCCACAAGCCAGCGCTGAACCACAAAAGCGCAGACCCCGCCGCCAACAGCCAAGGGTGACGCAGGCCCAGCATGATCGCGAAGGGCGTCACAATCAGCAGCACCATATATGCCGGGAGAATATTAACGTAGCCAAGCTGATGCGTCAGCGCCGGAACGCCAATCAGGGCGGACTGCGTATTTTCGAAGACCTGCGTGAGATTGATCAGTTTGAGCAAGCTGGGCAGGTCAAAAAACATGGCGCCGGTGGAGTATATGGCGATCGCCCAGACCGTCAGGAAAATATGAACCAGATACAGCACCCAGGCCCGATTCCAGATTGGCGATACGCCATGCCAAAGGCCAGCCTTTGCCACATTCCCCGATAGGAATCGGCCACTATAGGCAAGCCCCGCAGCCACGCCGGACATGACAAAGAAAGCCTCGGCCGCATCTGAAAACCCGATATTTCGAATGGTGAAATATTCGTAGGGATTCCCCGGAACATGGTCGATAAAAATCATGATCAAGGCGAGACCGCGGAATGCGTCGATACGCGGGTCTCTGGGGCGCCGCACGACCGCGCCGCCCGCATTAGGCTGTGACATCTACACCGGCCCTGTCTTGTTCGGATTTGCCAGACGGCGCAGTTGCCGACCAGCGCATAAGCTGAGATCTAAACGCTTTGACGACGGGCGGGTCCCGCCGCTCTTGGGGCACACCGAACAGGGAACGGGTGAGGGGCCGCGACGTCCAGGAAATCAAGAATGGCGCGCATATCATCGGGACACAAACGGGTAGCAGCCACAGGGAGAGCCGTGGGGCGACCAAGGCCACGATGAGCAGGCTGACCGCGCCTGTGATGGCAATCCAGGCACCGTTACGCATTGCTATCGTCATTGGGATCAAACCCTCGGCGCGTGAACTGGCCGGCCATCCGCCATCCCTGCGGGCCATAACCTGCACGACAGCGCGCGTCTGGTACATGAGCATCAAGGGCGCAAGCAGCGAGGTCAGCAGGATTTCGGTTATGACCGAAAGCGACGATCTGAGCGCGCCACCAAATCCCGACGCGCGGCCCGAATAGATCGCCCCGAACAGAATGGCGAACTTGGGAACAATAAGCAGCCCACCGATGCCAACGGCAAGCGCCGTGATCTGTTTGGTCCGATCGCCGGGAAAGACAGGGAACAGCTGATCTGGCTGCGGGAAATAGTTGGGTTCGGGGGCCATCATGGTCGCGATGATCGACGCGATCAGAAATGCTGCCCAGAGCACCGAAACGATATAGGCGAAAATGCCCTGCAAAAACACGAACCGGCTCCAGGCGGCAAGGCCGGGAGCGAACAACAGCCGGATATGCTGGAGGTTTCCCTGACACCAACGGCGATCCCGCTTGGCATAGGAAACGACGTTTTCAGGCCCCCCCTCATAGGAGCCGCCAATCGTTTCATCGACTTGAACCTTCCAACCCGCCCGCGCAAGGAGCGCCGCCTCGACGTAGTCGTGGCTCAGGATATGCCCGCCGAACGGGGGCGGGCCGGTCAGTTCCGGCAATGCGCAACTTGCGGCAAATGCGCGGACCCGCACGATGGCGTTGTGCCCCCAGAACGGCCCCGTAACGCCCTGCAACCGCGCAAGGCCGCGTGTGAAGACCGGGCTGTGAAAGCCTGAGGAAAACTGCATGGAGCGCCCGAAAAACGAATGCGCGCCGATGATTTTGGGCAGGGTTTGCAGCAGACCAAGCTGCGGATCATCCTGCATGCGCGCAATGAGGATGCGCAGGGTTTCCCCCTCCATAAGGCTGTCCGCGTCGAGGATCACAGCGAACTCGTATGCGCCGCCCGACTGACGGATGAAGTCCTCGATGTTGCCGGCCTTGCGGCCCCGGTTGTCCGTACGACGGCGATAAAAAATGCGCCCGCCGCAATTGGTGTCCTTCAAAAGTCGCGCAAATGCGATGCGCTCTTGTTCTGCGGCGGCGGCGTCTTGTGTGTCCGACAGGATCGCAATGTCGACCTCCAGCCCAGCCTCCAGAATCGAGCGATCCATCGCGGCGACGCGCGCAAAGGTGGCCGTCGGGTCCTCGTTATAGATTGGAAACAGTGCGACGGTCTTTGGGATCGGCCCTTTGATCGCGGCCCCGACCTGTGCGCGCCGCCGCCCCGGCAACCCCACCAAGGCAAGCGCGGCACCCCATGCCAACCATGCAGTTGTCACGAAGATCAGGCCGACCCGTGCCAAGTCCCACAAACCGAAGCCATCCTGCGCCGCGGCCTCTGCAAGCAGCGCCGTCGCCGTCAAGGCAGCAAGTGCTGCGAAAGTGAGAGCCGCTGTTCTGAGCGCGATGGTGCCGGGTTTCAAGGCGAGCTTGGAGGGCAATCTTCAGATCCCTCAGGTGCGCTCACGGGGAAAGAGCAGCATCGCCAATTGCCCCGCGAAGCTCCTCCTCGCGGGTTGCTCGAGCACCTGCCGCGGCATGGCCAAAGGGGCTGCCGGAGGTGCCCAGTGACCAACCGTCTCGGAATGCGGAATATCGAAATCGACTATCTGATCTATGTTCTGATCTACGTTCATTTTCTCACCCACTGATAGAGCCATGTCTCGGTCAGGTCGCGTCCATAGCCGGACAACTGGGCCTTGATCTCGACAACAGCCCCTGCTGCCGACTCGGCCTCGACGACCAACCGCCACGTTTCGGTGCCGCTGATGCGGCTCAATACAACCTGTGTCAGGGTTCCGTTCACGGCGCTGACATTAGGCGTAACTTCTGCATCGGCAGGAAGTTCCCTCAGAAGGCCCCCGCCGAAGTCTACTACGAATTTCCGCCGACCGGTTTTCTCTTCGACGCCAGCGACACCGCCTTCACCCACGCGTGTGCGAATCACCTTGCCACGCTGAGAATGAGAATCACCCGGCGGGCTCATGCCCCAGTGCAACCGATACATCACTTCCAGCTCACGTCCAGCACGCATATCGCCACCGGGAACCCAGAATGCGACGATATTGTCATTTCCCTCGAGGTTTGAGGGAATTTCGACCAGACGCACGCTTCCGGCGCCCCAATCCCCCAAGGGTTCGACCATGAGAGAGGGGCGTTTTTCGTAATGCGCCTGAGCATCGAGATAGTCGTCAAAGCGCCGACTGCGCTGCACGAGGCCAAAGGAGGCCGGATCTTGCGCGCCGAGATACGAGCTGGACAGGCGCGGGGGATTGTTAAGTGGCCTGTAGAAGGTCTCGTGCGCGCGGGTGTTCAGGATCAGCGCTTCGCTGTCATGGACTGCCTCGCGGAAATCATCCATCTCGTCCGGATCGCTGTCCCCGAACAGGAACATAGACGTGATCGGGGCGATGCCCAGCTGCGCGATGTCATTGCGCAGGAACAGGCGCGCGGTGACGTCCATTGTCGTTGTTTCACCGGGCTGCACTACAAAACGGTAGGCCCCGGTGACAGATGGGCTGGTAAGCGCGGCATAGATGACAACCGCGTCCGACCCCGGCGCGGGATGTTCGAGCCAGAACTCGGAGAACATCGGGAATTCCTCGGCGGCGGAATGGCCGGTATTGACGGCAAGTCCACGCGCGCTCAGCCCATAGACGTTTCCCGCCCCAAGCGCGCGGAAATAGCTCGCCCCCAGAAAGGCGATCAATTCGTCAAAACGGTCAGCCCTATTCAGCGGCGACAGAAGGCGGAACCCCGCGACACCGGGCATTTCGGTATCGGCGGGTGGCTTTTGCGTGATGCCCTCGCCGTATTCGAAATCGGTGGTGGAAAAGCCGAGCGGCTTCACGTGCCCGTCCACAACCTCATGGATTGCCACCGGCTCTTCGAACAGCCAGCCAAGGTGGAAGGCTTGCAGGCGAAAGATCTGCGCCTCTTCCTGCCAGCGGGACCGATCACGCCGGTAGCGGATCATCTGATAGCCGTCATAGTCGAGATCTGCCAAGAACCCCTCGACAGGCTTCGGCTGCTGGTAGGGTTCCTTGCTCAGCAAGCGCATGCGATCCGTCAGGCTGTCGTAGCTGAAAGGTGTGACCTCGGCCTCGGCAGTCTCTTGTCCCATTGCGCCTGCGGCGGTGAAAAGAGCGGGCGTCGCCACGGATGCAGAAAGCGCCGCTAGAAAGCGGCGCCGACCCATAGGCCCGGTCCCCGAAGCAAAGCCCCGGAAATTGTTTGTCTTTCCCACGAGGTATCCCCAATACTCTTCACTTCACGAAGCCAATAATGGGCAATCATAGCCGGCTGCAATGGGGAGCTGTGCATGGCTGGCAATAATCCGCTGCATTGCGGCGATGCTTTGCCGATTTCAGCGTGCAAACGACGATGGTCATTACGTGGTTGTAACGGTCTTATCGCGTTTGCAGCAGGCGTTGGGATGATATTGTGCAGGGTCTGGGCGCACCTGCGTGCCGGTTGCGCCGGGATCGGAGCGGCATCATCGGCGCACATTGCTGCCAACCCGGTAGGTGCGCCCGCGCGTTCGATTCCGTCAGGGCTCGGCGTCGAATCAGTGAGGGAATAGGTCGGCTGCCTTTGGCAATCGATGTTTCGAT
The DNA here is from genome assembly GCF_024355225.1 of Roseovarius sp. M141. NCBI lineage: Bacteria > Pseudomonadati > Pseudomonadota > Alphaproteobacteria > Rhodobacterales > Roseobacteraceae > Roseovarius > Roseovarius sp. M141. The sequence continues at coordinate 941,416 of NZ_VCNH01000008.1, forward strand.
AGGGAGTGTCGCGCTAGGAACGATCGGGCGATTCGCGGCAATACTCGTGGGCTTCAGCCCTCGTGTGCCCGCGTATTACGTGCTGCGGAGTGCGGCCTGGGTCGCGGCAACGAGGATGGCAATGTCACCGCTGAGCGACAGGTTGCGATTGTAATGGGCATCCGACGCGGCGCACACGACAAGGGGCAGTTGCTGGTGATCGGAGATTTGCCAATGTCCGGTTATGCCGGGGCGAAGGTCACAGCAGTCCTGGGCAAGGTAAAGTGCCCTCTGCGACACCGTCATCGGACGTGGACCCACAAAGCTCATGTCGCCGATCAGCACATTGAAGAGCTGTGGCAGATCGTCAAGTGCGCTCTTGCGTAGGAATTGCCCGAACCCGGTAAGGCGTGCACCGTCGATCATATCCTCGCCGCTGTCCCGCGCATGTACCCGATCCTGCGCGGCGCGGGGATTGGCGTCGTTCACCGTCGAGCGTAACTTCCACATCTGATAGATGCGCCCGTTCATGCCAATCCGGTCCTGACCGTAGAACGGCTTGCTACCGCCAAGTGCGCACAGAAGTGCCAGAATGCCGATGATCGGCAACACAAGGGGCATGGCCAAGAGAGCCAGAAAAATGTCGAGGGCACGTTTGCACGATGTGCGATAAATGTCCGAAACGGGGGCTGTGCCAATCGTTTCGAAAGGCTTGGAACTATTGCTGCTCATGCATCACTCGATCTTTAACGCTCTCGTGCCCGACAGTTCGACAATCCGGCACTCAAAGGAACAAAAACAAAGTATCCGACAGGACACGGGGTGAAAAAACAAAGGGGCGGTTACTGGTTACCGAAACTACTGTGGACACCCGCCCCTTACTGTTCATACCCGTATAGCGGGTGACCTAGCGACCTGTCTTTTGAGACAGGTCGGCGGCTAATCAGGGTCTGAGAAGGCGGTATCGCATTGATTTTAGCGCCATCAGCCCGGCTTCTTGGGCTTTTCGGGTTGCTGGGGTGACCGGCTTTGACGCCGTAACGCCCTCGCCCGACTGCCTTGACGCGCCAAGGCGGGTACAAGGGACCTGACCGCCACGGGCATCATGGTCTAGTCATCGGCGATTCTTCAGCAATGCCGATGCGTCTCTTGGCGCCGCCTGTTGCCCCTCCCAAACCGTGCCGTGCAATGTGCTGTCGGGTAGTGGCTGGTCACGGACCGGCGCTGCTTTGAAGTCTTATTGTCTCAGGCCGGTTCTTCATGCCGTAACTCTGGAGGATAGGTTTGTGAACTGGCCCCCCTTTCGACCGGAGACTCGGGCATAACCATGGAGGCTTAGGGGAGCCCTAAGCACGTGCTTATGTCTGACTATGAGATTATCACCGATGGCGGCCGTCGGCGTCGCTGGTCGTCGTCCGAGAAGCTGCGCATCGTGGAGGAGACGCTGGACGAGACCGCCAGCATCTCGGTCGTTGCACGCCGCAATGGTGTCGCGCCGAACCTGCTGTATCGTTGGCGGCGTCTGATGCTGGAGGGAGGGGCCGTGGCCGTATCTGGAGACGATGACGTCACAAGCAATCGCGCGGTCCGGCAGATGGAGGATCGCATTCGCGAGCTGGAGCGCCAACTGGGGCGAAAGACCCTCGAAGTCGAAATCCTCAAGGAGGCGCTCGACAAGTCACGCTCAAAAAAACTGACGTGGCAAGTGCAATCGCAGCCCAAGGACGGTTCCCCCCTCTCGGGCATGCAGGCATGCCCTGCCGGGCAGTGGATGAGCATCGTGGCCGAAACTCTGGGCGTCTCCAGATCGAACCTGCACGCCCGCGTGACGGGAAGCGCGAAGCCGCGTCGGCGCTATCATAAAGCGCAAGACGCGGCGGTGGTGCCGCTCATCACCGCGCTGGTGGCGGCGCGACCGACCTACGGGTATCGTCGCATCACGGCCATCCTGAACCGGCAGTTGCGTGCCACCGGCGCATCGCCTGTTAATCACAAACGCGTCTACCGGATCATGCAGGCCCAGAACCTGCTGCTGGCGCGTCGCTACACCGAACGGTCCGATCGCGCGCACAACGGCAAGATCGTGACTATGCGATCGAACCTGCGATGGTGCTCAGACGGCTTCGAGTTCACATGCTGGAATGGTGACATCGTGCGTGGCGCATTCATCATCGACGCCCACGACCGTGAAATCATCGCCTGGTGCGCCGTGGTGAACGCAGGCATCAGCGGATCGGACGTGCGCGACATGATGCTGGCGGCGGTGGAGGCGCGGTTTGGCGGCCATCGCGCGCCGCACCAGGTCGAGATGCTCAGCGACAACGGTTCGCCCTACATCGCCAAGGAAACCTGCATCTTCGCCCGCCAGCTCGGCCTGAAACCCTGCTATACGCCGGTGAAGAGCCCGCAGAGCAATGGGATATCCGAGGCATTCGTGAACACGCTCAAGCGGGACTACGTGAACGTCACTCCGCTGCCAGACGCCGTCACCGTCCTTGGATTGATTGCCGGATGGTTCGAAGACTACAATGAGAACCACCCGCATTCGGGGCTGAAGATGCGCTCACCACGCGAGTTCATCGCAGCCCAAACCGCAACCGCCTGAGTGTCCGGTGAAAAGGGGGCAAGATCAGTTTGCTCATCCGGACAAGCGGCCATATCGGGTTTCCGGCGTGACTCATGATCCGGCGGCCATTTATGGAACACAGTCAATCCACGGTGGTCAAACGTCATATCCAAATCAGTGGGAAAAGCGATGTTGCAGTCATGCCGTCGACAGTTTTGACGCTTACCTAAGTTTTGACGCTTACCTAAAGGTATGTATTGCAATCTGCCGGCTCAGGCTTAGGTTGTTTTTAAGGTTAACCAATAGGGTGCGCTGTGATTATAGGATATTTAGTCGTCGGTATCTTTCTGGGCTTGATGTCGCTGGCTGTGGTGCTGCTGCTTGGGGCGCCGCTTTGGGTCGGCCTTCTAACCTATGTCGCGGTTGGTTCAGGGTCTGTCGCCGTTTTGGCCGCCCTGCGCCTTGTCGCTACTATGCGTCATGATACGCAAAGGACACAGTCCGAAGGCGCGCAGTAAACTAGGATGCTGGGCCAAGGTGCGGTTGCACGGGAATGGCCGATACCTGTTCTCCCCGTTTGTGACGATCCGTTTTTTTCTCTCTTCAGGCAGCCGTCTCGATTGGTGCGCCGGTGCGACAGGCCAATTCCGAACCCCGTCGCGCGTGACGGCCTCAAGCGGCCAATGTGAGCGGCATTCCAATACCGCTCAAAAGGCGCAGGTCGGCTGTTCAGCTTATGGGGTGTGTATGGCGGATTGACAGGTCCAGAAGCATCTCGCCGAATTCGGGTTCGCTTTCCGGCCCCTGAAGGGTCAGCCGGTGCAGGCTTTGGAAATCTGCAAAGATCTGCTCGCGTTCGTCATCGGTGAAATCCCTGTCCGACCGTGAAAACGCGCCGATGCTCTTTGAACCGCTTTCAGAGGTCGCCATGACGGCCCAGTAGTTTAGGCCGAACTCGGTCGCCTTCTCGAAAACACCGTGGTTATCCAGCTTTTGGAGTTCGGGCCACGATGCGATTCCGTCGTTGGCAAAGCCCCACAATACGGCCGGATCCTTCATTACGATCCCCTTGCTGGAATAATAGTTCATCCAGTCGTCGCCATAGGTCTGGAAGAGGTATTTGGGAGTGGTGAATGCGACCTGAAAAGCTGTCGCAAAGCCACAAGGGCTTTGTTGTTTCAGACGGGTCAATAAGGACCTCAGGTCGTCTATAAGGTTCACTGTACGCTCCACCGTATCAGACTGACGAATCAACATATGTGTCGTAACTGGACAATCGCGGCCCACTCCGCCCCCCCTACGCGCGCCCTTACGCCATGGACGGAGCCGCCGCCGTTCTTACCGGACGGTTGAGGTTGGCCGCCGGGACCAGAAACAGACAGAAATCCAATACGAAGTAGCGCTCGTCTGTTTCGCTGATAATTTCCCGCATCGTGCCCTAGTCCTCCTGCCCGAAGCAAAGAAGTGCTCAGCCGGGCATTTATTGAGACTTTAATTCGATAGCGTTCCTTGGGCAACCTGTCAAACATTTGCTTGCCGCCGCAGGTGGACCGTGGCGTCTGCGTGGACTGCGGGCATTGACAGGATCGCATAGGACCGCCCGTCATGCTTGTTGCGGTACTTGTCGCCCACCTGCTCGACATCGTAGCCCAGTTTGCGCAGCGACCGGCGGAAGCCGGGAACCGTCAGGGTCACCAGATCGGCCGATCCCTGTTCGATCGCCAGTTGCACAAGCCCCTGAACAACCAGCGCAAGTGCCTCCTGCCTGTCGTCCTGAGATGTCAGCTGATCGGACAGGACAAGCCGGGTGCATTCCGAAGAATTGGCGAACCTGTGAGCCCGCGGAAGAAGATCCGCCGGAATGCCGTCAATTCGTCCTTCTGCCGCATCCTGAAGCATACAGCCGTGGCTGCCCCATTTGTCGGAAAACCGCATCAGGCGCGCACCGCCTACCAGGCGACCATTCATGATCGCGACTGAATAGGCCGCGGTGGGGTTGTCGTATTGATCCATTTCGACACTGTCATTGTGCGGAATGTCCCAAGCCAGCGTATCCACGAAGAATCGCTTACGCAGTTCGAGGAACTCGTAGAAGGCTGAACCGTGCAGGTGCATATTGGACAGGTCGAAGGTGATACCGGTGATTTTGTTTGCCATTTGCCATGCTCACTTAAGTTTGAAATGTGAAGCTGTACGTGTCGCGCACAGCTGTTTCCCCGCTCTTAACGGGTACATGGCATTAATGTGTTGAATTGGCGTTTAAATCCAGCCATATCCCTTCGCTTGGCCAACAGCTTGTGTATTTGTGCGTGCGCCGAGCTTGGATCGGGCGTTGGTCAGGCGCAGCTTTACGGCGCTTTCGCTGATGTCCAGCTCGTGGGCGATTTGCTTTAGCATCAGGCCGGACGCCAACATTTCGAGCGCCTCGATCTCAGCCTTTGTCAGCGCGCGCGCGGGAGAAAGCGCATGGTGTAGCTCATCCACCGCGTGGCTCAGAAGCTCAAGCTCTCCATCCTCGAATTCGCGATCAGTGCGCGCGAACGACCCGAAAGAGCGCAGGCCAGGCGTGTCGTCGTGCATCACGCTGATCGCTGCGCCATAGCGCAAACCGAACGTGGCCGCGGTTGTCAGCACCTTGCGTTCGTCCCTGTTGGCAATGGCGCTCCAGCGTGTGTGGCCTGAGTTGTCATAGACCCAATGGATGATCGGATCGAAGATCATCAACCCGTCCCTCGTGTACATTTCGACCCAGTCCTGCGGCAGCGAGTTGCGCTGATATTCTGGAAACGCAAACCCCACGCGCAAGGCCAAGTGATACCCAGCAGTGGCGAGGGCATCGAAATCATACTTGGCAAGGAGTTGGTCTAACGTTTCCATGTGTCCCTTGGATTGTATCCTAAAGGAATCTCAGGGGAAGTCCTGCATTGGGAAGTCTATGAGGATCCCTCGAAGTAGTCTTTAAAATATAAGCGAATAACGAATGTAGTCTCTAATACTTGAATGGGCAAATCTTGCGTCCGACACCACCAAAGGGCGAATCGTCGACCTGTTAGCCCGAAACGTATCCGGATGGCAACGGATCAGGGGCTCTGTCCGGGACGTCATTGGCAAGCCTCCTTTGGCGTGGTCCGCCCGCTGAGATGTGAGAAATTTGTTTGCAGCAGGACCAGAGGATGGCCTCAAAGCGAGCAAAGCAGGCTCGGGACGCAGTCCGTCAGATCGGCGTGACGGTGTAGAGCTGCTATCATGGCGCAAAAAACAAGGGGGAGGGCATAAGCGGCAATCCGCCCATTACTGCGTGCGAGAGGGAGTGCGAGGTGGGACGCCAACGCCGTGGGCGCGCCGAATCACCTCCGCCGCGGCCAAGTTGACGCTGACAGACGCCGCACAGAGGGTCGCCCCAGCCCGTCTCGCGACCGTATCGATCAGGTGCGCCCAACGCCTCGGCGTATCGGGGCGCAGGGGCTGTCGCACATTGAGACAGCTTCGATCGACCACCGGTGCCAAAAAGCACTGCGCCGATAAATCAAAGACCGATCATGCGCCAAATTCAAACTGGACGATTCGATGGGGGGTGACCCGCGAAGCAGTGACCATCCGGCTGGAGGTCAGGGCGGCGCTGGGCAGGATTGCGGCCATCATGCGCGCCATAGCGGCGCCGCCATGATCTTTCCGTCCAAGCGGGTACGATCACGGCGGCGTCAAGGCCGGTAGCCCTCCGGAAAGGGCGTGATTGGCTGGCAGCATTGGTAAAGAACGCGCTGCGAATACAATGTAAACAAACTGAAGTGCGGTTACTCGTTAACTAAGTGACTTTGGACATCCGCACTGTCACGTTTCTAACCCTATGCAAGGTGGTGCGGCGACCTGTCTTTTAGGACAGGGTCCCGCGTCAAACGCATTGCAGGCGAATCTGGTCTTTTCAGTAATGCCCGGCGGTTGCTGAGATGTGCCTGTTTTCAAGGGGTCGAACGTCTTGACCGCCGTGAGAGCCGCCTTGGCGCCGGACCGCCCTGAGTGACGCAATGTGCCTCTGGATGCGCCCGTTCAGGGAATAAGAGCCTTGATCGCGGCGGCATGTTCGGGCGTGGCGGCCAGTGCGTGGTCTGCCAATGCGCGGGCCTCGTCCGGCAGGGTCTCGGGCGTGGCGAGTCGGTCGAACAGGCCCCAGTGATGCGCCGTTTCGCCGTCGATCCGCGCGCCGGTCAGCAGGATCAGCTTGGCCCGCGCCGGACCGACCAGCGCGGCCAGCCGCACCGGGTCCGACGGTTGCGGCAAGAAGCCCAGCTTCATCACCGGGTAGAACACCTTGGCGCCGGGCACTGCGATTCGCAGATCGCAAGCCAGCGTCATGCCGATGGCGCCGCCCGCGACCGTGCCGTTCAGCGCCGCGATGGTCAGGCAGGGCAGGGCGGCGATGGCGGAGGACAGCCGCTCCCACACCGCGCTGGTGGCCAGGCCCGCGCGCGCCGCGTCCAGATCGGCCCCGGCGGAAAATACCTTGCCCGCGCCGGTCAGGATCAGCGCGCGGGCGTCCTGCGGGGCGGTTGCGGCCTCTTCGGCGATGTCTGCCAACTGCGCCAGCATGGCCTCGGTCAGGGCGTTGGCCTTTTCGGGGCGGTTCAGCGTGACGGTCCAGATGCCGCCCTGTTTGTCCAGATCGATCATGCGCCCGCCTCTCTCTCCAGACCAATAGCCGCGCGCATCGCCGGATCGCGCAGCGAGATTTCGCCGCCCAGATGCGCGTCGGCCTGTGTGCTGCACATCCATAGCAGGGCGCGCGCGGGCCAGTCTGCCGGGATATGCTCGGACCAGTCCAGCTGGCTGATCGGGTTGATGCCGCTGGCCTTGATGTCGCGTTGCATGTCGGTGGCGACGGTGCCGGGCGACAGGCCCATGGCGCGCAGGCCATGCGCGCGCCCATCAAGGTCGGCGCTGGCGGTCAGCATGGCGGCGCCTGCCTTGGACGCGCAATAGGCGCTCCAGCCCTCGACGGGGCGATGCGCGGCGCCTGACGACACGGTCAGGATCGTGCCGCCCCCCGCCGCCTGCATCACCGGCATTGCGGCGCGCATGCCGTTATAGACGCCGGTCAGGTTGATATCGATCGCGCGCGCCCATTCGGCAGGGTCCGACGTGGCCAGCGGCGAGATGGGTGAAATCACCCCGGCGTTCCCGATCAGCACGTCAAGGCCGCCGTGGCGGTCCTGCGCCATCTGCACCGCCTCCGCCATATCCGCGAACGCGGCCACGTTACCAATATGGGCAATCGCCCCCAGTTCGCGGGCCAGAGCATTCAGCGCGTCGCTCTTGCGGGCCATCAATACCAGCCGCGCACCTGCCCCGGCAAAGATCCGGGCCGTGGCGGCGCCAATGCCCCGGCTGGCCCCGGTGATCAAAACGCTCTTGCCGGTCATGTCCATGGTTCTGCCCCTTTTCCGTTTGGTCCCTGCGTAGCGCCGCGCGTGGGCCGGGTCCAGCGCCCGAGGGGCACTTGACGCTGGGCGCGGTTGGCCCGAAGTTATGCGCAAGTATTTAATGCAAAGGGGCTAGAGATGACCACGTATAGATCCAGGGCCGCACTGACGGCGGGGGCGATCCTGAGTATGTCGGCTGGAACGGCAGTCGCGGATGTGACGCCAACCGAGGTTTGGACCGACTGGAAGGCCTACATGACGGATTTCGGCTTTGCCGTGTCCGCGCGTGAAACGCCGTCGGGCAGCGATCTGAGGCTGAACGATATCGTCATGTCGCTGGACGCCCCCGAGGGCGGCGCCGATACCGAAGTAAAGTTCCCCGAACTGTCGCTGACCGATAACGGCGACGGCACGGTTTCGATCAGCTTCCCCGAAAGCATGCCGGTCTCGGTCGCTGTCGAGGGGCCCGAACCGGTCAGCTTTGATCTGATCTATACCACGTCGGACCTGGACATGACGGTGTCGGGCGATGCCTCGGAAATGACGTATGCCTATACGGCCGCGTCTGTGGGCGTTGAGATGTCGGACCTTGTGTCAGAGGGCAAGCCGGTTGATTTCGGCGCCGCCAGCATCGCGTTGCAGGACGTCGATGGCCGCACCGTGACCACCGCAGGCGATCTGCGCCAGTCCAATCAGCAGATCGATTCCGGCCCCGTCACCTACGAAATCGCCATGGTCGACCCCGAAGACCCGACCAGCAAATTCGAGATGACCGGGCAGATCGACAACCTTCAGATGCTGGGCACCGCCACGCTGCCGACGGATATGGACATGTCAAACATCGCCGCCGCGCTGGCAGCCGGTTTTGCCGTCGATGGCTCCTATACCTTTGGTCCGGATGCCAGCACGTTTACCGCCACCGAAGAGGGCGTGGTCACCCGCGGCACCAGCGCCAGTTCAGGCGGTGAGCTGAGCGTCAAGATGAACGAGGACGGTGTGCATTACAGCGGCACATCGAACGATTTGGCTATCGAGATGACAGTGCCCGATCTGCCCTTCCCCGTCTCGATGGCTATGGCCGAGGGTAAATTCGCGCTCGACATGCCGATCGCACAGAAAGAGGCAGCGCAGGATTTCGGCCTGACCTTCGTGCTGGGTGATCTGACGGTCAGCGATGCGATCTGGGCAATGTTCGATCCGGCGGCGCAGTTGCCGCGCGATCCCGCCACCCTGGCGCTAGAGATGTCGGGCAAGGCCCGGGTGATGGCCAACCTGATGGACGCCGCGCAGATGGCGGCGGTCGAGGACGGCACTGAAGTGCCGGGCGAGCTGGATGCCCTGTCGCTGGACCGTCTGCTGCTGCGCATCGCCGGCGCCGAGCTGACTGGCGAGGGTGCCGTGACCTTCGACAACACCGACAAGGTGACGTTTGACGGGATGCCCAAGCCGATCGGCGATATTGGTCTGAAACTGACCGGCGCCAATGCCCTGCTGGACAAACTGGTGGCGATGGGCTTTGTGCCCGAAGAACAGGTGATGGGCGTGCGCATGATGATGGGTGTGTTCGCCGTGCCGGGCGAAGGCGAGGACGTGCTGAATTCAAAAATCGAATTCACCGAAGAGGGCCAGATACTGGCCAATGGTCAACGCCTGAAATAACGGCGCGACATTTGCGGTGCCCCTTTGGGGACGCCGGGCACAAGGCGGGCCGGGGGTATCCTCTGGCCCGTTTCGTTTTCTGGGGTGTTTCGTCCGCTCGCGCAGCTTTCGCATCCGGGCGCGCCGCCCCTTGCGCAGGCGGCATGCGCGGACTACCTCTGAGGCTTCATTCGAAAGGCATCGCATGACCCGTCCCACCACTCAAGATCTGGCCCTCGACGATTTGGCTCAGGCCGTTCTTGCGGCCGCGCGCCGGGCCGGCGCGGACGCCGCAGATGCGATCGTGGCCTCTGGCGCCAGTCAGGTCATCGATGTGCGCGGCGGCGCGCTGGAGCAGGCCGAGCGGTCGGAGGCCGCCGATCTGGGCCTGCGCGTTCTGGTCGGGCGGCGGCAGGCGAACATTTCGTCCTCCGACACGCGTCCAGAAACGCTGGATATTCTGGCCGAGCGTGCCGTCGCCATGGCCCGCGAGGCGCCCGAGGATCCCTATGCCGGCCTTGCGGACCCGGACCAGTTGGCGCAGCACTGGGATATCGCCGCGCTGGAGCTGGCCGATCCCGCACCCGAGCCTGAGCCGGCCGAATTACAGCGCCGCGCCGCCGCCGCCGAGGCCGCCGCGCAGGCCGTGCCGGGCGTCACTCAGGTGCAGGCCGCGACGGCGGGTTACGAGCGGCGCCATGTGCGCCTGGCCGCCAGCAACGGCTTTGCCGCCGATCACCGGCGCACCGATTGGTACATCTCCTGCACCGCCATCGCCGGGACCGGTGCCGGGATGGAGCGCGATTCAGACGGTGACGCGCGCATCTGGGATGCCGATATGCGCAGCGCCGAGGATATCGGCACGCGCGCCGGTCAGCGCGCCGCCGAACGTCTGGACGCACGCCGCCCCAAGACGGGCGCCTATCCGGTGCTGTTCGACGAGCGGATTTCGACCTCGCTGATCGGGCATTTGCTGGGCGCTGCCAACGGTGCCGCCGTCGCGCGCGGCGCGACATGGCTGCGCGACCGGCTGGGCAAACAGGTGCTGCCCGAAGGGCTGAGCATCCTTGAGGATCCCTACCGCCCCCGCGTTGCCGGATCGCGCCCCTATGACGGCGAGGGGTTGGCGACGCAACGGCGCGCCATCGTGGATCGCGGTGTGCTGACCGGCTGGGTACTGGACCTCGCCAGCGCGCGCCAGCTGGGGATGCGATCGACGGCCAATGCCAAGCGCGGCATGTCCGGCCCGCCGCGCCCCGGCACCTGGAATATTGCCCTGACCCAAGGGACGGCCAGTCGCGGCGACCTGATCCGCGACATGGGCACAGGCCTGCTGGTGACATCCATGATCGGGTCAACCATCAACCCCAACACGGGGGATTATTCGCGCGGCGCCTCGGGCTTCTGGATCGAAAATGGCGAAATCGCCTATCCGGTGAACGAACTGACCATCGCCGGAAACCTGCACGACATGCTGATGCGCCTGACACCCGCCAATGACGCGCGCACGCATCTGTCGTCGGTGGTGCCGTCGCTTCTGGTCGAGGGGATGACCCTTGCCGGCGCGTGACCTGCCGCTGCTGATCGACGCCGCGCGCGCGGCGGGCGAGGTGGCAACGCGTTTCAGCGGTGCCACCGTCAAGCGATGGGACAAGCCCGAGGATGCCGGCCCCGTGACCGAGGCCGATCTGGCCGTGAACGATGTGCTGGAGGCCCGCCTGCGCAGCGCCCGCCCCGCCTATGGCTGGCTCAGCGAGGAAAGCGCGCATGACCCCCTGCGCGCCGCCGCGCCGCGCACCTTCATCATCGATCCGATCGATGGCACCCGCAGTTTCATCGACGGCAGCCGCGCCTGGGCGCATGCGCTGGCCGTTGTGGACGAGGGCGTCGTGACTGCCGCCGTCGTCTATCTGCCGATGCTGGACCTGATGTATGCCGCCGCTGCGGGCAAAGGGGCCACGCTGAACGGTCTGCCGATCCATGCCAGCGGGGCGGACCGCGCCGAGGGGGCCAGCCTTCTGGCGGCGCGCCCAATGCTGGAGGCGCATCACTGGCGCGGCCCGGTGCCTGCGTTCAAGCGCGAACACCGCCCGTCCTTGGCCTATCGCCTCAGCCTTGTGGCCGAGGGGCGGTTTGATGCCATGCTGACCCTGCGCAAGACGTGGGAATGGGACGTGGCCGCCGGCGATCTGATCCTGCGCGAGGCGGGGGCGCTATCGACCGATAGGCGGGGGCAGGTGCTGCGCTTTAACAATGCGGTGCCGCAGGTCGATGGCATGGTGGCCGCCGGGCCGCTCTTGCACCGTGTGATGATTGACGGGCTGGTCTGAGTTTGCCCCAATTCAAGCCCGCCGCGCCGATCGCCCTTACTTCGCGCCGATCTTCGGCTCCGCGCCCGCGCGTATCCGCGCGATGTTCGCGCGGTGCCGCCACAGGATCAACGCGGCAAGCAACATGCCCAGCACCAGCATCTGCGTTGCGCCCAGAAGCAGCATCCAGACCGGCGCGCTGACCGCTGCCACCAAGGCCGACAGGGACGATATGCGCGTGATCAGCGCCGTCCCCAGCCACGCCGCGCAGCAGAGCAGACCCACCGGCCACGCGAGTGCCAGCATCAGACCCAGGAACGTCGCCACCCCCTTGCCGCCGCGAAACCCCAGCCAGACCGGGAAGCAATGGCCCAGAAACGCCGCCAGCCCGGCCAGTTGCGCCGCATCCTCGCCTGCCAGCCAGCGCGCCAGCAGCACGGCCACCGCGCCCTTGGCCGCGTCCAGCAGCAGGGTTGCCGCCGCCGCGCCCTTGGACCCGGTGCGCAAAACGTTCGTGGCGCCGATATTGCCCGACCCGATGCTGCGCAGATCACCCAGCCCCAGAACGCGCGCCAGAATCATGCCCGACGGGATCGACCCCAGCAGATAGCCGACGGTGGCCCACAGGATCAGCAAAGCAGCGGAGGTTTCAATCAGGGGCATCATTCGGCCTCGTATACTATGGTGCCAGCGACATAGGTCGCCAGAACGCGGCCCTGCATGCGGGCACCGTCAAAGGGGGTGTTTTTCGATTTCGAGCGCAGGGTGGCGCGGTCCAGCACGAACGGTTTGTGCGCATCGAACAGCACCAGATCGGCAGGGGCGCCCACCGCCAGCCGCCCCGATTCCAGCCCCAGCCGCTTGGCCGGGTTCAGCGACAGCGCGCGGAACAACACCGGCAGATCCAGATCGCCCGCATGGTAAAGGCGCAGCGCAGCAGGCAGCAGCGTCTCCAGCGCGACGGCGCCTGACGCCGCCTCCTCGAACGGCAGGCGCTTGCTCTCTTCGTCCTGCGGCGTGTGCATCGAACTGATCGTGTCGATCAGCCCGTCGCGCACGGCTGCGACGATGGCTTGGCGGTCCTCCTCGCTGCGCAGGGGCGGCTTGACCTTGAAGAAGGTGCGATAGCCCGCAACGTCCAGCTCGTTCAGGGTCAGATGATGGATCGACGTACCGGCCGTGATGTCCAGCCCGTTGCGCTTGGCGCGCTGAAGCGCGGGCAGGGCGCGCGCTGTCGTGATCTGGTCGGCGTGATAGCGCGCGCCGGTCATTTCCAGCAGGGCGATGTCGCGGTCTAGGCTCATCCGCTCGGCCATCGGGCTGACAGCGGGCAGGCCGTAGAGCGACGCGAACTTGCCCGAGGTGGCGGCGGCGCCCGCCGACAGACCCGGCTCTTGCGGATGGGCGATGACCAGCGCGCCGCAGGCGCGGGCATAGGTGAGGGCGCGGGCGAACACCTTGGTGTTTTGCACGACATGGTCGCAATCGGTAAAGGCGACGGCGCCGGCATCCATGAGAAACCCGATTTCGGTCATCTCGCGGCCCTCACGGCCCTTGGTCAGCGCGGCCATGGGCAGGACATTGACCGGCGCGGCCTCGTTCGCGCGGCGGCGGGCAAATTCCAGCACTTCGGGGCTGTCGATGGCGGGCAGCGTATCGGGCCGCGTCGCGATGGTGGTGACACCCCCTGCGGCGGCGGCCAGCCCGGCGGAGCGATAGCTTTCCTTGTGCCGCTCGCCCGGCTCGCAGACCTTGACGCCGATATCGACGATGCCGGGTGCCAGATGTTTACCGCCTGCGTCGATCACGCGTGCTGGCCCGTCGCCGAAATCGGCCCGGTCGTCGCCGGGCAGGATCGCGGTGATGCGCCCCTCCTCGATCAGCAGGCTGCCGGGGGTTTCGGTCCCGGCCTCGGGGTCGATCAGGATGGCGTTGGTGATGAGGGTTCTGGTCATGTCATTTATCTTTGGCGCTGGGGATGCCCGCGGCGGCACTGATGCGGGCCTCGGCGGCTTGGCGGTCGGGCTGGAATTTCAGCAGAAACTTGTCCCCGCCGCGCGTGATGATCTGAACCGCCGATCCGATGCCGCGTACCTTTTCGATATCGCTGAGGGTGACGGCAGTGGGGCCCGGCCCCAGCAGACGGCGATCGGTCAGCTGCCATTCGGCGTGCAACGCCTCGCTCGACAGGTAGAACGCGCGCAGGGCGATCGCGGCAAGACCGCCGACCGCGCCGGTCCAGACATGCGCATTGCCCATCGCGGCAAGGATCGCCATGCCCAGCGCCATCGCCCCGGCGGCCATCCAGGCGTGATCGCGCCAATAGGCGCGCCTGTCCGCGCGAAAGACGTGGCGCACCGTTTCGCCCGGCGCCAGCGCCGGGGGTGAAGGGGGCGCCATGTTGCTCACGAGGCGATCCAGACCATCACGACGACCAATAGCGCCAGGACCAGCAGCACCACCATCGCCACGCGCCCCGACATGGCCGCATCCGACGGTTTCTTGCGCGGTGCGGGCGTATCGGGGTCGGGCTGCCCGGGCTGGGCCGAGGCATCGGGCAGCGCGCCGAAGGTGATCGGCGTGTGCGCCTCGGAAAAGCTGGCGATCAGACGCAGCGGCGCGCGTGGCGTCAGAACCTGCGCCGTGCCGGCAAAGGCGCTGGAGGTTATCACCATCACCGTGCCGGTCTGGGCGTCCAGCCGACCGCGCAGCGGCGCGATCTGGTCCTCGGGGATGGCGTGGCCGTCGATCAGATAGGCGGGCAGACCGACGCCGGTCAGATCGGCGGCATCAAACACCTGGATATGTTCGGGATCCAGCGTCTCGGCCCCCAACGCCTCGCGCAGGGGCCAGCGGCCATTGCGGGCGATGAACGCGGCGATTTCGTCGGTCGCGATATCCACGGCAAAGACGCGCACGATGCCGGTCTCGCTGGATTTGATGTCGATCTTGTCGCTCATGCCATTACCGCCTTTGTTGATTGGCGCGCGCGCAGGTTGCGCGCCAGAAGGTCCATTGCCGCCATGCGCACGGCCACGCCCATTTCCACCTGCTGCTGGATCACGCTGCGGCGCAGGTCGTCCGCCAGCTCGCCGTCGATCTCGACGCCGCGATTCATCGGGCCGGGATGCATGACGATGGCGTCGGGCGCCGCATGGGCCAGTTTTTCGGCGTCCAGCCCGTAGCGGTGATAATACTCACGCTCGGACGGGATAAAACCGCCGTCCATCCGCTCGCGCTGAAGGCGCAGCATCATCACGACGTCGACGCCCTCCAGCCCCTTTTTCATATCGTCATAGACCTCGACACCGAAGTCGCCGATGCCGGCGGGCATCAATGTGGGCGGGCCGATCAGGCGGATGCGGTTCTCCATCTTGCCCAGCAGGATGATGTTGCTGCGCGCCACGCGGCTGTGGGCGATATCGCCGCAGATCGCGATGTTCAGCCGGTGCAGCCGCCCCTTGGCGCGCCGGATCGTCAGCGCGTCCAGCAGCGCCTGCGTGGGGTGTTCGTGTCGTCCGTCGCCCGCGTTCAGCACGGCGCAGTTCACCTTCTGCGCCAGCAGGTCCACCGCGCCCGAATGGGGGTGGCGCACGACCAGCAGATCGGGGTGCATCGCGTTCAGCGTCATGGCGGTATCAATCAGGGTTTCGCCCTTCTTGATGGAGCTGGCCTGCATCGCCATCGACATGACATCAGCGCCCAGCCGCTTGCCCGCCAGTTCAAAGCTGGCCTGCGTGCGGGTGGAGTTTTCAAAGAACATGTTGATCTGGGTGAGGCCCGCCAGCGCATCGCCATGCTTGGCCGCGCTGCGGCCCCGGTCGGCGTATTGGTCCGCCAGATCGAGGATCGTGGTTATGTCACGGGGGGCCAGAGGCTCGATCCCCAGAAGGTGGGTGTGGTCGAAGGACAAGGGCATGGCTCCGGTTTGGCAGGTGGGGGCGTTATCGCATGCAGCGGGGTTGCGTTCAATCGGCAAGCCGATGTGCAGAGCAGAGGCGCGAGATGAGTATTTGAAGAACATTGAACGATGCCGGGCGCATTGCCTGCTTTCGCCCGGCGTGGCGGCGGAGTAGTTTGAGCGCATGGATTCGGCATTGGATTTTCATAGCTTGCGGGCGCTGCTGGAGTGGCAGGTCGAACTGGGCGCCGATGAGGCGATCGGAGACGTGCCTGTCAACCGCTATGAGGTACAGGCGAAGGCGCCGCAGGTGGTGGCGCTGACGGGTGGGCCTGCCGCTAAGGTGGCGCCGGTGGCTGCCACGGGCGGGGGCGCTGTTGCGGCAGCGCGCAAGGCGGCAGAGGGCGCAGGCGATCTGGAGGAGTTGCGCGCCGCGCTGGCAGCCTATGAGCATTGCGACCTGAAGCGCGGGGCGCGCAATCTGGTGTTTTCGGATGGTGTGCCCGGCGCACGCGTGATGATCATCGGCGAGGCACCGGGTCGCGAGGAGGATCGCGCCGGGCGCCCCTTTGTCGGGCGGGCCGGGCAGTTTCTGGACCGGATGCTGGGCGCCATTGGCCTGAGCCGCGCCGAAAACGTCTATATCACCAACGTCATGCCGTGGCGCCCGCCGCAGAACGCGGACCCCAAGCCGGACGAGATCGAGATGATGCGTCCCTTTGTGGAGCGGCATGTGGCATTGGCAAAGCCCGATATACTGATCCTGATGGGCAACACGTCCTGCCAAACCGTGCTGGGCAAGCAGGGTATCACGCGGCTGCGCGGCCAGTGGGATGAGGCGTGGGGCACGCCTGCGATGCCCATGCTGCACCCGGCCTATCTGCTGCGCATGCCCGGTGCCAAGCGCGCGGCCTGGGCGGATCTGCTGGCGGTTCAGGCACGGTTGCACGAGGGCGGGGCATGATGGATCCGTGGGTTCTGCTGGCCTTCGTGCCTGCCGCGCTGGCGCTGAACCTGACGCCGGGGGCGGACATGATGTTCTGCCTTGGACAGGGCCTGCGCGGCGGCCCGCGCGAGGCGATGGCGGCGAGCGCCGGTATTTCGCTGGGATCGCTGGTGCATGTGACGCTGGCCGCACTGGGCCTTGGCGCGCTGGTGGCGGCGGTCCCGTGGCTCTTTGACGTCATTCGATGGATCGGCGTGGCCTATCTGATGTGGCTGGCGCAGGGCGCCTTGCGTGCCGGGCCGATGCGCGCCAAGGGGCGCCCGATGTCTGCGGGCCGCGCGTTCCGCGAGGGTCTGGTGGTGAACCTGACCAACCCCAAGGTGATCTTCTTCGTGCTGGCCTTCCTGCCGCAGTTCGTCGACCCTGCGCGCGCCTTGCTGCCGCAGTTCATGGTGTTCGGCGCCATTCTGGGATTTGGCGGGCTGGTCATAAACGGCGCCGTGGGCGTCTTTGCCGGCAGCCTCGGCCGCCTTGTTGCCGGGTCCGAGCGGTTCAATCGCGGGCTCGGGATCGCCTCGGCGGGGATATTCACTGCGCTGGCCCTGCGGCTGGCCATTCTGGAAAGGGCCTGACCCATGAGCCGTATTGATGAGAGCCGCGAGTTTATCCCAGTGCGCATTGCCGTGCTGACCGTCAGCGACACGCGGCAGGCCAGCGACGACCGGTCCGGTGATACGCTGGTGCAGCGGATCGAGGGGGCGGGGCATATCCTGTCGGCCCGCACTATCGTGCGGGACGAACGCGCGGAGATTGCGGCGCAGCTGCGCGCGTGGTGCGCGGATGATGCGATTGATGCGATCATCTCGACCGGGGGAACCGGCCTGACGGGCCGCGATGTGACCGTCGAGGCGCATCGCGAAGTCTATGAAAAGGAAATCGTCGCCTTCGGCACCGTCTTTACCCATGTCAGCATGGCCAAGATCGGCACCAGCGCGGTGCAGAGCCGGGCAACGGCGGGCGTCGCCATGGGCACCTATCTGTTCGCGCTGCCCGGCAGCCCCGGTGCCTGCAAGGACGCCTGGGACGAAATCCTGGCGCTGCAACTGGACTACCGTCACCGGCCCTGCAACTTTGTCGAGATCATGCCGCGTCTGGACGAGCATCAGCGCCGCAAGTGACGCGCTTGGTATTTCGGTTTGAAGGCCTATGTTAGGCCGTTGCCGCCTGCGCCGTCCGAGCGAGGACCATCCACCATCGCCCCCCGGTGCTGATCATCTACGGCGAGGTTCGCATCCCGCCAAGGGCTGCGGGGAGTCCGGCTGCGTTGGTGCTCTATGCCGGTGTTGGTGGCGCGCCTGATCAGCCTGCCGGGCAGCCTTTGATATCCACCGCCTGCCGCGCGCCTACGATGGTCAGCCGTAGTTTTGACCGATCCAGCGCAAAGGCCCGCCCGCCGGAATGGGCCAGCCGCGTCTCGGCGATCAGGCGGTCGCCCTGACGGCTGAGTTTAGGCTGCGCAATCCACAGATTCGGATCACCCGCCTCGATGACCGCCGATTCGGGTCCGCCGGTGGGCGGCAGGGTCAGCTCGGCGCGCAGGTTCAACTGGCCGTCCTTGCCGGGGGAAACGGTGCAACTGACAGCGTGCACGCCAGCCTCGGACGCGGTCAGGGGACGGTCGGCCAGCGCGGCGGCAATGCGTCCGTCGCGCGGCGCGCCTTTTGCGGGCAGATCGGCGCTGAGGCTCAGCGTCAGGGGCATGCACACATCGCGGCACACGCCCAGATCTACCGTACCGCTGAGCGTGACGCCCTTGTCGGCGTTCTGTGCCAGCACATGCAGCGGCAGCACCAGAATGTCGTGATAGCCGATGGTTACATCATCGCCCTGCTGGATACGCCGGGGCGTGGGCCAGCGGATATCGACACCGGCAAGGTTTTGCGATCCGCGCCAGTCGAAACGCGGCGGAATGCCCAGATCGCCCGGCGCGCGCCAGTACGTCTTCCACCCCGGTGCAAGGCGCAGTTCGACCGCGGCCATATGCGTACCGTCGGCCATGCGCCAGCCCGGCAGCACCCGTGCGGAGGTGACAGCGTCCATGGTCTGCGCGGCGGCGGGCAAACCGGCGCCAAGGCCCAGAGCGGCGATGAGGGGCAGGAGAATATGTTTCATACCCTTCGACATGCCCCTTGGCGCGGTAAAAGCCAACTCACATTCCGGTCAACGCGCGGCAATAGCGCCCCTTGCCTTGTCCGGCGGCAGCACCCATTCTGTAGGGTATGAAGACGCCACCAGATACCGCCTCGCCTATGATGATGGACCTGACGGGCCGCATCCTGATCGCCATGCCGGGAATGGAGGATCCGCGATTCGGCCAATCCATCGTCTATGTCTGCGCCCATTCGCCTGAGGGCGCGATGGGACTGGTCCTGAACAAGCTGGCCGACGATCTGAAGCTGAGCGATCTGCTGGAGCAGCTGGATATCGAGGCCGCCCCCGGCGCGCGCCAGATGCCCATCCATTTTGGCGGCCCGGTCGAGCATGGGCGCGGTTTCGTCCTGCACGAGGCCGGATACCGGTCGTCCATATCGACGCTGGAGGTGGACGGACAGTTTTCCATGACCGCGACGCTGGATATTCTGGAGGATATGGCCGCAGGTGAGGGGCCGGGCCACGCGCTGGTCGCGCTGGGCTATGCCGGCTGGGGTGCGGGCCAGATGGAGGACGAGATCGGGCAGAATGGCTGGCTGATCTGCGACGCCAGCACAGAGCTGATATTTCGCACGCCCAATGCTGCCAAATGGAGCGCCGCGCTGGCGGCGCTGGGGATCGACCCGCTGGCATTGTCGTCCGAGGCCGGTACGGCCTGACAGGGCAGTTTCGCCTTCGGCGAGAGTATTTTCAGAACATTGAAAGAGCCGGGCTTATCTCGGCGCGGCGGCGCGGCGCAGGCGGTCGTTTATGGCGCGCCCGAGGCCGTGGTCGGGAATCGGGGCAACTGCAATGGTGCGCGCGGTGCGGTCCATCTGGTGCAGGTGATCGAAAAGATTCGCTGCGGCCTCGGTCAGATCGCCAGTGGGCGACAGGTTCAGCGCGGCGCCATGTGTGGGTCCAAAGCCAAGCAGCACCTCATCCGGGCCTGCGCTGTCGGCGTTGAGCCGCATCGTGGCGTTGGGCGCGTAATGCGAGCCAAGCTGGCCCGGCGCGGTGATTGGGTCGCCATCGGTGTGCCGGGCCAGCGGGGCGCCGATGGCGGCCTCGATCGCCTCGGTGGGCAGGCCGCCGGGGCGCAGCAGGGTGGGGGCGCCTGTGAGGCCGATGATGGTGGATTCCACGCCGACCCCGCAGGCCCCTCCATCCAGGATTGCGGCGATGCGTCCGCCAAGGCCGCTGGCGACATGCGGGGGTCGTGTCGGGCTGATCTGTCCTGATGGATTGGCCGACGGCGCGGCCAGCGGGCCGCCGAACGCACGCAGCAGCGCCAGTGCGGTGGGGTGGGCCGGGACGCGCAGCGCGACGCTGTCCTGTCCAGCGGTGACGAGGGTCGAGAGGCCCGCATCCGCGCGCAGGGGCAGGACCAGTGTCAGCGGGCCGGGCCAGTGGATCTGTGCCAGCGTTTGGGCCATATCCGACCACACACCGTATAGCCGCGCCGTCGCGATATCCGGAACATGAACGATGAGGGGATTGAAGCTGGGGCGGCCCTTGGCCTCGAAAATGCGGGCCACCGCCATGCCGCAGCGCGCGTCGCCGGCAAGGCCGTAGACTGTTTCGGTCGGGATGGCGACCAGATCGCCGTTTGCCAGCGCTGATACTGCGTCGCTGATGCCGGCCTCATCGACGGAGAGCATGCGGGTGTGCACTTGCGTTGGAATCCTTGGGGCAATGCGGTTAGGGAGGATGCGCGCCCTGCTTAGCGCGCAGGGCTGCAATTGCCAAGAAGGAGGCTGGATATGGGGCCAGTGACGACAGGCGTAGAGCCGAGCGGCATCCGCTATCCTTGGGCGGCACCGCCCGAGATAGGCGGGGCGACGCAAATCGCGCCCGGCGTTCTGTGGATCCGGCTGCCGCTGCCGATGGCGCTGGATCATGTCAACATCTATGCGCTGGAGGATGCGGAGGGCTGGACCATCGTTGATACCGGCATCCGGTCGCGCCGGGGAATTGCCCTGTGGGAGGGGCTGCTGACCGGGCCGCTGGCCGGGCGCCCGGTGCGGCGGGTCATCCTGACGCATCATCATCCCGATCATATCGGCATGGCGGGCTGGCTGATGGAGCGCTGCGGGGCAGAGCTGCTGACCACCCGCACCGCGTGGCTGATGGCGCGCATGCTGATCATGGACGAGGAGGCGCGGCCCACGCTGCAAGCGCTGGAGCATTGGCGCCGGGCCGGCATGGACCCCGAGATATATGCGGCGCGGCAGGGTGCGCGGCCTTACAATTTCGCGGATGTCTGCGCGCCCTTGCCGGTGGGATACACGAGGTTGCAGGAGGGTGGCACGGTCAAAGCCGCCGGGCGCGTCTGGGACGTGCGCGTCGGCGGTGGGCATGCGCCCGAGCATCTGACGCTGTGGAGCCGGGACTGCAATCTGGTGATCGCCGGGGATCAGATCCTGCCCTCGATCAGCCCCAATATCGGCGTTTACGCGACCGAGCCGGAGGCCGATCCGCTGGCGGACTGGCTGGAGGCCTGCGACCGGCTGGCTACCCATGCGCGCGAGGATCATCTGGTGCTGGGGGGGCACAAGCTGCCCTTTACCGGTCTGCCCCTGCGGATGCGCCAGCTGATCGAGAACCACCACGGCGCGCTGCGGCGGCTGGAGGCGCATCTGACGCACCCGTATACGGCAGCGGAATGCTTTGTGCCGCTGTTCAAGCGCCGGATCGACGCGGGCACGTATGGTCTGGCATTGGTCGAGGCGGTTGCACATCTCAATCACTTGCATAAGCTGGGCCGGGTGACGCGCCGCCCGCGCGAGGATGGCGCGTGGCTATGGCAAGCAGTGGGAGCCGAACCATGAGCGACGAGATCAGGACAACCGCCGAGGCCGCCGAAGCGGACGCGCTGATGCCCCGCTGCCGCGAGGTGCACAAGGATGGCAGCCGTGGCAGCGTGACCAGAGATGCACCCGACAGCATCATTGATAAGCCGGTCGAGAAGAAAAGCCCGGCGCAATGGGCCTATGAGCGGCTGATCCTGTATATCCAGAACTTTGAAAAGATGCTGGATAACGAACATGAGGTCGCGATGGGGTTCGTGGGAAGCGACGCGGGCGTGTTGAAAATCGAAGGTATGGGATATTTCGATCCCGACATCATCACCTTTTACGGCAGCGACGCGGCGGGGGGCAAAACGCAGCTGGTGCAGCATGTCAACCAGCTGAGCGTGATCCTGCGCGCCCAGGCAAAACCCAAGGCGCAGGCCGAGCCGGAGCGGATCGGCTTTCGTCTGGCGGCGGAACTGGACAAGGACTAGGCCCCGGTGCTGCTTTCATGGTGACAGCATTGCAAGATTACAGTATCGCGTCTTGCATTCGATCCGGGGCAACTGATTGACCGGAAAACGCCCGAGACGCTTGCGCATCGCACCTGTTTCGCCATAATTCCAGATTGAGAATTCTGGCAAGACGCTATAACCAGCCGGGGAATTCGGCACGCAGAGGACGGAACTTCACATGGCTGAGCACTATAAACATGGTGAGATGGATACCGCGGTCCAGGAGAAGACCTTTGACGGCTTTATGAAATGGGTCGTGCGCGTCGCCATCGTTTCAATCTGCGTTCTGATCTTCATGGCGCTGGTCAACGCCTGAACTGCCCGCCTTGCGGCGCGACGGAGGGGCCAGATGCGCTTTTTCATACTGGCCCTCTGCGGCATCCTTGCGCTTGCCGGTTGCGCCGCGCCGCCGGGTGTCTGGGCCACGGACGAGGCGGTTGAGCGCGCAGCCTACCGCCATGACGGGCCGCCGCGTCTGACGCTGTTCACAATGCTGAACAACAAGACGGGGACGGGGGCACATACGTCGCTGATGATCAATGGCCAGCAGCGGGTGATCTGGGATCCCGCGGGATCGTTCAAACATGAGACGATTCCCGAGCGCAACGACGTGATCTTTGGCGTGACGCCCCCGGTCGCCGATGTCTATACCCGGTTTCATGCGCGCAAGACCTTTCATGTGCAGATTCAGGAATTGGACGTGACGCCGGACGTGGCTGAACGGGCAATGCAACTGGCCCTTGGATATGGCGCCGTGCCGCAGGCGTACTGCGCGCGCAGTACGTCGGGTATTCTGGCGCAATTGTTCCCCGGCAAGATCAGCCAAACATGGCGCCCCAAGACGCTGGCCGCCGAATTTGGCGCGTTGCCGGGCGTCAGGGAGCAGGTGCTCTATGAATATGATGGCGACGACAATTCCAAGGTGCTGGCCCAGTGGGATCCGTCCAAGGTCTGACCGGGCCTGACGTTTCAGTTATCCGGCGGAATGCGCGGGGCGCATGCGGTATGTCTCGGCCCCTGCGGGCCTCGGGACTGGCGCGTGGGCGGGTGACGCGGAATGGCTTATGCCGGTGCAGGCTGCGCGGGCGGGAGCGCGCCGCGCGTGAGTATTTTCAGGAACGATGAAAGTGGGGCGTATTCGCCCGAGGGCCATCCGCCGCGCCTTGGTTGGGCGGCGGATGCGGAGTGTTTCAACCGAAGACCTTGGTCAGGCCCTTGTCTGTGGCTGTGATCAGTTCGTCAATGTCGTCCTTGGTGGCGATCAGCGCGGGTGAGTAGCACAGCGTGTTGTTGAACCCCGGCAGAGAGCGGTTGGTCATGCCGATGATGACGCCCTGCGCCATGCAGTCGCCGGTGACGGCGGCGACGGATTTTTCGTCCATCGGCTCCTTCGTGCTGCGGTCCTTGACCAGCTCGGCGCCGAGGAACAGGCCCTTGCCGCGCACATCGCCGATGACTTCGTGCTTGTCCTTGAGGGCGCGCAGCTGGTCCAGCATGTAGTCGCCCATCTTGACCGTGTTTTCCAGAAGGCCTTCTTCTTCGATGATATCCATGTTCTCCAGCGCCGCCGCCGGGCCGGCCGTGCAGCCGCCGAAGGTGGAGATGTCGCGGAAGTAGTTCATCGGATCGCTCGCATCGTCCTTGAACATGTCAAAGACCCTTTCGGAGGTGACGCAGCAGGCGATGGCGGCGTAGCCGGAGGCGACGCCCTTGGCCATGGTCACGAAGTCCGGCTCGATCCCGTAATGCTGATAGCCGAACCATGTGCCAGTGCGCCCGAGGCCGCAGACGACCTCGTCGATATGCAGCAGGATATCGTATTTGCGGCAGATTTCCTGCACGCGGGGCCAGTAGCCTTCGGGCGGGACGATCACGCCGCCGCCTGCCGTCACCGGCTCGAGGCAGATGGCGCCGACGGTGTCGGGGCCTTCGCGCAGGATGACCTCTTCGATGGCGTTGGCGGCGGCCAGCCCGTAAGCCTCGCCGCTCAGATCCCCCCAGCCTTGGTCGTGCGCGCGGTATTCGAGGCAGTGCGGCACTTCGACGAAGCCGGGGGTGAAAGGACCGTATTGCGCGTTACGCTCGGGCTGGCCGCCGGCCGACAGGCAGGCGATAGTGGTGCCGTGATAGTCGCGCTCGCGGTAGAGGATCTTGTGCTTTTTGCCGCCATGGCGCTTGTGCGCGATCTGGCGGACCATCTTGAACGCCTTTTCATTCGCCTCGGACCCGGAGTTGGTGTGGTAGACGCGGGTGAGGCCGGGCATCTTCTCGATCAGACGCTCCGAGAACATCGCGCCGGGGATCGACCCGGCGGAGCCTGCGAAATAGTTCAGCTTGATCAGCTGGTCGCGCACCGCGTTGGCGATCCGTTCGCGCCCGTAGCCGACATTGACGGTCCAGACGCCGCCGGAGACACCATCCAGATGCTCCTTGCCGTTCTGGTCCCAGACGCGCATGCCTTTGCCTTCGACGATAACGCGGGGGTCCGACGTCTCGTAGGGTTTGTGTTGGCTCAGGTGATGCCAAACATGGGCGCGGTCGGCTGCGACGACCTTTTCGATATCGTTATCCAGAAACTTGCCGTCCATGACGAACCTCCATCGTGTTGCGGCCCGGCAGCGACAGCGCCGGGGAAGGGCATATGCTGGTCAGTATAACATCCGAGGACGGGCTTTGGCGATAGGTCCAAACGGTGGCCATGCATCAGACCAGATGTCAGCCTTGGGGCAGTTCCGCCGATGGGATGAGGCCAAAGAACATCCCGTCCGACCACAGGCCGAACCAGCCCTCGTGATGCGCGCCGATCTCGACCAGACGGTAAAAGCTCTTGCGGTCGATCAGCGCTTCCAGATTGGCGCGGACCAGAACGTAGGGCGATGGTTCGCCTGTTTCGGGGTCGCGCTCCACGCGAATCGGAGCGTCCGGGCCTGCGATCGTGCTGTCACCGACATTGGTCAGGAAGGTCAGGCGCTGATCCGTGCCTGTGCCATCCACCTCGAAATCGACGGCGACAAAGGGGGCGTCGTCAACGGTGATGCCGACCTTTTCGACAGGCGTGACGAGGACGTAATCATCGCCGTCCTTGCGCAGGATCGTCGAGAAAAGCCGCACCAGTTCCGGCCGCCCGATGGGCGTGCCTAGGTAGAACCACGTGCCGTCCCGCGCGATGCGCATATCCAGATCGCCGCAGAACTCGGGGTTCCATGTGTCGACCGGGGGCAGGCCGCGGCCCTTTTGTGCGGCCTTGACGGCAGCGGCGATGCCTTCTGCGGAGGGGGCTGCAGAGGGGGGGGGTGACGCTGTCGTGATCTTGTTTTCGCTCATTGCTTTTGCCATTTCCGCGCTGCGCTATACACTCAGTTCGATGATATAGCCCAAGCCGGAGAATTTCCATGACTGATAGCGCCGATCTGGTCGCCAAGATAGACGCGCTGCAAGGGCGGCTGGCCGAGGCGCGCAGTTCGATCACCCGCCGTTTCATCGGGCAGGAGCGGGTCGTCGACCTGGCGCTCGCCGCGCTGCTGTGTGGTGGTCACGGGTTGCTGGTGGGCCTGCCGGGGCTGGGCAAGACGCGGCTGGTGGAAACGCTGGGCGTGGTGATGGGGCTGCGGTCAAACCGTGTGCAATTCACGCCCGACCTGATGCCGGCCGATATTCTGGGGTCCGAGGTGCTGGAGACCGGCGCCGATGGCAGCCGGGCGTTCAAGTTCATCGAAGGCCCGATCTTTTGCCAGCTTCTGATGGCGGATGAAATCAACCGCGCCAGTCCGCGCACGCAATCGGCGCTGCTTCAGGCGATGCAGGAGCGGCAGGTGACGGTCGCGGGCCAGAACCGCCCGCTGGAGGCGCCGTTTCACGTTCTGGCGACGCAAAACCCGATCGAGCAGGAGGGCACCTATCCCCTGCCCGAGGCGCAGCTGGACCGGTTTCTGGTGCAGATCGACGTGCCCTATCCAGAGCGCAGCGCCGAGCGGGACATCCTGCTGGCCACGACCGGCGTGGCCGAGGAGGCGGCGCATGCGGTGTTTTCCGCGACCGAATTGATCGCGGCGCAGACTCTGCTGCGCCGGATGCCGGTGGGCGAGGGTGTGATGGACATGATCCTGGACCTCGTGCGCGCCTTCCGGCCAGATCAGCCGGATGCGTCGGATCGCGTGCAGGACAGCGTGGCATGGGGCCCCGGCCCGCGCGCGGCGCAGGCGCTGATGCTGACGGTGCGCGCGCGGGCGCTGCTGCAAGGGCGGCTGGCCCCCAGCGCCGAGGATGTGGCGGACATGGCGCAGCCGGTGCTGATTCACCGCATGGCGCTGAATTTCGCGGCGCGCGCGCGGGGCGACAGCCTGAGCGCGCTGATTGTCGATACGGTTGCCGTGATGGACCGGACGCAGGCCGCCGCGTGACCCAAACTGCCGCCCCCTCGGCCAGATTGCGCGCCCGGGCGGAGGCCGAGGCGGCGCGTCTGCCCGCGCTGCTGGCGCGGGCGCGGCATCTGGCGGGGTCGGTTCTGCTGGGCCAGCACGGGCGCAGGCGGGCGGGGCTGGGCGATGATTTCTGGCAATACCGCGCAGTGCGGGAGGGCGACCAGCGCCGCCACATTGACTGGCGCCGTTCGGCGCGCAGTGACGTCGAATTCGTGCGCGAGCGGGAATGGCAGATCGCCCAGACGGTGATGCTGTGGGTCGATGGCGCGGCGTCAATGCGGTTCTCCAGCGACAGGAACCTGCCGGAGAAGGCCGATCGCGCGCAGCTTCTGGCGCTGGCGGCGGCGATTCTGCTGGACCGGGGGGGCGAGCGTGTGGGCCTGACCGGCCACGTCCTGCCACCGCGCCGGGGCGCTGCGCAGATCGCGCGGCTGGCCGGGATGCTGGCCGGCGGGCAGGACGGGGCGCAGGACGCGGGCGACTATGCCGCCCCTGATGCGCGCGGCTTGCCGCCGCAGGGGCACGCGATCTTTGTGTCAGATTTTCTGGGTGATTTCGGAGGCATCCGCGCCGCCCTGACCGGCGCCGCCGACCGCGGTGTGCGCGGCGCGCTGATGCAGGTGCTGGACCCGGCCGAAGAGGCGTTTCCCTATCGCGGCCGCGCCATTTTCGAATCCATCGGCGGCACGCTGTCGCATGAGACGCTGAGGGCTGACGACCTGCGGGACCGCTATCTGTCCCGTCTGGCCGAGCGCAAGGACGCCCTGCGCCGCCTGTGCGCCGTAACGGGGTGGCAGTATTTCTGCCACCATACGGATGCCTCGGCGGAGTCTGCGCTGTTGTGGCTTTATTCTGCGCTCGGTGCGGCGCGATGACCCTGGGCGCCATAGGGTTCACCGCGCCGTGGCTGTTGGTCGCGCTGGCGCTGCTGCCGGTTCTGTGGGTTCTGCTGCGCGCCGTGCCGCCGGCGCCGATCCGGCGCAGGTTTCCGGGGGTTGCGCTGCTGCTTGGCCTGCGGGACGAAGATAGCGCGGCGGATCGCACGCCATGGTGGCTGCTGTTGCTGCGCATGTTGGCGCTGGCGGCCGTGATCATCGCCATGGCCGGACCGGTGCTGAATCCGCGCGGCGCGAGCGAGGGGCGCGGCACCGGCAAGCTGCTGGTGATTATGGATGCCAGCTGGGCCAGCGCCCGCGACTGGCAGGCGCAGCGCGATCTGCTGGACACCGCGTTGGCCGAGGCCGGGCGCGATGGCCGCCCCGTCGCGCTGATGCGCCTGAGCGACCCGCAGCCGCCCGAATTTCAGGCGGCGGGCGCATGGCGTAACCGTCTGGCGGGGCTGGAACCCGCCGCCTGGGCGCCAACGGTTGATATGATGACGCGCACCGCCGATCTGCTGGAAGGGCGGGAGTTCGACACGCTGTGGCTGTCGGATGGTCTGGCGCATGAGGGGCGGTTGGACCTGCTCGGGGCGCTGGAGGCGCGCGGCACCGTCACCATCCACCAGACGGCTCAGCCGCTTCTGGCGCTTATCCCGGCGCGGGCTGGGGATGGCGCGCTGGAACTGACGGCGCAGCGCCTTGCCCCCGGCGGGGCGCGGCAGGTGACGGTGCTGGCCCATGGGCGCGATCCGTCGGGCACGCCGCGCGTGCTGGCCACGCTGCCGCTGACCTTTGCACAGGGCGCAGCGCAGGCCACCGGCGCGCTGACCTTGCCGGGCGAGCTGCGCGCGCGGCTGACCCGGTTCGAGATCGCAGGGCAAGGCCATGCCGGCGCCGTCGCGCTGAGCGATGACAGCCTCAGGCGGCGCGAGGTCGCGCTGATCGCCGGGCGCGATGACCGCGAAGGGCCGGAGCTGCTGTCGCCGTTGCACTACCTCGAACGCGCGCTGGCACCTAGTGCCGCGTTGATGGGCGGTGCGCTGATGGATGTGCTGCCCGCAAATCCTGACGTGATCGTTCTGGCCGATGTCGCGACCCTGTCGCAGGCCGAGGAAACCGCCCTGCTGGACTGGACCGATGCGGGTGGCATGCTGCTGCGCTTTGCCGGGCCGCGCCTTGCCGCCAGCGACGTGTCGCGCAGCGAAGAGGACGCGCTGATGCCCGTGCGCCTGCGCAAGGGGGGTCGCAGTGTCGGCGGCGCGATGAGCTGGGGCGCGCCCAAGGCGCTGGCACCCTTTGCCGAGGACAGCCCGTTTGCCGGGCTTGCCGTTCCGGACGACGTGACGGTCAGTAGCCAGGTCATGGCCCAACCGGATCCGACGCTGGCCGCCCGCGTCATCGCGCAGCTGGGGGACGGCACGCCGCTGGTCACGCGCAAGCGGATCGGGCAGGGGCAGGTAGTGCTGTTTCACGTCACTGCTAACGCGGAATGGAGCAGTCTGCCCCTGTCGGGCCTTTTCGTGCAAATGCTGGAGCGGCTGGCGATCTCCTCGGGCGCCGCCGCGCCCGTGGCCGAGGATCTGGCCGGGACCACGTGGCAGGCGGTGCAGGTGCTGGACGGGTTCGGCACCTTGCGCGATGCGGGCACCCTGCCGGGTGTTGCGGGCGAGGCATTGCTGGATGCGCCGCTCGGCCCCAATCTGCAACCGGGGCTCTACGAAGGCGAGGATCGGCGTATCGCGCGCGGCGTACTGGGCGCGGACGATACGCTGGCCCCTGCGGACTGGCCTGCGGGGGCCGACGTTCAGGGGCTGACACGCGCGGCTGAAACCCCGCTGTCCGGTTGGCTGCTGGCGGCCGCCTTGGTGCTGCTCAGCGCCGATATCGTCGCCGCGCTGGCGCTGTCGGGACGTCTGTTGCCGGTGCGCGGGGCTGCGATCCTTGCTCTGGTTCTTGCGCTGCCGGATCCCTCTGCCGCCCAAGGCCGCCCGGCACAGGCGCTGGCCGACGAGGTGACGCTGGCGCATGTGCTGACCGGCGACACCGCGCTGGACGATCTGGCCCATGCCGGGCTGCGCGGCCTTGGCGAGACGCTGTTTTATCGCACCACTGTGGAGCCGGGCGCGCCCGAGGGAGTCGATCTGGAAACCGACGAGCTGGCGTTTTTCCCACTGCTCTACTGGCCGATCACGGCCGCGCAGCCCACCCCGTCGGACGCGGCCTATGCCAAACTGAACGCCTATCTGCGCAGCGGCGGTCTGATCTTGTTCGACACGCGCGACGCCGATATCGCGGGCTTTGGTGCGGCGTCGCAAAACGGCGCGCGGCTGCAACGGCTGGCCGCGCCGCTGGATATCCCCCCGCTGGAGCCTGTGCCGGGCGATCACGTGCTGACGCGCACATTCTATCTGCTACAGGATTTTCCGGGCCGCTATGCCGGCCGCCCCGTCTGGGTCGAAGCGTCGCCCGAGGATGCGCAACTGGCCCCCGGCATGCCGTTTCGCGATCTCAACGATGGTGTGACGCCGGTGGTGATCGGTGGCAATGACTGGGCCTCCGCGTGGGCCGTGGACGACAATGGCGCGCCGATGCGCCCGGTCGGACGCGGCTATACCGGAGAGCGGCAGCGCGAGATGGCGCACCGCTTTGGCGTCAATCTGGTGATGCATGTGCTGACCGGTAACTACAAATCCGATCAGGTGCATGTCCCGGCCCTTCTGGACAGGCTGGGCCAATGACGGGCAGCATCCTGTTCGATCCGGTCCTGCCGGTCTGGATCATCGCCTGCCTTGGCGGCGTGGCGCTGGCTGCGTTGGCGCTGGCGGCGTGGCGGGGCCTGTCGGGCTGGGCGCTGCGCGGCCTTGGCGTCGCGGTGATACTGGCGGCGCTGATGGGGCCGACCCTCAGCCGCGAGGACCGCGAGGATCTGACCGACATCGCCATCGTGGTCGAGGATGCCAGCGCCAGCCAGCGGCTGGGCGATCGCGCGGACATGACGGGCCAGGCGGCGGATGCGCTGGAAGCGCGGTTGACCGCGCGCGGGGTCGAGGTGCGCCGGGTCAGTGTGGCCGACGGCACTGACGACAGCGGCACACAGTTGATGACCGCGCTGGCCGAAGCATTGGCGAGCGAACCGCAGGGGCGCATCGCGGGGACGTTCCTGCTCAGCGACGGGCGCCTGCATGATCTGGAGCGCGCGCCGACCCTGCCCGCGCCGCTGCACCTGCTGCATACGGGCCGCGCGACGGATTGGGACCGCCGCCTGATTGTCGAGGGTGCGCCGGCCTTCGCCATTCTGGACGAGGAAATCACCCTGACCCTGCGGATCGAGGATAGCGGCGCCGCGCCCGAGGGTATGGGCGAGGTGCCGCTGGATATCTCCATCGACGGCGCGGCGCCGCAGCGCTTTGCCGTGCCGGTCGGACGCCCTATCGAGCTGCCCCTCGCGCTGCCGCATGGCGGGCGCAATGTGCTGGAATTTGCCACGCCCGAAGCGGAGGGCGAACTGACCGCGCGAAATAATACAGCGTTGGTACAGATCAACGGCGTGCGCGACCGATTGCGCGTCCTGCTGGTGTCGGGCGAGCCGCATGCAGGCGGGCGCACGTGGCGTAACCTGCTGAAATCGGACAGTTCCGTCGATCTGGTGCATTTCACCATCCTGCGCCCCCCCGACAAGCAGGACGGCATCCCGGTCGACGAATTAAGCCTGATCGCCTTTCCCACGCGCGAGCTGTTTCTGGAAAAGATCGACGATTTCGACCTGATTATCTTTGATCGTTACAAACGGCGCGGCATCCTGCCTGCGCTCTACCTCCAGAACGTGGCGGATTACGTGCAGAAGGGCGGCGCAGTCCTGTTTGCCGCCGGGCCGGATTTCGCCGGGGCAAACAGCCTCTACCGCTCGCCACTGGAGGCGATCGTGCCCGCACGCCCCACGGCCCGCGTGGTCGATCAGGCGTATCGTCCTGCCATAACGGATCTGGGGCAAAAGCATCCGGTGACTGCCGGTCTGGAGGACATGCATGACGGCAAATGGGGCCGCTGGCTGCGCCAGATCGAGGTCGACGCGCCGAAGGGCGACGTGCTGATGTCGGGTGCCGGGGACCGCCCGCTGCTGATGCTTGCCCGCGTCGGTGAGGGGCGCGTATCGCTGCTGGCGTCGGACCACGCGTGGCTGTGGAACCGCGGCTATGAGGGAGGCGGGCCGCAGCTGGAGCTGCTGCGCCGCCTTGCCCACTGGATGATGAAAGAACCGGAACTGGAGGAAGAGGCGCTGTGGGCCGAGGCGACGGGCCAGCGCATGCGCATCATTCGCCGGTCGCTGGGCGCGGACGCCAGAGATGTCACGATCACCGCGCCGGATGGCAGCGAGGTGACCTTGCCGTTGGAGGAGGTCGCGCCGGGCCGGTTCGAGGCACAGTATGACGGCCCGCAGATCGGGCTGTATCGTCTGATCAGCGGCGACCAGAGCGCGGTCATCGGCCTTGGCCCCGCCGCGCCGGTAGAGTTCGAACAAACCATCGCCAGCGGCGCGGCGCTGGCACCGCTGATCGCGGGCGCGAATGGCGCCGTCCGCGCCATCGAGGATGGCGTGCCAAACATTCGCGCGGTGCGTGAGGGGCGCCCTGCCGCAGGGCGCGACTGGCTGGGGATCACGCCGCGCGGCGCTTATGTGACGCAAAGCGTGACGCAGACCGCCTTGCTGCCCGCGTGGCTGGTGTTGATACTGATCGCCGCATTGGTGACGGGCGCGTGGCTGCGCGAAGGGCGGCGTTAGGCGGGCGGCGACCCTTGGCAAACTTAGCTGCCCAGCGTTTTTTTGACTGATGATCGGGGCGCCTTGAAGCAAAAATTATGGCCTGACCTTGCGAGGCCGTTCAAGCTAGGCGCGCGCCGCGTCCATGGTGGCTTGCCTTGGGCGCGGCGCTTGCATACCGTTCGCGCAGGAGGATGGTCCATGGAGATGCCGACACCCGACGCTGAAATTGTCGCGCGCAAGCCGCAGATCGTGCAGCGGCTGTCAGCGGCGCTGCCGCCCGGCACGATCATTTCCGATGTGGCCGAGACGCGCGCGTATGAATGTGACGCGCTCAGTGCCTATCGCTGTCCGCCCCTGGCCGTCGCGTTGCCGCGCACGACCGACGAGGTCGCGACCGTGCTGCGCCTGTGCAATGAGATGCGCGTGCCCATCGTGCCCCGCGGCGCCGGCACGTCGCTGGCCGGTGGATCGCTGCCGACCGCCGATTGCGTCGTGCTGGGCGTCGCGCGTCTGAATGCAGTGCTGGAGACGGATCTGCCCAACCGCACCATCCGCGTCGGATCGGGCCGCACGAACCTGAGCGTGACTGGCGCCGTCGAGGCGGATGGGTTCTTCTACGCGCCCGACCCCAGCAGCCAGCTGGCCTGTGCCATTGCGGGCAACATCGCGATGAATTCGGGCGGCGCGCATTGCCTCAAATACGGCGTGACGACCAACAACCTGCTGGGCGTGACACTGGTGACGATGGACGGCACGGTGCATGACATCGGCGGAGCGTACATGGATGCCGGGGGGCTGGACCTGCTGGCGCTGATTTGCGGCAGCGAGGGGCAGCTGGGAGTCGTGACCGAGGCGACCTTGCGCATCCTGCCCAAGCCCGAGGGCGCGCGCCCGGTGCTGATCGGATATGACAGCAGCGAGGTGGCGGGCGCCTGCGTGTCCGACATCATCAAGGCCGGCGTTCTGCCCGTCGCCATCGAATTCATGGACAGCCCCTGCATCCGCGCGACCGAGGCGTTCGCCCATGCCGGATACCCCGATTGCGAGGCGCTGCTGATCGTCGAGGTCGAGGGAAGCCCGGCCGAGATCGACGAGCAGCTTGAGATCATCCTTGAGATCGCGCGTCGCCATGACCCCGTCGAACTGCGCGAAAGCGCCTCGGCTGAGGAAAGCGCGCGCATCTGGCTGGGGCGCAAATCCGCGTTTGGTGCGATGGGGCAGATGGGGGATTACATGTGTCTGGACGGGACCATTCCGGTCAGCCAGCTGCCGTTCGTTCTGCGCCGGATTGGCGAGCTGAGCGATGAGTTCGGGCTAAAGGTGGGCAACGTGTTTCATGCCGGGGACGGCAACATGCACCCGCTGATCATCTACGATGCCAACACGCCCGGCCAGTTGGAAAAATGCGAGGCGTTTGGGGCGGAAATCCTGAAGCTGTGCGTTGAGGTGGGTGGTTGCCTGACCGGCGAACATGGGGTCGGAATCGAGAAGCGCGATCTGATGAAGTATCAATACGCGCCCGAGGATCTGGACATGCAGATGGCGGTCAAGGATGTGTTCGACCCCGGCTGGCTGCTGAACCCGGCCAAGGTGTTTCCGCTCGCGCAAAGTGCTGCGCGGCGGATGGCGGCGCAGTAGGATCCGGGGGCGGCGCGTGTGGTAAGTTCTGATTGGATATTTAAGGCAAGAAGAAAGTGATGCGTCCGGAAACTGAACAGGAGCTTGCGCAGATGGTCGCCGGTGCCGCTGGGCCATTGCGCATCGTTGGCGGCGGCACGCGCAGCTATGGCTTGGCGCAGGGCGAGGTGCTGTCGACTGCCGGGCTGAGCGGTGTGACGCTGTACGAGCCGGGGGCGCTGACGCTGGTGGCGCGCGCAGGCACACCGCTGGCCGAGGTCGAGGCGCTGCTGGCGCGCGAGGGGCAGTGCCTGCCGTTCGAGCCGATGGATCATCGCGTGCTGCTGGGGGGGGAGGGCATGCCGACCATCGGGGGCGTGGTGGCGGGCAATGTTTCCGGCCCGCGGCGTATTTCGGTCGGGGCGTGCCGTGATTTTCTGCTGGGCGTGCGGTTTGTCGATGGCATGGGCCGCGTGCTGAAGAATGGCGGGCGCGTGATGAAGAACGTTACCGGCTATGATTTGGCCCGGCTGATGGCGGGCAGCCATGGCACGCTGGGCGTGTTGAGCGAGGTGTCGCTGAAGGTGCTGCCGGTGGCGCGCGCGTCCGCGACTCTGGCGTTGGACGGGCTGGAGCCTGCGCGCGCCGTTGCGGCCCTGTCGCGCGCGCTGGGATCGCCCTATGAGGTGTCGGGGGCAACCCATGTCGTGGCCGGAGCGGCGCGCACCCTGCTGAGGCTGGAGGGGTTTGCGGCGTCGGTCGCCTATCGCGCCGAGCGTCTGAGCAGCCTGCTGGCCGAATTTGGTGACTGGCAGGTTTTGGCGGATGCCGGGGATGTCTGGCGCGATGTGCGCGATGTCGCTGCGCTGCAGGGGGCTGGGGATGTGTGGCGCCTGTCCACGCGTCCCTCGGATGCACCGGCGCTGGCCGCGTGCGTGCCGGGCGCCGATGCTGTGTTTGACTGGGGCGGCGGTCTGATTTGGCTGCGCGTGCCGGAGGGGACGGATCTGCGCGCGGAATTGTGCCGGTTTGATGGCCATGCAACGCTGGTGCGCGCATCTCCTGAGACCAAGCTGCGGCTGGGCGTTTTCCCCCGGTCGGCGGCACCCCTTGCGGCGATTGAGGCAGGCTTGCGCGCGCGGTTCGATCCGCGAGGGATCTTTACCCCGGGGCTGATGGCGCCGGGCGGCAGGGGGATCTGATGCAAACCCATTTCACGCCCGAGCAATTGGCCGATCCCGATACCGAACGGTCGAACGCGATCCTGCGCGCCTGCGTGCATTGCGGGTTCTGTACGGCAACCTGCCCGACATATCAGGTGCTTGGTGATGAGCTGGACAGCCCGCGCGGCCGTATCTACCTGATCAAGGACATGCTGGAGAATGACCGCATACCGGACGCCAGGACGGTGCTGCATATCGACCGCTGCCTGTCCTGCCTGGCCTGCATGACGACCTGTCCGTCGGGTGTGCATTACATGCATCTGGTCGATCACGCGCGCGCCTATATCGAAGAGCGCTACAAGCGTCCTTTGGGCGAGCGCGCGCTGCGCTGGATGCTGGCGCGGATACTACCCTATCCGATGCGCTTTCGCCTTGCCCTGCTGGGGGCCAAGGCGGCGCGCCCCTTTGCGCGGCTGATGCCCGATGCGCGGCTGCGCGCGATGCTGGAGATGGCCCCAGAGCAGATTCCACCGGTCAGCCGCAACGACGATCCGCAGAGCTTTGCGCCCGCCGCGCCGCGCCGCAAGCGCGTCGCGCTGATGACGGGTTGCGCGCAGAAGGCGCTGAATACGGATATCAACGATGCCACCATCCGCCTGCTGACGCGGCTGGGCTGCGAAGTGGTGGTGGCCAAGGGGGCCGGATGCTGCGGTGCGCTGGTGCATCACATGGGCAAGACCGGTGAAAGCCACGCGGCGGCGGCCAGCAACATTCGCGCGTGGAGCGCCGAGATGAATGGCGGTGGCCTTGATGCCATTGTCATCAACACCTCGGGCTGCGGCACGACGGTCAAGGATTACGGGCACATGTTGCGCGATGATGCGCTGGCCGTGGATGCCGCGCGGGTGTCGGCGCGGGCGATGGACGTGACCGAGCTGCTGGCCCAACTGGACCTGCCCGAAGGCGCGCCAAAGGGGCTGACAGTGGCCTATCATGCCGCCTGTTCGCTGCAACATGGCCAGCAGATCAAGACCTTGCCCAAGGATCTGCTGAAGCGCGCGGGCTTTGCAGTGGTCGAGCCCAGCGATAGCCATCTGTGCTGTGGGTCGGCCGGAACCTACAACCTGATGCAGCCCGAGATTTCGCGCCAGTTGAAGGACCGCAAGATCCAGACGCTGGAGGCGCGGGCGCCCGATATCATCGCAGCTGGTAATATCGGTTGCATGATGCAGATCGGCAGCGGCACGGATGTGCCGGTCGTGCACACGGTCGAACTGCTGGACTGGGCAACTGGCGGTCCGGTGCCGCCCAGCCTGGCGGGGCGCGTGCGTGTCACGCCGGATGCCTGAATTTTACCTCAGAGCGTCGGTAGCCGAATCTGCCCGACCTTTACATGATCGGAGACATGCATGCCGCGCCATTTGTTGACGGTCATCATGCTGGCCCTGACCTGGGCCGTCCTGACGGTGCCTGCCGCGCAAGCGCAGGACACCGGGCTGAGGCGGCTCGATACCGGCGATGACGGGCGCGGCTGGGAGGGTGTGGGCCGTCTGGACCTTGCCGGGCGCGGGTTTTGCACCGGGGCGCTGATTGCGCCCGATCTGGTGCTGACGGCGGCGCATTGCCTTTATGACAAGGCGACGGGCGCGCGGCTGGAGGATGAGAAGATCGAGTTTCTGGCCGGTTGGCGCAATGGCCACGCCTCGGCCTATCGCTGGGTCAGGCGGGCGGTGGTGCATCCGTCCTACGCCTTTGGCGGGGTCGCGGCTGCCTCGCGCGTGCGCGACGACGTCGCCCTGCTGGAGTTGCGGCACCCCATCCGCAACGCGCGCGTTGTGCCCTTCGGCACCGACAAACGGCCCCGGACCGGGCAGCGCGTCGGCGTCGTCAGCTATGCGCGCGGTCGCG
Source organism: Roseovarius sp. M141 (assembly GCF_024355225.1). Taxonomy (NCBI): domain Bacteria; kingdom Pseudomonadati; phylum Pseudomonadota; class Alphaproteobacteria; order Rhodobacterales; family Roseobacteraceae; genus Roseovarius; species Roseovarius sp. M141. The sequence goes on from NZ_VCNH01000008.1 coordinate 978,421, forward strand.
CGGATGTGCCTTCGTTGCAAGAGGTTTGCGATGTGATGGCCAATCAGGAAGGCGTTCTGGTGATGTCGTGTGACGTGGATTTCGGCAGCTCTGGCGCGCCCATCTTTACGTTTGACGGCGGTGCGCCGCGTGTCGTGTCGGTCGTGTCGGCCATGGCTGATGTGGATGGGCAGAAGGTATCGCTGGGCACCCAGCTGGAACTGCCGCTGAAGGTTCTGCGGGCCGAACTGGCCTCGGGCGGGGTCATGCGCGCGGGCAGCCGACCCTACATGGCGGCTGTCGCCCAGCCGCGCCGGACCGGCGCGAAATTCGCCAAGCCATAAGGCGCTTGGCCGGGCCTTGAAACGGCCGCGCCGCTTACCCAGATATCTAGAGCCGGACGCCGCAAGGGTCCGCGCAAAGGCCGCCTGTCCCATGAGGGAAGGCATAACATACTGTTATCGCTCAATGGAGGATGACCCATGCGAAACTTTGACTTGGCCCCGCTTTATCGGGCCACTGTTGGCTTTGACCAGATCGCGGACATGATGGACCGTGTCCTGACCAGTGATGTCGCACAGCCGACCTACCCCCCTTATAACATCGAAAAGACTGCGGACGACGGATGGCGTATTTCAATTGCCGTGGCAGGCTTTGCCGAGGATGATCTGTCGGTCGAGCTGCGCGAGGGCGCGCTGATCGTTTCGGCCCAGAAGGCAGATGACGGCGAAGAGCGCACATATCTGCATCGCGGTATCGCGACCCGCGCGTTCGAGCGGCGCTTTCAGCTGGCCGACCATGTCCGCGTGACCGGCGCGGCCCATGCCGATGGTATGCTGCATGTCGATCTGGTGCGCGAAGTGCCCGAGGCGCTGAAACCCCGCCGCATCGCGATCGAAAGCCGCAGCGCCAGCAACAAGGACGTTCTTGACACCAAAGCGGTGAACTAGGACGAAAACGCCCCGCCGGATTTCCGGCGGGGCGTATTTGTCAGCATCAGCTGTCTGAGGCTCAGACCGACATGCAGATGTATTTCATCTCCAGATAATCGTCGATGCCGTGGTGGCTGCCTTCGCGGCCAAGGCCGGATTGCTTGACCCCGCCGAACGGGGCCAGCTCGGTCGAGATGATGCCGGTGTTCACGCCGACGATGCCATATTCCAGCGCCTCGGCCACCTTGTAGACGCGGGAAAGATCCTTGGCGTAGAAATAGCTGGCAAGGCCGAATATCGTGTCGTTGGCCATCGCGATGACATCATCCACATCATCGAACTTGAACAGCGGCGCGAGGGGGCCGAATGTCTCGTCCGTGGCGAACTGCATGTCCTGCGTGGCGCCGGTGATGATGGTGGGGGGCAGGAAGTGGCCGTCGCCGTCGGTCGGCTCGCCGCCGCCCAGGATGACTTTGCCGCCCTTGGATTTGGCGTCGGCGACATGCTCCTGCACCTTCGTGATCGCGTCTGCATTGATGAGCGGGCCGAGGGTGACACCCTCATCCAGACCGTCGCCCATCTTCAGCTTTTCGGTCGCCGCCTTCAGCTTTTCCGCGAAAGTGTCGTAGACGCCTGCCTGCACGTAGATCCGATTGGCGCAGACGCAGGTCTGGCCGTTGTTGCGGAACTTGGACATGATGGCGCCTTCGACGGCGGCATCCAGATCGGCGTCGTCAAACACGATGAAGGGTGCGTTGCCGCCCAGCTCCATCGAGCATTTCATGACCTGATCGGCGGCCTGTTTCAGCAGGATGCGGCCCACTTCGGTGCTGCCGGTGAAGGTCAGTTTACGCACGGCGGGGTTCTCGCAGAACTCCTTGCCAATCTCGGACGAGCTGGAGGAGGTGACGATGTTGAACACGCCCGCCGGGATGCCGGCCCGTTCGGCCAGAACGCCCATGGCGGTGGCGCTCAGCGGGGTTTCCTTGGCCGGGCGCCCGACGAATGCGCAGCCCGCGGCCAGCGCCGGGGCGGCCTTGCGGGTGATCATCGCGTTGGGAAAGTTCCACGGCGTGATCGAGGCGGCGACGCCGATCGGCTGCTTGATCACGTTGATGCGCTTGTCGCGCTGGTGGCCGGGGATGATCTCGCCGTAGACGCGCTTGGCCTCTTCGGCGAAGAATTCGATGAAGGACGCGCCATAGGCGACCTCGCCCTTGGCTTCGGCCAGCGGCTTGCCCTGCTCGGCGGTCAGGATGATGCCCAGATCGTGCTGGTGCTCCATCATCAGATCGAACCATTTGCGCATCACGCCTGCGCGCTCCTTGCCGGTCCACTTGGCCCATTCTTTCTGGGCCTTCTCGGCGGCGGCGATGGCCTGAGCCACCTGATCACGGCTGAGGTCCGCCATTTGCGCGATGACGTCGCCGCGCGCGGGGTTTTTCACGTCGAACGTCTTGTCGCCGCTGACCCATTCGCCGTTCACATAGGATTTGTCGGCCAGCAGGCTGGGATCCTTGAGCAGGGATTTGAGATCGGTCTTGCTCATGTCATGCATCCTTTCGGGTTGAATTTGCGACGAGGCAAAGCATCTTGCGCCCGTTTTGTCCATATACGCCGGGCGGGGCAGGTCAGTTATTGCCCAGATACCGGGTCTGCACGCGCGTCCAGTCTTCGCTGCGCAGGTAGGTCAGAAGGGCGCGGTTCATCGGTTCGCGCAGTTCAGAGTCGGTGGGCAGGGCGATGCCATAGTCCTGTCGCCCGATGGCATCTTCGAGAATGCGCACTTCGCCCTCGTAGTTTTGCATCGCGATATATTGCATCAGCGGCTTGTCATAGACAAACGCGCCGATCTGCCCTTCCAAAAGCGCGCCGAACCCGTCCGCGACGTTGTCGTAATGCGCGATGCGCAGGCCGCGCGCGGCCATTTCATCCGCGCCCGTCGTGTCGCTTACGACACCGACACGGTAGTTTTTCAGGTCCGAAACACTCTGGATCGGGGTGCCGAGACTGCCGACCGTCAACGATGCGGCGATGGCGGCGGTAAAGCTGGCGACGATCAGCATGGCGGTGAACATCCAGATCACCCCGACGATCCGCCCGCCCAGTGTCCGCGGCGCCTTGTCGCCATATCCGACGGTGGTCATTGTGACAGCGGCCCACCAGAACCCATCGCCCAGGCCTTGCGCCGTGTCCTTGGGAAATTCCTCGTTATGGCCGCGCTCGAACGCCCAGACGGCGGCGCCGGCGATCAGCAGGACGGTGGACAGCGTGGCGATGGCGACGGCAAACTGCCAAGTAAAGAGGTTGCGTACCACCTGAAACCAGCCAGTGCCGGCCTCCGGGTCGACGGCGATGCCCAGACCGGTGGTATAGTAGGGAAAGGTGAAATCCAGCGCAGCCTCGCGCGCGGGGGTGATGGTGATGGCGGCAGCGGCTGCATCCACCTCGCCTGCCTCGACGGCACTCAGCATGCCACTCAGCGTGTCTTCGCGCCATTCGACGGCGCGGCCCAGATCGGCGGCTACGGCGGTGACGACGTCGATGGCGATGCCAGTCCATTCACCGCCCGCCCCGACAAAGGCAAAAGGCGGCACGTCCTTGGTCGCGATGATCAGCGGGCCGGTCTCCTGCGCCGATTGCGGCGTTGGGGCGGCGCCCTGTTGCTGCGCGATCGCGGGAAGCGCGCCCAGAAGCAGGGCGAAAATCAAGGCGAATGCACGGGCGGGGGCACGTGTTTTGGTTGTCGGCACGGCGTGCGGTCTCCCTTGTTTCCGGATGACGCGCCTTATCGGTATTTGCGGCAGTAGGTGCAAGGGTACAGCGCGCTTTGTCTCTACCCTGCGAAACGCTGCGACCAACAGGGCAGCACATCCCCGGGTGCGGGCCGCGCCATATAGATGGCGCGCGCGATGGCGCGGGCCAGACATGTCGCAGCGGCATGGCCCAGCAGCAGCGTGTCGCGCGCCGGATCGTTCAAATCGTGCGCGCCTGTGCTGGCGGCAAAGACCAGATCACCGTCCATCGGCGTGTGTGACGGCAGCAAGGCCCGCGCCATGCCGTCATGGGCGGCAGTGGCCATGCGCGTGCATTGCGCTTGGCCAAGGGCGGCATCGGTGGCGACGATGGCGATGGTGGTGTTTGCGTCATCGCCCATCTTGGTGCGCGGCAGATGCACCTTGCCATAGTCGCGCGCAGGGCCGAGACCGCCGAACTCATTCCCGATCTCGAACGGCGCGGCCCAGAACTGCGGGCCGTCCGCCACGGTCGCCGATCCCAGCGCGTTAACCGCCACCAGCGCGCCGACGACATGCCCCGAGGGCAGAACGCAGGACGCCGACCCCAGCCCCCCCTTCAGCGTTGCCGTCAACGCACCGGTTCCGGCGCCCACGCTGCCCAGATCGAAACGGGTATCGCAGGCGGCCAGCGCCGCAGCGCCCAGCGGCCCATAGGGGTTTTGGGTCCACCCCTTGGCCCCGCCATTCAGCAGATCGAACAGGATCGCCGCCGGCACGATCGGCACGCGGACATCCCCCACGGCATAGCCGCGCCCGGCGGCCCGCAGCGCATCCGTCACCCCCGATGCCGCGTCCAGCCCAAAGGCCGAGCCGCCCGAAAGCACGAGCGCATCGACCTGTTGCACCGTGCGGTCCGGGGCCAGCAGATCCGTCTCGCGCGTGCCGGGGGCGCCGCCCATGACGTGCACGCCCGCCGTGAACGGCGTATCCGCCGTCAGCACCGTGACGCCCGATTTCAACGCGCCATCGCTGGCGTTGCCGACGCGCAGCCCCGGCACGTCGGTCAACAGGTTTTGGGGGCCGGTCTGGATGCGCATCATGTGGCCTTTCATCACTTTGCAAAATACCTTGCCAGAATCTGTGAAATCGGCAACAACAGCATCAGGTTTGAGCGGTGGCGCCGCTCGCCCGAATCGGGTCAAAGCCGCATAATCAAACAGTCCTGAACGCCGGGACCTTTCTTTTTCTAGGAGGGTCGAAATGACTGAACGTCCAGAAATGTACCGTTTTCACAACGGCGAAAAGGCAGCACTTCAATTCGAGGCGTCCGAGTATGACGCGCGCTTGAAGAAACTGCGCGCGCGCATGTCCGATCTGGGTGTCGACGTGGCCGTGTTCACCTCGATGCACAATATCGCCTATTATTCCGGTTTTCTCTATTGCTCGTTCGGTCGCCCCTACGGTTTGGTCGTCACGGCCGATCAGGATGTGACCATTTCCGCCGGGATCGACGCAGGTCAGCCCTGGCGCCGCAGCCACGGCGACAACATCACCTACACCGACTGGCAGCGCGACAATTACTGGCGCGCGATCCTGTCCGTATCGGGTGAGGGCAAAGTCGTCGGCTATGAGGCCGATCACCTGACGCTGCTGCAGAAATCCAAGCTGGACAGCTTCCTCAAGCCATCCAAATCGGTCGACATCGCGCCCACCACGATGGTGCAGCGTATGGCCAAAAGCCAGGCCGAACTGGATCTGATCCGTCGCTGCTGCAAGGTCGCTGATGTCGGCGGCTATGCCATCAAGGACGCGATCAGCGTCGGCACGCGCGAAATCGACGTGGCCATCGCAGGCCGTGACGCAATGGAGCTGGAGATCGCCAAGGAATTTCCGGATGCGGAATACCGTGACAGCTGGGTCTGGTTCCAGTCGGGCATCAACACCGACGGCGCGCACAACCCCGTCACCGCGCGCAAGCTGGAAACCGGCGATATCCTGTCGCTGAACACCTTCCCGATGATCAGCGCCTACTACGTCGCGCTGGAGCGCACGATGTTCGTGGGCGAGGTCGACGACGCGTCGCTGAAGATCTGGGAGGCGAATATTGCCGCGCACGAATACGGCATGAGCCTGCTCAAGCCCGGTGCAACCTGCTCGGAGATCACGCACAAGATCAATACCTTCCTCGAAGAGCGTCAGCTGCTGCAGTACCGCACCTTCGGCTATGGCCACAGCTTTGGCATCCTGTCGCATTACTACGGCCGCGAGGCGGGTCTGGAACTGCGCGAGGATATCGACACGGTGCTGGAGCCCGGCATGGTCATCTCGATGGAGCCGATGCTGACCATCGCGGACGATCAGCCCGGTGCAGGGGGCTATCGCGAGCATGACGTTCTGATCATCACCGAAGACGGCAACGAGGACATCACCGGCTATCCCTACGGCCCGGATTTCAACGTCGTCGGCTAGGGCTGGTTTCACATGACCTGAAAGGGGGGCGGCCTGTCATGGGCCGCCCCTTGCCAGATGTGTTGCACCGCCGCCGGGGTTGCTTATGCCTAACTTTGCCGCCGTATGGCGTAGTTTGCGGTGGCGATTGCGAACTGTCTATCAGCGTTAACCGCCAGCTTGCTTCGCGTAGTCCTCGGCGTCGAACCAACCGCGGGACGCAATTACCTTGAGGTCACCGTCAAGCTCCCACTCTTCCCAACCGCGGATATTCAAGGGATTGCCAGTGGTCGCTGCATGGCCGGTAAAGGTCCAGACGAAGATGGCGTGATTGCCCGAACAACGAACATCATCACAAGTCAGTGAGAGATCGGGGACATCGGCGTAAAAGCCCGCTGCCATCTCGCGCACGCGCGATCGCCCTGTCCAAGGTTCTCCGCGATTGATGATGATTTCGCCCTCCGGCGCGTAGAAAGATGCCACAGCATCCGCAGATTTCGAGTTCCAGGCAGCCGTATAGTCGGCGGCAATACCTTCTATTACCTTCGGATCGATCATGTGTCGGCCCTCCCAAGCCTGCGAGCGTACATCCTGCCACGAAAATTTACCACATGCGGACGCTGATCGAGTGGCAAGGACCGCTCAGGGCGCGCAGCGGGCCATGCGAGGTTGCGCACCGCACCTGACGCCGTGCGCAATCTACAACACCTCCGGTAAGGAGCGCGTCCAATTCATCCGCTATTGCGCGGCGACGATACTGGTGCGCCGGGTCCGCGCGGGTCACAAGATGCTGCGCCATTGTGCCGCTGCACCACTTGATGTTTCCATGTGGCGCGATTCCGCAGTAACATGAAAAATATAACCAAACGGCGGAGACAAAGTGCTGGCACTGCTCAAGCTCATTCTCATCGGCGGGGCCGTCCTGACGGTGATTTATATTGTGCTGTCGCTCTGGTCGCGGCGGGTACGGCGCGGCAAGCTGGACCGCGAATGGCAGGATACGGGCCGTCCGGGCGCGCGCGATGCCTATATCGAGGCGGGATTGAAGGAATATGATGGGTCGGTGCGACGAAAACTGATCTGGGGCGTTTACATTGTGCCGGTGATCGTGATCACAGCGATCGTGTATTTGACGAATTTCAAGTGAGGGGGGCTGAATGGTCTACATAAAATGGGTTTTCTGGGGCGTGTTCTGGGTGATCATTCTCGCATTCCTGAACTACACACTGCCGCAGCACGATATCGCGCGCATCACAGACACATATGAAAAGCGCGTCGATTTCGGCGAAAACTCGATTTTCTGGGCCGAGTCAAGCAGCGGCAATGCCGTCGCGCCGTCAAGCCGGGACGTCTTCTTCATTCAGGCGTTCCGCACCAACGACAAGCCGATGATCTACCGCAACGAGGATACTGGTTGGGGCTGGCCGCCCTATTTCAAATTCGACACGTCGAATCTTCAGGCCGAAGCGTCTGACCTGATCTCTAAAAGAAGCGCCGGGTCGCCACAGTGGGTATTGATCACGCATTACGGATGGCGCAACGAATTCTTTTCGATCTTCCCTAACGCGATCTCGGTAAAGGCGGTCGAGGGGCCGGACGTGCGTATCATCCCGTGGTTGAACATCATCATCCTGACGTTTTTGGCCGCCCTTTCCTGGGGTATCTGGGCCCGATGGAACAAATTCTGGGCGCGCCGCGAAAAGCGCAAGTTTGACGAATATACCGATGGCTGGGGTTAGGATCCTTGCGAAAGGCCTGCCCCCGGCATCGGGCCAGATTGCGCGTCCGATAGGTCCAGTCTAACATCAGGCCATGGCAATCCCGGTCGAGACGTTTTTCCTCAGCCCTGATGGGGCAGGCACGCTTCAGGCGCGCATCCAGCAGATGATCGCCGAGGGCATCCTGTCGGGTCGGCTGAAAAAGGGCGAGCGGCTGCCGTCATCGCGCAGCCTTGCCACGCATCTGGGCGTCAGCCGCATGACCGTGACGCTGGCCTATAGCGACCTTCAGGCGAACGACTATCTGGCGGCGCGCGACCGCTCGGGCCATTATATATCGGATACCGCGCCCGAACCGCCGCGCTTTGCCTCGCGCCATCCGGGGCAGGACCGCATCGACTGGTCCCGCGCGCTGGGGCAGCGTTTTTCCGGCGGGGCGACGCCGGACCGGCCGCTGAACTGGGCCGATTATCCATATCCTTTCCTCTACGGGCAGACCGACCCAAAGCTGTTCGATCACGCCAACTGGCGCCATTGCGCGCTGCGGGCGCTGGGCATGCGGGATTTTCATGCGCAGGCCACCGACTACTACGATCAGGACGATCCACAGCTGATCGAATTCATCACCCGTCATACGCTGCCAAGGCGCGGCATTCTGGCCGAGCCAGATGAAATTCTGGTGACGATGGGCGCGCAGAACGCGCTATGGCTGACCGCGCAGGTGCTGCTGACCCAGCGGCGCACGGCGGTGGTCGAAGACCCCTGCTATCACGGGCTGCGCGATATCCTGACGCAGTCGCGCTGTCATACCGCCGCCGTCCCGGTGGATGCGCGTGGTCTGCGCCCCGGCGCGCTGCCGGATCATGCCGACGTGATATTCACCACGCCCAGCCACCAATGCCCGACCAACGCCACCATGCCGATGGCGCGCCGTCGCGCGCTGCTGGCATCGGCGCGGGACATGGACGCGCTGATCGTCGAGGATGATTACGAGTTCGAAATGGCGTTTTTGAACGCGCCATCGCCGTCGCTGAAATCGCTCGATCGCGATGGGCGGGTGATTTATGTCGGCAGCTTTTCCAAGTCGATCTTTCCGGGTCTGCGGCTGGGTTATCTGGTCGGGCCGCGCCCCTTCATCCGCGAGGCGCGCGCGCTGCGCGCCAGCGTGCTGCGCCACCCGCCCGGCCTGATGCAGCGCACGGCGGCCTATTTTCTCAGCCTTGGGCATTATGACAGCCTGATCCGCCGCATGTCGCGCGCCTATGGCGAACGCCGGCGCGTGATGGAGGCGGCGCTGGCGCAGCATGGCCTGACCGTCGCGGGGCGTGGCGAGCATGGCGGATCGTCCATCTGGATGCGTGCGCCCGAGGGTGTGGATATGGGCGCCGTCGCGGTCAGTCTGCGCAGCCACGGCGTGCTGATCGAGCCGGGCGCCTCGTTTTTCCACGGCGATGCCCCGCCGCGCAATTATTACCGCCTCGCCTATTCGTCGATCCCGTCACAGCGCATCGGCGCTGGCATCGCCCTGATCGCCGAAGCGCTGAGAGAATAGAGGTGACAACGGGAACGAAATTCTGCTTACTTTGGCAGGGATAGGATATGTTTCCGCCCAAACCGCTGGAAGGGTCTGCCGCCGTGCCGCATCATCAGCCCGATCTTGACCTCAGCCCGCCGGTTTCGGACGAGGTGCGCAAGACGACCTGCTACATGTGCGCCTGCCGCTGCGGCATCAATGTGCACATGAAGGAGAGTAAGGTCGCCTATATCGAGGGCAACCGCGACCATCCGGTGAACAAGGGTGTTCTGTGCGCCAAGGGCAGCGCCGGCATCATGCAGCACAATTCGCCCGCCCGCCTGCGCGCGCCGCTGAAACGGGTTGGCCCGCGAGGGTCGGGCGAATTCGAGGAAATCAGCTGGGACGAGGCACTGGGTCTCGCGACCGACTGGCTGGCACCCCTGCGCGCCGAAGCGCCCGAAAAGCTGGCCTTTTTCACCGGACGCGATCAGTCCCAGAGTTTCACCAGCTACTGGGCGCAGAATTTCGGCACGCCGAATTACGCGGCGCATGGCGGATTCTGCTCGGTCAATATGGCGGCGGCAGGCATCTACACGATGGGCGGCGCGTTCTGGGAATTTGGCACCCCCGATTGGGACCACACCAAGATGTTCATGCTGTTCGGCGTCGCCGAGGATCATGACAGCAACCCGATCAAGATGGGCATAGGCAAGATCAAGGCCCGCGGCGCGCGGGTGATCGCGGTGAACCCGATCCGCAGCGGGTATAACGCAGTCGCCGATGATTGGGTCGGCATCACCCCCGGCACCGATGGCCTGTTCATCCTCAGCCTCGTCCATGAGCTGATGAAAGCGGGCAAGATCGACGTGGAGTATCTGTCGCGCTACACCAACGCGCCGGTGCTGGTGAATGGCGATGCCAAATCGCCCGATCACGGCCTGTTCTTGCGCGATGAGAACGGCAAGCCGCTGGTGATCGACCGGAATACCGGCAAACCGGTAGCGTTTGACACCCCCGGCATCCGCCCCAATCTGCACGCCACCCACCGCGCGGCCGGCATCACGCACCGCCCCGTCATGCACCTGATGGCCGAACGCTATCTCGACCCGAAATACGCGCCCGAGGCGGTGGCAGACCGCTGCGGCCTGACCGTGCCAAAGATCAAGGCGATCGCCGCCGAACTGGCCCGCGTCGCTTTTGACGAGGCGATTACGTTGGAGCGCGAATGGACCGATTTCCGCGGTGAGACGCACCAGACCATGACGGGCCGCCCCGTCAGCTTTCACGCGATGCGCGGCATTTCAGCCCATTCCAACGGCTTTCAGACCTGCCGCGCGCTGCATGTGCTGCAAATCCTGCTCGGCAGTGTCGAGGTGCCCGGCGGGATGCGCTTCAAACCGCCATACCCCAAGCCGGTGTCGATTCACCCCAAACCCCACTCGCGCAGCGCGCCCGGCACACCGCTGGATGGGCCTCACCTGGGCTATGTCGCCGGGCCGGAGGATCTGTGCCTGAAGGCCGACGGCAGCCCCGCGCGCATCGACAAGGCGTTCACGTGGGAAAACCCGCTCAGTTCCCACGGGCTGATGCATATGGTGATTTCGAACGCCCATGCTGGTGATCCCTACAAGATCGACACGCTGTTTCTGTACATGGCGAACATGGCGTGGAATTCGTCGATGAACACCGTCGGCGTGACCAAAATGCTGACCGACACCGATGAAAACGGCGATTACGTCATCCCGCGCATCATCTATTCCGATGCCTACAGCAGTGAAATGGTCGCCTATGCCGACCTGATCCTGCCTGACACCACCTATCTGGAGCGGTTCGACTGCATCTCCCTGCTGGACCGCCCGATAAGCGAGCCAAACGCCGCCGCCGACGCGATCCGCTGGCCGGTGGTGCAGCCGGACCGCGATGTGCGCGGCTTCCAGTCGGTGATGTGCGAGCTGGGCGCGCGGCTGAACCTGCCCGGCTTTGTCACCGGGGATGGCGGCCAGAAATACGCCAATTACGCCGACTACATCACCAATCACCAGCGCAAGCCGGGCATCGGCCCGCTGGCGGGCTGGCGTATGGGGGAACTTGGCACGGTCCACGGACGCGGTGCGCCCAACGCGGCACAGCTGGACAACTACATCGCAAATGGCAGCTTTTGCGTCCAGCACATCCCCGAGGATGCGCAATATTACAAACCGTGGAACATGGCCTATCAGGACTGGGCCGTGCGCATCGGTATCTTCGACATCCCGCATCCCTATCTCTTTGACCTCTACGCCGAACCGCTGCGCAAATTTCAACTGGCCGCCGAGGGGCATGGTGACCGCCAGCCGCCCGACAACCTGCGCGAGCGGATCAAGGCGACGCTCGATCCCCTGCCCATCTGGTATCCCCCGCTGGAGGATGGTCATGTGGATGGCGAAGAATACCCGATCCACGCCCTCACCCAGCGCCCGATGGCAATGTATCACAGCTGGGGGGGGCAAAACGCGTGGTTGCGCCAGATCCATGGGCACAACCCTCTCTATTTGCCCACGAACCTCTTTCAAAAACACGGCTTCGCCGATGGCGACTGGGCGCGCGTCACCTCGGCCCATGGAGAAATCACCGTGCCGGTCGCGCATATGGCCGCGCTCAACCCGCACACTGTCTGGACCTGGAACGCCATCGGCAAACGCAAGGGCGCCTGGGCGCTGAAGGATGGCGCCCCCGAAGGGAGTAAGGGCTTTTTGCTGAACCACCTCATTCACGAACTTCTGCCGCCCAAGGGTGATGGCCTGCGCTGGGCCAATTCCGACCCGGTCACCGGGCAGGCCGCATGGTTCGATCTGCGCGTAAAGATCGAAAAAACCGGCGCCCCGCAACAGGCGCACCCGGTGATGCCGCCGATCAAATCACCCGTAGGGCAGGCGCCGGATGAATTGCAGTGGAAGGTCGGAAAATGACCTGCCTTTCATTTCTTCTTGCCAGAAATATCCCGGGGTCCGGGGCAGCGCCCCGGTCCTGCCTTGCCCGCAACAGCCGACGGATCAATCGATGACCAACCTTCCAACCAGCACCCAGCGCAAACTGGGCCTCGTCATCGACCTGGATACATGCGTCGGCTGCCATGCCTGCGTCATCTCCTGCAAGGGTTGGAATACCGAAAATTACGGCGCCCCTCTCAGCGATCAGCAGCCATATGGTGCGGACCCCAGCGGCACGTTTCTGAACCGGGTTCACAGCTACGAGGTACAGCCTGATCGCGGCGCCGCCCAGCTCGTCCACTTCCCCAAATCCTGCCTGCATTGCGAGGATGCACCCTGCGTCACCGTCTGCCCCACCGGCGCCAGCTACAAGCGGGTCGAGGACGGTATCGTTCTGGTAAACGAAAGCGATTGCATCGGCTGCGGTCTCTGCGCGTGGGCCTGCCCATATGGCGCGCGGGAAATGGACGCGGCCGAAGGCGTGATGAAGAAATGCACCCTCTGCGTCGACCGCATCTACAACCAAAACCTGCCCGAGGAGGACCGCGAGCCTGCCTGCGTGCGCACCTGCCCGGCAGGCGCGCGCCATTTTGGCGATTTCGGCGATCCCGATAGCCATGTGAGCCAACTGACAGCGGCGCGGGGGGGCTTTGATCTGATGCCCGAGCAGGGCACGAAGCCGGTCAACAAATACCTGCCGCCGCGCCCGCGCGACTCGCTCGATCAGACGGATGTTCTCGCCCCTTTCCTTGAACCCGTCGCGCAGGAAACCAAGGGGTTTGTCGCGTGGCTGGACCGCGCGCTGGGGGCGCTCTGACATGCATCCGGCGCCGTCTGTAATTATCTTTACCACGCTGTCCGGCCTCGGCTTTGGCCTGCTTTTCTGGCTGGGCCTTGGGCTGCTGGCGCCGGCCGGGTGGGTCGCCCTTGCGTTTTTCGCCGTCGCCTATCTGCTGGCCGTGGGCGGGCTAATGGCCTCGGCCTTTCACCTTGGCCACCCGGAACGCGCGCTCAAGGCCTTCACCCAATGGCGCAGCAGTTGGCTCAGCCGCGAGGCGTGGCTGTCGGTCGCCGCGCTGAGCATCATGGCAATCTATGGCGCGGGCCTCGTGTTCTGGGGCGTGGCTTGGACGCCCCTCGGCTGGCTGGGCGCGGGCTCGTGTCTGGGCGCGGTGGGGGCCACGTCGATGATCTACACACAGATGCGGACGATACCGCGCTGGCGCACTTGGCTGACGCCCGCGCTGTTCATTGCGCTGTCGCTGGGGGGCGGCGCGTTGCTGGCGGGGCAGATCACGTTTGCCGTGATCCTGCTGCCTGTTGCGGCGGTCGTGCAAATCGCGTGGTGGGTGCGCGGCGATCGCGCGCTGGCGCGCTCGGGCACCGATCTGGAGACGGCCACCGGCCTTGGTCATATCGGTACGCCCCGCGCGTTCGAGCCACCCCATACCGGCACCAATTACCTGACGCGTGAATTCATCCACGTGGTCGGGCGCCGTCATGCGCAGAAACTGCGCGCCATCGCCTTTGTGCTGGGCTATCTGCTGCCGATCCTGCTACTGGGGCTGCCATTACCATTGCCGCATGTCGCTGCGGCGCTGGCGGTGCTGAGCCATATCACCGGCATCCTTGCGTCGCGCTGGCTGTTCTTTGCCGAGGCGGAACATGTGGTCGGGCTTTATTACGGGAAACGCGTAGCATGACTGATCGCAAGAATCGCCCCCTGTCGCCCGCCACGCGCCTTGCGCAGGCGCTGCACCATGTCGAAGAGCGCACCGGCGCCGTCGTGCCGCCCATTCAACTCTCGGCGACCTATGCGCGCGGCGCCGATTACGCGCCGCGCCAGCCCTATATCTACCGCCGCGACAGCAACGAGACGACCGAGCATGCCGAGGCGATCATCGCCGATCTGGAGGGCGCAGCGGCCACCTTGCTGTTCGCGTCGGGCATGTCGGCGGCGGGGGCGGTGCTGGAGTCGCTCGCGCCGGGCGCGCATGTCCTCGCGCCGGGCGTGATGTATCACGGCGTGCTGCAACAGATGCACAAGCATCAGACCACCGGGCGACTTGCCATTACGCAGTATCCTGCGGGTGATCTGGACGCGATGCAGGCCGCCATCCGGCCCGGCCAGACGGCGCTGGTCTGGGTCGAGACGCCGAACAATCCCGACTGGACCGTGACCGACATCGCAGCGGCGGCCAGGATCGCCCATGACGCAGGCGCACGCCTGATTGCCGATTGCACGGCCACGCCGCCCTGCTGCACGCGGGCGCTGGATCTGGGGGCCGATATATCGTTCCACTCCGCGACAAAATACCTGAACGGGCATTCCGATGTCACCGCAGGCGCGCTGTCGGTGTGCGAAACAGGTGCGATCTGGGATGCGATCGCAGATGTGCGCAAACTTCAGGGCACGATCCTGCACAGCTTCGATGCGTGGCTATTGATCCGGGGGATGCGCACGCTGATGCTGCGCGTGGAGCGGCAGACCGAAAACGCGCTGGCCATCGCGCAGCATTTCGAGGGGCATCCCCTGCTGCAATCGGTGCTCTATCCTGGCCTGCCATCCCATCCGGGGCATGGGGTCGCCCTGCGCCAGACGGGGGGCATGTTCGGCGGCATGTTGTCGATCATCACCAAGGGCGGCGAGCAGACGGCCATCGACACCGCCCGCGCCTGCCGCCTGTTCTATCCCGCCACGTCGCTGGGCGGGGTCGAAAGCCTGATCGAACATCGCAAGACGGTATCGGGCCCCGGCTTTGACGTGCATCCAAACCTTCTGCGTCTATCCATCGGGATCGAGGACGCGCAGGATCTGATCGACGATCTGGAGCAGGCGCTGACCCACGCTGTCGGATGATAGGCACCGGCGGGGCGGTGCGGAACAAAGGTGGCACATGCGGCCGTCAGGATTGCTTGCCTCCGGTGGATGACTCGGCGTATAAAGTCTGATTGCCAACGATTTGACGTGGATGCGATGTCACTGGACCTGAAAGACGCTCTCAGCTTTTCGCCCGAACAGATGCGCGGAAACGATGTGTTCGCACATGCGATTCGACACAGCCGTCTGCCTCTGTGCATCACCGATCCGACCCGGCCGGACGAGCCGATCATTTTCGCCAATCAGGCGTTTTGCGATCTGACGGGCTATGACGAGGCCGAATTCATCGGCAAGAATTGCCGCTTTCTTCAGGGCAAAGAGACGACCCGCGCCAGCGTCGAGGCGATCCGCGCTGCGCTGGCATCGAACGAAGTGGCGATGGTCGAGATTGTCAACTATCGCAAGAATGGCGAGAAGTTCATCAATGCGTTGCAACTGGGGCCGGTGTTGGACGATGAGGGGCGGCTGATCTTTCGCTTCGGCTCGCAGATGGACATTTCCGCCGCGCGCGATGCCGACCGGAAAGCGGCGGCGCTGCGCACGTCCGAATTGCTGCACAGGCTCAAGAATATCGTCAACGTGATGTCGGTCGTCATCAAGATGACAGGCCGGAGCGAAACCGACCCGCAGACATACAGCGACAAGGTGATTGCGCGGCTTGCTGCGCTGGGGCAGACCCATTTCGACACGATGACGGACGAGGCGCCCAAGGCGCTGCGATTCGAGCATCTGGCGCGCACCTTGCTGCTGGCCTACGCCCCGCTGGGCGAACGCCAAGTGCGGTTTCACGGCGGCGAGGTGGAACTGTCGGGCGGTATGGTCACATCGCTGACCCTGCTGTTGCATGAATTGGCGACCAACGCGGTCAAGCATGGCAGCCTTGGCGCCGACGAGGGCCATGTGGACCTGTCGTGGAGCGTTTCGGAGGCTGGCGAATTCAGCATGATCTGGCAGGAACGGGGCGGCCCCGAAGTGACGACGCCCTCGCGCGAAAGCGGCGCCGGCATCGTGGAAAATCTGGTCCGCGCATCTGATGGCGCGCTGCATTTCGACTGGCAGCCCGAGGGGCTGATCGTCACGCTGGATCTGCCGATGGACGAGGCGTGAGGCGCTCGGGCGGCTGATGTGACCGCTGCCCTGCTCAGGTATCTACGCCGCCCGCGGTTCCGAACCGGCCTTCGGCCCATTTCGACAGGCGCAGCATCGGGTAGCAGTAGACGAAATAGAACACTGCGATCAGGCTGTAGATGAACATGATGTCGCCGGGCATCCGCATGATTGCCACTTCGCCCTGACGGGTCAGTTCGGATATGCCGATGACCGACAGGACCGCCGTGCTTTTGATGACGATGACGTAGATGCTGGCCATTGGCGGGATCGTCAGCTTTAGCGCCTGGGGCACCACGATATGGCGATAGGTCTGCATCCGGGTCATGCCGACGGACCGTGCCGCTTCGGCCTGACCGCTGGGCACGGCATTGATGGCAGAGGCCACGATTTCCGTGACATAGCTGGAAGTATAGAGCGACAGCGACACGATCGCCGCCGTATAGCTGTCAAAGGACAGCCACGCGATGCCGGTCGCGGGCAGCACGAAATAGACGATGTAGAGCTGCACCAGATAGGGCGAGCCGCGCAGAAGATGCAGGTAGAGGTTGATCACCCCGTTCAGCAGCCGAAAGCCCAGCGTCTTGGCCACGCCCAGCACGAAGCCGATCGACGACCCGATGGCGATCGCGATCATCGAGATCTGAAATGTCAGCCACAACCCCTTCAGCATGAAGGGGGACAGGGCGACGACGATGTCCCATTTATCGGTGATCCATTCCATGCGCGGTCCCCCTCAATTCGCCTGCCAGGCGCTGCCGCCCAGACGGTTCTGGACGATGCCCGACAACACCAGCATCATCGCGTAGATCGCCAGATAACACACGGCGACGGTGACATAGCTTTCGGTCGCCACCACCGTTTCGGAAAACATCAGCAGCCCCGCGCCCAGCAGTTCGAACACCGCGATGATGCTGAGCAGTGACGTATCCTTGATCAGCACCGCGGTCTGTCCCAACAGAGGCGGCATCACGTTGGCGATGGCCTGCGGCAGGGTGATATGGCGCATCGTCTGGCGCGGCGTCATGCCGGTCGACAGCGCGCCCTCGATCTGGCCGCGCGCGACCGATCCGATACCGGCACGGATGATTTCGCCCATATAGGGCGAGGTGTGCAGCGTGAGCGCGATGATGCCTGACTGAACCTCGTCAAACAGCATACCGGCGGGCATGATCGACGGAAGGCCGTAATAGACCAGATAGATCTGCACCAGCAGCGGTGTCGCCCGGATGAATTGGATATAGCCCGCAACCGGGCGCCACAGCAGCGGATTTTTCGACATGCGCGCCAGCGCCAGCAGCGTGCCGAACATCAGCGACAGCACAAGGCACACGGCGGAAATCCACAGCGTCTGCCAGATGCCTTGCGCAAAGACATCGGCATATTCCGACACCAGCCGGAGATTGAAATAATTCTGAAGCCACATCATCGGCGGGGGGCGGTCCTGTGTGTCATGTCAGAGTGTATGCTTGTGTTTGGACAGGGCAGGGACACGGCTGCGCCCCTGCCCGTATTCATCACTTGTGGTCGGCTTCCCAATCAGTGGAGTTCCACCAGTAGGTGACCTTTTCGTCCAGCCGTCCATCAATGCGGATCAGGCGCATGTAGTTGTCGAGACTGTTCAGCAGATGCACCGAATCCGGGCGCACGGCAAAGCCCAGCGGTTCGCGGTTCAACTCGCCGTCGATCTGAACCAGACCGTCGATCGATGACATGAACCCCGAAAGGGTTGCCTTGTCAGTCACGCCCGCGGATGCGCGGCCCGACATGACTGCCTGAACCGCCTGCGCGGTCCCGCCCGAAAATTCCTTTAGCTCGGCGTCCGGCAGGAATTTGCGCGCGGCGGCGGCGTAGGACGATGCCTGCGTGGCGGCCAGTGAGATGTCAGGCTTGTTCAGGTCCTCCCAGTTGGCATAGTCATGGCCTTCCTTGGCGAAGGCGACTGTTTCGGCAAAGAAAACCGGCTCGGTAAACATGATCTGCATGCTGCGCTGGGCGGTCGGTGTCATGTCGGCGGCGATGAAATCAGCCTTGCCCGAGGTCAGGGCCGGGATCAGGCCCTTCCAGTCATAATCCTGCACGACCAGCTTGACGCCCATGTCGTCAGCCATCATCTGCGCCAGTTCGATGGCAAGGCCGGTGCGCTCGCCGTTCTTGTCGACAAAGCTGACGGGCGGGCCCTGCGTCTGCACGGCGATGGTGATTTCGCCGGTGCGCACGATCTTTTCCATCGTGGTTTCGGCCAGCGATACGGTTGCTGTCGCGGCCATGACGGCGCCGCCGATCAGGCCCGATATAAGGGATTTCAGTTTCATTATTGTTGTCCTCCTTGGTTGGTCATTTTACAGGATCTGACTTAGGAAATGCTGTGCCCTGTCGGTCTGTGGATTGTCGAAAAACGCCGCCGGCGTGTTTTCCTCGATGATGGCGCCGCCATCCATAAAGATCACCCGATCCGCCGCCTCGCGGGCAAACCCCATCTCATGCGTGACGACGGCCATGGTCATGCCCTCGGCGGCAAGGGCGCGCATTTGTTCCAGCACGCCGCCGACGGTTTCGGGGTCCAGCGCCGATGTCGCCTCGTCGAACAGCATCACCTTGGGCTTCATCGCCAATGACCGCGCGATGGCGATGCGCTGTTGCTGGCCGCCCGACAGCATGACGGGATAGCTGCCCTCCTGATCGGGCAGGCCGACCTTTTTCAGCAAATCGCGCGCGATGGCCTCGGCCTCGGGGCGTTTGCGCCTGGCCACGATGATCTGCGGCAGGACGATGTTTTCCAGCGCGGTCTTGTGCTGGAACAGGTTGAAGTGCTGGAACACCATGCCGACCTCGGCGCGCAGCCGGTTGATATCCGTCTTCTTGGACGTCACCTCGACCCCGTCGATCACGATGCGCCCGCTGTCGACGGGTTGCAGACCGTTCAGCGCGCGCAGCAGCGTGGATTTTCCCGACCCTGACGGCCCGATGATCACGACGACCTCGCCCCGGTCGATGGTGGCGCTGACATTGTCCAGCGCGCGCACGTCGGCGCGGGCCTTCATGTGATAGGTCTTGCTGACCCCTTCGATGACGATCATCGGCTCGCTCATGTCGTCCTTTCCATGTCGCGGGGCAGGTGCCCCCTGAAAGAATAGGCCACCGGCCCGGTCATGACGGCGCTGCCGTCCTCGTCAATGTCGATCGTCACGGCGCCTGCGCCCATCTGAACCCGAACCGGCCCGATGTCCACCAGACCTCGCATTTGCGCGGCACGCACGGCCACGCACGCGCCGGTGCCGCAGGCCCCGGTCAGCATGCCGGGCCGTTCATATACCTGCAAGCGGATAAGTGCCGGTCCCAGCACCTCGGCCAGCCCGACATTCACCTGATCGGGAAACAGCGGGTCGGTCAGCACCGGATGGGCCAGTACCGCGACATCCAGAGACGGCAGGTCGTCGACGAAAAATGTCACATGCGGATTGCCGATCCACGACGCCACGCCGTGCACCAGCGGTCCGTGCTCCAAGGGCAGATCCAGCGTGTCCACCGCGCGGGCCAGCGGAAAGCTGCGCCAGTCATGTGCGACGCGCCCCATTTGCACAGACACCTCCAGCGCCCCGGCGCGCGCGCAGCGCAGAAGGCCCGCGCCCGTCTCCAACGTCACTGCGTCGGTGCCGGCCTCCTGCATCAGAAGCCATGCGGCGCAGCGGGTGGCGTTGCCGCAGGCGCCCACCTCGCGCCCGTCGATATTGAGGATGCGCAGATAGGCATCGCCGCGCTGGGACGGGACGATCACCAACAATTGATCGCCCCCCACCCCGACCTGCACATCGCAGATATCCGCAATCTCGGTCGCGTCCGGCGCGTAGGGCACATGGCGGGCGTCGATGATGACAAAGTGATTGCGCAGCCCATGCATCTTGACGAAGGGCCGCCCATCACCGGGCAGGGCGCTGCTCCAGGGCTGTGTCATCGCTATGTCGCCCTTTCGGATGGTTGATGCCGGGGCATGGCCGACGCCGCCCTCGCCGCACTATCGCGGCAGGGCGCATTCAATGCAAGATTCGCGAATGAGACGGCAGGGCAGCTTTTCTTGGTGAAAATACCCGAATTTCGGCAGGACCAACACCCACCACCGGTCTGGTTCGCGCATCCACTGCTTGAGCCGCCGCGCAGCTTCCTCTACCGATGCGCACAGACAGCGGGCGAGGCGCATATGACTTTCACAATCGCAATCGACGGACCGGCAGCGGCGGGCAAGGGCACGGTAGGGCGTCTTCTGGCGGCGCGTTTCGGCTTTGCGCATCTGGATACGGGGTTGCTCTACCGCGCGACGGGACGGCGCACGCTGGACGGGATCGATGCGGTCGAAGCCGCGCGGACCCTCGAACGCGCCGATCTGGAGGCGCCGGACCTGCGCACCCCCGAGGTGGGACAGGCCGCCAGCCGCGTTGCCGCGATTCCCGAGGTGCGCCAGGCGCTGATCGACTTTCAGCGCGCCTTTGCCAGCCGGTCGGGCGGCGCGGTGCTGGACGGGCGCGATATCGGCACGGTCATCTGCCCCGAGGCCGAGGTCAAGCTGTACGTCACCGCCACGGATGACGTGCGCGCCGCGCGCCGCCTGACCGAACTGACCGGCGTGGGCCACGACATCACCTATCAGGAGGTGCTACAGGATCTGCGCCTGCGCGATGCCCGCGACAGCGCCCGCTCAGCCGCGCCGCTGAAACCGGCCGAGGATGCGATCCTGCTGGATACGTCCCTGTTGACGATCGAACAGGCCGTCGCCGCCGCCATCGCCGAGGTCGAGCGCGTGCAGCGCGGCTGACCACATACCCTGATCCGGGGCGCCCTGATCCGGGGCGCACGCCCTTGTCATCCGGGCCCGGCTGAAATATACGCGCGCCTGTCACCAAGGCGGTATCTGCCGCAAATCCGAAAGAATCGAGCAGGGCCTGTTTCACCGGGTCCTCTTTCCGTGTTTTGCCCATCGCCCGACCAACGAAACCTCAAGACCGGCGGAGACAACCGCACGGCCCGAAAAAACCGTATAAAGGAATCCGAGACCACATGGCTCAGAACACATCTATGGAGGAATTCGAAGCCCTCCTGAACGAAAGCTTCGAAATGGACACGCCCGATGAGGGCACAGTCGTCAAGGGCAAGGTCATCGCTGTCGAAGCGGGCCAGGCCATCATCGACGTCGGCTACAAGATGGAAGGCCGCGTCGATCTGAAAGAATTCGCAGATCCCGGCGAGCAGCCGAACATCAATGTCGGCGACGAAGTCGAAGTCTTCCTGCGCTCGGCCGAAAACTCGCGCGGCGAAGCCGTCATCAGCCGCGAGATGGCCCGCCGCGAGGAAGCCTGGGATCGCCTGGAGAAGGCATACGCCGCAGAAGAGCGCGTCGAAGGCGCCATCTTTGGCCGCGTCAAGGGCGGCTTCACCGTGGATCTGGGCGGCGCCGTTGCGTTCCTGCCCGGCTCTCAGGTCGATGTGCGCCCGGTGCGCGATGCCGGTCCGCTGATGGGTCTCAAGCAGCCGTTCCAGATCCTGAAAATGGACCGCCGTCGGGGCAACATCGTGGTTTCGCGTCGCGCGATCCTCGAAGAATCCCGCGCCGAGCAGCGCGCAGAAGTCATCGGCAACCTGACCGAAGGTCAGAATGTCGACGGCGTCGTCAAGAACATCACGGAATACGGCGCATTCGTCGATCTGGGCGGTGTTGACGGCCTGCTGCACGTCACCGACATGGCATGGCGCCGCGTGAACCACCCGTCCGAGATCCTCGCCATCGGCGAGACGGTCAAGGTTCAGGTAATCAAGATCAACAAGGAAACCCACCGTATTTCCCTGGGCATGAAGCAGCTTCAGGAAGATCCGTGGGATCTGGTCGCCACCAAGTACCCGCTGGAATCCACCCATACGGGCCGCGTGACGAACATCACCGATTACGGTGCATTCGTCGAGCTGGAGCCGGGCGTCGAAGGTCTGGTTCACGTCAGCGAAATGTCCTGGACCAAGAAGAACGTCCACCCCGGCAAGATCGTGTCGACCTCTCAGGAAGTCGAAGTCATGGTGCTGGAAATCGACGGCGCCAAGCGGCGGGTCAGCCTGGGTCTCAAGCAGACCATGCGTAACCCGTGGGAAGTGTTTGCAGAAACACACCCCGAGGGCACCGAGGTCGAGGGCGAGGTCAAGAACATCACCGAATTCGGTCTGTTCATCGGCCTCGAAGGCGAGATCGACGGCATGGTTCACCTCAGCGACATCAGCTGGGACGAGCGCGGCGAAGATGCGATCCAGAACTACCGCAAGGGCGATGTGGTTCAGGCGGTTGTCTCCGAGGTCGACACCGACAAGGAGCGTATTTCGCTTTCGATCAAGAACCTGGGCGGCGACAAGTTCGCCGAGGCGGTCGGCGGCGTGAAGCGCGGCGCGATCATCACCGTTGCGGTGACCTCGATCGAGGATGGCGGAATCGAAGTGGAATATGAGGGCATGAAATCCTTCATCCGCCGCTCCGACCTGTCGCGTGACCGTGCCGAGCAGCGCCCCGAGCGGTTCTCGGTCGGTGACAAGGTCGACGTGCGCGTGACCAACGTGGATGCCAAATCGCACCGTTTGGGTCTGTCGATCAAGGCCCGCGAGATCGCAGAAGAGAAAGAAGCCGTGGAACAGTACGGCTCTTCCGCTTCGGGCGCATCGCTGGGCGATATCCTGGGTGCAGCGCTGAAGTCCGACGACAGCTGACCGCACGCCTCAGGGCATGACCTGATGACGGCCCCGCAGGAAACTGCGGGGCCTTTGTCATTCGCGCATCAGCCTTTTGCGCCGATGAAATAAGGGCTTAGCCGATCAGCCCCGCGAGACCGTACATGAAATCCATCGCGGTGGCGGCCATGTCCTGAGGAATATGCCAAACGCACATGTGGCGTCGCGTGGCGGTGCGCAAGCCTCGAACCTGGAGATAGTCGTGATGCTGATCGGATACTTGCCCATGCCCGCTCTGTCAGCGACGAGAGGCGTTTGAGCAGGGGGATGCCCCTATGCCCCTGCGGTTAGCGCGCCGGGTTCAAAATGGCGCAAAGGACCTCTGCGCTGGGATCGACCGTGATCGCGGCGGCGGTTTCGGTGAGGGCGCCTTGGCCCGCCTCAAGCGATTGGCCGTCCATCGTGGCGCTGCCCGAGACGCAGAACGCCGCGATTTCGCGGGCCTCCGGCATGTGGGCGCCGGCAGCCAGGACGTGCAATTCCGCGTCGATGGCGGTGGGGTCATAGAGGATATTGAACGCAGTCGCAGGCCCCCCGGTGAGCGTGCAATCCAGCGGGATGGACCCATCAAAGGCAACGGGCACCATCGGGCGCACATTCAGATCGACACCGGCGCCGACCAGCCGCGTGCCGGCCCCGCCGATAATCGTGTGGAGCCGCGCGAGGCCGGGATAGGTGGAAAAGGGGCAGTCGCGGTCAATCGCGGCAACGCTGAGGCGCCAGACAGTCTGGCTGTCGTGTTTCCCCGTGGCCAGGTCCTGCCGCGTACCGGCGCCGTTGACCCAAGGCTGGGCCGGGATGGTGCGCAGATCGAAACGGTGCATGTGGGCGCGCCCTTGGATTTTTGAGTATTTGTGGAACGATGAAAGCCGGGCGCGTTTTCAGGTGCGCCCGGCGGGGTTCGTATCAGCCCAGCGCGGCGGAGCAGCGCGCGCAGGTGCCGGGGTGGGCGTGGGTGCCCACGTCCGGCAGGATTTTCCAGCAGCGGTGGCACTTGTCGCCCGGCGCCTTGTGGAAGGTGACGCCGAAACCCTCGGCCTCGGGGAGGTGGAACGCGCCTTGGGACGGTGCGCCTTTGGTCAGGGTGATGGCCGAGGTGATGCAGATATCCGCGAAAGGGACCGATGTCAGGGTCGCGAGTGTCGCCTCGTCTTCGACGAAGAGTTCCGGTGCGGCCTCCAGCGAGGAGCCGATGACCTTGTTCGTGCGCTCGATTTCCAGCGCTGCCGTCACGGCACGGCGCGCCTGACGGATGCCTGTCCACTTTGCGGCAAGCTGTGGGTTCAGCCAGCTTTGCGGCGTCTCGGGGATGTCGGACAGATGCAGTGACGAGTCCGCGCCGGGATACCGCTCTAGCCAGACTTCTTCCATCGTGAAGACCATGACGGGGGCCAGCCACGTGGTCAGCCGGTGGAACAGCAGGTCCAGAACCGTGCGGGCCGAGCGCCGCTCGATGCTGTCGCCGTCGCAATAGAGCACGTCCTTGCGCACGTCGAAATAGAACGCCGAGAGGTCTATCGTGCAGAAGTTCAGCAGCGCCTGCGTGACGCCCTGAAAGTTATAGGCGTCGTAGCCCTCGCGCACGGTTTTATCCAGTTCGGCCATGCGGTGCAGTACCCATTGTTCCAGCTCGGGCATCTGGTCTGCCGGGGTGCGGTCGGAGTCCTCGAAATGGGCCAGCGCGCCCAGCAGATAGCGCATGGTGTTGCGCATCCGGCGGTAGCTGTCGGCGACGCCCTTGAGGATTTCCGGCCCGATGCGCTGATCTGCGGTGTAGTCGGTCTGCGCGACCCACAGGCGCAGGATATCGGCGCCGTATTGTTTGACCACCTCCTCGGGGACGATGGTGTTGCCGACCGATTTGGACATCTTGTTGCCCTTGGCGTCCAGCGTGAAGCCGTGGGTCAGCACGCCGCGATAGGGCGCGCGGCCCATCGTGCCGCAGGCCTGTAACATGGAGGAGTGGAACCAGCCGCGATGCTGGTCGGTGCCCTCCAGATAGAGATCGGCCAGCCCGTCATCGGACCCATCCTCGCGGTCGCGCAGCACGAACGCGTGGGTGGAGCCGGAATCGAACCAGACGTCGAGGATGTCGTCGACCTTGTCCCAGTCGTCGGAGTTTACGACACCCGACAGGAAGCGGTCCTTGGCGCCGTTCTTGTACCACGCGTCCGCGCCCTCGGCCTCGAACGCTTTGAGGATGCGGGCGTTGACCTCTTCGTTCTTCAGCAAGAAACCCTCGTCGGTGGGCAGCGCGCCCTTGCGGGTGAAGCAGGTCAGCGGGACGCCCCATGCGCGCTGGCGTGACAGAACCCAGTCGGGCCGGGTCTCGATCATCGCATAAAGACGGTTGCGGCCCTTTTGCGGCGTCCATTTGACCAACTGGTCGATGGAGGTCAGCGCGCGCTGGCGGATCGTGGTGCCGTAGGTGTCCTGCCCGTCGCCCACCGGGCGGTCGATGGCGGCAAACCATTGCGGCGTGTTGCGGAAGATGATCGGCGCCTTGGACCGCCAGCTATGCGGATAGCTGTGGGTCGTGCGGCCGCGCGCGATGATGCCGCCCGCCTCGACCAGCTTGTCGATGACGGCGGGATTTGCCTTGCTTTCCTTGCCCTTGCGGTCGAAGACTTGCAACCCGGCGAAGAAGGGGACGTGATCCAAAAATTCGGATTCCTCGCCGACGTTATGGGTCATCTCCTTGATCCAGCCGCGTTTGACGAAGGCCTCGTAGTCATCCGCGCCGTGGCTGGGCGCGGTGTGCACAAATCCGGTGCCTGCGTCTTCGGTGACGTGGTCGCCGTCGATCATCGGCACGGGGTAGTCCCAGAATCCATCCGCGCCATCGAGGCCCGCGAAGGGGTGGGCGAGGGTCAACGCGCCCAGCTCATCTGCGGTGACATCGCGGACGCGGGTATGGTCGGTCACGCGCGCCTTGGCCAGCGTTTCGGCGGCCAGCGTATCGGCAAAGAGGTAGAGATCGCCGGGATTGGTCCAGCTTTCGTCCTCGGTGGTGTCGACGCGGTAGAGGCCGTAGGCGATGGACGGGCTGAACGCGACCGCCTTGTTCGAGGGGATCGTCCAAGGGGTGGTGGTCCAGATGACGACACGGGCGTGCCGAAGATCTTCAAACGACGACATGTCCGGACGCTTCGCTCTTTCATCGCCCTGCGTCGGCGGTGTTTGTTTCAGAACGTCCCAGCCGTCGATGTTGAACGCCACCCAGATCGTGTGGCTCTTGTGGTCGTGATACTCGATCTCGGCTTCGGCCAGCGCGGTTTTTTCCACGGGCGACCACATCACCGGTTTGGAGCCCTGATACAGCGTGCCCGTCATCAGGAATTTCTGGAACTCCTGAGCGATGATTCGCTCGGCGCGGAAATCCATCGTGAGGTAGGGGTTTTCCCATTTGCCGGTGATGCCCAGGCGCTTGAATTCGTCGCGCTGGATGTCGATCCAGCCCTCGGCGAACTTGCGACATTCCTGCCGGAAGTCGACGATGTCGATCTCGTCCTTGTTCTTCCCCTTGGCGCGGTACTGTTCCTCGATCTTCCACTCGATCGGCAGGCCGTGGCAGTCCCAGCCGGGGATGTAGCGCGCGTCCTTGCCCATCATCTGCTGGCTGCGCACGACCATATCCTTGAGGATCTTGTTCAGGGCGTGGCCGATATGCAGGTGGCCGTTCGCATAGGGAGGGCCGTCATGCAGGGTGAAGGGCGGGCGGGCGCCGGGGGTGTCGGCTGCCTTTTCGCGCAGGCGGTCATAGATGCCGATGCTGTCCCAATGGGCCAGCCATTCCGGCTCGCGCTTGGGCAGGCCGGCGCGCATCGGAAAATTGGTTTGCGGCAGGTTCAGCGTGTCTTTGTATTCGGGCGTGTCGGCGCACATTGCGGGCGTCCTTTATCTCGGGTGTTCGGATGAAAATGAAGGGGCGGCGCGAGAGGCTCGAACGCCTTGTCCCGGCGGCTCAGGTGTCAGAGCGCCGGGCATGTAATTCGGATGATGATCGCAATGAGACGCATCATGGGCGCCTTATAGGGCGCGGTTCGACGCGCGTCCAGAGGCGGTGAAAGCCGCCTCAGCTGGGAAACAATCCGCTGAGTGCAGTTGCCAGCAGGCGGCGTACCTTGGGGCGTTTGCCGGGCGAGAAGGGCAGGGGGCGGCAAACCTCCATCGCGGCCACGCCGACGCGGGCGGTCAGGGCGCCGTTCACCACCCCCTCGCCGAAGCGGCGCGAGATTTTGGACAGCAGGCTGCCACCCGCGACGCTGGAGATCACGTCGTCGCCAACCGCTACGGCGCCAGTGGCCACCAGATGCGTCAGCACGGCGCGGGTCAGGCGCAGGCTGCCCAGTGTTCCCGAGCGGCCACCGTAAATTTCGGCGATGCGGCGGATCATCCGCAGATTGGCGCTGAGCGCGACCACCACATCGGCCAGTGCCAGCGGGACCAGCGCGGTAACGGCGGCGACCTGTCGCGCTGCGGCCTCGACCTGCCGCGCGGCAGCGGCATCGAGCGGCGTCAGCAGCTCGGCCTCGGTCAGGGCCAGAAGGGCGGCGGCGTCGAATTGATCGCCGCGCCGCTCGGCCAGGTTTTCGCGGCCCCAGCGGGTATCCTCGCGCGCGGCATAGAGTTTGACCAGATCGTCGGTCAGGCGGCGCGCGGCGGGCAGATCATCATCGGCCAGCGCGGCATCGGCGGCGCGGTGCAATGCGTCGATGCGGCCAAGTCGGGCGAAGGCGGCGATTTCGCGCAGGGCGATGGCCAGCAGGACGACGATGAGGGCAATCAACAGGCCCGACACCAGATAGCCCAGCAGCGGCACGCTGGCGATCAGGCCTGTGGCAAAGTTCCACGCCGCCAGTGATATGGCGAGGCCAAGAAGGCTGCCCAGCAAGCCCCAGAACAGCCGCGCCAGCCGGGATGGGCGGCGCGCGGCCAGCGCGGCGATGGTCTGCATCGCGCGGCCATCGGGCGGCGGCGGCAGGTCGGGATCGGGGACCGGGGGGGCCTCGGACGGGGCGGCGCGGGGGGCGTCCTCGTTCAGATCGAACAGGACGGGGCCTTTGGGGCGGCTCATTTTTCGGCGCTCCTGTCTTGGTGCCAGATCATGTAAATGTCGGGCAGGTGTTCGTCATTGTCCGCGCCGCAGCCACGCCCCGCCTCGGCAAAGCCATGGGCGGTGTAAAAGGCGCGCGCGGGCGCGTTCGCCTCGGCCACGTATAGTTCCAGTCGGCGTTGGCCGCGCTTGGCATCCTCCAGCAGCGCGCGACCCAGACCACGACCTTGGGCGCGCGGATGCACATACAGCGCATGCACCATCGCGCCGTCACGCGCGATGAACGCGGCCGGCCCGCGCCGATCACGCAGCATCCGCACCCAGCCCGCGCGGGTGATCCGGGCCATGACGCGCAGATCGGTGCGATAGGGGCGCACACGTGGCAGCCACGGGGTAAGGCGGATGACGCCCCAGAGGATCGCGGCCATCTGCGGCACATGCCACAACCGCGCGCGGGTTGGCTGCGCTGCTCTCACAGGCGGTCGCCGATCAGGAACTGCGCCGCGCGGTCAAGGCGGATATGCGGCGGACCCATGCCGGGCTTGAGATGGAGAGTGGCGGGGGCGAATTTCATGATGCGGTAGTCCTGATCCAGCCACGCTTCATGGCCATGACGGGCCGCCGCGATCAGCGATGCGGGACTATCGGGCAAATCGCCGGGGTGAAACGCAGCCTCCTTGCCACGGCTGCCGTCGGAGGTCAGCAGCGTGCCGCGCACGCAATCGAGCGGGGCGCCCTGATGTTCGCGCGTTTCCTCGACCGTGGCGCGCAGGGATGCCAGCGCGATAGACGCCGTTTGCGCCCCTTGGAAATCGGCGCGGGCGCGCGCGTCGGCGGTCAGCGCCTCCATAAAGGCGGTCAGGCGGGGGTGCTGGGTGTGGTGCAGATGGTCGGCCTTGGTCGCGGCAAACAGGATCTTTTCCACCCGGCGCCCCATCAGCAGGCGGGTGAGGAACGCGTTGCGACCGGGACGAAAGGCCGACAGGATTTCGGTCATCGTGTCCTGTAGGTCGGCCACGGCGGGCGGGCCTGCATGAATCGCCTCCAGCGCGTCAACCAGCACGATCTGGCGGTCGATCCGCGAGAAGTGATCGCGGAAGAACGGCGCGACGACCTGCGATTTATAGGCTTCAAAGCGCCGCTCCATTTCCCGCCAGAGGCTGCGGCGGCCGGGGCGGTCCGGTTTGGCGATGGGGGCGAAAGTCAGCGCCGGCGATCCGGCCATCTCGCCCGGTAGCAGGAAGCGCCCGGGCGCGATGCCCGACAGGCCGCGCTGGCGCGCCGCATTCAGGTAGACGGTGAAGGTATCGGCCAGCGCCCTGATCTGTGGTTCTTCCCATGCGGCGTCTGCATCACTGGCGCCAGCATCGGCGAGGTAGGGCGCGGCGATGTCGCGGCTGTGCATGGTGGTGAGGGTGGCGGCGGACCAGTCGGCATAGGTTTTGTCCATCAGCGCGAGGTCCAGCAGCCATTCGCCGGGATAATCCACAATATCGATATGCACGGTGCGCGGGCCTGTGATCCCGGCCAGCAGACCGGCGGGGCGCACGCGCAGGGACAGGCGCAGCTCGGAAATGGCGCGGGTGCTGTCGGGCCAGTGCGGTGTAGGCGCGGTGAGGGCGGCAAGGTGGGATTCAAAGTCGAACCGTGGCACGGTGTCGTCGGGCTGTGGTTGCAGGAACGCGGCAGTGATGCGCCCCTCGCTGGCGGCGACGAGGCCGGGCATGCGCCCCCGCTCCAGCAGGTTGGCGACGAGCGAGGTGATGAACACCGTCTTGCCCGCCCGCGCAAGGCCGGTGACGCCGATACGGATGACAGGTTCGAAAAATGCCTCGGAGAGGGTGCCGGAGACCCGCTCGGCCCTGCGGGCCAGCCCGTCGGCCAGTGTCGAGATCCCCAATGTGCCGCCCTTTCGTAGTTACCTTGGGTCATTAGATAACGGTGGTGGCGGGGCGTTTCCAGTGCTGCGCGTCGCATCCCCTGTCGTGGGTGTTTTGGGGCGGGGCCTTCGGCGAGGATATTTGGAGCAAGAAGAATGGCAAGGCGCGCTTTAACAGGGGCATGATTTGGGCTAAGCGGCAAAGCATGCCTAGATTTGCGCTGAAAGTTGAATATCACGGGGGGCCGTTTGCGGGCTGGCAGCGTCAGCGCGACCAAGCGTCTGTGCAGGGCGCCATCGAGGCGGCGCTGGCCCGGCTGGAGCCGGGGGCGCATACCATTGCCGCTGCGGGGCGCACGGATGCTGGTGTGCATGGGTTAGGGCAGGTGGCGCAGTGCGATCTGGCCAAGGATTGGGCGCCCTTTCGTTTGATGGAGGCTCTGAATTATCACCTGAAGCCTCAGCCGGTCGCGATCGTGGATTGCGCCGAAGTCGCGGATGACTGGCACGCGCGGTTTTCGGCGCTGGAACGGCAGTACAAGTTTCGTCTGTTGATGCGCCGCGCGCCCGCTACCCATGATTCCGGGCTGGTCTGGCAGGTGCCCCATCTGCTGGATGTAGCGGCCATGCAGGCGGGGGCGGCGCATCTGGTGGGGCGGCATGATTTCACCACTTTCCGGTCATCCATCTGCCAGGCTGCCAGCCCGATCAAAACGCTGGATGCGCTGGAGATTTCTCAGGTGGCCGGGTCGGGTGGGCCTGAGTTGCGATTTGCTCTGCGGGCGCGGTCGTTTTTGCACAATCAGGTGCGTAGCATCGTCGGCACGCTGGAACGTGTCGGACGGGGTGCTTGGGCACCCGGCGACGTGAAAGCCGCGCTGGAAGCGTGCGACCGCGCCGCCTG
The DNA here is from genome assembly GCF_024355225.1 of Roseovarius sp. M141. Classification (NCBI taxonomy): domain Bacteria; kingdom Pseudomonadati; phylum Pseudomonadota; class Alphaproteobacteria; order Rhodobacterales; family Roseobacteraceae; genus Roseovarius; species Roseovarius sp. M141. The sequence goes on from NZ_VCNH01000008.1 coordinate 1,009,304, forward strand.
CGGACCGGTCTGCCCGCCGCAGGGCTTGTATCTGGCTCGGGTGGTTTATCCGCTGGATCCGTTTACGGCGCAGGGTGCAAGGTGCGCCCCCCCACCGTTGCCTCACAGATAGCCGTTCTTCGCGGATCGCCCCGACCAGAGCCGACAGGCCGATCTCCGACCGCCGACGAGCGAGGAGCATGGTCTCCTACTCGCCGTCGCCCTGCGCGACAGGAACCGTCCTCGTCGGGAGTTCGGCGACAAGGGCGGTCCCGTCCGAGATACTTCATGGGCTTTGATCTTGCTGGTGCGCGCGCGGGATCAGGAGGCCCTCTTCCTCCAGCACAGCGAATTCGTGTTTTATCGCGCCCATCGCCTTGCGCATGGTGATGGAGCCAACAAGGGTATAGGACGCGCCGCGAACACGTTATTCAAAGCACCGGACATCATCCAAACGTCGGGGTCGCGGGCCCAGACCTGCCATCCACGCTCTGACGCAATGCTGCGTTGCAGCCCGTCAGAACGGCCATTCGTGGTTCGCGCAACATGCTGTCTGCTCAAACGTCGGTCTGCGGACTTTGCAGCCATCCGCGGCAGCGGCGCCAATGGTCACTTAGGACAAACGTTGCATCTACGACCCAGAACAATACCATCATTGGTCCGACACCACCGACGGGGCCGCTCCGGCGGGCGCTGACATCGGTTCGATGACAAGCCTGTCGCAATCCGTCTGACCGATCTCTCGTGCCGCGACGCCGGATGAGGACACGAGGTAGCCTTGAGCGCCGTTTCTGTCAGCGCTTTCGTACCCGAGTTCCAGCTGCCAGGTCGGATCGCGATCCATCACCGCTCGCGCCAAAGCGACGACCATGAGGTCGTCATGGAATACCCGACCGACGCCGCGACCTGATCCACTCCAGATCTTCAGCGGCCCGCCCTGAACCCCGCAAAATGGCGCGTCGGTGACCGGTGTCTGAGCCGGAGGGGCGAAGCGCTCCAGAGCGGGCATCTCAATTGGCGTCCCGTCCGTTACGCGAACGAAGCGGCGCGACCCATCAAAGAGTGGGTCATAGAAGGGGTGTCCAAGGTCTTGCAAATTTCTCCCGGGATTCCCGCCGGGAAGAAGCACCGCCACCCCGTCCTGCGCGAACAGCGTCGCGTATGGCTCAGCCATTTTGGCATGGAGTGATATCTTTACCGCATTAAGTAAGGGTACCCCGCCGTCTCGCCGGCAACGAATGGAGTAGACAGGCCCAGCTTTCGGATAGGTAACGCATGCGCCCGGATCAACACCGGGGAGGAAGGTGACGGCCACCCCGATTGGGCTGTCGCCGCGCGGCGATGCAAGGGCGCCTCCGGCCGCCTCGGCGAGGTGCGCGCGGGTGTCACGGTTCTGGATCACGGCCGCGAGTTCGGTGATGGCGGGAGTGGCGTCGAGTGTGCCTGATCCGACCGTCGGCTGGATGGGGGTGAAACCGTCGCCGCTCAGCAGCGAGAAGCTGACACCGCGCGCCGCGCGCAGGGCATCGAATTGCGGATCGGCGAGATCCTGGGAACGAATGACGAAAATCGCGCCGCCGCGCGGTTCGTAGACTTCGCCATCGCTGACGCCGAATGACGCGTTCAGCTGCACCTCCTGCCACTCGGGCAAGAGGCCGGAAACGGTCGTGGAGTAGCGGCGCAGCCGGTCGAGGGGGACGATGTTGCGCGCGTTGATCTTAGGGATGTCGTTCTCGAAAACACTGATGCCGGTGGCGAAGTGCGCGCTGAACTGGTCGGCGAGATCTGTTTTATCAGGAATAACCGCGATCATCGCCGCGCCTTGCGTGAGATCAAATGTCGGGGGCTGGGCTGCGGCACTCTCCGGGGTGGCGGCCAGCGCGGCCGCCGACGTGCCAATGGTCACTGAGGTCAGCCGGTTCCAGGCCAGCAGCCAAAAGTCGAGACTTCCGCCCGCCAGAAGCGGCGCGAGCTTGGGGTCGCGGAGCTGTCCGGCCGTCATCACCCGCAGAACGGCGCGGTCCTCGGCAGGCGCCAGCGCGCCGTCGGTGCCGGACACGCGCAACACGTCCGTCGTACGCAGATCGTCGCGGGCGATGTCAAGCTGGCGCGCGATCACGTCGCTGGTCGGCCAGCCGAGCAGTTCGATGCGTTTGGCGCTGTCAATATCCTTTCCGTCCTCTTGGAGCACGACAATGCCGGCGTGATGGGCGGAGGCCGCGTCCCCGGGGTTCATTCCCGCAGCCATGAAGGCGACAAGCGCCGGGTCGGGTAGATTTTCGAAAGCGACGGCGCCGGGCCATGCCGCGGGCGTGACGGAGGCTATTCTTCGCAGTCCGCCCGAAGTGAGATGCCAGACGGTAACGGCCGGGTCGTCCAGAAGGAACCCGAACAACGGCTCGGCGAGATCCTGCATCCTGATCAGCTGCGCCGTGCCGCTGTTGCGCATGTTCTTGAGAATAATTGAGGCGGGACCGTCGCTCATATCTATAAGTTCGGAATAATTACCGTCCACATTGAAACGCACTCCGGGCAGCGCCTCACGCGCGATCCGGGCCAAGTTCTCAACTCGTTCCGCGTCGGAGATGTCGAAAATCTGCCCGCCGGCGGCTCGCCGGGCGCGCCATACCAGATCCGCCTTCCGGACGTTTTCGGGGAGCATCCCCGCCGGAAGGATCGCCGCGAGCGCTTCGGTGTCGGAGATGTCGAGATTGGGATGGGCGGCGGCGGGCGGTAGTTCCGGCGCCACCGGAGAGGTTTCGACAATCGCCGCGGGGGCGGGTGGCGCTGCCGCAACTACTGGCGTTGGGGATTGAATCGGTGGCAGCCCTAGTATCTCTACCGCGGCTTCGGGTCGGACGGGGACGAGGCCGAAATTAGTGACGGCGTGGAAGCGGGTTCCGGCACCGGGCGCGAAAAGAGGGCTGAGCGCAGGATCGGTCTGGGTGAGAGGCATGAAAAGGAGCGCGGAACCGGGTGTCAGGGCGTCCGGTACGCCTGCCGCATCAATCAGGGTGGAGGGTGCGGAGGCCAGTCCCGCCTTCGCGAGAATTTGCGCAAGTCCGGCCTCGTCCATTTTCATGCCGAAACGGAACACCTCCAGCCGTCCGGATGCTGGAAGGGCAACGCTCGCCATCAGCGTCGTCTGGACTTGCGCGGGCCGCACGACAGGCAGGGTGGCCGCAGCCATTGGCGCGAGGTCCCGCGGTTCCATCAGCATACCGTCGCTGCGGACCACCCGTACCGGCTGCAACCCCTCAGGAGTCGAGACGAAAGCGAAGAAGTTACCGTCGAAAAACACCCCGGCGTTTGGCCCTCCCAGCAGGTTTCCGGGCACCAGCGCCACCATGTCTGGATCCTTGACCATTTGGAGAATGTTCGCCTCCGTGAGCGAAGCGTAGCGGTCGTAGGACAAACCGAGAAGATTGAGTTCGTTGGCGTACAAGAGGCTGTTGCTTCCGCCGTCGGGGATATAGGCGGTTGCGAATGCCGAGCGCGGCTCGCCGCTGGCGATAAAAACCGGATCAGACGACGTGGCATCAATCTCGACTTGTGCGTTGGCTTGGAAAACGAGAGCGGCCAGCGCAACGACATAGCCGAGAAGACGTTTTAGACCGCTTAAAGTAAGTCGATTCAATGCGGTCTACTCCTCTCCCAGTGTCTGTGCTGCCGCCATCCGGCGTTGTCGCGAATGTGGCTGCCTGCCCCCTGGAGGCTCTGGCTCGGAACTCGGAGACGGGTGCAACTCTGAGTCATCTTAGTAACACCACGAGGATACGGTCAAGGCAAGGACGCCGATGTTGTCGGTCGGCACAGGAGGTTGTTGTGCGCCAAATCAATCGCTTACCAGACTTGTTTGAAGAGATTGAAGACGCACTGGTTCCAAGAAGGATCATTCTTAAGAAGCATCCGTGCTAGATGACGTCAGTTGTGCCGCAGAAAACGGGAACAAGGGCCAATTCTGTTGAAAGACTCTTGTTGATTTTGAGCGCTGGCACTGATTCAATTCCCCCTATGAAGCGGGAAGATCTGCTGTATTAGGACCAAGACAAGAGGCGCAAGGCGCGTTGTTTTACGAATTCTCGATCGAGGGTCACGTTCCCCAAGACCACTTGCTGCGCTCCATCGACTGCTTTGTCGATCTGTCCAGCATCCGCCAGCATCTTGGCACCGTTCTACAGCAACACCGGCCGCCCCTCGATCGATCCCGAACTGCTAACCCGCATGCTGCTGATCGGCTATTGCTTGGGCGTTCGGTTCGGCGGCGGCTTTGCGAGGAAGTGCACCTGAACCTCGCATAACGTTGGTTCTGCCGTCTGGATCTGGCCGACCGCGTACCTGATCACTTCAGCTTTTCCAAGAACCGGCACGGCCGTTTCCGGGATAGCATCCTGCTTCGCCTGCTGTTCGAGACGACCGTGGGGCGGTGCATCGCAGAGGGGCTGGTCAGCGGCCAGCGCTTCGCGGCGGACGCCAGTTTGATCCACTGTCCGGCAGGGTATTACGGTCATCGGTTCTCAGATGCTGCATCCCTGTCGCGGCTTCCAGTCGCTCTCCATAGCTCACAGCACGGTTTGCGATCTTCATCTTGTCTTCGGTTGAAAGAGAGCACGCGAACAGCTCGAGAGCTTTTTCAGACCCACCTTCAGCTTTGGTCTTGACCCGCAGGGCAGTGTCTCACTGCTCGCGCAGGTTTCCCAGGAACCTGGAGAACCTGCGGTCCAGCGCAGCTACCGAAGGGGTGGCGTCGAAGAAGTGGATGTTCGCGAAGGGGATGGTCGGTTTCAGCATGGCGGATTCCTTTCAAATCCCGGTATGCAGCTTGGCCATGCACCGGCTGCCCGATCCACGGCCAGGCAGATGCGTTGATATGAAAGGCTCGGAATCCTGTACTGGAAGGTGAGCGGATAGTTGCGGACGAGTCAGCCGAGTGCAAGATGGCGAGCCGTGGAGGACTCGAACCCCCGACCTGAGAATTAGAAGTTCCCTGCTCTAATCCAGCTGAGCTAACGGCCCGTTGCTGAAACACATGTATCCCTACCCCTCAAATGTCAACTTGGTCTCTCCTTGGTATGACTACCTTTTACGGTTTCACCTCAAGAACTTACACACACGGCAGATTCTTGGCGACTATTTTCGCGCTATCCAGCTGAATTGCGCGGGCGGGCACCAAACCTTCTAGCCGTTTAACTGTTTAGTATCCACGCTTCGGAACCCCCCGTCCTCCAGACGGGAGCACTTCTGCGCGAGGATAAAAGCATGCAATATGACACCGAAAAGCACTGTGGTTTTTACCACCGGTATCGTCACGATTGTTTAACCAAGTAACTGTTTCAAGGTGTCGAGCGGTCACGTCCACATGTTCGTGTCGTCGACGCTGGCCATTTCCGGCTGGTGTGCAGGGCAAAGGGTCATTCGCCCGACAAAGCGCAACGGCGTTTCCCGCGATCCGAAAACGCTAGCGGGGCAGGTGGTTTTGGGGGTGGGGGTGCTTTTTGCTCACCAACGGTGCAATTTTGGAAAATAGACATCACTGATCCTGTCGGCGTGAGCCGGTAGTCGTTCAGTTCTCCAAGAGATGTTAGTGAAAATTGCCAATGTTCAAATATTCAAGCCATTTTTTGGAATTCACGCGTTGTTGCTGCGATTGGGTTCGCAACAATCATGTCAGTGTGCCGCGCTGTTGGAAAGAAGGTTCATGACGAGCACGCCGGAAACGATCAATGCGATACCCAGAATTGCCCAGGCATCCAGAGTGAAGCGGAACACAACGACGCTGATGATCGTCGTTAACACGATGCCCACCCCACCCCAGATCGCATAGGCGATGCCAAGCGGGATGGCCTTGAGCGCGAGCGACAGGAAGGCAAAAGACACAGCAAAGCAGATGACCATCCCGATAGTGGGCAACAGTTTGGAGAACTGCTCGGATTTCTGAAGCAGTGACGTGCCTGTAACTTCGCAGGCTATGGCAACTGCAAGCGAAACATAAGCCGCCCAGAGCGAGTTCATGATTATAACCCCTTGTTAAGAAATGTATTTTCCACTGGACCTGCGGTGTCTTCTAATGGGAGGGCTGTGTCGAATCCGGGCCATCTGTTGCCCCTCGACGCCAGTTTATTCATGCGGAGAAACTACCATCAATCATTAAACTTGCTCCTGTGATATAGCCAGCCTCAGGTCCGGCAATAAAGGCCACGAAGCTGGCAATTTCTTCGGCCTTACCATAGCGCCCAGATGCTCCCATAGCTTTGACCGGCTCTGATGACTCTCCGTTGTCCGGGTTCATATCAGTGTCGACTGGACCGGGTTGGATGTTGTTCACGGTAATGGCGCGGGGACCCAGATCCCGTGCCAGTCCTTTCGCCAAACCAACCAGTGTCGATTTGCTCATGCTATACAGTGCACCACCGACAAATGGAACGCGCCCGGCGTTGACGCTGCCAATGTTGATAATTCGGCCGCCATCATTCATATGAAGAGCTGCTTTCTGGCTTGCAACAAAAGCACTTCGCACATTGATATTGATTGTACGCTCCCAATCTTCCAGCGCCAGATTTTCAATACTATGCTAAACCAAAGTGCCAGCGTTGTTCACCACAATGTCTAACCCGCCAAATTTCTCTATGGTCCCGCGGATCGCGTTGCGTATTGCCGTAGGGTCTGTACTGTCAGCCCTGATAGCAAAGGCTTCGCCCCCGAGCTTCGTCACTTCTCTGACCAGCTGTTGGGACAGCTCTTCTGAAGACGCATAAGTGAACGCAACGGCGGCACTATCGTGGGCCAAACGCTTAACAATTGCGGCACCGATGCCACGACTGCCACCTTGTACAAAGGCCACTTTTCCGTGCAGGTTATTCGACTGTTTCATGTGTAGCTGACCTTGACCGGAGGAGTGCAGGCGGCTCTTGTGGAGAGTTCATTCCGGGCAATGGATCCTTGCCCGACATCCTTCAAAAAAATTTCTGCTACTGTATTTACATATTCTGATCAAGTCTTTGCGAGTCAACTGTCCAAAGGCGACCGCTTCATTCCGCGCCCCGGCTCGTAGACCAACACACAGCCGCCGGAGCCATCGGCGCCTGCGTGAAACCACTGGAAAACTTCTTGGCGACGCGGCCCTGCGTTCCTTCTGGTCATTAAGACGACTAACGGAGCCTACCAAATTTGTCCGTGTATCGTTAACGATGTTGCCCTTCTGTGAAGACCAGTGAACACTGACCGGCTGATGCTGGTGGCGCCGCGTTTGGAACGTAATTCCAGAAACTGAGTGATGATATCGTCAATAGCATGTCCCAGAGATGGGCGAGAGGTAGCCGCGTGCCGCCCAAAGCCCCCACTTCCTCGCGAGCCAAAAGCCAAGAAGCCTCGGTTCCGACCTGAGAGGGACGTGGTATTGTTCTGCTCAGAAGTACCCCCTGACGAGGCTGCCCGCGATCAAAGACCATCCGTCGGCGATAACGAAAAAGGCAAGCTTGAAGGGCAGCGATACGATCGCGGGGGGGACCATCATCATACCCATGGACATCAAAATCGCGGCCACGACCAAATCGATGATTAGAAATGGCAAAAAGACCAGAAATCCGATCTGAAATGCACGTGAGATTTCGGATAGCAGAAAGCTGGGAACCAGAACGGATAGCGGCGCATCGGGGCCCGGCGCAATGCCGGTTGCATCCGGGCGCAGCGCCGCCATCGCTGCGAATGTATCGCCGTCCAGACGCGCCGCCATGAATTGACGGAAAGGTTCGAGAGTTTGAGTAATTGCCGTTTCGATTGGGATCGCCTCCTGAAGCAGGGGGTCGATGCCCTGCTCCCACGCCACCATGAAAACCGGCTCCATGACAAAATACGTCAGAAACAGCGCGAGGCTGACGATCAGCATGTTGGGAGGGGATTGCTGCAGGCCAATACCTTGGCGCAAAATTCCGAGGACAGTCACCATGAATGGAAAACAGGTGATCATTATGGCAAGGCCAGGCGCGAGGCTGAGCACGGTGAGCAAGGCCAACAATTGCAAAGTACGCGCTGAAAGAGAACCGCCATCGCCGAGCGACAGCGAAAGCTCCTGTGCCTGAGCCGGCCCGCTGATGATCAAAATCGCGATCATGCAAAACAGAACACGCGCGATCATGTCAAACCGTCTTGGAGATCGGCCACTTCGGTAAGGCGCACGGCCAGCTGGCCTTTTTGATCGCCTTCCAGCTCTTCCAGCTCACCGCGGGCGATCAGGCGGTCCCCAATGTAAAGCTCCACCGGATCGTCCACGTTTTTGTCTAGCGGCAAGACAGCGTCTTTGCCGAGCTTGAGCAGGTCGCGGATCAGCGGTCTGGCCTTGCCTACTGAGATCGTGATTTCGATTGGCACCGTAGAAAACGGATGGGCGGTGTCCGCAGGGGGGGCGGGGGTGTCTGTCTTGGCATCCATTATGCGATGTCCTTTTGTCTGTCATCGAAAAATCCGGTCACTGTCGCGTCGATCTGAGCCAGAACAGCGTCAAGATCGATCTCCTGTTCGCTGTTGTTTGCGCGGATGTGCACCTGACCATCGCCCAGTGACGGCTCGGCGGTGATCTGCACGTTGTCCACTCCCTGCTCGTCGAGGATCTTTTGCAGCACCGTTGTGTTCTGCGGTGCTGTCGTGATCTCAATCGGGCCGTTTGTGGTGGCGGCGGCCATTGCGTCCAGCGTTTCCAGTACGCGAGCGCCAAGGGTTTGGCGGGACAGGCGGGGCAGAACGCTGTTGACCATGCCAGTCAACAGGGGGCGCAATGCCGTCAGCAAGCTGGATTGCGCCTCCTGAAAGGTGAAAGACATGTCCTGTAAATTTGCGGCGAAATCGGCAGCAATACGGCTGGAGTCATCACTTGCGGCTTTTACGGCATCGTCCCGACCAGCTTTGTAACCGGACTCAAATGCCTCCAGGCGCTGTTCTTCGAGCGAGACGTCGCTGATCGAGAAGGTATGCGCGTCGGATCCGCCTGAAAAGTCTTCGAGCAAATGGGATATAGTCATCACGCGTTCTCCTCTTCTCCTTCAAGCCAGTTGCGCAGGACCTCAACTGTTTCCTCCTGCCGTTCTCCGATCATGCTGCGCAGACGTGCCACTGCATCCTCTCCCTCCGCAGCATTCGCGATCCGGGCGTTGCGCTCGGAGATGATGGGCAGGTCGTCCGCGTTCATCTGGGATTCGTCGATTTCACCTGTAAGCGCCTGCACCGGAGGGGCGACGTTCCCCGTATTGCGGGTAGATTCGGCATCCAAAGCAGGTGGCCCGGCAAGAGCCATGTTGGTTAAACCGCGCGCCGGAGACAGGATCGGACGGACCACGAACAGGCCGAGGATCAGCGCCACCAAGCCGAGAACTACAGCTTGGATCAAGGACATCATGTCGAGCCCCATCGATGTGAAAAGGGATGGCTCGGCAGAGGTTCCGAGGACCGCGATCGGTTCAAACTGCATGGATTTGAGAGTGATGACATCGCCGCGTTCTTCGCTGTAGCCGACGGCAGAGGCGACAAGATCTTGCAAGGCGGTCATTTCAGCGTCGGGCCGCGGCGCAAAACTCTCGGTCCCATCCGGGTTTGTCGTGGACGTGCCATTGATCAGGACGGCGACACTAAGGCGTTTGATTGCTCCGGGGGCCTGAGTGATCTCTCTTTCGGTTTCAGAAACCTCATAGTTTATTCGCTCTCGTGTCTCATTGGTCCGGCTGCTGGAACTGTCATTCCCCGCCGCGTCGCCATCCGGAAGATTGGAGGCAACGGTGACATCGCCGCCACCCTGATCCGAGGCGGAATTCGTGCGCTCTTCGGTGTCGATACTGATGGCGACGCGGCTCTCCGGATCGATCGTCCGTTCGCGAACGATCTCTGTCGTCTTGACGGTGTCAACGCTGACCTCGACCACTGCATTTCCGGACCCGACGCGTGCCTCCAGCAGCCTCTCGACGCGGTGGCGCAATGCATCGGCGCGATCCTCACCCACATTGGATGGCGCTTCCTCGACGGCACCAATCAAGCCGCCGACGCTGTCAATGACCGATACATCTTCGGCAGTCAGGCCCGGCACGGCACTGGCGACCAGATACTTGATGGCCTGCGCCTGTTTTGCAGGCAGATCGTTGCCGCCCGACGTGATCATCACCGACGCCGTCGCCCGCACATCCCTTTGGAAGGGATTCGAGCCGGTATTCGCGATATGTACGCGCGCCGCGATGATGGACGGGTTCGCGATGATGGTGCGGGCCAGTTCGCCTTCCTTTGCGCGCCAATACGCGGCATCAAACATCTGGGACGTGGTCCCGAAGCCAGACAGACTATCCAACAGCTCATAGCCTTGACTGGAATTGGTCGGCAGCCCTTCGCTGGCAAGCGTCATCCGCAGCGTGTCGCGTTGACCGGACTCGACGAAAATCGCGCCCCCGCGCACTTCGTAGGTGACGCCGCGCTGTTCCAATGCGCGCACCACTTCGCCTGCCGGACCGCTTTCGAGGCCTGCGTAGAGTAATGAAAGGCTGGGTGTCGCCACCAATCGCGTCAGACCGATGACGACTGCGAGAATCGCAATGCCGGCAAGCACGACGACAATGCGCCTGCGCGGATCCAGGGCGGTCCAGAGGGTCGCGATATTCTGCAATTTCTTTGCCTCCACATGTCCTGCGTTCTGCCGGACGGTGGGGTCATGTTTGGCGCATCAGCCTTAACAATCGGTTAGTGCCTGCCGACTATGTTGACCCGGAAGCAAACGAGGGTCGCATCATGGCTGACAAAAAAGAAGACACCGGCGAAACACCTGTGAAACGCTCGAAAATGCCTTTGATTATGGGGCTGGTTCTAGCGCTCGCTGGCGGCGGCGGTGGTTTCTATGCGGTTCATAGCGGCCTGTTGTTTGCATCTGATTCACAAGCAAGCGCCCCTGCGGGACCCATGGATGATTCGCATCGCAAGGTAGGTGCGATGCCAGTTGTCGCCTACGTGCCGATCGAGCCACTGGTGATATCGCTCGGCAAAGGGATGTCGGGCCGACATTTGAGATTTCGAGCAGAGCTTGAGGTGATTCCGGCTTATCGCGCTGAGGTGGAACAGCTGTTGCCGCGTGTCGTGGATGTGCTGAATACATATTTACGCGCGCTGAAGCTGGAAGACCTGACCGATAGCGCAGGGCTCTTGAGGCTGCGTGCGCAAATGCTGCGCCGTGTTCAGGTCGTGACGGGGGGGGATCGGATCAATGATCTGCTCATCATGGAATTTGTTCTGAACTAAGGAGGACACATGGAACTTATCGCTGATTTTCTATTGGTCGCAGGTGCGCTGGGGGCCGGATTTTACTGCTACATTCTTGCCCGGCGTCTAAATCGGTTCAACGATCTTGAAACCGGGATGGGCGGTGCGGTGGCGGTTTTGTCCATGCAGGTCGACGATCTGGCCAAAACGCTTGATGTTGCGCAAGCGACGGCGGAAACATCTGGAGCCACGCTTGAAAACTTAACGGCCCGTGCTGAAAGCGTGGCCAAGCGGCTGGAGTTGATGATGGCGTCTATGCACGACCTGCCTTCTGAACCGCCACCAGAGCCAGAGCTCAAAACGACAAACGGGCCCATCTTCCGTCGTCACGATTCGGCCGGAGCATCTCAGTGATGCGCGTGAAAGCAAAGAAGCGCGCAAAAAATGCGCGAGGCACGTTGGGACTGATCGCGTGTCTGCTCGTCGCGTCGGCGGTCCTTCGCCTTGGTGGCGATGCTGGCCAGGCATGGGCGCGAGGTGCGGAGCAAGACAGCGCAACGGCAGGGCAAACCACGGCGACAGCCTGCAAAACTGACGACGATTTTCACGCCATGCTGAAAGGGTTTCAGAAACGAGAGGCGCGTTTGGAACAGCAGGAAAAAGCAATGCTCGACCGGCATCAAGCGTTGAAGTTGGCCGACCGTCAAATCGAAAGCAAGCTTGCCCGTCTGGAAGCGGCGGAAAAGGAACTGCGCCGAACGATGGCCATGGCGGATACGGCCGCCGAGAGCGATGTCGACCGCCTGACCAAAGTCTACGAGGCCATGAAGCCAAAACAGGCCGCAGCCCTTTTCGAGGAGATGAGCCCGGAGTTTGCGGCTGGTTTCCTCGGCCGCATGCGCCCTGAGGCGGCGGCAGGAATCATGGCGGGTCTCAGCCCCCAGGCCGCGCATACAATTTCGGTGGTGCTGGCCGGGCGCAATGCTGGTGCACCCACCCAGTAAAATATATCCAGTCAGCAAATTTTAACCTGATGCTGACAGATTGCTGTCGAACCCATGCGCGGAGAATATAATGATCGGTCTTATAGGTATCGTGCTCATCTTTGTGATGGTTTTCGGCGGTTATCTGGCTGCGGGAGGAAAGCTGGGCATTATTCTGAAATCGCTTCCATTCGAGATGATGATGATTGGCGGCGCAGCGACGGGGGCTTTCCTGCTCAGCAATGACCTGGCTGGGATCAAACATACGATCCGGGATATTGGAAAGGTGTTCAAAGGACCGAAATGGCGGGAGGGCGACTATCGCGATCTTCTATGTCTTCTGTTTGAGCTGCTGCGCCTGGGTCGCCAAAATCCCGTCGCAATAGAAGAGCATATCGAAAACCCGGCGGAGTCCTTGATTTTCGGGAAATACCCCAAAATCCTATCTGATAAAGAAGCCGTCGCGCTGATCAGCGACACATTGCGGTCGGCGTCGATGAATTATGACGACCCTCACCAGGTAGAAGAGGTGCTGGAAAAGCGCATTGACGCAAATCTGCATCATGCAATGCACTCCAGTCATGCCCTGCAAACGGTGGCCGATGGCCTTCCCGCGCTCGGTATTGTGGCGGCGGTTCTCGGCGTCATCAAAACGATGGCCTCGATCGACCAGCCTCCTGAGATTTTGGGGAAAATGATCGGAGGGGCACTCGTGGGGACGTTTCTCGGCGTTTTCCTCGCATATGGTCTGGTGGGACCTTTCGCCGCAAAGGTGAAATCGGTTGTCGAAGAGGATGCCCATTTTTATCAGCTTATCAGGGAAGTTTTGATAGCAAATTTGCACAACCACGCAACAAACATCTGTATCGAGGTTGGCCGTCAGAACACTCCATCACATTGCCGTCCGTCCTTCATAGATCTGGAAGATGCGCTGAAAACACTCAAGCAGGACGCGGCATGAATATCAATATGAAAGTTTTCTGGCTTAGTGTTGTGGTGTCCTTTATGGCGTCACTGGCAGCAGCTGAAAAAGTCGTCGTTCGGTCTGGCGAACATGATGGATTCTCTCGGCTTGTAGTACACCTTCCTCAACGCATTGGGTGGACGCTTTCTGGAACGAAAAATGTCAAAGATTTGGTTCTGAAGGCAAGAGAAATTGAGTGGGACCTGAAACAGGTTTTCATGCGTATTTCTGATCAAAGAATAAAAAGCATTGAATCATTGAAAGGAAAGGCGGGCCTGGCTATAGGCCTAAATTGTAATTGTAAAGTTAATGTCTTTTGGCATGGAAGCTCCATGCTGGTCGTGGATGTATCTGATGAAAAATTTTCGGATCTAGAGGTACCGGTTCCAAAATATATTTCCATCCATGAAGTGGAATCCAACAAACCACAGACGCCAAGGCTGATGCAATCAGGCAGGTCCCCTAGTTTAGATGCCTCTCAAGAAACTGCAATTCGGCTCGCTGGGAAAAGCCTATTCCCAACACTCAAAACCTTCACAGATGGAGGTCAGGCGTCTCAAAGGTCGTCAGGAGCTGCCCGAAAAAATATCGCGAAACAATTTGGGCGCGCTGCAGGTTTGGGTCTGGTCGATCTGGCTTTGAGTATGACGTACGCGGACAGTGGACTTGCAACGCAAGATGTGGAGTCTCCAAAAGAACCCAATGCAGACAAAGTTCAACCGGAACGGAGTATGGCACTTGGAAATATGATTTCGTATACAAGCGCGGATCCATTTCTGGGTAGTGATGGGCAAAATCTGGTTCACAATCAGGAAGGTAAATCATGCATCCCTGATGACCAGATATCCATTGAAAGTTGGGGGGAGGAAGATCCATTTCTCTATCAGATCGGCGCCGCGCACCGAAAAATTGCGGAATTTATGGGCCAGGGTAATGTCGCGTCAAAATTGAATATAGTGCGACTTTATCTATATTTTGGATTTGGTGCGGAAGCTGAGCAGATCATCACCGCGGAAGGGTTGGGTGACGAGAGTGGCGGTGTCTATTTGGCCATTTCTCAGATTTTGGATGGAGGTGTAACGAGAGTAAAAATTTTTGAAGATCAAGTCGGCTGCAACAATAATGTAGCGCTATGGTCTGCATTGAATTATGGGGATGGCAACTCTTTACAGGGGGCAAATATTGATGCGATTCTCAGAGCGATGTCGTCACTTCCGTACCACCTGAGAATTTTGATTGCTCCAAGGCTGGTTGAGAAATTTCAAGAAAGTGATCAAAATGGTGTGTCAGAAAGAATTTTTCGTATTTTGAATAGATCTTCTGGTGATGTAAAGTTTGATTGGATGAGTGGTAACGTCAGTGAGGAAGTTCTAGAGGAATCTGAAAAAGCGTTACTTTCTGTAGTTGATAGCAATACTGAAATTTCATCGCTGGCCTTAATGGGGCTGATTGACAATCGAGTGGACGAATATTCAGATATGCCTCTTGGCTGGATTGATCTGGTGGGGTCGTATGCGCATGAGCAAAGGGGAGCCGAGATTGGCGAAGCTCTTGGCCACAGGTATATGCGCGCCTTGGCCGCTGTGGGTCGATACGAATTGGCATTTGATGAGATCAATAGCTCCAAGGCCGATGGCTGGAGTGAGGCTCTGATTCGATCTGCTGATGTGATCGCGTCCTATACGGTCCGTAATGCTGATGATGTAACTTTCCTCAAGCATCTGGGCTATCGCGGAAAAAAAGGTGATCTGGAGTTGTCCGGAGTTGTTGAAAATGAGGTGGCGAATCGATTGCTCGAATTGGGGTTTCCCTCCGAAGCGCTTATATATCTAACAGGAAGTGCAGAGGGGACGGCCCAGGAAAAGCGGCAATTTCTAAGGGCTGAGGCCTCGCTTGCTATGGGTGCACCAAGAGACGCCATTGGCAGTTTGCTTGGCATGAGTGGTGCTGATGTCGATGCATTGCGTGCTGAGGCAAATGATCAGTTGGGTAATCACATGGTTGCATCACAACTTTACGGAGCATCAGGAGATGACGAAGGTGCATTGAGACAGGCATTGCAAGGGGATGACTGGACGGAGGCCGCAAGGCTTGCCGATCCTGAGTTGACAAACATAATAGAAATTAATGATCAGAATAATGTAGAAGGGGGCGTTAACGCTCCTCTCTTCAGGGGTGATACGCTGCTCGCGGAGAGCGAGTTTATCCGCGATGGTGTTACGCGATTTCTTGAGGCATCGGAAGCTTTAAGTGATAGCATAAACTAACTTACTATTGGTTACTAATTTTAAATGATTTTTTGTTATTAATTCCTTGATCTGTATGGTGCATTCAAGGGGCTCTTGGTGAAGTCAGTATCCAAAAAATCACGATGTGCATATGGTGTGTATATCTACTCCGGATGCCTGAGTGGGCAGGTTTACGCTAAGTGTATGTTTTTCATATGTGTAACACTTTCCACCATATTTTCGGGCGCAGATGCTCAATCAAAAGAAATCTGTGATACTGCCGCCCGCATCGCGTCTACAAAGACCGGGGTCCCGTTTGCGGTCTTGCAGGCGGTTGCCCGGAGCGAGACTGGAAGGACAGTTTCTGGGCGGCTGGAGCCATGGCCTTGGACGGTGAATATGGACGGTACTGGAAAATGGTTTGACTCTCGTGAAAGTGCATTGTCATACGTTAATGGCGAATCCATAAATGGATCAAGAAATATTGATATAGGGTGTTTTCAGATAAGCTTCAAATGGCACGGTGAAAATTTTGATTCTGTTTCGAAAATGTTCGATCCAGAGGAAAATGCAATATATGCTGCAAGGTTTTTAAAAAAACTCTACGTTGAGAGAGGTAACTGGTCTTCGGCTGTAGGAGCTTACCACTCTCGAACCGAAAAACACGCTAAAAGATATATGAAAATATTCGATAGGATATTTAGAGGTGTTTTGAGTAATGGAGATGATTCGGCTTCACCTTATCCAAAGGAGGGTGGGAGGGATATGAGCGGGAGCGAAATGGTTTCAATAACTTCTCACGATATAAATAGCTATCCATTTTTAAAGGGTGGTGCGAAGAATCATAAATTCAGTTCATTGGTTCCGATAGTTGGCGGTCATGTGAAAATTATTGCATTTTCTGCAAGAGGCGAACGTTGGGCTGAAGAGTGATATCTATTCGCGAAATATTTCAACCCACGGTCCTATTAGCGCTAGCGTTGATGGCAATCATTGTAATGATGATCCTACCAGTCCCTTCCTGGATGCTGGATGTGGGACTCGCAGCATCATTTGCATTGGCGATCCTGATTTTTACCATCACGCTTTTTATTGAGCGCCCGCTCGATTTCTCTGCTTTTCCCACAATTCTGCTCGCTTCCCTAATGCTGCGTTTGTCGCTGAACGTGTCCTCTACCAAACTAATCATTGGCCAGGGTCATACCGGAACGGATGCGGCTGGAGGTGTCATCGAGGGCTTCGCAAGCTTCGTTATGGGCGGCAGCGTGTTTCTGGGTCTCGTGGTATTCGGCGTTCTGCTAATCGTAAATTTCATGGTTATAACAAAAGGCGCCGCTCGCATGGCCGAGGTGGGCGCGCGGTTTGCGTTGGACGCAATGCCGGGCAAACAGATGGCAATCGACAGCGATATGTCTGCCGGCGCGATCGACCATGCCGAGGCGCGTGAGCGACGCGAGCGAGAACAGCAGGAAACGACATTCTTCGGGTCGCTGGATGGCGCCTCGAAATTTGTTAAGGGTGATGCAATCGCCGGCTTGCTGATCACGTTGCTCAACCTCGTTATGGGGTTGATCATGGGCGTGGTCGTGCACGATATGCCCCTTGCGACGGCGTTTGAAACATACACGATCCTCACCGTCGGCGATGGGCTGGTCACGCAGATTCCAGCAGTCATAATTTCGATTGCTTCGGCACTCCTGCTCGCGCGTGGTGGAAGTACTGGTGCGACCGATCTGGCCTTGGCGGCACAGCTGGGCAGGCACCCGGCAGCGATGGGCACGGTCGCCGTCCTCATGGTACTCTTCGCGCTCGTTCCCGGTCTGCCTTTTCTACCCTTTATTATCGGCGGTATTGGACTGGGGGCTACAGCCGTCATTTCATACAAAAGATCCCAGGTGCGCTCTAAAACCGAAACGAAGCCGGACGCTTCCTTGGGGCGGACACTTGAAAAGTCATTGGGCGACATACTGGAGCTGGATGATATTCACGTCGAATTTGCTCCGGACCTTGTCAATCTGGTACTGGATCCGGGCACGGGGCTGGATGCGCGGATTGCAAATATGAGAACCCATGTTGCGACGCAATATGGCCTAATTTTACCCGAGATACGGCTGACAGACGACCCCGCGTTGCCCAGCGGCAGCTACGTCATCCGGGTTCAAGGCGTCGAGCAGGGTCAGGCGCGTTTACGAACCGATCATGTCCTGTTGCTGGACCCGGCCAATATTGCAGACCTACCGATCGGCGAGAACGTGATGGAGCCTGTTTACGGCGCGCCGGCGCGCTGGATTTCAGCACAGGATCAGGATGCTATTGCGCTGTCAGGCGCTACGATCGTTGCGCCGACAGAGGTATTGGCCACGCATCTTCTTGAGGTTATCCGTCGCAACCTCAGCCGCCTTCTGACGATGAAGGCAATGCGCAAACTTCTTGATGAAATGGTCAACCTAAGTGATCCATCCCGGTCAGAAGCGAACCGCAAGCTGCTGGATGAGATGATTCCCGACCGGGTGCCTGCCGATCTTTTGCATGCAATATTGCGTCTGCTTCTGGCTGAGCAAGTCTCCATTCGCAACATGCCTCTCATTCTCGAGGCAACGGCGGAGGGGCGGCAACTGCATCAGTCGCCCGATGCAATCTGCGAGCATGTTCGCCAGCGCCTTGGGTTCCAACTGGTCGCTAATTTGCAACGCGATGATGGCACCTTGCCTCTCATACAATTGGCACCGGAATGGGAGGAGACTTTTCAGACATATCAGATGGATCAGGACCGGGGGCGGCTGGATGTCGCATTGCCGCCCGAGCTGTTCAATACGCTGACCGCGTCGGTCTCAAGCGAGGTGGCGCGCGCGGCGGATATGGGCATTTTCCCGGCTATCGTCACGTCCACTGCGCGGCGAAGGTTCCTTAGAACCGTGCTGTCGGCCAAGAACATCGGTAACCCGGTGCTGTCCTTTGAGGAAATCGGTGTAGAGGCGCAGCCGTCGCTTGTTGGTGTGGTTGCTGCATGAGCGGGTTGGCTGAACTGTTGCAGATCAGCCAAGATCTGCTGTGGCTGCACGCGACCGTCTTTTTACGAGTCGGGCCGATCATGGCTCTTTTTCCTGGGTTTGGTGAAAGGGTGGTCCCTGTTCGCGTGAAGCTTGTCCTTTCGCTGGCCTTCACGGCGGTAGTTGCACCGGCGGCGGCACCCTATATCGACACCAGTCAGTTCAGTGATCTGGATATTGCGCGGACCGTTCTGAGCGAGACGGCCGTCGGATTGATGATAGGCATCGGTTTTCGAATGTTTCTGCTGGCTTTGCAGACGGCTGGGTCCATGGCCGCACAAGCGACATCCCTGTCGCAGATTCTGGGGGCCGCAGGGGCTACGCCGCTGCCTGCCATTGGGCATGTGCTGACGATGGGCGGAATCGCTTTGGCCATGATCTTGCATCTTCATGTGCATGTGGCGGAAATGGTGATCGCGACGTACAGCATCTTTCCTGTCGGCGCGCTGCCGGATGCTAGCTCGACCTCTCAATGGGGTGTGGCGCAGGTGGCTGGTGCCTTTTCACTGGCCTTCAGTCTGGCGGCCCCTTTTGTTCTGATATCGGTGCTCTATAATTTGACACTTGGCATCATCAACCGGGCGATGCCGCAGATGATGGTTGTTTTCGTCGGCGCCCCGGTCATCACGGCCGGTGGGCTGGTTCTACTCTTTTTGCTTGCGCCGGTTATGCTGAGCATCTGGGGCATCGCATTGCAGGGGTATGTCGCAAATCCATTTGGGCCGCGCTGATGTCAGGACAGTCCGACGATGCGGAAAAAAGCCTGGAGCCGACCCAGCACAAGCTGGATGAGGCACGCAAAAAGGGCGAACTTGCCAGATCTGCGGATCTCACCGCGGCGGCGGCCTATGTCGGCTTCCTGTTGACGGGACTGGCCGTCGGATCGCAATCAATCACCTACGTTTCGTCTTTGCTTATGGTTATGATCGATCAGGCGGAAGGCTTGGCAGATATCATCTTTGACGGCCATGCGTCGGCGCCGATCGGTGGTATCATCGGGGCTATGGGGCTGGGTCTTATTGCTTGGTTCACCATACCGGCGGGGCTGGCTCTGCTCAGTCTCTTTGCCACAAGAACGCTGGTTTTCGCCCCGACGAAGCTGGCCCTCAAAGGATCGCGGGTAAATCCTATCTCCAACGCGAAAAACAAATTTGGCGCGAGCGGGCTGTTTGAGTTCGCGAAAAGTTTCGTCAAGCTGGTGGTTTACTCCGTCAGTCTCGGGCTGTTTCTAAATTGGCGCCTGCCCGCGTTGCAAAGCGCCCTTTACGCCGAGCCGAGGGGCATTGGCGCACTGCTCGCGCAGGTGTTGACCGAATTCATGCTGATCGTCTGCCTCGTCGCAATCGGTATCGGCGTGCTCGATTTCCTGTGGCAGCATTTCGATCATCTCCGCAAAAATCGGATGTCGCATCAGGAGGTGCGCGATGAGGCGAAGCAGCAGGAGGGTGATCCGCACATGAAGAGCGAGCGACGCGCACGGGGCATGCGTATCGCACAGGATCAGATGATGGCCGATGTTCCGACGGCCGATGTGATTGTCGTCAACCCGACCCACTATGCTGTCGCGCTGAAATGGAGCCGCGCGCCGGGCGCAGCCCCGGAATGCGTGGCCAAGGGCGTCGACCATGTGGCGCTGGCCATCCGCGATCTGGCGATGCAGCACGGGGTGCCCATCCGTCACGATCCGCCCACGGCCCGCGCGCTTCACGCAACGACCGAGATTGGCCAGCAGATCGATCCCGACCATTACCGCGCCGTCGCTGCGGCGATCAGATTTGCCGAAACCATGCGGCACCGCGCAAAGGGCCGTACATGAACGATCTGCACCAGTTGAAACAAGCGACAGAAGCGGCCTATCAGGCCGAGCAGGCCAAGTTGCGCGATGTCCTGCGGCAGGAGGCAGACTTGCGCCATGCGCTGGTCGATCTGGATGAAAAAAGACGCGCGGCACGCGCCTTGCCTGCCGATCAATGGGCTGCGCCGCGCGCAATCGGTGCGGATATGCTCTGGCAGGGTTGGACGCAGCGCTCGCGGCAGGATCTGAACGTACAATTAGCGCAAGTGTTGGTTTCAAAAGCGGAAAAAATGGCTGCGCTCACCCAGACTTTCGGTCGTGCCGAAGTTGTCTCGGCCCTGCTGGAGCAGCAAAAAGCGGCCCGGCGCAAGTCTGCGCTGGGCCGCGATCAACGTGCCGTCGAGGATCTGGCGCTGTTGCGCAGTTACAAGTCCTGACGGGCGATATCGGTGATGAGAACAGCAGTCACAATCGGTCCCAGTGTGTTCTTTGCGACGCTAAACAGACCGTTGCGAAGCGACGACAGCTTTCCCGTATCGGTAAAGGTGCCGCGAAAACCGCCCATATTGGCGTGATCGAACAGGACGCTCAGGAATTCGTCTCGCAGCTTAGGTTCGCGCTGATAGACGGTTTCTGACTGGCCGGCCGCGATCTCAAGGCTGAGGGACATCACGATAATCGCTTCAACATCGTCCTTGGTGACGATGGGAACGACGAACTGATTGTTCAGTTTGATGTATTCCAAATTGTCGGCAGTGTCGCCCCCGTGATTCGAGTTGCGATAATCCTTGGCGGCTGAATGGGTGCCCGAGGGCGTTGCATGCGCATCGACGCCTGCTTCATTTTTTCCGCCCTTGCCCGGGGGTAGCGCGGCGGCCTCCGGCGTTGGGCGCAGGGCTAGGCCCGCGCCTACCCCACCGCCAAGGCCGACCAGTAATAGGATGAGGGGTATGAGAAGTCTCATTGGAGTCCTTTCAGAAGGGTAGCACAGCGTCCAGAATCTGTTGGCCTATGCGCGGCTGTTGCATGTCCGTGATCTGACCGCGTCCACCGTAGGAAATGCGGGCGGATGCGATCTTGTCGTAGGTTATCTGGTTCTGGCGCGTGATATCCTCGGGGCGTACATAGCCGGTGACCAGTAGCTCGCGCATTTCGTAGTTCACGCGAACTTCCTGACTGCCTTGGATCGACAGAATGCCGTTGGGCAAAACCTGCATGATGGTCGCGGCGACGCGCAGTGTCAGTTCTTCCCGGCGCTTGACCGACCCGTCGCCGCCTGATTTGCTGGTCGAGTCAAGCGACACGGCATCGGCCATACTGGCGCCTACCGGGAGTTTTTCGTCTATGCGCTGAGGCAGGCCGAAGAGCTGAGGGATCCCCAGGCTTTCCGAACCGGAGCGCGACCTGGAGGTCGAGTTTGATATTTTGGCCTCGTCGTCGATATCGATGACAACGGTCAGGATATCGCCGCGCTTCATCGCGCGCCGGTCACCGAGCAGCGACTGGCGCCCGGCATTCCATAGCGATGCCTGATCAGCCTTGCGCTCGTAAGTGGACGTCTCGGGCAGGCCGGGGCTGAACATCGCAGCCTGTTCGGGCGAATCTATTAATGGGGTGAACTCGGGTGCTTTGCCGATATGTCCGGCGCGTCCGCACGCAGCGAGGCCGAGGATAAGGCAAAAACCGGCGAAATGGATGCGCATGATGCAGCCCCCTAATAAGATACGAAAACGCGGCCGTCCGGCAGGACCTGGCCTGTGACGGTGATACGAGAGGACATGTTCATCACACGCACCGTCTCGCCCGGACCGGCCCGAGATAGCGACCGGCCCTCGGCGGTGATGCTGAGGCCGGACCTGTCATAGATCAGCGCAATGATCTGGTTTCGCTCGACCAAAGCAGGTGGGCCGATATCGCCGGGCCGGATGGGCCTGCCTGCGTAGAGCGCCACGCGTGCCTCTTGGCCGGCGATCAGGGTGGGGTCCGAAATGGCGCCGATGACATCGACATCTTTCACCACCAGATCCTGGGCTGTGATCAGGGTTTGCGCACGGATGGTACGCGCGGCAAGCACGGTATCGGCGGCAGCGGGCGTAGCGATCAGGCAGCCTATGAGGGCGAGATATCTCATCAGCGCACCTGCACAGTTGCGCCGAGCATCTGATCGGCGGCCGAGATGACCTTGGAATTCAACTCATACCCGCGCTGCGCTTCGATCAGTTCGGTTACTTCGCGGACCGGATCGACCGAGCTGTCCTCGAGATAGCCTTGTCTGAGCGTGCCCAGCCCGTCCTGCCCCGGCGTGGTGCTGAGCGCGGGGCCGGATGCTTCGGTTTCGGTGAACAGATTGCTACCGCGGGCCTCCAGCCCCTTGGGGTTGGTGAAATTGGCCAGGGTGAACTGGCCCAGAAGCTGCGCTTCGACATTGTTCTGAAAATAGGCGTAAACCTCGCCCTCGCCATTGATCGAAATGCTGCGCGCATCGTCGGGAATGACAATTTCGGGCGCCACCGGAAAACCGTCCGATGTGACGATGACCCCTTCGGCTGAGCGTTTCAGCCCACCGTCGCGCGTGTAGCCCATTTCTCCAGACGGAAGCTGTATTTCGAGAAATCCATTCCCGTCGATGGCCACGTCCAGATCGCCGTTTGTCGCCGAAAGCGAGCCTTGCGCCAAATGCACCGACACGGCGGCAGGCCGCACGCCCAGGCCCAACTGGACGCCGGTCGGCAGGACCGTGCCGTCTGCCGCATTGATGCTGCCGGCGCGGGATAGCTGCTGATAATGCAGATCGGCAAATTCTGCGCGGCGGGCATTGTAGCCCGTGGTCGACATGTTCGCGAGGTTGTTCGAGATCGTCTCGACCCGCATCTGTTGAGCCGCCATGCCGGTGGCGGCGATTTTCAGGGCACGCATGTGGTGTCTCCTATCTGGATTGGATGAAGGTCTGCATCGCGGTTCGGATGCGTTTGTTTTCGTTCTCGAGGAAGCTCTGGCCCATCTCATAGGCGCGCTGGATCTCGATCATGCGGGCCATCTGGCCGATGGGATCGACATTGGCACCCTCCACGAACCCTTGCAGAATGCGCCCGCCCTCGGCTGGCTCGTACCCTGCTTCGGAGCGGAACATGACGCCGTCTTCGCGCACCATGCCGGTGCGGTCGAGCGGCTGAACCAGCCCGATCTGCGCCAGTGGGCGGCCATCATCGCTGACCGTGCCGTCGGGCGATACTGCCAGATTGGCCGCATCAGGCGGCACGAAGACCGGCGCGCCGCCCGCGTCGAGCACGCGAAAGCCGTCATTCGTCACCATGTCGCCGTCGGCCGAGACCGAAAAACTGCCCGCGCGGGTCAGGCGCTCGCCTGCGGGCGTTTCAATCAGAAAGAAACCGTCGCCCTCAATTGCAAAATCGAGCGTGCCGCCAGTCTGCGTCAATGCGCCTTGCACCATCGAGGTGTTGCGGACATTCGCCGTGGCCATAGACAGCGACGGGCCGTCCTGCATGCGTGTGATGTGCTCGGAAAAGATCAGCCCTTCCTGCCGGTATCCTGAGGTCGCGGCATTGGCGATGTTGTTGGCGACCACCTGCATCTCGCGCATGAGGCCGGATTGGCGGGTAAGTGTGGTGTAGCCAGCATTTTCCATGTCAGCCTCCTATGATGAGCGGGATCAACCGATCCTGAAAGAACGACACGAGCGTCGTGGTCATAAATCCCATCGAGATCCAGAAAACGGCAACGATGGCCGCCAGTTTCGGAACGAAGGTCAGGGTCATTTCCTGAATTGAGGTGAGCGCCTGAAGCAGGCCCACGGTCAGCCCCGCCAACAGGGCGACCGTCAGGATCGGGACCGAGATCATCACAGCCACCCACAATCCCTGACGCAGGGTGTCGTAGAAAATCACTTCGCTTTGCATCGGCCTAGACCGGCATCCGCAGGATTTCCTGATAGGCTTCGACCACCTTGTCACGCACGCTGATGGCTGTCTCGACGGCGAGTTCGGTCTGGGCGAGGGCCTGGACAAGCGCATGTGGATCAGCCCCACCGGTCATCGCGGATTTGGCCAGTTGTTCGCTGTCTTGCAGGGTCGCAGCGAAATCGCGGGCGAGGTTGGCGGCCAGTTGGACAGGACCGTCCGCGCCATCCTTGGGATCGGTCGCGGGACGGGCGGCGGTGTATTTGCTGGCGGCGCCAAGGGCACTGAGTTCCATTCTGGAATTCCTTTTCTATTACTGTTCAGGTTTGTTTTGCGGCCAAATCAACGGCGCAGAAGGTCCATCAGGCTGGACGACATCTGCCGCGCCTGATCGAACATTTTCAGGTTGGCCTCATAGCTGCGCTGTGCTTCGCGCGCGTCTGCAATTTCTATAATCAATTCGACGTTCGAGCCTGCATAGTTGCCACTCTCGTCGGCCATTGGGTGAGATGGGTCGTGGATCCGCTCCAACTCGCTTTTGTCCAGATGCACACGCCCCGTTTCGACGGCGCCGGGCGTCGTACCGCCCATGACTGTTTCGAATGCAACGGATTTGCGCCGATATCCGGGGGTATCGCTGTTGGCGATGTTCTCGGAAACATGCCGCAAGCGGGCGGCCTGCGCCTTGAGGCCGGACGAGGACAGGGAAAGAGAATCGGAAAAGTCGCTCATGGATGGTCTCCTTTAACGGCGCCCGGTTGCACTGCGCAGAACGGTGAGGGCTGACTTGTAGATCGCCAGCGAGCGATCATGCTGCCGTTTGACATCGACGGCCTTGAGCATTTCCTGCTCGAGCGAGACGGAATTGCCGTTTGGGTCGGTCTCGGTACTGGCAGCGTCGCGCATTTCCACCGCGTAGCCGCCCGCGCTATCGCCAATATGCCCCGGACGCGTGGTGCGGGCGGCGAACCCGTCCCCGGCCTTATATGTCTGGGCAAAGGGCGCGATATCGCGGGCCTTGTATCCGGGGGTGTCCGCATTCGCCATATTGCGCGCCAGCACAGATTGCCGTGCGCCGGCGTGCTGGGCCATGGCGTGGGCCATGCGAAAAATTTGCAGCTTCTCAAACATTATTTCGTCTCTCTCGGTCGTCTTCAATCAAGGATTAACTGTGATTCCTTTAGAAATTGTTTTCAGAAGATTTTTTGGAGAGCCCGATGAGCACAAATGATCTGGAGTGTCTTGGCGCGGAGATCGCGGGCTTGCACGCCGTCCATGCGATCGGAAGGGTAAGTGCCGTTGCGGGCGCTACGCTGGAAATCGCTGGTTTGTCGGTGGCGGCGCGATTGGGTGACAGGCTGTGTGTGCGGCGGCGCGACGGGTCTGAGCTGTCTGGTGAGGTGCTGGGACTGGCGCAAGACCATGTCGTCATGCTGCCCGACGACGCGCCGACGGGGGTATCCTTGGGCGATCGTGTGTCGTTGCAGGATGCCGCAACGATTGCGCCGTCGAATGGATGGATCGGCCGCATAATCGACCCCTACGGGCGATCAATCGACGGCCGTCCTCTGATGCGCGGAGCCGTGTCGCGCGCCTTGCGCGCTGATCCGCCGCCGCCTGCACAGCGTAATTCCCTGGGTGACCGGTTGGAGACCGGAACCGCAGTGTTCAACACGTTCCTGCCTATCGTTCGCGGCCAGAGGATTGGCCTTTTTGCCGGATCCGGTGTGGGGAAATCCAGCCTTTTGGCCAGTTTGGGCCGCAATATGCAGGCCGATGTCGTCGTTTTCGCAATGATTGGCGAGCGGGGGCGAGAACTGCGCGAATTTGCTGAAAATGTCTTGGGGCCCGAAGGCATGGCCCGGTCCGTGATCGTCGCCGCCACATCGGATCAATCACCGTTGGTGCGCCGCCGATGCGCATGGACCGCAATGGCCGTGGCCGAGCATTTTCGCGACCAAGGACTGGACGTCTTGCTCCTGGCCGATTCGATCACCCGGTTTGCCGAGGCGCATCGCGAGGTCGCAACCGCCGCCGGAGAAATGCCCAGCTTGCGCGGCTATCCTGCATCAACCGCGCATATGATCATGTCGCTTTGCGAACGGGCAGGCCCAGGGGGCGAAGGTCAGGGCAGTATTACCGGTATTTTCAGCGTCCTGGTAGCCGGATCTGATATGGATGAGCCTGTGGCGGATATTCTGCGCGGTGTCTTGGATGGCCATGTCGTCATGGATCGCGACATCGCCGAGCGTGGGCGATATCCCGCAATCAATCTATTGCGCTCGGTCTCACGCAGCCTGCCGCGTGCGGCCTCGGATGCGGAGAATGATCTGCTTCGTCAGGCGCGCGCGCTTTTGGGGGCATACGACCGCTCCGAGACCATGATTCGCGCAGGCCTGTATGCGCACGGCAGTGATCCCGAACTGGATAGGGCAATTCGGGCCTGGCCTGATCTTGACCGTTTTTTAGCGGAAATCGAAGCCGGAACGACAAAGGACAGCTTCGACCGTTTGGCGCTGATTCTACGACGTGCGTCAGCTGCGCCGTCACAGGGGCAAAAATTGCATACGGGCGTCGGTATGCGCCCGGCTAAATAGGATAGAGAGATCGGAGTCCGCAGTGGGGTAGGGATGCAGCAGTCTTGCCGTGAGGTCGCGTAGTGGTTCGAGGGAATTGAACGGTTGAGACGGATGGGTTTTCCTTTCCTAGTCGGCAGCGCTGCCAGATCAGGCAATTGGAGGACTGTCCCGGATCATCGGCCGAGTGTGCGTATTGCACGCTGGCTTTTGGCTGAGATCCACCGGCTTAGGCCGCATTGCGCGCCACGTTCTATTTGTGCGGCAGGCCTCGAACTGATACGCTGGATCCGAACTGCACATAAAGCTCCCGTATGCGGAAGCCAGATCATCGGGTGCATGTGCAGATAAGATGAATTCCTAGGTGGTTGGTCGCGCGACGTGGCTTGCATGGCAACCGTGGTTGTCAATGAAAGCCGCCGCAGGTCGAGTAAGTCGGAGTCCGCGCATGCCTCAGGGTGTGCCCTGGCATGGCGCCCAAGCTGGTCGCGAGTGATTTACGCGGATGGGTGCTGCTACACTAGCAGTTTGGTTATCTGGCAAATATCGTGAGCCTGTCCGCCAGATATTTCACTAGATCGCCTACAGTTGCGACGCATCAGAAAAGTCGTGGCGCGCTCTGCAAGAGTGTGAGGGCAACGGACCCGGCGGATTGAACCTGAAATGCCTTGATTTGATCACGTATCAGAAAGCGTTCGATCACCGCATCCTGAATGGCAGTGTCCGATAAGGCGCTGAGGCTATCCAAGCCCAATTGCCGTTTGGCGCGATCTGAAAACTCGGCAACTTGTGTGTCTAGATCGGCTTGGGCAAAACTCGGTGGGAGGCCGAGCGCTGTCTCAAATACTTGACGCATCGGGGGGTTGCCCATGATTTTGAACCAGCGTGTTTCATCCGTGCCGGTTTGCTTGGCGATATCTGGCATGTTGCGCTTGGCATCCATCGCCAGACGCATGCTTTGGTCCTGATTACCGACAGCGACCTCGAATTCCAGCTGCCGAAATCGTGCTGTAATGCCACGTGCCCAAGACGAACTGCCGGTGCGCGCGCCGCCGATATTGCCATAGCCGAACGCTTTGGAGAATTCGCGGTATCGAACATCCGAAAGCTTGTTGGCAAGCGCGTCGGTGTCTTGTGTCCCGCCCTCCAAAATCTTGCGAACGAACGCATTGCTATTCAGATCGTCGCTTAGTCCAAACGCACCGAGCGCAACCCGCAAAAGGCGGCGATCCGATACCAAGTCTTCGGTGCCGTGCGGGCTTGTGCAATATTCTTTTCAAAATACTCGGTATCACGGCGGATCTCCGGGGTTCTTTCGAACGCTTTGGTTTGCTGTCCGAGGGTGCGGTTTAGAAAGCTCCAGCCAGTCAGACCGCCAGCGGCAAGAGCGGGCTGGAAGGTCATGATGCGTGTCGAGCGAGCAGCCTATCCTCGCGTCCAAGTAGATTACGCAACGATTTCAGGCATTGATAAAATTGACCGTCCAGAACCGATTGGGTCGCTTGCGCCAAGTGACTACGGCTGTCGGCATCGGTCAGGATCTGGCTCAGTTCCTCTATGCGACGCAGGAGGGGCAGGCGGGCGTCATCGGGATCAGCATCCCCTGACAGAACCAACTGCGCGGCATAACAGACACGCCGGACGGGCGTCGTGGCGTGTTCCGGGTGTATCGCGTCGCGGAGGCGCAAAATGTTCGCTTCGGGGGTGACAACCGAAAGGCGCGATCGCTTGTCGCCATTTTCAATCACGGCGCCGTTTATCAAAACACGCTCTTTTGGCCCGAGCTTGAGGACAAGGCCGCTCATGTCGCGTCACTCCTGTCACGAAGGCCGCGCATGACGGCGGTGTTGATTTCTATCAGTGCATCTGCGCTTGCGGTGCGGTTCAGCACCTTTCGGCTGTGTTCATCGGTAAACTCTGCAAGATAGAAGATGCGCGCGCGCAATTCCTTGGGCAGAGGATTGTCCTGATCGGCGACTTCTGTACCGAAAAGAGTCCACATGCTGCGATTGTCGAGAATTGCTCCGGCCAGCTCTTTCATGTCCAGCGGCTCGCTTTCGGCGGCTGATTTCAGACGGTGAGTAATGCGCGCTACTGCGTCATATTCCGTCCCGCGTAGGGTCCGAATCGAGTGATTGGTCTGTCCATAGGCATTCTGCGCTTGGCGAATCGCGTTCACAAGTTAGTCCTTCCGGAAATTTCGATCTTGGGCTGAGGGATCAGGGGTGCCGGTTGGGCACCCCTGACAGGATTATCAGCGGAACAGCGACAGGATCGCCTGTGGTGCCTGATTGGCAATTGACAGCGATTGCGTCGACAACTGCTGCTGGACCTGAAGGGCCTGCAGGCGGGCCGACGTTGCCTCCATATCGGCGTCGACGAGGGCGCCGATGCCGGATTTCATGGCGTCCGTCAGCTTCGAGACGAAGTCACCCTGGTCGGAGATACGCTTGGCTGACGCACCCAAGGCTGCGGCCCCATCGACTGCGGTCTGGATATGGGCCTCAAGCGCCGTGATCGACGTTTCGGCGTTTGCTGCGCTGTCGACCAATACATCAGTCAGAACCAAGTTGGCTGTGAAATCAACCGAATCGACAGTGATGTTGCTGGCGGCAACCGCACCGGCGTTGTCGCGGTCAATAGACGAGAGGACAGTAATGCCGGTCGCAGCGACACTGGAGTCGAGCAGATTCGCACCATTAAACTGCGACGCGCCAATGATTGACGTGATCTGCGCCTTCATCTCATCCACGTCCGCAGTGAGTTTGGCGTAGTCGACGTTTTCGCCGGTTGCGGCGACCACTTTTTCCTTCATATCCTTCAGGATATTGGTGATCTGTTCGGCACCGGCTGAGGCCACGGCCACGGTTGATTCGCCCAACGCCAGAGATTTCGAAATCGCCTTGAAACCGCTGACATCGGATTCCATCACCTTTGAAATCGCCCAGATGGCCGAGTTATCCTTGGCTTTGCCGATTTCCTTGCCGGTTGAGATCATGTCCTGAGTCTTGCCCAGGTTGTTGTTGACTGATTTCAGGGTTTGCAATGCAACCATTGCGCTGTTGTTTGTCAGAATGCTGGACATAGCATTTTCCTATAGCTTGCGGCGCTTTGCGCCTGTTTCATGTCCCGCCTCGGATTCGAGGCGGTTTTCAAATGTCATTCTGACCCGTGCAGCCATTTCGTTTATGCTGCGCCATCCAGATCGGATGCAGGCTTAGAATGGGCCGATATGTGCTAATGGAATGCTAAGGCAGCCCTTTATCTCAGTGGCATTTGAGGCAAATTAATGTCAGGCGCGCTTTTCCATCTTGTGTTCGATGATGCCGGGAACCTCGGATTTGCGACCGCTTTTGTCATAGGTTTCAAGGTTGCGGCGAATCCTGCGAACGGCTGCCATGCGCGCGGCGACCTTGCGGATGCCTT
Source organism: Roseovarius sp. M141 (assembly GCF_024355225.1). Lineage (NCBI taxonomy): Bacteria > Pseudomonadati > Pseudomonadota > Alphaproteobacteria > Rhodobacterales > Roseobacteraceae > Roseovarius > Roseovarius sp. M141. Next base: position 1,039,445 of record NZ_VCNH01000008.1, read on the forward strand.
GTAGCGCACCGTCCAGTAATTCCTGATTTCGGGCGAGCTTTCCCTTCAGGTCCAACATGTCCTCGCGCGATTGTGGCGCTTGCGTGTTCAACTGATCAATCAAAGCTTCCTTGCGCTGGAGAAGTGCAGAAATTGCCTCAAGGTCGCCGTCCAGCAATGCGGCGCGTTCCCGATCCAGGAGGGTATTCAGATCATCTATCAGTGTGTGAGTGACCTCATTTGTCATAGGACGCCTCCATCATTGATTGGTAAAAGGCATCGGCGAGGCCCAGCCCCCCAGCCTTGACCATTTCGTCGGCCAGGGCCTGCCTTTGAAAGGATGCAAATTGTTCCTCGCCAATGCCGCCAGAAAAATTTGCATTTTTGCCAAATCCAGCGGATTTCAACATCTCCGCCAGAAAGGTCGCCTCTAGTTTCTGCGCGGTTTCCCGTGCCGAGGGTGGCGTCACCCGTTTGGCATGCGGTTGGACTGCCTGCGTCGCCGTGAATGGTAAAGTTTCAGTCATGGGAATACCTCGAATTTATCGTACTCGGGGCCATTTGACCGCAAACCGGTAAAGAAGCAGTAACCAGAGTTTGAGAAGATGCCCCTCACAAGGAAGAAAACCCGGAGGGGCGCATGCTCGGCTTTCTATCGACATTCAATCCGTCCTCAGCCCGGTCGGGGCTTGGTGCGGCGCCTGATGGGACCGTGAAAGGCAGCGAGCCGCAGAAGGCTACCAAAGCTGTAAAAGGGGCAGATTCCACCGATTTCCAAGCGGCTTTTGCGAAAGCCAATACGACGCGTCCGGGGATGGCTGATGTATCCCAGCAGAAAGCGGTGGGCGACAGCCTGGCGCGGGGCGAATCGGCTTCGGCTGTGCAGGACGGCTTGGAAATTGATGAAGCGGATTCACTGGATCCCCCTGATCCTGACCAGGAAGAGGTGGCCGATGATGTAGCTCAGGCAGGCCAGATGAATTGCGAATTGGGTGAACCTGCATTTTTCACAACGACGCCGGGCGGCCCAGCCCAGTATGCTGATGATACACGCGGTGACAGTGATTTAGGGCAGGATGCGTCTAGATTGATTTCCGTGAGTCCCAGTAACAGCAGTGCGGAAATGGGCGGGGTGGCACATGGTGGCGCGTCTCAGACAGCTCTGCCTCAGCAAGATCAGATTGTTTCATCGCCGCAGGCTGTTCTTCGCGGCAATGCAGATAGAACCCGGTCGGTGTCTGACTGGCGCACGGCTGACCTCTTACCTGTCGTAAATGCCGGCACTCCTCCTGTAAAATTGGACGCCACCATCACGGCGCTGCCGATTTCAACCCGCGATGGACCGACCATTGCCGACGAAATCACGGCCCCGGGCGGTGCGATCGCAGGCCTGCCGTTTGGGGCGCAGTCGTCAGAAGATGTCCCATTGCCTGACAGGAGCAGTGCGACGAATGATGCAAGCCCCCGTGCGGTGAGGACTACGGCGCCGGACATGATGCGTAGTCTGGCACCCGCGCCGCCGGAGCCAGTGGTTGCTGCCTTTGCTACGGACTCGGCAGAGAGCGAAGAGGGCGGGGGATCAGCTATCATTGTGAATGACCCGGCGATATCCGGCGATCCACGTCCTGCGCCGACTACGACCGCCGAGCTGCGTATGCCCGCGGTGGCAGGCGGAAGCACTCCGCAGATGGCGCGCCATATTGCAATCCAACTCTCCGAAGCCGCCGGGAAGGCTCTAGACAAGCCATCGGACCTGACATTGAGCCCATCCGAGTTGGGCCGTGTCCGAATCACTCTGACGCCGGGTGATGGCGGCATGGTGGTGAGCGTAAGTGCCGAACGACAGGAGACTCTGGACCTCATGCGCCGCCACATAGACATATTGGATCAGGAGTTCCGCGATCTTGGCTATGGCGGGACCGACTTCACCTTTTCCAGGGAGGGAAGCGAGGCGCGCAATGCCGGAGTGGACCAATCTGGTGACCCCTCGCATGCGGATGAGGTTTTGAACACCGGCACCGTGGGTTTCCTTTCGCAGAGCGCGCCTGGCGTGACCACTGACCGTCTTGATATTCGCCTTTGAAAAGGACCAGAAATGGACATCACCTCCCCCACTACCGGCGCCGCTACACCCAGCGCTTCGAGCGGCAATCCTGCGTCCGCCGTCGCAGAGGCCGGGACGACGTTAAATTCGGATTTTGAGACATTTCTCAAGATGTTGACGGCGCAGATGAAGAATCAGGACCCGCTAAACCCAGTTGACTCGACTGAATTCGCATCGCAACTCGCCGCATTCTCGACGGTCGAACAGCAGGTGATGACAAACGATCTGTTGACGGGTCTTGGCCAGCAACTGGGTGTGCTTGGCATGGGGCAATTGCAGGGGTGGGTTGGCATGACAGCGCGGGCCGAGATGCCAGTTGTCTTCGACGGATCGCCCGTATCGCTGACGTATACTGCATTGCCTGGCGCGGACCTTGCCCAGATGATGGTGCGCGATTCCAGCGGCAGCATTGTCCAGCAACAGGGCGTGCCGATCGCGGGTGGTGATTTTGTCTGGAAGGGTCTGGGTGAAGACGGCACACCGCTGCCCGCAGGCACATATTCGATTTCAGTCGATTCATTTCAGGGGCAGGACGTTCTGGGATCAACGCCGGTCCAAAGTCAGGCGCGAATCATTGAGGCGCAACTATCGGGTGGTTCCACACTTCTTGTAATGGAAGGGGGGCAACGCGTATTGGCGGCTGATATTCTCGGGTTGCGCCACCCTGCATAAAATCTCTGATACACTCGCAATATCCCTGCATTACTGGCGGGTAAGACGAAACTGTTAGTGGTGTAGTTGGCCGCAAACCTCCTCCAGATTGTGTAGGGTTCACCCCACAAAAGGGCGGGCGATTGAAGGCGCGATTCACAAGCGAGCAGGTCATATAGATGATCAAGGCGCAGGACGCCGGTGAGAATAGCGCTGACGTATGTCGGTGGCATGGGACCAGTTCTGCGAGATATTAAAGATACAGGCGAGGTCTGGCGGTGATGGAGCCGTCTGACGCGAATCGGCTGATGGTCTTGGGGGAAGAGAACGACAAGCTGAAGAAGGCAGGGCGAATGCCTCGCTTTCGTGCGTGTAAAATACGCTGCCAGATAGCGGATGGCTGCCTGAACGGAACGTTGCTGGGCACGAAACGTGGAATCCGATGGGCGACTGGCGGGAAGTTTACTATCGGAACAGGTCAGATTCTGCCTTTGGCCAACTGTCATCCATGAAGCTTCCGCTAAGTATAGTGAAAGCCAAAATGGCGGCGTCAAGTCACTGATTGAACCCCGATGACTCTGTGGAATCTGGAAGATGCCTGGGCTCAGGTCACACTTTATACGCGACCCCATGTCGGATTTTGGTGCAGAAACAACACACGCATAGCGTTAAGTCATGGAAAGGAAATAGCTTTTTATAGAGGTCGTGGTGCGTCCGTCAAATAAGGGTGGTTTTACGGAGATCGTGCCAAAAACAGTTTTATTTCGGACTCCGCTGTGTAATATCTGCTTTGAAGCCACACGGACATTCGTGGAGGCAAATGAAGAGGAGCTAGTTATGAAAAAGATTTCGACTTTTGTGGCAGCCGCTGCTGTCGCCGTTGTCGCTGCTGCGCCCGTTGTGGCACAGGACGTCAACGCAGACCCGTTCGTTTCGTCGCAAGGCGCAATGAACGTGTCACCCGCACTGGTTGCTGCTGGTCTTGCCGTTGGCATCATCGCGATTGCTGCGATCGATTCGAGCGACGACACCTGATCGGATCCGCGATTTTTCGCGATCTAGTCGAAAAGGCGGCCCTTTCGGGGTCGCCTTTTTTATGCCGACGGTGGCGCGGCTATCGTCGTGTCGATAGCGTCTGAACAACATAGGCGTCCAGAGTTGCGACTCTCAGAATGCTACCGGGCGTCAGCGCAGCTTCTGGATTGTCAGGTATTGAGCTGATGGGCTGTGCCATTGCCGCGATTGTGTGATTAGGCCGTCTGCCGTCACCTGATACGTGTTGGTGAAATCAGTACCATCGCCCTTGCAGGTTTCACTGACATGGGTGATCCGGGCGTTCGTTTCGGTGATACGCACGGTGCATGCGCGAACCTCGGCAATGGTCAAGTCTTCGCCATCCAGATAACGCGTCACGCGCTGCGCCGTACCGGCCTGCCGGGTAGAGACGAGGGCGCGCACCGCTTCGATATCGGAAGACATGATATCGTTGCCCAAACCGCGTGTGGCCGACACCATCCCGCCACGTAGGGTCACAGTACGCCGGTCTGCCGTGCCGTAGGTGTCGTAGCCGCGGTTCTGCTCCAGCTTTTGCATGACGGTGACGGCCTGCCGTTCGGGAATCACGAGCAGTATCAGGGGCGCGTCGGTTGCCGCCAGCGCCTTGGCTACATCAGCGGCGATTCGCTGCGCGCTGGGGGCGGGCGTGGCTTTGCGTCCTTTCAGGATCGACTTGGTAAATGTGCCCGCCGTCACCTGATCGTCGGGCGCGTTCGAACAGCCCGCGATCATCGTCAGGCAGGCGAGTCCTAGGGCAACACCGCGCACCGCATTCATGACGCTCATCTCCAGAACCTCCCCCAGGTATTGGCCAGTGACAACGCATCTGTTTCCTTGATCAGATCATAAATACGACCGTCGACATCCAGTCGCGCGCCGCCATCGCGTGACAGGGACTGCAGGGTCGTCTTCGACGTCTGTATCGTCGGCGTGCCCACACCCCAGGCAAAGGGAACCTCGATCCGGATACCCTTATCGAAGGATCCTTCGCCGAAGGTGGCCGAACTTACATCGGTCTTGGTGACGTAGGCGCCTATGCTCCAGCCATTGGCAAAAACACGGTCTACCGCCAAGGTCGCCCCAAAGTCGCCGGCCAGATACCAGCCAACGTCCAATTGCCCGTGAAAGCCGTAGCCAACATCGTAATAGGCCGATGCGTGGCCGTTCCATTCGGGGATGACGCCACCCGTCGTATTGCGTGTGCGCAGACCCAATCGTTGGTCGAACTCGCGCGGCTGGACATAATTCAGTTCGGCCCCAAGGCCGAGGCGGCTGTCGACCGGCTTCCATAGGATCTCGGCCGAAGCGCCGGCATACATCCGTTCGATATAGCCAACCGTGAAGCGGCTGTAGAAATCCTTGGCCGGGCGCCCGTATTTCGACAGGGTCAGGTAGTCAATCGTCGGCGTGTTGGTCTGCGAATAGAACGCCACGTTCGAGCGGACCCGCGGCAGGCCCGACGTACCGGGCAGAGGCACGTCGTCCAAGTCGCCCAAGAGCTTTTGCGAGATCGAGCCGGATGCGACCCAGCCGGGCGCAAAGTGATATTTTGCACGCGCCTGAATACCCGCGTTGGCGCGCACGGGGTTGTCAGGATCAAACACGCTGAGGCGCAGGAAGGGGCCGATGGCGTATTCAAATCGCGGATAGGCATCTTCAGCCAGGGTGATGCCGTCCGAATAGCGCAGCCCGTCGGCGATGTCGGTGCGCGCCAGCATGTCAACGGCGGGCGCATTCTCCAGCTGCTCCAGATCGGAGCGGTTAAACGTAACCGAGCCGGCTGGCTGCCCCTGCACCATTTGCGTGATCGTGAACACCTCGACCGAGGCGGGCAGGCTGCGTGTCATCGCCCGCGCCGTGCGGCCCAAAGCCTCTGGGCGCTGGCCATAGCGGTGGTTGCGAATCTGCACATTGGCGCGGGTGGCATCCATATCCATGCCGTGTAGCGCGATACCCTCGCGTTCCAGCAGTGATGCCAGGGTTGCTCGCGCGCCGCTCTGGCGGGTGCTGTCGGTGGTCCAGCCCAGATCGGCCGCAGAGCCGGGCGCGCGCGGCGCGACAGGCAACGGCGCGCCCTCGGCTCCGCCCTTGATCGCGGGGCTGCGCGGGTTCAGAGATACCGTTACCGATGCGCCCACCTCATCGCCATAAAGCGAATAGGCGCTAAAACTCAGCGCGTCGCTGACGGTGTAGCTGGCCTTGAAGTTAAATGATGACTTGCGATTGATGTTGCCGTCGCGCTGTTCACGGTCATAGCCGTCGGACGAATACTCAACCCCAAAGCTGAGCTTGTCAGTGGCCGCATAGGACAGGCCGGCAAAGGCTGCGACATCGCCGCGGAACCAGCGGTCATAAGTTGGGATTCCGCCCTCACCCAGCAGGGTCTTGGGCCGGGTGCCGGTGCGACCAAAGCTGTTGTGGCTGCCGAACCGGCCCCAGCCGATACCGCCCGTCACCCGCAGCCGCGAGTTGAAGGTCTTGGTCGCGACCAGATATTCGCCGCCATAGAGGCCGGTGCCGATGAAATCCTGCAGGCCGATGGCAATAGCCGGGACATAGCGCCCTTCGTTTACCAGGCGATAGCGCAGGTCGAAGGAGCGATCGTAGAGCGTGTTGAAAGTCGGCCGCCCCCGATCGGGCATGATGCCACCGATGCCCGAATAGCGAAAACTGGCAGAAAGGCGCGGCAGCACCTGAAAGGTCAGCGTCGTGCGCGTCGTCGAACTGTTACCTGCCCCGTAGAACGACACCGTCGTCGACAATTGCGCATCGGGGGCCATTTCGGCGGTCGGCATGTCGATCAGACCGCCGGGCGTGCCGTAGATGTTGGTTTGCGTTGTGATCTGATTGCCTGCTGGACGGTCCGGAGCAAGGCTCGAGTTCAGTTCTTCCGCGGTTAGAGCTTGGGCCGCGAGGCTCGCGGGGCTCAGCATGAAGGTTGCCACCAAGGTGGCAGCAATGGGCTGTTTGCAGATCACGGGCGTCCCTCGGCAGCGTAGAATTTTCCGCACAATAGGGATGGCTCTGCTGGAACAACAGGGCAATTGGCCGAGTACAGCGTTATTTCGCAGGATTGTGGCCGCTACGCACACGCATTATCCCAAATGGGCCAGCGCCGTTGCCAGTGCGGCCCCCGCTGCCAGCCCGCCGATGCCCCATGTCGCCAGATCGCGGCGCCTGCGCCGTCGAGGTTCGGGCGGGGGGCTGGACTGGCGCATCAGCGCAGCTTCGACCAACTGCGGCATGCGCGGGCCGAACCGGGCGAGTACCATCAGCGTCTTGCCCATGCTCTGGGCCATGGCACGCGGACCCAGGCTTTGGCGGATGTAATCCTCGACCACGGGCTTTGCGACCTGCCAGATGTTGATCTGCGGGTTCAGCGACCGCGCCACGCCCTCGACCACCACCATCGTGCGTTGCAGCAAGATCAGCTCGGTCCGTGTTTCCATGCCGAAACGTTCTGTGACTTCAAACAGATAGCTCAGCAGGCTGCCCATGCTGATGCGGCTGGCATCCATGCCGAAAATCGGTTCGCCCACCGCGCGCAGGGCGCGGGCGAATTCATCGACGTCGCGGTCGGCAGGCACGTACCCGGCCTCGAAATGCACTTCTGCGACACGGTGGTAATCGCGTTTGATAAAGCCATAGAGGATCTCGGCATAGACCCGGCGGGTGTATTCGTCGATATGGCCCATGATGCCGAAATCATAAGCGATGATGTTGCCGTTTGGCGCGACCTTCAGGTTGCCCTGATGCATGTCGGCGTGAAAATACCCATCGCGCAGCGCATGGCTGAGGAACAGTTGCAGCACCCGGTCGCCCAGCACCGTGCGGTCATGACCGGCCGCATCGATTGCGTCATTGTCGCCCAGCGGCACGCCGTCCGCCCATTCCATCGTCATCACGCGGCGGCTGCACAGGTCCCATTTCATGCCGGGCAGCTGAAAACCCTTGTCGTCCTTGGTGTTGGCCGCAAATTCCGAGGCCGAGGAGGCCTCGAGCCGCAGGTCCAATTCGCCCATGACGACGCCTTCGAAATGGGCGATGATGTCGGTCGGGCGCAGGCGCCGGGACGAGGGCGAGAGGAATTCAATCACGTTGGCGGCAAAGTAGAAGGCGTCGATATCCACGCGAAACGCGCGCTCGATACCGGGGCGCAGGACTTTGATCGCCACCGCTTCGCCCGTGTCCCTCAGCCGCGCCTTGTGGACCTGCGCGATGGAGGCGGCGGCGACGGGCGGGCTGAAATCATCGTAGATCGCCTCGACCGGCAGGCCCAGTTCGGACTCGATGCTGGCCTTGGCGGTTTCGGTCGGGAAGGGGGGCAGCTTGTCCTGCAGCACGCGCATCTGCGCGGCCAGATCGTTGCCCACAAGGTCGGGTCGGGTCGACAGGATCTGCCCGAACTTGATGTAGGCCGGCCCCAATGCCGTCAGCGCACGCGGCGCGGGCGGCACGGATGGATCGCCTTCGACGCCCAGCCATTTGAACGGCCACGCGATCAGACGCAAGGTGGTGCGCACAAGCGGCGGCGCATCCATCGCGTCCATCACGACGCTCATGGCGCCTGTGCGTTCCAACGTGGCGCCGGTTCGAATCAGGCGGATGATATTGTGCGGACCGCGCATTTCCTACAGCTTCCAGCCGGAATGAAGGCAGGCAATACCCAGGCTCAGGTTGCGATACTTGGCATTGCCGAAACCGGCCTGTTTCACCATGCTCAGAAACGTATCTTGATCTGGAAATTTACGAATGGATTCGACAAGGTATTGATAGCTGTCGTGGTCCCCCGCAATCGCTTGGCCCATGCGTGGAATGATGTTGAAGCTGTAGAGGTCATACGCCTTTTGCATCATATCATTCGGGATCTGGCTGAATTCCAGCACCATCAGCCGCCCACCGGGACGCAGCACGCGATAGGCCTCGTTCAGCGCCTCTTGGGGGCGTGTCACGTTCCGGATGCCAAAGCTGATCGTGTAAACGTCGAATGCATTGTCGTCGAAGGGCAGGGCCATCGCGTCGCCCACGATCCAGTCGAGGCTGTCTGCCATTGCCTCGGCCTCGGCGCGTTTGCGGCCCTCGATCAGCATCGGTTCGGTCAGGTCCAGCACCGCGGCATGGCCACTGCCGGCGCGCTTCAGAAACCGGAATGCAACGTCGCCGGTGCCGCCGGCAACGTCCAGCAGGCGCTGGCCGGGGCGCGGCGCCAGCCAATCCATCATCGCGTCCTTCCAGGCGCGGTGAATCCCGAGGCTCATCACGTCGTTCATCACGTCATACTTGCTTGCGACCGAACCAAAGACGCCGCGCACGCGGCCCGCCTTTTCGTCCTCGGGGATGTCCTGAAATCCGAAATGGGTGGTTTTCTCGTTCATCGCTCTTGCCTTGCGCCTGTTCTGGGCCTTGTTATAGGGCGCAGCCGCGCAGACACAATGCGGCGCGGTATCCGAAAGGCGCCCACATGCCGGAATTGCCCGAGGTCGAGACAGTTCGCCGCGGCCTCGCCCCCGTGATGGAGGGGGTCGTCATCTCGCAGGCCGATGTGAACCGGCCCAACCTGCGCTGGCCTTTTCCGCCCGATATGGCGGCGCGGCTGACCGGGCAGAGGGTGCTGGGCCTGCGGCGGCGATCAAAATACATTCTTGCTGATCTGGACACGGGCGAAACGCTGCTGATTCACCTTGGCATGTCGGGGCGCATGTTGGTTTCCGGCGATCCGCTTGGTCAGTTCGTGCATGACCATCCCGCGCCGGAAAAACATGACCATGTTGTGTTTCACATGGAAAATGGCGCCCGCATCACCTTCAACGACCCGCGCCGTTTTGGCGCGATGGATCTGTTTGCTACGACCGGAGCGGACGATCATCCCCTGCTGTCAAAACTGGGGCCCGAGCCGCTGGGAAACGCCTTTGACGAGGCGCATCTGGTCTCTGCGCTGGCAGGGCGGAACACACCGATCAAATCGGTATTGCTGGATCAGCGCATCATCGCAGGCCTTGGGAATATCTATGTGTGTGAGGCGTTGTTTCGTGCCGGTATTTCGCCGCGCCGCAAGGCTGGACACATTAGTGCGCGCCGCGGTGCCGCGTTGGTGCCGATCATCCGCGATGTACTGCGCGATGCAATCGAGGCGGGCGGATCGTCCTTGCGCGACTTTCGGCAAGCAGACGGAGAATTGGGGTATTTCCAGCACAGTTTCGACGTTTACGGGCGCGAGGGGCAGCCGTGCAGGCGCGACGGTTGCGACGGAACGGTCGGGCGTATCGTGCAGTCCGGCCGCTCCAGCTTCTACTGTGGTAAGTGCCAAAGATAGCAATGAGAGGTTGAACCGCGCGGCTTCAGTGGTAAGACTGCCTGTCTGACAGGAACAAGCGAAAGCATATTTCATGGCCTATGAGACGATCATCGTCGAAGTAGAAGACCACGTCGCCCAGATCACCCTGAACCGCCCCGACGCCCTGAATGCGCTGAACGAACAGCTGCTGGGCGAATTGGTCAGCGCACTCGGGGAGGCGCAGAAAAACGACAAGGTCCGCTGCATTATCCTGACCGGATCGGACAAGGCTTTCGCGGCGGGCGCTGACGTCAAGATGATGTCGGACAAGTCCTTTGTCGAAATGTTTACGGAAGATTTCTTTGGCTCGCAGCATGATGCGATCACCCGTATCCGCAAACCGATCATCGCCGCCGTGTCCGGCTATGCGCTGGGCGGTGGCTGCGAATTGGCGATGATGTGTGATTTTATCATCGCGTCCGATACAGCCAAATTCGGCCAACCTGAAATCAACCTTGGTATCATGGCGGGCCTTGGCGGATCGCAGCGCCTGACCCGCTTCATCGGAAAATCCAAGGCGATGGACATGAACCTGACGGGCCGATTCATGGACGCCGACGAGGCCGAGCGTTCGGGGCTGGTCAGCCGTGTCGTGCCGGTCAAGAAGCTGAAGGAAGAGGCGCGCGGCGCCGCTGCCAAGATCGCCGAGAAATCGATGATTTCGGTTATGGCCGTCAAGGAGGCCGTGAACCGCAGCTATGAGACGACCCTGACCGAGGGTCTTTTGTTCGAGCGGCGCGTGTTCCACTCGTTGTTCGCGACCGAAGACCAGTCCGAAGGGATGGCGGCGTTCAAGGAAAAGCGTCAGGCGCAGTTCCGGGATAAATAGGGCGGAACGGTCGGAGTTGGGGTATCGCAACGCACCGCGCCTGTCCGTCACGCAGATCTACACGGTAAAACAGGACGGCGACGTGGTTAATGTGGTCGCTTGCGTGATTCCCTGCATTTAACTTCCGTCCCAGACGAGCATCCGCGACTCGCCCAGCCTATAAATTGTGCTTGCAGACGTGTGCGGCACTATTTGTTGCGGGATTTCGTGACGTGCCGGGGAATCAGGCGCAGTTTGGATGAGCGTGCACTGCGGGCGTGGCTTTATGCGGTTGCATTTTGCAATGTCTGGAAGTATTGACCGCCGTCATACATGCGCGTGATGCCCGCTCAGGCAAGAATCGTCTCCGGCCCTGTCCGAAGACCCGGACGGTGTCGTCACGCATGAAATTTTGTAAACGACACCAGATCAAGGGTTAGATTCATATGGCAAATACGCCTCAGTCAAAGAAACGCGCACGTCAGAGCGAAACACGTCTGGCCGTGAACAAGGCGCGCCGCTCGCGCATCCGTACATACCTGCGCAAAGTCGAAGAGGCGATCGCCTCGGGTGACAAGGAGGCGGCCACCGCAGCCCTGCGCGCGGCCCAGCCCGAGCTGATGCGCGGCGTCACCAAAGGCGTGTTCCACAAGAACACCGTTGCGCGCAAGATGTCGCGCCTGTCCAGCCGGGTCAAAGCGATCGCTTGATCTTAACGCATTGTTAATATTTGTTAAAAGGGCGTCCAATATGTGGCGCCCTTTTGCTTTTCAGTGGGTCGGACACGCTGAAAGATTCTTTTCACGCAAAATCAGAGTCAAGACATAAGATCGGTTGCCGCCGCTCAGGCCGAGTTGCTAACTTGAGCCTACGATTCACGCTTGGGGGGACAGGCTGATTCCGGTGGCGGGCCTTTGGGGGGGCCGCAGATCGGCGTCAATTCGGGAATATCCCGGCATGTCCAAATAAAGTATACCGACGATCGTTACGCATGGACCGGAATCCCGGTCGTGCGGGCGTATTATGTCGTGCCTGACATCCGTCCTAAATGGACCGGAGGGCCTGCTGCGTCGTTGCAGCGGGGCGGGTAAGCTTTGTCTTCGGAGTGGGATCGTTTCGTGCGCCGGGCCACAGTTGGCCTCGCGTGTTCAAGTGAAACGTATGAGTTGCGGAACGGACAGGCATGACACAGGATCAATGGGGTAGGCTTAAGCAGGATCTTCTCAAGTCGGTCGGCAAAAGCAATTTCAAGAGCTGGATCGAGCCGCTCGAGCTTTCTCACATGGATGAGGGAGTCGCGACCTTTGCCGTGCCGACCAGCTTTGTCGGCAACTATGTCTCGCAGAAATATGGCGATCAGATCCTCTATCATGTGCAGAGCGTCGCGCCCGAAATTCGCCGCGTGCATTTTCAGGTGCCGCACAATCAGGCCGGCCGCCCCGCGCCCGCCCGCGCCGCTGCTGCGCCCGCCCCGCAGGCCGCCCGGCGCGACCCGATGATGCCCGCCGCGCCGCTGGACAAGCGGTTCAGCTTTGACACTTTCGTCGTCGGCAAGCCGAACGAGTTGGCCCATGCGGCGGCCAAGCGCGTGGCCAGCGGCGGTCCCGTTATGTTCAATCCGCTGTTTTTATATGGCGGTGTCGGTCTTGGTAAAACGCACCTGATGCACGCTATTGCGTGGGAACTGTCCCAGCGCCAGCCCGAGTTGAACGTCGTGTACCTGTCGGCCGAGCAGTTCATGTACCGTTTTGTGCAGGCCCTGCGCGAGCGTAAGATGATGGATTTCAAATCCATGTTCCGCGCGGTCGACGTGCTGATGGTCGATGATGTGCAATTCATCGCCGGCAAAGAAAGCACGCAGGAGGAATTCTTTCATACGTTCAATGCTTTGGTAGACGGCGGCAAGCAGATCATCATCTCTGCCGACCGCGCCCCCGGCGAGATCGAGAATCTGGAAGAGCGGATCAAGTCGCGCCTGCAATGCGGCCTTGTCGTAGATTTGCATCCCACCAATTACGAGCTTCGCCTTGGTATCCTGCAATCCAAGGTCGAATATTACCGCACGCAATACCCCGGTCTGACGCTGGCCGATGGCGTGCTGGAATTTCTGGCCATGCGCATCACGAAAAACGTCCGCGTTCTGGAAGGCGCGCTGACCCGTCTCTTTGCGTTCGCGTCGCTGGTCGGACATGAAATCACGCTGGAGTTGACTCAGGATTGCCTGGCCGATGTGCTGCGCAGCAGCGAGCGGCAGGTGACCATCGAGGAAATTCAGCGTCAGGTATCGGACCACTTCAACATCCGTCTCAGCGATCTGATCGGACCCAAGCGTGTGCGTATCTTTGCCCGCCCGCGCCAGGTGGCAATGTATCTGGCCAAGCAGATGACATCGCGCAGCCTGCCTGAAATCGGACGCCGCTTTGGCGGGCGCGATCACACCACGGTCATGCACGGCGTGCGCCGTATTGATGAGTTGCGCGTGACCGACAGCCAGATCGCCGAGGATCTGGAACTGCTGCGCCGCACACTGGAGGCGTGAGCCGCGCCGCCCCTTTACGGGCGGGCGGCGCTTGACGATATGTGTTTTCCACATAAAAAGTGCATTAACCGCTTGCGCCGCAAGGCGGTGTTGATACCGTGCCAGTCCCGGCGCGGCGTCGGTATCTTTCAGGGAGGATGGGCATGAAGCTCAGCATCGAACGTGGAACACTGCTCAAGGCCGTCGCGCAGGCGCAATCGGTCGTCGAGCGGCGCAATACCATTCCGATCCTCGCCAACGTGCTGATTGAGGCCGACGGCGAAACCGTCAATTTTCGCGCCACCGATCTGGATATCGAGGTCAGCGACAAGGCCCTCGCGCAGGTTGAACGCGCGGGCGCGACGACCGTGTCGGCCGTGCTGCTGCACGAGATCGTCCGCAAGCTGCCCGACGGCGCACTGGTCACGCTGGCCGATGATGGCACCGCCGGGCGTCTCACGGTCGAGGCGGGGCGCTCGAATTTCAACCTTGCGACGCTGCCGAAAGAGGATTTTCCGGTCATGGCGTCCTCGGAATACGCCAGCAACTTTTCGGCCAAGGCACCGGTGTTGCGGCGGCTTTTCGACAAATCGAAATTTGCCATCTCGACCGAAGAGACGCGCTATTACCTGAACGGCGTTTACATGCATGTGGCCGACGCCGAGGGGCGCAAGGCTCTGCGCTGCGTGGCCACGGACGGCCATCGGCTGGCGCGGATCGACGCCGATCTGCCGGAAGGGGCCGAAGACATGCCCGGCGTGATCGTCCCACGCAAGACCGTGGGCGAGCTGCGCAAGCTGCTGGAAGATGACGATATGATCGTCGCCGTATCGGTCAGCGAAACCAAGGTCCGCTTTGCCACGCCGAACATCACGCTGACATCCAAGGTGATCGATGGCACATTCCCCGACTACACCCGCGTCATCCCGCAGGGCAACACCCGCAGGATGGAGGTGGACGCCGCCGAATTTGCGCAGGCCGTCGACCGTGTGGCCACCGTCAGCAGCGAACGGTCCCGCGCAGTCAAGCTTTCGCTGGACGAGGACCGTCTGATCCTGTCGGTCAACGCCCCTGACAGCGGTGCCGCCGAAGAGGAGCTGGCCGTCGCCTATGGTGACGAGCGGCTGGAAATCGGGTTCAACGCGAAATACCTGCTGGAAATTGCCAGCCAGGTGGATCGCGAAAATGCCGTGTTCCTCTTCAACTCGGCCGGTGATCCGACGCTGATGCGTGAGGGCAATGATGATAGCGCGGTCTATGTCGTCATGCCGATGCGCGTGTGACGCAGGTCAGATTTGAGTATTTTTGGAACATTGAAAGCCGGTAAGTGACAGGTCTGCATCTGTCATCGCTCGGTCTTTCACATTTCCGGTCGCATAAATCGGCGCTATTGGCGCTGGACGGGAGGCCTGTGGCCATTCATGGGCCGAACGGTGCGGGAAAGACCAATCTGATCGAGGCGGTCTCTCTGTTTTCCCCAGGACGCGGTTTGCGGCGCGCAGCGGCGCAAGACATGGTCCGGCGGCCCGAGGCGCTGGGGTGGAAAGTGTCCGGTATCTTGCAGTCGCAAACCCGCGTGCATGAGGTCGAGATCTGGGCGGAGGATGGCGGCGCGCGCCAAGTTAAAATCGACGGCAAGGCAGCGGCGCAACTGGCGCTGGGCCGGATTGCGCGGGTTTTGTGGCTGGTGCCTGCGATGGACCGGCTGTGGATCGAGTCGGCCGAGGGGCGGCGGCGGTTTCTGGACCGGGTCGCGATGAGTTTTATCCCCAGCCATGCCGAGGCGGTCCTGGATTTCGAAAAGGCCATGCGCGAGCGCAATCGCCTGCTCAAGGATCAGGTGCGTGATGCACATTGGTATCAGGCGCTGGAAGCGCAGATGGCGCGCAGCGGCGCCGAGATCGACGCAGGGCGGCGTGCAGCGCTGGTTGAATTGCACCGCGCGCAGGCGGAGGCCGAGACGGCCTTTCCTGTGGCTGAGTTGGAGTTGACGGTGACCGATGGCGAAATGCCGGGCAGCGAAGCGGATTATGGAACTGCATTGGCCGAAAGTCGGCTTCGCGATTTGATGGCGGGGCGCACATTGGTCGGGCCGCACCGGGCGGACCTATATGGCGTTTACGCGGCCAAGGGCGTGTCGGCGCGCGATTGTTCGACCGGGGAACAGAAGGCGTTGCTGGTGTCGTTGATCCTGGCCAATGCGCGGGCGCTGGCCAAGTCGTTGGGCGCGCCGCCGATCCTGCTGCTGGATGAAGTTGCGGCGCATTTGGATGCGGACCGCCGCGCCGCGCTGTATGATGAGATTTGCGCGCTTGGTGCGCAGGCGTGGATGACGGGAACGGGGCCTGAACTATTTGCAGAGCTTGGCGCGCGGGCGCAGCATGTCGAGGTGACGGATGAGGCTGGGCTGTCCCGCGTCGCTGCGCTTTAGTACGGGGCGGAAATCGGCGCATAGCTGCGTGACATCCCCCGCTGAAACCCTTATAAAATGACAAAATTACTGGGGAAATTCCGCATGTCCGAGGCAGTCGTCGCGCCAGAAGAATATGGCGCCGATTCTATCAAGGTTCTCAAGGGTTTGGATGCCGTTCGCAAGCGTCCTGGCATGTATATCGGCGACACTGATGACGGCTCGGGCCTGCATCACATGGTGTATGAGGTTGTCGATAATGGCATCGACGAGGCACTGGCAGGCCATGCCGACCGTGTGACGGTGACGATCCACGCCGACAGCTCGGTTTCGGTCAGCGACAACGGCCGCGGCATTCCGGTGGCGATCCACGAGGAGGAGGGCGTTTCTGCCGCCGAAGTCATCATGACCCAGCTGCATGCGGGCGGGAAATTCGACAGCAACTCCTACAAGGTGTCGGGCGGTCTGCACGGCGTCGGCGTGTCGGTGGTCAACGCGCTCAGCGATTGGCTGGAGCTGCGCGTCTGGCGTCACGACAAGGAGCATTTGGGGCGTTTCGAGCGGGGCGATACCGTTCGTCATGTTGAGGTTGTCGGCCCCGCAAATGGCCTCAAGGGGACCGAGGTGCGGTTTTTGGCGTCGACCGACACGTTTTCGAACCTGAATTACAGCTTTGAGACGCTGGAAAAGCGTCTGCGCGAGTTGGCGTTCCTGAACTCCGGTGTGCGCATCCTGTTGCGCGACGAGCGCCCCGAAGAGCCTCTGGAATCTGAGTTGCATTACGAAGGCGGCGTCAAGGAATTTGTCAAGTATCTGGACCGGCACAAGGTGGCGATGCTGCCCGATCCGATCTTTATTGTCGGCGAGCGTGACGATATCGGCGTCGAGGTCGCGATGTGGTGGAATGATAGCTATCACGAGACGGTGCTGCCCTTCACCAACAACATCCCGCAGCGCGACGGCGGCGCCCATATGGCGGGTTTTCGCGGGGCGCTGACGCGGACCATCAACAACTATGCGCAGACCAGCGGTATCGCCAAGAAGGAGAAGGTGAACTTCACCGGCGACGACGCGCGCGAGGGGCTGACCTGCGTTCTATCGGTCAAGGTGCCGGATCCGAAATTCTCTAGTCAAACCAAGGACAAGCTGGTCTCGTCCGAGGTGCGCCCGGCGGTTGAGAACCTTGTGTCGGAGAAGCTGGCCGAGTGGTTCGAGGAAAACCCGAACGAGGCCAAGGTCATTACCTCAAAGATCGTCGAGGCCGCGCTGGCCCGCGAGGCGGCGCGCAAGGCGCGTGATTTGACGCGGCGCAAAACAGCGATGGACGTCAACTTTCTGGCAGGCAAGCTGAAGGATTGCTCGGAAAAGGATCCAACCAAGACCGAAGTATTCCTCGTCGAGGGGGACAGCGCCGGGGGCAGTGCGCAGACGGGGCGCGACCGCAGCACGCAGGCCATCCTGCCGCTGAAGGGCAAGATCCTGAACGTCGAGCGCGCGCGCTTCGACCGGATGCTGGGAAGCCAGGAGATCGGCAATCTGGTGATGGCGCTGGGTACCGGCATCGGCCGGGATGAATTCAACATTAACAAATTGCGCTATCATAAGATCGTCATCATGACGGACGCCGATGTCGACGGCGCGCATATTCGGACATTGTTGCTGACGTTCTTTTACCGGCAAATGCCGGAACTTATTGAAAACGGTCATCTTTATATTGCGCAGCCGCCGCTGTATAAAGTGACGCGCGGTAAGTCCGAGGTGTACCTCAAGGACGAGCCGGCGATGGAGGAATACCTCGTCCAGCAGGGTATCGAGGGCGTTACCCTGCGGCAGGGCAACGGCGAGGATATAGCCGGTGGTGATCTGGCGCGCGTGGTCGATATGGCTCGCCAGCTTCGCCGCGTTTTGGAGGCGTTTCCCACCCATTATCCGCGCCACATTCTGGAGCAGGCGGCGATCGCGGGTGCCTTTACCGCCGGCGCGGTCGAGGCGGATCTGCAAGGCGTTGCCGACCGGGTTGCTGAACGTCTGAACCTGATCGCGCTGGAATATGAACGTGGCTGGCAGGGCCGAATCACGCAGGATCACGGCATCCGTCTGGCCCGTATCCTACGCGGTGTCGAAGAGGTCCGCACGCTGGACGGTGCCATCCTGCGCGGTGGTGATGCCAAGCGCACGGGCACGTTCACCAAGGCATTGCAGGATGTCTATGATCTGCCGGCCAAGCTGATGCGCAAGGACCGCGCGCAGATGATCTATGGTCCGCTCGACCTGCTCGACGCAATCCTAACCGAGGGCGCAAAGGGGCTGTCGATTCAACGCTACAAAGGCCTGGGTGAAATGAACCCCGGCCAGCTGTGGGAAACGACGCTGGACCCGGACGCGCGCACGTTGCTGCAAGTGAAGGTAGATGACGTGGCCGAGGCCGACGATTTGTTTACCAAGCTGATGGGCGATGTGGTCGAGCCGCGCCGAGAGTTTATCCAGCAGAACGCACTGAATGTGGAAAATCTGGACTTTTGATTGATATGTAGGATTTCCCAAAGCACTTCGCACACCCCATAATTCTTCGCGAAACGCCCATAAGTCTTCGTTCGAAGGGTTTGGAGTCGCAAGCGGAAATGAGCGATCCAGCCATTGGGAAACTCCGTTTCATGTGATCTCGGAATTCTCTGAACGAGAAACTGGTGAAGTAAAGGTCTCGCGTTGCGGTCTGGCTTCAGATTGCCGCTAACTTATAGCGTTCGCTAACAGTACATTTGGCGCTGCAAATCCTTCTACACCGAACTTAGCTTATAGCTTACTCTGGATTTGACGGTAAAGGTCGGGTGGGGGCAAGCGTGACACAGATTATTGAACTTCCGCGTCAGACAGGCGGAACTGGATTTTATTTACATTTTACAGGCGGATACCGTGCCGCAAACGTCGCTGAAGATGCCTGTTGGATAGAACCGGTTTTTGTAAATGATAAGCCGTGTGCGACAGGTCCGCTGACGCTGGCCCAGCTTCAGATGATGGATAACCAGAACGATTTTCGTGCAATCGCGTTTCACCGATTTGGCTGGATGAATGGTGAATACCATTTAAGTTGGGTACCTATTGTACTAGGAAAAACCAACCACTCCGAGGGTCCGGCTGAGCTTTGGAGTAATATCGCGGGCAACTTTTCCCGTCGTCGCACCAAAAGATTTTTCGAAGCTGCCGAGCGCTCCGCCGAAAAAGAAATCGCGAAGGCCCTGGATGATCAAGAGCCTTTGGAAGCCTTGGCACGGTATTGGACCTGTCGCGCTTTAGTGTCGGCTCAAGTGCTCGTTTAAGCGACCTTTCGTTCGAAAGCGACAGGGCTTTTCCAGCCCAGTGCTGAGTGTCGGCGGCGCGGGTTATAGAACCCGTTGATGTATTCAAAGATTGCCATCTCGGCCTTCCGCCGTGTTTCCCACGGATGTCGCCAGATCAGTTCAGCCCTGATGGATTTAAAGAAGGTCTCGACAGCTGCATTATCATGGCAATTGCCTTTGCCACTCATCGATACCTTGAACCCATGTTGGCGTAGGATTTTCTGGTAGTCGTGTGAACAATACTGACACCCGGTGATGACCGAAGCAGACAAGGCCAAGTTGCAGAAGGCCATGGTCACCAAGGACTGACAGTGCAATTTCACCGGCACCCTGCAAAATGGGGCGCCAATGAACCAAATGGTCCGGTTGGCTGCAAACCGGACCACACGTAACGACCCGAACCTAATCTGAACAAGGAATACACATGAGACGAAGCGCAATACACAACACGTTTGGCTGCGCCCTGATTGGCGCGGCGATGTGCGTGGCCCTACCGGCGTCGGCGCAGGACGAGAAACCCAACGTCGTGTTCATCCTTGTCGACAACGTCGGCTATGGCGACTGGAGCGTTTACGGTGGCACGACGGCAACGCCGCGTATAGACGAGCTGGCTGCTGAGGGTTTGCGTTTCACAAACTACAACGTCGAGGTGCAATGCACGCCATCGCGTTCGGCGATCATGACCGGGCGCCACCCGGTCCGGTCCGGCACTTATTCCGTGCTTCCGCCGCCGGGCGGTCAGGACGGATTGACGCCGTGGGAATACACGATCGGGGAATTGCTGTCGGATTCCGGCTATGCCACGGCGCTGTATGGCAAATGGCATCTGGGCAACGTGCAAGGCCGCTTGCCCAACGATCAGGGCTTTGACGAGTGGTGGGGAATCCCGAACAGCTGGGACCAGTCTGGCTTCACAAGCTATCCGATGTACAACCTTTTGGCGAAAGAAATTCTGGCAGAAGAAAAAAAGACCGAGCTGCTGAACGTCCCGCCGCACGTTCTGGAAGGCAAGAAGGGTGAGCCGTCCAAGCCCGCGATGGATTTGGACATGAATGTGCGTCCGGTCATCGACGCAGATTACCTCATTCCGAAGACTGTCAACTTCATCAAGGAACAGGCCGCGGCCAAGAAACCCTTCTTCGTCTATCTTGGCTATTCAGAGATGCACCCACCGATCCAGTGCAATCCGGCATTCGTGGGCACGTCGCCAGAACGCGGTGGGATGTACTCGGACTGCATCGCCGAGATGGACTATCGTGTCGGGCAGGTGCTGGATGGCATCAAAGAGGCAGGCGTCGAGGACAACACCATCGTTGTTCTCAGCAGTGACAACGCCACCGGCGGTCTCTCTGGCGGCGCAGGTGCGAATGGCGGCTCGAACGGCCCGTTCCGCGGCGATTTCTTCTACACGCCTTTCGAGGGCAGCATGCGCGTTCCCGCCATCGTTCGCTGGCCAGGCAAGTTTGCCAAGGGCCAGGTTACCGACGAAATGCTTGCGGCGGTGGATTGGATGCCAACGCTCGCCTCTCTGGTCAGTGCTTCGAGCCTGGTCCCCACGGACCGGCCCATTGATGGCAAGGACGCCTCGGACTTTATGCTGGGTAAAAGCAAGACCACCGGTCGCGAAGATTACATGTTCTTCGGGACAGATGGCGAGCTGATGTCGGTCAAGTGGCGGAATTACAAGATGATCAAGCGGATGACCGCAGGCCCGGCGTTCGAAGCCATCGATCAGGCCTACATCGAGCCGCAACTGCCGTTGTTCTTCGATCTGTCCAGCGACCCGCATGAAGATTTCAACTTGTGGACCACCACGCTGACCATGGCCTGGCTCTTTGACCCGATGCTCCACGCCATCGGGGCCTACGAGAAGAGCGTGAAAAAGTACCCGAATATTCCTGCGGGGGCGAAGGAATTCAAAGGCTACAGTCAATAAACGGCAGCATCATCTCGCCTTGCGCGCGCAGGGCGGGGTGATCTTTGATAACATCGCCAAGACCAGGTTCGCCTTGGCATCGAGCTGTGCTTTCAGCAGGTCTATCGTATCGATATGGATCCGCACCCGATTCTAATCGTCGGCGGGTTCGACCGTCGTTATCAACCTTCAGGTTCCGGGCGGTCACAGACAGGGATCAGGGCGAGCGACAAAAATGAGTTTATTGGAAGCGCCCGTCTGAAATCCGTCGGGTCCACCTGAAGCACTGCTGCTAAGGAACTATCGATGGAATACGCCCTGCAGGCCATCGCCACCCTGTTCTCGCTCGTGAACCCGATGGTCTGCGCGATGATGTTCACCGGTCTGACGGCCGACCGGACCACACCGCAGCGCATAGGCGATCTGCGCGATCTCGGCTGGCAGGGTGAAGACGACGTGGAAATATTCCACCGGCAGCAAGTCCTCGGCCCGCGCGTCCATCCAGTCGCGCGCGGCTGGCCCCTGACACTTCGGGCAGTGCCGGTTCTTGCAGGAATTGTAAGCGATGTGATGGTGGCCGCACTTGGCGCACCCGGCCACATGCCCGCCGAGCGCTTCGGTCCGGCAGGCCTCGATCGCCGACATCACCTTGAGCTGGGCAAGGCTGACATGCCCCGCATTGGCCCGCCGCCACGCGGGACCATGGGCGCGGAAGATGTCAGCAATCTCCAGCTTTGGCCGGGGCACCCCAGTGCCTTGTCTACTCCAGGCTTCGCTTCACCGTCTGATCCTGCAGCTTGGCCAGCATCTCGTAGGGGCTGACCGTGTCGCGGATCGTCTTGGTGGCCACATGGGTGTATCGCGCAGTGGTCGTCAGCTTGGCGTGGCCGAGCAGCACCTGGATCACCCGCACATCGGTATTGGCCTCCAGCAGGTGGGTGGCAAAGCTATGCCGCAATGTGTGCAGTGTCGCGGGCTTCTTGACGCCTGCCATGTGTTTGGCCGAGGTAAAGGCGCGGTTCAGCTGCCGCGGTGAGATCGGGTTGATCTTGGGCTTGCCCCCTCTCGGCGAATGCATGCATTCGCCTGCCGGGCAGTGGGAAACAGCCAGCCCTCCGGGCGCGCCTCGCGCCACCAGGCGCGCAACAGCTCCAGCAATCCGGGCGAGAGCATCACCTTGCGGTCTTTCTGCCCCTTGCCCTGTTCGACATGGATGAGCATCCGGTCGCTGTCGATGTCGCCGATCTTGAGGCTGCAGACTTCGGCGGCTCTGAGACCTGCGCCATAGGAAATGCTGAGCGCGGCGCGATACTTCAACCCAGGTCCGGGTGCCGCCATCAGGATGTCTGACACCTCCTCGACGCTGAAGACCACAGGCAGCTTCCGCGGCTCGGTCCGGAACTGCATGTAGCGCTTCATCTCCTCGCGCCCGCAGGTCATGCCGAAGAAGAACCGCAGTGCCACGATGCGCGTGTTGAAGGTCGATGGCGTGACCCCTGCGTCCGTCATATGAAGCTGATAGGTGCGCAGGTCCTCCGGCGTCGCGGTATCTGGTGATCGCCCAAGGAACGCCGCGAAATCCTTGATTGCCCGAATATGTGACTTTTGATGTTTGTCACCCATTCCTCGAATGCGCATGTCATCGATCATCCGCTGGCGCAGCGGGCTCATCTTCTCCTCTGTCATGGGAACCTCCTGATTGACGATTGAGAAACCCCAATCGTCAATCAGGTCAGCCAGATCACAAAATGCGCACAGCTATGGGCGGCTCACCCCATCAGCCAAAGGCACCAATGCCGCGGAGCGGCTTCGTCCTCGGTCCGTTAACCTTCAATGTATATCGACGATTGGCTGAAAAGCCGGGGGCCCTTTGCAATAGGAAAATAAAAGCGTCCTTTCACACCTTTCCGAATTTTGGATGCGAAGCCTTCCAAAGTTGCCGCGCGAACATGGTCTCGCTCAAACGGTGTTGGTGATACCACATATTTCCCATCGTCATGGAGATGTGGTGTAACGGTCTCCCCCTTCTGAGGTCCGCGTGAAACTACTGCATAGATCTTCATTTTATTACTGATTTTGATTAACCTCCTGAAGATTAGAATATTGCAATCAGGGAGATACAAGCTGCCACGCGATGCAGAACCAACGACATCATGCGGCTATGGACGATAAATGGAGGGCTGTTTAGGAGGGCTGCACTGCCGCGCAAACTGAACCATCCATGTCGGTGTGCGCCGGTTATGGCCGCTCAGGCGAGGTCGTCTTCGGTGACAGGCTCGATTTTTCCCTCGGACGCCGCAGCGCCCGAATGTCCCGCGCACCAAGCATCGAGATAACGACGCACGGACATGAAGCTATCTAGGCCACCGTCGAGCATACACGTCATCGGCGAGGCGCCCGCGAAGAGGGTGCTCTTGTGGGGTCCTTTCAGCCAGACCATCGCCTGATCCTGGTCCTCGAAAAGGGATGTGCAGGGCCTTGTAGATACCAAGGATGGTAGAGACCCGTAGGAGCGTATCGGGTGGCAGCGTAAGGGGTCAATATCACGCGCTTTCGGCATCCACTGATGATATGTTGATCGCGGCGGGTCGCCGAGCAGGGTTTTGCGCTCGGCTTCGCTCAGGCCGAACTGATCAGCGATGTTGCCGAATGCGCGCAGTCCCGGACCGCTCACGCGCGCACGATCCTCTCGTAAAAGCGTACGGGGTTCTAGATCGTCGGATCCTTCGGGTGAGGGTGAAAAGCCAGCTATCTGCATCTCGACCTCCAATCATTTGCAGTATCTCAACGTGGGATCGGCAACTCAAGCTGTGTGGCTACCTGCTTACGTGTAAGTTCACTGGTCAGCGCGATGCGAACCGCATCCTTGCGGAACTCGTCCGTTTTTACGTGTCTCATTCTTTGTCTCCTTTGGTGCAGAAAATGCTATCAAAGGAGCGGCATCAAACCGCGACTGGTCCAAACTGGTATGTTGGTGAGACCTATATCCTTCCGGGAGGGAAGCGGCGCTATCTACTGGCCAACAGGCGATTGCGAAGCAATCTGCCGAGAGGCTATGGCGTGCGGGGATCAGAAAGGTCAGTTCATCGACTTCAGGCCATCCATCAGGCGTGACGCCAAAGCGGCCAGGGCCCTTCTGAAAAAGGCCATTGAGCGCGTCCGCCTTTACCGGCCGGTCGCCATCTGCACGGACATGGCGCCGAGCTATCGCAAGGTCATTCAGGATCTGAACCACGGCTACGATCCGCATTTCTACAGTATCACGCACATTGATCGCAAATGGCGGAACAACAGGATCAAGAGCGATCACGCCGCTCTGACGCGGGTGCTCGGAGCGCGCCAGTCCTTGGACTCTCTGCGCTCGGCGAAAGCGACGCTCATGGCGATCGAAACGATCCGCACGATCAAGAACGGCCACATTCAAATCGATCTGCCCGACGTCGAAGCGAGATCGGTTTTGCCCGGAAACTCCTCGCTGCGGCAGCCTGATGGAAGTCTCAAGAAACCAACCTCGACCAGGCCTCAACAACGCAACGGTCCCATCTATGCTTGTGATTTCCGAAACATGCGGTGCGGCGCTCCGTCGACGTGCCTTCGAACATCGGGGAGCGGGTTTGCAAGGCCAAGCGAAGTGGGCGCGAACGCAAGGCGGCGATTGGCAAAGGTTGTGGTATGAGATTACTTCACGGTTACGTCACTGGAGCCGAGTCGCGCCTTGAAAAACGCATATTCACCTCTGCTCAGATCCTATCACTCGTGGATCGCCAATGAATCGCTTGAGGATTACTCGTTGCGATACGCGGCCCGATCATTTCGAAAATGGTCCCCTTTCGTCATCGCAAACACCGCCATTGGTGGGATTTCGTTTCTCGCACTCGAAGCCATCGGTGGCGTGATCACGTTGAGCTACGGCTTTGCCAACGCGTTTCCGGCCATTCTGGTGGCCATGGTGTTCATTTTTGTCACCGGCTTTCCGATTGCCTACTATTCCAGCCGCTACAACATTGATATGGATTTGCTGACCCGCGGCGCGGGTTTCGGCTATATCGGCTCGACCATCACGTCACTAATCTACGCCACTTTCACCTTTATCTTCTTTGCGCTCGAGGGTGCGATCATGGCGCAGGCCCTGCTGCTGCTGGCCGATATTCCGCTTGTGCTCGGTTACCTGATCTCGTCCATCGTCATCATCCCGATTACCTTCATGGGCGTGACGATGATCAACCGGGTGCAACTGATCAGTCAGCCGATCTGGGTCGCAATGCAGTTGCTGCCATTCGTCTATATCCTCATCAAGGATCCCGGAACGATCCAGAAATGGGGCGCTTTCATGGGAACGCAGGAGGGTGGCGATCAGTTTAACATCCTGTCGTTCGGCAGCGCCCTGGGCATCCTGTTCGCCCTGTCGATCCAGATCGGGGAACAGGTGGATTATCTTCGATTTCTACCGGACAAGAGCGACACGAACCGGGCCAGATGGTGGGCGGCGGTGATCCTCGCGGGGCCAGGCTGGATTCTTGTCGGTGGGCTGAAGATCCTGTTCGGGAGTTTCCTTGCGGTTCTGGTCGTTTCGGCGGGCCTGCCCAACGCGGTGGCGCTGGAACCCGTTCATATGTACATCAAAGCCTATGAATACGTCAGCGCCGATCCGGCGGTGGTGCTGGCGGCGGCAACCGTCTTTGTCATCATCTCGCAGGTCAAGATCAACGTCACCAACGCCTATGCCGGCTCGCTGGCCTGGTCGAATTTCTTCTCCCGCGTGACGCTGTACCATCCTGGTCGGGTGGTCTGGCTGCTGTTCAACATCATGATCTCGCTTTTGCTGATGATGCTGGGGGTGTTTGACACGCTCGAAGTCGTGCTGGCGATCTATTCCGTCATCGCGGCGGCTTGGGTGGGGGCGATTTTCGCGGATCTGGCGATCCTCAAGCCGCTGGGGGTCAGTCCTTCCTTTACCGAGTTCAAACGCGCTTACCTGCCGGATTTCAATCCGGTTGGTTGCGGCGCGATGGGGCTGGCCTCGCTGGTGGCCTTTGCGGCTTTCATGGGCTACTTGGGCACGCTTGCACAGGTCTATGCCGCGCCGCTTGCCTTTGTTCTGGCGCTGGTGACGGCGGTGGCGATCGGGATGGCAACACGTGGCCGATATTATATTGCGCGCGCGCCTTTCAGCTTTTCCGGGGGCGAACAGGAGACCATCCGCTGCGAACTGTGCGGCTTTGAATACGAACGCCCCGACATGGCGCATTGCCCGTTCTATCAGCGCCCGATCTGTTCGCTGTGTTGCAGCCTGGAATCGCATTGCCATGACATGTGCAAGGCGCCGCCGGTCGAGGATGAGGAGGGGGATGAGGCCGATGCAGTGCATTGGCTGGGCGGACTGCGGCGCAAGATCGCTTCCGGTACGATCAATCGCGTGGTCAAGGCGGGCGGGGTGTTCCTGGCCTTGACGGTTGTGGTCGCCGCAGCAATCCTGATCACCTATCGGTTGATCGAGCCGGACCCCGAGGCCCCCCATCTGGGCAGCAGTATCGTGCTGATCGGCGTGTTCCTTGCGTTGCTGCCCTTGCTGGCCGTGGGGACGTGGTGGATCGTGCTGTCGCATGAAAGTCGCGAGCTGGCGGAACGCGACCTGTTGACCTCGCTTGAACAGTTGGCGCAAACGCAACAGGAACTAGCGGTAAACGAGAGACTGGCAGCGATTGGCGAAGTAACAGCGACAGTCAGCCACGAATTGCGCAACCCGTTGGGCACACTTGTGAACTCGGCGGATGTATTGCGCCGCTCGGTGGCCACTGACGATCCCGAAACCCTGGGGGAACTGGATCGGTTACAGCGCAACGCCTGGCGCTGCGTCAAGATCATCGACGACCTGCTGGACTTTTCACGCAGCCATTCGTTTTGTCCGGTCCCGATAGAGCTGGACGGCTGGGTCACGCGCGCATTGGCGGATATCGGACCTGAGCTGCGTACGCCGACCGTCCGTGATCTGGGGTCGCACGCAAAAGTGCTTGCCGACAGCGAAAGGCTGCGGCAGGCTTTTGTAAACGTCTTGATCAATGCGGATCAGGCCTGCGATGTGCATGATGGCGAGGGCCGGATCGTAGTGTCGACCTCAAGCGACGCCGACGGTGTTGTTCTAGAGGTGACCGATAACGGTGTGGGTATGAACGCCGACATCCAAAAGCGGATATTCGAGCCACTTTACAGCACCAAGGCCTTCGGGGTCGGTTTGGGAATGCCGCTGGTCAAACGTATCGTCGAGCAATTGGGCGGTCAGGTCAGAGTGGTCAGTCAAGCAGGAGGCGGAACGACGGTGCAATTTCAACTTCCGTTGGCCACAGGATTGTCATCATGACCGAAAAGCCGCGCCGCACCATCCTGATCGTCGATGACGACATAGATTTCTCGGAAAGCCTTTGCCGGTTGTTGACGCTGGAAAACTATGACGCGCTGCACGCCGACGGGATCGACAGCGCCATGCAGTCCGTCAGGGGGCAGGACGTGGCGGTGGCGCTTGTCGATATCCGACTTGGCGCCGGAAACGGCGGCCTGGATGTGGTTCGCAAGCTGCGTCAGATCAACCCGGACCTTATCTGCCTGATGATCACAGCCTATGTTTCAGTGGAAACTGTGATCCACGCTTTGCAGGCGGGGGCCTACGACTATCTGTCCAAGCCGTTCCACAGTGAGGATCTGTTGTCGACGCTCGACCGGTGTTTCGAACGGATCCAGTTACTGAACGAACAGAAACTCAACGCCGTCCGGTTGCAGCAAAAACAGCACATGGAGGCAATCGGACAACTGGCTTGCGGTATCGCCCATGATTTCAACAACATTCTGGCGGTACTGCTGAGCAATCTACGGCTGCTCGAAGAGCGGATCGGCGAAGGCCATCCCGAGTATCGCGAACTGGTCTCCGAAGCGATTGATGCGACCCTCACGGGCAAGGATCTGACAACGCGGATGCTGAACTTTGGAACCCATCCGGGCGAAAATCCATCCGTGGTCAACTTGGCCGAAATATTGCCTGATTACATCGTGATATTGCAACGGACCTTTGGCGACAAATGGTCGGTGCGGCTGGACTTGCCGGACCGGCTGGATCGCGTTGAGGTGTTGCGCGGGCAATTGGAAACAAGCCTGTTGAATCTCGCGCTGAACGCGCGCGATGCGATGCCCGACGGAGGGACGCTGTGCATCAAGGCCCGAAACCTGCGGATCGGGCCGATGCGGGCAGCGGAACAGGCGCGCAAAGTGTCCGGGGATTTTGTCGAACTGACGATCACGGATACCGGCGGCGGCATGTCCGACAGGGTGCGGGCGCGGGCGCTGGAGCCGCTGTTTACCACCAAGAAACGCGGTGACGGAAACGGTCTGGGGCTGGCGATGGTGGACAATTTCGTGCGCGCCCATGGCGGCTGGATCGAGATCGAAAGTGCGCCGGGGCAGGGTGCATCCGTAACGCTTTTCCTGCCAAGCGCAACTCAGACCCGGTCAGGGGGCGCAAACATGTAACCGACGCCGCGCACGGTCTTGATGAATTGTCCGTCACTGGCGTCATCATGCAGCTTGCGCCGGATCTTGCCGATCAGCACGTCGACGCTGCGATCATAGGGGGACCAGGCACGATTGGCGACGATATCCAGGATCTGTTCGCGCGTCAGGATCCGACCACGGCGCTGAACCAGCGTTCGCAGGACCTCGAATTCACGACCAGTCAGCCGGGTCCGTTCCCCTGCCGCCGACAGCAGGGCATGGTGTTCCAGATCCAGTTTCCAGCCGGCAAAGCTGAGCGCCGTTTCAGGCCGATCCGGATCAGGCGCGGGTTCGACCCGCTTCGAATAACGCCGCATCACCGACCGCATGCGGGCCAGCAACTCGCGCGGCTCGAACGGTTTCGTGACATAATCGTCGGCCCCCAGTTCCAGGCAGACGACCTTGTCGATGGTCGAATTCTTGCCCGACAGGATAATCAGAGGATAATCATATTGCGCCCGCAGACGCCGGGCGAGGGTCATTCCGTCCTCGCCCTGTGGAAACCCCAGATCCAGCAGGATCAGGTTGAACGCGTCATCGGCCAGCGCCAGCCGCATCTTGTGCCCCTCGTGAACGGTTTGCACGGCAAAGCCTTCGCCGCCCAGAAACCGCTCGAGGAAGGTACAGATACCCCTGTCGTCATCAACGACGAGAACCTTGTTTGCAATGTGCTCTCCAGCCATGGATCAACACTAATCCGTTTCATTTGGCGACGTCGACTGTGAAGGTAGCGCAGGGAAGGCACGCGAAGCAGGATATTGTCGCGCTGACGGGCCAAGCCATTGAGAAGCTAATTCTATTATGGCGGGTGTGGTCGCCGACAGGCCCGGTGCAGGCGGATCCGGTTACAAAAAATTACAAAAGTGCCAGCTCTGGCGCACACTGCGATTACAAAGCTTCGATACCAATCTTCCTGCCCATGCGACGCTGCGCGATTCGCATCGGATCAGCAAAACGGGGTGCGATTTCGGCACGCCGCTGCACCCAGGGAGGAAACACAATGCCAAGAACCGTATTTGAAGTTGATCTCAACAAGGCGCCGGAAGATCACGACGTCAAGACCCACAACCGCTGGCACCCCGATATCCCATTTGTAGAAATGTTGAAACCCAACGAAACGGTCAGGGTGGAATGTCACGACTGGACCGGCGGACAGATCGGCAACAACGACAGTGCCAACGACATACGCGATGTGGACCTGACCCGCGTTCACTATCTCAGCGGTCCGTTCGGCGTCGAGGGCGCAGAGCCGGGCGACCTGCTGGTGGTCAATATTCTGGATCTGGGCGCGAAAGCGGATTCCGAATGGGGCTTCAACGGCCTGTTCGCCAAGGAGAACGGGGGTGGTTTCCTGACCGAGCATTACCCAAATGCCAGCAAATCATGCTGGGATTTCCAGGGTATCTACACGACATCGCGCCATATCCCCGGCGTGCGTTATCCCGGCATCATCCATCCCGGCCTGATCGGCTGCCTGCCCGACCGCAAGTTGCTGGACGAGGCCAACCGCCGCGAGGGCGAACTGGTGGCGACCGATCCCGACCGGGTGCCGCCACTTGCCGCGATGCCGTATTCGGACACGGCCCTGATGGGGCAGATGACAGGCGACGCCGCAAGCACCGCCGCCGCCGAAGCCTGGCGGACAGTGCCGCCACGCGAACATGGCGGCAATTGCGACATCAAGAACCTGTCGCGCGGCTCGAAGGTCTATTTCCCCGTCTATGTGAAGGGCGCGGGGCTTTCGATGGGCGATATCCACTTTTCGCAGGGCGATGGTGAGATCACGTTCTGCGGTGCCATCGAGATGGCCGGCTGGATCGACATCAGCGTCGATGTGATCAAGGGCGGCATGGCAAAATACAACGTCATAAACCCGATCTTCAAGCCCAGCCCGATCGACCCGCATTTTGACGACTACCTGATCTTCGAAGGCATCTCGGTCGACGAGCACACCGGCGAGCAGTATTATCTGGATGCTCATGTCGCCTATCGCCGGGCCTGTCTGAACGCGATCGAGTATCTGAAGAAATTCGGTTATTCAGGCGAACAAGCCTACATGATCCTGGGCACCGCCCCGGTCGAAGGGCGAATAGCGGGCATCGTCGACATCCCCAACGTTTGCGCCACCTTGGCGATACCGACGGCGATCTTCGATTTCGATATCAACCCTAACGCGTCCGGACCGACCAAACAGGTCACCGGCGCGGATGTCGCCAAGACCAGCTAAGGTCTTCTGGCGATTGCGAGACCAAAATTGTGCGACCGGGGCCGATACCCGGTCGCCCGGCCAAAAGGGGAGGCACTGAGGTAGAATGCTAGGATTTTTATTGCTGTATGTCGGCGTGGTCCTGTTCCTGAACGGTCTTTGGCTGTCGGGCAAGATCGAGGATCGCGAGATTGTCGTCATCAATGTCGTCTCCGGAACCGTGGCCATGCTGGTCGCATTTTTTTCGGTTTTCGGCGCCGGGGCCGATGCGGAGTCGACCCGTGCCGGATCGCTGACGCTGTTGTTCGCGACCACGTACTTCTGGGTGGCCTATAACCGGCTGGTGGCCGTGGACGGGCGCGGATTGGGCTGGTTCAGCCTGTTCGTTGCCATCACCGTGACGCCCGTCGCACTAAGGACGCTGGCCACGGCGCAGACCACGCTGGACTATTGGATGGGGATCAACTGGGCGATCTGGGCCGTGGTGTGGTTCATGTATTTCCTGCTGCTGGCCCTGCAACGTCCGATCCTGAAGGCGACGGCGTCAGCGACCCTGTTCGCGGGCATCGTGACCGGCTGGGTGCCTGGGTTCCTAATACTCGAAGGACTTTTGTAAAATGGACCGCTCCGGTGCCGGATGTCGGAACAGAGCAAATCAACAAGGGGAGAAGGCAAGATGCCGATTTACACTTACGCATGTGACGATTGCGGAACGTTCGATACATGGAACACCATTGTCGATGCAGCCAGTGCAATCAGTTGTCCCAACTGCACTAAATCGAGCCCGCGCCAAGTGGCCTTGCCCGGGCTCAACCTGATGAACTCGAAACTGCGCGGATACATGTCGCGCTCGGAAAAAAGCGGTAGCGAACCGCGGGTGGTGAACAAGAAACATCTGGCAGGCTGCGGCTGCCCGCTGTGCAAAATCGGAAAACCAAAGGAGCGGCCAACGCGATACAAGTGGATGATCGGTCACTGACCCACGAAGCGTTTCTCAAGGTTGAAAGGCCTGCCGAAACGGGCTGTGCTCATGTGGTCTTGTCGCAGTTTAGGTCCGGTCTCTTTCGAGCGATGTTTACAATGGAGGAGACAAGAAATTGCAGCAAGATACACCGAGGAATTTAGACGTGATGCGGTTCGCATAGCAACGACCAGTGGGTTGACGCGCCCTCAGATTACATCAGATTTGGGGGTTGGCGTTTCTATCCTGAACAAGTGGGTCAGCACCATCAGAATGATGATCTGATGTTGGGACCGCATGAGGGTGTTGAAAAGGAAAACTCTCGCCTTCGCAAAGAAAACCGATTACTCCGCGAGGAGGGAGAGGGAAGTGTTAAAGAACGTGACGATCTTATTCGCAAATCAAAATGCGTGAGGTTTGCCTTTATCAATAACCTGGGAGACGATCTGGGCCATTAAGTTTCTATGCGGTGTTTTGGGGGGTAACTTCCCGTGGGTTTCCTGCCGTGTCATCGACCGGGCTGTCAGTGACCGCATGAAAAGCGATTTGGCAATCAGTGCGCTGGATATGGCTGTGGCCTTTCGCCAGCCACCCAAAGGCTGCATTCACCACACGGATCGCGGGTCTCAATACCGTTCTTGAGATTATCAGAAACGGCTGGAGAAACATGGCTTTCTGGTATCAATGATCGGTAAAGGCAATTGCCATGACCATTCTATGGTCGAAATCTTTTTCAAAGCCCTGAAGGATGAGCCTCTCTGGCGTCAGAAACGGGAAACACGCAGACAATGAGAAGGAACTATATTTCAATACATCAATGGGTTATATAATCAACGGGAGGCGACAAAAGCCCCTTGGCTTTCGAACGAAAGGCCACCTAAATGAGTCGAGAGACCGGAACGTAAGCGTGACAAGACCAGCCATCGCATCATCCAGACTGTCGCGGGCTATGCCAAGGATTCCGCAAGGATAGGGGCGCTCTGCGCGCGGCTCAATAGGTATGAGGGAGCTTTCGACAAAGGTGAGACGGTTTTCCAGAACGGACTACATGGTGGCCGAACTGGCATGATGTAGTGAACAAAACGGACCTTCGTACTGACCCGCCCGTGAGGGCTCCAGTTCTGAATGTGGAAAGTTAGCCTTATACGAACCATCAACGTTCTGCCCAACGTGAGCCGTCAAGATCCAGATTTGACCACATGATTTCTGGCTTTCCGATTTTCTTGGACGTTCCGAATACATAATTCGCGAACATCGGTATAATCGCCCCACTCTGATTATGGACGATTTCCTGGCGCTTGGCCTCATCAAGTTCGGCCCGGGCCGTAACCAGTAGTTTCTCGAACCGCTCATGGCACCAGAACGTATCGTTCCAAGATGCGCCGCAGGTATAGGCACTGGCGAACATCTTATCCATCACCGGCCGCCCATCCCAATAAGCCGCTGAGAAGGGCTTGTGCACCCAGACGCTTGACCAGTAGCCATCATTGGGTTCGCGCACAGCCTTTAGGTTGATGCCGGTAGCTTTTGCCGAATTCTGGAGGAGAGTACCGGCATCAACGGCACCATTGAATGCTGCGTCAGCTACCGAGAGGTCAACCGAAAGACCATCCATGCCAGCTTGCTTTAGGTGCCACTTTGCCTTGTCGGGGTCGTAGGTCCGTTGTTCAAGATCACTGTTGTAATATTTCTGGTTCTTGCCGACAGGTATATCATTGCCGACTGAGCCAAACCCAAAGAGTATTTTCTCAACCATTTCCTCGCGGTTTATGGCATGTATTAATGCCATCCGGACGTGGTTGTTTTCAAACGGCGACTTGTTTGTCGACACTGAGAAGGCGAAGTGCTGCGTGCCTGCAATTTCGTTGATGTCGATATTCTGGTTTCGCGCCAACAAATTGACAGTTTTCAGATCGAGCCGGTCAGCAATATCAATATCGCCCGATATCAGGGCAGACGTTCGGGCATTTTGACCCGCGAGCGCAAGCATCTCAATGCTGTCAAACCAGGCAACGTCGTTGCGCCCGTGATTTGAGTTGCGCTCAAGCATAGCCGATACGCCAAAATTGACATCCCTTAGAATGTAGCTGCCGCACCCATCCGCAGATCTCCAATCGACTGAATCGTCCTTGGCCGGAAGTATTGTCAGATGGTAGTCGGTCAGCGTGAACGGGAAATCGGCGTTGCCGCCCGACAATTCGAAAGCGACCGTGGATGTGTCTTCGATCTTGATGTCCTTGAGGTTCGGCAAGACCAATGCGGTCGTCCGCTTCCCAACGCGCATGATACTGGGGTTGGTCCTGGCATCGCTGGCCTTCGCTATGTTGAATATCTGGCAGTTCCGTTCAGAAAATGCGCGCGAGATGGCCCGTCTTCAAGCTACTCTTGTACGACCAGCACAGTTTGACGGGACAGAAATCCAAGACAAGGCGCTGGTCGAAACCAGTTTTGATCAGCAGTCGGAAAGCCTTAATGCGCTGAGCACGGATGAGGCTGAAAAACTGCTTCAGGACGATGCCGGCGACACCCCTACACTGTTCTTTGATATCCGGGAAACCGCAGAACACGCTATGGGTACACTACCCGGCGCACGACACGTCCGGTATCCAGATTTCTTGCAATCCGATATCCCATTGGATGGAAAACAGGTGGTGTTGTTCTGCCACAACGGAAACCGCAGCAGTGAAACCTGTGCGAAGCTTGCGGCCCGCGGGATAGATTGCCGTTTCATTGCGGGCGGCATTGAAAAGTGGATCGT
Source organism: Roseovarius sp. M141 (assembly GCF_024355225.1). Taxonomy (NCBI): domain Bacteria; kingdom Pseudomonadati; phylum Pseudomonadota; class Alphaproteobacteria; order Rhodobacterales; family Roseobacteraceae; genus Roseovarius; species Roseovarius sp. M141. The sequence continues at coordinate 1,074,022 of NZ_VCNH01000008.1, forward strand.
CGAAGGACGCAAGTTTAGTGACCACAGTGTCGGCTCCTTGTCCGACCTGCGGGCGATTCCCGAATATGACAACAAAAGCACGCTACTGGGCACCTCTGACTTCGAGCATCTTCTTTCGGGCGAGGATCTGCAGATTGTCGATACGCGGTATCCGGGCGATTTTGCGACCGGGCATTTGCCGGGCGCGATCAATATTCCTGTCCGGGCTTTGCCGACTGATGAGATGAAGCGGCGGATCGAGCTGTTGAAGGACAAGCCGACCATTGCCGCCTGCTACGACAGGCGCAGCTGCTTTATGGCGCAGGTTCTGGGCTTCGAGTTGAGTCAGGCCGGTCTCGATTTTCGGGGACGATATACGACCCCTTGGGACTATTTTGTTCGGCCAGAGCCTAAGCCCCATGTTCAGCAGTGGATGGCCGAGCAGAATGTAACCCTTTGGCAGAAAGCGGTCTCCAGGCTGGCGGAAGCATTGCTCTGGATAGGCGACCGGACGTATTTTGTGGTTGGTCTAATCGCGCTTTCGCTATTGTCGCGCATCCTTGTTCTTCCGATCGCATTGAAATCAGAGCGCGATCAGATGGTGACTGCCAAGTATGCGGTCGAGATGAAAGCGTTGAAGGAGCGTCTGAGATCCGACCCCACGCGCAAGGCCCGTGCCGTTCAAGCGTTCTATACGGATAAGGGCCTGACCCCGATGCGAAACCTGATCGCGTTGCTGTTCTTGCCCGTCATGATGCTGGGCCTGGGCGCCGTAGAGAAGGCGAGCGTATCGACGTCAGCGTCCTTCTTGTGGGTTTCGCAATTGGGCATGCCTGACCACACATATATCCTTCCGGGTATTTTTGCCCTACTGGCGGGTATTTACCTGCACTGGGCTGTGGCAAAGTCGACCAAGCAGGCAACGCTATGTTGGATCATCGGTGCGCCCGCGATGTTTGCGCTTGTTTTTCAGCTGAGCGCCGCCGGTAACATTTATCTCTGCACCAGCCTGATCTTGCTGCTTGTTCAGCGGGCCTTTGTAGTGGGCCTTGTCCAGCGTTCTGGATCTGCTGTTCAGCACGCCTGGCAGCGGTGGAAGGTACGTAATATTTTCCATGGCATTGTCCCGCTTGACTATACCGGGGCGCTGATTGGCAGTGGCAATAAATCTTATCGTCTGTCCGTTCTCAAGAAAGCAGGGGTGCCGGTTCCGGGTGGTGTAGTCATCAGATCAGACGCCATCGAGGCATACACGCAGATGGCGACCAAAGACAAAGAGGCGTTTTCCGGAATGATCTGGCGGATGGTGGGTCAAAAGCCCTGCGCGGTCCGCAGCTCTGCCTCGAACGAGGATGGCGCGGATCAGAGCTTTGCGGGTGTGTTCGACAGCGTTCTTGAAGTCGAACAAGCCGGCATGCGCGAGGCATTGGACGAGGTCGTCGCGTCCTTCTCCTCGGCAAGGGCTGCCACCTACAACCATGATGAGGGCACAAGCGCCGAGGGCAATATTCTTGTCCAGCAAATGGTCCGCTCGGAATTTGCAGGCGTGCTGTTCACCGAGGATCCTACGGCACCGGGTATGATGATGGTCGAGTTGGTCGAGGGGTGCGGTGATGACCTTGTGTCCGGTAGGGTCACGCCACAAAGTCTGCGTTTTGGGCGGTATACTCTATTGCCCGCGCATGACGAGGACGGGCCCATCGATATCAAACCGCTTCTTGAGCTTGGGAAAAAGATCGAGGAGGTTTTCGGGTGTCCTCAGGACATCGAGTGGGCCTATGCCGACGGCGCTTTTCAGATTGTTCAGAGCCGCGACATTACCACCCTTGCCGCAGGCGGTGCCGTCGAGCGGGCGCGCCTGGATGAATGGAGGCGCATTCTAAGCCATTACGGCGATGCCGCGCCCGACCAGGTGATCCTTGCCCAGGACGAAATGTCCGAAGTCCTTCCGCGCCCCACGCCGCTGTCCTTTTCGCTGATGGCGACACTGTGGTCACCGGGGGGAAGTGTCGACCTTGCATGTCGCCAACTGGGTGTTCGCTACGACCTGCCCGAAGGGCGTCCGGGGCATTTGGTCAATCTGTTTGGCCGCACTTACGTGGACTGCGCGTTGAAATCGCAGATGACACTGCGACTGAGCAACACGAAAGCCAGGCAATTGCGCAAGCAGGCCGTGCCGATGATATCGGATTTTCGCGACCACGTGATGCCGGGGCTTGAAGAGGATATGATCATCTGGCGGGCAACGGATTTCACCGCTCTGCCAGAAAGGCAGATCATCACCAGCATCAGGCAGCTGCACGATAAACTGCGGCATGACATTTACGTCGAGGCTGAAAAGATCAATATTCTCGCGGGCTTCCTGATGACGGAAGCAGAGACCTATTGCCAGAAGGACGAGGCCGCGCGACAGCGTCTTTTGCATCCCGTCCTGAGCCACGCGCCGGTGAACCTGATAGAGTCCTGCGCGTCATTGACCGAAGACCATCAGCGAAATGCACTGATGGCGATGATGGGGCACCGGGCGATCTTTGACTACGAATTGAGCACGCCGCGCTACAGCGAAGCGCCAGATCTGCTGTGGCAATTATTGAAGGGCGCGAGCGCGACGCCAGCCAATCTGGACAGCGCAACGGGACTTTCCGGACAATATGATCCTGTTGACCTGGCGATCGCGTTTCAGGATCTGAAGGAGCAGGCGAAACACGAGGCCCTCAAGATCGTGGCAGAGATCAGACGCGCCATTCTGGCCCTCGGTGTCAAAACCGAATTGGGTGATCTGATCTTTCAGCTGGATATTCAGGACCTCTTCGAGATTCAGCATCTGGACCTGGAGCGCGTAAAGGTCGAGGCCGACATACGCAGATCGACGACCGAGAGCTTGATTAAATCAGCGCCACGTCAGGTGCTTCTGACACTGAGGGATTGCGAGCTGTTTTCACTTGATCACCGTGCTGGCGCCCGGTCTGAGGGCGGGGAACTGGGTGGGGTCGTTGTGTCAGGAGGCAAGGGCGCAAGCGGTCGGGTCTTCCTTGTCGATGATGAATCTGTAGTGGATTCCAGCGCCTTTGCAGGCTTTCAGGATGGGGACATCATCGTATGCCGCATGGTCAGCCCGGCGTGGTTGCCTTTCGTCATGCGCTCTGGTGCCGTGTTATGCGAAGTCGGGGGCTGGCTAAGCCACATGGCGATCGTCGCACGCGAAAAGGATATCTTGATGCTCGTTGGGTGCAGCGGACTGAACCGCTTGGTCAACGGCACACCGGTTGAAGTCACTGCTGACGGGGCGATCAGTGTTATTGAAACGGCAGATACTGAACGACTTAGATCAGCCTGACGGTGGACGTTATTGATGGGTCACGACAGGAGAACTCCTAATGGTATCCATGGTCTTGCGTTAGTATTCTGATCTCGGTCAGGCCGGTCAGAGAGGGTGTTGCTCATGCACGAAAGGGGCGCATTACCCGATATTTCCGGGACTGTGTCCGGTGCTTTCACCTGATCCGGCAACAAAGCATCATATTTTTCCGAAAATTTAGAATAATCTTCGAAAAGATATGCGCTGCGTGTCGAAATCAAATGGAAAATTCATGCCTGCATGGTGTTTTTGTGGGCGCCAAGCGATCGCGCGTTGGCAGGAGAGTGAGCTATGAAAATCGTTGTTCTTGGAGGCGGCGTCATCGGCGTCACATCCGCTTGGTATCTGGCCAAGGATGGTCACGAGGTGACGGTGATTGATCGCAACGCCGCGGTCGGTGAGGATACGACCTTTGCCAATGCCGGGCAGATTTCGCCGGGCTACTCGGCGCCTTGGGCGGCGCCGGGCATTCCGTTGAAGGCGATGAAATGGCTGTTCCAGCGCCATGCGCCGCTGATCGTGCAGCCGCAGATGGACTGGCGCAAACTCAGCTGGATGGCGCGCATGCTGCGCAACTGCACCGAGGCGCGCTACGAGGTGAACAAGGGGCGCATGGTGCGGCTGGCCGAATACAGCCGCGACTGCCTGACCGAGATCCGCGACGAGACGGGGATTGATTTTGACAGCCGTCAGAAGGGCACGTTGCAGCTGTTTCGCACGCAAAAGCAGGTGGATGGCGCGGCCAAGGATATCAAGGTTCTGGAAAAGGGCGGTGTGCGCTACGAGGTTCTGGACGCTGACGGCTGCATCGAGGCCGAGCCGGGACTGGCCGGTGCGCGTGACCTGATTGCAGGCGGCCTGCGCCTGCCGGGGGACGAGACGGGCGATTGCCATATGTTCACAAGCAAACTGGCCCGGATGATGGTCGAGGATCTGGGCGTCACATTCCGCCCGGGCATCGAAATCCGCGCGCTGATCCAAGGCCCCGGTGGCATTGAGGCGGTCGAGACGTCCGAGGGTCGCGTGACCGCGGATGTGTTCGTTGTGGCGATGGGCAACCACTCGCCGGATCTGGTGCGCCCTCTGGGCCTCAAACTGCCGATTTACCCCGTTAAGGGGTACTCTATCACCGCGCCCATCATCGCGCCTGACCGTGCGCCGCAATCGACCGTCATGGACGAGAGCTACAAGATCGCGATCACTCGCCTGGGCGACCGTATCCGCGTGGGCGGCATGGCCGAACTGGCCGGCATGGACCGGAGCCTGAGCGCGAAGCGGCAGGAGACGCTGACGATGTCGGTTGAATCGCTGTTCAAAGGCGCCGCTGACCAGAGCCGCGCCGTGCTGTGGACCGGTCTGCGCCCGATGACGCCGGACGGCACGCCGATCATCGGACAATCGGGCGCGCCGAACCTATACCTGAATACCGGTCACGGTACGCTGGGCTGGACCATGGCCGCCGGATCGGCGCGGGTGCTGAGCGATCTGGTCGCAGGCCGCGCATCCGATATCGAAACGGCGGATCTGAACTATGACCGCTATGTTGCCGGCACCGCGCCCCGCGCCGCCTGAGGCGGCGGTATAGCCTGTTGCGAGGGGGCGGGGGCCGGGATCAACTGGTGGCAATCGGCTACGAATTTGGCATAACGTTGCATTAGCAAAGTTGCAGGCGCTGTTCGGCCTGTGCCGAAGGAGCCGCGTGCATGCCCCATACCGTCCTGACCGATCCGCAGAACCGGCCGCGCCGATGATCGAGTATCCGCAGCAGTTGGTGTTGCTCGTCAACGCGGCGCTATTGTTGGTGTTGACCGGCTTCCTGCTGCTGATCGGCAAGCCTGTTTTGCTGCCCATTCTGGCGGCTGTGATCGCCGTCTACGTTCTGATCAACGCGTCCGAGGCGCTGCGCGTCGTGCCGCTGATCGGGCGGTTGTCCCCTGCGTTGCGGCGGCTGTTGGTACTGATGGCCTTCACATTGGTGGTCATGACCCTGCTGGGCGTCGTGGTGGACACGATCAGCCGCATCCTGCGCGAGGCGCCGACCTATCAATCCAACATCGAAAGGCTGGTCGCGCAGGGTGCCGACATGCTGGGCGTTGATGAGCGGCCCGACTGGAAGACGATCCGCGATGCCACGTTCGGGCGCCTGTCCTTGCAAAGCCTGATCAACACCGCGCTTTACAGTTTCACCGGTGTCGGGGCGTCGGTGTTTCTGGTCATCGTCTATTCCGCGTTCCTGCTGTCCGAGCGGGCCGGCTTTGCGGTCAAGCTGTCGGCGGCGATGCGTGACGCCGAAGGCGCCGCGCGGACCGAGGCGATGATCCGCGATATCAACCACCGGATCGGCGACTATCTGGCGATCAAGACATTGATCAACGTCATCCTGGGTGCGGTGTCCTATGCCATTTTGTGGGCGCTGGATGTGGATTTTGCGATCTTCTGGGCGCTGGTGATCGCGCTGTTGAACTACATCCCCTATTTCGGATCGCTGATCGGCGTCGCGTTTCCAGTGTGCCTGTCGATCGTGCAGTTCGGAGATCTGTGGTGGACATTATTGCTGGCAGCCCTGCTGACCGTGGCGCAGATGATCGTCGGCAATATCGTCGAGCCGCGCCTGATCGGGCGGCGCGTCAATCTAAGCCCGTTTGTCGTGCTGCTTTCGCTGGCGGTCTGGAGCGCGCTTTGGGGGCTGGCCGGCGCGCTGCTGGCGGTGCCGCTGACATCGATCCTGTCGATCGTCTTTTCATCGTTCGAACCTACGCGTCCCATCGCCATCCTCATGGCGGACCGGATCGAATACAAGCGGCCCTAGCCACGCGACTCTAAGGGTCGCAACGCGCAGAATTCCGTGACCTCGGAGTATGTCGTCAGTTCTTTTCCAGAAGATCCTTCAGAACCACATTGTCGAGCATCGTATCGGCCAGCAGGCGTTTGAGCTTGGCATTCTCGTCCTCCAGCAGTCTTCAGACTGGCGGCTTTCGAAACCTCCATGCCGCCATACTTCGATTTCAGCTTGTAGAGTGTCGACGGGCTCAGGCCACGCCAGCGGCAAACCTCCGCTGTCGGCATCCCGGCTTCCTGTTCCTTGATCATCCCGATGATTTGCGCCCAGGCGGTCCCACCATGCTAGGGCTGTCGTGCATGCCGCCTTTGCGGTGCGCGAACGGGGGGCGTCCCGGTTATTCCTTTTTTTGCAGACAGAAGCCACAAAATGAGCTACAAGCGTAGGTTGTTATAAAACACAATATTGAACCTGACAGTCGATGCGCAGCCAACTTCGGTCCCTGCCAAGCGGCTGGTAGGCGTCCAAAAAAACATGGGACAGCTTAAATGACCGACCCGGTATTCTTTCAGTTTTCAACAATAACAGTTATTATTCTCCTGGTTCTTTTCTATGGCGGCACGTTCTACATGTCGACTTATGTCAATGAAAAGGACGAGAGCGTCGATGGCTTCATGGTTTCCAGTGGCGCGGTGGGCTTCGGCATTTCTGCGGCCAGCATGACGGCCACATGGATATGGGCGGCGTCTTTTTATGGCGCGGCGATCTCGGGTTATACCTACGGTCTGTCGGGACCGATGCATTACGGGTTCTGGGGCGCGCTGATGATCCTCTTTATCTACCCGTTCGGTTTGCGCTTCAGACAGCTTGCCCCCAACGCCCATACGCTGGCCGAGGTCATGCATGCCCGGCACGGGTCGGGCAGCCAGCTTATTCTGGCGGTCTCCAACCTGCTGGGCAGTGTGATCAGCCTGATGGTGAATTTTACCGCCGCGGGCGCGCTGGTGTCCGTGCTGTCGCCCCTGTCATTCCAGATGGGCGTGCTGATTGCCGGTATCGGTGTTCTGTCCTATACGCTGTGGTCCGGGTTTCGCGCCTCGATCCTGACGGATTTTGCACAGGTGGTTGCGATGATGTCGATTGCGGTGGTGATTATCCCATGGGTCTATTTCAGCTCGGGCGGCAGCGAAGTGCTGAACGCCGGTTTTGAGCGCATCACGGCAGAACAGTCGAACTTCTACTCGACCACCGCAATTCTGGAGCAGGGCGCGCCCTTCTTCGTCGCCGTGCTGGCCTATGCGATTGGCAACCAGACGATTGCACAGCGCCTCTTTGCGGTGCGTCAGGACCTGATCAAATCCACCTTCATCACCGCCACGCTTGGCTACGGGTCGATTGTGATCGGCCTTGGGATGCTGGGCCTGATGGCGCTGCTTCTGGGGGTGGCCCCGCATGAGGGTGATCTGAACAACATCATCCCGCAAATGGCGTCGGCCTATCTGCCGCCCTTCATGATCGCCCTGTTTTTCATTCTGGTGATCGGGTCGCTGTCATCCACCGCAGATTCCGACCTGTCGGCGCTGTCGGCGATCATGATGACGGATATCTACGGCCGGAACCTGGCCAAGGGCAATCCGAACCCGCGCAAGATGCTGCTGCTGGGGCGCCTGACAATGATCGTAGCCACAGTGGCCGGTCTGATCCTTGCCAGTTTCTCGCTCGACATTCTGGTGATGCTGGTTTTCGTGGGGGCGCTGTGGGGGGCTATCGTGTTTCCCGTCATCGCCAGCTGTTACTGGAACAGGGTGACCAACGCGGCGTTCATCTCGGCAGTGCTTGGCGGTCTGATCCTGTTCACCATCGTGCGGTTTGAAATCCTGCCTCTCACCGGCCTCATCGGCGGGTTCTTCGAATTGGTCGCGGCGATCGGCGGCGGCGTGGTTCTGGCGCTGATGGCCTTCGGGTTCTTCGGTCGCATCGTCGGGTTCATTGTCGGGATGACGGGGTTCGTGCTCTGCGCGTTCTACTTTACCGGGTTCCTGCGGGACTACACCGTTTTGCTGGGATCGCTGACCGCCTACGGCGCCAGCACCGTCATCTGTGTCGTCGTCAGCCTGATGGGCAAGGAAGAGTTCGATTTTGACCTGATCAATGAACGCGTCACAAGCTTTGATGATGACGCGGCCATGGCTGCGGTCCGCGCTGCCGACGAAAAGCTTTAAGGCATCTGATAAACAGAAAAGGAACGAGCAAATGCTGACATTCTACATCCTGATCTGGCCGACCATTTCGGCAGTCGTGCTGGCGGTCATCGTGATAGCCTTCTTGCGCGAACTGCGGCAGGCCAAGAAGGAAGGTCGCAAGCTGGTCTAGGGGGATACCGGTTTCGCGCAGGGCCGGGATCAGACGTTCAGAAGATTGCCCAGCGTATGGCGCGCCTGCGTCGCATCTGCCAGCGTATAGCCGTCGAGCGTGGCAAAGAACGCCTCCTGCGCCTGCGCCAAGGGTGCGCGCAGCCCGCAGGCCGGCAGGATGAGGCAGGATTTGTTGGGGCCAAAACATTCGACAACAGGCTGGCCGCGTTTCATTGCCCGCACGACAGCGCCCAGCGTGATCTCCTCGGCCGGGCGCGCCAGCGTCAGCCCGCCGTTGCGACCCCTTTCCGAACTTACGAACCCTTCGCGCGCGAGCTGCGTTGCGACCTTGGACAGGTGATTCTCTGACAGGCCGAAAATGCCTGCGATTTCGGATGTCGGCACCCGCGCGGGCGTCCTGACCGCCAAGGTTATCAGCACGCGTAACGCGTAATCGGTGAATTTGTCCAACTGCATGTTATGATATTTAGCATTTACAATGCGCAATAAGAAGAGCTATATATTCGGCACTGGAAATACCTATTAAGGTGCGTCATGAAAATTGCCGATGCGATTCTATGGCCGGGGACCAAGGTCTGCGAGCGTATGGGGGTCGACCCCGAGGCCGATGGCGGTCTGTTGCGCTGGATGGTCAACACGCTGTTTTATCTGGTGGTCTGCCTTATCTTTGTCTGGGTCGTCGTGGTATGACGCTGCCGCCCCGCATTCCCGTGACAGAGGAGCAGATTGACCGGGTGGTGACGCAGTTTTACGACCGCGTCCGGGGCCATCCGGCGCTGGGCCCTGTCTTTGCCTCGCATGTCACCGACTGGCCCGCGCATGAGGAAAAGATCGGGCGCTTCTGGCGCAATGCCCTGCTGTTTCAGCGCAGCTATGACGGCAACCCGATGCAGATCCACAAAGCAGCGGGAAATGTGCACGCCGCTCATTTTCCGGTTTGGCTGTCGCTGTTCGAAACCGTATTAGCGCAGGAATTACCCGGACCGCTGGCGCATGCATGGTCTGCGCTGGCGCACAGGATCGGACGTGGATTGGTCTATGGTCTGCCGCCGGAAGGCGGCACTGGCGTGCCCGATCTGGGCGGACCACAGCCGGGGCCGCAACATGGCCCTCGGGACGGCATGCCTGCCTTGCGCGACTAGGGCAGAACACCGCCTTGTGGCGGGATAAATTTCCAAAGGATTCTTGCGATGACGACCAGAACAGCCGACCAGATGCGCGGGTGGCAGGGGCCTGCCCTGCTGTCTTTTGGGTTTCGCCCGTTTTTTCTGGGTGGGGCCGCGTGGGCGGCCATCGCCATGGCGGTGTGGATCCTGACGCTTGCAGGCGTGCTGAGCATTGATCTGGGATTTGATCCGATTTCATGGCATGCGCATGAATTCCTGTTCGGCACGCTTGGCGCGATCATCGGTGGGTTTTTACTGACTGCGGTGCCGAACTGGACCGGGCGGCTGCCTGTGACGGGCTGGCGTCTGGGGGCGCTGGCGCTGCTCTGGCTGGCGGGCCGGGCTGCGACGACGCTGCCGGTTGGCTTGCCATGGGGGGTGGTGGCTGCGGTTGACCTCAGCTTTCCCATTGCGCTTGGCGTCATGATTCTGCGCGAGATTATGGCCGGGCGGAACTGGCGCAATCTTCCGGTGCTGATCCTGCTGGCGGTCTTCGCGCTGGCGAATGGCCTCTTTCATCTGGACGCAGCCCAAGGCCGGTTTGCCGCGCAGGGCATTGGCCTGAGGTTGGGGCTGGCGGCGGCCATCATGATGATCGCGCTGATCGGCGGGCGTGTCGTGCCCAGTTTCACGCGCAACTGGCTGGCCGCGCAGGGCGATCCTGCGCGCCCAGCCGCGCCCATGCAGCGTTTTGACAAGGCCGCTTTGGTGTTCACGCTGCTGGCGCTGGGCCTGTGGGTGATCCGCCCGGCGGGCGGGGCGGCGGGCATTGCGATGCTGGGAATCGGCGCGCTGCATGCCGCGCGCCTTATCCGCTGGCGTGGCTGGCGCACCGGGGCCGAGCCGCTGGTTGTCGTGCTGCATGCCGGATACGCGTTCTTGCCCTTGGGCGCGCTGGCGCTGGGGGTTGCGGCGCTGTGGCCTGACGCGCTGGCGCTGGCCGCGGCGCAGCATCTCTGGATGGCCGGTGCGATCGGGATGATGACGCTGGCGGTGATGACGCGCGCCACGCTGGGCCATACCGGGCGGGCGCTGCATGCGGGGCCGGGGACGGTCGCGCTGTATGTTCTGCTGGCGCTGTCGGTTCTGGCGCGGCTGGTGGCGGATCTGTGGCCCGGCCTGCCACTGCTGGAGTTGGCGGCGATTTTCTGGATCGGCGCGTTTGGCGGGTTTGCCGTGCTCTACGGCCCGATACTGCTGACGGCCAAACCGGGCAAGGCATGATGGGCTGGATCGGTTTTGGTGCGGCCTTTGCTGCGTTCTTTCTTAGCCATCGCATACCGCTGCGGCCGCCGGTGCGGGCGCGTCTGGTCGCCGCGCTGGGCCAGCGCGGCTTTACCCTTGGCTATTCCGTGCTGTCGATGGCGGTGTTGGCCTGGCTGATCGCGGCTGCTGCCACCGCGCCCTATGTTGCCCTCTGGCCGCGCGCCGCATGGCAGAACTGGGTGCCGCTGGTGGCGATGGGCGCCGCCTGTGTGCTGGTGTGCCTTGCGGCGGGGCGGCCCAATCCACTGTCCTTTGGCGGGGCGAACAATGATGGGTTTGATCCGGACCATCCCGGTATCCTGCGCTGGACGCGGCATCCGCTGTTGGTGGCAGCGGCGCTGTGGGCGGGGGCGCACCTGGTGCCAAATGGCGATCTGGCGCATGTGATCCTGTTCGGAGTCTTCGCGTTTTTCGCCCTTGCGGGGATGCGCATCGTTGACCGGCGCACGCGGCGCGAGATGGGGCCCGAGCGGTGGCAGGCGCTGTGCCAGCGTATCGCCAGCACGTCGATGCTGCCGCGCCCGGCCTCATGGACCGGCGCGGCGTTGCGTTGGGGGATGGCGATACTGCTCTATGCGGCGCTGCTCTGGCTGCATCCCGTCGTGCTGGGCGTGTCGCCCCTGCCGTGAGCTACGAGGTCGGCGCGCTGTCCGACACCAGCCGCATGCCCAGATGGGCGGGCGGGGCACCCACGGCGCAACCGCCGCGCGCCGGGTCACGCTCCAGATAGGACATCGCCGCGACATGCACGCCCGCCACGTAAAAGGCCGGGCAGCGGTCCGGCCGGGACGGAGCGCTGGTTCCGGCATAGCAATCGTCGGTCCATTCCCAGACCGATCCGTCCAGATCGGCAATCCCGTCGGCAGTGGTCGAGAAGCTCCCCGAGGGCCGCAGGGCGCGCGGCAGATCGGCCTCGATCAAGTAGGCCGACGCCCAACTGAGCGCGGGATCGGTAAAGATCGGATCGGGTTCATCGGGAATGACGGTTTCGGCCATCGCCTGCCATTCAGAGACACGCGGCAGGCGAAAATCGAGGCCAGTGGCCCCGTTCAGCCAGGTAACATATTGCTGCGTGTCAGGATAGCTGAGGCCGGTGGCCGGCGTATTGGCCGGATCCTGATCAGGGCGCGCGACCAGCCACAATGCGCAGCCGCCCGCGTCATGGCAGGCGTTGAATTCGGCAATCGTGACCTCGTGGCGCTGTACCCAGATTGACGCGCCTTCGCCGATGGGGCCGACCATGTCGGGTATCAGGTGGGGGTTGGATGCCGCGTGCGGATGCGGGGAGGGGCCGCGTGTCACCCACGCGGCCCCCCCAACAAGGGCCAAGACCGCCACGGCCAAGGCTGCTGTCGATATGGCAATCTTTGCAAAGCGCTGGCGTTTCATGGCGGTGTGGCCCTTCTGTTATGTGCCGGGTGTCAGGTCTGGATCATCTGTGGCGCGACCACCTGCTCCATCAGGGCGTTGTCCCATTCGCCGTCCACCACGAAGTGGGCGGTTGCGCCAAGGATCGCAGCCTCGATCAGGTTGTGGTTGACGTAGGCATAGACGCCCGGCTGCTCGAAGGTGTACATCGCCGCCACCGCGCTGCCGCCGCGGACGAACCATGTCTCCATCCCGGTCAATGGCGGATCGCTGAACGAGCTTTCCCAGACAAAGTTGCCGTGCCCGCCGATCAGGTGGGGTCGGCTGTCGCGGTTGGCCTGGTTGTGGACCATCAGCACGGTATCGCCCACTTTCGACCGCAGGGCCTTGGCGCCGGTCAGCGCGCCTACGGACCCGTTGAACACCACATGTGTCGGCGTCAGGCTGCGCATGGCCTCCAGCGAGTCGGCGTAGTCATCGCCGGCATTGGCGTAGGTCTTGTAGGTGCCGTCCTGGTTGCGGGGCAGGTAGTAGTCCTGCTCGCCCAGATAGGCGATATCGTCGTAGGTCAGCGCATTTCCGTCGCGGTCCTTCAGCCCGTCGCGGGGCAGCACCATGACGGCGCCGTTCATGCCGTGGCAGACGTGGTAGGGGATCATCGCGCCGCCGGGGGCGCAGTGGTAGGTGAAGCAGCCCGGTTTGGTCGCTTTCCAGCGCAGCACGCATTCCTCGCCCGGATAGATATGGGTCAGACCACCGCCGCCCAGTGCGCCGGTCGATGCGTGAAAGTCGATGTTATGCTCCAGCTGGTTGCGTCCAAGGCTTTTCAGCGTCAGTTCGACATAATCGCCCTCGTGGACGATGATCAGCGGTCCGGGGACCGACCCGTTATAGGTCATCGCCCAGATCGAGGCGCCGCTGTCCTCGTCGATCACCATCAGGCGCTCGCTGACGACCAGTTCGACCTCGACGATCTTGGGATCGCCTTGGGCGACCTGATCGTGCTTGGGGGCGAAAGGCGGGCGGACCATCTTTTGCTGGACGCGCTCATAGCCGGAAAGGTCGACCGGTTCGGCGGCGTCCATCTGTCTTTGCTGCACGCGGATCACTTCGCCGCCGGGCATTTCAATGCGCGGAGGGGCCATCGGGCGGCGCACGGTGGCCGCTGTGGCGATACCGCCTGTCAGCGCTGCGGCGCCGGCCAATGCAGTGCCGCGCAGAATATTGCGGCGGCCCGGTGATTGTGGTGTGTCCTGGTCAGAATTCTTCATGTCTCACTCCATACTCAATTGCTGCGGCGGGGGCGGGCCAGCCAGATCTGGCTGGTCCGCGTGCGCCGATTCTCAGAGATTGCTGAGTTGCTCTTCAAAGCGTTCCTTGGCATTTTTCGGCAGACGCCCTTCAAGGTATCCCTCGGGCATCTCGACGCCTTCGCCGACGGCGATCGTCATTACCATGCCCATCGCATAGTGGGGCAGGCATTTGACCGCGTAGAGCCCTTCGGTATCCAGAGTCACTTCGATCTCTTCGTTGATCTTGCCTTTGAAGCCTTCGGCGCCCTCGGGGATCATGCCGTCAATGCTTTCGGCATTGTGGCTCTTGTCCGTCGCGACGAATTTGACCGTGTCGCCGGGTGCGATCTGGACGAATGCGGGTTCGAACACCATCGTGCCGGCCTCGCCCTTGTTCAGCATCTGCACCTCGAATGTTTCGGCCCAGGCCGCGCCCGAAAGCATCATTGCGGCGGCTGCGAGTGTCGTGGTTGTCTTGTTCAACATTTTATTTCCTTTTGATTGCTGGTTGGCTTGCCCTGTACTTAGACCTGTGGGGGCGCGGCGACCTTGACCCAGCACAAACTTCGGCCCGGATTTTCACGTCGGGGTACTCGCGTGCAAATCACCCCTCGGATTCCTGATGAGAGACGGGTATCACCGGATCGGATCAGGAGATTGGATTGCCGTGCATAAACTTGATGAAAGCCTGCTGACCCATCTGGATCCTTTCACGGGGCTGGAGCGCTCGCAGATACGCGATATTCTGGACAAGGCGACGACGCATCGCTTTGATGCCGGCGACACCGTGTTTCACGAGGGCGCCGAGGCGGCCAGATTCTACCTGTTGCTTGATGGGTATATCCGCGTCGGACGCGTCACGCCCGAGGGCGAACATGTGACGGTGCTGCATATTCCGTCAGGGCAGTTGTTCGGGATCGCGCTTGCGCTGGGTCATACGCATTTTCCGGCCAGTGCGGTCGCGGCGTCGGACACGATCGTGCTGTCCTGGCCGCAGCGGCAATGGCCCGATTTCACCGCCAGCTATCCGGGGTTTTCGGCCGCCGCCTATCGTACAGTCGGCGCGCGGATGAAGCAGATGCACGACCAGGTCGTGCAGATGGCGACTCAGCAAGTCGAGCAGCGCGTGGCAAATGCCCTACTGCGCCTGATCAATCAGATGGGGCGCCGGACCGAAACCGGCATCGAGGTGGATTTTCCCATCACCCGGCAGGATCTGTCCGACATGACCGGCACCACCCTGCATACGGTCAGTCGCCTGATGAGCGCGTGGGAAAAGCGCGGCATCGTCGCAAGCAGGCGCAAGCACATTCTGGTGTGCCAGCCTCATCAGCTGGTTAATCTGGCCGAACCCGCGGCGAGGCATTGATCGCGCATTGCAGTTCGCGGCGGAAATCAGCCTCGTCCAGATGGTATTCGGCGCAGGCGTCCGCGATGGTATGAAATGGGCCAATCTGGCAGCCGATGCAATGCATGCCGTGGCGCAGAAAAACCGGCACGGTCTGGGGCCACGTCGACATTATCTCTGACAAGGTGCGGTCCAGACTGTCTTGCTGCTGTGTACACATCATTCCTCCCCTCCTGTGATCCAAGCCAGAGTGCCACGGACATTCGCCCCAAACTTTGCCTTTGCGCAAACTCGTTCTGGTCGGCATTCCGTAGGTTGCCGCATAGTGCAACCAGAGGTAGGTTGCCGTTGACTGCAACCATAAGGGGAGGCCCGCGCATGGCCGAATTCCTGACAAAGTCGCGGGCACGCAACATTTTCTATGGCGGATCAATATTTTTCGTCATCGTCTTTCTTGCGATGGTCGTGCAAAGCCACCGATATGTCGTGACCAAATCAACCGCAGGGATGCCTCTGACCGAGGCTGTCGCCCACGGCAAGGCCGTGTGGGAGGAAAACAGTTGCATCAACTGTCATACGCTGCATGGCGAGGGCGCGTATTTCGCCCCCGAGCTGGGCAACGTCACGACGCGCTGGGGCGTCATCGACGATCCCGAAGGCGCCTATGAGATCCTGGACGCCTGGATCGAGGCACAGCCCAGCGGCATCGAAGGCCGCCGCCAGATGCCCCATTTCGAGATGACCGAAGAGGACAAGCGCGGACTGGCGGAATTCCTTCGCTGGGCCGACCAGACCGACACACAGGGCTGGCCGCCCAACGATGCCGGCTAACGCGCCCGCGACATCTGAAAGGTGCACGCGTTTTGCAGGAATTTCGGACAGAGAAATCTGGCAAAACGCTCCAAGGAGCAAACACATGAAGTATAAATCTCAACAGATCGCCTATGCCTATTTCATCTGCGCGATGGCATTGTTCGCCGTGCAGGTGCTGGGCGGGCTGACCATTGGGTGGATCTATGTCCAGCCCAATTTCCTGGCCGAGACATTCCCGTTTCACATCGTCCGCATGATTCATACCAACGCGCTGATCGTCTGGCTGCTGCTGGGTTTCTTCGGCGCCGCCTATTTCATGATCCCCGAGGAATCGGAGCGCGAGATATGGTCGACCAAGCTGGCCTATATCCAGCTTGCGCTGATGATGATCGGCACGTTGGGCGCGGTCGCGGGCTATCTTGTCGGTATCCATGAAGGGCGGGAATTCCTGGAGCAACCGCTCTGGGTGAAGTTCGGCATTCTCGTGGCGGCCGTCATATTCCTGATCAACATCTCGATGACGGTGCTGGCAGGGCGCAAGACGGCGATTACCGGCGTACTGCTGATGGGTCTGTGGCTGTTGTCGCTGCTGTGGATCTTTGCCTTTATCAACCCCGAAAACCTGAGCCTGGACAAGATGTACTGGTGGTTCGTCGTTCACCTGTGGGTCGAAGGCACGTGGGAATTGGTGATGGCCTCCATCCTCGCCTTCCTGCTGCTCAAGCTGACGGGCGTGGACCGCGAAGTGATCGAAAAATGGCTTTATGTCATCGTCGCCACCGCGCTGTTCACCGGGATCCTCGGTACGGGGCACCATTACTTCTGGATTGGTCTGCCGGGTTACTGGCAGTGGGTCGGCAGCATCTTTGGCGCGCTGGAGATCATTCCCTTCTTCATGATGATGTCCTTCGCCTTCATCATGGTCTGGAAAGGGCGCCGCAACCACCCCAACAAGGCCGCGCTTCTGTGGTCGCTGGGGTCTGCCACGGTTGCCTTCTTTGGCGCGGGTGTCTGGGGTGTGCTGCACAACATGCATGGCGTGAACTTCTACAGCCACGGCACGCAGATCACCGCAGCGCACGGGCATCTTGCCTTTTACGGTGCTTATGTGGCGATCAACCTGGCGATCATCAGCTATGCCATGCCGCTTCTGAAGGGGCGCGAGCCCTACAATCAGGTGCTGAACATGGCCTCTTTCTGGCTGATGACCGGGGGCATGGCGTTCATGACCTTTACGCTGACCTTCGCAGGCGTCATCCAGACGCATATGCAACGGGTACTGGGCAATTACTTTATGGAAGTCCAGGATGAGTTGGGGCTGTTCTTCATCATGCGCTTCATCTCGGGCACGGCGGTTGCTGCGGGTGCGCTGCTGTTCATCTACTCGATCTTTGTGGTCCGCCGCCGCGAAGTGGTGGCACCGGGTACGGGCAATGCGGCCCCGGCCAAATCCGACCCGCTGCCGGGAGAATGACAATGAACGCCCATGCAGGCGCGCCGATGCGCGCGCCCTACTACGCCGAAACGGGCAATGAATGCGCCCTGTTCGACGCGGCTCATGAAAACGGTCTGCCCCTTCTTCTGAAGGGGCCGACCGGCTGCGGAAAAACCCGCTTTGTCGAGCATATGGCGGCAAGGTCGGGTCGGCGGCTTTATACCGTGGCCTGCCATGACGACCTGACGGCGGCCGATCTGATCGGGCGCTATCTGCTGCGTGGCGGGGAAACCGAGTGGGTCGACGGCCCGCTGACCCGCGCGGTGCGCGAAGGCGCGATCTGCTACCTCGACGAGGTGGTCGAGGCGCGCAAGGACGTGGCCGTGGTTCTGCACCCGCTGACCGACAACCGCCGTACCCTGATGATCGACCGCACCGGGGAGGAACTGACAGCCCCGCCCGGTTTCATGCTGATCGCCAGCTACAACCCCGGCTATCAGAACGTGCTGAAACGGATGAAGCCATCGACGCGCCAGCGGTTCCTGGCCATCACTTTCGGCTTCCCGGACCCCGAGACCGAGATCGCCGTCATCGCCGAGGAAAGCGGACTGGAGCAGGGCCGAGTCGCGCCGCTGGTACGGCTGGGCGGGCATATCCGCAACCTGTCGGGCATGGATCTGGAAGAGGGTGTATCGACCCGCCTGCTGATCTACGCAGCCACGTTGATGGCTGGCGGCATGGGCGTGGAAAAGGCGCTGGAGGCGGCGGTGATCGAGCCGCTGACCGATGACGACGACGTGCAGACCGCGCTACGCGATCTGGTCGCGACAGTCTACGGATAGGACAGAATGGCACTGCATCCCCTCGACCTGATGGACCCCGAAGAGGCGGTCGGAAATCTCTGGCACGATTACGCCGTGGGGATCGGCGCCGCGCCATCCTATCCCGATCAGGCGGCGTCACTGGATGCAATTCGCCCCAGCCTGACCATGATGTTTCGCGCCCTGGGCGGCCCGCCGGGGGTGGAGATGTGCGAGGCTGCGGCCATCGTCGCGCATCATCGCCGCCCCCATGTGCGCAAGCTGGCGACAGAGCGGGACAAGATCCACCTTGCCGCCTTTGACGGCGAGCGCCTGCGCCTGCCGCCGGTGATCGACGTTTTTGCGTCCCATGCACTGAATCGTGCTGCGTATTTCTGGCTGGTCGCAATGGCAGCGCTTGCCAGTGATGCGGCGCTTGCCGCCGGCGATCTGGACGGGGCCGCGCGCGATCTGGCCATGATCGGCGCGAATGTCGCGGCAGGCCAGCGCGTGCTGGCCACCTGTCCGGGCCTGCGCGAACGCCATGGCGAAATGGTGGCGCATATCCTTGCCACGCGCCCGCGCACCCATTTGCCTGACGCTGAAAAGGCAGTTGAGCAGGCCCTGCGCGCCGGGCTGGCTGGCGGCGATCTGCCTGATCTGGACGCGCCAGAGGGGGCACGCGGCCACATGACATTCGCCCCCGTGCCGATCTGGCTGGATTTCACCGCCGCGGGGCAGGGCGCTGCTGCCGACGACCACGCCGACGCACCGGGCGAAGTGCCCGACGCCGCGCAGATGACCAAGCGCAAGCTGGGCGTGCGCCGCGACCGCGAGCAGGCCAACCGCAAGGACAGCTTTATCCTGCACCGGTTCGAGGCGATCCTGTCATGGGTCGAATCGATGAACCTGAACCGGTCCATTCACGATGATGACGACGAGAACGCGCAGAAGGCGGCCGACGATCAGGACGAGATCACCCTGTCCAAGAATGACCGGCGCGCCGCGACGCGGCTGCGCCTGCATCTGGACCTGTCCCCGGCGGACGCCGATCATGAAAGGCTGTCCGCGCCCGTCACCTATCCCGAATGGAACCACCGCTCGCGCAGCTATATGCCCGACCACTGCCGCGTGCTGGAGGCGGAGGCGGTGCCTGACCCGGCCAATGCTTTTGTCCCCAACGCAAAACGGACCGAGGAGGTGCGCCGCCAGTTCGAAGTGCTGCGCCCCCGCCGCATCCTGCAACCGCGCCAGATAGACGGGTCCGAACTGGATCTGGACGCCGCCATCGCCGCGCAGATCGACCTGCGCGCGACCGGGCGCTGCGACGACCGGGTTTTCCAATCCTCGCGCCAGACCGCGCGCGATCTGACGGTGGCATTCTTGATCGATACGTCCCGCTCGACCGAATCTGTCGTGGGCGATACCAGCGTGATCGACGTGGCGCGCGATGCGCTGGCCGCGCTCGCGGGTGGCATCGACGCGGCGGGTGACAGGCTGGGCATCTGGGGGTTTTCGTCGCTCAGGCGCGACCGGGTGTTCCTGACGCGCTGCAAACGGTTCGATCAGAAGATGAGCCGCGAGGTCACCGATAATATCTGCGCGCTGAAGCCGGGGCACTACACCCGTCTGGGCGCCGCCATCCGCCATGTCAGTGCGCAGTTGGCCGAGGAAACGGCGGCGCGCAAGCTGCTGATCGTGCTGACGGACGGCAAACCGAACGATCTGGACCATTACGAGGGCACGCACGGCATCGAAGACAGCCACATGGCCGTCGCCGAGGCGCGCCGCGCCGGGCACGCGGTGCATGGCATCGTCATCGACGCGGACGGGCAGGACTGGTTCGCCCGCATCTTCGGGCGCGGCGGTTTCCATCTGCTGCCGCGCCCCGAGCGCCTGACCCGCGTGCTGCCCGATATCTACCGAACCCTGACGCAGGAGACCTGACATGTATCGACTGATCGCCCTACTGGCCCTTTTCCTTCCCACCGGTGCGTTGGCCGAAGCGTTCCAGCGGCCCATACCGCAGCCGCAATCGGCAACCGCCGAATGGTGGTTCTTTGCCGCGTCGGTTGCGCTGCTGGCCTCGCTTTTGGCGGTGCATATGCTGGTGCGCCGCCGATGACGACGCGGCACGGCTGGGGCGTGGGGGCGATGACGCTGGTGCTGTACCCGTTCGGGGCAGGCGCGATGGCCATCAACCTCTATTTTGCGGGGCTTATCGCGTCATGGCTGGATCTGGCCGTGATCTCGCCGCGGGCGTCGCTGATCGGCGGCGCGCTGCTGGGCGTGCCGGCGACATGGGCGTTCGCGCGCCATATCCGCGCGCTCATGGACCGCGCCGATGCCGAGGCGGACGCCGCCGGTTAGGCCGCTTGCAGTAGCCACCCGACGGGCAACCATTTGATCTCGGCGAGCGTGACATTGCGCGTCACGCTGCCGCCCGGCCCGGTTTTCTGCGGCGCGATGCCGGTCAGGCCGGGATGGGCCGCCGCGGCTTTCCTCAGTGGGTCGGTCGGCGGACCGTCGGTGGCGGGCAGGGCAAAAACGATGCGCGACGATGATCGCGCTGATGCTGTGCAGCACCCGTCTTGGCCCGGTCGGAAAGGGGCGCAGGTGCGGCGCGGTCAACGCGACAGCACGGTCCGCCATAAATGTTTCGTTAGATTTGCGCATGAGACAGGCCTTTCCTGTCGCCACGCGGTAGAACGGCCTTGCCCTTCCCGCCCTGCCGTTTCATGGATGCAGTCGGCAGGATGCCGCCGATTCCGCTGCGCAGTGGGAAGGCTCGCGCGATTGCATCGCACCTGTCAGGGGTGCAAATCCCGCCGGGGCAAGACGGTAACGAAAAGGAAAGACGCATGAAGCGCATGATCGGCATGGCATTGGTCGCAGCCTTGGGGTGCAGCGGCGCAGCTTTGGCACAAGAGCTGGATGCACCGGGATCGGCGCAGGCGACGGACCCGGCAGATCTGGGCTGGATGCAGGGTTTTCCTGCACCCGTGGACAAGGTGATACGCCTGTCCGACCCCGATTATTTCGCCTTTCCCAAACTGCGCTGGAGCGTTTGCAATTTTCGTCAGTTGATGCCGACCGTCGCCGTGGACAATGGCATCGACGGCGTGCGCGTCTTGCCCGAAGCTATCAAACCCGCGCTTGGGGGGGTGACGTTCACGCCGCTGGGGGGCGGCGATGTCATGACATGGGACGCTGCGTTCGACGCGAACTATACTGACGGCGTGATCGTGCTGCACCATGGCCGCGTCGTCTATGAGCGCTACGACGGCTGTCTGAGCAAGAACACGCTGCATGGCGCGATGGCTGTGACCCAATCGCTGACCGGCCTTCTGGCCGAGATGCTGGTGGCCGAGGGCACGCTGGACGATACCGCGCGCGTCGTCGATCTGATTCCCGAACTGGAAAGTAGCGGCTTTGGCGATGCCACGGTACGGCAGGTGATGGATATGACCACCGCGCTGGACTATTCCGAGGAGTATTCCGATCCGGACGCCGACGTCTGGACCTATGCCGAGGCCGGCAGCCCCCTGCCCAAGCCCGAAGGATACGAGGGCCCGCGCAGCTATTTCGAGTTTCTTCAGACGGTGCAGAAAAACGGCGAGCATGGCGAGGCGTTCGGCGATCGCATGATCAACGCCGATACGCTGGGCTGGTTGATTGCGCGCGCCTCCGGCACGTCCGTGTCCGATCTTTTGTCAGACCGGATCTGGTCCCGCCTCGGCACGCAACGCGAGGCTTTTTATACGCTCGATTCCATCGGCACGCCTTTCGCGGGCGGCGGTTTCAGCGCGACGTTGCGCGATATGGCGCGGCTGGGCCAGATGATGCTGGAGGGTGGCCGGGCAGGCGGCGAACAGATCGTGCCCGAAGGCGTGGTGACGGCAATTGCGCAGGGCGGCGACAAGGATGTCTTTGCCAGGGCGGGGTATGATCTGCTGCCGGGGTGGAGCTATCGGTCGATGTGGTGGGTATCGGGCGATGATCACGGCGCCTATGCGGCGCGCGGCGCGCACGGCCAGACCCTTTGGATCGACCCTGTGGCCGACATGGTGATCGCGCGCTTCGGCTCGCACCCGGTGGCGGCGAATACGGCCAGCGATCCCGCGTCGCTGCCAGCCTACCGCGCGGTGGCGCAGTATCTGATGGCGAATGATGATCTGCCACTGGTAGGCCGCGATTGGCGGATCGAGGATGTCGAAGGTATGGGTGTGATCGATTACAGCCAAGCCACGCTGCGTTTCACGGCAGATGGGTCGCTATCGGGCAGTGCGACCTGCAACCGCCTGATCGGCAGTTATGAGGCCGAGGATGATGCCATCACCATCGCCCCTGTCGGCGTCACAATGATGGCCTGCCCCGAGGCGCTGATGTTGCAGGAGCAGCGTATTCTCGATCTGCTGCCCAAGATCGAACGCTTTATCATCGATGAGACAGGCGCGCTGATCCTGATCGCCGCGGACGGACGTACGATCGCCGCGCGCCGCTGAATACGGCGCGCGCCGCGCCTTTCGCGGGTGTCCATCGCGCGCTGTCGGGTTATATTGGGTCGGGCAAACCCTGCGACTGCCCCGGAGCCTCCATGTCAGAAGAAAAAAAGCGCGCCCTGCGAGACGTCTTTGGCCGCTTCGCCACAGGCGTCACCGTGGTGACAACACGCGAGGCGGGCGGCGCGCCGCGCGGCTTTACCGCCAATTCGTTCAGCTCAGTGTCGCTGGACCCACCGCTGGTGCTGGTGTGCATTGCGCATACCGCTCACAGCGCGCCTGCCTTCCGTGCGGCGCCGCATTTTGGCATCAACATCCTGTGCGAGGATCAAAAGGGTATATCAAACCTCTTTGCCTCGCACGCGGCTGACAAGTTTGAGCAAACGGGTTGGACCGAGGGCGCGCACGGCGTGCCGCTGCTGCCCGATTCGCTGGCAACGCTGGTCTGTGCGCAGCACCGGCTGGTGGATGCCGGCGATCACGTGATCCTGATCGGCGAGGTGCTGGAGACACAGACCCGGGACGCGCCGCCGCTGGGGTATCACCGGGGCAGTTATTTCTCGATCGGGCTGGAGGACAAGCTGACAGGCATGGCCGCGCAGTGCGGCGCCGCCTGCATCGGCGCGATCATCGAAAGGGGCGGCGACGTGTTGCTGCGGCGGGGCGAGAATGGCGGCGTCTGCATTCCGGCGGCCCCGCCCGCCGCCACGTCGCTGGCGGGTCTGACGGCTAACCTGGCCGCGCACGGGCTGAACGCGCAGCTCGACCATCTATATGCGGTGTATGAAGATCCGACAGTGGGCCGCCATGTCATCGTTTACCACGGCACTGTATCGGGCGATGCGCCTGATGGAATGTTCTACTGCGCCCTTGATGACATTCCACTGGACGATGTGGCCAGCCCGGCAGAGCGCGCGACACTGGCGCAATATGCGCAGGAATATCGCCACGGGCAGTTCGGTGTCTATCAGGGCGACGCCGAGCGCGGCACAATCTACCCGGTACCGCAGCGCAACGCACCCAAGGGGTGATGCCGGGGGTACTTTCCCAGCCTTTTTCCCTAAAAGGCTGGGGCCTGCGACCCGTCTGCTTCTTTAAAGCGTTCGCGAAAAGCCTGACGCGCAGCTTTTCGCGAAACGCAGCGCAACATATGAGCGTTGCATGCGTTTCACCGTAACTGAGTACCTCAAGTTTAAGGCGAAACGCTCTGGACCTCAGTAAGAAAATTCGCTGTAGATCAGGCTCAGATCGCCATCCCAGTCGCCATTGTAGCGCGCCAGTAATTCATCCGCCGGGGTCTGACCCGTTTCGATGCTCTCGCGCAGGGCGTTCAGGAAATGTGTCTCATCCGGGATCAGTCCCTCGGCGCCGGGGCGCGCGCGCGCGCGCAGACCCGCCTCGGAGATGTCCAGCACGCGAGCCGCCAGATCGTGCATGTCGATGCCGTCGACGCGTGCCTGCAAAGCGTCGACACTGGCCGCGACGCGCAGCGTCTCGCGTTGCTCGGCCGTCCAGTCCTTGACCAGATCCCAGGCGGCGTCCAAGCTGCTGGAATCATACATGATGCCGGTCCAGAAAGCCGGCAGCGCGCACAGGCGCCGCCACGGGCCACCATCTGCGCCGCGCATTTCCATGAATTTCTTGATCCGCGCCTCGGGAAAGATCGTCGTCAGGTGATCGGCCCAGTCCGACAGCGTGGCAACCTCGCCGGGTAGCGCGGGCAGTTCGCCGCGCATGAAATCACGGAACGACATGCCCAGAGCGTCGATATATTTGCCATCGCGGTAGACAAAATACATCGGCACATCCAGCGCATAGTCGACATAGCGTTCGAACCCCATGCCATCCTCGAACACGAAAGGCAGCATGCCGGTGCGGGCCGCGTCCAGATCGCGCCAGACGCGGGCGCGCCATGATTTGTGGCCGTTCGGCTTGCCCTCGAAGAAGGGCGAGTTGGCAAACAGCGCCGTCGCGACGGGCTGTAACGCCAGCGCCACGCGGAATTTCTTGACCATGTCGGCCTCGGACGCGAAATCGAGGTTCACCTGCACGGTGCAGGTGCGCCGCATCATGACGCGGCCCATCGTGCCGACCTTTTGCATGTAGCTGTCCATCAGCTTGTAGCGGCCCTTGGGCATCAGGGGCATGTCGTCATGCAGCCACTCGGGCGCGGCGCCCAGCCCGATAAAGCCGACGCCGACGCGGTCCGCCACATCCTTGACCTCGCGCAGATGCACGTTGACCTCGTCGCAGGTGCCGTGGATCGTCTCCAGCGGGGCGCCCGACAGTTCCAACTGGCCGCCGGGTTCGAGCGACACGTTCGCGCCGTCCTTTTCCAGCCCGATCAGGTTGCCATCCTCGGTGACGGGGGACCAGCCGTGGGCGTCGCGCAGGCCCTCAAGCACCGCCAGAACGCTGCGCGTCCCGTGATAGGGGATGGGCTTGTGCGTGTCCTTGCAATAGCCGAATTTCTCGTGCTCGGTGCCGATGCGCCAATCCGCTTTGGGCTTGTTGCCGTCTTCGAGATATTCGGCCAGCTGGCTGTGATGCTCGATCGGCCCGCCGCCGGATTGGGGAATGGACATGGCTTGGCCTCCGCTAGGTTGATTTTCAGTAGGTGGCGCGGGGGCAGGGGGCTGTCAACCCGCGAAAGATGTCAGGTCAGGCGCAGATGGGCCGGTTTGGTGCCCGGTTTTTGCCACAGCAGGATGCGCCCCGGCGCCGTGCGGCGCATTTCGGCAAGCATCTGTTCGGTCCGCATGCCCGGCAGCGCGGCAAAGACATCGAACAGCGCGTCGGCGCCGCTGGCCGTCAGCGGGATCATCACATCGGGTTGACCGGGCTGGCTCAGCGCCCAGTGCGCGGGCTTGCCGGTGCGGTCCAGCGCCAGCGAAGTCATTTCCGAGCGCGCGATGACACCGCCGCCCAAAGGGCCGAAATAGCCGATGGCGCCCTCGTCGATGTCTACCACACCGGGGCCGCCCGCCCCGGCGGCAAAGCGCATGCGTTGCAGGGCGGCGACCAGCGATATGGCGCCTGCCAGCGTGATGAACACGCCCAGCCAGAATGTTATCCCAAAGCTGCGCCATGCGATCAGCAGGCCCAGCGCCAACACGGCGAGGCTGATCAGGGCGCCCTGCCAGCGTGTCAGAGCCGCTGCGGCCTCGGACCGCATAAAGCTCATCGCCAATCCCCCAGCCGGGCCTGCCACAGCGTCAGTGCCGCGACAGCCGCCGTATCGGCGCGCAGAATGCGCGGGCCAAGGCGGGTCGCGTGGGCGCAGGGTAGCGCAGCAAGGCGCGCGCGCTCGGGCGCGGAAAAGCCGCCTTCGGGGCCGATCAGGATCGCCCATGGGCCCGAGCCCTGCGCCAGTGCCGCGGTACCCGGGCCGTCTGCCAGCGCCTCGTCGCAGAACAGGATCCGGCGGGCGGGATCCCAGCCGTCCAGCAGCGCGCCCAGCTTTTGTAGATCGTCCACCGGCGGCACATAGGTGCCGCCGCATTGCTCGGCGGCCTCGACCGCGTGCGCTTGCAGCCGGTCCTGCCGGATACGTTCGGAATTGGTGAAATCGGTCTGCACCGGGCAGATGCGTGCGGCGCCCATTTCGGCCGCCTTTTCAACGATGAAATCGGTGCGCGCCTTCTTGATCGGCGCAAACAGCAGCCACAGGTCGGGTGGCAGTTGCAAGGGACGCGTCTGCGAAAGGCAGGCCAGCGTGCCGGCCTTCTTGGTCGCGTGGGCCACCTCGGCCAGCCATTCGCCGTCATGGCCGTTGAACAGCAGCACCTGCGCGCCGATCCCCTGCCGCATCACCCCAAACAGGTAATGCGCCTGCGGCTGCGACAGAGGAACCGTTTGCCCCGGACCCAAGGGCTGCTCTACATACAATCTGATCTTGGCGGTATTCGGGACGTTTTTCATGGCGGGCATCATATGAGCGGCGCAGGGCAGAGACCAGAGGCCGGCATCGTCGCCGACGCGGCGACGGGCAACTGGGTGGATCGGTATGCCCCCGCCAAATGGCGGCCCTATCTGCGGCTGTCCCGCGCGGACCGGCCTATCGGGACGTGGCTGCTGCTGCTGCCCTGCTGGTGGGGGCTGCTGCTGGCGATGCTGCATGACGGGCAGGCGCGGTGGTTCGATCTGTGGATCTTCGCGTCCTGCGGTGCGGGCGCGTTTTTGATGCGCGGCGCGGGCTGTACGTGGAACGACATCACCGACCGCCATATCGACGGCAGCGTTGCGCGCACCGCGTCGCGGCCCATCCCGTCGGGGCAGGTCAGCGTGAAGGGCGCGCTGGCGTGGCTGGTGGCGCAGGCGCTGGTGGCGTTCGGGATTTTGCTGACCTTTCCGGGCATGGCGATTGCGCTGGGCATCCTCGCGCTGGCGCCGGTGGCGATCTACCCCTTTGCCAAGCGGTTTACGTGGTGGCCGCAGGTCTTTCTGGGGATTGCGTTCAACTGGGGCGCGCTGCTGGCGTGGACGGCGCATACCGGGCGGCTGGAATGGCCTGCCGTGGTGCTGTATCTGGCAGGGATTGCGTGGACGCTGTTCTATGACACGATCTATGCCCATCAGGACGCCGAGGATGACGCGCTGATCGGGGTGAAATCGACCGCGCGGCTGTTTGGCGACCAATCGCCGCAATGGCTGCGCTGGTTCCTTGTCGCCACGGTCGTTTTGATGACGGCAGCGGTAATTCTGGCCATGGGTGGCGACGATTCCATGGCGCTGCTGATCGCGCTGCTGGGGCCCTGGGCGCTGAGCCTGCATCTATTGTGGCAACTGACGCGGCTGAATTTGCAAGATACCGGGGCGCTGCTGGTGCTGTTCCGGTCCAACCGTAATGCCGGCCTGCTGCCTCTGCCGTTTTTCGCCATCGCGCTGTTGGTGTGATTGAACTTGGGGGGCTGGGGGCATAAACAAACCTGACCCTTAACAATAACTGGCCCCCCAAAATGCGCCTTTCTGTCATCTTTGCCATTGCCGGAACGTTCCTCATGGCAGCGATGCTGTGCCTTGTCGCCGCCGGGTTTGCGGCGACCGGGATCGAGGATAACGCGCGCAGTTCGGTCCGCAGCGAGCTGGACAAGGAAGGCATGACCTGGGCCGAGGTCGACGCCGATGGGTTGCAGGTGTTTCTGGCCGGAACCGCCCCGACCGAAGCCAAGAGGTTTACCGCGCTGTCCGTCGCAGGGCGCGTCGTGGATGCTACCCGCGTGATCGATCAGATGCTGGTTGAGGATACCGCCGACATCGCGCCGCCCCGCTTTTCGATCGAGATTTTGCGCAATGACAGCGGCATATCCCTGATCGGGCTGGTCCCGGCTGCGATGGATCGCGATGCCCTGCTGGAGCAGATGACGCGTGCTGCGGGCGACGGCGACGTGATCGATCTGCTGGAATCGGCAGACTATCCGGTAGCGGATACGTGGGATGTGGCCATCGACTATGCCATGCGCGCGCTGAACCAGCTGCCGCGCGCCAAGATTTCAGTCGAGGCGGGGCGCGTGGCGATCACCACGATGGCCGACAGCCCCGAGGAAAAGCGCGAGCTGGAGGAAACGCTGAATCGGCGGGTGCCGACCGGTCTGCGGATTTCGCTGGATGTGTCGGCGCCGCGTCCTGTCATCACGCCGTTCACGCTCAGGTTCCTGATCGAGGATGGCGCCGCGCGGTTTGACGCCTGTTCCGTGGATACGCCCGAGGCGCAGCGCATGATCCTTGCCGCCGCGCGCGCGGCCGGGCTGGAGGGCGCGGCCGAGTGCACAATCGGCCTGGGCGTGCCGACGCCCGCATGGGGCCGGGCCGCCGCGCTGGCCATCGGCGCAGTGGCCGAGCTGGGCGGCGGCAGCGTGACATTTGCCGATGCCGACATTTCCCTGATCGCGGCCCAAGGCACGCCCGAGGGCCGGTTTGACGACATCGTCGGCGGGCTGGAAAGCGACCTGCCCGATGTCTTTGCCCTGCATTCCGTATTGCCGCCGCCTGATGTCGAAGGCGCGCCGACGATTCCCGAATTCGTCGCCAGCCTGTCGCCCGATGGGGTGGTGGAGTTGCGCGGCAGAGTCGGTAGCCAGCGTCTGCGCGAGACGGTCGACAGCTTTGCCAAGGCGCGGTTCCGGTCTGGCAGCGTTCATACCAAGGCGCGGGTGGTCGACGGGCTGCCGCTGGACTGGCCGGTGCGGGTTCTGACCGGGCTGGAGGCGCTGGGCTTCCTTGCCAATGGTGCCGTCGTTATCAGACCGGACACCCTGACAATCACCGGCCTGACCGGCCGCAAGGATGCGAGCGCGCAGATTGCCGGTCTTTTGGCCGCCAAATTGGGCGAGGGGGCGCAATTCGATATCGACGTCACCTACAAGGTGGCGCTGGACCCGATCGCAGGTTTGCCCACCCCCGAGGAATGCATCGCCCAGATCGCCACCATTCAGGAAACCCGCAAGATCAATTTCGAGCCGGGTTCGCCCAATTTCGACGAGAACGGCGCGTCGATCATGAATGACATCGCCGATGTTCTGAGCAAATGCGGTGAGATCCAGATCGAAATTGGCGGACATACCGATAGCCAGGGCCGCGAGACGATGAACGAGGAACTGAGCCAGAAACGCGCCAATGCCGTTCTGGACGCGCTGCGCGCCCGGCGCGTGCTGACGTCAAACTATAACGCCAAGGGCTATGGCGAAAGCCAACCCATCGCCGGAAACGACACCGAAGAGGGCCGCGAGGCCAACCGCCGGATCGAATTCAAGCAGGCCACCGCACCCGAACCTGCACCGGATTCGGACGGATCGGGGCTTGAAAGCCTCGAGCAAGAGGGGCAGGAAGGCACGGCAGAGGACGAGGGGACAGAGGGCGTGCCAGTTGAACAGGACTGAATTCATCATCGTCACGGCGATCATCCTATTCGTTGCCTTCGCGCTGGGCTGGTTTGCCAACTGGCTGGTGCATCGCTTTATCCGCGTGTCGTCGTCCGATGTGGGCGAGCTGGACCGCATGGCGCAGGAGCTGCACGAGGCCGAAGAGACCCGCGATCAGGCCATCACCTATCTGCAACAGCGCGAGGCCGAGCTGACCAATCAGCTGAGCCAGACCGAAGCCGAACTGAGCGCGACCATGGACGGCCTGCGTGAGGCCCGTCAGGACGCCGAGCAACTGCGCGCCCATATCGAGCGGGCGGGGTAGACCAAAGGCGTTTGATCCCACGGTTTGATGGTGCGATTCCTTCTCAGGAAGGAGAGGAAGCGCTATGGGGCACGTTCGTCACCGCAGTGCCAAAACCCCTACAAATTGAAGTGTTAACACGGCCGTAACGCCTGATCTGCTACCCCTTTCATCGGGTGAGTTGAAAAGGTGGTGGAGATGAGCGCGCTAGGCAACGCGGCGCCGGTCATCATCAAGAGAAAGAAGGTAATCGCTGCCGGCGGTCATCATGGGGGTGCCTGGAAGGTCGCCTATGCGGATTTTGTCACTGCGATGATGGCCTTCTTCCTGTTGATGTGGCTGTTGAACGCGACAACGGAAAAACAACGCAAGGGTCTGGCTGATTATTTCAGCCCGACAGTGCCGATCAGCCGTATCTCGGGCGGTGGCGAAGGGAATTTTGGCGGCGAAAGCGTCTATGCCGAAGACATATTGTCCAATGACGGCACTGGCGCGTCCCGCCGCCATGCAACAGAATTGCGGCAGGCACGTGGCGAAACCGGCATCGATTCGCAGGCAGATCAGGATCTGCAGAAGCTCAGGCAGGCGATCGACAGCGCGCTGCGCGGCACCAACGGCGAAAGCACGATTTCGCCCAAGCTGCAGCGGCATATAATCACGCGCGTCACGGACGAGGGCCTGCTGATCGAATTGTTCGACGTTGCAGATGCCGGACTGTTCGAGCAGGGCCAGGATCAGCCTACGGAGGTGCTGGTTCAGTTGGCGGCCATGCTGGGCGATATGTCGAATCTGGTGACGAATAGTGTCGCTGTCGAAGGGCATATCCGCGCCGCGCCGATCATTCTCAAGAACAACCCGGTCTGGGATCTATCGACGGCCCGCGCCCAGCGGATGCGTATCATGCTGTCCGGCAGCGGGCTGGATCCGGGCCGCATAAGCCGCGTAACTGGTCATGCCGACCGCGATCCCGCGGTGGATGACCCGATGGCCGTGCGGAATAATCGCTTGGAAGTCATCTATTTGCGCAAGGGTATTTGACGGGTGTCGCCCGGTCTGTGCCACGCGCCGCTGGCAAAGATCGGATTTACATTGGATTTTATCTGTTAGCGCGATGTTAAAGGACCGGGCGTATGTCTGGTGCCTGATGACAGTCGATGCAGCAGAAAGGCGTATCAATGACAATCTCTTCTTCGCTAAATGCCGGTGTGGCGGCGCTCAGCGCCAATGCGACGCGCCTTGCAGCCATTTCCGACAATATCGCGAACTCGGCGACCTATGGCTATAAACGGGTTGAAACCGATTTTCAGTCCATGGTGATCAGTGGCAACGGCGGAAGTTATTCGGCCGGCGGTGTGCGGTCCATGACCCAGCGGCTGATTGATCAGGGCGGATCGTTGATCACGACGTCGAACCCCACCGATCTGGCCGTGCGTGGCCGCGGTATGCTGCCCGTCACGCGCGCCAGCCAGATAGAGGCCGGGAACGGGGGCAGCCAGATGCTGCTGACGACCACCGGATCGTTCCGCACGGATGCCGATGGTTTTCTCAAGACGGATAGTGGCCTTGTTCTGATGGGGTGGCCTGCAAATTCCGATGGGACGATCCCCAATTTCCCCCGCGATACAGCCGATGGGCTGGAGCCGGTTCAGATCAATACGAATCAACTGATTGGCGAGCCGACGACAGCCATAAATCTGGGCCTGAATCTGCCTGCAACGGATACCAACGCGGGTTCGGACGGCACGCCGCAGCAGCTGAAGGTCGAATATTTTGACAATCTGGGCAAATCCGAAAATGTGCAGGTGGACTTCACCCCGACCGTTCCGGGGGCCGGCAATTCCAACGAATGGACGATGACGCTGACGGATTCGGCGCAGGCCGGCGCAATTATCGGTGAGTATACGCTCTCCTTCGATGATGGCCGGACGTCTGGTGGCACCTTACTGAATGTAGCCACCGGTGCCGTTGGCGGAACATATGATGCTGCCACCGGGTCGGTCATCGTCAATGTCGCGGGTGGCCCGATGGAGGTGAGCATCGGCGCGTTGGGCGCAGCGGACGGGCTGACCCAATTGGGCAGCACGTTTGCCCCGCTGCCGGTTTCCAAGAACGGCTCGCCCGTCGGCAACATGATGTCGGCCGAGGTTGATGAAAACGGCTTTGTTCACGCCTCCTTTGACACAGGGGTTACGCGGATCATCTATCAGGTGCCGCTGGTTGACCTCCCCAATCCGAACGGGATGGTGTCGCTGGATCAGCAGACCTACACGCCATCCCCGGACAGCGGAGCATTCTTCCTGTGGGATGCGGGCGACGGACCGACCGGCGACGTCGTCGCCTTCGCGCGTCAGGAAAGCGCGACCGACGTCGCTGGCGAGTTGACCGACATGATCCAGACGCAGCGCGCCTATTCCTCCAACGCCAAGGTCATCCAGACCGTCGACGAGATGTTGCAGGAAACCACCAACATCAAGCGCTGATCTAACGGCGCCCCAGGCGGGCAGCACCATGCCCGCGCTCCACCTTGACCGAAAGGCACCCAGATGAGCATCACCTCTGCCTTGTCCAGTGCGCTGAGCGGTTTGACCGCTAACGCCCGCGCCGCCAGCGTTGTATCGTCAAACTTGGCGAACATTCAGACGGACGGGTACGGCCGCCGCGATATAACGCTGAGCCAGGACCGCCACGGCGGCGTGCGCGTGGTGGGTATTTCACGTCATGTGGATGCGGGGGTGCTGTCGGAGCGACGCATGGCCGATGGTGCCCTGTCGCACAGCGAAACCCGCGCGGAATTCCTGAAGTCGGTTCAGTCGGTTGTCGGCACACCGGACCAGCCCGGATCGTTGTCGGCGCGCATTGCCGCACTTGAGGCGGCGCTCGTCTCGGCGGCAAGCCGTCCGGACGCGAATGATCGATTGCAGGCGGTATCGTTGCGTGCGGCGGAGCTGACCCAAGGGTTCAATGCGGCCTCCTCTGCAATTCAGGATCAAAGGATGGCCTCGGAAGAGAGCATTTCGACCGCCGTGCGAAGCCTGAACGTCGATCTTGCGCAGGTCCGCGACCTTAACGTGCAGATACAGGCCGCGCAGCGCGGCGGCGGCGACAGTTCGGGGTTGCTGGATCATCGCCAAGTGGTGGTCGACCGGATCGCTGACCTTATCCCGGTCCGCGAGGTTCCCCGCGGGGACGGCGCTGTCGCCCTGATGACGCCGCGCGGCGCGCTATTGGTCGACGGATCGGCTGTTGGACTGGAGTTCACGCGCAGCAACGTTGTCGTGCCACATATGACGCTGGAAGGCGGGCTGTTGTCGGGTATTTCCATTGAGGGTCAGGATGTCACGCCCGGCGGACCCGGTAGCCCGATTGGCGGTGGGCGCCTGTCAGCGCTGTTCGAGATACGCGATACGCTGGCGATTGACGCACAAAGCCAGATCGACGCTGTGGCGAGGGATGTCATTGAACGATTCCAGGACCCGTCATTTGATGCGACGCGCGCGCCCGGCGCTGCAGGATTGTTTACTGATCAGGGAGCGGCCTTTGACGCGGCGGATGAAATCGGTATCGCCGGTCGCATGGATCTGAACAATCTGGTGGACGTGCGCGCCGACAACGAGGTCTGGCGCCTGCGCGATGGTCTGGGGGCAGCAGCACCGGGGGCGACCGGCGATGCCACCCTTCTGGGGGCGATGTCAGAAGTGCTGTCATCTCGAAATCTACTGGTGTCTGGCCCTGCTGGCGCGGGCGCAGGCACCGCGGCCCAGCATGTGAACCGTTTGGTATCGCATCTGGCCCAATCGGCCCAGGCGGAGGATCGTACAACCAGCTTTGCCGCCGTCCGTCAGTCCGAATTGCAGATGCGTCTTCTGGGTGATGGGGTCAATTCTGACGCCGAAACACAGAGATTATTGCTGATTGAGCAGGCTTACGGCGCCAATGCGCGCATGATCAGTACGCTGGACGAGATGATGCAAACCCTTCTGAGGATCTGATTCATGAGCTTTCACGCGATAGGCGATCTTGCGCAATACATGAACACGCGGCGGCACAGTGCCAATCTGCAATCGCGGATTGGTCAGCTGACCCAAGAACTGTCCACTGGCAGGACATCTGATGTGACACGCAGCCTGAATGCCAGCTTTGGTCATCTGGCCGATGTGGAGCATCAAATCACCCTTAACTCAGCCTTTAAAACGGCGGCGACCGAGGCATCGGTTCAGGCGGGGGCGATGCAATCCGTGCTTGATATGGTTCAGAAGCAAGTGACTGACATTTCCGGTACGGCCATGTTGGCTGGAAATGGGATGGACGGCCCGGCTCTTGCTGCTGCGGCGGCGACAGCGCGTGGCGGTCTGGACAGCATGGTTGCGGCCTTGAACACTGGCGTTGCGGGGCGGCCCGTTTTCGGTGGAACCGGTTTGGATAACGCGCCGCTGATCAGCGGCGCCGATATGATGAACGCCGTTCTTGCCGCAGTGTCCCCGGCGGGCGATGCGGCGTCCGTTATCGCCGCGCTTGACGCATTTTTTGACACGCCCGGCGGCGGCTTTGACACGGAGGTCTACGTTGGCGGGGACCAGAATTTCTCTGCGTTTCAGTTAGGGGGCGGCGAATCGGTGCAGCTGTCGATCCGGGCCGATGACGACGCTTTGAAAGCTGTGCTGAAGGATACGGTCATGGCTGCATTGGCGGGTGAATCTTCTCTATCTTTGAACCATGGCGAACGGTCGTCTTTGCTGCAAAAGGCCGGCAATTCAATGCTGTCGACTGTCGACGGGGTGAGTCGGATCAGATCGGACCTCGGCGTCGCCGAAGCCCGGATCGACCAGTCCGTCGCGCGCATTGGTGCCGAAAGAACAAGTCTGTCCATGGTGCGAAACGAACTGATGTCTGTCGATCCATTCGAGACGGCGACGGCGCTTGAGCAGGCTCAGCTTCAGCTTGAAACGATTTATACGCTCACCGCGCGAACATCGCGCCTGAACCTGGTGAATTTCCTTTGATATATCTTTATCGTCTCATATTGGGGGCCTTGGCGATAAGCCTGCTGGGCGCCGGTTTTGCCTCGGCGACCCAGATCCGGATCAAGGACCTTGTCGAATTCGACGGCGTGCGGGGAAACGACCTGATCGGGTATGGTCTGGTGGTTGGTTTGAACGGAACCGGAGATGGGCTCAGAAACGCGCCTTTTACCGAAGAAATCATGTCGAACATACTCGAACGGCTGGGCGTCAACGTCGCCGGCGAGCAGTTCCGCCCGAAGAACGTCGCCGCTGTCCTGGTCACGGCCACCCTTCCGCCCTTTGCACGGGCCGGGGGGCAGATTGATGTAACGGTGTCGGCAATCGGGGATGCTGATAGCCTGCTCGGCGGTACCCTCGTCATGACGCCTTTGAACGCAGCCGACGGTCAGATTTATGCGGTGTCACAGGGGACAATCATCGCCGGCGGGGCCGCCGCCAAGGGCGATGCGGCGACCGTGGTTCAGGGGGTTCCGACATCGGGGACGATTCCGGCCGGCGCACGCGTCGAAAGGGAGATCGCATTTGAGCTCGACTCGCTGGACTCGCTGCGTCTCGCCCTGCGGGAGCCCGATTTCACGACCGCCGTGCGCATCGAATCCGTCATCAACGGAAGTTTTGGCCGTGCCGTCGCAATCATGTTGGACAGCGGCACCGTGCGTCTGGATATCGCACGAACGCGCATGACATCACCGGCCCACGCCCTGGCCCGGATCGAGAATCTTCTGGTCGAACCGGAACAAAAGGCGCGGGTTGTCGTCGATCAGCGATCAGGCACCATCGTCATGGGGCAGGATGTGCGGATCAGTCGCATCGCGGTTTCCCAAGGCAATCTGACCCTGCGCGTACAGGAGGCGCCGATCGTCGTGCAGCCCAATCCTTTTGCCGAGGGAGAGACGATGGTCGTTCCGCGTACGAATGTCGACATTGAGGAAGAGCCGGGTATCGGCCTGGCAGAGGTGCCGCCAGGCACCACCCTGTCCGAAGTCGTGGCCGGCCTGAACGCGCTGGGAGTCGCGCCGCGGGACATGATCGACATCTTGAAAAGTATCAAGGCCGCCGGAGCGCTGCACGCCGAGTTTGTGGTGCGTTAATGGTCTTTGTCGGTGACTGGCCGTCATTGTCCCTCCAAGCGCACCCCTTGACGTGAAGCCAGCGAGGGATCGGTACTATTGCTCAGCGGAGCAAGGTGTCCGGTGCTCCGTAGAGTGAAACGGTGTGATTTGTGTTGAATGAAATAGTATAGCGCTTGATGTTCAAGAGCTTACAAGGAGAATTGGAAGGGCTTGGGCAGTTGCAGGAGGTGCCGGCCCCTGTCTGAATCGGTTTCACAAGGTTTTCTCGATCAGGAACGTCCGTTAGCACTGTGCCTTTCCCCTTTTTTAAATTCTTGGTGCGATTGGTCGAATATTGTGCGTGACGAGGAGGTTGTTGCCCGTCCTTGCGGGCATCCCCACCTGCGAGGTCTTGGTATCCCAGGGCGCTGGTTGACGCTGCCCGAGATTACGCGCTCGCTACGATTCCCAATTCCATGACCAAGGCGATGCGCGCCGACGCTGCGGCCCCGAAGCGCCGCCAAAACCGCAATTCTTTTCTGAATGTCGCTCTCGACATGAAGGGTGGCAGGGATGCCGTGCCTGTTCGTGTGGCCGCCGCAGGACCGTTGCGCGGCCGACATAGGCTATCGAATTCGTCGATGCCGCTCAGGCGGGGAGATACACCTTTTCGACGCTATATCATGTCCCGTATCGCAAGGTGAGGACAGCGGCGCGTAGATGGATGAGCCGCGCGGGCATTTTCTATTTCGCATGGAAAAGCCAGAGGCGTAGCGCTGGCGCCTGAATCGGGCTTTGCGGCTGCGCCATGTCAGGGACAGCAGGCGTGACCTCAATCGATATGGGCGATATGGCGAGGTTTGCATGGCCTCGCGGCGCTTAGCGGCTGCGCGTCAGTTCCAGGAACACATCCTGAAGATCGGCCTGTTCGGTCCGCACGTCGCGGATGCGGATGCCTGCATCGCGCACGGCTTCCAGCACATCTTCGGCGCTGATTTGCCCGGCGCTGTAGTTGAGCGCCAGCGCGCCGCCCTCACGGCGGGTGACGTCGATGCCGGTCTTTTTGGGCAGGGCCGTAACCTCGCCCTCCGGCACGATGATCATGCTGCGCGTGTCCAGCCGGGCCAACAGGTTCGACGTGCTGTCGCGTGCGACGACCTCGCCGTGGTTGATGATGGCGATCTGGTCGCACATCTCCTGGGCCTCTTCCAAGTAATGTGTCGTCAGGATGATCGTCATGCCCTGGGCGTTCAGTTGGCGCACGTTTTCCCACAGCATCTGGCGCAGTTCGATGTCGACGCCTGCCGTCGGCTCGTCCAGAACCAGAACATGGGGGCGGTGGACCAGCGCCTTGGCCAACAGAAGGCGGCGGCGCATCCCGCCCGATAGCGTGCGCGCATAGGCGCTTGCCTTGTCCTCGAGGCCGACAAGGCTGAGGATCTCATCGCTGCGGCGCTGGGATTTCGGCACGCCATACAGCCCGGCCTGGACCTCAAGCGCCGCACGCGGGGTGAAGAAGGGATCAAGGTTCAGCTCTTGGGGCATGACACCGATAGCGGCCCGGCTTTGACGCGGGTTCACGTCCTGATCAAAACCCCAGATTTTGACCTTGCCGCTGGTTTTCAGCACCAGCCCGGCCAGAATGTTGATCAGCGTCGATTTGCCCGCGCCGTTTGGGCCGAGCAGGCCAAAGACCGAACCGGCCGGAATGTCCAGATCGACGCCTTTCAGCGCCTCTTTTTCGGGGGCGCCGCGGCTTCCTGCGTAGGTCTTGCGCAGGTCGCGAATCTCGATTGCATTGGCCGCCATGGTCCCCTTGCCCCTGCCTTGTCATTCCATCATAAACGTGAGGTAATCGAGATGCCTGCAAAAGGAAACGCCCAGATGGTGACCAAAGCGCCCGAAATCCGGATCGTTGATGACTATCGCATTTGCTGTGACGGCAGCGGGCCGGGTCTGGGCCATCCGCGTGTCTGGCTGCAAATTCCGCAGGATCGTGGCTGGGTCGAGTGCGGTTATTGTGATTGCAGGATGATCCACCGCGATTTTGAAGGCAAGGTCTAGACCTTGCCGCTTCCGCTGGCGGCGCCGGCGGGATTTGGGTATTTGGCCCAAGAAAAACGCTGAACCGTGTCAGGAGGCAATCCCATGTCATTCGGAAAAGGGTGCCATCTGCATCTGATCGACGGCTCGGCCTTTATATTTCGTGCGTATCACGCGCTGCCGCCGCTGATGCGTAAATCCGACGGGCTGCCCATCGGGGCGGTGTCGGGATTTTGCAACATGCTGCAACGCTATGTCGAGGGCAATAACGGGCCTGATGCACCGACGCATGTGGCGGTGATTTTCGACAAGGGCAGCCACACGTTCCGCAATGATCTGTTCCCCGAATACAAGGCCAACCGCGAGGCGATGCCCGAGGATCTGCGCCCCCAGATTCCGCTGACGCGGCGCGCGACCGAGGCGTTCAATATCGCCTGCAAGGAGGTCGAGGGGTATGAGGCCGATGACATCATCGCCACGCTGTCGATGCAGGCGCGCGATGCAGGCGGACGCGTGACGATCATCAGTTCGGACAAGGATATGATGCAGCTGGTCGGCGGCGGCGTCGAAATGCTGGACGCGATGAAGAACCGCCGGATCGATGTCGAGGGCGTCGAAGAGAAGTTCGGCGTTGGGCCGGATCGTGTGGTCGATGTTCAGGCGCTGGCCGGGGATTCGGTGGATAACGTGCCCGGCGCGCCGGGCATCGGGATCAAAACGGCGGCACTGCTGATCAACGAATATGGCGATCTGGATACGCTGCTGGCGCGGGCGAGCGAGATCAAGCAGCCAAAGCGGCGTCAGACGCTGATCGACCACGCTGACCAGATCCGCCTGTCGCGCCAACTTGTGCAGCTGGATTGCGCAATGCCCCTTGATTTCGGGCTGGACGATCTGGAAGTGCGCGATCCTGACCCCGATGTGTTGCTGGGGTTTCTGGCCGAGATGGAGTTTCGCACCCTGACCAAGCGCATTGCCGACGCGATGCACGCCGAGCCGCCTGAGATCGACGACACGCCGCAGGACGCGCCGGATGCGGACGCGCCCAAGATGCCGGGTTTCGATGTCGCGACCTATGAGCATGTTCAGGATATGGCGGCGCTTCAGCCTTGGATCGACCGCATCCGCGCGCGCGGCTATGTCGCGGTGGACACAGAGACGACTTCGCTCAACGAAATGCAGGCCGAACTGGTCGGCATATCGCTGTGTATCGAGCCGGGGCATGCCTGCTACATCCCGCTGGCGCATAAGGGCGAGGGGGAAGGCGATCTTTTCGGTGGCGCTGCGCTGGCCGAGGGGCAGATGCCTGCCGAGGACGCGATTGCCGCCTTGAAGCCGGTGCTTGAGGATCCGAGTATCCTCAAGATCGGCCAGAACATGAAGTATGACGCCAAGATCTTGGCGCGGCGGGGCATCGAGATCGCCCCATTCGACGACACGATGCTGATCTCCTACGCGCTACATGCGGGCCTTCACGGTCACGGCATGGACGCGCTGAGCGAGCGGTATCTGAATCACACGCCGATCCCGATCAAGACGCTGCTGGGCGGCGGCAAATCGGCCATCACCTTTGACCGTGTGCCGGTGGAGGACGCCGTCAAATACGCCGCCGAGGATGCGGATATCACCCTGCGGCTCTGGGCGGTGTTGAAGCCGCAGCTGCACGTCGCGCAGGTGACCCGTGTTTACGAGACGCTGGAGCGTCCCTTGGTCCCGGTGCTGGCGCATATGGAGCGCAGCGGGATCAAGGTGGACCGCGATACGCTCAGCCGTATGTCGGGCGCCTTTGCGCAGAAGATGGCCGCGCTGGAGGAGGAGATTCACCAGCTTGCGGGCCGTAAATTCAACGTGGGGTCGCCCAAGCAGCTGGGCGAGATCTTGTTTGACGAGATGTCGCTGGAGGGTGGCAAACGTGGCAAGACGGGTGCCTACGCCACCGGCGCCGACGTGCTGGAGGATCTGGCGACCGAGCATGAGCTGCCCGCCCGCGTGCTGGACTGGCGCCAGATATCCAAGCTGAAATCGACCTATACAGACGCGCTTCAGGATCATATCGATCCCGATACGGGCCGCGTGCATACGTCCTATATGCAGGCGGGGGCCAGCACGGGGCGGTTGGCCTCGAGCGATCCGAACCTGCAAAATATCCCTGTGCGCAGCGAAGAGGGCCGGCGCATTCGCGAGGCGTTTGTCGCGCCCGAGGGCAAGGTTCTGGTCAGCCTCGATTACAGCCAGATCGAGCTGCGGATTCTGGCGCATGTGGCCGATATTGAGGCGCTGAAGCAGGCGTTTCGCGACGGGCAGGACATTCACGCGATGACCGCCTCCGAGATGTTCGGCGTGGCGATGGAGGATATGACACCGGACATCCGCCGTCAGGCCAAGGCGATCAATTTCGGCGTGATCTACGGCATCTCCGGCTTCGGCCTTGCGCGCAATCTGCGCATCCCCCGCAGCGAGGCGCAGGGCTTCATCGACCGCTATTTCGAGCGGTTTCCCGGCATCCGCGCCTATATGGACGACACGGTCGCCTTCGCCAAAGAGCATGGCTTCGTCCAGACGCTTTTTGGCCGCAGAATACACACGCCAGAAATCGCCGCCAAAGGGCCGCGTTCAGGGTTTGCCAAGCGCGCCGCGATCAACGCGCCCATCCAGGGTACCGCCGCCGACGTCATCCGACGCGCCATGATTCGCATGCCGGATGCGATTGCGGGACTGCCCTGCAAGATGCTGTTGCAAGTGCATGACGAACTTCTCTTTGAGGTCGAGGAGGGCGCTGTGGACGCCGTCATCACGGCGGCCCGCGACGTGATGGAGGGCGCGGCCGAGCCGGTGGTCAAGCTGTCGGTGCCCCTGACTGTCGAGGCAGGGCAGGGCGCCAACTGGG
Organism: Roseovarius sp. M141; assembly: GCF_024355225.1. Taxonomy (NCBI): domain Bacteria; kingdom Pseudomonadati; phylum Pseudomonadota; class Alphaproteobacteria; order Rhodobacterales; family Roseobacteraceae; genus Roseovarius; species Roseovarius sp. M141. The sequence goes on from NZ_VCNH01000008.1 coordinate 1,114,670, forward strand.
CCAAGGCGCATTGAAACGGTTCCTCATCTTGCAGCTTCGCCCCGAGGCTGACGCCTCGGACGCCGAATATGCCGCGTTTCTGAAGAAGGGCGGGCTGGAGAAAACGCGTGCCCACCGTATCCGGCTGGAACGCGACGAGCTGCCCGAGGCGCTCGATCCCGCCGATTATGCAGGGGTGATCGTCGGCGGTGGCCCCGGCTGCGTCAGTGATGCGCCGGATAAGAAAAGCGACGAACACGCCCGGATCGAGGCCGCTGTCATGTCGCTGATGCCACGCATCGCCGAGGGCGACATTCCCTTTCTTGGGTGCTGCTACGGCATCGGTATCCTGGGCAAGCATCTGAGCGCCGCAGTCGGCAAAGACCAGTATGGCGAGCCTGTCGGCGTTGCCGACTGCATCCTGACGGAGGCGGGTCGCGCCGATCCGCTGCTGGCTGGCGTACCGGATCGCTTTGGCGCCTTTGTCGGCCACAAGGAGGCGCTGGAAGAGCTGCCGACGGGCTGCGCGCATCTGGTCGCGGCGCCCAGTTGTCCGTTTCAGATGATGCGCTATCGCAGCAACGTCTACGCCACGCAGTTTCATCCCGAGGCGGACGCGCGCGTTTTCGAAGAGCGGATCGAGATCTACAAGCATCACGGCTATTTCCCGCCCGAAACCGCAGAGGATCTGATCACCATGTGCCGCGCTGCGGATGTACATGCACCCGAGCGCATCCTGCGCAATTTTGTCCAGCGCTACAGCTGATCCGCATACGCAAGTGTAGGAATCTGGGTCTTTAGACCAAGCAAAAACCATGGTGCTTTTTCTTGGTCTAAAGACCCATTGCAGCGCGGTCGCGCCTATAGCAGATGGCCTGATTTGCGCGCTTTGGTGGCCAGATAGCCCTTGTTCTGCGCGGTCTGCCCCACCATCAGCGGCACCCGTTCGGACACATCAATGCCGCAGCGTGTCATCATGTCGATCTTGGCCGGATTGTTGGTCATCAGGCGCACGGCAGAAAACCCCATCCGTGACAATATGCCGGCGCCGATGCGAAAATCGCGTTCGTCGTCCTCAAAACCGAGGCGGTGGTTCGCCTCGACCGTATCGAAGCCCTGATCCTGAAGGGCATAGGCGCGCATCTTGTTGGCCAGACCGATGCCGCGCCCCTCCTGGTTCAGGTAGAGCAGCACGCCCGCGCCTTCGGTACCCATCTGGGCCAGCGCGGCGCGCAGCTGCGGGCCGCAATCGCATTTGAGGCTGCCCAGAACGTCACCGGTAAAGCAGGCAGAGTGGAGGCGCGTCAGGACCGGCGCGTCGCGGTCCGGCCGACCGATTTCGATCGCGTAATGCTCTTCGCTGCCGTCTTCGGGGCGAAAGACGTGGACGCGGCCTGCATGACTGGCCTCCATCGGGACGCGGGCGCTGACGACAGGATGGGGCGGGCTGGACAGGCGCATGGCGGCGTCTGCCGCTTCGGCGGGCAGGATCGTCAGGCCGGCATCGGCGGCATACCGGGCGGCGTCGCCGAGCGGCAGGACCAACGCGGCGGGCAAAAGGCGCGCCGCCTTGACCAGACGCAGGGCAAGGCGGTGCAGCCCCGCATCGCCGCCGCGCTCGGTGCGAAAGGGGCCTTTCATCGGGCTTTTCAGATCGTCCTCGGGGCTGGCGGTGGCTGCGATCCAGGCGCGATCCGCGTCCTGCGGCAGCAGGATACGGGCCAGATCGCCATCATAGGCGCGCGCCTTCAGCGTTTCGGCACGGCGTGCGGTGACGGCCAGAGTCATTTCCGCATCTCTACCGGTCGCCAGCGCGCGCAGGTCGACGAGGCGCGCGGCGTCCAGCGTCTCGGCTGCTGCGATCAGCGCGCCGCCGTCGACGCCGCGCAGCGCGACGGGCAGGCCCATGGCCAGATCGCCGCGGGCGCGGCCCAGAAGGTGGGTTATGTCGGGTCTAAGGCTCATCTGCGGTCGCGCTTGCATGGGGTCCGGTGCCGGGGTCACCTTCGGTCTAGTCGCTTTCGCGCGGGATTGAAACAAAAGGTGCAGCCGCAACACTAGCCCGTGATAAGGTTGTTGCATTCCTTGCCCTTGGGGCAGGCAATGCGCATCTGCGCTGCAAGGCAAACGGAGGGCACGATATGGCACAGCTGAAGAAAATACTGCTGGTGGATGACGACGAGGATCTGCGCGAGGCGCTGGGCGAGCAACTGGTGATGACCGAGGATTTCGACGTGTTCGAGGCCGGCAACGGCGCCGAGGCGATGACGCATGCCAAGGATGCGAACTATGATCTGATCATCCTCGATGTCGGCCTGCCTGACACCGACGGGCGCGAATTGTGCCGCCTGATGCGCAAGCAGGGCGTCAAAAGCCCGATCCTGATGCTGACCGGCCATGACGGCGACGCCGACACCATTCTGGGCCTTGATGCGGGCGCCAATGACTACGTGACCAAGCCGTTCAAGTTTCCCGTTCTTCTGGCCCGGATCCGTGCGCAGCTGCGCCAGCATGAGCAGTCCGAGGACGCGGTGTTCCAACTGGGGCCATATACCTTCAAGCCGGCGCTCAAGATGCTGATCGCAGAAGGCGACCGCAAGGTGCGCCTGACCGAGAAAGAGACGAATATCCTCAAGTATCTCTACCGTGCCACCGATGGCGTCGTGGCCCGCGACGAGCTGCTGCACGAGGTCTGGGGATATAACGCCGGCGTGACCACCCACACGCTGGAAACGCATATCTATCGCCTGCGCCAGAAGATCGAGCCAGACCCGTCGAACGCGCGCCTTCTGGTGACCGAAAGCGGGGGCTATCGCCTGCTGTCGTAAGGGCCGTTTTTTGTGTGGCGCCTCGCCCGCTCAGGTCCATCACCGGGCCACGATATCCGTTCGCATATGCGGTTATATATGCACCTCCCTGTTGGACTGGCCCCGGCATTTGCCGGGGTCTGTTTTTGGCGTCGGCTGGTACGCCGGGATGCCGCGTGATAGATGCCGGGGCGTCCTTACCTGACCCCCGGAGACGCCCATATGTCCTTTACGCTTGCCACATGGAATATCAACTCGGTCCGGCTGCGCGCGCCGCTGGTCTGCAAGCTGCTGGAGGAAGAGGCGCCCGATATCCTGTGTCTTCAGGAATGCAAAAGCCCGGTCGATCTGATCCCCGTCGAGGATTTCGCGGCACTCGGCTATACCCACATGATCGCGCGCGGGCAAAAGGGGTATAACGGCGTCGCCATCCTGTCAAAGCTGCCGATCACGGATGTCGGAGATCAGGATTTCGCGGCATTGGGCCACGCGCGCCACGTCGCGGGGCAGCTGGAGGACGGCACGATCATCCACAATTTCTATGTCCCCGCAGGCGGCGATGTGCCGGACCGCACGGTGAACGACAAGTTCGGGCAGAAGTTGGATTACCTGACCGAGATGCGCGACTGGTTCCGGGCCGAGCGGCCTGAACGATCGATCCTCGTGGGCGATCTGAACATTGCACCGCGCGAGGATGATGTGTGGAGCCACAAGCAGCTGCTGAAGGTTGTCAGCCATACGCCAATTGAGGTCGAGCATCTGGAAAACGCGATGGAGGCCGGCGGCTGGGCTGATGTCACGCGCGCCGATATTCCGGAGGGGCAGCTGTATAGCTGGTGGTCTTACCGGGCCAGGGATTGGGATGCCGCCGACAAGGGGCGGCGGCTGGATCATGTCTGGGCGACGGGTGATATCGCGACTGCGGCCCATTCCAGCCGCGTTCTGCGCGCGGCGCGGGGTTGGGAAAAGCCCAGCGATCACGCGCCTGTTTTTGCCACATTCGATTTATGAGCGCGGCCGGGGGCGCTGCCCCCGGACCCCCGGAGTATTTGTAGAACATTGAAAGTGCGGGCGGCGCGACGGTGGGGGGCTTGCCCTTGCAAGGCGGGCAACGCTGGGCCATGTAACTGCTGACGCGTAATTCAGCGAACGAGGCGAGACGATATGATAGAGCTAGGTGGCGGGACCCCCGCGAAAGATCTGATCAAGGACGTGGCCGAGGCCGATTTCATGGCCGAAGTGGTCGAGATGTCGCAGACGGTGCCTGTCATCGTCGACTTCTGGGCGCCGTGGTGCGGCCCGTGCAAGACGCTTGGTCCCGCACTGGAGGCGGCCGTGACCAAGGCGGGCGGTGCCGTGCGTATGGCCAAGGTCAATGTGGATGAGAATCAGGCCATTGCCGGGCAGTTGCAGGTGCAATCGCTCCCGACCGTTTATGCATTCTGGCAGGGCCAGCCCATCGACGGATTTCAGGGCGCTGTACCGCCGTCCGAACTGGATGCCTTTGTCGGGCGGGTGGTTGCCGCTGCTGGCGGGGCTGCCGCCGAAGAGGATGCGGGATTTGGCGAGGCGATCGTGGCTGCCGACGAAATGTTGGACGAAGGCGACGCCGCGGGCGCCGCGCAGACCTTTGCCGCGATTCTGGCCGAGGATCCGGGGAATGCCGCCGCATTCGGCGGGATGGCGCGCGCGCACATCGCCTTGGGCGAGCTGGATCAGGCCGAAGCCATCCTGAACGGTGCGCCTGCTGAAATCAGCAGCGCGCCCGAAATCGACGCGGCGCATGCCCAGCTGTCGCTGGCGCGGCAAGCCGAGGGGGCAGGCCCCATCGCCGAACTGGAGGCGGCAGTCGCGGCGAATCCGGCGGACAATCAGGCCCGCTATGATTTGGCGCTGGCGTTGGCCGCCGGTGGACGCAGCGAAGAGGCGGTCGATCACCTGCTGGAGTTGTTCCGCCGTGATCCCGAATGGAACGAGGGAGCAGCCAAGGCGCAGCTCTTCACCATTTTCGACGCGCTGAAGCCGAACGACCCTGTGGCGACGCGCGGTCGGCGCAAGCTGAGTTCGATGATTTTCGTTTGAGGAACCGCTTGGAGTTGCCGACAGCTGTGGCAGGGCTAGATACATCTGCATGACGCTCAAGGCCGATCTTCCAGATCTTATTCCGATCTTTCCGCTGACGGGTGCGCTGCTGCTGCCGCGCGCCCGGATGCCCCTGCATCTGTTCGAGCCGCGCTATCTGGCGATGCTGGACGACGCGCTGAAAACGCCTCAACGTCTGATCGGAATGGTTCAGCCCAACAAGGTGCCGGGCCGGGCCGGGCACGGGCTTCAGACGATAGGCTGCGCCGGGCGGGTCACTCAGTTTTCCGAGACGGAGGACGGGCGCTACATGGTGACGCTGGCAGGCATGTCGCGGTTTCGCGTGATCGAGGAGGTGGAGGGATTCACCCCCTACAGGCGCGCGCGCATATCGTGGTCCGGGTTTGAACGCGATCGCGGCCCGGGCGAGGATGATCCCAGCTTTGACCGCGTTGCGTTTCTGGCGACCCTGGCGCAGTATTTTGATGCGCAGGATTTGCAGACCGATTGGGACAGTCTGAAAGAGGCCGATGACGAGTTGCTGATAAATTCGCTGTCGATGCTGCTGGGATTCGAGCCGGAGGACAAGCAGGCGCTGCTGGAGGCGCCCTCGCTGAGCACGCGGCGCGAGACCCTGATGACGCTGATCGAATTTTCCATGCGCGGCGGTGACAGCGAAGGAGTGTTGCAATGAGTGCGAAAGAAGGCGGTCCCGAATTTGACAGGCGTATGCTGGAGGCGCTGATTTGCCCGCAGACCCACCAGCGACTGGAGTATGATGCGGCGGCTCGGGAACTGATCAGCCGCTCGGCCGGTTTGGCCTTTCCGATCAGGGCGGGCATTCCGATCCTGCTGATCAGCGAGGGGCGCGAACTGGATTGAGGCGCGCATTGGCAGCCCCGGTGGCGTTGAGGCCACACCTTTGTCGTCGCAAACGCAGGGGCGTATATGGGAACTTGCTGGAGACCGCAGGCGTATTACAGTAAGGTGCGCCGTCAGGGCGCCCTGTGCTGCTAAGGTGGCGGGCGGGAATGCAGGGATACAAAAGGATGCGTGCGTGAAGTTCAGAACAGATGTGTCGCGTCTACCGAAATCCTTGGCTATCGCCGTTGTCACGTTGTTTGCAACTGGTGTCGGCGCCCTTGATGGTGTCCGTTTTGAGGTTGTGGGTGGCGACAAGAAGCTGGCCGAAGCGCTCAAAAGCGCATCCTTGGTCGAGGCAGCGAGTCAGGACGGCCGCACGGGTGCGCAGGATATCATCGCCGCCGCAAATGCCGACTATGCCAAGTTGCTGAGTGTTCTTTATGAAAGGGGTTATTATAGCGGCGTCATCAACATCTTCGTTGATGGGCGAGAGGCCGGATCGCTGTCACCCTTTGCCGATATCGAAGGCGTACGCGATGTGGCCATTCGCGTCGATCCGGGGCGCCCCTTCACCTTTGGCGCGACGCGAATTGACCCCATTGCACCGGGCACCGAACTGCCCGAGGGATTTGCCACAGGCCAGCGTGCCCGTGCGCCCATTGTGGGCAAGGCTGTCGACGCTGGCATCGAGGGCTGGCGCGAGGTGGGCCGGGCCAAGGCCGAGTTGGCCGATCAATCCATTGTCGCCGATCACAAAAGCGCCACCCTCGCCGCGGATCTGGCGCTGCGGCCCGGGCCGGTTGTGCGCTTTGGTGAATTGCGGCAGACCACCGACAGTGCCGTGCGTCCCGCGCGTTTACAACAGATCGCCGGGCTGCCAACGGGCGAGCGGTTTTCGCCCGACGCGTTGGAGACATCCGCCAAGCGTCTGCGCCGCACCGGTGCATTCAAATCGGTATCGCTGACCGAGGCAGAAGATCTGCGCGCTGGCGACGTCATGGATATCGAGATGAACATCGCGGATGAGAAACCGCGCCGCTTCGGCTTTGGCGCCGAGATCAACAGCACCGAGGGGGTGGGCCTGTCGGCATTCTGGCTGCACCGTAACCTTCTGGGCGGTGCCGAACGGCTGCGTTTTGACGTGGGGGTCGGCGGTATCGGTAGCCAGACAGGCGGCTTTGAGGGCGGCATCGATTACGAACTGGGCGCCCGGTACGAGCGTCCGGCGACTTTTGGCGCCGACACGACGCTGTTCATCTTTGGCAAGATCGCCCGCGAGGATGAGCCGAACTACCTGTCGGATCAGGCCACGCTGGGCTTTGGTTTTAGCAGAATCGTGACCGAGCAGCTGACCTTGGAGGCGGGGCTGGCCCTGCGGTATTCCGACGAACAGGATTCGCTGGGCAGCCGGGAATTTTTTCACCTGCTGCTACCTGTCAAGGCGACGTATGACAGCCGCGACGTACCGCTGGACCCGGCGCGCGGGTTCTATGCGCAGGCCGATGTGATGCCGTTTGTGTCACTGAATGGCAGCGATTCGGGCGGGCGGGTCTATCTGGATGGTCGGACCTATTACCAACTGGACGAAGGCGGGATGTTCACGCTGGCCGGGCGGTTACAGTTTGGCAGTATTCTGGGCGCCAGCCTGGCGGACACGCCGCAGGAATTCCTGTTTTATTCAGGTGGCGGCGATACCGTGCGCGGCCAGCCCTACCAATCGCTGGGCGTGCCGCAGGGGACAGGCATCACGGGCGGGCGCAGCTTTGTCGGGGCGTCTGCCGAACTGCGGGTGGATCTGGCCGGCAACTTCGATCCGGTGGCGTTCTTCGACGTGGGTTATATCGGCGCCGAAAGCGTTTACGACGGCAGTGGCCGCTGGCAGAGCGGTGCGGGCCTTGGCATTCGCTATGCAACGGGGATCGGGCCCATTCGTGTGGACGTGGGTCTGCCAGTGACAGGCAGCACCGGCGACGGCGTGCAACTATATATCGGCATCGGACAAGCGTTTTGAGGATCCAGTCTGTGACCAAGACAATGACCGCCCGTTTCGCGCAGATCGCCGTTTTGGTGCTGCTGTTGGCCCTGCCGTATGGCGCCGCTGCTCAGGATGATCGCGGGCTGCTGCAAGGTTTTATCGAAGATAACCTGTCGACCGAAGGCCGGACGGTGCATATCGAAGGCTTTGCCGGCGCGCTGTCCAGTGAGGCATCGCTGAAATTGCTGACCATCGCGGACGAGGATGGCGTGTGGCTGACTCTCAAGGATGTCACGCTGAACTGGAGCCGCCTTGCGCTGCTGCGCGGGCGCTTGCAGGTGGCCAAGCTGACGGCGGGCGAAATCCTGGTGCCGCGCCTGCCCAAACCGCAGGAAGGCATCGACATTCCCGATGCCGAGGCCAAGGGATTTTCCCTGCCCGATCTGCCTGTCGCCGTGAATGTGGACGAGATCGCGGCAGAAAAAATCGTGCTGGGTGCGCCGCTGTTGGGTGAAGAGGTCAGCCTGTCGCTGGATGGATCGCTGCAACTGGATGATGGCGTTGGCAGTGCCAAGCTGAACGTCATCCGGCTGGACAGGGACGGGGATAAGGTCGTGCTGGATGTCAGCTATTCCAACGCCGATCACCGGCTGGGAGTCGACCTGACCGTGACCGAGGACGAGGGCGGATTGGCCTCGACGCTGATGGGTATCCCCGGCGCGCCCTCGCTGAAACTGACGGTTGCGGGCGACGCCCCGCTGGATGACTTTACCGCCCAGATCGGTCTGGACACCGATGGCGAGCGGCGTATCGGCGGTACCGTTGCGGTGCAATCCCCCGCGCCGAACCCCGAGACGCCGGATGCACCCGCACCGCTGACATTTTCCGCCGACATCGGCGGCGATATCGCACCGGTCTTTGCGCCTGAATACCGCGCTTTCTTTGGCCGCGACATCGCGCTTGTGGTGCGCGGGTCCAAGCCTGCGGATGGGGGGCTTGGAATTGACACGTTGTCGTTGAAATCGGCGGCACTGGTGCTGGACGGCAGTTTAGAGCTGGACGCGGACAATTGGCCGCGCAGCTTTGATTTGACCGGGCGCATCGCCTCGCAGGATGGCGCGCCGGTGCTGTTGCCGCTGAGTGGGCCGAAGACGACGCTGGAGGGTGCCCAACTGGCGCTGACTTATGACCGCGCCAAGGGCGACGCATGGCGCCTGTCGCTGGATGGCCAGGGGTTGGTGCGGGACGATTTGACACTGGAGGCCGCCCAGATCAAGGGCGGCGGCACGCTGGTGCAGGGCGATGGAAATGGGCCGGGCCAAGTGGATGGCGCGCTGGATCTTTCAGCGACCGGCCTCGCGCTGAGCGACCCGGATCTGAAGGCGGCGCTGGGCGATGCGCTGAGCGGTGATATCGTTTTTGACTGGACGCAGGGCGCCCCGTTTCGCCTGACCACGCTGGCGCTGAACGGGCAGGATTTCAGCATTGATGGCAATGCCGAAGTCACCGGCCTGGCAAAACCCATGGCGCCGCGCCTGTCAGCATCCGTCGCGCTGAAGGCGGCTGATCTGGCGCGTTTTGCGGGCCTTTCTGGCACCGATCTGCAAGGGGCGGCCGACGTACAGATCGATGCGGTGACAACCCCGATGGACGGCGCCTTGGAGGTTTCGGTTCGCGGTACGGCGCAGGATCTGGCTGTCGGCCAGCCCCGGTTGGACCCGCTACTGACGGGACGTACGGTCCTGAAACTGGACGCGCGGCGTGGCAAGGACGGCACGTTCGTGGATCAGTTGCGCGTGACCTCGCCCGCGACTGATCTGACGGCCAGTGTCGCGTGGAAATCCGACGGCTCCACCGCTGATCTGGCACTGGCGCTGAATGACGCGGCATTGATTGCGCCGGGCCTGACAGGACCGGCCAAGCTGAGGGTGGACGCCGATCAGGCCGGCAATGTCTGGACCATCCGTGCGGGCGCATCCGGCCCCGGCGAGGCGGTTCTGACGGCAGATGGAACGGTTGATGTGGTCGGGGGCAAGCCGGGCCTTTTCGAGGGTTCCGCCACAATTGCCGCAAGCGATTTCTCGCGCTACTCGGATATCGCGGGCCGCGATCTGGGCGGTGCGGCCAGCGTGCTGGTTGAAGCGCGCGGAAATGCTGCCGATCTCAGCGGGCAGGTCGAGGTTCAGATGACCGGCCAGGATCTGTCGGTCGGTATCGACGCGGCGGACCGGATCCTGCGCGGGTCATCCAGCGCCCGCATCGACGCGCAGCGCAGCGCCGATGGCGCGCTGACGCTGAGCAAGGGCGTGCTGACGACACCGCAGATCAATGCCACAGTGCAAGGGTTCTACGCCGCAGATGGGGCGGGCGAGGTAACTGCCGATGTGACCGGCAGCGATCTGAACATCGGTATCGCGCAGGTCGACCGCCTGCTGCGCGGCAAATCCAGTGCCCATGTCGAGGCGCTGCGCAGCGCGGATGGTGGGGTTAGCCTGCGCGCCGGTCGGGTGCAAACGGCGCAGATCGACGCAACGGCCAGCGGGTTTATGGCGGCCAATGGCGCCGCCGAGGCCAACGTTGACGTCACCGGCAACAACATCGCCATCGGCATCGCGCAGGTGGACAGCCTGCTGCGTGGCCGCTCGTCGCTGAAGGCTGATGTGGCGCGCAAGCCCGACGGCACGCTGGTCATCAGCGGCGCTGATCTGAACACACCGCAGGTAACTGCCGCTGTATCCGGAACGGTCGGAACCGACGGAGGCGCTGCGGCGCAGTTCGACGTGCGGCTGGCCAATGTCGGGCTGTTGGCGCCGGGCATTCAGGGGCCTGGAACGGCCAAGGGCACGGTCCGCGGCGACGGGTCGGGCTATATCATCGACACCGACGCGACCGGCCCCGCGGGCATCGCGGCCAAGGTGACAGGCCGGATCGGCAATGACGGCAATCTGAACCTGGACGCGCAGGGCAAGGTGCCGCTGGCGCTGGCGGATGTCTTTATCAGTCCGCGCCGCCTGTCGGGCATCGCCAATTTCGATCTGGCGGTGAACGGCCCGCCCGCGATCTCATCCGTGACGGGAACTGTCACAACGAACGGCGCCGGGCTGGCGCTGCCCAAGATCAAGCTGGCGCTGCAGGGCATCAATGCCAGTGTTCGCCTGACCGGCGGCGCCGCGCAGATCGACGCGAGCGCAGGGGTCAATACCGGTGGGCGGTTGGCGGCGAACGGGCGCATCGGCCTGAGCGCGCCGTTTCAGGCGGATCTGGCGGTGGAGCTTCAGGAGGTCGGCGTAACCGATCCGGGGCTTTACGCGACGACGGCGAACGGGCGCATCACGTTCAACGGTCCGGCGACGGGCGGCGCGAACATCGCCGGTGCGATCAATCTTGGCGAGGTTAACGTGCAAATTCCCAGCGGCTCCCTGACCGCAGGCGTCGATTTGCCGGGACTCCAGCATATCAATGAGCCTGCCGCCGTGCGCCGCACCCGGGCATTCGCCGACATGCTGAGCAGCGGTGGTGAGGGCGGGCCGGGCACCGGCAACGGCAACGGTGGGCCTGTCTACGGGCTGGATGTGCGGGTGAACGCGCCAGCACGCATATTCATCCGGGGCCGTGGCCTCGACGCCGAATTGGGCGGCGCGCTGCGCCTGCGCGGCAGCACTGCGCAGGTGATCCCCGAGGGGCAGTTCGACCTGCTGCGCGGGCGGCTTGATATTCTGGGCAAACGGTTGGACCTGACCGAGGGATACCTGCGCATGCAGGGCAGTTTTGTGCCGTTCCTGCACCTAGTCGCACAGACCACCAGCGGCGATGTGCAGATCCTCATCGGTATTGACGGCCCCGCGAACGAACCCGAGATTACCTTTACGTCGCAGCCGGAACTGCCGGAGGATCAGGTCGTATCGCAGCTGATCTTCGGGCGCGACCTCAGCCAGATTTCGGCCTTTCAGGCGATTCAGCTGGCCTCGGCTGTGGCATCGTTGGCCGGCAAGGGCGGCGGCGGCGTGGTGGGCAAGCTGCGCAAGGGCGTTGGTCTGGACAACCTCGACGTGACAACAGGCGAGGACGGCACGACCGAGGTGAAGGCGGGCAAGTACCTGTCTGAAAATATTTATTCCGAGGTCGAGGTCGATTCAGATGGCCAGACGCAGATCAACCTGAATCTTCAGATCAACAAGCGGCTGAAGGCCAAGGGCAGCTTTGGCGCCGATGGCAACAGCGGTCTGGGTGTGTTCTTTGAGAAAGATTATTGAACGGGCACCTTGGAGATTGGAGAGCGCGCAGGCGCGCGCCCGTCGGCTTCACCTTAAACTCGGGCGTCTGGACAGGCCGCGCTCATAGCCCGAACCTCATTTTGCACTCTTTGCGCAGCGCAAGCCTTGCGCTAACCTGCCCTGAAACGATTTAGGGAGGACGCCTCATGCAGATGAGCGATACGCGCGAGATTTCGGCAGACAAGGCCATCGTCTGGGCCGCACTCCTCAATCCTGAGGTACTGAAGGAATGTGTGCCCGGCGCCTCCGAGGTGACAGGCACCCCCGAGGACGGGTTCGAGGCGGTCGTCACCCAAAAGGTCGGCCCGGTCAAGGCAACGTTCCGCGGGACCGTCACCGTTTCGAACGTGGTCGAGGGCGCCGCGCTGACCCTCACCGGCGAGGGCAAGGGCGGCGCGGCAGGCTTTGCCAAGGGCGCCGCCAATGTGCGGCTGGACGAGGCGGATGGCATCACCCGGCTCAGCTACGATGTCCAGGCCAAGGTGGGCGGCAAGCTGGCACAATTGGGCAGCCGTATCGTGGATGGTTTTGCCAAGAAGATGGCCGACCAGTTCTTTACCCGGCTCGAAGAGGTGATCGAAGGGCCGAAAGAGGCGGATGAGGCCCCCGAAGCCGAGAAAAAGGGCTGGCTGAAAAAGCTTATCAGCTAAGCTGGGCCGCCATACGCGCCATCGGTCGAGACATGGCCACCTCTTCTTCGGTCCGTTCGCGCGCGCCCAACTGGTCCCCCCCCCTGCACCGACGATGATGATTGGATCGCCCATTCTGGATACCTCTTTGCCCGGCGCAGCATAGCCGCGCCGGATGGCCCCGCAAGGGCGGCGCGCCCATTCCGATTGCCATGGCGGCCGATTACGTTAGGTTCCGCGCAATCAGGATGGCAGGAGGTCACGGAATGGCGGCGATCGTTGACGTGCAGAATATGGGCAAGGTCTATGACGGTGGGCACGTCGCGCTCAAGGACGTGTCGCTTAAGATCGAAGAGGGCGAGATCATCGCACTGCTCGGCCCCAACGGCGCGGGCAAGACGACGCTGATCTCGGCGCTGTGCGGTATCGTCACGCCCTCCAGCGGGCGCGCGACGGTGGGCGGGCATGACGTGGTCACAGGCTATCGCAAGGCGCGCGCGATGATCGGGCTTGTGCCGCAGGAAATTGCGCTGGAGCCGTTCGAGAAGGTCATCAACACGGTGCGCTTTTCGCGCGGCCTGTTCGGCAAGACCCGCGACGACGCGCTGATCGAAAAGATCCTGCGCCAGCTCAGCCTGTGGGACAAACGCGCATCGCGCATCCGCGAATTGTCGGGCGGGATGAAGCGCCGCGTCCTGATCGCCAAGGCGCTGTGCCACGAACCGCGCGTTCTGTTCCTGGACGAACCGACCGCCGGTGTCGATGTCGAGCTACGCCGCGATATGTGGCAAATCGTCGAAGATCTGCGCAAATCCGGCGTGACCATCATCCTGACCACGCATTACATCGAAGAGGCCGAGGCGATTGCCGACCGCATCGCCGTCATCAACAAGGGCCAGATCCTATTGGTTGAACCCAAGGCCGATCTGATGGCGCGCATGGGGCAGAAAACCCTGCGCATCGACCTGATGGAGCCGCTGGAGACAGTGCCAAAGGCGCTGGCGCAGTATGACGTGACGCTGTCGGGCGACGGCGCATCCCTCAACTACACGTATGACACAGGCGGCGAGCGGACGGGCATCACGCGCCTGTTGCAATCGCTGGCCGCCGAGGGGCTGGCGCTACGCGACATCCACACCAAGCAAAGCAGCCTCGAAGAGATTTTCGTCGGGCTGATCAAGGAGGGCGAGGCATGAACCTGCCAGCGATATGGGCAATCTATCTGTACGAGATGAAAAGATTTTTCCGCACCTTGATGGAAAGCCTGCTGTCACCTGTCATCTCGACCTCGCTCTATTTCGTGGTGTTCGGCGCCGCCATCGGCAGCCGCATCGACCAGGTCGAGGGCATCAGCTATGGCGCGTTCATCGTGCCCGGTCTCATCATGCTCAGCGTGATGACGCAGGCGATCAGCAACGCGTCCTTCGGAATCTACTTCCCGAAATTCATCGGAACGATATTCGAACTGCTGTCGGCGCCAGTCAACTTTCTGGAAATTGTTCTGGGCTATGTCGGGGCAGCGGCGACGAAATCTCTGCTGATCGGGATTGTGATTTTGGTGACGGCCGGGTTTTTCGTGGACATCCAGATCATGCACCCATGGGCGATGCTGGCGTTCCTGTTGCTGACCTGCATCAGCTTTAGCCTGTTCGGATTCATCATCGGAATCTGGGCGGAGAACTTTCAGCAGTTGCAACTGATCCCGCTCTTGGTCATCACGCCGCTGATCTTCCTTGGCGGCGCGTTCTATTCCATTTCGATGCTACCCGAAAACTGGCAGACCGTGGCGCTGTTCAACCCGGTCGTGTACCTCGTGTCGGGGTTTCGCTGGTCATTCTTCGGCACCGCCGATGTCGGCGTCGGCTGGTCGCTTCTGGCCATTGCGGCATTCACCGGCATCTGCATGGGGGTCGTCTGGTGGATCTTCAAGACCGGATACCGGATCAAATCATGAGCTTTGGGCGCCGCAGGCCCCGATATTTTTGCACTAAGGCGCAGCGCCCGTGTACTGCCGCCTTGTTTCGCAGGCCTTTGGATTATACATCGCAAACATGATAAAATGGTCCACGCTCAAATCCCGCCTGCCGTTCACCAAGAGCACCCCGCGCGTCGCGGTCGTGCGTCTGAGCGGCACCATCGGCACTGGCCGCATGGCCCTGAACGACGAGGCGCTCGCGCCGATCCTCGAAAAGGCGTTCAAGAGGGGCAAGCCCAAGGCCGTCGCGCTGCTGATCAACTCGCCCGGTGGCTCGCCTGTGCAATCGTCGCTGATCGCGTCGCGTATCCGTCGGCTGGCGGATGAAAAGGGCGTCGCGGTTCACGCCTTTGTCGAGGATGTGGCCGCATCGGGCGGTTATTGGCTGGCTGCGTCGGCAGATGACATCTGGGTCGATTTCGGCTCGATCGTCGGGTCCATCGGTGTGATTTCGTCTGGCTTCGGCCTGCCTGTTTTCCTTGCCCGGCAGGGGATCGAGCGGCGGGTTCATACCTCGGGCAAGTCCAAATCGACGCTGGACCCGTTCCTGCCGCAGAAGGAAGAGGATGTCGAGCGGCTGAAACATATCCTTGAGGACATGCACAGCGGTTTCATCGCCTATGTCAAGGAACGGCGCGGCGCGGCGTTGGCCGACAATCCGGCGCTGTTCACCGGTGAATTCTGGCTGGGCCGCCGCGCGGTCAAGCTGGGGCTGGTCGATGGCGAGGCGCATATGATGCCCAAGCTGCAAGAACTGTACGGCAAGGATGTCCGCCTGCTGACCTATGGGCGCAAGAAGGGTCTGCTGTCACGCTTTGGCGCCACCATGGCCGAGGATGCGATGACCGCCGTCGAGGCCCGCGCGCAGTACGCGCGGTTCGGGCTGTGACGCTGTGATCGTCAAGATCGTCGTTCTCTTTCTGGCCGCGATGGCCGTGCTGGCAATGTTCGGGCGCTTCCGGTTTCCGGGGCAAAAGCGTCTGTCGTCCGCGAAATGCCCGCGATGCGGAAAATTCAAGATCGGCAAAGGGCCCTGCTCCTGCCAGAAGGGTATAGGTAAATGAGCGTCTGGTTACTTGCGGGGCTGGGCCTGGTGATCCTGCTGCTGGCCGGCGATGCGCTGGTCAAGGGGGCGGTCAACCTCAGCCTGCGCGTCGGAATTCCTGCGCTGATCGTCAGCCTGACAGTGGTTGCTTTTGGCACATCAGCGCCCGAGTTGCTGGTTTCGATCAACGCGATCCTGCTGGACAAGCCGGGGCTGGCGCTGGGCAATGTGGTGGGGTCAAATACGGCAAACGTGCTGTTGGTGCTGGGGATGCCGGCGATCCTGTCGGTCCTGCACACCAGTAGCTGCGATACGCGTAAAACCTATATTTTCATGCTGATCGCCAGCATTTTGTTCGTCGCTCTGGCGTTCGTTGGCATCTTTACGTTCTGGTCGGGGCTGGTCCTTCTGGCGGGGCTCGCGGTCGTCATGGCAATCCTGGCGCGGGATGCACGCAATCACCGCCGGGCCGAGCGCGCAAACCCCGCAGAAGAGGTCGAGGGCGCCGACCCAAACATGCCATGGTGGCAGATCATTCTGTTTTTGGTGCTGGGCCTTGTCGGGTTGCCGCTGGGCGCGGATATCCTGATCGACAACGCGTCGATCATCGCCATCCGATTTGGCGTCAGCGACGCCGTGATCGGCCTGACATTGGTCGCGCTGGGCACGTCCCTGCCGGAACTGGCGACCACCGTCATGGCCGCGCTGCGCAAACAGGCGGATGTTGCGCTGGGCAACGTCATTGGATCCAACATGTTCAATCTTTTGGGGATTATCGGCGTCGCATCCCTGGTCGGGCCGATTCCGGTCGATCCTGAATTTCTGACGTTCGATCTGTGGGTCATGCTGGCCGCCTCGCTGATCCTTGTTCCGTTCGTGTTCTTCAAGGCCGATATCGGCCGGGTTTGGGGGGTGCTCTTGACCGCCGCGTATCTGGCCTATGTCACCATCGTATTGATCTGACCCCCAAGCAGGAGGCCGCGCATGGGACGGGCATTGGTAACAGGTGCGGGCAATCGGCTGGGCCGTGCGATGGCGCTGGAACTGGCCCGGCAGGGGCATGACGTTGCCGTCCACTACCACAGCTCGGGCGAGGGCGCGAAAGCGGCCGTTGCGGAAATTCGCAAGATGGGCCGCAACGCTGTGGCCCTGAGAGCCGATCTGCTGCAAGAGGCCGAGGTGACGCCGCTGATCCCGGCCGCCGCATCCGCGCTGGGCGGGCCGATGACGGTTCTGATCAATTCTGCCTCGATATTCGAGTACGACACGCTGCAAAGCGCCACGCGTAACACTTGGGATGATCATTTCGAATCGAACCTGCGCGCGCCATTCGTTCTGATGCAGGAATTGGCCGCGCAGGTGCCGGACCCGGTGAAGGACGCGCATGGCGAGCCTTTGGCGCAGGGCCTCGTGATAAACATGATCGACCAGCGCGTGCAGAAGCTGACGCCCGAATTCATGACATACACGCTGGCCAAGATGGGCCTCTGGGCACTCACTCAGACAGCGGCGCAGGCGCTGGCGCCGCGCGTGCGCGTCAATGGCATTGGTCCCGGCCCCACCCTGCGCGCCACCCGCCAGAGCGCGGCGCATTTTGCCGCACAGCGCGCCGCCACGGTGCTGAAGCGGGGCGCGAATGTGAGCGATATTACCGGCGCGCTGGCGTATCTTCTGAACGCCCCCGCCGTCACCGGGCAGTTGATCTGCGTCGATGGCGGGCAACATCTGTGCTGGCAGACTCCGGATGTTCTGGGGGTCGAGTAGACCTTTAAGTTGCACTGCCCGACGAAAGTTCTGCACCGGGCGAGGGGTTTTCACGAAACCGTTACAAAGACTCCAATGATATCAATATATTGCAGTGCGGCATAAAAATAATGTAATGATTCCAGGCCGTTGTGTATGTGCCTAAAAAATAGGCAAACCGGGGAAGTCTGCTGTGAACAAGAGAAAATTGCAGATGGCGCAAAGTTACCCGCAGACTTATCCACAGAAAACGGGGACAGGATTCCCCTTGTCTCGGCCGCGGCAAGATTGCAGCCAGCCAACAGAATCATATCTATAGACCCATGACTGATCAAACCCCGCAAACACCCGCTCCGACCGGTCACAAGGTGATCCAGTCCTACCTGCGCACGCTGGACGGCTCGCCCGGTGTTTACCGCATGCTCGATGCGCAGGCGCGGGTGCTCTATGTCGGCAAGGCGCGCAATCTCAGGGCGCGGGTGTCCAGCTATGCGCGGCCCACGGGGCATACGGGCCGCATCATGCGGATGATTGACGCGACTGCGTCGATGATGTTTCTGACCACGGCGACCGAGACAGAAGCGCTGCTGCTGGAGCAAAACCTGATCAAGCAGCTGAAGCCGAAATACAACGTGCTGCTGCGCGACGACAAATCCTTTCCCAATATCCTCGTGACGAAGACGCACGACTATCCGATGATCAAGAAGCATCGCGGCGCCAAACGCGAGAAGGGCGCCTATTACGGCCCCTTCGCCAGCGCCGGGGCGGTCAATCGCACGCTGGCGCAACTACAACGGGTGTTTCAACTGCGCAACTGCACGGATTCGGTTTTCGAGGCGCGCACGCGTCCTTGTCTGCAATATCAGATCAAGCGCTGCACGGCGCCCTGCGTGGGCTATATCTCGAAGGATGACTACAAGGCGCAGGTCGGCGACGCCGAGCGATATCTCAGCGGCAAATCCACCGAGATACAGGAGAAGCTGGCAGGCCAGATGGCCGAGGCATCCGAGGCGATGGAGTTCGAGCGCGCCGCCGCCCTGCGCGACCGGATCAAGGCGATGACGCAGGTGCAGACCGCCCAAGGGATCAACCCGCGCAGCGTGGACGAGGCCGACATTATCGCCCTGCATCTGGAAAATGGGCAGGCCTGCGTTCAGGTTTTCTTTATCCGGGGTGGGCAGAATTGGGGCAACCGTGATTTCTACCCCCGCGTCGGCGTCGACGTCGAAGTGCCCGAAGTGCTGGAGGCGTTCATCGGCCAGTTCTACGATACCAAGGAGCCGCCCCGTCAGCTGATCCTGTCGAACGAGATCGAGAACCCCGACCTGATGGCCGAGGCCCTGACCGGCAAGCTGGGGCGCAAGGTGACGCTGATCGTTCCGCAGCGCGGCGAAAAGGCCGAACTGGTCGAGAGCGCCTTGCGCAATGCGCGCGAAAGCCTGGCGCGCAAAATGGCCGAGAGCGCGACACAGGCCCGCCTGCTGCGCGGCGTCGCGGATGCCTTTGATCTGGGCGCTGCGCCCCAGCGGATCGAGGTCTACGACAACAGCCACATTCAGGGGGCGCATGCCGTGGGTGCGATGATCGTCGCGGGCCCCGAGGGGATGATGAAAAACCAATACCGCAAGTTTAACATACGCGGCGATGACCTGACCCCCGGCGACGATTTCGGCATGATGAAAGAGGTGCTGGAGCGTCGCTTCAAACGTTTGTTGAAGGAGGACCCTGACCGGACCAAGGGCACTTGGCCCGATCTCTTGCTGATCGATGGCGGGGCTGGGCAGGTCAGCGCCGTGCGCGGCATCATGAACGCCATGGGCGTGAGCGAGATCCCGATGGTCGGCGTCGCCAAGGGGATCGACCGTGATCTGGGCAAGGAGGAATTCCATCGCACCGGCCAGCGCCCCATCGCCCTGCCGCGCAACGATCCTGTGCTGTATTTCATTCAGCGCCTGCGGGACGAGGCGCACCGTTTCGCCATCGGCACCCACCGGGCCAAGCGATCCAAGGCGGTGAGCGCAACCCCTCTGGACGATGTGCCGGGCGTGGGCGCGGCGCGCAAGCGCGCATTGCTGGCGCATTTCGGCAGCGCCAAGGCCGTCAGCCGCGCCAATCTGGCCGACCTCAAGGCGGTGGATGGTGTCTCCGAAGGGTTGGCGCAGAAGGTTTACGACTATTTTCATGAGAAGGGCTGAGATTCACAACGGGAATGCGTTCGCGGTTGTTTTCCTACGGGAAATCGTCAGTCGCCGCGGTATTGTGGGGCTTTCGCAGCCTCGCATTGCGGGGTAGACATGGGCCTATGACATGGACCGTGCCGAATATCCTGACGTTACTGCGCCTACTGGCCGCGCCCGGCGTGGCGGTCATGTTCTTGTATTTCACGCGCCCATATGCCGACTGGTTCGCATTGATCCTGTTCGTTTCGGCGGCGGTCACCGATTGGTTCGACGGCTACCTCGCCCGATCCTGGAAGCAGGAAACGCGGCTGGGCGCGATGCTGGATCCTATCGCCGACAAGGCGATGGTCGTGATCGCGCTGATGGTCATTGTCGGATATTCGACAATGTCGCCTTGGCTGGTTCTGCCCGCAACCGTGATCCTGTTCCGCGAAGTGTTCGTGTCGGGACTGCGCGAATTTCTGGGAGACACCGCCGGGACGCTCAAGGTGACGAAGCTGGCCAAGTGGAAGACAACCGCGCAGATGGTCGCCATTGCCACGCTGTTTGCGCAGGGCGTGTTCGAGGGGCTTGGCTGGAAATTGGCCGGCCTGCACTACACATGGTATGCCGGGCTGTGGCTGTTGTGGCTGGCGGCGGTTCTCACGCTGATATCGGGCATCGATTACCTGCTGAAATCGCTGCCGTATCTGAAGGATGATCGCTGATGGACGTTCTTTATTTCGCATGGGTGCGCGAGCGGATCGGACTGCCGCGCGAGACGGTTCAGACGGGCGCCGCCACGGTGCGCGATCTGGTCGGCGAATTGCGCGCGCGCGAGGCGCGGTATGACGCGGCCTTTGCCGATATAAGCGCCCTGCGCGTGGCCGTCGATCAGGAACTGGCGGATTTTGACACGTCTCTGGCAGGCGTGCGCGAAGTGGCGTTTTTCCCGCCCATGACCGGTGGCTGAGCGGGTGGATATCCGCGTACAGGAGGCGCCATTCGATTACGGCGCCGAGGCGAATGATTTTGCCGCGCGCCAGACGGGAATGGGGGCTGTCGTCACCTTTGCCGGTATCGTGCGCGATCTGGACGGTACGTTGGATCACATGCGGATCGAGCATTACCCGGGCATGACGGAAAAGGCCCTGCACAGTATCGCCGAAGATGCGCATACGCGCTGGGATCTGGGGGGCAGCCTGATCATCCACCGCCACGGGCGGCTGGGACCGGACGACATGATCATGATGGTCGCTACCGCCTCGCGCCATCGCAAGGACGCGTTTGAGGCGGCGATGTTTTTGATGGATTATCTGAAATCCCGTGCGCCGTTCTGGAAAAAAGAGGCGACCGAGGGCACCACGGGCTGGGTTGCTGCCCGGACCGAGGATGAGGACGCGCTGGATACCTGGCGCAAGTAGCGCTTTTCAGCGCATCAGATCAGGCAGATCGCCGGTCAGCCCCGCCGCCTCGCGCATCAGGGCGCGGCGCAGGGGAGGGGCTGCGTTGATCGCACCCATGCCGATATCCCGCACCGCACGCAGCAATGGGTTATCGTTCGAAAACAACCGATTGCTGAAATCTGTCGTCATTGCCAGCGCGGCAACGTCGAAACGACGCCAGCGCTGATACCGTTCCAGAACATCCGGCGCCGCCAGATCCTCGCCCCGGCTGCGGGCCTCCCCCAGAACTTGGCACAGTGCGGCGACGTCGCGCAGCCCGGCGTTCAGGCCCTGGCCTGCAATCGGGTGCATCCCATGCGCCGCGTCCCCGACCAACGCCACGCGCGGCGCGACAAAGCTGTTCGCGACGGTCAGGCCCAGCGGGTAGGTATAGCGTTTGCCGGTCAGGGAAATCTCGCCCAGAAAATCGCCAAAGCGGGGGCGCAGCACATGCAGGAAATCGGTGTCGCTGAGCGCCGCGAATTCGGCGGCGGTTTTGTCGCTTTCGCTCCAGACGATGGACGACACATTCCCGGGCAGCGGCAGAATGGCCAGCGGGCCGGGCGGCATGAAAAACTGATGCGCAATGCCATGATGCGGGCGGTCATGCGCGATGGCGCAGACCAGCGCCGTCTGCCCATAGCCCCAGCCGGTGCGCCGGATCCCGGCCCGCGCGCCCGTGCCTGAATTGCGCCCATCCGCGCCGACAATCAGCCGCGTGCGCAGCAGTTTGCCCGAGGCCAGCGTCAGCTGGGTGCCGCCCGCCTCTATCGTTTGCGTGGTGACGGCATCGCCGGAAATCTGCGTGATTCCCGATGTTTTCTTCATCGCGTCCAGCAGGGCAGGGCGCAGGACGCGGTCCTCGCACATATGGCCCATCGGGCCTTCCTCCAGCTCGGCGTGTTCGAAATGCAGGAGAAATGGCGACAGCGGCCCGTCGCCCGCGCGCCCGTCGCTAACCTTGATCTCCAGCATCGGCTGGGTCTGGGCAGCAATGGTGTCCCAGAGTCCGATGGCGCGCAGCAGGCGCACCGACGCCAGCGCCAGCGCGTAGGCGCGCCCGTCAAAGGCGGCGTTTTTGCGCACAGGTTCGGGCAAGGCGTCGACGATGGTCACGCTCAGCCCCGATTGCGCCAGGGCCAGAGCCAGGGCGGGGCCATTCAGACCGCCGCCGACGATCACGATATCGCTGTCATGTTTCATGCCGCTCAATATGGCGGGGATTGCCGGATTGTCCATGCGCCAACGCGCCGCTAGTGTCAGCGTGATTGCAGCGTATGGGCGAGGGCGGATGATGCAAGACTGGCTGAAAATGGGCGTGGCGGATCTGGGCCGCGGTATTGCCGCGGGCGAGATTGATGTGGTGTCTCTGACTGAAACCTATCTGGACGCTATCGACGCGCACCCGGCTGGGCCGCGCATCTATTCGGCCGTCACTTGCGACCGTGCCCGCGCCGAGGCTGCTGCCGCAGCGGCCCGCGCCAAGGCGGGCCAGCGGCGCGGGCCGCTGGACGGCGTACCGATCAGCTGGAAGGATCTGTTCGACAGTGCCGGCACTGCGACCGAGGTAGGAAGTCGGCTGCTGCAGGGCCGCGTGCCGGACCGGGACGCCGAAGTGCTGCGCCGCGCGACCGCCGCCGGCATGGTGTGCCTGGGCAAGACGCATATGAGCGAGCTGGCATTTTCCGGCCTCGGCCTGAACCCGATGACAGCGACGCCGCCCTGCATCAATGATGCAGATGCCGTGGCCGGCGGATCGTCCAGCGGGTCGGCGGCCAGCATCGCGCATGGTTTGGCGGCAGGGTCCATCGGCAGCGATACCGGCGGATCCGTGCGGGTACCTGCGGCCTGGAACGATCTGGTGGGGCTGAAAACAACGGCCGGGCGGGTGCCTGTAGGTGGCTCCGTCCCGCTGGCCGCGCGATTCGACACAGTCGGGCCGCTTGCCCGGAGCGTCGAGGATGCCGCGCTGCTGCTGGCCGTTCTGGAGGCGCGCCGTGCGCCCGATCTGCGCGGGGCGTCCCTGCGCGGCATGCGCTTTGCCGCGCTGCAAAGCGCAGTAATGGACGATCTGCGGGAGGCGCCGGCACGCGCCTATGATGCGGCCAGCGAACGATTGAAAGCGGCAGGCGCGACGATCACCCCTGTAACGGCCCCTGAGGTGGACGAGGCGATGAGCCTGGCGGCTGTGCTGTTCTCAGGCGAGGCATATGGCACGTGGGGCAAGGTGATCGAGGCAGATCCGGACCTGATGTTCGGCCCGATCCGCGACCGGTTTCGCGGCGGACAGTCGTTCAGCGCGCCCGAATTCGTGGCGGCATGGCAGCGGCTGGACAGTCTGCGCGCGGTTTGGGCGCAACGCATGGCAGGCTATGACGCGGTGTTGATGCCGACGGCGCCCAACCTGCCACCCAACGCGCAGCGTCTGCTGGAGGATGGCGACTACTATGTTACCGAAAACCTTCTGACACTGCGCAATACCCGCGTCGGCAACCTGATGGGTCTTGCCGCGATCACCCTGCCAACGGGCGTACCCAGTTGCGGTATCATGCTGTGCGGGCAGGCGATGGGCGAGGACCGACTGCTGCGTATCGCCAAGGCAGCGGAGGCGGCGCTGCGCTGAGACGCCGGGCTTGGGTATTTTTACCAAGAAAAAGCCCGGGAGCGGCTATGATATTGGCCGGTCTGCCAAAAATGCCACAATCGCCGGTTGGTCGGAATGGTTTTGCTGGACGCACCGGCGGGCAAAGGGTAGTTTTGGCGGATACGGGGCGATAACGATCCCGACCTGAGGCAATATTTCGATGGTATCCGAGCGGTTTCCGACTTTTGCGGTGTCTGGTGTGGTGCGTCCAAGCGACCGATCACGCGCCGCAGCGCGATGCTCTGCTATCGAAACACAGGCCCCTCAGGGATATGAAGCAATCAGCCGGATTGGGACCGCATATGTGGTCCTGCCGCGGCAGGCGGGCGCATCGCGCTGCCGATGGGCACGGTAAGGACGAGGGAAATAATGGCATATCAGACACGCGGGCGCGATCCTCTGCTGGACAGCAACATGGCGCAGGCCATCGAGAAACGCGGCAAGGAATTGCTGGGTCTGGCCCTTATGGGTTTGGCTGTGCTGGCCACCATGATGTTTGCGTCCTACAGCGCCGAAGATCCCAGCTGGCTGTCTGCGGTCGATACGCCTGTGCAGAACTGGCTGGGCCAGACCGGCGCGACGATTGCTGCAACCTTGTTCATGGTTGTGGGCTGGGGCGGCTGGGGCATTGCGGCGGTGCTGGCCGCATGGGGCATCCGCTTTGTGTTGCACAAGGGGCAGGAGCGGGCGATGGCGCGCCTCATCTTTGCGCCGATCTGGATCGCCGTCCTGTCGCTATATGCTGCGTCGCTGACGCCGGGGGCCGAATGGTATGCCAGCCACAGCTTTGGTCTGGGCGGTATTTTTGGCGATACGGTTCTGGGCGCGATTTTGGGTGTGCTGCCGATCGGCGCGTCGATCGGGCTGAAACTGCTGTCGCTGGTGCTGGGTATCGGCATGCTGACACTGGGCGCTTTCGTCATGGGTTTTGAACGCTCCGAGATGGTGCACGGTATCAAGCTGGCGTTGTTGGGCTGCATCATGGCCTATTCCACGCTGGTCGCGCTGGCCACGCGCGGCGCATCGGGCGCCGCCATTGCCGCGCGCAATGCGCAGGCGCGGCGCAGTGACCGCCGGATCGAGGCGAGCGAGCCGGACATGGAATTCGCTCAGCCGCGTGTGGGCCGCAGCGCCCATGCCAAGGTATATGACGAGGCCGACGCGCCGGTTCTGCAGACCCCGGCGCGCGCTGTGGAAAAAACGTCGACCGGCCTGCTGGGTCGGATGCCGTCGCTGATGCGCAAGCCCGAACCGCTGCCCGAAGCCGAGTGGGTCGAGACGCAGGCGACGGCGGCTGACCGTCCCATGCCGGGCGAGGACCGCATCAAGGAAAAGATCGCCGATATCATCAAATCGCGCGTGCGAAAGGGACCAATCGCAAACATGCCGGTAACCTCTGGCGCTCTGGGCGGTGTTCGTCGTGGACCGGCACCGCTGTTGCTGGACACCGCGCGCGCTGCGCGTCTGCCGGACGAACCGCCGCTGACCGCCCCGCCTGCTGCGACCCTTCCGCCCGAGCCGCCGCTGAGCGCGCCGCGCGCCGCCGCATCTGCGCTGGAAATCACGTCCGCCCCACGCATGTCGGCGCCCGCGCCGCACCCTGAATCGGAAGCTGCTTTTGACGCAGAGTCCTTTGATGAGGATGAGGCCGTCATTCTGGATGATACGGCACCGCCGCCGCCCGCCGCCCGCGTCGCGCCCGTGCCCGAGGCGAAGAAGGTCGTGCAGCACACGCAGCGCAAGGCTGTCGCCCCCTCGGTGCGCGCCGCCGCCGAGGCACAGCCCGCATTGCAATTCGAGGAAAACAGCAGCACCCAGTACGAGCTGCCCCCCCTCAGCCTGCTGTCCAGTCCTGACACCATCACCCGCTACCACCTGAGCGACGAGGCGCTGGAGGAAAACGCGCGCATGCTGGAGGTCGTCTTGGACGATTACGGCGTCAAGGGCGAGATCGTATCGGTGCGCCCCGGCCCCGTCGTGACCATGTACGAGCTGGAGCCGGCTCCGGGTCTCAAGGCGAGCCGGGTGATCGGGCTGTCGGACGATATCGCGCGGTCCATGTCGGCACTGTCGGCGCGCGTCTCGACCGTGCCGGGCCGCACCGTGATCGGGATCGAGCTGCCCAATGACAACCGCGAAATGGTCAGCTTGCGCGAGATCCTGTCGACCCGCGATTTCGGGGACGGCAATCACAAGCTGCCGCTGGCACTGGGCAAGGATATCGGCGGCGATCCTATGGTCGTCAACCTGGCCAAGATGCCCCACCTTCTGATTGCGGGCACGACCGGCTCGGGCAAGTCCGTGGCGATCAACACCATGATTCTCAGCCTTCTGTACAAGCTGACGCCCGAAGACTGCCGGATGATCATGATCGACCCCAAGATGCTGGAACTCAGCGTCTATGACGGCATTCCCCACCTGCTGAGCCCCGTTGTGACAGACCCCAAAAAGGCGGTCGTGGCCCTGAAATGGACCGTGGCCGAGATGGAAGAGCGCTACCGCAAGATGTCCAAGATGGGCGTTCGCAACATCGACGGGTATAACGGCCGCGTGGCAGACGCCCTGAGCAAGAACGAGATGTTCAGCCGCACCGTGCAAACCGGATTTGACGACGACACCGGCGAACCGGTGTTCGAGACCGAGCAGTTTGCCCCCGAAAAGATGCCCTATATCGTCGTCATCGTCGACGAGATGGCCGACCTGATGATGGTCGCCGGCAAGGAGATCGAGGCTTGCATCCAGCGCCTTGCACAGATGGCGCGCGCCTCGGGTATTCATATCATCATGGCCACGCAGCGCCCGTCGGTCGATGTCATCACCGGCACGATCAAGGCGAACTTCCCGACGCGCATCAGCTTTCAGGTGACGTCCAAGATCGACAGCCGCACGATTCTGGGCGAAATGGGCGCCGAGCAATTGCTGGGCATGGGCGACATGCTGTACATGGCCGGCGGTGCCAAGATCACGCGCTGCCACGGCCCCTTTGTTTCAGATGAGGAAGTCGAGGAGGTGGTGAACGATCTCAAGGCTTACGGTCCGCCCGAATATGTCGGCAGCGTGCTGGAAGGCCCGGATGAGGACAAGGCCAGCAATATCGACGCGGTGCTGGGCCTGTCGACCGGATCGGAAGGCGAAGATGCGCTATATGATCAGGCCGTGCAGATCGCGATCACCGACCGCAAATGTTCGACCTCCTACATCCAGCGCAAGCTGGCCATCGGCTACAACAAGGCCGCGCGTCTGGTCGAGCAGATGGAGGATGAGGGCGTCGTGTCCGCCGCGAACCACGTGGGCAAGCGCGAAATTCTGGTCCCCGAACGATAAGCCGGGCAGCGTTTCTGAATATCTATATACCGATACCCGGCCCCGCTTGCGGGGCCGGTGCCCGTTTGGGCGATCAGTCGCGTGACTGCCGTACATTGAGGCATTTTGATGCCGGGCGGGCCGGTCCAGGCGGGCTGTGCCCTTGATAACCGGGGCCAATCTGCCGA
Source organism: Roseovarius sp. M141 (assembly GCF_024355225.1). Lineage (NCBI taxonomy): Bacteria > Pseudomonadati > Pseudomonadota > Alphaproteobacteria > Rhodobacterales > Roseobacteraceae > Roseovarius > Roseovarius sp. M141. Next base: position 1,141,782 of record NZ_VCNH01000008.1, read on the forward strand.
TATGAGGCACACGCGCGGTTGTTATCGCATATCAGCGGCGACATCGGCATGAAGGTGCAAGGCATTTCAGCCGCCCCATCGCCCGCCCGATTCGAGGAGAGTTCGATCCATGAGATATATCACCGCCGCCATGACGGCGACCGCCGCCTGCCTTTGCATGGCCTTGCCTGCCGCCGCAGAAAAGCTGGGCCTGGGCGAAATATCGCGCTACCTGAACAGCTTTGAGACGGCCAGTGGCGCATTTACGCAGATCAATGATGACGGCACCATCAGCCAGGGTCGTATCCTGATCAAACGGCCGGGCCGCGTGCGTTTTGAATATCAGCCGCCCGAAGACATGCTGGTCGTCTCGAATGGCGACACGGTCGGCATCATCGATGGCAAATCGAATGACGGCCCGCAAGGCTACCCGCTGAACCGAACACCGCTGTCGATCATTCTGGCGCGCAACGTCGATCTGACACGGGCTCGTATGGTTACTGGCCATTCAAGCGACGGCAAGACGACGACCGTGCGCGCACAGGATCCCGAGCATCCCGAGTATGGCAGTATCGATCTGGTCTTTACCGCCGCGCCGACAGAACTGCGGCAATGGGTCATCAATGACAGCGGCGGCAGCCGGACAACCGTCATTCTGGGCGATCTGGATACCGGCGTACGTATTGGCAAAGACAGCTTTGTCATTCCGGGCCTTGGCGCCATCAAGCGGAACAACCGCTGAGGCGGGCCGCCCCCCCCGGGGGCGGCGCCCGATTTTCAGCCGCGACCGCAGCGGCGCAACTGCGCCTGATAGGTGGCGGCGCGCGCTTCGACCGTGCCGGCGACGCGCACCAGCCAAGCCTTGTTGTTATAGCTGCCGCGGCGAAATCCGGTGCGGCCCTCGTGATAGGCCAGATAGTGATTGCGCGCGTCATACATCTGGATGCCCAGTTCGTCGCGCGACTTGGACATGTACCAGCCCATGAAATCGGTCGCATCATGGATATTGTCGCGCCGGGCGCGGCGCGATCCGGACTGCGCGACATATTCGTCCCATGTGCCGTCCAACGCCTGACTATACCCAAAGGCCGAACTTTGCCGCCCCATCGGGATCACGCCCAGCGCATAGCGGTATGGGGTACGCGCATCGCTGACGAATTTGCTTTCCTGATAGATGGTAGCCATCTGGACATGGGTTGGAACGCCCCAGCGCCGCTCGGTGGCGCGAAAGGCACGGGAATATTGCGGTCGTTCCTTTAGGATTGCGCAGGCATCCTCCATCTGACTGGGGGATTCGCCATAGCCGCCGCTGCGCCCGCAGGCTGCGACGAATAACATCAAAAGGACCGCGCGAAGCTGTCTGCTCATTACTGCCTCTGCTCTCGTTATCGGGGCAGTCTGCGCTGCCTCCGTTTTTGTTTTCCAGTCAGTCTACCCAATTTTTGCCAAATGGGAAATCACGAATTTACGGACCTGCCCGAAGTGGCGGCTTGGCACCGATGAGGGCTGCCGCGATGTCAGGCACCAATGCGACGGCGGCCTGAAGAGTCTGTCGTCGCATTTATCACAGATTGTTTCCAAAATTGCGCGTGATCATCATTGGACAAAGCCCACTTGAAACATTTAACCTCACATAATAGAGGCTGCATTATATGCTGAAATCGTGTGCGAAATATCATCTGGGCCAAGTTGTCCGTCATAAGAAACATCCGTTTCGCGGTGTGGTTTTTGACGTGGACCCGGAATTTGCCAACACGGAAGAATGGTATGCGGCCATCCCCGAGGAAAGCCGCCCGGTCAAGGATCAGCCATACTACCATCTTTTGGCCGAAAATGATCAAAGCTATTACGTCGCATATGTCAGCGAACAGAACCTGATCGCCGACTATTCAGGCGAGCCGGTGGAACATCCCGATATCGACGACCTGTTCGGCCCGTTCGAAGACGGGCAATACCCCCTGCATTTTCATCTGAACTAAAGCGTTTCGCCTTAAACTTGTGGCACTCACTTGAGGCGAAACGCGTGCAACGCTCTCATGTCGCGTGCGTTCCGCGAAAAAGCAGTGATTCAGATTTTTCGCGAAACGCTTAATACTCCGCAGGTCAGTTGGCGCGGCCGAGTGCCCCCAAATTCAGTACCCCAAGGCGCAGCCGTCCTTGCGTGGGTCCGACGCGCCCTCCAGCACGCCATCGGGCCTGATTGCAATCGCCTGCGCGCCGCCGATCGCCGCGTCCGGGATGGTGACATCGTGGCCCAGATCCGCCAGCGTCGTGCGCACGGTTTCTGAATATCCACGCTCGACCTGCAGCTTGCCCTCGGCGGCATAGCAGCGGGGCGTGTCGATGGCAGTCTGCGGGTCCATACCGAAATCGGTCAGGTTCGAGACGAACCGCGCGTGACCACAGGGCTGGTATGCGCCGCCCATCACGCCAAAGGGCATCGACACGCGCCCGCCCTCACGCAACATTCCCGGAATGATGGTGTGAAACGGGCGCTTGCCACCGCTCAGCTCATTCGGGTGCCCTTCGGCCAAGGTGAACCCGGCGCCGCGGTTCTGCATGAGGATGCCATATTTTTCGGAGGCGATCCCGGACCCAAAGCCATGAAAGATCGAATAGATCAGCGACACGGCCATGCGGTCGCGGTCGACCGTGGTGATATAAACGGTGTCGCGGTGCATCGCCTCGGTCAGCGGCGCGGCAGGGCCGAGGGCGCGTTTGGGGTCGATCATGGCGGCAAGGGTGCGGGCGGTGTCATGGCTCAGCATGAATTCAGTGCGCGTGGTGTGATCCGGATCGGCGATGATGCGATTGCGCGTATCATAGGCCAGCTTGGTCGCTTCTGCCTCCAGATGCGCGCGCTCGGCGCCCAGCGGGTCCATCGCGGCAATGTCGAACTGCGCCAGAATGTTCAGCATCAGGATCGCCGTTGCACCCTGTCCGTTTGGCGGATGTTCGAGTAACTCACGGTCGCGATAGCTGCCACTGATGGGGCGCGCCGGATCGCCGCGATGCACGGCGAAATCGGCGGTCGTATGAACGCCGCCCGCCGCCGCCAGCGCGGCCAGCATGTCGTCCGCAATCTCGCCCTCGTAAAAGGCATCGCGGCCCTTGGCCGCGATGGCGCGCAGCACGTCGGCCTGGCCGGGCGCGCGGAAAATTGTGCCGGTTTTCGGGGGCTTTCCGCCGGGCAGGTAATGATCAAGGGCGTGATCCTTGAGCACATGCGCCGTCGTGGCCCAATCGGCGGCCACGCGCGGTGCCACCGGAATGCCCGCGTCTGCGTAGTGGATGGCAGGCGCCAGCACGGCGTCCAGCCCCAGCCGACCATGCCGGTCGCTGAGATGGCAGAATGCATCGATGGCGCCCGGTATCGTGACGGCGTCGGCGGTGTAGAGCGGTACGGCAGAGTGGCCCGCATTGCGCAACCCGGCGGCATCCGCAGCGGCAGGCGCGCGCCCCGACCCGTTGAAGGCGTGCACATTGTTGCTGCCGCCCTCGCTCCACAGGACAAAGCAATCGCCGCCGATTCCGGTCATCTGCGGCTCGCAAATACCCAGTAAGACGGCGCCGACGATGGCCGCGTCCATCGCGTTTCCGCCCCGCTCCAAAATGTCGATGGCGGTCTTTGCGGCCAAGGGGTGGGATGTGGCGCACATGCCGTTCGTCGTCAGAACAGGCGAGCGGCCCGGTAGGTGGAAATCGCGCATCATAGCCCCTTTCGCATGAACATTGCGAAACCCTAAGGCTGTTTGAGTGCGGTGGAAATACAACCTGGCGTCAGGGCTGATAGAATCCGCTTTGACGGTCGTGAATTCTGCGAAAGCCATCTGCGGAGAGTCTTGAAATCCTCGACGCCGCGCACGGGGTGGGGGCTGTTAAACGCGGCGCCGAGGGAAGCTGTTGCAGCTACAGGCATGGGTATGACGGCTTAGTCTGTCCGTAATGAGAAAAGATCAGGGCAAGTTGGAGGCACGCGCAATTTCAAGCATGTTGGCAGTTGCACAGAGGGTATCGCCAGACCGGGTGCAGAAGATGCGCCGGTCATATCGCGGTGCAGTTAACTTGGCTGAGCGGGTCCGATTGTACCGGGAATAGGTGTTCAAGGGCCGCCTGCGGCTATTCCTGAGGATCAGACCTTCTCGGGGGCAGAACTGGAAAACGCGAACCGCAGGCAGAGATGATTCTGCTCGTCGTGGCGTTTGTAGCGCAGGCATTCTGTCAGCGTCTGGATCAGGAACCAGCCAAACCCGCCCTCCGGCAGAGAACTGGTCGTTGCGCCAAACGGGGGCAACTGTCCGGCGGGAGGGCCCAGGCCGGGCAGGGCGGCGCCGGTATCGACGATCTGGGCTGTCAGGGTACGTTGGCCCGGCGCCAAGGTGACGCTGATCGTACCGGCCGTCGTCATGGCAAAGGCGTGTTCGGCAATGTTGTTCAGCGCTTCTGCCAGTACGATTTCTGCAGTGCCACAGGCGTCCGCGTCCAATCCGCTGGCCTCAAGAAAACTGCGCATGTCCGCCAGACCAGCCGATATGGCACGCTCGGTCGCCCGAACGTGGAAGATCTTTCGCCGCGGACAGGGTGCATGGTTTGCGGTCGTGGTGGCGGCTGTGCGCCGGGTCCGGTCGGTCATCCAGCTTGCCGTGATGTCAGGTCCTCCAGCGATGCGTGGATGGCAAAGATCGAATCCATGCGCGTCAGGCGGAACACCTTGGCCACGTCCGGCGTCAGGCAGGCCAGATCCAGACGTCTGTGGGGGCCCATCAGCTTGAGCGCCGCGACAATCGCGCCCAGACCGCTGGAATCGATGAATCGCACCTGCCCGAGGTCAAGTACAACGTTATCAGTGCCCCCGGCGGTCATCGCGCGTATCGTATCCTTGAATGCGATCGCATGTGCGGCATCGATTCGCGGGGCATTTACCTTGATCAGGTGATAGGGGCCGTGCTGGCTGCTTTCGAGGTCCATCTGCGCTCCGCTCAGTTATACCGTGTGGCGTCAGGTTAGGTGGTAAACCTTACCAATAGGTGTGCGCATCCTGAAAAAGAGCGCGCCACGTGCTTGCCCGGGCCATCTGACTGTGATTTCCGGAAGCCATGAGGTGAAGAAGGACAGGATCGCCATGCGAATCGACTATGATGAAAAGGCGAAAACACTCGCCGCCCTGACCGGTGGCGAACAGGACGTGATCGCGCTGATGGCCACTATGGTTTGCGAATTGCACCATGCCGACGACCGATTCGACTGGACGGGTTTTTACCGTGTGACGCAACCCGAAGTGTTGCGAATCGGGCCGTATCAGGGCGGGCATGGCTGCCTGTTCATCCCATTTTCGCGCGGGGTCTGCGGCGCTGCGGCGCGCACGGGGCAGGTGCAGTTGGTGGACGATGTGGACGCGTTCGAGGGGCATATCGCCTGCGCCAGTTCCACCCGGTCCGAGGTCGTCCTGCCGGTGCGCAGCGCTGATGGCACGCTGATCGGGGTGCTGGACATCGACAGCGATCAGCCAGGCGCCTTTGACAGCGCCGATGTCGACGGGCTGACGGGTCTGTTGCGCCAGACCTTCGGGGGCTGAGCGGAGGGCGCGTGAAATTTTTGTTGCTTTTTTCATCGCCCCGGCGCAGCGTGAAAATCTAGGTAATATTTTCACAAGGCGTCCCGCGTGTCCCTTCCCCTGCCTGCCTCTCAGCGCACCTTGGGCGCCGATCTTCGCGCCCTGCGAAAGGCGCGAGGCGTGACGCTGGCCGATCTGGTGCAGCGGCTGGGTCGGTCCGTTGGCTGGCTGAGCCAGGTCGAGCGTGACCTGTCGGAGCCGTCCGTGGCCGACCTGCGCGGCATCGCAGCGGCGCTTGATGTTCCATTGTCGCTGCTTTTCGCCCATTCGGGTGCGCCAAAGGACGAGGCCGGGTATATCGTGCGTCGCAATGCCCGCCGCCCCATCGGGGCAGGCAAACCCGGCCTGACCGAAGAACTGGTGTCGCCCGATCTGACCGACGATTTCGAGATGGTACACTCCACCTTCCAACCCGGCGCGCGCGCGGCCGGGCCGCATACCCGCCCGACGCAGGAGGTGGGATATATGCTGTCTGGTCGTCTGGATCTGACGATCGCGGGCCGCCGCTTTGCCGTGGGTGCCGGCGACAGTTTTCGCATCCGGGGCGAGCCGTTCGATTGGCACAATCCCTATGACATTCCCGCCGTCGCGATCTGGGTGATCGCGCCGCCGGTTTATTGAGCACAGCAAGGAGACGCAGCAGATGAGCACATTTCCCAGCACGGCCCGCGTGGTCATCATCGGTGGCGGCGCGGTGGGCGCCTCGGGCCTCTATCATCTGGCCAAGGCGGGCTGGACCGACTGCGTCCTGCTGGAAAAGAACGAGCTGACCGCCGGCAGCACATGGCACGCGGCCGGGAACTGCCCGACGTTTTCGACGTCGTGGGCGATCATGAACATGCAGCGTTACTCGACCGAGCTGTATCGCGGGCTGTCCGACGCCGTGGATTACCCGATGAACTACCACGTCACCGGGTCGATCCGGCTGGGCCATAGCGACGAGCGCGTGCAGGAGTTTCAGCGCGCCTGCGGCATGGGGCGCTATCAGGGCATGGACATGCAGATGCTGTCGCCGGACGAGGCTAAACAGCGCTATCCCTTCATGGAGACGCATGACCTGAAGGGCGTTCTGTTCGATCCCAGCGACGGCGATATCGACCCCAGCCAGCTGACTCAGGCGCTGGCCAAGGGCGCGCGCGATCTGGGCGCGCGGATTGAGCGGTTCTGCCCCGCGACTGGCGTGACGCGCGACGGCGATGAGTGGGTGGTGCACACTCACAAGGGCGATATCCGCTGTGAATTCGTGGTGAATGCGGCAGGGTATTACGCACAGAAGGTCGGCGAATGGTTCAAGCCCTATGGCGGGCGCACCGTGCCGATGATGGTGATGAGCCATCAGTATCTGTTGACCGATGAGATTCCCGAGATTGCCGAATACACTGCCGCGCATGGCAAACTGCCGCTGATGCGCGATGTCGACAGCTCCTACTACCTGCGGCAGGAGAAAACCGGCCTGAACCTCGGCCCTTACGAGCGGAACTGCAAGGCGCACTGGATCACGCCCGAAGACCCATTCCCCGAGGATTTCAGCTTTCAGCTCTACCCCGACGATCTGGAGCGGCTGGAGTGGTACATCGAGGACGCAATGGCGCGCGTGCCTCTGCTGGGGCAGGTGGGTATTAACAAGGTCATCAACGGCCCGATCCCCTATGCGCCTGACGGCCTGCCGCTGCTTGGCCCGATGCCGGGCGTGCCGAACGCGTTCGAGGCGTGCGTGTTCACCTTCGGCATCAGCCAGGCGGGCGGCGCGGGCAAGGTGCTGGCCGAGTGGATCGTTGAGGGCGCGACCGAGTGGGACATGTGGGCCGTCGACCCGCGCCGCTACACGGACTACACCGACAGCGACTACTGCATTGCCAAGGGGCAGGAGGTGTATGGCCATGAATACGCCATGCATTTCCCGTGGCATGAATGGCCTGCCGGGCGCGACCAGAAGCTGGGACCGAACGACGATATCGTGCGCGAGCAGGGCGGCGTGATGGGCGCCTATAACGGCTGGGAGCGGGCGAACTGGTTTGCTCATCCCGGCGACGATACCAGCGAAGAAGGGACCCAGACATGGAACCGCGCGGGTCCGTGGTCGCCGCGCATCGCCGAGGAATGCGCGGCAGTCCGCGATCATTGCGGCGTGCTGGACCTGCCCGGATTTTCGCGGTTCTGGGTGCGGGGCACCGGTGCCGATGAATGGCTGCGCGGCTTTGTTACCGGCGCGCTGCCCAAGGTGGGGCGGATCAATCTGGTCTATGTGGCCGACGCCCGTGGCCGCATCCTGACCGAACTGTCCTGCATCCGTCTGGCCGAGGACAGTTTCATCCTGATCACCGCGGCCACCGCACAATGGCATGATGGCGATTTGATCCGCCGCAATGTGCCAAACGGTGTGAGCGTCGAGGAAACCACGACCGAGCGGTCAGCGCTGATTGTCACCGGGCCAGAGAGCCGCGCGATCCTTGGCCCGCTGACCGATGCGGACCTGACCTTGCCATGGCTCAGCCATCAGCATTGCGTGGTAGCGGGGCAGAAGGCGTTCCTGATCCGCGTTTCATTCGCCGGGGAACTGGGCTGGGAGGTGCATGCCGCCAACGAGGATATGCCCGATATCTACCGTGCCATTCTGGAGGCGGGAGCCAAACCGTTTGGCATGTATGCGCTGAATTCCTTGCGCATCGAAAAGGGCTATCGCGCGTGGAAGGGTGACCTCAGCACCGATTATTCGATGCTGGAGGGCGGTCTGGACCGCTTTGTCAAGCTGGACAAGCCGCAGGACTTCCCCGGCAAGGCCGCGCTGATGAACGAGCGGCAGCAGGGCAGCGCCAAACGCTTTGTCACGCTGATCGTGGACGCGGGCGAGGCGGACGCGCCCTATATGTCGACACTCTGGCATGGTGGCGACGTGGTGGGCGAGACGACCAGCGGTGCGTGGGGCTACCGTGTGAATGCCTCGATCGCGCTGGGCATGATCCGCGCCGATCTGGCCGTGCCCGGCACCGAACTGGAGGTCGAGATCTATGGCGAGCGTTTCACGGCCACGGTCCAGCCGGACGCGCCGCTTTGGGATCCTGAGAACAAAAGGATACGCGCCTGATGCTGACCCAATCTGACCAAGATCTGATCGCCACCTTTCCACTTGGGTTTGTCGCCACGATCACACCGGGCGGCCAGCCGTCCCTCAGCCCCAAGGGCACGTTTCTGGTGCTGGACCATCTGACCGTCGGCTTTGGCAACATCCGCTCGCCCGGCACGCTGGCCAACCTGCGCCACACGCCCTACGCCGAGGTCAATTTTATCGACCAGTGGAAGCGCAAGGGCCTGCGCCTGCGCGGTCCTGCCCGTATCGCGGAGGAAGGGACGTCGGAATTCATCGCGCTGATCGGCCTCTGGCAGGCCCAATGGGGCGATCTGGCGGACCGGATCACCGATCTGGTCCTGATCGATATTGAGGCGGCCAGCGAAATGACGACCCCGCCCTATGACGACGGCGCGACCGAAGAGGACATGATTGCCGCATACAAGGCCAAGTTCGCCGAGATATATCCGTGACGGAGATCACGCTTCTGGATGGCTGTTGCGCGATCGGCACCGCCCATATCACCGACCCGGCCGCGCGGTTGCGCGCCGCCGGTCACACCATCGTTTGAAATCGTAGCGCCAAGGAGCCTGCATCATGAATCTGCCCACATCGGCCCGCGTGGTCATCATCGGCGGTGGCGTCGTCGGCTGTTCGGTCGCTTACCATCTGGCAAAACTCGGTTGGAGCGACGTGGTCCTGCTGGAGCGCAAGCAGCTGACATCCGGCACCACTTGGCACGCCGCAGGGCTGATCGGCCAGTTGCGTGCCTCCAGCAATATGACCAAGCTGGCGCGCTACACAGCCGAGCTGTACGCGGGGCTGGAGGCCGAAACGGGCGTCGCCACGGGGCTGCGGCAGGTTGGATCGGTGTCGGCCGCGCTGACGGCTGAGCGGCTGGAGGAGATGTATCGCTCGGCCGCCATGGCGCGCGCCTTTGGCGTTCCCGTCGAAGAGCTGTCCCCGGCCGAGGTCAAGGAACGCTATCCCCATCTGAACCTCGACAGCGTCACCGGCGGCGTCTGGCTGCCGACCGATGGGCAGGCGGATCCGGCCAATATTGCGTTGGCACTGGCCAAGGGCGCCCGGCAGCGCGGCGCCCGCGTGCAGGAACGCGTGCGCGTGACGGGCATGACCAAGGCGGGCCGCCGTGTCACCGGCGTCGACTGGGCCAGTGACGATGGCAAGGAAAGCGGCCATATCGAGGCCGAGATGATCGTCAACTGCGCCGGCATGTGGGGCCACGAAGTGGGCCGCATGGCCGGCACCAACATCCCGCTGCACGCCTGCGAGCATTTCTACATCGTGACCGAGCCGGTCGAGGGCCTGACGCAAATGCCGGTCCTGCGCGTGCCGGATGAATGCACCTATTACAAGGAGGACGCCGGAAAGATGCTGGTCGGCGCCTTCGAGCCTGTGTCAAAACCCTGGGGCATGAACGGCATCCCCGACACGTTCGAGTTCGACCAGCTGCCCGAGGATTTCGACCATTTCGAACCAATTCTGGAAGCCGCCTGCAACCGCCTGCCGATGCTGGCGACCGCAGGGATACACACGTTCTTCAACGGGCCGGAGAGTTTTACCCCCGACGATGCCTATCATCTGGGCCTTGCGCCCGAGATGGATAACGTCTGGGTCGCGGCTGGCTTTAACTCCATCGGTATCCAGTCGGCTGGCGGGGCGGGCCATGCGCTGAGCCAGTGGATGGACAGCGGCGAAAAGCCGTTTGATCTGGGTGATGTGGATATCGCGCGCATGCAGCCCTTTCAGGGCAACAAGACATATCTGTTCGAGCGCTCCAAGGAAACGCTGGGCCTGCTTTACGCCGACCACTTTCCCTACCGTCAGAAGGCGACGGCACGCGGTATAAGGCGCACGCCGTTTCACGCGCAATTGCTGGAGCAGGGCGCGGTGATGGGCGAGGCCGCAGGCTGGGAACGGGCCAACTGGTTTGCGCAGCCAGAGCAGGAGAGAGAGTATCGCTACAGCTGGAAGCGGCAGAACTGGTTTGAAAACGCCGCCGCCGAACATCAGGCAATCCGCACTGGCGTGGGCATGTACGACATGTCCTCGTTTGGCAAGCTGCGCGTCGAAGGGCCGGATTCCGAGGCGTTCCTGAACTATATCGGCGCCGGCGATTTTTCGGTGCCGGTGGGGCGCATCGTCTATACGCAATTCCTGAATTCGCGCGGCGGGATCGAGGCGGACGTGACCGTCACCCGCCTGTCCGAGACGGCGTATCTGGTCGTCACCCCCGCCTCTACCCGGCTGGCCGACCAGACACGGATGGAGCGGCTGAAGGGCGACTATCAGGTCGTGATTACCGACGTGACAGCGGGCGAGGGCGTTTTGGCCGTCATGGGGCCCAAAGCGCGCGACGTGATGCAGGCGGTGTCGCCGGGTGATTTCACCAACGACACCAATCCCTTTGGTACGGCGCAGGAGATCGAACTGGGCATGGGAATGGCCCGCGTCCACCGCGTGAGCTATGTGGGCGAGCTGGGCTGGGAAATCTACGTCAGCGCCGACATGGCCGGCCATGCGTTTGAAGTGCTGCATGGGGCCGGGCAGGCGCATGGGCTGAAGCTGTGCGGTATGCATGCGATGGACACCTGCCGGATCGAAAAGGGCTTTCGCCATTTCGGGCATGATATCACCTGCGAGGATCATGTGCTGGAGGCGGGGTTGGGCTTTGCCGTCAAGACGGGCAAACCCGATTTCATCGGGCGCGACGCGGTGCTGCGCAAGAAGGATGCGGGGCTGGAGGCGCGCATGGTGCAATTCCGCCTGACTGACCCCGAACCGCTGCTCTATCATAACGAGCCGGTTCTGCGGGACGGGCAGATTGTGGGACATCTCAGTTCGGGCGCGTATGGCCATCACTTGGGCGGCGCGATCGGCATGGGCTATGTGCCGTGCAAGGGCGAAAGCGCGGTGGATGTGCTGGCGTCCGGCTATGAGGTCGACATCGCCGGCACGCGTGTGTCGGCCGAGGCCAGCCTGCGGCCGATGTATGATCCCAGCGGCGCCCGCGCCAAGGCCTAACTGCGCGCGGTGCGTGCGGCGGCGGTGTCATGAGTATTTTGGGAACATTGAAAGTCAGGCGGTGCTTCTGGACCGTTCGGTGGTGACGCTGTAAGGCGGGGCATGCAATCTGAATACATCCCCCCCGACGTGCCGCTAACCGTGCTTCATGAGGATTACGAGGTGTTGGCCGTCGCAAAGCCTGACGGGCTGCTTTCGGTGCCCGGCAAGGGCGCGCATCTGGCCGATTGCCTGCTGAGCCGGGTGCAGGCCGCGTTTCCCACGGCGCTGCTGGTGCATCGGCTGGATCGGGACACATCCGGGGTGATGGTGTTTGCCCTGACCGCGCATGCGCAGCGGTTCCTGTCGAAGGAATTCGAGGAGCGGCGCGCGCGCAAGACCTATGTGGCGCGCGTCGCGGGGCGGCTGGAGCCGAAGGTGGGGGCTGTCGATCTGCCGCTGATCGTGGATTGGCCGAACCGGCCGCGCCAGATGGTCTGCCATGACACGGGCAAGCCGTCGTTGACGGATTACCGAGTTTTGAAGGTGGGCGAGGATGAAAGCCGCGTTCGGCTGTGGCCGAGGAGCGGGCGCACGCATCAGTTGCGCGTGCATATGCTGGCGCTGGGGCATCCGATACTGGGCGATCCCCTGTATGCGCCTGATCCGGCGTTTGCGCGGATGATGCTGCATGCCGAAGAACTGCGCATCAATCATCCCGAAAGCGGGCGGGGCCTGTCGTTTCGCGCCAAGGCGCCGTTCTAGCGTTTCAAGACGCGGTCGGTCAGGTTCTGGCGGTTCGCGATGATGGGCTTTAGCGCCTCTGCCAGCTGCGGATCGCCCTGTTGCAGCAGGGTCAGTTCGTCCAGCCGGTTGGCGGCGACGAGGTGCAGGGCATCCATGCGCGGTGTGCCGTCGGTGTGGCGCGGCAGGCGGGCCACGGGCTGGATGATCTCGGGGCGCGGCGAGGGGGCGAGCGTGGCGAGTGTCTGGGCCTCCAGGGACGTTTCGACGAAGGCATAGAGGCCGACGCCCTTGGCCGGCAGTGCATAGGTGCTGAGCGCGACGCCCGCCACCTGCGGATGGGCCATCAGTGCGGCTGTCAGGGCGGGGCCGTCGCGGTCGACGCGGTCCTCGGTGCCTTCGCCGTCGGACCAGTTCATCAGGCGGCGGGTGATGAAATTATACGCGCGCTTGCCGGTGGCCATCCAGATGCGCGAGGGCAGCGCCTTTTGCGCCAGCATGTTGCGTTCCGACGGGGTCAGCAGGTGGGGTGCGTAGGCACGTTTTTGTTTCAGCAGGTGGCGCAGATCCTCGCGTGCCATGACGCGGAACAGGCGCCCGCGTCGGCGGTGGACCGATGCCAGCTGAAAGTCGATCACTGCGGCGCGGCCATCCGGCGTCATCAGCCAGTTCTGCGGTTTAGCGATGTCGTTATGCGTCACGCCGACGCGGCGCATTTCGCGCAACAGGCGTTTGGCGTCGCGATACCATGCCGGATCGGCCGGTTTGGCCAGTTGCAGCGGGGTGCCGCTGGTCCAGCTGCGCAGCAGGCCGGTGCGATCGACCCGCACCAGCGCCGGGCAGCCCTCAATCCCCTGAACGGCGCGCAGGCCGCGGATTTCCTTGCGCGCCAGTGCCCAGGCGAGGGGGCGCGCATAGAAGGGCACGGTGTCCAGCTTGCGCAGGACGACGGGGAAATCGGGCACGCCGTCCAGACGGCCCGAAATCGTCTCGGAGAAGATGTCGCGCTTGTGGACCGTTTCCGGCACGAATGGGGCTGTGGCGATGGGGTCAGGCAGGGTCATGGGATTGGTCCTACCGGGTTTTGCGTGCGGCGCCTAGGGCGGTTTCAGGCGCGGGCAATCTGGCCGGCAGGTGTCGGGGGCGTGGCGCCGGAGTTTGGCGGGCCAGCCTTCGTGCGCAGCGGGCCAGATTACTCTGGCCGCGCCGCAATTTTTCAGCAATGCGCGGGCATTGCCCCAGGTGCCGATCAGGCGGCGGGGTCGTAGCCCGAGATCGATTTGACCTCGATGAAGTCCTCGATACCCCAAGGGCCACCCTCACGGCCATTGCCCGACTGCTTCATCCCGCCAAAGGGGGCGCCCATGCCGCGGCTCTGGCCGTTGACCTCGACCATGCCGGCACGCAGGGCGCGAGCGACGCGGGCGGCGCGGGCCGGATCCTGCGTCTGGACGTAGTCGGTCAGGCCATAAGGCGTGTTGTTGGCGATGTAGATGCCGTCCTCTTCGTCGTCGAAGGGGATGATCGACAGGACCGGGCCAAAAATTTCCTCGCGGGCGACAATCATGGCGTTGTTCACATCCGCAAAGACGGTCGGCTGCACGTAGAAACCACGGTTCAGCCCATCGGGGCGACCGGTGCCGCCGGCAACAAGGCGCGCGCCCTCATCGATACCCTTCTGGATCAGGTCCTGAATCTTGTCGAACTGGACCTCGTTCACGACGGGGCCGATGTGATCGCCGTCCTCGCTGGCCGGGCCGACCCTGATCGAATTGGCGACCTTGGCCGCCGTTTCGACCGCCTGATCATAAATTTCGCGCTGCACGATCATGCGGGTCGGCGCGTTGCACGACTGGCCCGAGTTGTTCATGCAGTGGCGCACGCCGCGCTCGACCGCGTCCGCATCGGCATCTGCAAACACCAGGTTCGCGCCCTTGCCGCCCAGCTCCAGGCTGACGCGTTTCAGCGTATCGGCGGCGGCCTTGGAAATCAGCTTGCCCGCGCGGGACGACCCGGTGAAGCTGATCATGTCGACATCGGGATGTTCGGTCAGCAGCGTGCCGACGCCGGGGCCATCGCCGTTGATCAGGTTGAACACGCCGGGGGGAAACCCGGCCTCGTCCATCATTTCGGCAAAGACCATCGCCGACAGGGGCGATTCCTCGGACGGTTTCAGCACCATGGTGCAGCCCGCGACAGCAGCGGCGACGACCTTGAGCGTGACCTGATTCATCGGCCAGTTCCACGGCGTGATCAGCGCGGCGACGCCGATCGGCTCGTTGCGGATATAGCTGCCGGGGGTGTTCGGGTCGTGCTGATGCTCAAAATCGAATTCCTTGGCCGCGGCGATAAAGGCGGCGATATGGCCTGCGCCCGCGGCTGTCTGCTGCTCGCGCGCCAGTTCGATGGGCGCGCCCATCTCAAGGCTGATGGCCTGCGCCATATCCTCGGCGCGGGCCTCGTACACTTCGGCCAGCTTTTCGACCAGCGCGATGCGCTCGGCCGGGGGGGTGTTCATCCAGTCCGGGAACGCGGATTTGGCGGCGGAGACTGCGGCGTCAACGTCGCCGTCGCAGCCCAGCGTGATGATTGCGCACGGTTCCTCGGTCGAGGGGTTGATGACGTTGTGATCGCGCTCCTGCGCCGGGTCTGACCAGTTGCCGTTGATGTAGAACTGACGTTTCTCGATCATGTCGTGTCTCCCTTTTTTCAATGCATCCGCCGGGACCAGGATCGTTCGGTGCCTTGCCCGCAGCTTTGATCCAGACATAGTCGCCGCGCAGGCGGGCTGCAAGACGGGCAGGTGGTGCTGCGCCGCGCCTTTGGGGGAAGGGGGTGCAAATCCCGGCGCGGATCCTTATCTTGCGATCAAAGACACTCATCAACCATGAAAGGACAGTATGATGGCATTGCGCATTAACGACACCGTTCCCGATTTTACCGCCGATACGGACCACGGAGAGATCCAGTTTCACGACTTTATCGGGGATAACTGGACGATCCTGTTTTCCCACCCCAAGGATTTCACACCGGTCTGCACCACCGAATTCGGCGCCGTCGCGCGCCTGTCGGACGAATGGGAAAAGCGCGGGACCAAGGTGATCGGCGTGTCCGTCGACAGCGCCGAGGAGCACAAGAAATGGAAGGGCGACATCGAGAAGGTCGCAGGCACCAAGGCCGGTTTTCCGATCATCGCCGATGAGGGGCTGGAAGTGTCCAAGGCGTTCGACATGCTGCCCGCCGAAGCCTATATGCCCGATGGCCGCACCCCCAACGACAGCGCCACTGTGCGCGCCGTGTTCATCATCGGCCCCGACAAGAAACTGAAGCTGTCGATGACATACCCGATGAATGTCGGGCGCAACTTTGCCGAGGTGCTGCGCGCCTTGGACGGGCTGCAAACAGCGGCCAAGCACACGGTCGCGACCCCGGCCGATTGGCAGGTCGGTGAGGATGTGGTCATCCCGACATCGGTCAGCGACGAAGACGCCAAGGCCAAGTATGGCGATTTCGACACCGTGCTGCCCTATCTGCGGATGACCAAGCTGAAAGGCTGAATCTACCCGTGGTAGCCGTTACAAAGGCCCCGGCGTGATGTCGGGGCTTTTTCTCAAGCGCTTGGTTTTGTTGAGATTTCAGCGTCACAGTGACCGCGTTTCCGCTGTTGCAAAGCGCGCGAACCGCGCCCCGTGTGTGATCGCGCCCCTGCGCAACCTACCGCCCAAAGCGGTCCGGTAGTGGCGAAATCTTGCCAAGGGCGACGCCAAGGGCCTTGCCAAAACCCGCTTTGATCTGCCCATAGGGCGTTACAGATTCCCTAAGAGAGACCTAGGATCATGATCCTTCGCGCTATTATCGCTGCCTCGCTGCTGTTCACAGCGGCCTGTGCCGGCACCCAGCCTACGACCGTTTCGACCAGATCGACCATGCCGCTCTATCCTGGCGAGACGCCGCAGATCCGCCAGCTGGTGAACAAATACGCCGACCATTATCAGGTGCCCCGTCCGCTGGTGCATAAGGTCATTCAGCGCGAGAGCGATTATCGCCCCGCCGCGCGCAACGGTCCCTATTTCGGCATGATGCAGATCCTGCCCGCCACTGCGCGGGGCATGGGATTTGCCGGACGCAACAGCGATCTGCTGGACGCCGAAACCAACCTGCACTTTGCCGTCAAATACCTGCGCGGCGCATGGCTGGTATCGGATGGCAATCTGGACAAGGCCGTGATGTGGTACGCCAAGGGCTATTATTACGAGGCTAAAAACCGTTGCCTGCTGGTCGAGACAGGGCTGCAGCAGCGCGAGATCGCCCGGCACTGCCGCTAGGCGGCGCGGCGCTGTTGCAGGTGGCGGGCGCATCATCCCCCGTTCGGAGCCCATCGCGCGGGTTTGAGGTAAATGCGCGATACTTGGCGTTTGAACGGTGGGCGATGCCGCGGTAGTGTCGATCTATCGGGCCAGGATGGCCGGGACTTTATCCAGAGACACGTGTGGTGCATTGGGAGCACGTGGGGTGGCGGAGGGTTTCGGTTCTATGGACTGGAACCCTCCGTTAAATTTCACCCCGGTCCAGACCAGAACCCTACATGATGACGTAACCCATAAACGCCAGAGGCCCCGCAAACGGGGCCTCCATAGGTTTGTCAGGACAGTCCAGGCTTACTTCGATTGCAGCTCGGTCGTGCATTTGCGCACCTCATAAACGGCGTTCTTGGCACCGCGCATGTCGATGATGTACGAATTGGGCGTTTCGGGAAACGCGACCAGTTCCTGACCCATCTCGATATCCTTTGCGAATTCCGGGTTGTTGACCAGAATATAGCCACCCGAGTATCCGTCCGTGACGCTGGGGCCCATGCCCGTCGCTTCGCCGACATAAAGGTTGCCATTGGCCAGTATGGCAATTTCCTGAGTGGCCGGTACATCGGTGGCGTTTGGTGAAAACAGTCCCAGATAACCGGCGGTTTCACCCTCGGCAAAACCGAACTGAACGATCGCGCCTGAATCGCTCTCGTAGGATGCAAAGCAGTTCTCGCGCGTTTCATTCTTGCGGATATTCCATGCCCCGGCGGTGCGGAACTCGGAGATGGTGTCGCCGTGCGTGGGCAGGTTATCCTGCGCTGCAGCAGCCAAAGGTGCGGCACAGGCAAGGGCGATGGCCGTCACGGCGGGGGTCAGCTTGATCATGTAGGTTTCTCCGGTTTCATTGTGGAACGCGTCCGCAATTACAGTGCGGTATACCTGCGCGAGTCAAGTATTGCGCGATTCATCAATAGCCTAAAACATTTCGCCTCAAGTGAGTGTCTCAAGTTTAGGATCAAACGCTTTAACAGCGCGCCTCGTGAAAGGTTCCCCAACGGCAAGCCTTTTACCAGCCCTCCGTGCGGCCCAGCTGGCAGATGATGTTCCATGCCTCGGGCGCGACGGGCTGCACCGACAGGCGCGGCTGGCGCACCAGCGCCATATCGGCAAGGCGCGGATCGGCCTTTATGGCCTCCAACGTCACAGGCACCGGCACAGGCGCCAGCGCGCGGATGTCGACGCAGTCCCAGCGCGGGTCGTCCGTCGTGCTGTCGGGATGCGCCTCGGCGCACACCTCGACAAGGCCGACGACCGCCTTTTCATCCTGACTGTGATAGAAGAACCCGCGATCGCCAAGCGCCATCTCGCGCATGAAATTGCGGGCCTGATAATTGCGCACGCCATCCCATTGCTCGCCCGAATCGCCGCGCTCGACCTGATCCTGCCAGCCCCAGGCAGATGGCTCGGATTTGAACAACCAATAGCGCATGGCCCTCAGATCACCTTGTTCCAATGGATCAGTTCGACGGTCTCGAACAGCCCGGCCTTGCCGTAGGGGTCCATCGCGGCCCAGCCTTCGGCGGCCGTCATGTCGGCGACATCCAGCACCACGAGCGAGCCGCACATCTGCCCCTCTGCATCCAGCAATGGACCGGCCTGCGTGACCACTCCCGACGACTTCAGATAGTCGAAATGGGCATCGCGGTTGTCGATACGGATTTGCAGTGCGCCGGGTTTGTCCCGGCCGATAAGGGCGATCAGCATGGTGGCTCCTGTCGTGCGATCTGGGCATGGTCGTGCCCACAACCTACAGCGCCGGGGCGCTGTGCGCAATTTTTGTCCGCGCTACGCCTTGGCGCCCTTGCGCCCGGACCCCAGCATCGCCGGGCTGGTGGCATCCAGTGGCCAGCGCGGTCGCGCCGCCAGCGTCATGTCATCGCGACGGCCCAGACGGAACAGCTCGGCCCCGGCATAGGCGATCATCGCGGCGTTATCGGTACACAGCGCGAGGGGCGGCGCAAGGAACAGCGCGCCTGAATCTTCGGCGACCTGCATCAGTGCGTCCCGGATTGCCTGATTGGCCGCAACGCCGCCCGCCACGGCCAGCAGCCGCAGATCGGGGTTGGCAGCCAGCGCGCGGCGGGTCTTCTCGGCCAGAACGTCGCGCACGGCGGCCTGAAACCCGGCGCACAGATCGGCGCGGTCCTGCGGGGTCAGCCCGCCCTGCGGCTGCATCACGGTATCGCGGGTGCGCAGCAGCGCGGTTTTCAGCCCCGAAAACGACATGTCGCAGCCGGGCCGGTCCAGCAGGGGGCGGGGAAAGGCGTGGCGCGCGGGATCGCCGGACCTTGCCTCGACCTCGACCGCCGGGCCGCCGGGTTGCGCCAGGCCCAGCAGGCGTGCGGTTTTGTCAAACGCCTCGCCCGGCGCATCGTCGATGGTGCCGCCAAGGCGGGTGAACTGCTGCGCGCCGTCCACACGCAGGAACTGGCAGTGACCGCCAGACACCAGCAGCATCAGATAGGGGTAGGGCGCGCCGTCGGTCAGGCGCGGCGTCAGCGCGTGGCCGGCCAGGTGGTTCACCCCGATCAGCGGCAGGCCTGCGCCCGCCGCCAGCCCCTTGGCGCACATCACGCCGGACATGACGCCGCCGATCAGGCCCGGTCCGGCGGTGACGGCGATGGCATCCATGTCGCGCAGGCGCAGCCCGCTGGCGCGCAGAACCTCGGCCACGCACAGGTCCAGCTTTTCCGCATGGGCGCGCGCGGCGATTTCAGGCACCACGCCGCCATAGGCCGCGTGCAACTGCCCCTGTCCCTGCACCGTCTGGGCCAAGATCTGCGCCGGGGCATCGCCGCCCACGCGCACGATTGCGGCCGCCGTGTCGTCACAGCTGCTTTCCAGTCCCAGTATGGTCAGGGTATCGCCCGTCATGTCGCCAATCGTTCCGCCCGTTGCGTGCGCGCGATGGGGCAAGTATCACTTGCAGGGCAATCCCACAAGCAGCGGAGCGGCCTCACCTTGCCCCCAACGATCCTCATCACCCGGCCTGAACCCGGTGCCAGTCGTTTCATCGCCGCGCTGCGCGATCTGCCGGGTGGCGATCTGCCACTGGTCCGCTCGCCGGTTCTTGCGATCGAACCGCAGGGCAGTTTGCCGGATCTGGAGGGGGTGCGCTGGCTGATCTTTACCTCGCAGCACGGCGTTTTCCGCTTTGCCCAGTTGAGCGCGCGGCGCGATATTCCGGCCTATGCCGTTGGCGACACCACCGCGCAGGCGGCGCAAGAGGCCGGCATGCACGCCATCTCCTGCGCCGGGGATGCGCGCGACCTGCTGGCGCGCATTGCGGCGGATGGCGCGACGGGGCCGATGCTGCACCTGCGCGGCACCCATGCGGCGGCGGATGTCGCGGGCGCGTTGACCGCTGCCGGGATCGTGGCAAGTGAAGCAGTGCTGTATGCGCAGCGGCCCCTGCCGCTGAGCGATGCCGCGCGGGCCTGCCTGACCGGCACGGCGCCGGTGATCGCGCCGGTGTTTTCTCCGCGCAGTGCCGCCGCCCTGCTGGAAGGCATACAGGTCACCGCGCCGCTGGTTATCCTTGCAATCAGCCGCGCAGCAGCAGACCGTGTGCCAAAGGGCGCGGCACAAGCCTGTATCGTGGCGGGTCAACCTGACGCCGTCGGTATGGTGCGGGCGTGGCCCGATGCGCTGGCCGAGGCCTATCGCCTTGAGGGAACAATGCGTGCACAGTAAGGTTATCAGGTTCAGAACATTGGGCAGATTCGGAAGGGACGGCTGACGTGGCAGAAAAAAAGGCACCTTCAGGACGCAAAAGCACTGCGGCACCGCGCGGCAAAGCCGCCAGTTCCGACGGTCAATCCAAGGCTCCGACGCCCACCGACGTCGAAAAACCCGTCGAAAAACCTGTTGAAGGCGCGCGCAGCCCGGCCAAGGGCGCCGCTGCCAAGACGACAGGCGCTCAAACTGCCGATGCTTCCAAAACCAGCGGACCTGCCACGGCCAGCCCGGACGCATCGGCGTCCGGCGCGAGGGGCACGGCCTCAAGCGACAAGCCTGCCAGTGACAAGCCCGCAAGTGACAAGTCCGTCGGCGAAAAGAACCAGAGCCCGGAGCCGACGCGCACCTCGATTCCAGCCAGCGGCGCGAAATCGGTGACCGCTATGGCTCCGGGTCCTTTCAGCGGCCCTGATCCCAAGGGCATCGACGCGGCGATGGCCAAGGTGGCTGACGCAAAGAAAGCGACAGCAACACCGGCAGAAACCAAGACGACCACGACCACCGGGGCAAGCGCCGGAACGAATGACAAATCCTCGACAGGTCCGGGCACCAAACCGACGGCGGCAAAGCCTGCCGGTGACACGTCGGCGACAGCAGGCACAGCGACGACAGCGTCTGCCCGGGCGGCACCTTCAAAGACACCTCCACCAACGGTACCCCAGCAAAAGGCGCGCAAGGGCGGATTCATTGCCTTGTTTCTCGGCGGTGTGTGCGCTGCGGCGATCGGGTTTGGCGCGGCGTATTATGTCCTTCCGCAGATGGGTATCATGTCGCCCAACAGCACGGCGACCGATGATGTCGCGGCCAAACTGGCCGAGCAATCGGACCGGCTCACCGCGCTGGACGCACGCATTGATGCACTCCCCGGCGCGCCTGACACCAGCGGGATCGAGGCCGGACAGGCCGATATGGTGACGCAAATCTCTGACCTTTCCAATAAGGTCAGCGCCCTGACCGCCCGCCTGGCTGATATCGAGGCACAGCCGTCCGGCGCGGACGGCGAGGGCGTTTCGACGGCACAGTTGAATGAACTGCGCCGCACGCTCAAGGCGCAGGGCGATCAGGTCGCGCGCCTCGTCTCCGACGCGGATCAGCGCGACGATGCCGCCCGTGCATCGGCCCAGCAGGATCTGCGCCGTGCCGCGCTGACGCGCATCAGCACCGCACTGGATACTGGCACGCCTTTTGCACCCGCGCTGGGCGATCTGGAGCGGGCCGGTATGTCCGCGCCCGATGCGCTTCAGGACGTGGCCGAGGCTG
Source organism: Roseovarius sp. M141 (assembly GCF_024355225.1). NCBI lineage: Bacteria > Pseudomonadati > Pseudomonadota > Alphaproteobacteria > Rhodobacterales > Roseobacteraceae > Roseovarius > Roseovarius sp. M141. The sequence goes on from NZ_VCNH01000008.1 coordinate 1,163,569, forward strand.
GCGTGCCAACCCAAAGCGCATTGCAGCAGTCCTTTGCCCCCGCCGCCCGCGCCGCGCTGGCCAAGGCGCGCAAATCCGGTACCGAGGAGGGCAGCGACAGCTTCTGGTCCTTCATGTCCGGTCAGTTGGGCGCACGATCGCTGGAGCGGCGCGAGGGGCCGGGCACCGATGCGGTGCTGTCGCGCGCCGAGGATGATCTGCGTCAGGGCAACCTGCAAGCCGCCCTGACCGAGGTCGAGGCGCTACCCGACCCCGCCCGCAACGCGCTGTCAGAGTGGGCGGAAAACGTCCGCACCCGGATGCAGGCTATTGCCGCCTACGACGCGCTTGCCGCGAAATTGAACTGAAACCGAAAGGGCACGCCTTAAATGCTGTGGTCAATCATCAAGATCGTCGTTTTCCTGGTCCTCGTGGTTCTGGTGACGTTCGGCGCGTCCTATCTGCTGGAACTGGATGGCGGTGTGCGTATCGTCATGGCCGGGGTCGAGCTGAACCTGACGCCGCTCAAGGCGGTTCTGGGGCTGGCGATCATCATCCTCGGCCTGTGGCTGTTGATGCGGCTGGCGGCATTGCTGATCGCGGTGCTGAAATTCATTAACGGCGATGAAACCGCGATTTCGCGTTATTTCGACCGCAACCGGCAGGAAAAAGGCTATCGCGCCCTGTCCGAAGGCATGCTGGCCCTCGCATCGGGCGAGGGGGATGTGGCCATGGCCCGCGCCGCCCGCGCCGAGCGTTACCTGAAGAAACCGGCGCTGACCAACCTCGTAACCGCGCAGGCCGCCGAAATGGCGGGCAATCGCGCCAAGGCCGAAGAAGTCTACAAACGCCTGTTAAAGGATGACAGCACCCGTTTTGTCGGGGTGCGCGGCATCCTGCGTCAGAAACTGGCCGATGGCGATACCGACACGGCGCTGAAACTGGCGCAGACGGCCTTTGGCCTGAAGCCGGCGCATGCCGAAATTCAGGACACGCTGCTGAAATTGCAAACCGGCCAGGAGGATTGGGCCGGCGCGCGCACGACTCTCAACGCCAAGCTTAAATTTGGCAACATTCCCCGCGACGTACACAAACGCCGCGACGCCGTTCTGGCCCTGTCCGAGGCGCGCGACATCGCCGTCGAGGGCAAGACCGTCGAAGCGCGCGAGGCGTCGATTCAGGCGAACCGCCTGTCGCCTCACCTGATCCCGGCTGCCGTCATGGCCGCGCGCAGCTATATCGCCCAAGGGGCGCCGCGCTACGCCGCCCGCGTCATTCGCAAGGCGTGGGACCAGCAGCCGCATCCCGACCTGGCCGCCGTCTTCGCCGCCATCGCGCCGGATGAGACGCCGCAGCAGCGCCTGAAACGTTTTGCCAAGCTGTTCACCGCGCGCCCGGATCACCGCGAAACGAAACTGGTCGAGGCCGAGCTGAACCTCGCCGCCGAAGATTTCCCCACCGCGCGCCGCGCGCTGGGCGATCTGGTGGAAAAAGATCCCGACGCCCGTGTTCTGACCATCATGGCCGCGATCGAGCGGGGCGAGGGCGCCCCCGACCGCGTGGTCAAGGGCTGGCTGGCCCGCGCAATCGCCGCCCCGCGCGGCCCCCAGTGGATCTGCAACAATTGTCAGCATATCCACGGCGAATGGGCGCCCGCCTGCGAGAATTGCGGCGCTTTCGACACGCTGGCGTGGAAAACGCCCCCTCAGGGCGATGTCATCTCGCCCACCGGGGTCCAGATGCTGCCCTTGATAATGGGCGACCTGAATGATCAAAGCGCCCGGGACGTCGCCCGCGTTGTCGATGCCGAAATCATCGACCCAAGCCCACCTGAAATTGATGGCGCAGCAGGCGAGGCCAAGGCTGAAAAATAGACTTGGCGCTTCGCTGGCGGTGCGATAGCGCCGCCAGCGAAGCGCCCGCCAGAGGTCGCTGACGCACAGCCGGTAAAGCACGTCATTCGTATTGATCTGATAAAGTTCCGGCCTTTCAACCGCGTTTCGATTGTTTTGCATCTTGCATATCACACCCCTTGCAAGACAGGAGAGCAGGCGCGCAATCGGAAGACCGATCGCAAGCTTATCAAGAGCTTCAAGCCGACTGAAAAAACCTCTGCGAAGACGCTGGGGAAGGTAGCCGCACTTGGTATCAGGTAAGTGAAAGAGCTCGCTCACGCTCGCAGTGCAGAGAGCAAGAACACATCAACCTCAGATCCGCCTTCACGTGACCCCTAGGGCCTAGAGATTACGTTTGACCAGGTTTGAAGCAGTATATTGACTATCTGCGGGTCTATCATGGTTTCAATCCAGACGTCGACACGATCACAGGGTGTTGGCCTGTGATGGTAAGCGGCGCATCCGACTGTGAAAGCAGCGCAGCCCTCAGCTTCGACGCCGGATGATTCAGAAAAGGGCGATAGTTTTGGCACCATCTTTGGGGATGCTTCGAACCGTCGTTTGCGCGGGCCGAAGGCTTTCGAAGATGGGATGTAGGTGCCGTTGGCAACACAAAGGCCAATCAGCTCCTCAGACGGGGCAGGGGCGGCGGCGGCACCAGCTTTTGAAAGGCGTCCAGCCCGTCTTGTAGGCGAGACTGGTATTTTCCGCCGTGGCCTGGCGTGCGTAGCCGCGGGCGGTGTCGACCAACCGGTCGAGCGTTCCCGGAGCCTGCGACCATCGCGGGGACAGACATGGGCGACGGGTCACTGCTTTTGCGGTGTGGTTCATCAAGATCGATGTTGGGCAGGTTTGTTGCACCTTGATCAGCCGGGCGACATCTCTCAGCTGCTTTCGCAGGGGAGGGCCGCACAGATTGCATCCGAGGATGATTTCTCGAATTTTTCCGGTGATTTTTTGAGCCATTCCATTTTTTGAGCCATTCCAAAGAGTATCCCTTTGCCTCCGATAATTCAGATTATTGGACGTACAAGGATCTCGCGAGGCGAGGCGGTTTTCTACCTGTCCAATAGCATAAAGCGCCGTTATGGGATAGGTTGACTTGCATGACCCAGCTGCCTGAACATGATCCTGACGCACTCCCAAACCCGATCCTGCCGTCCTGGATCTTCGACCGACCGACGCCAGACTGCCGTGAAGACGCTGCGTTTTCCAGCGGAGCGTCGCTTTCGCTGCTGCACGTATTGCTCTGCGACCCGGGCCGTGGCGTGCCGGTCGATCTTCTCAGGAGCCGGATGGCGCTGCGCGCCGCCGTCAACGGCAGCAAGATCGAGGGCAGGCGGGTGACGGGGGCCGAGCTGCGCGATGCCTATCTTCTCACCCTCCCCGGGGATGCGATGGGCCCTGATGGCGATATGCTGGCGTTCTGGCGCCTGGGCACGGCGATCTCTCTCCAACATGCCGGATGGCAAGGGCGATTGCAGGATTTGATGTCGGAAGACATCCAAGAGCACCTCCCGAACTGGGTTGATCAGACCGAAAATATGCAGGGCAACCCGGTCGCGAAATCCGTTTCGATCATGACCAGGATCGCTCGAACCTTCCCGCGGCAGGAAGCAGTCGGCCTCCTTTGCGCCGACATCGTTCTGGCCGGGTCGCTTGGCTGGGCGCGACCGCTGCCGCTGTTCGGTTTGCATGTGAATCGCAAGATCTTGCGCGCCGCCAGCGAAGGGGGGGATATTGGACCCACGTGTCACGCCGCTATCGCGGACGCCGCGCAGGATGCTGTCCGATTGGCGCATGATCTGGCGCGGCGCGCAGCCCGGCTTCGCGATGTTGCCCCAAGGCTGCGGTCTAAGGGGGCGGACGAGGCCATCAGCCTCTTCCTGACAGAAGACGCGGTCCTGCCATCTACTATGTTGTCGCCGACGATAAGCGGGTCAAAAACGCCCATGACATCCCGCTCTGCGCGGCGGCTGTGCGAACGTCTGATCGGGCTTGGCGTCATCCGCGAACTTACTGGTCGGGCGACCTTCCGGTTCTATGGAGTGGCGTAATGGTGGTGGCGCGCAAACAAGACGAAGACCTGGAGGTGCTGGATCGCGAACTGGACGAACTGCCAGCAGAACTGCGCTGGCGCGAATGGATGAACCGCATCGAGGCGGTGATCTTTGCCAGCAGCAAACCGGTGGGGCGCGAGGCGTTACAACTGGTCGTGGGGCAGGGTGCGAACATTGATCTGCTCATCAAAGACATTCAGGCCGATTTGAAAGCCAAGCCTTATGAGATCGTTCCCGTTGCGGGTGCTTGGATGTTCCGGACGCGGTCACATTACGCAACGGCGATCCGAAAATCGGCTGACGTTGTGGAGCAACAGCACAACTTCTCGGAAGAGGAGATGGCGGTGCTTTGTGCCATCGCCCACCACCAGCCGATTGACAGGGCCGGGCTGGCAGACATCTTTGGCAAGGAGATCAACCGCGATCTGCTCGGTCGGCTGCGCTACAAGGGACTGATTGGCAATGGACCGAAAAGCCCGCGACCGGGTGCGCCGCATACGTTTGTGACTACGGATGAGTTCTTGGTGACGTTTGATCTGCAGACGTTGCGAGACCTGTCTGAACACGATCTATCAGGTCTGTGCTTTTAGTATCCACGCCCCGGAGGATACGATCATGCAATATGACACCGGCAAGCATTGCGTGTTTGACCATCGGTATCATCTGATCTGGTCAACCTAGTACTGTTTCACAGTGCTCACCGGCCAGATGCGCCTGCGTGTGCGCGACATCTGCCGTCAGGTCAGCAGTTGATGACCGGGTCGGCTTTGTCCGGGGCTTGGATCGTGACTCCGATCTTGTACCGGCGATCAGGATGGGTCGGATGATGAAAAGACCCCGGGAAGAATTCCGCTCACTATATCGGCCAGCCTTATGACAATACCGAGGGTGGCGGATTCCCTCGCCGGTCGGATGGAGGACATCAGGCTTCTGACGCTCTCGCAAACTGAAATTCTGGGCAAGAAATCAAGATTCATCGACAGAGCGTGCGCGGCGCAGAAGCCTTTCGTGGATCACATGATCATAGGGAATGATCTAGCTGAGACCGTCCTGACGGGCGGGTATCGAGAGACGTTCGGCGAGACCGAGTGTGATGCGATTTGAAGTTGTTGGCGCCCAGTGTCAGCTACAATACTGGGACTTATCGCAGCGTTGGCATCTCGGCGTGTGAGTTCAACGGGTGGCCGCTTTACTTTGGCTATTGAGAAAGATGGAGTGTCCAGCATGAAGTATCTTCAGCGCGCATTTTACACCGATAAACAGAAGTGTGAAATGTGGGATCGGTGGCAGCGGGGAGAGTTGCTGAGTCCGATCAGGCGTAGCTTTGATCGCGCCTCGTCGTCGGTCTCCCCGTATCTGGCACGGACAGGACGCATCCGGCCGCCGATCCCGTTTCGCCTTGAGGTTGATTGAACGCGAGGAGATTTCCCGAGGCCTCGTGACCAAACACTCGCTTCGCTCCATCACGCGAACCGTTAAACGGTCGCCTTCGACAATCAGCCGAGAGGTTCGCAGGAAAAGTGGGCGGCAAAGCGTCATCACCGCCCTTATTAATCAGGCGCGCAAGCTGCCCAAGGACCTGTATCGGTCGCCGACATGGGGCCGCGGGTCAGAGATGGCAGGGCGCCGTAAGTTCACAATGGCGACCAATATCGACGTCCATTTTTGCGATCCACAGTCGCCGTGGCAGAGAGGAAGCAACGAAAACACCAACCGTCTTCTTCGGCAATACGTTCCCGAAGGCATTGATATATCAGGCTTTAGTCAAACCAAACTGAGCGCCATCGCAAGGCAACTCAACGAGCGGCCCAGAAAGACCTTGCAATATCAGACACCAGCCAGAGAAGTTTGAACAGTGTGTTGCCGCGATCCTTTGAACCCGCTGCGACAAAGCTGTCGTTTGAACAATCGCTATTGGGCGGCTCGAAACATAGGAAACAGGGGGGCGCCTGGTCGGCTTTGATCAGGCCCATTTCTTTGAAACCATAACGTTTATGCAGCGACAAATTTGCTGGGTTTGTTGACTCCAAATAGGCTGGTCTTCCGTCTTCGTCGCAGCGCCTGAGACAGGCCTCAAGCAATGTGGAACCTGACCCAAGTGTCAGACCGCTCAGGACATTAGCAGATTCACTTCGGTCTGATGTTCTAAGCAATGCAGGACTCATGGCCTTTCTCAGCGCACGTAATCAAGTTGGAGCATGCAGGCCGGAAACCCTCGTTGTCAAATGCGCGATATATCCTCCCGCTTGAGCAATGATGGGTGACTGCCTTGGGCTCCGTCCGACCAATCGCCGCATATCGGTGCAGTATCTTCTTGCAGATCCGGCACCGTCAGTTGTGATCACGATAGCTGGGCTTCTCAGAACTTGGGCTCAACGAAAAGGCGTGTATTTGCGGCAAATGCGTCGGTGTCTGTTTGTGAATCTTTGCGACATATATTCCAAAAACCAACAGCGCATTGAAGCCATCAACACCCCTTGATAGCAGCCCTCAGGCCGACCTGATCCATCCTGAATCCGATGACGGCATTTTTTCGATCTGCGGTTGCCCGCGCATTTTGGGTGCCCGGAATCGTGCCGGGCCGCGCTAAAAAGTGAGGTGAATGTCGGTTTTCGGGCATTTGTGTCGATTTACAGTACCGGGGCTTCGACCACCCAAGTCAAGCTGCTTCGTGGTTAACGTCAGGTTAGTTGAAGTTTGACGAACTCCTAAGACCGACTGCTGCGGGACTGCCGCGTGCGCGACTCAAATAGGCGACCGAGCGCCTGAAATAGGGGAGGAATAATATGAGATTTTCATGGAAGACGGTGCTTAGCCGACGCAGGATGTCCTTTGCCGGGCTGATGCTGGCTGCCCTGCCCATAGCTGTTTCAGCGCAAAGCACGACCGAGACCGGGACGGCGATCAATAAGAATGAAATAACCTTCACGTCGTGGACAGGCCCTTACATGCGCAGCCAGATGCTGGGTTTTGTGCGCCCGTATGAAAGCGAGGCCAACACTCGCGTCAATGTTGCGCGCTACAATGGTGGCATCGATGAAATTCGCGATCAGGTGGAAAGCGCTAATGTGATCTGGGACGTGGTTGACCTTACCCAGGCCGATAGCCTGCGGGCCTGCAAGGAGGGGCTGCTGGAAGATCTTTCGGATATCAATTTGCCTGATGGCAAGGACGGCAGCGCGGCCAGCGATGATTTCGTTGAAGGCGCGCTGAACGAATGCGGTGTGGGTGTGATCGTCTGGGCAACGGCCTTTGCCTACAGCAACCCGGACTTTCAGGAAAATCCGCCGACCAGCATCGCGGATTTCTTTGACGTGGACACCTACCCCGGCGCGCGTGCGATCCGTGATGATCCGACGGTGATCATGGAATGGGCGCTTATGGCCGACGGTGTGCCGCGCGAGGACGTCTATCCAACGCTGGAAACACCCGAAGGGGTGGAGCGCGCGTTCAAGAAAATGGAAACGATCCGCGCGGGCTTGCAACTCTGGCAAGCGGGCCGCGAGCCGGTGCGGATGCTGAACGCGGGCGAAGTTGCAATGTCGATGATCTGGGCCACAACCGGGATGACGGCATCAATGGAAGAGGGCGCAGACTTCACCGTGATCATGGATGGCCGTGTGGTGGAAGTAGACCTGTTCGGCATTCCCAAGGGCAGCCGTTTCAAGGAAGAGGCGATGGATTTCATCCGTTATGCCAGCAGCACCGAAGCCCTGGCCGAGATGGTGTCCTATCTGCCAAACGGCCCGACGCGAAAATCGTCGCTGGCGTTACTGTCTGATGAATCGCTGAACCAGATCCCGAACGGACCAGCCTATGAAGACAAGATACATATCCTGTCAGACGCCGGGTGGTGGGCCGAAAACCATTCCCGATTGGAGGAAAAGTTCGACATCTGGATGTCAGCCGGGGCGCGACAGGGTCCGGCGGGAACGGTTCGTTGAGCCGCCAACAGGATAAAAGGGGTAACAAAAAATGAGTGAAGAATCATCTAATAAACCAGATAATCTGGTTGCCAGTTCGGGGTTATTCAAGGGAATGAACCCTCTGATGGGCATCTTGTCGATGCTCATGATCATAGGTTTTGTCGCCTTTACCATCATGGATGTGGAGCGGTCTTCCGAGGTATTTGCATCGGGCAAGAATTTTATTATCGGCACCATGGACTGGTTCTATGTGCTGGTGGTCAATGCCGCGCTTTTCTTTGTCATCTGGCTGATGATCAGCCGGTTCGGCGATGTAAAGCTGGGCAAGGACGATGACGAGCCCGATTTCTCCACCTTCTCGTGGATCTGCATGCTTTTCAGCGCGGGTTTGGGATCGGGCCTGATCTACTGGGGCGTCGCCGAGCCGATGACCCACATTCAGGGCAGCCCGTTCATGGAGCGTTCGGGCGCGGCAGCGGGCAGCGTGGATGCCGCGATTTCGGCGGTGGCTGTCACTAACTTCCACTGGGGGTTCCACGGCTGGGGTCTCTATGTGCTGGTGGGGCTGAGTCTGGCCTATTTCTCGTATCGCCGCGACCTGCCGCTGACCTTGCGCACGGCGCTGTACCCGGTGCTGAAAGAGCGCATCTATGGCCCCTTGGGGCATCTGGTGGATCTCATCGGTGTCTTCGGCACGATCTTCGGTCTGGCCACGTCATTGGGTCTGGGTGTTACCCCGATTGCCGCGGGCCTCGAGAATCTCGGCTGGATGACAAATACGCAGACCAATCAGCTGATCCTTGTGGCGATCATCACCTGTCTGGGGACCGCGTCAGCGGCATCCGGTGTGGGCAAGGGTGTGCGCATCCTGTCCGAGGTCAATGTCATGGCATCTATGGGCCTGCTGGTGCTTTTCATCATCCTGGGGCCAACAGCATTCCTGCTGGGCCTCACCATTTCAGGTTTCGGTGACTACATCTGGAACGTTATCCCGATGGGTTTCTGGATCAATGGCGATCCTGAAGTGCAATGGCAGGGCTGGTGGACGCTCTTCTACTGGGGCTGGTGGATTGCATGGTGCCCGTTTGTGGGACTGTTCATCGCGCGTGTTTCCAAAGGCCGCACCATCCGGCAGTTCTGCTTTTGCGTTCTGCTGATCCCGACCTCGGTGGTGACGCTGTGGATGGGGGTCTTTGGCGGTGCTGCCGCCGGGGTGGACCTGTTCTATCAGGCCGGAGTCGTGGATGCGGTCAACAATGACTATGCATCCGGCGTCTTCGCAACGGTCCAGGGGTTTGGCTATACTTGGCTCACCTATCCGATCACTGTACTGATCACGGTTCTCTTGATTTCGTGGTTTGTTACGTCGTCGGATTCGGGCACGCTGGTGATGTGTACGATGCTGTCGATGGGCGATGAAAACCCGCCGGTGAAGTTCCGGATCTTCTGGGGCCTGACGTCGGGCATCGTGGCCGGTGTGCTCATGCTGGCAGGTGGCCTGAGCGCCCTGCAAACCGCGTCGATCGTGGCCGGATTGCCTATCGCCGTGATCATTCTGTTGATGATCTACGGAATCGTGAAATCCCTTCACGAAGATCACCCGGTACCGGATGTTGAGGACAAATACGCTATGGAGTTCCTCAACCGCTAAGGCGATCTCGCCACAATCGGAACCATGGTATTGGGCGGATAGCTCCGCCCAATACGACCTGAACCACCACCGGCAAATGCCGGTCGGATCAAAAGGGAACGGTTTCAACCGTTCCCTTTTTTGCGCTTTGGTGCATGTTTGGTTGCCTTCGATCACGTACGAGGCCCGCCGCTGATATATCGGCACGTGTCCTACCCCGGCCACGCTCTACTTCTTTGTGGGGCTGATCGGTGGTAGAATATATTCGTATATCGGCGGTCTGGATGCGCCGAAACCTGTTCAGACGCGTACGCCAAAGCCAGCGCGAAAAACCGGGTCCGCCGCCGACGTATGTCAGCGCATCCTGACACCACAAGGAGAACCACAATGTACAAGCACATCCTGATTTCCACCGACGGATCCGAACTGGCCATGAGGGGCGTCGAACATGGTCTGGGCCTGGCCAAGGAAAACGCCAGCAAGGTCACGGTCATCACCGTCAGCCAGCCCTACCCCCTGCAAAGCGCGGCAACCTTCGATTCCTGGAACGACGCGCAGCGCGAGCATGCCGAAAGCGCCCTGACGGTCGCCCAGACCGCCGCCCAGCGGCACGGCGTCGAAATCCAGGTGCATCAGGGCGTTGACGATACCCCCGCCGAGGCGATCGTCGATGCGGCGATAACGCTGAAATGCGATCTGATCGTCATGGCCTCGCACGGGCGCCGCGGCCTCAGCCGCCTGCTGCTGGGCAGCCAGACCTCCGAAGTGGTCAGCCATAGCCCGGTTCCGGTTCTGGTGGTCCGCTAGGGTCTCTGCCGGCGTTGCCCTGCACAGATCCGGCAAGACCGCATAGGCCTGTCCTGCCCAGCCCCTTGCGGCAAGGCGTTACGCCAGAGGGAGGCCAGCATGGAACATGTTGGGCAAATTCTACATCGACGGCGCGTGGATTGCGTCCGTGTCGGTTGGTTCTGTTGCGTTAAAGCATTTCGCCTTAAATGAGTGCCTCAAGTTTAAGGCGGAACGCTTTAGGTTTGCGTGTCCGCAGAATGGGCAATGAGACGCTGCCGCACAACCGCGCGACAGATAACACCAGCGGCCGTTCCCGCGAACGCAGGTTTCGTCCACATGCCACTGGATGCCGCGTCATCAGAGAGCCGCACAGACCAATCTATACATAATATCAGAACCCTGACGCCGTTAACGCAACAGAACGCGAACCGGGTGCTTGTAGTTGGACCGTGCGGTTGTTAACGTCCGCCTCGATCAGCCATGCCGCTGCGGCACTGCCGAAAGCCTAGCCAACAGACCGCATAAAGCATGAAGAGGCAGGCAATGGCGATCGATGAGGTAAGCTCACAGGCGGTGTGCAAGGCCGACCCGCACGTAAAGACAAAGACCCCTGAAAATTTTGTTTCGACCCCGCGGAAAAAACGTGCTTCGCCTTGGCGGATACTGAAACCCGTTCAGGCACAGATTAAGCTTGCCATGGCGATTTCGGCCGGTTCGGCGGTGTTCGGGCTGGCAGTTATGTTACAACTGATGATGGTTGTTCAGCGCCTTGTTGCGGATCCGAATACGGTGCCTTGGCTTTGGTTTGCGGGCGCCGCGATCTGCACCGTGGCTGCCTATGTTGCCCGGCTCGGCGCGTTTAATCAGGCGCATTATGCGGCTTTCCGGTTAGAGCGGGTTTTGCGCACCGGCTTGGCCGAACGTCTGGCGCGGGTGTCTCTTGGGTATGTTGAAACACAGGGTGCTGGCGCGCTGGCCAAGGTGATCCATGACGATGTGAAGGCACTGCATGTCTTTGTGGCGGACAGTACGCCGCTTTATGCACGTGCCTACGTGACGCCGGTGGTCACGCTGGCGCTGCTGGTCGCGCTGGATTGGCGGCTGGCGCTGGTGACGCTGGTGGTTTTGGGGTTGGGGTACGGTATCCTGAGCGGAGCACAACGGCGGCGTCGCGACATGGTGCGCAAATACAATGCCGCGCGCGAAAAAGTCAGCGCCGCGGTGGTGGAATACGTTCAGGCAATGCCGGTCGTGCGCAACTTTGACAGCGGCAAGATGAGCTTTGGGCGGTATCAAGATGCTTTGGACGGCTATCTAACGGTAATGTTGGATTGGTACCGCGCCGCCGGATTTCCGGCGCGGTTCTCGTGGTTGGTGCTAAGCCCGATGCCGACGCTGACGCTTGTGTTGGGGATGGGGCTTTGGTTGACGTCGATGGGTGATCTGTCTGTGTCCCGCTGGCTGGGTGTGCTGTTGATTTGCACCGGCATGGCCGAGGCGATGATGCCAATGATGATGCTGCGCCACATGATCGAGAAAGTCGCCCTAAGCGTAGCGCGCATCGAAGAGGTAATGAACGCCCCCGAACTGGGACAGGGCGCACAGGCAGAATTGCACACGCCTCCAATGCTGGACCCGGATGCGCCAGCGTTGCGGTTTGAAAATGTGACGTTTTCGTATGGTTCTGATTTGGACCCCGCGCTGCGCAATATCAGTTTCTCGGTCGCAGAGGGCAGCGTTACCGCGCTCGTTGGCCCTTCAGGCGCAGGCAAAACGACCGTCGCCCGTTTGGTCCCGCGGTTTTGGGATGTGACTGCGGGGGCTATTTCATTGGGGGGGCACGATATTCGGGACATGAGCCCGAACCAATTGATGGAACACGTCGCCTTTGTGTTTCAGGAAAGTTTTTTATTTGCTGACACAATCGCGGCGAATATTCGGATCGGCAAACCCCAGGCGAGCGATGCCGAAGTGATCGCCGCAGCGACCGCTGCGCAAGCGGATGGGTTCATTCGCGACTTGCCGCAGGGATACGAGACACCAGTAGGTGAACGCGGTGTTTTCTTGTCGGGTGGCCAACGTCAACGGATCGCGATTGCGCGTGCGTTGTTGCAAAGCCGCCCAATTCTGGTCCTTGACGAGGCGACGGCCTTTGCTGATCCGGAAAACGAAGCCGAGTTGATTGCGGCGCTTTCTGAACTGATGTGTGGGCGCACCGTCATCATGGTGGCCCATCGTTTGGCGACGATTCGTGATGCGGATCAGATTTTGGTTTTCGATCGCGGGCAGATTGCCGAACGTGGCGTCCATGACGATTTGGTCGCGCAGGGCGGGGTCTACGCGCGCCTTTGGAACAATTATGAACAGGCGCAAAACTGGTCACTGGGCGGTGCACGAACCCCAGATGCGACCGCGCACGGGATGGTGAAATGATGCAGAAAGCCACGAATGTACCGCCGCGCAATACAAGCGCGAGTTCTTTTGTCACGACCTTTCGCCAGCTTGCCGCAAGCGTCGGGCCGCAAGCCGCGCCCGGGCTGCGCCGATCGCTGGCAGGGCTGATTGCCGCCGCCGCCCTTCAGGGGTTTGGCCTGGCCGCTATTGCACCACTGTTTACCGCTGCCGCGACGGACCCTGACCTGGGCCGTGCGCTGGTTTGGTTTGGTGTCATGATCGCCCTCATGGGGGCCGCATCGGCGTTGCGCTGGTTCGCCCAAGGGTTTGATTTCGATGGGCGCATGGTGCGCGCGACGTGGCGCTTGCGCGGACAGTTAGGTGCAAAGCTGCGTGAAATTCCACTGGAGCAACTGCAAAACAAACGTGCCGGTGAACTGAATTCGATGGTGTTGGGCAATGTCGACGAGAACCTGCTTTATGCGCTGACTGTGCTAAATTTGGTGTTCACGGCGATCGTGACGCCACTATGCGCGGCGCTGGGGATTGTGCTGTTTGACTGGCGACTGGGGGTGTTGCTGCTGTTGATCTTTCCGGCCATCGTTCCGCTTTATCGCTGGCGCAGGCCCGCGTTGGGGCGCGGTAAACGGATTTTGGGCCAAGCGCACCAAGAGGCCAGCGCCGATGTGTTGGAATACACGCAAGGTCTTGCGATTCTGCGCGCCGCTGGGCGCGCCGGCGAAAAGGCAGAGCGGCTTTCGCAGACTTTTCACAAGCTGGAATCGATACAGGCCTTTGGCCATCGCAAGGGCGCCAAGCCGAACATCATCGTCGCAAGCGTTGTGGAACTGGGTCTGGTCGTGGTGTTGGGTATCGGGGTATGGCTTGTGGTCGCAGGAAGCCTGCATGCCGCCACGCTTGGCGCGATCTTTGTGATTGTGGTTCGGCTGTCCGAACCCCTTTCGACATTCATCCTATACACCGCGATGTTAGAGGTAATGGAAGCCGCGCTTGAACGGATCGGTGCGCTGATGGCGACGCAGCCGTTGTCCCAAACCCAGCCCGCGTTGGTCCCTACGGAATACGGGATCCGGTTTCAGGACGTCGGGTTCACCTATGCCCAAGCAAACAGGCAGGCGATCTGCGCGTTCAGTGCCGATTTGCCCGAGCGGTCGCTAACCGCGTTGGTTGGGCAGTCGGGCTGTGGTAAGACCACGCTGACCCGGCTGCTTCTGCGGCATTTTGATCCGCAGCAAGGCGCGGTGGCGATCGGTGGCGTTGATCTGCGCCAAATCCCGGCGGACCGTATCAACAGCCTGATTTCCGTTGTGTTTCAGGATGTCTATTTGTTCAATGACACGGTTCTTGCGAACATCCGTTTGGGTCGCCCTGAAGCCAGCGATGACGAGGTCCTCGCGGCCGCCAAGGCCGCGCAATGTCTGGATTTCATCGAACGGCTGCCGCAGGGCTGGCAGACCCCATTGGGTGAAATCGGCGGGCGGCTATCGGGCGGCGAGCGGCAGCGGATTTCAATCGCGCGTGCCCTGCTTAAGGATGCGCCTATCATCATTTTAGACGAACCGACTGCGGCGTTGGATACCGAAAGCGAGCTGGCGGTTCAACGCGCGCTTGATGCGCTGGTGGCCCGCAAAACGGTGATCGTGATTGCGCACCGGCTGTCCACAATCTTTGGCGCGGACCAGATCCTTGTGGTCGAACAGGGCGCATTGGCGCAGGCCGGAAAGCACGCAGAGCTGCTGGCCAAAGGGGGACGCTACGCCCGGATGTGGGCCGCGCAGGGTGCGATTAAAAAATGGTCTGTGGCCAGTTGATCGGCGGCGCGTGGCTGATGGGGTCATCCATGATGATCACATCAAGCCCAAAGACACGTTGCAGCAACGGGGGCGCCCTCGGCCACGATTTGCCCTCGGCCATGACGACAAGCCTGACTAAGGTCGTGCAGCATCACGACAATCGTCCGACCGCGTGCGCGGTTTTGCTAGTTCATCGCCGTCGCGTCATGGACGCGTGGCCAGAACGGGCCCGCGTGGGGCGTTGCTGCCTGGCCGAAGCATGTCAGAGTGATCGATGGCCTTCAAGGTATAATTTAGTATTATAGTCAGGTATTTTCCTGTTCCAATCTGCACCCTAGGGGGGCGATGCAAAAAAAAGGGTTTCTCGCCTGGGTGTTTCGTCCCCGAGTTTGATGGTGCGATCTTTTCGTTGGAATGAAAGGAAGCATTCTGGGGCAGATACTTCGCGGACGCGCTTCGATCCCTTTAAGGGTGTTTGTCGCGGCGGTCAGACTTCGGGAAGCGCCTCACGACGCCCTCCGGGAGAAGCAATCATCGCCAAACCCGATGGTCCGCGAGCCGCCGTATCTTACACGTGTCGATTCACGGGCCTGTCCATTTTCATAAGATTGGGGGGGGGGGGCGAAAACGGCCCCCCATGCGCTATGTCTACGAGATCAGAAATTCCCTTGGATACCGATCCCGATCATGCGCGGCGATGTCATGCTGGCTTGTGTGAATGGAACGGTGCCGCGAGCAGCCTGTTTCAACACGGGCGCGCGTTCATCAAAGATGTTGTTGACGAAGCCATAAAACTCAAACCCATCTTTGATTGCATAGCTCATGCGCATGTCCACAAGCGTATAATCGCCGACCTTGTACGCGGCGCTATTGGCTGTGTCCGAGTAGTATCCGTCAACGAAGCGCACCTGCCCGCCAAGGTTGAAGCGATCTGTGATGTCCCAACTGGCGCCAAGCGTCAGTGTCGCACCGGGTGCGCGGGCGAACTCGTTCCCCTCAAAGCTTGTCGCGGCGGGGAAACCCGTAATTTCGGTCGCAAGAAGCCCAAGGCCCGCGTTCAGCTGCAATGTATTGGTCGCCTGCCAATCCACCGCCATCTCGAGGCCCCAGGCCTCTGCCTCGTCCGCGTTGATGGTGTGAATATATGTGGTCCCGCCCACAGTCTGCATGATGTTATACTGGTAGTCTTTGTAACGCGCATAGAACAAGTTGCTGGTCAGCAGCAACCGGTCCTCCAGCAGGCTGGCCCGGGTGAAAAGTTCGTAGTTCCAGACGGTTTCGTCTTTGTATTCCTCCCAGTCCCGGGAAGAGACGAAATCCAGCGATACACCGCCGGGATTGTATCCTTTCGACACCAGACCACCCACGGTCCAGTTTGGATTGACCTCATAGGCCAGCGAGATTTTCGGCAGGACCGCGTCGAACGTTTCCCCGTAGTTGAGGTCGCTGTCGGCAAAGACCGGCGAGACAACGCCGGTGCGGGTGATTTCGTCGCGCTGATAGCGTAATCCGCCTGTCAGGGTCCAGTCCGGGGCAAAGCGCCAGCTGATTTCCCCGTATATACCGAGGTTTTTCTTAGTGTCGTCAAAGGTGGAAATCCCGCCTTGGTTGAGCCTGTCATCTTGATTGGTGTGGGCGTAATAGAGCCCGGCAAAGCCGCTTAGCACGTCGTCGGGTGTGCCGAAGGTGAGTGTGGTTTCGTTGCTCCAATTGTCACGCTGGATGTCAGCGTCACCTGCCGCCGCAACGCCGACGCGGCGATCGATATCAGAGCCCGTCCACTGCAATTTATTGGCCAGCGTCATGCCGCCCATGTTATAGTTCGCGTCCAAAATTACCGTGTCGGAAACCTGATGCCAGCCGGGCATGAACATCGTGCTCGAATCCAGATCATCATAGGGCGGCGCCGCGCCTTCCGAACTGGGGCTGGTGCTGTCGGTGCGGCTATAGGTCAGCATAACCTCAAGCCCTGCAATCTCGGACGGTGCCCAGAGCAGTTTGGCGCGGCCATTGATTGTTTCAAAGTTCTGGCCGATTTCGTTCTGAATGAAGGCCGCACCGTTATAGTTGATGAACGTATCTCGGGCGCTGTAGTCCAATGCGACACGCATCGCGAAATCCTGCCACAGCGGAGTGTTGAGCATCAGGGACGCGCGGTTTTGGTCGTAGTCGCCAAATTCGAGACGATAGGCGCCTTCGCGTTCGAATATCGGGTCGTTGGTATTCACCACGATGGCGCCGCCAATGGCATTGGCGCCCTGCGACGTGGTTTGCGGGCCTCGGAAAACCTCGATGCTTTCGACATCCCAGGCAGAGGTCGCGCCAAAGTAGAAGGCGTTGTAATCCAGGTACTGGCCGTCAAGGTTGATCGTCGCGCGGGGGACAGTGCCGCCGAAGAAGGCGTTTGCGCCGGTATGCGGCCCCTCGGAGTTGTTGCCCCGAATGATCGGTGCACTAACGTTTTCCGGATAAAACACATTGGGCGTGCCCGCGATAACCGCCTGCACGTCGGGATTTCCGGGCGCGTCGTCGTTGATATCCTCCGCAGTATAAAGCGAGACCGAGGATGCGGTATCCATCAGATCGCGCTCGACCTTTTCGCCTTTCAAGGTCAGCGTGCCCAGATTGTAAGACAGCGCGGTCTGCTCTTGCGCGAAGGATGGCGTGGCGCAGATGGCGATGGTCAGAAGGCTGGTACCGCGCATCAGGCGCGCGTGTGCGGTGCGGTTCATGGTGTCCCCCAAGAATTGTGATATTCCTTGGCTGGCGTGGGTCACCCGTTCGCTGGCAGATATATTGGCCCGCTCCTTGCATATCGTCCTGGTTATGTCAATCTGAGAACGGGGCGCAGAAGCGCTGTTTCGGGCATGTGTGCATTTACGGGCGCGCCATATCAGCGCCTAACACGCGGGCATTTTGCCCCTCCCTCGCATCACGGCTGCCTCTCTGTCCGCTACGTCGCATTCGGGTCGGCTTGGGCCGTATTGGGTGTTTGGTGGGCCTCGAACTTGCCGCGGGGAATCACCATGGGCCGCCCGGTCATCGGGTCGGGCATCACCAGTGCAGACAGGTCGAACACCTCGCGCATGAGGGTTTCTGACACGATGTCAGACGGCGGGCCTTCGGCGACAACGGCACCATCGCGCATGGCCACCACATGATCAGCGTAGCGAAAGGCAAGGTTCAACTCGTGCAGCACCACGACAATGGTGCGCCCGCCAGCGTTAAGGCGGGCCAACATCTCAAGCAGGTCAACCTGGTGAACAATATCAAGAAAGGTCGTTGGTTCGTCCAGCAGCAGGATCGGCGTTTCCTGAGCCAGCGCCATGGCAATCCATACCCGCTGCCGCTGCCCTCCGGACAGATCTGCAAGGGGGCGTTCGGCTAGGTCCGCCGTGCCGGTGACGGCCAGCGCTTTCGCGACGGCTTCTTGATCTTGGGGGGACCATTGCCTCAGAAAGCTTTGATGCGGAAACCGCCCGCGTGCCACCAGATCCGCCACAGTGATTCCATCTGGCGCAATGGGTTGCTGGGGCAGCAATCCCAACAGTCGCGCCACCTCTCGCGACGGCATCTGGCTTATCGCCTTGCCGTCCAACACCACTTGACCCCGCTCCGGCGAAAGCAGCCTGGCAAGCGCCCGCAATAGCGTGGATTTGCCACAGGCGTTGGGGCCGACGATTGCGGTGAAAGCACCGTCAGGCACGGCCAGCGAAAGATCGCGCGAAATCACGCGCGCCTCGTATCGCAGGGTCACATTTTCGGCGCGCAAACGGCTGCTCATGGAGGCATCCTGCAAATTCATGACAATTTCTCTCGTGTATTGCATCGCGCACCGCGCTCTGCAATATGGTCGGAGCCACTCTGGAAGCTGCGCCACGCACCGCTGACACGGAGCCAGCCGACAATTTCCCAAACCGACCGGGGCAACCCGGCTGAGAAGGCTAGCATGACCCAAGAAGCAAACCGTGTTGAAGACCCATCCGGCATCCTCAACGAAGATGACCACCAGCGCGATATGACGCAGGTACAGATGGAGGTACACAAGCTTGCCCGGCCTTCCCCGTCAATTACGCGGCTAACCGGGCGGCTTATCGATTCCGACCCGGAACAATGGACGAAACCCAACCTGGCGTTGCGGATCGAGGTTGAAAGCCCCGAGGCTGCGCGCCCGATTACGCGGGTTTACACGGTCCGAAGCTTCGACGCTGCGCGCAAACTGGTGGAAATCGACTTTGTCATGCATGAAGATGACAGCCCTGCGATGCGTTGGCTGGAAAACACACGCGTCGGTGATCGGGCCTGGTTGACGGGGCCGCGACCGCATTTTGTTCCGCCTTTCACCGACGGCAAGCGCGCCGCGCTCTTTGCGGATGACACCGCTATTCCCGCTATTCATGCGATCTTGTCTTCTTGGCCTGATGGGATTGCCGGCGCTGTCTGGGTGGACACGGATGATGAGGCCGCGTTCGACAGCCTGCCCAAGGTCAGTGGCGTTGATATGACCTTGTTACGCCGCACCAAAGAGGAACCGGCTGGCACCACCCGTCGCCTTTTCAAGGCGGCCAGGGCGCTGGAGGATCCGCAGGAATGGACGATCTGGGCAGCGGGTGAGCGCACGGAAATGCGCGATCTGCGCAAGCATTTTCGCGGTCTGAAGATTGCGCGCGACGCGCTGCAGGTCGTTGGCTACTGGAAGTATGGCGCGTCCAGCTCGGAGCTCGACCGGGAGCGTCTTGCCAATTACGAAAAGGGGCGTGCACAGGGGCTGCGCTTGGAGCAAATTATGGACAGCGAAGAAGCGGTATGAAACTCCTTTTGCCATTGCTCCTTCTCGCGACCCCGCTGGTGGCAGAAGAAAGCTGGCCTCGCCAGATTGATCACGCCACCGGCACGCTGACTCTCGATGCGCCGCCGCAGCGGATCGTGTCAACGTCGCCCAGCCTCACCGGCACGTTGCTGGCCATCGACGCGCCGCTATTGGCGACCGCCTCGGCGGTCGCAGGGCAATTGTCAGATGACTCCGGCTTCTTCAATCAATGGGCCGAAACAGCGCATGAACGCGGAGTCGAGCCACTCTATCGTGATTTCAACTTTGATATCGAGGCATTGATGATTGCCGACCCGGATCTGGTTGTGGTGTCCGAGACCGGCGGGGATAGCGTGCTACCCTTCGTCGGTGAAATAGAAGCTTTGGGCTATCCGGTCATCACCTTGAACTACGGGGTAAACTCGTGGGAGCAGATCGCGGCAAAACTGGGCCGCGCCACCGGCCATGAGGCACAAGCCGAAAAGATCACGCAGGACTTCAGGCTGGCGGCTCATGCCACAGCAGATAAAATTCGGCATCCCGAAGGCAGCGTAAGCATCGTCTCCTATAATTTTTTCGGATCTTATGGGGTCAGCAAACCCATTAGTGCCCATGCGCGGGTGTTGGCCGAGATGGGTTTCACCGTCACCGGCATCCCTGCCGAGCTAGCAGGCGCGGTGCAACAATCCCGCGAATTTGACTTCATCTCGCACGAAAACCTGCCTGCGGCGATCACTGGTGACAGCGTATTTCTACTGGCCGCCGACGACGAAGACGTCGCAACTTTCATGGCTGACCCGGTTTTGGCAAATGTGTCGGCCGTGCGGGAAGGTCGGGTTTACGTGCTGGGGCCAACGTCGTTCCGGATTGACTACTATTCCGGACTCGCGATGATTGACACCGTCGCTGCGCAACTTGCCAAATGAGTCCGACGCGGCGCATCACCCTTGCTGCGCTGCCAGTGCTCGCAATACTGCTCATGGCGAGCCTCGCAATCGGCTCGCGCCCTGTACCGCTTGCTGAGGTAATTCGCGCATTCACCGCCTATGACGGGTTCAACGATCTGCATCTCGTCGTGCGGGAATTACGCCTTCCACGCACGTTGCTTGCTGTTGCTGCGGGTGCGTCACTGGGGCTTGCCGGTGCGCTGATGCAAGCTGTGACACGCAACCCGCTTGCCGAACCGGGCTTGCTGGGGGTCAACTCGGGCGCTGCGCTGGCAGTGGTGATCGGCGCCATGGCCTTTAACCTGACGGGGATCACGCAATATATCTGGTTCGGCATCCTCGGTGCAGGGCTGGCGGGGGTGGCCGTTTTTGTGCTTGGTCGGGCGCATGAAAGCGGCACCGACCCTGTACGCCTGGTGCTCGCCGGGGCAGGGCTTTCGGTGGCGCTTGGCGCAGCGTCCGGCCTGCTGATTCTGAATTCCGGCTTGGGAGTGCTGGACATTTTTCGCAACTGGGGCGCTGGAGCGCTTGAGGGGCGCGGCATGGAGGTCAGCCTGATCATGCTCGTTGTGTTGCTGGTCGGGGGGGGGCTTGCCGCAATGCTGGCCCCCGCGCTGGATGCGTTGGCTTTGGGGCAGGATCTTGGCCGTGTGCTGGGCCTTAGTCCGCGCCGCATATGGGCGCTGGCGTGTTTTGCAGTGATGGTCCTTGCGGGAGGGGCCACGGCGGCAGCGGGGCCAATCGCCTTTATCGGGCTGGTGGCGCCGCATGCCGCGCGCGCCTTTGTCGGTCCCGGAAGCGTTCGGGCACTGCCACTTGCCGGGCTGATCGGTGCCCTGCTTCTTTTGTTGTCAGATATACTTGCCCGCGTGGTGGTAGCGCCTAGCGAAGTCGCTGCGGGCATTGTCGCCGCGCTTCTGGGGGGGCCGTTCTTCATCCACGTCGTGCGACGTTTCCGTTTGGCGCGCGTATGAAACTGAAAGGGCGGTCCCTGTTCCGCGTCGGCCGTATCAGCATGTTGTGGCGGCCAAGGTCACTCGCCGCCGGGTGTGCACTGCTGGCTGCGGCCTTGGGGCTGGCGCTATTGCTACTGGCGACCGGAAAATTGCCGCTGACATTCGGACAGATCATCGTGGCGCTGACCGGCGAAAGTGACCCGATGGCCACACGCATCCTGACACGCGTGCGCCTACCCCGCGTTTTGACAGCGGCAGGTGTGGGGGCTGCGCTTGGAATTGCGGGGGCCGTGTTCCAATCGCTGTCGCGCAATCCGCTGGGGTCACCGGACGTCATCGGCTTTACCACTGGCGCCGCAACGGGGGCGGTGATGCAGATCGTCCTCGGCAGTCTTGATCCACTACGCACCGCTGCTGCCGCCGTCGGTTCGGGAATGCTGACGGCGCTTGTCGTGCTGCTATTGGCCCGACGCGGGTCAAGCGGTGGCGGCTACCGCCTGGTTCTCGTCGGCATTGGCGCGGGGGCGTTTTTGGCAGGGGCAAACACATTGCTGCTAACCATGGGTCAGATCGACATTGTGATGGCGGCACAGGTCTGGCTGGCCGGCTCGCTTAACGCCCGCAACTGGGCACACGTCACCACGGTCGCCGTGGGGTTGGCGCTTTTTGCACCGCCGGTCTGGGGGATGGCCCGGCGGCTGGCGGTCCTGGAAATGGGCGAAGACATGGCCCGTCAGCTTGGCATTCCGATCGCCCGGACGCGCGTGGTGCTGGTGCTCGTGGCGGTCGGGTTGAGTTCGATCGGTACAGCCGCGACAGGACCCATCGCATTTATCGCCCTCGCCGCTCCACAGATTGCGCGCCGGTTGACAGCATCGCCCGAGGTTCCATTGATTTCGGCTGCGACCACCGGCGCCGCCCTTTTGATGGCTGCAGATTTGCTAAGCCAGGCAGTGCCCTTCGGGCTTGTCTTGCCAGTGGGACTGACAACGGGGTTTCTTGGGGGGCTGTACCTGCTTGCCGTGATGACCCGGCAGCGCTAACCCGGCCCCGCCCCGATGCGCCGCTGCACTGCCGTGGATCATTTGCCGCCACGTAGGGACGGGGCTCTGTTACCCTTAACCGGGCATCATGCCGACGCGCATTGGGGGCTGTTGCCCGGGTCGGTCTTGGACTGCGCGATAAAAGGTGGACGCCGGGTTCGCCTGCATGATTTCATACGCGATCTGGCCCGGCGCCTTTTGGGGCCGCTGGGTCTGCGGCATCCGCCATAGACAGAAGAGCATCAAGCATACCGTGGGCGTCAAAGGCTGAAGCAAAACTTGCAGTGTTTCTACCCGGCGTCGTGATCACGACCTCGTCGAACGGTCACTTGCCATTATACTGGCCCGCGATCTGCAGCGGATATCGGCTGTGTACCCATGACCGAATTTCTTAACCCACAGCCGGACCGTCCGGGCGATCACATCCGGCGGGAAACGATGACGGCGACAAAGGAACGAGCGGCTGGATGTGATCCTGTAGGCCAATCGCATATCATCAGGGGCCGTGCATTACCTTTACGGGCCTCAACGCAGCAGAACCGACTGACAGGCCCTAATTATTTGAGGCCCGGTCAGGCGGCGTTGCCGTCATCTCCGCTTCAATTCGTTACTGAATTTCTTCGTCTTTCACGACAATCCAGTTTTTGTCGGCTGTCGGGTCTTGCCCAAGGGCTGTCTGCTCTGCCGCATATTTGGTCCACATTTCTTCGATCTGCACCATGTATTTATCTTTGCGGTCGACCCAGATTCGCACGCCGCCATTCACAACATCTGTGGAATGAAACAGCATGAAACTGTCATTTGCGGGAGTGTCACCGGCTACGATGATCGGCTTTTTCCACTGGTCCAGATACTCCAATATGGCGCCGGCCTTGCCGGACATCCATGTGGTGGGCGTCCACAGGTAGGGTGTCACAACCAGGTTTTTATTCCCTTGCTCATCATAATTGCCCTCACGTATCTGCTTGCGTGACGTGGTTACTTCGCCGGTTTCCGGGTCTTTCAAAAGCATCGAAACCCCCAGGACATTTTCTGGTTTGATATTATAACCATACTGAGGATCCGAGGCGACGGCGCGGACAGCTTCTTCGTTCGCGGCAGAAATGATGTACACTTCGATGCCATTTTCCATCAGGCGGTTCACCAGCTCGACCTGTCCCTGGTAAATTTCCGGCCGGTTGACTGTGCCTTCGACAACCTCATCGCCGTCATAATAGGTGATCGGGATTTCACCGTCATAAGCCATCAGCTCGTCCACATAACCTTCCAGCTCCCCCACGGTGAGACCGGAGAAGCTCTGCGCGACCCAAGGGTAACAGACCATGTCATCGACTTCGCACAAACGGTAGTAGTAGCTGTTCAGGCTTTCTTTGTGGTCCGCTGTATCCTTGAAAGGGATCACGACAAGCGAAGGATCAAGCGTTTCGCGGGTCAGGACGCCTTTCATCTCCAGGAATGGCAGGAGGGACTCGGTCAGATCGTAATGATACATGGTGTTATCCATGTCAAAAACGGCATAGGCCCCGGAATTTGCGTTGGCGTCGATCAGCGCATTCAGCTTCTCTGCCGCATCTGCGGGCCAAGTCAGCAGCTCTGTCGCGGACGCTGTAAAAGCGAAACAAGCGGCCAGACCAGTGGCCCCGATCAGGTTTCTAATTTTCATGTGGTGTTATCCCTTTTTCAGTTGAATAGCTCCGAGGTCTCCATGCGCTTCCTTGGCAGCGTGACACAAAAGTGAAAATTTGTCAGGAAACATAGCTTTCAGGTCGAAAGGCCCCAACCCGAACTCTATACGTAGGGCCCTGATGCATCAGTAGGGGCTGTCGACAGGACCCGCGGCCACATAGACTGATTTCAGCTGTGTGTAGTGATCAAGCGCGGCGGCCGAATTTTCGCGGCCAAAGCCCGAGGCCTTGACGCCACCAAAAGGCATCTGAACCGGCGTCTGATTGTAAGTGTTGATCCAACATGTGCCAGCCTCCAGTCGGTCGATGACACGGTGTGCCCGCGTTATGTCCTGGGTGAAAATGCCGGCGGCAAGGCCAAATTCGGTGGCATTGGCGCGTGCGACGACCTCATCTTCGCTGGCAAATTTCAACACACTCATAACGGGGCCGAAAATCTCTTCGCGGGCGATTCGCATGTCATCGGTGACACCGATGAAAACGGCGGGGCTGACAAAGAACCCGTCCGGCGCATCGCTGGGTGAAACGCGCACGCCTCCGGTTTGCAATGTAGCCCCTTCTGCCTTGCCGATCTCAATATAATCCAATGCGATCTGCATCTGTGCTTTGGTGACCATGGGACCATATTGCACATCGGGATTACGCGGATCACCGATGAGGATGCTTTCGGTGCGTTCGGTCAGGCGGGCGACAAACCGGTCATGAATTGCCTCATGCACGAACACGCGTGTGCCATTCGAACATATCTGGCCGGAGGAATAGAAATTCCCCAACATCGCCGCGCCTATGGCGCTTTCAATATCGGCATCTTCAAAGACAAGTATCGGAGATTTGCCGCCCAATTCCATGGTGATGTGTTTCAACGCTGCCGCCGCCGCGCCCGCGACCTTGCGGCCGGTCGGCACGGATCCTGTCAGCGACACCTTTTCAATGCCGGGATGATTGACAAGCATTGCCCCGACATCTCCGTAGCCCTGGACCACATTGAACAGCCCCTTTGGCGCACCGGCCTCTATAAAAATCTCGGCGATTTTCAGGGCGCAAAGCGGAGTTGTTTCGGAGGGTTTGAATATCATCGCGTTCCCTCCCGCCAATGCGGGGGCCGCCTTCCAGCACGCAATTTGCGTGGGGTAGTTCCACGCACCAATCCCCAGGCAAACGCCAAGAGGTTCGCGTTTGGTCAGGGCGAAATCTCCGCCGCCGAGGGGGATATACTGGCCGCTATCGGCCGCTATCATGCCGCCAAAAAACTCCAGACTGTCGGCGCCCGATGTCGCATCCGCCACCAGGGTTTCCTGAATGGGTTTGCCAGTGTCATAGGTTTCCAGCTCTGACAGGGCTTCGTTGTTCTCACGGATCAATTGCGCCGCCCGCTGCAGAACGCGCCCGCGTTCCAGTGGTGAGACTGCCGCCCATATACGCTGCGCCCGTTGCGCACTTTCCACGGCTGCTTCGACGATGGCAGTCGTTGCCGAATGCAGCTTGGCCATCTGTTCCCCCGTCGCCGGAAAGATCACGTCGATGACAGCTCCGTCGGCATCCTCAACATACGCGCCGTCAACGAAATGCGATCCTTGCGGGGTGAGCGATAGGGACATTGATGTTTACTCCATTGGATTTGAGGTCGTGATCGCGTTGCGCTGCGCAACTTTGCGCAGGGTGCAGGCCGGGGGAAATACTGCGATCTTCTGTGATATCTGAATTTGGGTGCCTGCCCCCGCCACCGGAACCAGCGGGAGCAGGCAAGTTAAGATCAGTGAATACTTTCGATCTTCGCGAAATCGAGGCTGTTTTCCTCAGGAGATCCTTCGATGGAGGCAACCTCCCTCCGCTTCATCAGCACAATATAAGCGATACAGGCCAGATAGATGCCGACAACAACAGCACCAATCCACTGGATTTGCAGCCACTGGCTTTGGAAGGCCAGCGTGAGGCCGAACAGAACGGCGACGTTGCCGGCGACATAGCCTGCCTTGCCGAACCGGTCAGTTGTCAGTGAAAGGT
This sequence comes from Roseovarius sp. M141, assembly GCF_024355225.1. Taxonomy (NCBI): domain Bacteria; kingdom Pseudomonadati; phylum Pseudomonadota; class Alphaproteobacteria; order Rhodobacterales; family Roseobacteraceae; genus Roseovarius; species Roseovarius sp. M141. The sequence continues at coordinate 1,189,501 of NZ_VCNH01000008.1, forward strand.
TGTCGGAATAAAGCCGGATCAGACTGTCAAGAGAGTTGATGACAAAGGTGACACCGACGATGACCATCGCAATGTTCAAGATGCCAGTCGTGTCGATTCCGTTGGTGTAATAGAAATACAGCACCGAAAACCAGATCGCGAGCGGGATAGACGGGATCACCAGCAGCGCCAGCAACAGGTGCTGTGTCCGCAAACCGCCAACAAAACGAGACGTAAACTGACCAATCATGATCGACCAGGCAAACCACCAGAACAGGTAGAACTCATGGTAGTCGTTGATCGGAGACGCGAACTTGTGAATGTTCCCGAAGTATCCTGTTGCCAGGTCGCTCAGGTTTGAAGCCATCGCGCCAAAGCCCATTCCGCCGAACAGCCACATGAAGACGATCAACGCAAGAAACATGTACGTTGAACCCACGCTTAGGACTTTGACAAATTTTATGTCCGTGCTGGAATATGTGGCCGCCAGGATGACGCAGAATACAATCACATAGAACGTGGTGATCACTGTCTCGCCGTCACCTACCTCAGGAATGTAGAACGGCAGATAGACCAAAAAGAGGCTGGCCGTAAAAGCGCAGGTCCCGATGATGACGATGTTGTTCAGAATTTTTACGAACGGAATTTCAAAAAACTTGACCCGTGGCTCAATGACACAAAAATAGAAGCTGGTCAGGAAGTAGAAGCTCCAGATCAGAAAGCCCCAAAACCCGAATTCAATCGCCAGCGGGTTCGTAAATCCGTAATCCCCGGCGTTGGCGGTGTCAGCATAGGTTGGAAATTCGCCAAGCGGGAACATGATGAGACCCACATCAAGCCCCGATGTGAACAAAATGGCGATGAAGGTGAAAAGCGGCACGGGCGTGACGCCGATAACCCGTAAGTTCCACCATTTGACGACGCAAAACGCCACAAGCGCAAGTGCCATTATAATCCCGAATGAGATTATTATTGATAGTAAAGCCGCCATATAGTTCCTCCCAATTGGCTAGTGCGGTTATCCACGCTTCCTGACGGTCTCCGTCAGCAGCCCTTTTGCACGCTTGTAGAATTCTTAGCACATTTGTTCTATGGGCTTTTCTTAGGCACGACACTTGGCGGTTCTGTTGCGTCGGTTTTGCCTGGCCGCAGAAGGGGCGATGTGACGCTGCCGCGCATGCGGCGCTCAGCCAGCAGGTCCAGCACATCCCTGTACAAGAGCGGATATCGCCAATGCAGCGGGTCGTGTCGCGAAGGTGGTAGAAATTCGAAGGTGGCGTAATCTCCGGGTGACTTGAACCCACCCAACCGGCGGCTGACACCGCCAGGGAGATCACGCCATGAAGAACAATACCGACACTGCCACGCTTTCGCTACTGTCCAATGAAACGGGCCATGATCCGATCGAGGATCGCCTTCGAGAAAATATCCGCGCCACGATCGAGGCGGTTTTCGAAGAGGAATTGGAGGCGTTTCTGGGGCGCTGCCGCTATGACCGCAGCACCGACAAACCCACGGGCTACCGGCACGGCCACCGGGAGCGTCAGTTGATTGGCACGTTTGGGACCGGAGACGATAAGCGTGCCGCGTGCCCGCGCCGTCGATGAGACCGGCAAGACCACGGAATGGCGCTCGAAGGCGCTGCCGCGTTATCAGCGGCTGACCAAGAAGGCTGAAGCGCTGATTGCCTCGGTCTACCTGGCAGGCACCAACACGCGGCGCGTGAAACGGGCGCTGTATGGGCTATTCGAAGGCGCGGTGAGCAAGGATGTGGTCAGCCGGGCCTGGCGCAAGGTGAAGGTCGACTGGGATGCCTGGGTGGCGCGCAACCTGGCCAATGAGGACATCGTCCGGCTGATCCTCGACGGCACGGTGATCAAGACGCGCATTGACAAGAAAGCCACCAACATCTCGGTGCTGGCGGCTATCGGCATACGCCGGGACGGGCAGAAGGTGCTGCTCTCGATTATGAATATGGGCGGTGAAAGCAAGGCTGCCTGGGCCGAGTTTCTCGGCGATCTCGACGCGCGCGGCCTGAAGCGACCGGAGTTTGTCATTGTCGACGGCGCTCCCGGTCTTGAGGCCGCTCTTGTCGCGCTCTGGGGAGAGGACCTGCCGATCCAGCGCTGCACGGTTCACAAGCATCGCAATCTTCTCGGCCACGCCCCGAAACGCATGCAGGACGAGTTGACCGAGGATTATCGCGACATGATCTATGCCGAAAATGCGGCTGAAATCGACAAGCGCCGCAAGGCGTTCCTGCGCAAATGGCGGTTGAAATGCCGCGCGGTGGCGGACAGCCTGGAAGAGGCCGGAGACCGGCTGTTCACCTTCACCCGGCTGGACCCGCCGCAGTGGAAATCAGCCCGCACGACAAACGCCATCGAGCGCCTGAACGAGGAGTTCCGCCGCCGCATCAAAACCCAAACCGTGCTGCCCTGCGCCGAAACCGTGCCGATGCTGCTCTGGGCGCTGATGGCATCGGGCCAGATCCAGATGCGGAAAGTGGACGGTTGGGAAACGCTGGCTCAGCCCATCGCCCCGATCAGCCTTGACCTCGCGGCCTGATCAGGCCCAAATCCCCATACTCGGAGAACGCCGCCGGGGAATTTCCACCAGATTCGAGACACCACCATGCAGCGGCACCGCCAACAGAATGCTCTTATTCGAACAGCGATGATGTTTGAAGGGATTGTGCCGCGCCAGCAGTGAGCCTCACGGGCCAATCCATACATGATATCAGACCCCGATACTGTTATCGCATCAGAACCACGGTAGTTTTGGCAGAGCACCTGACTCAGATATCTTATTGCTCATCGGTACGCCTTCAACTAGCGTTTCGCACCGCTGACATCGTGTCCCACGATGCAGGGTGCTGAAAAGGGGAGGTCACCCTATAGCAATCCCGACCGATCTGGCTGGCCAAGGAGTAAATCGATGCGTGACACTATACGTGAGCGCGAACTTGCATCTCATTATGCGCTGTCGCCTTCACCGGAGCTTGCCGCCGAGATGCACGATATCTACGCCCGGATGGAGCGTGTCGTGGCGCCCCCGGATTGGGCAATCTACGCGCCTTATGTAGCTGCAATCAACGCGCTCAAGAAAAAGCGCAACGCGGTCATTCTGGCGCATAATTACATGACCCCGGAAATCTTTCACGGCATCGCGGATTTTGTCGGCGATAGCCTACAGCTCGCAATCAAGGCAACCGAGGTGGACGCCGACGTGATTGTGCAGTGCGGCGTACACTTCATGGCGGAAACCTCGAAGATCCTGAACCCGCCCAAGACGGTGCTGATCCCGGATATGGAAGCGGGCTGTTCGCTGGCCGAAAGCATCACCGCCGAAGGCGTGGCAGAAATGCGGGCAAGGTATCCGGGCGCGCCTGTTGTGACCTATGTGAACACCACAGCCGAGGTCAAAGCCGCGTCTGACATCTGCTGCACCTCGTCCAATGCCGCACAAATCGTTGCGGCGATGGACGGCGACACAGTGATCATGACGCCGGACAAATATCTGGCGCAGAACGTCGCCAAAGAGGTGCCGGGCAAACGTGTCGTCTGGTGGGAAGGCTCGTGTATCGTGCATGAACGCTATACAGCCAAGGACATTCAGGATTTCCGCGAATGGAATCCCGGCACGCAGATTATCACGCATCCCGAATGCACGCCCGAAGTGGTGGCAGAGGCGGATTTTTCTGGCTCGACCAGTGGCATTCTGGACTATGTCCACCGGGAAAAACCGCGAAAGGCGATGCTGGTGACAGAGTGTTCCATGGCCTCGAACATTGCGGATGAACTGCCGGAGGTCGAATTCGTAGGGCCGTGCAACATGTGCCCTTACATGAAGAAAATCACGCTGGAAAAGGTGTTGTGGGCCCTGCACTCGATGAGCGGTGCTGTCGAGGTAGAACCCCAGGTTGCGGCCAAGGCACGGATCGCCGTCGAGAGAATGATAGACCTGTCGCGCAAGTTTGCGAGCTGACGTAGCCCCGGCGATGTTTGAAATTGAAACTGACAGAATCGTCATCATAGGCGCAGGTTTGGGCGCGCTTTACGCGGCGCTGATGCTGTCACCGCGACCGGTGCTGATCATCTCACCCGAAGCCTTGGGGGGAGGGGCCAGCTCTGCATGGGCGCAGGGCGGCGTCGCCGCGGCTATGGACGCTGCCGACAGTGCCCAAATGCATGCCCGCGACACGGTACGCGCCGGGGCGGGGACCGTGGATGGCGATGTCGCGACTGCCGTGACCGCAGAGGCCAAGGCGCACATTCTCAGGCTGACCGAATTGGGCACGCCGTTTGATCGCGCGGCGAATGGGGATTACATCATGTCCCGTGAGGCGGCGCATAGTTTTGCCCGTGTTGTCCGGGTGCGCGGCGATCAGGCCGGAGCGGAAATCATGCGAGCGTTGATCGCACAGGTGCGCGCGACCCCCTCGGTCCAGGCCCTGGAGGGGGTGGTGGCCGTCGGGCTGGACACGCGCGATGGTGACGTTATCGGCGTCGAGGTCGAGTTGTCTCGCCCCGAAGGCTCCCCTGCGGTGATGCTTAGGGGGGCGGCATATCTCGTGGCTGGTGGCGGGTCGGGCGGGTTGTTTGCGCTGACTACCAACCCGCCGCGTATTCGGGGGCAGGTGATCGGTATGGCCGCCCGTGCCGGTGCCGCGATTGCCGATGCGGAATTTGTTCAGTTTCACCCCACCGCGATTGATTGCGGAGAGGATCCCGCGCCGCTGGCGACAGAGGCCCTGCGCGGTGCGGGCGCACATCTGGTCAACAGCAACGGCGACCGGTTCATGCTGCCGATTCATGCCGATGCGGAACTTGCGCCACGTGATGTCGTGGCGCGGGCGATCTATGCTCAAACGCAGGCGGGCTTGCGCCCCATGTTGGATACGCGTGCGGCCCTGGGGGGCCGGGTGCTGACTGATTTTCCCGCAGTCGCTCAGGCTTGCGCGCGGGCTGGTATTGACGCCGCGGTCCAGATGATCCCCGTCGCCGCCGCCGCGCATTATCACATGGGCGGTATCGAAACTGACGATGGGAGTCGTGCCAGCCTTGGCAATCTGTGGGTTTGCGGCGAAGCATCCTCAACGGGGCTGCACGGGGCAAACCGGCTTGCCTCCAACGGTCTACTCGAAGCGTTGGTTTATGCACGCCGCTGCGCACAGAGCATTGATGTCGCGTTGGATATTCCTTTGTCCGACGTTGCCGTGGTGACGCTGCCCGACCTGCCGGCGGGCACGCCACCTGATCCGGGTTTGGTGCAGCAATTGCGCAATGCGATGACCAGCGGTGTAGGCGTCGTGCGGGATGCAGATGGATTGAAGCGGGCGCTTCGCACCATAGCCCGGATCGAGGCGGCGCAGCCCGACTGTACCGGCCTGCGCAACATGACCGCCTGTGCGACCATGATCGCCGCCGCCGCGTTACTGCGCGAAGAAAGCCGTGGCGCCCATTATCGACGGGATTTTCCCGCACCCTCGGACACGGCGCGTCGCAGCCGCCAGATGTTCGCCGATGCAATCGCCCTGCGCAATACGATAGAGGCCGCACTATGATGACCTTCCCACCCCTGCCCGAAATGATTCTGGAGCCTGTGGTCCGCGCGGCGCTAATGGAAGATCTGGGCACGTACGGCGACCTCACAACGCGCACTGTAATCCCTGCCGACACCATATATACCGCCCAGTTGCGCGCGCGGGAGGACGGTGTCGTATCGGGTATGCAGGTCGCCGAAATCGCATTCCGGCTGATCGACCGGTCGCTGGATATCCGATGCCTGAAACCGGACGGGCGCTCGATTTCCCAAGGGGATGTGCTGATGGAAATCACTGGCTCTGCCGCGTCCATCCTGTCGGCAGAACGAGTGGCGCTGAATTTCGCCGGTCGATTGGCGGGCATTGCCACGCTGACAGCGGCCTTTGTTGCGGAAACCAGGGGAACACGAACCCGGATTACCTGCACCCGCAAGACCACGCCGGGCTTACGGTTGGTGGAAAAGCAGGCGGTGCTGCACGGCGGCGGGTTCAATCATCGCTTTTCGCTCTCTGATGCTATTCTTATCAAGGATAACCACATCGCCGCAGTCGGCGGCGTCCGCCCGGCCCTTCGGTCAGTCAAGCAGCGCGCCTCGCACATGATTCGGGTCGAGATCGAAGTGGATCGTCTGGACCAACTGGCCGAGGTGCTGGACGAAGGCGGCGCTGATGTTGTCCTGCTTGATAATATGGACACAGCCACCCTCACAGAGGCCGTCGCCATGACCAAGGGCACGATTGCCCTCGAAGCATCGGGAAATATGCAGCTGAATCGGATCGCGGAAGTCGCGGCAACGGGCGTTGACTATATCTCGTCCGGTGCCCTGACCCATTCCGCCCGGACCATTGATCTGGGGTTGGATTTTCAAGAGCGCCGCCCGTAGATATGCATCGGTTGCGATGCAACGCGCGGATCTTACGCATTAAAAATTACAAATAGCGTCCGGATCCATTCAGCGCAATCGCCGCTCACGGGCGTCACGGTGAACGTGTGGGCGCTGGCGTGGACCGGATGTCTGATGCTGCGCACAAAAGGTATTTTTGCAAGAAAGCGCGAGAGATGTTGCGTCGAAATACTTTATCGATAATAAATTTAACCAGCGAACCAAAGATGAAAGTTATCGATAGAATGGCCGACGCAAAAACTGTCTGGACCCGCGAGACCGCAAAAAACCTATATGATCTGCCGTTCATGGACTTGCTCTACCGGGCGCAGACCGTCCATCGCGCGCATTTTGATCCAAACCGGATTCAGATGTCCCGACTCCTGTCGATCAAGACCGGGGGCTGCGCCGAGGACTGTGCCTATTGCTCGCAATCGGCGCGCAATGGTTCCCAGCTTTCGGCCTCGAAACTCATCGAGGTGGAGCGCGCCCTGAGCCAGGCCCGCAAGGCCCGTGATGCGGGGGCTACCAGATTCTGCATGGGGGCTGCATGGCGCGAACCCAAGGCGCGGGACATGGATGCGCTTGTGGCCATGGTCGAAGGGGTAAAGGCGCTGGGCATGGAGACCTGCATGACGCTCGGGATGCTGGATGACACGCAGGTCGTGCAATTGCGCGACGCCGGGCTGGACTATTACAATCACAATATCGACACGTCCGAACGCTTTTACCCGGAGGTCATTACAACCCGCGGCTTTGCTGATCGGATCGATACGCTGAACCGGGTCCATGAGGCGGGTATCAAGGTTTGCTCGGGCGGGATTCTGGGCATGGGCGAGGGCATTGACGACCGGCTGGACATGCTGGTCACACTTGCCAATCTGCCGTCGCCGCCGGGGTCGGTGCCGATCAACATGTTGATGCCCCAGCAGGACACGCCGCTGGCCGATGCAGCCCCGGTCGATCCGATCGACTTTATCCGCATCATCGCGGTCGCCCGGATCATGATGACGCAATCCTATGTCCGCCTTTCCGCCGGTCGCAGCGAGATGAGCACCGAAATGCAGGCGATGTGTTTCTTTGCCGGGGCGAATTCGATCTTTGTGGGCGACACGCTGCTGACCGCAGAGAACCCCGAAGAGAACAGCGACATGGCGCTTTTGGCCAAACTGGGCATACAGCCCGAGGAGGCCGAAGGTCACAGCAGCGTGCAGGCCGCACAATGACCACGCAGGCCCGGATCGGCGGGGCGCTTGACGCCTTGGCGTCCCGCCATCGCCTGCGCGCGCTTGCGCCCCAGACCGGGCTGGATTTCGCCTCCAACGACTACCTTGGGCTGGCCGGCTCGACCCTGCTGGCGGATGCCGCGCAGGAGGCCTTGGCGCGGGGCGTTCCTGTCGGGGCGGGTGGATCGCGCCTGCTGCGCGGGAACCACCCCGAACATGAGGCGGTTGAGGCCGAGGCAGCGGCATTCTTTGGCACTCAGGCAGCGCTGTTCATGGGCGGCGGGTTTCAGGCAAACCAAGCGATCTTTGCCAGCCTGCCTGCCGCTCAGGACCTGATTCTGCATGACGCGCTTATCCATGCCAGCGCCATAGAAGGAATGCGGCTGGGCCGGGCGGCAACGCGCGCCTTTCCCCATAATGACATCGGCGCGGCCATGCGGAGTCTGGCACAGTGGCGCGGTGAGGGGGGGCGCGGACAGGTCTGGATCGCGGTCGAGAGCGTCTATTCCATGGAGGGCGACGTTGCGCCCCTTGCAGACCTTGCGCAGATGGCCCGCGAAGAGGGCGCGGTGCTGGTGGTCGATGAGGCCCACGCCACCGGGGTCTTTGGCGCAGAAGGTCGTGGGCTGGCGGATCGGCTGGATGCGCAGGTGCTGACGCTGCACACCTGCGGCAAGGCGCTGGGTGTCGCTGGGGGGCTGATCTGCGGTGCAAAGGTGATGATCGACATGCTCATTAATCGCGCCCGTCCCTTTGTCTTTGCGACAGCCCCCTCGCCGCTGAATGCCGCGCTGGTCCGGGCGGCGCTGCGCGCGCTGCAATCGCACCCCGATCTGATCCTAGAGGCTGGGCAGCGTGTGGCACATGCCCATGCAGAGGCCCGCAGGCTTGGTGTCGTGGGCGCCCTGCATAGCCAGATCATCCCCGTTGTGATCGGCGCGGACCAGCCCACAATGATGCGCGCCAAGACCCTGCAAAACATGGGCTTTGACGTGCGGGGCATCCGCCCTCCCACTGTGCCGCGCGGCACATCCCGGCTGCGGATTTCGATCACCGGCAATATCGACCACGCCCAAGTCACCGCGCTTTTCATGGCCATTGCCGATCAACAAAGAGAGGTCGCATGACGCCGATTGTCATCACGGGAACCGACACCGGCGTCGGCAAGACCGTCTTTGCGGCCGGTCTGACCGCTGCCCTCGGGGCGAGCTATTGGAAACCGGTGCAATCGGGCCTCGAAGAGGCGACGGACAGTCAGATCGTCGCAGCACTATCGCAGCGCCCGGTCCTGCCCGAGACCTATCGGCTGCGGCGCCCGGCCTCGCCGCATCTTGCGGCCGAGGATATGGACATCGAAATCGACCTTGCCCAGCTGTGTTTGCCGCAGGTGGACGGCCCGCTTGTGGTCGAGGGGGCAGGCGGCGTCATGGTGCCGCTGAATCGCAGGGTTTTCTTTCTCGAACTTTTTGCCGGCTGGAACGCCCCGGTCATTCTGGTTGCCCGCACGCAGCTTGGCACGATCAATCATGCTGCGCTGTCGCTCATGGCCCTGCGCGGTGCGGGGTGCCGCGTGCTGGGGGTTGCCTTCGTCGGCGCCGCTGAACCGGAGGTGGAGCAGACCATCGCCGAGATGTGTCAGGTGCGGCATCTGGGGCGGCTCGGGCCGCTGGCCGACCTAACGCATGAGACCCTTGCACACGCCTTTCAGGACATCGACCTCGACGCCATCCGGAGCGCTCTATGACCCCTCTTGATTTTGACGCGCAGCACCTGTGGCACCCCTACACGAATGTCGCAGATCCGGGTCCGATGCATCTGGTCACGGGCGCCGAGGGCGTCTGGCTGACATGTTCGGACGGCACCCGCATGATCGACGCCATGTCATCATGGTGGTGCGCGATCCATGGTCACCGTCACCCCGCGATCACCACTGCGATGAAACAGCAGATCGATACGATGCCCCACGTGATGTTCGGGGGCCTGACCCATACGCCCGCCATTGAGCTGGGCCGAAAACTTGTCGCGCTGCTCCCGGACGGGCTGAACCGCATATTTTATTGCGATAGCGGCTCGGTCTCGGTCGAGGTCGCGATGAAGATGGCGGTGCAGTACCAGATGGCCCGGGGCCATGATGGCAAGGTCGAATTTGCCACGACCCGGGGCGGCTATCATGGCGACACTTGGAAGGCGATGAGCGTGTGTGATCCGGAAAATGGCATGCACGGGCTGTTTCGCGGGGCGTTGTCGATCCAGCATTTCATTCCCCGCCCGCCGATCCGGATCGACGATGTCTGGCCTCAGGATCCTGCGGCCAACGGGCTTGCTGCGTTGGAGTGTCTGCTGCGCGATAAGGGGCGCCAAATCGCGGCGCTGATTGTCGAGCCGGTCGTACAGGGCGCCGGCGGAATGTATTTTTACCATCCGGGCTGGCTGCGCGGGGCGCGGGCGCTGTGTGATGCCCATGACGTGCTGCTGATCCTTGACGAGATCGCCACCGGCTTTGGCCGCACCGGACGGCTTTTTGCGATGGACCATGCCGGGGTCGTGCCGGATATCCTCTGCCTTGGCAAGGCTTTGACTGGCGGGCATATCTCGTTTGCGGCAGCCGTGGCCAATGAAACCGTCGCGCGCGGAATCGGGGAAAGCGCGGCGGGTGTTTTCATGCATGGACCGACCTATATGGCCAACCCGCTGGCCTGCGTCGCCGGGGTCGCGAGCCTTGGTCTGCTCGAAGATCAAGGCTGGCAGCGGCAGGTGGGCGATATCGAGGCGCAGTTGCGCGCTGAACTGGAGGCCGCGCGCGGCCTCGCGGGCGTTGCCGATGTGCGGGTGCTTGGCGCCATCGGCGTGATCGAGATGCACGATACGGTTGACCCGCGTATCGCCCACAGTCTGGCACCCGAAACCGGCGTCTGGCTGCGCCCCTTCGCGCGCAATATCTATTGCATGCCGCCCTATATCATCAGCCCTGATGAGCTGAGCCGCGTCACCTCGGCCATGGTGGCGCTGGCGCGGGGTGCGCCATGAGGCGGCATTGGCTGGCGCGCAACGGCGGGCAGCAGCTGACGCTGGTGTTCGGCGGCTGGGGGCTGGGGGCGGTGCCATTTGCGGGGCTGATAGGCGCCGGGGATGTGCTGGTCGTGGACGATTACAGGGCGCTCGATGATCCGCTGCGCGAGGTGTCACAATATGATGGCATCCGCCTTTTGGCCTATTCCTTTGGCGTCGCCGCCGCGGCGCATTGGCTGTCGGCCCACACGCTGCGGCTTCAGCGGCTGGTGGCGGTCAACGGAACGCTCTGCCCGGCGGATGAAACCCACGGCATCGCGCCCGAAACCATCGCGGCAACGGCGCATGGGCTGAGCGCGGCCAGTTTTGCCCGGTTCTGTTGCCGGGTCGGCCATGCCGGGCCGATCCCGCGCATTGATGTGGCGGCGGCGCAGGCCGAGCTTCGGGCCATTGCGCAACGGGGCGGTGCCCCGCAGACCGAATTTGACCGGATCTGGATCTCACAGCACGACCGGATCATCCCGACGCGCGCGCAGCAGGCCGCGTGGCAGGCGCAATCCTGCGCTGTCCGGCGCCTGCGCGCTGCGCATCAACCCTTTGCAGCTGGTCAAAACTGGCAGGACTGGTTCGCATGAATGCCTGTATCGCTGATCGCGCCAAACGCAGCTTCACCCGCAGTTTTCAGAGCTACCATGAGGGCGCCAGCGAACAGGCCCGTATCGCAGATGCGCTTGCACAGCGGCTTGCGGATCTGTCCCTGTCCAAACCCTTTCAAAGTGCCTTTGAGATCGGCTGCGGCACCGGGCATTTGACCCATGCATTGCTGAACCGGTTTTCCATCGCATCGCTGACAGTGAACGATCTGGTGCCGAATGCGTGCCATCTGGCGGAGTCGGTCGGCGCGGATTTTTTGGAGGGCGATATCCGCAGCGTTATCTGGCCCAAGGCCCCGCATCTGATCGCCTCGGCATCGACCCTTCAATGGATGGATGCCCCCGAAGCGCTGTTGCGCAAGGCGGCTCAAACTCTGGCGCCGGGTGGTTGGCTGGCTTTTTCGGGCTTCGGACCTGCGCAGTTCAACGAATTGCGTGCCCTTGGATCTACTGCACAGGCGCCCGGTCTATGTTTGCCAGAGGCGCTGGCGGGTGCTGTGCAAACGGCAGGCGCGGGCAGGTTCGAAATTGCGGATGTGGGGCAGGACCGGCGGCAGCTTTGGTTTGACAGCCCCATAGACGTACTCAGGCATCTCCAGCAAACCGGTGTGAATGCGGTTGCGGCGAACACCTGGACCCGCGCAACCCTCGCGCGTTTTAGCGCGCGATATATCGAAGCGTTTGGCGCCCCCGGAGGCGTGCCGCTCACCTATCATCCGATCTGGATTATCGCGCACAAGGACGCCTGAAGCGTTTTGCACACAATCCGGGTTACAGATTTGATGCCAAAATGCCCGCAACACTGAAGAGGCACGGACCTTTTCCCGGGTTCGGAAAAAACGCAAAGTGCTTTAGCTCAATCTTGTCAGATGGCGCCGCAGGATCGCGTCCGCCCTCGGGGCGTCCCGGTCGTGTATCGCCGCGATGATAGCATGGTGGTCAGGCTCCGAGCGCGGCTTCCAGCGGTCGGCATATTTGGCAAAGAAGTGGCGCGCATGGAGCAGTTGCAGATTGTTGATCTCTTCTGTCAGGCGCGGCATGTTGCACCCTGCGATGATGGCCATGTGGAACATGCGATTGGCTTCTTCCCACGCAAAAGCGGTCTCTGCCGCATCGCATTGCGCCTGAACCGTCTCAGCCTTGGAAATTTGCGCAGCGGTCAGTTTCGGCACCGATTGCAAGAGAGCCACGGGTTCCAACGCACGACGCATCAGCCGCAGCTCATCCACCGTGTTCCTGTCCAGCGGCGCCACGCACATGCCCCGGCGCGGCAGGCTGGTGGCAAGGCCTTGTGCTGACAAATGCAACAAGGCTTCGCGCACGGTCACATGGCTGACGCCAAATTCACGCGCAATTTGGTCTTGGCCAAGCTTTTCGCCCGGCCGAAATTCTCCCCGGACAATTTTCATTGTCAATACACGTGCGATCTGGTCTGATTTTTTGCTGTGGGGAATATTCACGGATATATTCAAAATATTGTGGCTGCATCTTCCCAACTACAGGAATTTGGTGGCCTGTAGAAGGTGAATAAATGCGTCGAGTCCGGACGTTGCAGGTGGCGATAGGCCCTACTGGATCGCAGACGGAAATCTGGAACCTGACCCCGTCAATCTGACTGTGATCCGGCCCTTTGCCGCGCGGCGCGTAGGCGGCGGAGCGGGGTGCGTTTTGACTTCGTGAGTGCCGTTGACAGATAGCCGAGCCTGTTTGTGACAAACGATACGCTAGAAAAACACCGTCAACTGGCGAATTCTCACTCCGCCGTTGACAGAATATTATCAGAGAAATAGTTTGCAGCTTCAACCGTTGGGGTGCCGGTATCGGCTGAGAGGCGAAAGCTAACCCATCGAACCTGATCCGGGCCATACCGGCGGAGGGAACGGTGAAATTGCAGTTCTGGCTGCCGCTCCCGCACACCGTCTGTCCGCGACCCGCTGCAACACTAGGGGTCTTGATGACATTTCAGGCATTGAGCGTCGCGGGGCCGCACAGCGGCGGTGGATGTGCTGGCCATCGGGCAGGTCCACCGGGTAGTGCATCACTTCCACGAGGTTTGGCGCATTGACTGAGGTTACCATTCTCGGCGCCGGGGTGGCCGGGCTTTGGGCCGCGCGCGCCTTGTTGGCGCATGGCATTCGACCGCAGCTATTTGACCGCCACGGCCCGCCGGGGCCGCATGGCTGCTCGTGGTGGGCGGGCGGTATGTTGGCGCCCGATTGCGAGGGCGCAGTGGCCGAACCTGCCGTGGTGATCCATGGGGCCGGTGCCGCCGCGCATTGGGCCGAAGTCACCGAGGTGCAGAGCAACGGCACGCTGGTGCTTGCGCTTGATCGGGACCGCGCCGACCTTGGGCGTTTCGCCAGCCGCACCAGCGGCCATCGCACGGTGACGGCCGATGAAATCGCCGCGCTGGAACCGCATCTGGCCGGTCGGCATAGACGCGGGCTGTTCTTTGCGGATGAGGCGCATCTTGTCCCGCGGCGCGCGTTGGCAGACCTCACGGCGGGTCTGGCCGCAGAAGACGTTACGGTGCAGCGCGTCGAGGCCAAGCCCGGCGATCTGCCCGGCATCGTCATCGACTGCCGCGGGTTCGCAGCGCAGGCAGATTTGCTGAATTTACGGGCCGTGCGTGGTGAAATGGTGCTGCTGCGCGCCCCGGAAATCGAACTGACGCGCCCGGTGCGCCTGCTGCACACGCGCCATCCGCTCTACATCGTTCCGCGCGGCGACGGGCTGTTCATGCTGGGCGCCACCCAGATCGAAAGCGCCGCGCGCGGCCCGGTCACGGCACGTTCGGCGCTGGAGCTTCTGTCTGCGGCCTATGCGCTTGACCCGCGCTTTGGCGAGGCGGAAATCGTTGAATTTGGGGCTGATCTGCGGCCTGCTTTTCCCGACAACGTGCCGCGCATCATCCAGCGCGGCCGCGTGCTGCATCTCAACGGATTATACCGCCACGGTTATCTAATGGCGCCCGCACTGGCGCGCCAGGCGGCGGGTTTTATCGCAACCTCGGAGAAGGGGGATCTTTTCCATGATGATTGATGTCAACGGCGCCGCGCACAAGATCGACGCCGCCAATCTGGCTGCGGCGCTGGAGCAACTGGGCTGGGGTGAGGCCCGCGTGGCGACCGCGCTGAACGGTCGCTTTGTCCCCGTCTCGCAGCGGCCAAACACGCCCTTGTCGGCTGGCGACCGGCTGGAAGTGTTGACCGCGATGCAGGGGGGCTGAGGATGCGCGATTTTTATGGTGTCACGCTGGACAACCCGCTGATGCTGGGCACCTCGCAATACCCCTCGCCTGCGGTGTTGGAGGCCGCGTTTCGCGACTCGCGCGCGGCGGTCGCCACCGTTTCCCTGCGTCGTGAGCAGGGCGCGGGGCAAGCGTTCTGGGATTTGGTGCGCTCGCTTGGCGTGCATCTTCTGCCCAATACCGCCGGATGCCACAGCGCCCGCGAAGCGATTACAACCGCCCATATGGCCCGCGAATATTTCGAGACCGACTGGATCAAACTGGAGGTGATCGGCCATGACGACACGCTTCAGCCCGACCCGTTTGAATTGGTCGAGGCTGCCGAAGCCCTCTGCGCGGCTGGTTTCAAGGTCTTTCCCTATATGACCGAAGATCAGGTGATCGCCGCGCGACTGGTCGAGGCAGGCTGCCGGGTGTTGATGCCTTGGGGGGCGCCGATCGGCTCGGGGCTGGGGCTGGCCAATCCTTATGGGCTACGCAACCTTCGCGCTGCCTTTCCTGATCTGGCATTGGTGGTTGATGCGGGTCTGGGCCTGCCCAGCCACGCGGCGCAGGCCATGGAGATGGGCTATGACGCGGTTCTGCTGAATACCGCCGTGGCGCAGGCCGACGATCCCGCCGCCATGGCGCGCGCCTTCGCGCTTGCCGCAGAGGCGGGCAAACTCACGGCCACCTCCGGCCCGATGCCAGCACGCGACATGGCTGTTCCATCGACTCCTCTGATCGGAAAGGCATGGCTATGACGGCGAAGCTGCCCCGTTTCTACCCGATTTTCGATAGCGCCGATTGGATCGCGCGGGCCATGGCCGTGGGGGTGCGTCTGGTGCAACTGCGCGTCAAGGACACACCTGAACCCGCGCTGCGTGAGGAAATCCGCCGTGCGCTGGCGCTGACACGCAAACATGGCGCCGCGTTGGTGATCAACGACCATTGGCAGATCGCCCTTGAAGAGGGCGCCGATTGGCTGCACCTGGGTCAGGAAGACCTCGACACCGCGGATATCAAGGTTATTCGCCGCGTCGGCATACGCCTCGGACTCTCAACCCATGACCACAGCGAGCTTGATCGTGCGCTGGCGCTTGCGCCCGACTATATCGCGCTTGGCCCTGTTTATCCGACGATCCTGAAACAGATGAAGTGGCGCGAACAGGGGCTTGATTGCGTGACCGAATGGAAGCGCCTATGCGGTGATGTGCCTGTTTGCGCCATCGGCGGCCTTTCGGTCGCGCGTGCGCCGGGTGTCTTTGCCGCCGACGCCGATCTGGTGGCGGCAGTCACCGACATCACGCTGCACGCCGACCCCGACATGCGGATGCGCGCGTGGCTGGAGACCTGTGGATGAGCCGTTACGCACGTCAAATGATCCTGCCGCAGGTCGGCACCGAAGGGCAGGCGCGGCTACAGTCCGCGCATGTTCTGGTGGTCGGCGCCGGCGGGCTTGGGGTGCCGGTCATGCAGTATCTGGCGGGCGCGGGCGTCGGCATGCTGACGCTGATCGACGGTGATCACGTCGAAGAAGGCAACCTGCATCGTCAGCCGCTGTATCGCATGGCGGATATCGGTCGGCCCAAAGTGCAGGCAGCGGCAGAGGCGATCCGCAGCCTCAATCCCGATACTCAGGTTTGCGCACAGGTGGCGTGGCTCGACCCCGACATCGCGCCGGACCGCGTTGCCGCCGCCGATCTGGTGCTCGATTGCGCCGATACTTTTGCCGCGAGCCTCACCCTTTCGGACGCCTGCCGCGCGGCGGGCAAGCCGCTGATTACCGCATCGGCGCTGGGTTTGCAGGGCTATGTCGCAGGGGTCTGCGGCAACGCACCCTCCTTGCGGGCGATCTTTCCCGATCTGCCGATCTCGGCGCCCACCTGCGCCACTGCCGGCGTCCTCGGGCCGGTCGTCGCCATGATGGGGGCGTTGCAGGCGCAGATGGCGCTCTCTGTGCTTTTGGGCCTGTCGCCCACGCCGCTGGGGCAGATGATGATTTTCGATGCCGAGCGCTGGCGGATGGCTGAATTCCGCTTTGACGACGCGCCCGAACCTGTGGCCGATTTACCCTTCATCGCGGCCTCTGCGATTTGCACCGGCGATCTGGTCATTGATCTGCGCACCGAAGCCCCGGCCCCGTTCCGCCCCGATGCGCTGCACCTGTCCGCCGATGCCCTCACCGGTATCCGCATCGCCCCCGAAATCAGGCGCATCGTCCTTGCCTGCCGCACGGGCCTGCGCGCGCATAACGGCGCCCAGACCTTGCGGACCCGCTGGCCCGGCGAAATCGTCCTGCTGAGCGTGACCGACGCATAGGACAGGCACGGCCCCCTTCAATCTTCGATCTTCCACCGGTTGGCGATAAACCACCGGCCTCCCGCCGGTCCGCGAATGTCAAAGCGTGCAATTTCACACCACCCGGAGGGCTGGCAGAGCGTGATAAAATCAGCTTGCCGCAATTTCCCTTGCTTGGTCACGCAGGAGGAATTTTTGAATCTTTCCGGTCGACGTTCTTGGAATGGGCATGAAGATGAACCGGCCCGGAACCTTGAATGGCGCAAGATGCTCGCGACACCACAGCCGAAGCATTTCGGCATCCGCATGCTGACCGGCGGCAAGCTCGATAAAGGCACAGGGCGTTTCGCCCCACTTGTCATGCGGCATTGCAACGACAGCGGCAACGCCGACCGCCGGGTGCCGGTACAGCGCTTCCTCGACTTCGAGAGAGGAAATATTTTCCCCGCCCGAGATGATGATGTCCTTGGCCCTGTCCTTTAGCTGGATGTAGCCATCGGGATGTATGACGCCCAGATCGCCAGAGTGGAACCAGCCACCTTCGAATACCTGCTGCGTTGCCTCGGCGTTGCGAAAATAGCCCTTCATCACAACATTTCCGCGAAACATGACCTCACCCATGGTTTTGCCGTCTCTCGGTACAGGGGTCATCGTCTCAGGGTCCAGAACGTCTAGCTGCTCCAGCGGCAGATAGCGCACACCCTGACGGGATTTGAGCACGGCCTGCTGGGTCGGGGGCAGATCGGACCAGGCGTCATGCCAGTCATTTGCTACCGAAGGGCCGTATGTTTCGGTCAGCCCATAAAGATGGGTCACGTCAAAGCCCGCGGTTTTCATGTCCGCCAACAGCGTTTCGGGCGGGGGGGCCGCGGCTGTGAAGAACTGCACGGTGTGATCGAGATCGCGTTTGACGGCATCCGGCGCCGAAATCATCAGCGACATGACGATGGGAGCCCCGCAAAGATGTGTCACGGCCTCGTCGGCCATCGCATTCCAGATCTGCTCGGCGCGTACTTGCCTCAGGCAAACATGAGTGCCGATGACAGCGGACATCGTCCACGGGAAACACCAGCCGTTGCAATGAAACATCGGCAAGGTCCACAGATAGACCGCGTGTTTTTGCATTGAGGAGACCAACGCATTTCCCTGCGCCAGCAGGTAAGCCCCCCGATGATGCGATACCACGCCCTTGGGGTTGCCGGTCGTGCCGGACGTGTAGTTGATCGAGATCGCGTCCCACTCGTCCTCGGGCATCAGCCAGGCGAAATCCGGATCTCCGCCGGACAGGAATGCCTCGTAATCGGTTGCTTCGACATGTATTTGTGGACCGGTAAACTCCGGGTCATCGTATTGGATCAAAACCGGTTTCACCGAAGCGAGCGCCAGCGCCTCTTGCATCAGGGGCATGAACTCGCGGTCGACGATCACAATCTTGGACGTCGCGTGGTCCAGCTGAAACGCGATTATGGAAGCGTCCAGACGGGTGTTGACCGAATGCAGGACGCCGCCGCACATCGGCACGCCGTAGTGGCACTCCAGCATCGCAGGCGTGTTCGCCAACAGGGCCGATACCGTATCGCCACGTCCGATGTCGTGCTGAGCCAAGGCCGAGGCCAGTTGCCGCGACCGCCTGTAGAACGCGGCATAGTTGCGCCGCAGAGCGCCATGGACAATTGCGATGTGGTCGGGAAAAACACTGGCGGCACGGTCCAGAAAGGTGAGCGGCGTAAGGGGCTGATAATTCGCAGGATTGCGGTCCAGATCTGTGTTGTATGGGTTCGTTTCCATCGGCTCAGGCGTCCTGCCACCGGGGCGCACGTTTTTCGATGAAGGCGCCGATGCCCTCTTCGGCATCCCGGGCGAGCATGTTTTCGACCATCACGCCGGAGGCGAAATCATAGGCCTCAGGCAGGCTCATCTCGCGTTGCACATAAAATGCACGCTTTCCGATGGCGAGGGTCATGCTGGATTTGGACGCGATCTTGCGGGCCATCTCC
Source organism: Roseovarius sp. M141 (assembly GCF_024355225.1). Lineage (NCBI taxonomy): Bacteria > Pseudomonadati > Pseudomonadota > Alphaproteobacteria > Rhodobacterales > Roseobacteraceae > Roseovarius > Roseovarius sp. M141. Next base: position 1,208,324 of record NZ_VCNH01000008.1, read on the forward strand.
ATCGTGGCATCTTGCAGCAACTCCGGGGCGACGGCCCGGTTGATCAGCCCGATTTCTGCTGCGCGGCCCGCCGATGTCATGTCGCCGGTCAGCAGCATTTCCATCGCGTGCTTGCCCGCCACGTTACGCGACAGGGCCACCATCGGGGTAGAGCAGAACAGGCCGATATGAACACCCGGCGTACTGAATTGCGCCGTGTCCGCCGCAATGGCCAGATCGCAACTGGCCACCAGCTGACAGCCCGCGGCCGTCGCTACCCCCGTGATCTCGGCAATGACGGGTTTGGGGCAATTCACGATCCCCTGCATGACGCCGGAACACTGCGCCATAACCTTTGTGAAATAGGCCCTTCCACCATCAGGGCCCGCCCGTCCGGCGGTCATTTCCTTCAGGTTGTGGCCCGCACAAAAGGCCGGTCCGTTTGCTGCCAGAATGATAACGCGCACCGCTGCGTCAGACCCGGCGTCGGCAAAGGCGGCGTCCAGCTCTGCCAGCATCGCTTCGGACAGTGCATTGCGCCGCCCGATGTCATTCAAGGTCAGACGCAAGATGCCGTCGTCATCCAGATCACGCAGCAGAATATTGCCATTTTGCAAGGGTCACATCCTTCTTTGGAGTTTACAGAACGTTGATTTCCACATTGTCAGAAAGCGTGTCGGCGATAAAGCAATAGCGATGCGCGCGGTTCTGCATCTTTTCCAGCTCGGTCGCGTTGATGGCAAAGACTGCATCAAACCGCACCACCGAATGCAGGTCAATGCGGGTCACCGACATCTGACCCTTGGGGTTCGCGCCCAGATGGGCGACGCCATGATCGTGATAGTTGGCCAAGGGCCAACCGGCTTTGGCAGCCAGCGCAAGAAACGTCATCATGTGACAGCTGGACAGGGCCGCTGCGAGGGCCTGTTCGGGATTGGCATTGGCGGGATCACCGCCCCAATCCGGGGCGGCGTCCACCTGGACATCATAGCTGTCATTGTACTGCATGGAATGTACGTTCGAGTACTGGCCCGTGTGCAGCGCGGGTTCTGCGCGCTGCCAGTGCAGTTTGATCGATAGGTCGGCTATTTGGCAGGTCCCTGTTTTGGCCGTGGCGCTTATGCGGCGGCGATTGCCTTTCGGGGATCGTAGAACGGACGCTCCGTGACGGTGGCGCGGCGCGGGCTGAATTGGTCATGACGTCGGCTTTCATGCCGATCACCGCGCCCTCCACCGACACCATGGCCAGGGCGATGTTTTGCTCCAGGCGCGGCGAATAGACAGCAGAGGTGACCTTGCCGATGGCGGCCTCACCCTTGGTTCTGTCTCAGAAAGTCGTGTTTGGCCCCGTCAAAGCAGCGCCGTCGATGATCAAGCCGACCTGTTTGCGGCTCACCCCTTGCTGCTAAAATCGGCCTCCATATCAGGGTTCACGAGTCGGTCAAAACCAAGTTCGTAGGGGGTCGTGTTGATATCCGCATCGGCATGATAGGACAGCATGCCGCCTTCGATGCGACGGATCGAAGACGTGTGGCCGGGTTTCAGGCCAAAAGGCTCCCCCGCTGCCATGATCTTTTCCCACAGTTCGTCGCCGCGCGATCCGTCGCGCAGGTAGATCTCATAGCCCAGTTCGCTGGACCAGCCGGTGCGCGACACGATGAGCGCAATGCCGTCAAGTTCAACCTCGCGCGGCCAGTAACAGCGTAGATCCATGATGCCGCCACCGAACAGCGCCTGCATGATCTCGCCCGTTTTGGGGCCCTGCAATTGCAACGGCGGCACATCCGGCTCGCGGTTTGTGACATCAAGGCCGGAATGTACGGCCACGCCCTGCGCCCAAAGCAGGACATCGCCGTCTGCGAGCGAAATCCAGAAGTGGTTTTCCGCCAATCGCAGCAGGACCGGGTCATTCAGAATACCGCCCGTTGCATTGGTGATCAGGATGAATTTACACTGTCCGACTGCCATCTGCCTGCGTCATGATTTTCGCCCTTGTTAGTCGGCAGCCGGACCGGTCGCGGGGGGTGAACATTGCCCTGTTGCTACCCTGGGATACCGAATGACGGCGGACTGAAAAAAGGCCGTTCCAAGACTGAACAGACCATTTTGCGACGTCACTCAGCCCGTTTGGGCGCGCCTTGCTACCTGCTTTGCAAGGTTAGGCCGGGCGCTCTTGATGCTGCGGGTCATGATTTATGTCATGTATCGATCAATTCCGCGTTCGGCATGATAGCCCCGAATGAAACCAGCGGCCTTCAATTTGTCCAGACGGGCCCGGCAAGGTGTCGCAGAGATATTGGCGATCTCGGCCAGCTTGGTTTTGCTTAGTGGGCCATGCTGCTGAACTGCGCTGAGGATACGAATATCCGTCGCATCAAGGCCAACCCTTTTCATTCGTACGAAACTTTAATTGCGTCTCATCGGTACCATGGACAAAGCGAGCCGCTGCTTGCCCCCGAAAGCAATCTTGGTGCGCAAATCCCGAGCCGGTGATCAATTTTGCGACCACTTCCACCGCATCCGCGTCGGCACCCCGTCGGCCCAAGCTCCAGCAGGGCGCTGTGGCCAACCCACGTCTTATGTGATGATGTCAGCACGGCTGCTGCAATTGTGTATTCTGAAAGTCAGCTCTTTGCCGGTTTCACGGGGGGCATAGTTGCTGCGCAAGTCTGCTTTCCTGAAGGGTTGATGCGGATGCGGTGGAAGTGGTCGCCGCGCTTCGCGAATGATTTCCCGGTCGAACTACGGGGAGACCCCAGGCTTCATCGACGCACTTCCAGCACAGTGGCAAATACCGTGGCCTGCCTGATGACGCATCGCTGCGGATGAGAAATTTCCTTCTCAGGTCGAACCCTGACTCACTGATCCGACGGAACATCGTATTCGCTTCATTGATACCGCAGCTTATGCGGCTTGACTGTCGGTTGCGGAGACCCGCGGCGCCCAGGTCCACGGTAGCAATTCATCAGGCCTGTTGATTTTGTGATCATGTATGCGTGCGAGAACCTTAGCGAGGTAGGTCTGTGGGTCGAGGTGTTCAGCTTGGCGTCCTCTGCCTGCAACGCCGCGATCATCCGCTGCCCGGCAGCGCATGCTTGGATGCGCGAGAGGGGGCAGGTTTGTGGCAGGTTTTGACACGCGCCTGGCGACCAAAAATCAGGCTCAAGAACCATATAATTAACGTAAACCCGGATGTAAAATCACCCCACGCGCGCGGGCGGCGCCCCAGTCCGGGCGCCACCAGTCGCTCACTTGCTGGTCGGCAGCCGATTGCGAAGCAATTTGCCGAGAGGGGTCCAGAGCATCGCAAGCTGTGCTGAGGTCGTTCGCATCGCCCCGTCCTTGGCGCTCGGCCACGGAAATGATCCCGGCTCGAGGACTTTGTAATAAGGGCAAAACCCTTGGCTATCCCAATAGAGCAGCATGATCCGATCCCCGCGTCGCCCCCGGAATGCAAACACTGCGCCACTGGCGGACTTTTGCCGCAGCACATCCTGGGCAAGTGCCGCCAATCCAGCGATCCCTTTCCTCATATCCGTAACCCCACAGGCCAGTTAAGGGCCGATCATGCGGCTTCCACCGCACGGATCAAGGATGTCAGCGCGGTCGGGTCTATTGTGCGATCAAAATGCAGACAGCGGCCGCACCGTAAGCGCAATTCAATCGCACTCGGTGTCGGAGTTTCAGCGACTGTGGGCTGCGTCACCGCGACCGGTATATCTAAAGGAAAAAACAACACCCCGGCATTGGGCGACCACAGGCCCTTCTTCTTGAGATCCTGCCGCCAGGCATAAATTTGTTGCCGCGTGACCGTCACGCCGCCGATGCCCACCGCCATGACAATCTTGAGCTTGTCCTCGTCGCGCCAGAAGCGCCGTCGCTTGACCCCAAGAGTTTCGCCGCGCATCGCAGACCCCGCATAAGATACGTCGCTAAGGACGTCGTTAAACACGTGTCTTAGATCAAAGCCCCGGCGTCAGGCAGGCAGTGCCAACGGAGTGATTACGGACCATCATCGCGAAGAGTCTCACCCAGCGGAAAGAGGATGCTGTGAATCCCGAAAAGGGGATGGTGTGACTGACACGCAGCTGGAAATGGTGCCGCACAAGGGATTCGAACCCCTGACCTCCGCATTACGAATGCGATGCTCTACCAGCTGAGCTAGTGCGGCGCTGGCATCATGTCCTAAATCGCAAGGTTTCATAGGTCAACAGGATGTTGCAAGACCAGCCGGATCTGGTGGGATCAACAGGAACGGCTGAAGCTGTTCTTTCGGATTGGTGGTGAATGGAAAATGACGCCTATCAGCAGCACAACTTTATCCCGAAAGAGCCGATGGCTTTGCACGGCAGGGAGTTTGTGATGCTGATCTTGGTAAATTTACAGCCTGCGTTCCAGCCACCTGAACAGTAGGGACAGCCCGAAACACAGCAGGAAATAGAGCGCGGCGGTGGTGATCCAAGCTTCGAAGATCAGCCGGGTCGAGGCGACCAGTTCGACTGTTTTGTAGGTGAGATCCTGAACCGAAATCAGCGAGATGATGGAGCTGTCCTTGATCAGGCTGATGAACTGGTTTGCCATGGGGGGCGTCACCTTGCGCATCGCCTGCGGCAGGATGATGTACCGCATTTCCTGAAGCGGACCCATGCCGATGGCGCGCGCGGCCTCGCGCTGGCCCCTGGGGGTGGACTGGATGCCGGCGCGCACGATTTCACCGACAAAGGCGCTCTCAAACAGGGCCAGGACGATGACGCCCGAGATCAGCGACGGAAAGCGGCGCATGTCGCCGAAAAAGAATTCCCAGGTACCAGCGTTATCGCCGCGGGCGATGCCCCGCGCCCAAGAGTTCAGGTCCAGCGCGTCGATCAGCTGTTGGGACAGGAAAAAGAAAAAGATGAAGATGATGACGACGGGCGGGATATTGCGTAAAAGCTCCATGTAGGTGCGCGCCAGCAGTCGCACCGTCAGGTTCTGCGCGCAGCGCGCGATGCCCAGCAGGGTGCCCAGCACCAGCGCCAGAACGCTGGCATAGATGCTGATGCGGATCGTCGTGAACAGCCCCTGAAGCAACAGGTTGGCGAACCACTCGCCCCGGTCTTCGCGCCAGCGCAGGATGTAATCGGGGATCAGGTGCCAGCGCCATTCATAGCTGAGCGTGCCCTCAATGGTCAGCGCGACATAGCCGATCCCCGCCGCCAGAACGGCGAGGATCAGCAGGTCGGGCCAGCGCAGGTTTCGCAAGATCGAGGGCGCGCGAGGCATTTTTATTCAGCGACTTCAGACTGCCAGTCGTCGCCCTTGAACCAATAATCGTTCCGTTCTTTCAGCCAGCCCGAGGCCGTGCGCGCGGCGATCCAGTTGTTGAAGAAATTCAGCGCATCGGGATCGCCCTTGCGCAGCGCGAACCCTTCGCCGGTGGCAAGGAACGTCCGATCGAACGGCACGTGCAGCTTCTCGGGGTAACGGCGCGCCTCGATGGACGGTGCCGGTTCGGCGAACATGGTGGCGTGGGCGTTGCCGTTCAGCACCTCCTGAACGGCGGCGGCTTCCTCGTCAAACAGCAGCAGCTGCGCCTCGGGGAACAGCGTGGCGATCACCGTGGCGGGGGTGGCGCCGCGCCGCGCCGAGAAAATGATATCGGGGGTGTTGTACTCCTCCAGCGCAAGCCCGTCGGTCATAGGCTTGTTCGCCAGAATAGTCTGGCCCGAAAACGCGTAGGGGTCACTGAAATTCACCGTCAGGTTCCGCTCGGGGGTGATCGACATGCCGGAAATGATGACGTCGAAATTGCCCGACACCAACTGCGGGATGATGCCATCCCACGCGGTCGGGATGAATTCGACGTCGACGCCCATATCCACGGCCAGCGCGCGGCCCACGTCCAGTTCGAACCCGATCAGTTCGCCGTTCTTGTCGCGCATGGACCACGGCGCGAACACTGACAGGCCGACGCGCAGGACGCCGTCCTGCTTGATCGTCTCGATCACGGATTCGCGGGCCAGCGATTGCGTTGCCGATTGCGCCAGCGCGGGTTGGATTGTGCTGGTGGTCGCGGCGAAGGCCAGGCCCAGCAGCAGGGCCTTTCTACGGGTGGTCGACATATGGGAAATCTCCTGAAATCCGTATCAGTTGGGATTGAACCGCCGCTCCAGCGCCGAGACGCCGAAGGACAGGACGAGGGTCAGTGCAAGGTATACGGCGGCAACTGTAAACCAGATCTCAAAACTCATGTAAGTGTCCGCGATGATATTGCGGCCCACGGTGGTCAGCTCGGCCACCGCGATCACGCTGACGATGGCCGAGGATTTGATCAGGTGCACTGCCTCACCGGTCAGGGGCGGCAGCATGAAGCGCACCGATTGCGGGATGATGATATAGCGCAGCGCCTGCGCGCGCGACATGCCTATGGCATCTGCCGCCTCCCACTGGCCGCTTGCGACCGAGTTGATGCCGGCGCGGAAAATCTCGGAAATCAGCGCCGAATGGAACACCGCCAGCGTCAGGATCGCCGCGCTCCACCGGGTCAGACCAAAGATCGGGCCGAGGACGTAGTAAAACAGGTAAAGCAGCACCAGAAGCGGGATGTTGCGGATCAGTTCCAGATAGATCACGGACACGCCCTTGCCGACGATCAGCCCCGACATGCGCAGGATCGCGACCGCCGCGCCCAACAGCGTGGCCAGCACGAAGGCCGCCGCCGACAGCCGGATCGACGCCCATAGCCCGATCAGGATCTCGCCCGGCTGAAATCCGTCATCGGTCAGCGTGTAGATGTATTTCGGCACGCGGTACCATTGCCAGTTATAGCCCATTTTCTGCGCGCCCGCATAGGAGGCCCAGACGATCCCTGCCATGATCGCCCCATAGAGCGCGACGGCAACCACCGGCACGTTCAGGATGCGGCGCAGGCGTCTCAATGTCCGAGGATCTGATTAAGGAACAGTTTCGCGCGGTCGGTTTGGGGGGTGCTGAAGAAGATGTCCGGCGGCGAAACCTCGACGATGCGGCCCGACTCCATGAACACCATGCGGTCGGCCACCTTGCGCGCGAACCCCATCTCATGCGTGACGACAACCATTGTCATACCGCTCTCAGCCAGATCGATCATGACGTCCAGCACCTCGCCGATCATTTCGGGGTCCAGCGCCGATGTCGGTTCGTCAAACAGCATCACGCGCGGCTCCATGCACAGCGCGCGGGCGATGGCGACGCGCTGCTGCTGTCCGCCTGACAGCTGGTCGGGGCGCTTGTCTGCCTGCTCGGGGATGCGCACGCGCTCCAGATACTTGCGCGCCAGGGCCTCGGCCCTGGCGCGGGGCAGGCCGCGCACCTTGCGCGGGCCGATGGTCAGGTTCTCCAGCACCGTCAGATGCGGAAACAGGTTGAACTGTTGAAACACCATGCCGACATCCTGCCGCAGCTGGCGGATATGCGGCGCGTCTGCCGACATCTCGCGCCCGTCAACCGTCAGCGTGCCGCTGTCATGCGTCTCAAGCCCGTTAAAGCAGCGGATCAGCGTCGATTTGCCCGACCCCGAAGGGCCGCAGACAACGACACGCTCGCCAAGGTTGACGGTCAGGCTGACATCGCTGAGCGCCTGAAAGCCGTTGAACTGCTTGCCGATATGATGCGCCTCGATGACGGGCTGCTGCGTCATGGTGATATTGTCCCTACCCCGGTCCGGGACAGATAGAGCGTTCTGCCCCGAGACAACAGCCATGGGGCGAAACATGTCGCGTTCAGTCCATCGCGCCCAATATGCGCGCCAGATTGCTGAACCGTGCAATCAGCGAAAAGACGGTAATATTCACCAGCAGGAACAGCACCGCAATCGACGCGATCACCGGGGTGTAGCCATAGCGCAGCGCGTTGAAGATCTTGACCGGCAGCGTTTCGACCGTGAACCCGACGGTCATCAGGGCGATGATGTATTCGTTCAGGCTGAGCACGAAGCAAAAGGCGAACCCGGCCAGCGCGAAGGGGGCGGCGATGGGAACGATCACGGTGCGGAACACCGTCCAGCCAGACGCACCCATGGTCTGCGCGGCCTCGATCAGCGCCTTGTCGATACTCTCCAACCCCAGCGAGATCGTCACCAGAGGCAGCGCCAGCAGGAAGATCGCATGCGCGATGATGACGTTTGCCATCAGCCCGTTGACGCCCACGCTGGAAAAGAACAGCAAAAACGCCAGCGCCATGATGACCGGCGGCAGGATGAACGGCGCAATTCCCAGCGCGAACAGCGCGCGGGCATAGCGCAGCCCGTAGCGCCATGCGGCATAGGCCACCGGCACCGCGATGGCTGTCGACAGCAACGCCGAGGCCAGCGCGATGGTCAGCGAATTCATCAAAGCGGCGAACCAGTCCGCCTCGACGAAAATCGCTGCATACCAGCGCAGCGAAAAGCCGCGCGGCGGAAAGGCCAGGAATTTCTGCGCGTTGAACGATACCGCCGTAATGACGATGATCGGCCCGATCAGGTACAGCGCGAAGAGGGCCATGTAGATGCGGCGCAGTGCGGTTATCATGCCTCCGCCCTCCGGCCCAGCCACGACACCAGCGCGATGACGCTGGCGCTCAGCGCCAGCAGCACCACCGCCAGCGCCGAGGCGAAGGGCATGTTGAAGTTGAAGATCGCCTGATCGGTGATCAGCACCGACAGCGTCCAATGCTGCGGTCGGCCCAGCACCTGCGGCACGATGATCGCGCCCAATGTCAGCACGAACACCGTCACGGCGCCGGAAATGATGGCAGGGCGCGTCACCGGAATGACCACGGTGAAAAATGTACGGACGGGCGAGGCGCCCAGCGTGCGCGCGGCCTCCAGCAGGCTGCGGTCCATGCGGCTGAGTGCCGGAAACAGCAGCAGCACTGAAAACGGCACGGTGAGGTAGACCAGCGCCGCGATCACCGCCCCGGCGGAGGGCGCCATGGAGAAAGAGCGTTCGACAATGCCGAGCATCTCCAGGATGTTGCCGACGCCCGATGTGCGCGACAGCAGGATCTGCCAGCTAAAGGCGATCAGCACCTCGGACAGCGACAATTGCGCAAGGATATAGATCAGCCACAGATCCTGCGCGCGGCGTTTGAACGTCGTCAGGAAGTAGGTGAACGGGAACGCGATGGCCATGCTGATCGCCGCGATCAGCGCGCAGAGGCCCGCCGAGAATAGGGCGCGTTCGATATAGAACCACGTTGCGAAACGCTGGAAATGTTGCAGATCGAACCCCAGCCGGAAATCTGCATCATCGGCGGGGCTGGACACGCTGACCATCAGGATCAGCGCGAACGGGATGGCAAAGAAAACGCCGATCATCACCGAGGATGGGATCAGCGCGACGTAGCGGGACAGTGATGAATTGCGCATCCGGTCCCCCCTATGGCGCCAGAACGCTACACGCGTCCTTTGGCATTTCGACATGGACCTCCTGCCCGATCTTGACGTCCGGCCAGTCCTTGGGCGTGAGGACCGAAATCACCTCGTGCCCGTCGCAATCGACAAGGATCTCGATGGTCGCGCCGATGTCGCGCACGAAAGTGACGCGGCCCTCGACCGCGTTCGGCGGGGTGGCGTCGCTGGCGGAGCGCACGAAAACAGCTTCGGGACGGGTCATCAGAACCACCTCGTCGCCAGCAGTGAACCCTTGGGCGTTGGTGCCGATATGCAGCACCGCATCGCCTACCTGAGCCGTATCCGCGCCGGTCATGCGGGCGGGCAGCAGGTTCGACGTGCCGATGAAATCGGCGACAAAGCGGTTGGTGGGCGATTTGTAGATCTGCATCGGCGTGCCCGCTTGCAGCACCTTGGCCTTGCCCATGACGACGATCGTGTCGGCCATCGTCATCGCCTCGGTCTGGTCATGGGTGACGACGACGGTGGTAATGCCCAGATCCTGCTGCAATTTGCGCAATTCGATCTGCATCGCCTCGCGCAGGTTGGCATCCAGCGCCGACATCGGCTCGTCCAGCAGAAAAATCTGCGGGTTCAGTGCCAGCGCGCGGGCGATGGCGACCCTCTGGCGCTGACCGCCCGATAGCTGGGAAATGCGGCGATCCGCCATGCCGGGCAGGTGCATCATGTCCAGCAGTTCGCGCGCCCGATCCTCGCGCTCGGACCGGGAATGGCCACGGATGCGCATGGAGTATGTGATATTTTCGCCCACCGTCAGATGGGGGAAAAGGGCAAAGGATTGAAACACCATGCCGATTTCGCGCTGGTGTACCGGCACTTGCGTCAGGTCGCGCCCGTTCATGGAAATGCTGCCTGTCGTCGGCTCTTCCAACCCTGCGATCATCCGCAAAAGGGTCGTCTTGCCGCAGCCGGACGGCCCGAGAAAGCAGATCATCTCGCCCTCGGTGAAGGTCAGGTTGACGTTCTCGACGGCGGTAATGGTGCCGAATTTCTTGGTGACGCCGTCGATGATCAGGCCTGTCATTCATGTATCCTTGTCTTGCGGCGGCCCGTCCCGGGTGGGACGGGCCAGAATTGGCCTTAGCCCGCGATCATCTGGTTCCAGCGGTCCGAGATGAAATCGCCATGCTCACCATACATCTCATAGCGGGGCACGATAGGCTCGATATTGCTGGAAACTGCGGCCAGTTCCTCGGCCGATAGGTCAGTCAGCGACGGGTCGATCACCGGCGCGGTGCCGAGATTGCGCGCCAGTGTCGCCTGCGTTTCGGGCTTGCACATGTAGTTCAGGAATTCGGCTGTCTTTGCGTCGGCGTCCGCGAATTCCGGCACGACCCAATAGCCACTGTCCAGTATGCCGCCTTCCTTGGGGAAGGTCGACACCACGGGGAAACCATCGGCAGCCGCCAGCCCGGCGACGTCGTGATAATACTGGCCCATCGGGATTTCGCCCTGTTGCAGGGCCTGCTGGAAGCTGCCCTCGTCCTTGTACCAAAGGCGCACGTTGGGGACGACCTCGGACAGCTTGTTAAAAACCTGCTCGATGCCCTCTTTCGTCGCCAGAATATCGGTGCCGTCGAAGAACGTCGTCGCCGTCACCTCCAGCAGGAAGGAGTTGGTGGCAAGGCCCAGAAGGCCGATCTGATCCTCGTACTGGCTGTCCCACAGGGCGGTCCAGCTGGTTGGCGCCTCGGGGATCACGTCGGAGTTTGTGCACAGCGTAATGTACCACGACACGCCGCCGACACCGTACAGGCCGCCGTCGCCGTAGCTGTCCTTGAACCGGTCATTGAGGTTGGCGAGGTTGGGGATGTTCGCGGCGTCGATCGTCTTGAACACCTTCTGCTTGGCGCCTTCGCGGCGCGGCGTGCCGGCCATCAGGCCGACATCGGCAGGCGCGGTTTTCGCGCGGGCGGCGTTCTTGATCTGCACCAGCCAGGTTTCGCCTGTGGGAACGGCGAGGGATTCGACCTCGATCCCCGTCGCCTCGGTAAAGCCGGGGTAGATATGCTTGCTGAAGCTTTCTTCGAAAAAGCCGCCATAGGTGCCCACGCGCAACGGGCCGTCGGCGGCGCGCAGGATAGACGGTGCGGCCAGCGTGGCGGCCCCGGTTGCGGCAGCCGTGCCCAGAAAGCGGCGGCGTGTCAGGTGGTTGGTCATTTCAGTCTCTCCCTTGGTTTTTTATATCAGGCCCAGACGCGTGGCAGGACGCAGAGCATTTCATACAGCAGATTCGCGCCGATCATCGCGGTGGCGCCGCTGGTGTCGTATTGCGGCGAAACCTCGACCAGATCCCCGCCGACAAGGTTCAGACCCTTGCATCCCCGCACGATTTCCAGCGCCTGAATGGTGGTCAGCCCGCCGATTTCCATCGTACCGGTGCCCGGCGCGATGGAGGGGTCCAGACTGTCGATATCGTAGGTCAGATAGCAGGGGGTATCGCCGATCTGGCTGCGGATCTGCGCCATCAGGGGCGTCATGGATTTGTGCCAGCATTCCTCCGCCTGCACCACGGTAAAGCCCTGCTCGCGGCCCCAGTCGAAATCGCCGGGCGCGTAGCCTGTGCCGCGCAGGCCGATCTGGAATACCTTGTCGTTCAGCAGCAATCCATCCTCGACCGCGCGGCGAAAGGGGGTGCCGTGGGCGATCTTTTCGCCGAACATCTCGTCATTGGTGTCGGAATGGGCGTCGATATGGATCAGGGCGACAGGCCCGTGTTTTTTAACGATGCTGCGCAGGACCGGGTAGGTCAGCGTATGATCGCCGCCCAGCGTCAGCGGCACGACATCATGTTTCAAGACCTCGTCATAGGCGGCGGTGATGATATCCACCGTCTTTTTCAGATCAAACGTGTTGATCGCCACATCGCCGATATCGGCCACCTGCATTTTCGCGAACGGACCGGCGCCGGTGGCCATGTTGTAGGGGCGCATCATCGCGCTTTCGGCGCGGATGGCGCGGGGACCGTGGCGCGTGCCGGTGCGGTTGGACGTGCCGATATCCATCGGGATGCCGACAAAGCACGCATCCAGCCCTTCGGCTGTGGGCTGCTGGGGCAGGCGCATCATTGTGCCACCGCCGCCAAAGCGCGGCATGTCATTGCCGCCCAGCGGTTGGTTGAACTGGTTCGCGTTGCTCATGGGTGATTCCCTCTGGCCGTGATGGGCGTGAAGCGCGCAGTCTAAGGCATTGTGCGCCGGAGATGTATATGCGGGCGCTGATTTTTATCGTTGCAATCCACCACTTTCGCTCTGCCTGTCCAGCGCATAGCATGAGGATGAACCGGCCCTGCCAAAGGAAAACCGCCATGACCGATACGCTCCCCCTGACGATGAAGGCCGCCATTTGCCCCGCCCCCGGTGCCGCACTGGAGATTCGCGAGGTGGCGACACCCACCCCCGGCGCCGGGCAGGTTCTGGTGCGGCTGGAGACATGCGGCGTCTGCCATTCCGACCTGCATCTGCGCGACGGGCAGGAAAACCTGCCCGATGAATTTTATCCCCTGATCCTGGGCCACGAGGGAATCGGCCGTGTCGTGCAGGTCGGCCCCGGCACCAGAAACGCTCCGGCCATCGGCACGCGCATTGGTCTGCCGTGGATTTATGACACCTGCCTGACCTGCAAACCTTGCCGGACCGGGCACGAGGTGCTGTGCCCGGACAACACCGCGCGCGGCGTGCAGAAACACGGTGCCTTTGCCGAATATGCGCTGTGTCCGGCTGATTTCGCCGTCGAAATCCCGGACGGGATTGACCCGCTGCACGGGGCGCCGTTGCTCTGTGCCGGACTGACCGCATGGTCGGCGCTGCGCAAGACCAAGGTCGAGGGGGGCACGAACGTGTTGATCCTCGGCGCTGGTGGGCTGGGCCAATATGCCATCCTCATCGCCAAGACGCGCGGCGCGCGTGTCATTGTGGTGGACCGCGATCCGGCCAAGTTGGAGACGGCGAAACGGCTGGGTGCCGACGTGACCGTTCCGGCGGGCGCGGGCGCGGGCGCGGCGATCAAGGAGGCAGGCGGCGCCGACGTCACGCTCAATTTCGCGCCCAGCCCGGTGATCTGGGACACGATCGAGGCTGCGGCCAATCCGATGAGCGATATCGTCGCCATTGCCATGGTTCATGATCCGATGCCGCTGTCGATGATGTGGCTGATCGACGGCGGGCACCGCGTGTTCGGCTCTTCCGTGGGCAGCCGTCAGGAGCTGTCCGATTTTCTGGCCTTTGCCGCCGCGCACCCGCTGAAGGTAGAGGTGCAGCCCATCGCGCTGGACGATGTGAACGCCGCGCTGGATGCGCTGAAGGCGGGCGAGGTGGCCGGGCGGCTGTGCATTGATTTCGCACGCTGAAAGGGACCACCATGACCAGGATCGCCGTTTTCCAGATGTCTGCCGCCATCGACCCCGATCATCGGCTTGCCCGGATCGTCGACGCCATGCAAGAGGCTGCGGGCAAGGGGGCCAGACTGTTGATTGCGCCCGAACTGGCGCTGTCGGGCTATGGGCGAGGGCCTGCATTCAACCGCGAGGCGCAGACGGCGGATGGCGCATGGGTGCGCGCGCTGGGCGTGGCGGCCGCCCGGCATGGCATCGGCGTCATCGCCGGATTTCCCGAGGCGGCGGGCGATACCCGCTATATCAGCGCCGTGATGATCGACGCCGCCGGGCCGGACGCGCCTGTGATTTATCGCAAGGGGTGCCTGTACGGACCCTATGAGAAACGCCACTTCACTGCCGCCGGTCCCACGACCGTTATCGCAGAGATCGCGGGGCTGAAGGTGGGCTGCCTCATCTGCTATGACGTGGAATTTCCCGAGAACGTGCGCCGCCTCGCGCTGGCGGGCGCCGATCTGGTGGCGGTCCCGACCGCCCTGCCCAACGGCGCGCCTGCCGAATTCATCGCGCGCCACATCATTCCCGTTCGCGCCTTCGAAAACCAGATTTTCGTGGCCTATGCGGATAATGCGGACAGCGAGGGCGATTTCACCTATCAGGGGCTGTCGTCCATTGTCGCGCCTGATGGCAGCGTGCTGGCGGCGGCGGGTGAGGGCGGCGATGCTCTGATCTATGCCGATCTGCGCCCCGGTGACTATGCCCGGTCGCGCGCAGGGAATCCCTATCTGAAGGATGCGCAGCGTCAGCGCCTGATCCAGGCCAGCACGGCGTAGGCGGTGCCCTAAGATGCCGCCCTGCGCGCGGTTTGCGGGATCCGCGCGTGTCCCAGCCCGGATAGGCAAGCCCGCGAATACGTCACTATTGGTCAGCCTGATTCATAAAACGCAGGCGCCCCATACCGGCCTCGCTGCGTTGCACGCATTTTCGCGCCTTGCAAATAGGGCTGCACGCCCATAGGTTCCGCAAAATTCGCGGGGATCCCCCCGCCGTCAACAGGAGTATCCCACATGGAAGGCGGATCCGCGTTCGCGCAGTTCATTCCCCTCATTCTGATCTTTGCGATCATGTATTTCCTTCTGATCCGTCCCCAGCAGCGCAAGCTGAAGACGCACCGCGCCATGGTGGAAAACCTGCGCCGCGGCGATCAGGTGATCACGCAGGGCGGCCTGATCGGCAAGGTGTCCAAGGTCAAGGACGACGACGAGATCGAGGTCGAGCTGGCCGCGAACATCAAAGTGCGCGTCGTCAAGTCGACCGTCGCACAGGTCGTCTCAAAGACCGAGCCAGCGGCCGACGCGCCCAAGGCCTGATCCCGGGCCCAAGGGCCGATATAACGCCAGCACTGCACAAAAGGCGCCGACATGCTTCAGATCGATCTGTGGAAACGTATTTGTATCTGGGCTGTCGTCGCCTTGGGCGTTCTTCTGGCTCTGCCAAACGGCTTTTACGGACGGGTCGAGGCGCATAACGACGCGGTCAAGGCCGTCGAGATGGGCGCCGATCCCGCGCAGGTGCAGGACGCGCTGGACGCGTGGCCAAACTGGATGCCCAGCGGTCTGGTCAATCTGGGTCTTGATCTGCGCGGCGGTGCGCATCTGCTGGCCGAGGTCAAGGTCGCGGATGTCTATCAGTCCCGGATCGAGGGCATGTGGCCCGCGGTGCGCGATCTTCTGCGCGACAAGCGTGATGAGGTCGGCACGATCCGGCTGGAGCCGACGGACGGCCCCGAACTGGTAGTGCGCCTGAACCAGCGCCCCGAACAGGCGGCGCGCGCGGCCGAACTGGTGCGCGCCCTTGCCAGCCCAGTCGCTAGCCTGACCGGCGCGGGTGCCAACGACATCGAAGTGACGGCACGCGACGGCAGCATTGTCGTGCGCCTGTCCGAGGCCGAACAACGCGCGACCGACGAGCGCACAGTGCGCCAGTCGCTGGAAATCATCCGTCGCCGCATCGACGAGGTCGGCACGCGCGAGCCGACGATCCAGCGTCAGGGCAGCGATCGCATCCTGATTCAGGTTCCCGGCATTGGCAGCGCGACCGAGTTGAAGGACATCATCGGCACCACCGCCCAGTTGACATTCCAACCCGTGGTTGGCCGCGCCTCCTCCGCCGACGAGCGCGCCGGTGCGGGCAATGAGGTTCTGCCCTCCCTCAATGAAGAGGGCGTTTTCTACGTGCTCGAACGTGCGCCGGTCGTCACAGGGGACGAGTTGGTCGATGCCCAGCCCGATTTTGACCAGAACGGGCGGCCCGCCGTTTCGTTCCGCTTCAACCCCACCGGCGCGCGCGCATTCGGCGACTATACAGCGGCCAATATCGGCAGCCCGTTCGCCATCGTTCTGGACAATGAGGTGATCAGCGCCCCCACGATTCAGAGCCATATTCCCGGCGGATCGGGCATCATCACCGGCAATTTCAACGTTGAGGAAAGCACCAATCTGGCCGTCCTCTTGCGGGCCGGCGCGCTGCCTGCGGGCCTTGAATTCCTCGAAGAGCGCACGGTTGGCCCGGAACTGGGCGCCGACAGCATCGAAGCCGGCAAGGTGGCCAGCATGGTCGCCTTCGCGCTGGTGCTGGTGTTCATGTTTGCCAGCTACGGCCTGTTCGGCCTCTTCGCCAATATCGCGCTGATCGTCAATGTGGCCATGGTGTTTGGCCTGCTCAGCCTGATCGGCGCCACGCTGACGCTGCCGGGTATTGCGGGCATCGTGCT